>NZ_CP033069.1:375000-1575000 GCF_003669015.1 Acidovorax sp. 1608163
CCAAGTGATCTATCCATGGCCAGGATGAAGGTGCCGTAACAGGTACTGGAGGTCCGAACCCACTAGTGTTGCAAAACTAGGGGATGAGCTGTGGATAGGGGTGAAAGGCTAAACAAACTTGGAAATAGCTGGTTCTCTCCGAAAACTATTTAGGTAGTGCCTCAAGTATTACCGTCGGGGGTAGAGCACTGTTTAGGCTAGGGGGTCATGGCGACTTACCAAACCTATGCAAACTCCGAATACCGACGAGTACAGCTTGGGAGACAGAGCACCGGGTGCTAACGTCCGGACTCAAGAGGGAAACAACCCAGACCGCCAGCTAAGGTCCCTAAAATTGGCTAAGTGGGAAACGAAGTGGGAAGGCTAAAACAGTCAGGATGTTGGCTTAGAAGCAGCCATCATTTAAAGAAAGCGTAATAGCTCACTGATCGAGTCGTCCTGCGCGGAAGATGTAACGGGGCTAAGCCAGTTACCGAAGCTGCGGATGTGCAATTTATTGCACGTGGTAGGAGAGCGTTCTGTAGGCCTGTGAAGGTGTCTGGTAACGGATGCTGGAGGTATCAGAAGTGCGAATGCTGACATGAGTAGCGTTAAAGGGGGTGAAAAGCCCCCTCGCCGTAAGCGCAAGGTTTTCTACGCAACGTTCATCGGCGTAGAGTGAGTCGGCCCCTAAGGCGAGGCAGAGATGCGTAGCTGATGGGAAACAGGTCAATATTCCTGTACCGATCAATAGTGCGATGTGGGGACGGAGAAGGTTAGCTCAGCCAACTGTTGGATATGTTGGTTCAAGCCTGTAGTCGTGCCTGGTAGGCAAATCCGCCGGGCTTAGATGAGGGGTGATAACGAGTCTGCTTGCAGACGAAGTGAGTGATACCCTGCTTCCAGGAAAAGCCACTAAGCTTCAGCTATTGACGACCGTACCGCAAACCGACACTGGTGCGCGAGATGAGTATTCTAAGGCGCTTGAGAGAACTCAGGAGAAGGAACTCGGCAAATTGATACCGTAACTTCGGGAGAAGGTATGCCCCAAGTAGGTGAACTCGTACAGAGGGAGCCCAAAGGGGTTGCAAAAAATCGGTGGCTGCGACTGTTTAATAAAAACACAGCACTCTGCAAACACGAAAGTGGACGTATAGGGTGTGACGCCTGCCCGGTGCTGGAAGATTAAATGATGGGGTGCAAGCTCTTGATTGAAGTCCCAGTAAACGGCGGCCGTAACTATAACGGTCCTAAGGTAGCGAAATTCCTTGTCGGGTAAGTTCCGACCTGCACGAATGGCGTAACGATGGCCACACTGTCTCCTCCTGAGACTCAGCGAAGTTGAAATGTTTGTGATGATGCAATCTCCCCGCGGAAAGACGGAAAGACCCCATGAACCTTTACTGTAGCTTTGTATTGGACTTTGAACAGATCTGTGTAGGATAGGTGGGAGGCTTTGAAGTGAGGACGCTAGTTCTCATGGAGCCAACGTTGAAATACCACCCTGGTGTGTTTGAGGTTCTAACCTAGGTCCATTATCTGGATCGGGGACAGTGCATGGTAGGCAGTTTGACTGGGGCGGTCTCCTCCCAAAGCGTAACGGAGGAGTTCGAAGGTACGCTAGTTACGGTCGGACATCGTGACGATAGTGCAATGGCATAAGCGTGCTTAACTGCGAGACTGACAAGTCGAGCAGATGCGAAAGCAGGACATAGTGATCCGGTGGTTCTGTATGGAAGGGCCATCGCTCAACGGATAAAAGGTACTCTGGGGATAACAGGCTGATACCGCCCAAGAGTTCATATCGACGGCGGTGTTTGGCACCTCGATGTCGGCTCATCTCATCCTGGGGCTGTAGCCGGTCCCAAGGGTATGGCTGTTCGCCATTTAAAGAGGTACGTGAGCTGGGTTTAAAACGTCGTGAGACAGTTTGGTCCCTATCTTCCGTGGGCGCTGCAGATTTGAGGAAGCCTGCTCCTAGTACGAGAGGACCGGAGTGGACACACCTCTGGTGTATCGGTTGTCACGCCAGTGGCATTGCCGAGTAGCTAAGTGTGGAAGAGATAACCGCTGAAAGCATCTAAGCGGGAAACTCGTTTCAAGATGAGATCTGCCGGGGCCTTGAGCCCCCTAAAGAGTCGTTCAAGACCAGGACGTTGATAGGTCAGGTGTGGAAGCGCAGTAATGCGTTAAGCTAACTGATACTAATTGCTCGTGAGGCTTGACCCTATAACTTTGATAGCCAACGCTCAAGCAGTCATGCTTGTGTGAAAAGCTCAAAGATTGTTATGCCAAGTTGACGCAGTCAAAACACATAAAATCTGATTCCAAACTCTATGAATTCGCCAGGCTGTTCCACGAACAGCCCAGCACCAAGTTATGCCTGATGACCATAGCAAGTTGGTACCACTCCTTCCCATCCCGAACAGGACAGTGAAACGACTTTGCGCCGATGATAGTGCGGGTTCCCGTGTGAAAGTAGGTCATCGTCAGGCTCTTATAGCCCCAATACCCCCCAGTCCCAACGGATTGGGGGGTTTTGCGTTTGGGGCTATCGAAATGAACACTATCCCCAACCGCTGATGGCCACACGCTAGCGTTGCTCTCGTGGCTGCTTCTCGGGTACCCAACACCCTCGCCTTTGGACGCCTGCACCAAGTAAGCCATATCGCTTGTTCTGTGTACTCGTTGTGTCGGGGCTGCGGACAGCTCAATCAGCTTCGCCTCACCCCATCAGCAAAAACAGCCAATTCGCCAGCGTTGAAGGCGATCCAGCGCTCGTTGTTGGTCAGCGGCGCTGTGACGATGATGGCCACACGGTCTGTGGGTTGCGTTTCTTTGGCGAAGTCAATGCGTACATCTTCGTCAGACAGTTGCGCCTCGCTGAAGGGGTGCTGGCGCTCGATGTAATGAAGCTGGGTTGTGGCGTGGGCCCACAAGGCCTCACCATTGGAGAGCAAGCAATTGAACGTCCCATGGGGCGCAATGTAGCGTGTGAGCTCTTTGAGAGTCAGTGTGAGCTCGTCAATCGGTGGCAAGCAGGCATGTGACTTGGCCAACTCCTGCATCAGCCAACAAAAAACATGTTCGCTGTCGGTGTTGCCCACGGGATGGAAATGGGAGTGCAACCGGGGGCGGAAGTCTTTCAGATCGCCGTTGTGGGCAAACACCCAATAGCGCCCCCACAGCTCGCGCACGAAAGGGTGGCAGTTTTGCAGGGCGACCACGCCCTGGGTGGCCTTGCGGATGTGGGCAATGACGTTGCGGCTTTTGATGGGATAACGCCGAATCAGGTCTGCAATCGGCGAATCCACCGCAGGCAAATGGTCCACAAAGTGCCTGAGGCCCCGATCTTCAAAAAATGCGATGCCCCAGCCGTCGGAGTGGTCGGCGGTGTTGCCGCCCCGTTGGGCAAAGCCCTTGAAACTGAAAGTCACGTCCGTGGGCGTGTTGGAGTTCATTCCCAGCAGTTGGCACATGATGAGCGCGATTAAATGTTAGTTTGCAGATTTTGGGTCGGCTGCGGGTTTTTCTCGCAATTGCCACGCGGCCACCATGGCGATCAGGCACAGCGCGGCCAGCATGAGGAAGGTCTCTCCGAAGGCTGCGACCCTTTGGGGATTGCTGGGGCCTAGCGACAAGGATGCGCCATGGGCGGCGATGCGCCACTCCAGAACAATGCCGCACAGGCTCACGCCAGCTGCGCCACCGAGCATGCGCACAAAGCCGATAGCGCTGGAACCTTGAGAAATCAGCGCCTTGTCCAGCGGGCGCATGGCTCCCAGGTTGAGCGAGGGAAGAATGAAGCCCAGGCCAATGCGCCCGAGGATGGCGAATGCGATAAGCATCCACAGCGTGGACTGCAAGCCGATCAGCAGCATGAGCGCGAACGAGGCGGCTAGCAGTGCCAGGCCCGCACTGACCAGGACATGGGTGGGATGGCGGTCTGCCAGGCGGCCCACCCAGGCAATGGTGATGGCCAAAACAATGCCTGCCGGCAGCATCAACGTGCCCACGTGCGAGGGAGTGAGCTCCAGCCCCAGCTGCATGAACACCGGCAGCAGATAGGTGGAGCCAAACAGGGCGGTGCCGTAGATAAAGGCCACGATGCTGCCCATCGCAAATTGGCGAAATTGGAAGAGCCGTAAATCCATCAACGGCTTTTTTCCCAAGCTCGCCATGCGCTTTTGCCAGGCGATGAACCCGAAAAAGGCTCCCACCGCCACTAGCAGCAAGACGCCCGCTTCCGCGCCCGTGCCGCCATGCAGCGACACCAGCCCGTTGAGCAAGCACAAGGTCCCCACTGTGCCCAGTAGCAGGCCGCGCCAGTCCAGCCCTTCACCGGATCGATTGGCAGGAACTCCCCCGGGGCTGTCATGGGCACAAACCGGTAGGCCAGCCAGATGGAGGCCAGGCACAGCGGCACCACCATGAAGAAGATGGAGCGCCAGCCGAACCAGTCGACCAGCAGGCCGCCAATGCTGGGGCCAATCGCTGGTGCCAGCACCACCCCCATGCCAAAGATACCGCTGGCGCGGCCTTGTTCATGGGGCTGAAATGCATAAAGAATGATGACGGCAGGAATGGGCTGCACGACCCCGGCGGCCAGGCCTTCTGCCACGCGGGCCAGCAAGACCAGGCCAAAATTCTGTGCCAACCCACCCCCTACGCCACCGAGCAGCAGGATGAGCATGGCGCCCACATACGTAGCCCGGTACCCATAGCGAGCCAACAGCCACGGGGTGGTCAGCATGGACACGGTGGTGGCGACCATGAAGCCAGAGGTCACCCATTGGGCGCGCTCTTGTCCCAGCGTGAAGTAATGGCTCATGTCCGGGATGGCCACATTCACAATGGTGGACGACATGATGGAGGCCATGGTGCCCACCATCACCGAAAGCAGCAGCAACCACCGATAGCGTTGGCCGTAGCGTTCTTTCAATACGGCCAGCGAGCTGGATGGTTGCGTGTCCATGGAAATCCCGGTCAGGGTGGGGGTTAGCTGCGCTCAGTCCACAGCGTTCCGCCGGTGGCCCAGTTTTCCCGCTTCACATCGGTAATGAGAATGTCGACTGACTCGGGCGAGCCGCCCAGAATTTCGACCGAGACGCGGGTGATTTCTGCGACGAGCTTTTTTTTCTGCTCGATCGTGCGGCCTTCCATCATTTCGATGTGATAGGTGGGCATGGGGGAGTCCTTTCGGGTTGAAAACGCTAAAGGCCCATCATATCGGCGTGGTCCGTGCCTAGTGCCCACTCGGGTTTGTCTTGGCTGGCCCGCCACCCTGTGGCGGGTGGGCCCGGGTGGCGCAGGCGGGGCACAGGCAGGCCCTACCTTGCGAAGCTTGGGGGATGGCCTGCAATGCCGTGGGCTCAATGGGGGTCGCGGTGCACCAGCACGCCTCAATGCCCAGCCCCGCTTCCATGGCGCACTGGTTGCTTTGGCCGCACAGGGGGCACGACGATGGGTCTGGGGTCACGGCGTTCAATCGGGATGAGGGGGAGAGGGCTCGTGCAGTGTAGGGGGGCTGGCGTGCTTTTTTGCCAGCCCTCGGCCGAGGGGGCCGTGCCCGGTGTCAGGCCGCGATGGACAACGCAGCGCCGGGATGGCGCTGCAGCCGGCCGGTGTCTGCATTGCCCAAACTGAACACCGCCACGGCCTGCACCAGTTGAGTGGCCTGGGATTCCAGCGAACCTGTGGCGGCGGCGGCTTCTTCCACCAGGGCGGCATTTTGCTGGGTGACCTGGTCCATTTGGGCGATGGCCCGGTTCACCTGCTCCAGGCCGCCCGTCTGTTCCTGGCTGGCCGCGCTGATCTCGCCCACGATGTGGGTCACGCGCTGCACGCCGCTCACGACGTCGCGGATGACGGTCCCGGCTTCTTCCACCAGGCGGTTGCCCGCGTCCACTTGCTGCACCGAGTCGTCGATCAGCCCCTTGATCTCCTTGGCCGCCGCCGCACTGCGCTGGGCCAGGGTGCGGACCTCGCCAGCCACTACGGCAAAGCCTCGCCCCTGCTCGCCTGCGCGGGCGGCTTCCACGGCCGCGTTCAGGGCCAGGATGTTGGTTTGGAAGGCAATGCCATCGATGACCGAGATGATGTCCACGATTTTGCGGGAGGCGGTGTGGATGCCGCCCATCGTGCTCACCACATTGCCCACCACGGTGCCACCCCGTTGGGCCAGGCTGGAGGCGTCTTGTGCCAGTTGGTTGGCCTGCCGGGCGTTGTCCGCGTTTTGCCGCACGGTTGCGGTCATCTGCTCCATGGACGCAGCCGTCTCTTGCAGCGCACTGGCCTGCTCTTCCGTGCGGCTGGACAGGTCCAGATTGCCCCGCGCAATTTCGCTGGAGGCCAGCGCAATCGTCTCTGCCCCTGGCGCACTTGCCCGACGGTGGAGCGCAGTTGCTCGCTCATGGCGTCCAGTGCGCGCAGCAGTTGGCCGGTTTCGTCGCGGGCGCTGGCAGCGGCACCGGCCTGCGTGCTCAGGTCGCCACTGGCCACCGTCTGGGCCACCACCACGGCGCGGTGCAGGGGGCGGGTGATGCTGCGGGTGATGATGTACGCCAGAGCCGTAGCGGTGAGCAGTGCCAACGCGCCCAGGCTGATCATGAGCACGCGGCCCCGGGTGTAGCCGCTTTGCACGTTCGCTGCGGCGGTATTGATGCTGGCGCGCTGCTGGTCCAGCAGGGCTTGCAGGCTGTCCAGATAAGCCGCGCCTGCGGGGCGGAAATCGCTGTTGAAGCGTTTTTCTGCCTCCTCGGCCTGACCATCGGCTTTGGCTTTGTTCACCGCGTCGCGTGCTGCAATGTAGCGCTGGCGGGCTTGCGACAACGTGGCAAACAGAGCCTTTTCCTCGGGCGTCTCCAGCAGGGCCTCGATTTGCTTTTGCTGCTCTGTGGAGTTGCGCGAGGCCTCTGCGTTTTCAGGGGCGAAGAAGGTGGCCAGAGACGGATCGGAGCTCTTGGCCACTGCGGTGGTGCGGCGCACGCTGGTGTGGATGGTGCGGTACCAGTCGGAGACCAGGCGCTCCTTGGTCAGCGGCCGCTCCATCATGGCGTCGGTCTCGCTGGCAATGGCCTGCAGCTGCCAGATGCCGATGCCCAAAATGGCCGCCGTGAGGAAAATCACGGCAGAAAACGCCAGTGCCAAGCGGCTGCCGATGGAGAGGTGGTGGATGTGCATGTCGAATCAAGGGTGGTTACTCACTTCTATTTTCGACATCCTCCATTTCAAACTTGAGGTGCACCGCGCGTTTGCCAGAGTACTTGTCTTTTAAATGCCACGCAGGCCGCGTTGGCTGTGCGGGTGGATTGGGGCGATGGGCTGTATGCGCTATTCATAAAAATAGCTGCTAGCGCTTTATTTATAAGCGCTAGCAGCTATTGTTTTTATAGTGGCCTCTTACTTTGCAGAGGCCTTCACCTTCAGGCGCCAGGCATGCAGCAGCGGTTCGGTGTAGCCGCTGGGCTGCTCCTTGCCTTTGAAGACCAGATCGCACGCAGCCTGGTAGGCCATGCTGGTGTCGAAGTGGCCGGCCATGGGCTGGTAGAGCGCATCGCCAGCGTTTTGCTTGTCCACCTTGGCGGCCATGCGCTCGAAGGTTTCGCGCACTTGGGCCTCGGTCACCACGCCGTGGTGCAGCCAGTTGGCCATGTGTTGGCTGCTGATGCGCAGCGTGGCGCGGTCTTCCATCAGGCCCACGTCGTTGATGTCGGGCACCTTCGAGCAGCCCACGCCCTGGTCCACCCAGCGCACCACGTAGCCCAGAATGCCCTGGGCGTTGTTGTCCAGCTCTTGCTGCTTTTCGGCCTCCGTCCAGTTCGGGGTGCCAGTGACGGGGATGGTCAGCAGGCCGGTCAGCAGGTTGTCGCGCTCGGCGTTCACGTCGGTCTTTTCCAGCTCGATCTGGATGTCGCTCACCTTGACCTGGTGATAGTGCAGCGCGTGCAACGTGGCGCCCGTGGGGCTGGGCACCCAGGCGGTGTTGGCACCGGCCTTGGGGTGGCCAATCTTCTGCTTGAGCATCTCGGCCATCAGGTCGGGCATGGCCCACATGCCCTTGCCGATCTGCGCCTTGCCGCGCAGGCCACAGCTCAGGCCCACCAGCACGTTGTTCTTCTCGTACGACTGGATCCAGGCGCTGGTCTTCATGTCGCCCTTGCGGATCATCGGGCCGGCCAGCATGGCGGTGTGCATCTCGTCGCCGGTGCGGTCCAGGAAGCCGGTGTTGATGAAGGCCACGCGGCTCGATGCGGCGGCAATGCAGGCCTTGAGGTTGACGGAGGTGCGGCGCTCTTCGTCCATGATGCCCAGCTTGACGGTGCTGTCGGGCAGGCCCAGCAGCTTCTCGACGCGGCCGAAGAGTTCAGCGGCAAAGCCCACTTCGGCGGGGCCGTGCATCTTGGGCTTGACGATGTAGACGCTGCCCTTGCGGGAGTTGCGGATGCCGTTTTGTCCATGGCCCTGCAGGTCGTGCAGTGCAATCGCCGTGGTCACCACGGCATCCATGATGCCTTCGGGGATTTCGCGCACAGCACCTTGCGCGTCGGTCCAGAGGATGGCCGGGTTCGTCATCAGGTGGCCCACATTGCGCAGGAACATCAGCGAGCGGCCATGCAGGCGCACTTCTCCGCCTTGGGGGGCCGTGTAAACACGGTCAGGGTTCAGCCCGCGTGTGAAGGTCTTGCCGCCCTTGGCAACCTGCTCGGTCAGCGTGGCCTGGATGATGCCCAGCCAGTTGCTGTAGCCCAGCACCTTGTCCTCGGCGTCCACGGCGGCCACGGAATCTTCCAGGTCCAGGATGGTGGACAGGGCCGCTTCGAGCACCAGGTCGCTTACGCCCGCGGCGTCGGTCTGGCCGATGGGCGTTGCGCGGTCGATCTGGATGTCCAGGTGCAGGCCGTTGTGCTGCAGCAGCACCGACGACGGCGTGGCGGCATCGCCCTGGTAGCCCTTGAACTGCGACGCGTCCTTGAGGCCTGTGGTGCTGCCGTTGGCCAGTGACACGACCAGATGGCCGTCTTCGACGCGGTAGCCGGTGGAGTCCTTGTGCGAGCCGCTGGCCAACGGCGCGGTGTCGTCCAACACCTGGCGTGCAAAGGCGATCACCTTGGCGCCGCGCACGGGGTTGTAGCCCTTGCCCTTTTCCGCACCGCCTTCTTCGCTGATGGCATCCGTGCCATACAGCGCGTCATACAGGCTGCCCCAGCGGGCGTTGGCGGCATTCAGCGCATAGCGCGCGTTCAGGATGGGCACCACCAGCTGCGGACCGGCCTGGGTGGCCAGCTCGTCGTCCACGTTGGCGGTGGTCGCCTTCACCTCGACTGGCTGGGGCACCAGGTAGCCGATCTTTTCGAGAAAGCTGCGGTAAGCCACCATGTTCTGGATGGGGCCGGGGTTGGCCTTGTGCCAGGTGTCCAGCTCGGTCTGCAGGCGGTCGCGCTCGGCCAGCAGGGCGATGTTGCGGGGGGCCAGGTCGGCCACGATGGCATCAAAGCCCTTCCAGAAGGCGGCGGCATCGACCCCCGTGCCGGGCAGCACCTTGTCTTCGACAAAGCGGAACAGGGAGTTGGCCACTTGCAGGCCGTGGACGGTGGTGCGATCGGTCATGGTGCTTGCCTCTAGCGATGGTTGCAATGGTTGAAAGGAGGATCTTTCCCAGTTGCCAGGGGGGCATGGGGAACAGCTTGTGGGCCACTGTATTGCAAATGTTTGACGATATAAAGATCATCAAAATCTCAAAACCAATGACTTTTATGCAAAAGTGAGGCCATGGACAAACTCAAAGCGTTTGAATCGTTCGTGTCGGTGGCCACACGCGGCAGCCTCACCGCAGCGGCCAAGGCCGAGGGCGTGGCCCCGGCCATCATGGGCCGCCGCCTGGATGCGCTGGAGGCCCACCTGGGCGTGAAGCTGCTGGTGCGCACCACGCGGCGCATCAGCCTCACGCACGAGGGCAGTGCCTTCCTGGAGGACTGCCAGCGCATGCTGTCGGACGTGGCGAATGCCGAGGCCAGCGTCTCTGCGGGCGGGGTGAAAGCCACGGGGCAACTGCGCATCACCGCCCCGGCAGGTTTTGGCCGCCGCCATGTGGCTCCGCTGGTGCCGCGCTTTCGTGAGTTGCACCCGGATGTGACCATCTCCCTGAACCTCAGCGACCGCGTGGTGGACATGGCGGGCGAGGGCTACGACTGCGCCGTGCGCGTGGGGGACCTGCCCGATTCGTCCCTGGTGAGCGTGCGCATTGCCGACAACCGCCGCCTGTGTGTGGCCACGCCCGCCTATTTGCAGCGCCACGGCACGCCCCGCCACCCGAGCGAGCTGGTGCAGTTTGACTGCCTCACGCTCTCCAGCGAAGCCTCGCAAGTGCGTGGCTGGGCGTTCCGCATCCCAGCTGAGGGCGGCCATGAGGTGCTGCACCTCAAGCCCGGCGGCCCGCTGGATTGCTCCGACGGCCAGGTGTTGCATGACTGGTGCCTGTCGGGCTACGGCATTGCCTGGCGCAGCACTTGGGAGGTGGAGTCCGAGATCGCAGCCGGGCGCCTGGTGGAGGTGCTGGGCGAGTTTGCTGCGCCGCCCAACGGCATTTACGTGGTGTTCCCGCAGCGCAAGCACTTGCCCCTGAGAGTGCGGCTGTGGATCGACTACCTCAAGCAGCAATACGCACGGCCCGCGTTCTGGGAGGGGCGGTGATGCCCCTTCGCGTTCCCCTCCACGCGCCCCATTTTCCCACCCAGGCCGCCCGCGCCGTGGCAGACTGAGCCCATGTCCGAGCCCACGCTCCTCGTCGCTGACGACCACCCCCTGTTCCGCGCTGCCGTACTGCATGTGCTGCGCGAGCGCCTGCCGCAGTTCCGCACACTGGAGGCGGCCAGCGCCGCCACCCTGGGCCAGGCGCTGCAAGAGCACCCCGAGGTGGAGTTGGTGCTGCTGGACCTGAGCATGCCCGGCACGCGCGGCTTCTCGGCCCTGCTGCATGTGCGCGGCGAATACCCCGAGCTGCCGGTGGTGATCATCTCGTCCAACGACCACCCGCGCGTCATCCGCCGCGCGCAGCAGTTTGGCGCGGCGGGCTTCATCCCCAAGTCGGCCCCCGCCGAGGCCATGGGCGAAGCGATTGCCGCCGTGCTCGACGGCGGCAGCTGGTTCCCGCCCATGGCGGCCGAGCGCTCCGAGGCCGACGCCGAGCTGGCCGCACGCCTGGCGCAGCTCACCCCCCAGCAGTTCCGCGTGCTGCTGTGTTTGGCGGATGGTTTGCTCAACAAACAGATCGCCGCCGAGCTGGGCCTGGCCGAGAACACCGTGAAGGTGCATGTCACCGCCATCCTGAAGAAGCTGGCTTGCTACAGCCGCACGCAGGCGGCGGTGCTGGTCAAGAGCCTGGAGGCGGAGGGGACGGAGCCCGTTTGACGGGGCGGTTTTGATAAAAATAGGCTCTGGCGCACGTAAATTAAGCGCTGGCAGCTATGAAAATAGGAGTGAGGGGGTGGATTTTCCAGCGCTACAAACCCGGCTGCGCAGTTTTGCTGCAGCCCGTGATTGGCAGTCTCGCCACGCGCCAAAGAACCTAGCCATGGCGCTGACGGTGGAGGCGGCGGGACTGCTGGAGCTGTTCCAGTGGACGACGCTCAGCGAATCGCGGGGTGTGGCACGCGACCCCGTCCACAAAGAGC
Source organism: Acidovorax sp. 1608163 (assembly GCF_003669015.1). Taxonomy (NCBI): domain Bacteria; kingdom Pseudomonadati; phylum Pseudomonadota; class Betaproteobacteria; order Burkholderiales; family Comamonadaceae; genus Acidovorax; species Acidovorax sp. 1608163. Next base: position 386,652 of record NZ_CP033069.1, read on the forward strand.
GCGTGGCCCATGGGATCGCCGACGTGCTGTTGTGTCTGGTGCAACTGGCAGACCAGGCTGGGGTTGATCTGCCAGAGGCCGTGGAGCAGACGCTGCGTGCCAAGGCGCTTGAACACCCACCTAAGCACCCGGAGTTGGAGCCTCCCACGCCCGCTGCCGCTGTGGCGGCAATGCCAGCACCGACAGCCCCCAGGGTGCACTTGCTCGTCGATTGGGAAAACGTGCAGCCCAAGGGCGATGAACTCCAGGCCCTGGTGCCGCAGGGCACGCATGTGTGGTTGTTCCATGGCCCGCGCCAGACGGTGGATGCATCGGGTCATCGGCAGGTCTACGGGGCAGAACAGGTGACGCTCGTTCAGAGAACGGGCACGGGCAAAAACGCGCTGGATTTTCAGCTGACCTACTACGTCGGATACATCTCGGCCAACATTTCGGCCCGCCAGTCGGAGGGCACGTTTTTCGTCGTCTCCAACGACCAGGGGTATGAACCCATGCTCGCGCATGCGCGGGAGCTGGGGTTTGATGCGCAGCAGCGTGGGTTCCGCAGAGTGCAGGCACCACTCGCCGCACCCGCAGTATCCGAGGCGCCCGTGGTGCTGAAGTCAGCGCCAGTGCTGCAGCCAGAGCCTCCATCGGCGGTGAACCCTGCGGTGGAGGCGACGGTCAAGACCACAGCGAAAGCTGTGGCACCACTGCCTCCGCCTGCAAAAGCTGCTCCGGCCCGCACCCAGGCCACGCGGGCAGACATGCAGCAACTGCTGGCCCAACTGGATGGGCTGGCTCCACCTCACCGCCCCGTGCAGAAGGATGCGCTGTTGGTGCTGCTGCAAAGTTGGTTGGGCGAGCCCAGTGCCAGGTCTGCGCGCACATCGCACGCCCTGGCCCAATTGCAGGCGCGAAAGCGGGTGATGGTAAAGGGCGATGCGGTGTCCTATCCAACTGCTGCTGTGGCCCACCCTGCGGTCAAAAAAGCGGCTCCCAAGGCGGTGACTGCAAAGGCCGCCGCTGCAAAGAAAGCATCTGCACCCAAAGTGCCCGCACAGCCGCCGGTGCTGAAGAAGTCCGCTGCTTCGACCCCACCCAAGCCGCCCATCCCTGCCGTTGGCAAGACCTCGGCGAAGACGGCGCAATCCCCCACTGCAGCCCAGGTGGCGCGGGCGGTGCTGTCCAGCCTTCAAAAAATGACCACAAACAAGCCCCGGCAACGTGCAGGCTTGCTCAAGCACATCCAGACCCACGCCGCACGGGCGGAAGACCCGGTGGCCATGGCGCTGCGCGTGCTTGGCTTGCTGGAGGCTCGTAAGGACGTGGCCACCGCATCGGATGGCAAGAGGGTCACCTACTTCAAAGCGAAATAGGCACCTAGCGCTTATAAATTAAGCGCTAGGTGCTATTGAAGGCATAGCATTAAAGCATGCCCTGCTGCAACCTCAGCAGCGTCTGGCTCACCAGCGCACGCAGCGCTGGGGCTCGCACCGGCTTGGCCAGAAAGCCCCAGCCGCGTTCGGCGGCTTGGCGGCGCAGTGTTGCGTCGCGTTCAGCGGTGACCAGGATCACGGCGGGGCTTTGGCCCCAGCGTTGGCACAGTTCGGCATACACCTCTGGCCCCTGGTGGCCAGCACCCAAGTGCACGTCCAGCAACACGAGCTGGGGCGCCTGCCCTGGGCGAGCCTGCTCCAGTGCCTGTTGCGGGCCGCCTGCCAGTGGCACGTCGCAGCCCCAGCGTTGCAGCAAGGCGCGTGTGGCGGCGCAGGTGGGGCCGTCGTCTTCGATCACCCAGGCGCTGCTGCCTTGCAGCGGGGCGTCGTCCAACGCGGGCTGTGCGGTGGCGCGGGCTGGAGTGGGTTGCACCGCAGCCGGGTCGCCCAGCGGCACGCACACCCAGAACACGCTGCCACGCCCTAGCTGCGATCGCAGGCCAATCTCGTGCCCGAGCAGGCGGCCCAGGCGCTCGACGATGGCCAGGCCCAGGCCTGTGCCCCGGTCGTCGGCGCGGCCCTCGTCCAGACGGCGGAATTCCTCAAAAATCTCGCGCTGCAGTGCCTCGGGGATGCCGGGGCCTTGGTCATGTACCTCAATGCGCAGGTGCTCGCCGTCCGCCCGCTTCACCCGCCGGCAGCCCACCACGATGCGCCCGCGCCGGCTGTAGCGGATGGCGTTGGAGACAAAGTTCTGCACGATGCGCCGCAGCAGGTTCTCGTCGGTGCGCACCACGGCGCGCGTGGGCACGCAGCTGAGCTTCAGCCCCTGGCTCTCGGCCAGCACACCAAAGTTGTGGGCCAGCACCTGCAGCAGTGGGCCCAGGGCTACGTCGTGGATGTGCACGTCGAGCTGGCCCGATTCCATGCGCGAGATGTCGAGCAGGCTGCCCAGGATGGCGTCTTGCGCGGCCAGTGCGCCTTCGATGCTGTCGGCGGCATGCTGGGCCGCATCCCCCTGCAGGTGGCTGCGCAGCAGCGAGGTGAACATGCGCGCGGCGTTCAGCGGTTGCAGCAGGTCGTGCACGGCGGCGGCCACAAAGCGGGTTTTGGAGCGGTTGGCCTGCTCGGCTTCGCGCCGCGCGGCGTCCAGGTCGCGGGTGCGGTCGGCCACGCGCTGCTCTAGCGCATCGGCCAGCGATCGCAGCTCGCGCGCGGCGTTCTTGTAGCTGGTGATGTCGGCGTAGCTGGTCACAAAACCGCCCTCGGGCAGCGGGTTGCCCCGGATCTCCAGCACGGTGCCGTCCTCCTTGGCGCTTTCGTGCAGGTGGGGCGTGCCGCTGCGCAGGTGCTCCAGCCGCCGCTCGATGGACTCCTCCACCCGGCCGTGCCCCAGCAGCCCGCGGCGTGCGTTGTGGCGCAGCAGGTCGGCAATGGGGCGGCCCACCTGCATCAGGTCGGCCGGGTAGCGAAACAGCTGCACGTAGCGCGAGTTCCAGGCGACCAGGTTCAGTTCCGCATCGATGATGACCACGCCTTGCGGCAGGTGCTCCAGGCTTCGGCTCAAGCCCGTGTCTGTCTGCTGGGCGGCCTGCTGCGCGGCCTGCACGATGCCGTCCTGCGCGGTGCGCAGCTCTTGCGCATGCTGTTGCAGCACGGTTTCCAGCTCTTGACGGCTGCGCTGGCGCAGGCGGGCCAGGCGTTGGCGCTGGCGCACAAACAGCACCAGCAGCGACAAGGCCAGCCAGCCGCCCCCGCCAGCCGCAGCGGCCCAGCGGCTGTCGACCAGGCTGCTGTGGGTTTCATGCACCAGGTGCAATTGCCAGGGGGTGCCGGGCAGCGGCTGGGTTTGCCATAGCGCGCGGCCGGGCAGGGGGGCAGATCGGCAGAGAGCAGGCGCACCAGCCGGCCCCCGTTGTCCAGACGGTCGTCCACCCGCAACTCCAGCGGCCGCAGGGGTTGGTCGGAGTACTGCCGCGTGGCCATCAGCTCGCGGCGCTCCTCGTCGTCCAGCGGCTCCAGCAGGCGGTAGCGCCAGGCGTCCTGGCTGGCCAGAAAGACGACCCCGTGCGCGTCCGACGCGAGCACGATGTCGGGCGTCTGCAGCCACTCGCGCTCCAGCTCCTGCAGGGCAATCTTGATGGCCACCAGCCCCAGGATGTGGCCGGTTTCATCGCGGATGGCCTGCGACAGGAAGTAGCCCGCCTCGCCGGTGGTCACGCCAATGCCGTAGAAGCTGCCGCGCCCCTGGGCCAGCGCCTGCTGCACGTAGGGGCGAAAGCTGTAGTCCACGCCCACGTTGCTGGTGGCGGTGCGCCAGTTGCTGGCGGCCACGGCCAGGCCCTCGCGGTTGAGCAGGGTCAGGGTGGACGACTGGCTGGCGCCGTTGGCCTGCTCCAGCTTGAGGTTGAGCTGCTCGACCTCGGCCGGGCGCAGGGGGCGTTGCAGGGCGCTTTGCAACTGCGCGTCCAGCGCCAGCACCTCCGGCAGGGTGCGGTAGCGGTCGATGCGCTGGGCCAATGTCTGGCCATACAGGCCCAGCTGGCGCTGCACGCTGTCGCTTTCGTCGTGCAGCGACCGGTGCCACGCCCATTGCCCGGCCACCAACATGCAGCCCACCGTGCCGGCGAGCAGGATCAGCAGCGTCCAGAGTTGGCGAAGGCGGGGCGTAGACATGTCTGAGGGGGCGTGGTGGAGAGGGCGCTGTGCAGTCTGGGGCGGGTGAGAGTGTGCCGCACCCTGTTGGGGACTAGGTAGTTACCCTGATGGGGCGCGTGTGCTCTCCTATGGGGCGGCTTGGGACTAATACCAATAGGTTATCGGCTGAAACAAATTGCAGCGGTACAAACAGCACCCTTAACGCGCACCTGTCGCACCCCGGTGGTGCGCCCCGCGATTTTTGGAGACCCGCCCCATGCACAACCATTCCGCTCCAGCCGCTTCGACCTTGAAGCTGCCCTTCTATCGGCAACTGTACTTCCAGGTGGTGTTGGCCATCGTCCTGGGCGTGCTGTTGGGCCACTTCGAGCCCTCTTATGGCGAGGCGCTCAAGCCGCTGGGCGATGCCTTCATCAAGCTGGTGAAGATGATCATCGCCCCGGTGATCTTCCTGACCATTGTGACCGGCATCGCAGGCATGTCCCAGCTCTCCACCGTGGGGCGCGTCTTTGGCAAGGCCATGGCGTACTTCCTGTTCTTCTCCACGCTGGCCCTGGTGGTGGGCCTGGTGGTGGCCAATGTGGTGCAGCCTGGCGCGGGCATGAACATCAACCCCGCTGACCTGGACCAGACGGCCGTCAAGGGCTACGTGGCCAAGTCGCACGAGATGACGCTCACCGGCTTTGCGTTGGACATCATCCCCAAGACCCTGGTCAGCCCCTTCGTGGGCGACAACATCCTGCAGGTGTTGCTGGTGGCCGTGCTGTTCGGCGTCGGCCTGGCCATGGTGGGTGAGCCTGGCCGTCCGGTGTTGAACTTCCTGGAAGCCCTCACCACCCCCGTGTTCAAGGTGGTGGGCATTGTCATGAAGGCAGCACCTTTGGGCGCCTTCGGGGCCATGGCGTTCACCATTGGCAAGTTTGGCCTGGGCTCGCTGGTCAACCTGGCGTGGCTGGTGGGCTCGTTCTACATCACCTCGCTGCTGTTCGTGCTGGTGATCTTGGGCTTTGTCTGCCGCCTGTGCGGCTTCTCGGTGCTCAAGCTGTGCCGCTACCTCAAGGCCGAGCTGATGCTGGTGCTGGGCACCTCGTCGTCCGAATCCGCCCTGCCATCACTGATGGAAAAGATGGAAAAGGCCGGCTGCAGCAAGTCGGTGGTGGGCCTTGTGGTGCCCACGGGCTACTCCTTCAACCTGGACGGCACCAACATCTACATGACGCTGGCTGCGCTGTTCATCGCCCAGGCCACCAACACCGAACTGACGCTGGGCCACCAGGTGGCGCTGCTGCTGGTGGCGATGCTCAGCTCCAAGGGCGCGGCCGGCGTGACCGGCGCGGGCTTCATCACCCTGGCCGCCACCTTGGCCGTGGTGCCCGAAGTGCCTGTGGCCGGCATGGCGCTGATCCTGGGCGTGGACCGCTTCATGAGCGAATGCCGCTCGCTGACCAACTTCATCGGCAACGCCGTGGCCACCGTGGTCGTCTCGCGCTGGGAAAACGCGCTGGACCACGAACGCCTGGACGCCGCACTCAACGGCCACGCACTGCCTGCCCCCACCATAGCGGCCACCGCACCGGTGATGACTGCCGACGTACCTGCGGGGGCTGCGGCACGCACGGTGGCTTGATCCGCCTCCCCTGGGGTTCGACCAACGCGGCGCAGGCTTCAGGGCCTGCGCCGCGTTTTTTCTGGGGCCGTGTGGGATTTGCCTCAAGCACAATGGCGGTCTCACCGGGGCATACCAAGGAAACTCCATGACTCTCGAAGCCGTTTTGGCCGCATTGCACTTGCTGGCCATCCTCACGCTGGTGGTTTTTTTGACCAGCGAAGCCGCACTTTGCCGCTCGGAATGGATGAGCTCCGCCGTGGTCAAGCGCCTGGCGCGGCTGGACCTGATCTACGGCATCACGGCCGTGGTGCTTTTGGCAACGGGTCTGGCGCGCCTGTATCTGGGGGTGAAAGGGCTGTCCTGGTATGTGTCACAGCCGCTGTTCCACATCAAGATCACCTTGTTCGTGTTGATGGGGTTGATCTCCATCAAGCCCACGCTGACCTTTCGCCGCTGGCTCAAAGTGCTGAACAGCACGGGTGCATTGCCCGGCGAGGCCGAAGTGCGCAGCACCCGCCGCTGGGTCATGGTGCAGTCCCACATCCTGCCCGTGGTTGCGGTGATTGCCGTGTTCTGGGCGCGTGGGTGGTAACGGGCACTGAGCGCAGTACATAGCCCCAATGAAAAAGCCCGCCAGACGTGAGTCTGGCGGGCTTTTCCGTGTGGGGTGGGCGGATAGTGGGAACCGCCCAGTCCCTCACTTCTTGAGGCACTCGCTCATGAATGCCTTGCGTTCGTCGCCCTTGAGTGTCTTGGCCTTGGCGTCTGCATTGCAGGTCTTCATCTTGTCTTGCTGCGTCGCAGGCTTGTTGCTCAGGCAAGTCTTCATGAACGCCTTGCGGTCATCGCCCTTCTTGTCCGCCGCTTCTGTGTTGCAGGTGGCCATTTTGGATTGTTGCTTGGTGTGCGCTGCTGCTGGAGCGGAGGCAGGCGCCGCAGGGGCGGCTGCCACGGGCGCTGCTGCTGCCGGTGCGGCGGCGGGGGCTGGAGCGGTCTTGGCTGCAGGTGCTGCGGCCCCAGCGGCGGCGGGTGCATCGGCAGCATGGGCTGCGCTGATCGAAAGGGCCAGGCTCAGGGCGGTCAGGGAGAGAAGCTTTTTCATAGGGGCTCCAGAATGTTTTAGGAACATCGATAACCAATCCGGTATGGATGGTAGGGTTTCAACGCGCCAGATTCTGGCGGCGCTGACAGTTCCGCATCATGGGGCCTGTTTCTTACGATCTGTTGCGCTTCACGCCAATCGGTGACTTATCGATCATGGCCCGGCTCACTTTGAGGCCGTGGCGGGTGTTGATCGGTGCTTTCGGGCCGCTGTGGCCCCTGGTCTGTGGTGTGCTTGGTCACTGCGTTTACAGCGCCACAGGTGGCGCCCCGTAAAATCCTCCGATGCTCTCTGTCAAAAACGAACTTCTGGCCACATTGGCTACCGCGCTGGATGCCATTTCGCCCGGCGCAGGCGCCAAGGCGGCCTTTGAATCCCCCAAGGTTGCTGCCCATGGCGACTTTGCCTGCACTGCAGCCATGCAATTGGCCAAGCCGCTGAAGCTCAACCCCCGTGCGCTGGGCGAGCAACTCAAGGCCGCACTGGAGGCCACGCCCGCTTTTGCCCGCTGGGTGGCGGGCATTGAAATCGCCGGGCCAGGCTTTCTGAACATCCGCCTGCAGCCCGCCGCCAAGCAAGAAATTGTGCGCGAGGTGTTGGCCGCTGGCGAGCGTTTTGGTTATCAGCCTGACAACGGTCAGCGTGTGCTGGTCGAGTTTGTGTCGGCCAACCCCACGGGCCCACTGCACGTGGGCCATGGCCGCCAAGCTGCGCTGGGCGATGCCATCTGCAACCTGTTCAGCACCCAGGGCTGGAACGTGCACCGCGAGTTCTATTACAACGACGCGGGCGTGCAGATCGACACCCTGACCAAGAGCACGCAACTGCGCGCCAAGGGCTTCAAGCCCGGCGACGACTGCTGGCCCACGGACAGCGACAACCCGCTGGCCAAGAACTTCTACAACGGCGACTACATCGCCGACATTGCAGAGGCCTTCAAGGCCAAAGCCACCGTCAAGGCCGATGACCGCGAATTCACCGCCAATGGCGATGTCGAGGACTACGACAACATCCGCCAGTTTGCGGTGGCCTACCTGCGCAATGAGCAGGACAAGGACTTGCAGGCGTTCAACCTGCACTTTGACGAGTACTACCTTGAATCCAGCCTGTACACCAGCGGCCGCGTCGAGGCCACGGTGAACAAGCTCGTGGCCAACGGCAAGACCTACGAGCAAGACGGCGCGTTGTGGCTCAAGAGCACCGACTATGGTGATGACAAGGACCGCGTCATGCGCAAGCAGGACGGCACCTTCACCTACTTCGTGCCTGATGTGGCGTACCACATTGCCAAGTGGGAGCGCGGCTTCACCAAGGTCGTCAACATCCAGGGCACCGACCACCACGGCACCATCGCACGGGTGCGCGCTGGCCTGCAGGCGGCCGATGTGGGCATTCCACAAGGCTACCCAGACTACGTGCTGCACACCATGGTGCGCGTGGTGCGCGGTGGCGAAGAGGTCAAGATCAGCAAGCGTGCGGGCAGCTACGTCACGCTGCGCGATTTGATCGAGTGGACGAGCAAGGACGCCGTGCGCTTCTTCCTTTTGAGCCGCAAGCCCGATACCGAGTACACCTTCGACGTGGACCTGGCTGTGGCCCAGAACAACGACAACCCCGTGTACTACGTGCAGTACGCGCATGCCCGTATCCAATCGGTGCTGCGTGCGTGGCAAGAGGCGGGCGGTGGGGATGTCGCTGCGCTCAAGGATGTGGATCTGTCGGCTCTGGAAGGCCCGCAGGCCCAGGCCCTGATGCTGCAGCTGGCCAAGTACCCCGAGATGCTCACGGCCGCAGCCGACGGCGAAGCCCCGCACGACGTCACTTTCTATCTGCGCGACTTGGCATCGGCCTACCACAGCTACTACGATGCCGAGCGCATTTTGGTGGACGACGAAGCGATCAAGAAAGCCCGCCTGGCGCTGGTTGCCGCGACGGCGCAGGTGTTGCACAACGGCCTGGCCGTGCTGGGTGTGTCGGCTCCGGCCAGAATGTAAGCAGGAACTACCATGAAGAAAAAGCAGTTGGGCGGAACCATCCTGGGTTTCATTCTGGGCGTTATCGTGGGGCTGGGTTCTGCCCTGGCCGTGGCCGTGTATGTGACCAAGGTGCCCGTGCCGTTCTTGAACAAAGGCAGTGCACGCGGGGTGGACCAAGACGCCGCCGAGGCCCAAAAGAACAAGGACTGGGACCCCAACTCGCCGTTGCGCAGCAAGTCTGCGGCCAAGGCCGCTGCGCAGGCGGCGGCTGCCGCATCGGCCCCCGCCGCCAGTGGCCCGGTGACGCCAGCCCAGACGGCTGCCGCCACGCCAGACCCCAAGGCGACGGCCGCATCGGCCCCTAAAGCGGCTGCCAGCAAGCCGGAAAAAACCGACACGGCCAAGCCCGCCGCCACCAGTGCCGACCCGCTGGGCGACCTGGCCAAAGCCAAGGCCGCAGAATCCGGCGGGGCCGACCCCTACGATTACTTTGTGCAGGCCGGGGCCTTCCGCACCCAGGCCGATGCCGACGCCCAGCGCGCCAAACTGGCCATGATGGGCTGGGAAGCCCGGGTGAGCGAGCGCGAGCAAAATGGCCGCCCGGTCTTCCGCGTGCGGGTGGGCCCGTTCGCCAAACGGGATGACGCTGCCGCCCTGAAGGACAAACTGGACGACACCGGCGTGGAGTCCGCGCTGGTGCGCGTGCAGCGCTGACGTTTTTGCGCCCGGCCGCTGCTGAACTTTTTCCAGGTATGCCGCTCACATCCCCAAGACCAGATCAAGGAGTGTTCTTTTCATGAAACGTCGCGAGTTTTCCCTGTCCGCCGCTACGGCGGTTGCTGCCTCTGCCGTCACGCTGCCCATGGCCACCCCCGCTATGGCGCAAGTGCGCCAGTTCAAGGAGGGCAAGGACTTCCAAAAGCTCTCCAAGCCCGTCGCGACCGAAGCGGCTGCCGGCAAGATCGAAGTCATCGAGTTCTTCTGGTACAGCTGCCCCCACTGCAACGCCTTTGAGCCGGTGCTGGACGCCTGGATCAAGGCGGCATCCAAGGACCTGGTCATTCGCCGCGTGCCCGTGGCGTTCAACGCCAGCTTTTTGTCGCAGCAAAAGCTGTACTACGCCCTGGAAGGCATGGGCAAGCTCGACGCTGTGCACGCCAAGGTGTTCCGCGCCATCCACGTGGAAAAGCTCAAGCTGACCAAGGACGAAGATATTTTTGCCTGGGTGGGCAACCAGGGGGTGGACGTCGCCAAGTTCAAGGAGATCTACAACTCCTTCAACGTGGCCAACCAGGCCCGCCGTGCGGCCCAGTTGCAAGCCGACTATGGCGTCGAAGGCGTGCCCTCCATGGGCGTGGCAGGCCGTTATTACACCGATGGCACCATGGCTGGCAGCATGCAAACCGTGCTGCAAGTGGTGGACTATCTGGTGAGCTCGGTCCGCAAGGGCTGATGCGCCTGCGGCATACGCCGTGCCACCTCGCTACCAAAAGCCCGCGCAAGCGGGCTTTTTTTGTTCTGGGGTGCAATGCATGGCTACAATGATTGCAAGATTCGTGCCCTCATGAAACATCGCATTACCCCCCTCCTTGTGCTTGCAGCCTTGACCTGCGCCTTTGGCGTGGCGCAAGCTGAAAAGGCCGACCGCAGCAAGCCCATGAACATCGAGGCCGATGCGCTGCGCCACGATGAAGTCAAGCAAACCAGCGTGTTCTCTGGCCGCGTGGTCATGACCAAAGGCTCCATCGTGCTGCGCGGTGCGCGGCTGGATGTGCGCCAGGATGCCGAGGGCTACCAGTCCGGCATCGTCACGGCCGAAGCGGGCAAACGCGCGTTCTTCCGCCAAAAGCGTGACACCCTGCCGGGTGCGCCCGAAGAGTTCATCGAAGGCGAAGGCGAAGTTATCGAGTACGACGGCCGTACCGACAACGTGCGCTTCATCACCCGTGCCGAGCTGCGGCGCTACCGTGGCGGGGCCTTGAGCGACGAGATCACCGGCGCGGTTGTCGTCTACAACAACCTGACCGATGTCTTCACGGTTGATGGCCAAAAGAAGGCCCTGCCGGCCAGTGGCTCTGAAGGCCAGGCCAGCAGCGGCGGCCGCGTGCGGGCCGTGCTGGCCCCCAAAGACCCCAAGACGCCAGCTTCGGCACCGGGCTCCAGCGCGACCAGCCCGGCCCCTGCAGCCTCGGCGCCCGTGCTGCGGCCCAGCACCTCTTTGGGCGGTGCCACCCAGTGAGCGATCGTTCCGTGCAAGCCTCGGTAGCGGGGCCGTCTTCCAGTCGCCTTGAGGTCGCCCACCTGGCCAAGTCATACGGCAGCCGCAAGGTGGTCAAGGACGTGTCCCTGGTGGTGCAAAAAGGCGAGGTCGTCGGTTTGCTGGGCCCCAATGGGGCGGGCAAGACCACTTCGTTTTACATGATCGTGGGGCTGGTGCGCAGCGATGCGGGGGATATCCGCATCGACGGCCAATCGGTGGCGCACATGCCCATCCACAGCCGTTCGCGGCTGGGCCTGTCGTATTTGCCGCAAGAAGCCTCCATCTTCCGCAAGCTGACGGTGGAAGAGAACGTGCGCGCGGTGCTGGAATTGCAGCGCGATGAACACAACGCCCCTCTGTCGCGGGCGGCGATTGAAGAGCAACTCACCTCGCTGCTGCAAGAGCTGCGGGTGGACCACCTGCGCGCTTCGCCCGCGCTGGCTTTGTCGGGTGGCGAGCGCCGCCGCGTCGAAATCGCCCGCGCCCTGGCCACGCAGCCCCGCTTCATCCTGCTGGACGAGCCCTTTGCGGGCATTGACCCTATCGCGGTGATCGAGATCCAGCGCATCATCGGTTTTCTGAAGGCCCGCGGCATTGGTGTGCTCATCACCGACCACAACGTGCGCGAGACCCTGGGCATTTGCGACCACGCCTTCATCATCAGCGATGGCCGTGTGCTGGCGCAGGGCACGCCGGCTGAGATCGTGGACAACGCCGAGGTGCGCCGTGTGTACCTGGGCGAACACTTCCGCATGTGATGGCTTGGCGCGGTGTGGCTATGCGGTGTGTGACGGATCGTGCGGTGTTGCAGGGGGCTGAGGCATGAAGCCCGGCCTGTCCCTGCGGGTCTCGCAGCACCTGGCCCTCACGCCGCAGTTGCAGCAGTCCATCCGGCTGCTGCAGTTGTCGACCCTGGAGTTGGGGCAAGAGGTTGAGCAGATGCTCGACGAAAACCCCTTCCTGGAGCGCAACGCCGATGAAGCCGTGCGCGAAGAGTTTGGCTTGGAGCACGCTGACACCCCCGTGCAGGCCGACGAGTACAGCGCAGATGATGCTATCTATTCAGGAGCTACCAGCGCTTCATCCACAAGCGCTGAGACCACTTCTGATGCGCAAAGTGACGCCTCGGGTGATGCCGACTACACCAGCAGCACTGCCTCTGACGAGCCCGATTGGGGCGGGGACGGCACGGTGGAGATGGCGCCCAATGAGAGCGAGTGGGGTGGCGACGCCCCCCGCGCACCCGCAACGACATGGAGGGCGACGAGGCCGATGCCACGGAGCTGGCACGCTCGCAAGAGTCCCTCACCGCCTTTTTGCACCGCCAGGCCCTGGCGCTGCGCTTGTCCGAGGTGGACCGCGCTGCCTTGCGCTTCCTCATCGAATCGCTGAACGACGATGGCTACCTGGAAGAGCCGCTGCAAGAGCTGGCCGTTAGCCTCGCGGGCCCGGATGACCTGGAGCAAATTGACGAGCTGGTGCACCGCTTTACGGTGGCCCAGCGCCTGCTGCAAACCCTGGAGCCTGTGGGCGTGGGCGCCCGCAACCTCGCCGAATGCCTGACCCTGCAACTCAGCGCCCTGGCGGCCGACCCTGACAGCGAGGCCCCTGCGGCCGTGGTGCAGACCGCCTTGCTGATCTGCCAGCAGCCGCTGGAGATGCTGGCCCGCCGCGACGTGCGCCGCCTCACCCAGGCCTGCACCGAAGGCGGCGCTGCGGGTGAAGAACGCACCCGCGCCGCCATGGCCCTGATTGCCCGGCTGGAGCCGCGTCCCGGGCGCCGCTTTGCCGACGTGGAGCGCAACATCATCATCCCCGATGTGATCGTGCGCAAAGCCGGGCGCGCCAATGGCAACAGCGGGCAGCAGAACTTCATCGTGGCGCTGAACCCCGACGTGATGCCGCGCCTGCGCGTGCACGACATCTACGCCGGCGCCCTGCGCGGCCACAAGGGCGGCGAGGGCCACCAGGGCATGCAGCAGCGCCTGCAAGAGGCGCGTTGGTTCATCAAGAACATCCAGCAGCGCTTTGACACCATCTTGCGTGTCTCGCGCGCCATCGTGGAGCGGCAAAAGAGCTTCTTCACCCACGGCGAGCTGGCCATGCGCCCGCTGGTGCTGCGCGACATTGCCGACGAGCTGGGCCTGCACGAGTCCACCATCAGCCGCGTGACCACGGCCAAATACATGGCCACGCCCATCGGCACCTACGAGCTGAAGTACTTCTTCGGCTCCGGCCTGGGCACCGAAACCGGGGGCAACGCCTCCAGCACCGCGGTGCGTGCCCTCATCAAGCAGTTTGTGGCCGCTGAAAGCCCCACCAAGCCCTTGTCAGACAGCCAACTGGCCGAAATGCTCAAGGAGCAGGGCATCGAATGCGCCCGCCGCACGGTGGCCAAGTACCGCGAATCGCTCAAGATTGCGCCAGCCAATTTGCGCAAGTCGCTCTGAGAGCCTGCCACCGGCAGGTTCCAGAGCTCTCGGGCTTGAGCCCGGGTTTACTTGGCGGCAGGGGCGCGCCGCAAAGACCGCAGCATTTCCAGCGCCAGTGCCGTGGGCTCTTCGGCCTGGCCGTTGGCCAGTACCGTGAAGGTCACCTGCAGTTCATTCATGCCCAGGGCGCCTTGGGTCAGGTGCTTGAAGCCGCCTGCATCCGGGGCCCGGTCCGTGGCCGAGAAGTAATACCCCACCTTGCCCGAGGCCCCGAGGTCTTTGAGCGGCAGCTCGGCCTCCACGGCTTTGGGCTTGGCCCGCGTGGCTGCGCCTTGCACCTGTGCCCGCAGCTCGCTGGGGGTGGCGGGCTGTGCGCCATTCACAGGCCAGATGGGGGTGACCACCATTTGCAGTGCGCTCGCGTCGGGGCCGCTGATGGCCACCGAGGGCGGCAGCTCGGCCCGGGGGCGGCGGACTTGGGCGTGCCATTGGGCGGGGAGGTCGATGACCAGATCGTCATGGCCGGGCAAAGCCACCCGCAGTTCTTCGGCATGGACGGGCAGGGCGCAGGCCAGGGCCAGCAGGGTGATGAGTCGGCGGAGCATGGGGCGAAACAGGGTGGGAGTCAGAGGTACAGCACTGTAACCACCTGCGTGGCGAGGAGCGGCTGACCAAACTTCCCTGGCGTCGTTGTCCCGCCTTGTCGTACTCCTTGTACTGCCTGCGGCTAAACGCCTAGCCAGGGCCATGGCGCGGGGCAGCCGCTAAAATCGCCACTGTTGCATAGGGCGGGTAGCAGGTGCAGGTGCTGGGGCCGCCTTGCCAAAGCGCGTTGCCACCCGCCAGAGCCCCGCCTGGATGTGGCGAAGCCCCACTGAACCTGCCGAACCTGCCACTGGGCCTGCCACCGCCGGGCCACTTGTTGCCCCCCGGCCCGGCATACCCCAAGGGCGCTGCCCACCAGCCACCACCATTCACTCCCTTCGCGCGATGTCCCGCATTGTTTTCGACCTTCCAGAGCAGCTTGGCTTTGCCACCGAGATGCAGATCTACATCAGCCACGTGAACCAGGGCGGGCACCTGGACAACGCGCAGCTGCTGAGCCTGGTGTCCGAGGCGCGGGTGCGCTTTTTCAAGTCGCTGGGCTATCCGGAGGCCGATGTCGGCGGCCTCTCCACCGTGGTGGGCGACATCGTGGCGCAGTACCAGTCTGAGGGCTTTCACGGCGAAACCATGCGGGTGGAGATGGCGCCGACCGACTTCAACCGCTATGGGTTCGACCTGCTGTTTCGCATGACCGAAAAAACCAGCGGCCGGGCTGTGGCCCGTGGCAAAGTGGGCATCGTGTTTGTCCACCGCAGTGACCGCAAGGTAGCGCCCATCCCTGACTCCATTCGCCAACTGCTGCTGGCGCGTGCGCCAAGCGCTGCGGGGGCTTCCACACCGCTTTAAACGCCAGGGCGCGCCCTGACCGCGTATCCTGACGCCCAATTTATGAACCAACTCCAACTCTTTCTTCCCTGCGCCGCTGGCGTAGAGGGCTTCCTTGCCGATGAGGTGCACGGCATCACCGGCCTCACGGGGCAAGACCTGCTGGTCGGGCGGGGCGGCGTGCTGCTGCGCAGCTCGTGGCGCCATGCGCTGCAGCTGAACCTGCACAGCCGCCTGACCCAGCGGGTGCTGGTGCAATTGGCCCACCGGCCTTATCGCTCAGAAAACGACCTGTACGCCATGGCCAGCGAGGTGGCCTGGGAGATCTGGTTCACCACGCGCCAGAGCTTCAAGATCGAAGTCACGGCCCAGCACAGCCCGCTGCAGAGCCTGAATTTCGCCGCCCTCAAGGTGAAAGACGCGGTGGCCGACCGCTTCCGTGCCAAGTCCGGTGTGCGCCCCGATGTGAACACCCAGTGGCCCGATGTGCGCATCCACCTGCACCTGACCACTGACGAAGCCACGATCTACATCGACACCTCGGGCGAGCCGCTGTTCAAGCGCGGCTGGCGCGAGGACAAGGGCGACGCGCCCCTGAAGGAAACCCTGGCCGCCGCCATGATCGCCGCCAGCGGCTGGGACCCGCACGGCGACAACCCCCAGCCCCTGTACGACCCCTGCTGCGGCAGCGGCACCATTGCCGTCGAAGCCGCGCAAATCGCCTGCCGCATCCCCGCGGGCATGCTGCGCCGCTTTGCTTTTGAAAAGCTGCTGCCCTTCCAGGCGCACGTCTGGACTGCTATCAAAAACGAAGCTGACAGCGCTATCTGCAAGAGCCCTGTGCCCATTTTTGGCAGCGATGTAGCCCACCGCATGGTGGACTTTGCCCAACGCAACGCCGAGCGTGCGGGCGTGGCCGACGCCGTGCAACTGCGCGGTGGCGATGCCCTGCAGCGCATGCCGCCTTGCGAGCAGCCCGGCGTGATGCTGCTCAACCCGCCCTACGGCGAGCGCATTGCTGCCGCAGGTAGCGCGGGCCGCAACGCCAGCGAGCGCGCCGCTGACCGTGCCCAGGGCATGGTCGTGGGCCGCGAAGAGGCGCACACCGACGATGGTGGCGAGTTCTTCAGCCAACTGGCCACGCACTGGAAGAAGAACTACAGCGGCTGGACGGCCTGGATGCTGACGCCTGACCTCAAGCTGCCCGGCAAGATGCGCCTGAAGGAATCGCGCCGCGTGCCCATGTGGAACGGCCCCATCGAATGCCGCATGTTCCGCTTCGACCTCATCAAGGGCTCGGTGCGCGCACCCCGTGCAGGGTCTGCGGGCGAGGGCGGGGCCCAACCCCCGGCAAGCCATGGCCAGTAAACCCCTGCGCGCCTTGCTGGCGCTGCCTGCCCAGGCGCAGGGCGAAGAGGCCGTGCGTGCCCTGGTGCTGGACACCAACATCGTGCTCGACCTGCTGGTGTTTGCCGACGAGGCCGTGGCCCCGGTGCGCGCGCTGCTGGCCGCAGGCCGCCTGCAATGGGTGGCCACGCAGGCCATGCGCACCGAGCTGGCCCGCGTGCTGGCCTACCCGCAAATCGTGCCGCGCCTGGCCTACTACCAGCTCACCGCCGCCGATGTGCTGGCCCGCTACGACGCGCAGGTGCGCTGGGTGGACGTGGCCCCGCGCGTATCGGCCGTGTGCAAGGACGCCGACGACCAGCAGTTCATCGACCTGGCCGTGGCGCACCGCGCCATCTTGCTCAGCAAGGACAAGGCCGTCATTTGCATGCAAAAACGGCTGCTAGCGCTGGATACGCAAGCGGCAACAGCTATTGTTTTGGTAGCGAATGATGCCGCCATGGCCGCAGAGGTCGCTGCAGCGTAACCCTACGTGTGGGTGGTGTGGTGGTGGTTTTGTCGGGGGGCTGTCGGGTTACGCCTTCGGCTAACCCGACCTACGCCGTTGAACCCTTGCTGGGCCTTGCTGCGCCCCGTAGGTCGGGTTAGCGCAGCGTAACCCGACGTTCTTTGGCTTGGGCACGGCCTGTCGGGTGATGCCTGCGACTCGCCCGATCTGCATCTGCCTGCATCTGAACCGCAGCTGGGCCTTGCTGAATCCGCCTCTCAGGCCATCAAGTCATACGCCGCGCGCACGCGCTGCGCATCGCGCCCCAGCTTGCGGCTTTGGGGCAGGTGGTGGGCCAGGCGCAGGCGGCGCACGCTTTGCGCCATCACCGCTTGCAGGGCCGGGCCCCGGGCCGCAATCCACTGCGCCCACAGGGGCCGTGCGTCTTCCAGTGCGCCGCACTGGCGCAGGTAAATGGCGGTGGAATGCGCGTAGCACAGCGCATCGCGCCCATGGCACAGCGGCAGCGGCAGCACGGCCATGGGGTCGTCTTCAAAGTCCACGTAGCCCACCACGCCATCGGGGCAGCGCACCAGGTTGCGGGCAAAGGCCTGGCTCAGGCAGGCGCCCTGGTTGTGCACCAGCTCAATGGCGCGCAGCCCCTGCACCCACAGGCGGAGTACGGCCTCGGGGCCTGCGGGCACGGCCGCCTCGATCTCGTTGCCCAGCGAGGGCGTTTGCTCGGCCGGGCGCCCCAGGTGGCGCATCAAAAAACCGTTGTCCTGCGCGGCCAGCACGGTGGGCACGCGCAGGCCGCGTGCGGCCAGGTCGCGCAGGCGCTGCACCTCGGTGGCAATGGCAATGTTGCCGCCCAGGTTGGGCACAGGCTGCAGCACGGGCAGGCCAAACAGCAGCGCCAGCGCGCCCAGCACGCGGTAGCGCGCCATGCCGTGCGGCGTGTTGGCTTTTTTCACCCACACCTGCTCGTCGCCCAGGCGGTAGCAGGCGGCATTGAATTGCTGGGTTTGCAGCTGGCGGGCCAGGAAGGCGGCGTAGTCCACCGCCGGGGCGGGGGTGGGCACCTGCAGGTGCTCTGAAATAGCGGGCAAATTCATGAAGGCGGACAGCGGGAAGCGAAAGCGGAAGGCGCAGGCGGCAGGCTACACCGCAGTGTGGGCCTGAAAACTGTAGGGGTTGGCCAGGGGCCAGTATTGGCGGAACACATTGTGCTGCGCCTCCAGCGGCCCCAGCAGCGCGCCAGGCTCCACGCGGGCGATCAGGTTGGAGAGCAGGCGCACCTCGGTGTCGCTGATGCGGCGCACGATGTGGTGGGCGGTGATATCGCTCGGGTGCATGAGGCCCGCCGCCTGCACCAGCTCCTGCAGCGCATGCAGCGTGCTGCGATGGAACTGCGCCACGCGCGTGGCCTTGTCGGGCACCACCAGGGCTTGCTGGCGCTGCGGGTCTTGCGTGGCCACGCCTGTGGGGCAGTGGCCGGTGTGGCAGTTTTGCGCCTGGATGCAGCCCAGCGCCATCATGAAGCCGCGCCCGGCGTTGCACCAGTCGGCCCCCAGCGCCATCATGCGGGCAATGTCGAAGGCGCTGATCACCTTGCCTGCGCAGCCAATGCGCACCCGCTCGCGCAGGTTCACACCCACCAGTGTGTTGTGCACCAGCAGCAGGCCCTCTTGCAGCGGGGCTCCGACGTGGTCGGTGAATTCGACCGGCGCAGCACCCGTGCCGCCCTCGGCCCCATCGACCACGATGAAGTCGGGGGTGATGCCGGTCTCCAGCATGGCCTTGACGATGGCAAACCACTCCCACGGGTGGCCCAGGCAGAACTTGAAGCCCGTGGGCTTGCCGCCCGAGAGCTGCCGCAGCCTGGCGACGAAATGCATCATCTCCACCGGTGTGCTGAAAGCACTGTGCCGTGCGGGCGAGATGCAGGCGTGGCCCTCGGGCACGCCCCGGGCGGCGGCGATCTCGGCCGTCACCTTGGCGCCGGGCAGCACACCGCCGTGGCCGGGCTTGGCGCCCTGGCTCAGTTTCAGCTCGATCATCTTCACCTGCGGGTCTTGCGCGTTGGCCGCAAAGCGCTCGGGGCTGAAGCTGCCATCGTCGTTGCGGCAGCCAAAGTAGCCCGATCCAATCTCCCAGATCAAATCGCCGCCATGCACGCGGTGGTGCTGGCTGATGCTGCCCTCGCCCGTGTCGTGCGCAAAGCCGCCGTTCTTGGCGCCCAGGTTCAGCGCCTTGATGGCCTGCGCCGACAGCGCGCCAAAGCTCATGGCCGAGATGTTGAACACGCTGGCCTGGTAAGGCTGGGTGCACGGCGCCGCCGAGGCCGATGCCGCATCCGGGCTGCCGCCAATCCACACCCGAAAGTCGTGCGAGGCCAGTTGCGTGGGCGCCATCGAGTGGTTGACCCACTCATAGCCCTGCGCCCCCACATCCAGGTGCGTGCCAAAGGGGCGGTTGTCCGGGTCGCCCTTGGCGCGCTGGTACACCAGCGAGCGCTGTGCGCGCGAGAAGGGCGCGGCCTCGCTGTCGCTTTCAATGAAGTACTGGCGCACCTCGGGCCGCACGTATTCGAGCATGAAGCGGATGTGCCCGATGACCGGGTAATTGCGCAAGATGGCGTGGCGCTGCTGGCGCACGTCGTAAATGCCCAGGGCCACCAAGGCCGCCACCACCGCCAGCGTGGCTAGCCACACCAGGGCAGGCCCCCAGACCACCAGGGCCGCCGCATTGAAGAGCAGGGCGGCAATGCACAGCGCAAAGGCTGTGTAGCGCACCGGGTAGAGCTGGTTGAGTTGGTGGATCATGGCGGTCGCTAGAGGGGTTCGGGATGCGGCGGGCTACACTCGCCGCCTTGGCGCGGCGCGCACCCGCCGATTTTGGGGCCGCTTTGCGCCCCGGCCGGGCGGGCCGGTGCGAGGCATCATAAGAGCTTTGCCACCTGCGCGCCCCGGCTGCCTTCCCCCTATCGGAGCCCTCATCCATGACCCCCACCGAATCCTCCACACCGCAGGCCGACGCCGACCTGACCCCAGCCAACGCCGCGCCTGCCGACAGCACCACCGGTTTGGCCCCCGAAGAGCTGGAAGAGCTCGACAACCTGCTGGACGACCTGCGCACACGCGGCGAAGAAATCCCACAGTGGGAGTTTTGCGACGGCTTCATGACGGCGCTGATCTGCAGCCGCCGCCCCATCGCCCCGGCCGAATACCTGCCCATGCTGCTGGGCGACGGCGCTGAGCTGGAAGTGGCCGACGGCGAACCGCTGCCCCTGCTGCCCGCCTTTGCCGATGCGGCCCAGCAAGCGCGCTTCATGGAGCTGTGGATGCGCCGCTGGAACGAGATCGTGACCCAGCTCGACACCGACGTGAAGACGCTGGACGACGACCGCACCTTCCAGCCCGAAGCCATGGACATGCGCGGCGCCGTGGCCAGCCTGCCCGAGGAAGAACGGGCCGAGATGGCGGGCCAGGAAATCCCGTCCTTTGGCCAGGTGTGGGCCCTCGGCTTCATGTTCGCCGTAGAAAATTGGCCCGAAGACTGGGCCGCCCCCGCGACAAGGAAGCCGCCAAGTGGCTGGACGATGCGCTCAGCAGCATCGTTGCCCTGACGGAAGACGACACCGGCAAGCCCGAAGTCTGCATGTACAACGAAGACGGCCCTCCCAGCACCAGCCAGGCGCGCGTGGAGACCTTTGGCGAAGCCATCTGGGCCGTGTACGACCTGCGCCAGCTGTGGAAGAGCATGGGCCCGCGCGTGGAGACCCTGCGCAAAGCCCCAGAGCCTGGCCGCAACGACCCTTGCCACTGCGGCAGCGGCAAGAAGTACAAGAAGTGCCACGGGGGATGAGTACAACCCCCTGAGGCGCTACGCGCCTTCCCCCTTCTCTCGAATCGCTATGCGATTCGGGAAGGGGTGCGCCACCAGCGCTTGCAAGCAAAGCGCCGCCCGCGCAGGTTGGCGGCCCTTGCGCGGTGGCCGCTGGTAGGGCTGCGCGCACCGACGAGATCGGGATTGATGCGAACTTGTGACCCCCTATCCTCGGTGAGATGTAATGTGTTTTTGCTATTTAATTTATAGCTGCTTGCGCTTTGTAGGTAAGCGCTATAGCCTTTTTTGTTTGATATGTCTCGCAGCGCGCCTTCGGGCGCGCTTTGCTTTGCAGCTTCCATGAATCCATCTTTCCTCAACCGCCTGCGCGCCGAATGGGCGCCCAGCATTCCCCGCGAGCTGCTGGCCGGGGCCGTGGCCACCTTTGCGCTCATCCCCGAAGTCATCGCGTTCTCCTTTGTGGCGGGCGTGGACCCTTCGGTGGGGCTCTTTGCCTCGTTCGTCATCAGCCTGGTCATCGCCTTCACGGGCGGGCGGCCCGCCATGGTGTCGGCCGCGGCGGGCTCGGTGGCGCTGGTGGCCGCGCCGCTGGTGCAGTCGCACGGGCTGGGCTATTTGCTGGCGGCGGGGCTGCTGGCAGGCGCGGTGCAGGTGGCGTTTGGGCTGATGAAGCTGGGCGTGCTGATGCGTTTTGTGTCCAGCTCGGTGCGCACGGGTTTCGTGAATGCGCTGGCCCTCCTCATCTTCGCCGCGCAGCTGCCGCACCTGCACGGCGCCGGGCTGGCCACCTGGGGTGCTCTGGCGCTGGGGCTGGCGCTCATCTACGGCCTGCCGTGGCTGGGCCAGCGGCTGGCGTGGCCTGCGCTGTCCGTGATCCCGTCACCGCTGATCTGCGTGGTGGTGCTCACGGTGCTGGCCTCGGCGCTGGGGCTGCACCTGCCCACCGTGGGTGACCTGGGCCAACTGCCCGATGCGCTGCCTGTGTTTGCGCTGCCGCAGGTGCCCGCGTCGCTCGACACGCTGCGCATCATCCTGCTGCCCGCACTGGCGATTGCCATGGTGGGTTTGCTCGAATCCGTGCTCACCGCCGCCGTGGTCGATGAGCTGACCGACACCCCCAGCGACAAGAACCGCGAATGCGCCGGGCTGGGCATGGCCAATATCGCAGCCAGCCTGTTTGGCGGCATCGCAGGCTGCGGAATGATCGGCCAGGCCGTGGGCAACGTGAAATACGGCGGGCGCGGGCGCCTGTCCACGCTGTTTGCCGGGGTGTTCCTGCTCATCCTCATGGTGGCGCTCAAGCCCTGGGTGTCGCAGGTGCCGGTGGTTGCGCTGGTGGCCATCATGGTCATGGTGTCGGCCGAAACGTTTGACTGGAAATCGCTGGGCGCCCTGGTGCGCCACCCGCGCCTGTCCAGCGCCGCCATGCTGGCCACTGTGGCCGTCACCATCGCCACGCACAACCTGGCCGCTGGGGTGGCCGTGGGTGTGGTGCTCAGCGGGGTGTTCTTTGCGTTCAAGGTCTCGCGCATGCTCGATGTGCGCATGCACGACGATGCCCAGACCGCCCAACGCACTTGGCACGTGTCCGGCCAGGTGTTCTTTGCCTCGGCCGATGCGTTCATCGAGGCGTTTGACGTGCTGGGCGCCGAAGGCCGCGCGGTGTGCATCGACGTGACGCACGCACACTTCTGGGACATCACCGCTGTGGCTGCACTCGACAAGGTGGTGCAGCGCTTGCGCCACCACGGCTGCACGGTGCAGGTGCTGGGGCTCAATGAGGCCAGCGCGGTGCTGGTTGACCGCATTGGGGTGACGTGACACCTGCCGTGGCGCCGCAGGGCGAGACAGGCGTTTCAACGATGCGGTGTTCCCTTTCACGCTTTGCTTGACTGCCTACTGTGTCAGCACCCTCCCGGCGCTTGCCACCAACCGGCCAGCAGGCAAAAAATTGGTTAGCCGATCTAACTGCACAACTGCGCTTTGGACGATACGAGCTAAGCGTGTGGTCAATAATTCGCCGACTTATCAGGCTAACCTGGGGCGACCGCCTACCCTTCCATCCGCCGGATGTGTAAGTGCTTGCCCGTCGGCGTCGGCTGCGTTTATTTAGCGAACCGCTGGCAGACCCACCCTCTGTGGTTCGGGTACCACGAGACAACGTCAGCAGGAGGGAGTTATATATCGCTCGGCGTATGATTTTCAGTCAGTGGTCTGACGCTACGCCCAGGTAGCAGTACGGCTGCTTTTGAATTATCAAAATTAGATGAGCGGGAGGATGGATCGTGTTGGCTCGTGTTGTTTGTTTTTTGGCTGCCATCGGTATGTTTGGCCTATCTTGGGGATGCTATGTCGAGAACAAAGCTTTTCGGCTGTATGGGCTGAAAGCCCAATTAGCCCCCATCGATAGTTATATTGATAAAACCACAACATTCAAGCGAAAAAGAGACAGCCCCTTCTTCGATAACACGCCCAGGGAATACAAAAGTAAGGGTATCTCGACCTATTTCATGACGGCAAATAAAGAGCGTATTGAGGTTTCAGCTGGTGTCCCCAGTTGGGTCGTTGACAGAATGATCAGTGGCCAAGATGTCCTGGTTACTTACGTCTCGAACAATCCCAAATTGGTTCGATACGATGACCACACGGCCAACACAACCGGTGCCGCCATTACCGGTCTCATTCTCCTTCTTGCTTCTTTTATCCGCTGGCGCAGAAGTTAGTTTTTGCGGTGGTTTGAGCGTCGCATGCCCGAGGGCTGTGTGAATCACTCCGGCGCGGGAGGTGTCCGGTGCCCCCTGAGCTTGCCGCTGGGCAGCAGAAACAAAAATATCTGCGTTCACGCCAACATGCTGGGCTATTACCCCTGCGTCAAAAACTTCTTCAAGTTCCTGCCGTCGTGCTCCGCACCTTGTGCTTGAGCGAGGGTGACCAGCCCAGCCGCACGCCCGGCATGCCCAGAGCCTAGCTTGACCAGCGCCAGAAGCTGAAGTGGTCACGGTACGTTGCGATCAGGTCGTTGGGTGTGAAGGTGATGGTGCCGTCGATGATGTTGTGCACCTTGCGCCCGGTGGCGCTGAAGAGATAGTGCGTCTCCCAGTGCGCTCGGCCGCCCCGGTCGGCCTGTTTCTGCACAGCGACCTGCGAGCGCCCCAGTGGCGGGGTTACTTCGTACAGCGCCCTGAAATGCATACCGTGCACCACGAAATAGACCACCACGCCCAGAACTATGGGCTGCCTTTGTGGGATCTGCTGTTCGGCACGTGGACTAACCCCAAAGAGCGCTACACCGCTTTGGGGGCGACGACGCGAGGTCCGAACGCTCGCCGAAATGCTCATTTTTAGAGACGTGCACAAGTCATAGCTAGACCGAGGCACAGAGCGTCGTGCATACCTGAGAGCGGTGTGGGCCGGCCTCGCCACTGGACCAGATATTCACTTCAGCGATGGCCTGGGCGCAAAGACCGGGGAGCCGCGCATTACATCAGCAGCGTCAGCAGGTGCTGCTGGTCCGGCGTCTCGCGCCGGTCCACCACGCGGTGCTTCACCACCGTTTCATGGGTTTCCAGCTGCTGCCGGTCGGTGCTGCGCACGGCACTGGTGAGCTTGTTATCGGCTGCGCTGATCAGGGTGCTCATGGTGCGGTGGTCCTGGATGGCATACCGGTCAAAATTGCCTGAGAGGATGTCGAGTGCGCCGTCATAGCGTGCCTTGGCGTAGTTCGATTGCAGCTGCTCGCTTTGCGTCTGAATGATGCCTGCCGTCTTTTCCTTGCGGTCCGCATCGACGGTGGTCTTCTGGCTGATGGCGTATTGGGCCTTGCCCTGCTCGTTGACATTGCCCCAGCGGTTGTCACGGCTGAAGTCGCCGCTGAAGCTGGCCTCAAAGTCCACCAGGCCGCTGAGCAGGGGCTGCACCTTCTCGACCAGGGCCGCGTCCACCGCGCTGGTCTCGCCCACGGGGGTGTCGCCCGCCGTGGTGGGCGCTGCACCGTGCAATTGCGAAAAGCTGCTTTTGAACAAGGCCACCAGCTTTTCATCGGCGTGGCTGCGGTCTGCCGCGGCATCGATGAGCTGCAGCTGCTGCGCAATGGCCGCCTGGCGCTGCTGCGCGCTGCCCGTTTGAAAGGGTGGCGTGGCGTCCAGCCGCAGGTCCATCTTGCCCGCAGCGCCCTGGTACGACAGCGAACTGCCACCGTCGCCCAGGTGCAAGGCAAATGACCCCAGGGCCGCCGAAGCCGTAGGGTTCTGGATGTCCAGATTCAGCTGCGAAAACGCGCTGCGGTCATAGGCCAGCAGGCCCGAGAGGTCGATCTCCGGCGCATCGGCATCGCCCAGCCCGGCTAGCGTGTCCTCCAGCCCCTGCGACAGTGCGGCCAGTGCCCGGCGCTCGGTCTCGCTCAGCGGCCCGGTGCTGCTGACGGACACCTGCAAGCCCTGGCTGCTGCCCTCGCCCAATGTCCCTGGCTGCCGGTTGACCGCAATCTGCAAGTCCACCGTCTGCCCCGACCGTGTTTTGATCTGCAGCGTGACGGTGGTGGCACCTTTCTGAAGGCGGTCAAACTGCTCTTTCAGGGGCTGCGTTGGGTCTGCCGCCGACAGCAAGGTCTGCTGGTAATTGAGCGGCGATGTGGACGGGGCGGAGGCCAGCGACAACAGCGCACTGCCCAGGCCGTTCCATTGGCTGGCCAGGGTGCCCTCGGTGCTGCGAAACTCGTTGCGCGCCATCTGGCGGCTGATGGCATCGCCAGCGGGCGCGGTGGCCCAGGCTTGCACACGCTGGGGCTCTGTCGCCGGGCTGTCGGGCAGTTCAGCCTTGGACCCCGATCCCCAGGCGACCGACACCAGCGGCCCGTAGGTGTTGTCGGGCGGCACCACCCGGTCTTGCGGCAGGGGGCTCCAGATCAGCGACGCCGTGGGGGCCGCATCGTCAGCGGCCAAGGTCAGCGCCGCGGCCGCCACAGACACCGAGGCCTGCGCGCTGCCGCCCGCCTCTTGCACCCGCTGGCGCAGCGCCTCGCGATCAATGGAAGGCGTTGGCACAGCCCCGCGCACGGCAGACAACGGCGATAGGGACGTCAAGGGCATTCCCTCCCGGGGTGTTGGGTTGACAAATAGTTATCTATTTATCGGCGCGTTGGGGAGAATCTGTAGGGTGGGTTGGCGCCAGGGGCGACACATGCAGGCTGGTGGCCCCGCCAATGCGGTAGCCAGGCGTGCTACCCCGCTGCATGGTGAAATTGCTATGTATTTGATAGCTTCTTGCGCTTGATTAGAAAGCGCTAGAGGCCTGTTTGGTTTGCATTCGGGCCACTGCGTGCCGCAGGTGTGATGCGACTGCTTGGTGGACAGTTTTGCGATAGAGTGCTTTGAGCCCTTTACAGTCCAACTCAAAACAGTGGCGAGGCCGTCAGTTGATGGGGTCAACCCTTTACTTACGGGCCTGCTTGTCGCGCAGACTCTGTTGCTCGCACAACTGCGATTGATCGAAAGACCCGCTCTATGCGTGTAACGCTTGTCGCCAAAAATTTAGCAATTGCCGCGTTCATCGCATCACCGGTGGCGCTTTCTCTGGGGTCGGTGTGCTTCGCTTTGATTGCCCCTAACGACATTCGAGAGCCTGCAACAGCTTGGGTGCTCATTGCCCTGGCATCAATGGCGATGGCAATGAATCTTCACCTTTCGTTTTTACGTTCTGCGCTGTACGCCATGCGCCATGGCAAATCAATGAACGGCTACAAGCATGTTTCTGGGATTCCCGTGGTTGGGTCAATCCTTGTCGCGATTGCGGTTTTAGTCGCCTGGGGAAATCTGTCAGTAGCTGCCACCAGTCTGCTGATACTTGTCGCCGATACCGGGGGCGTTGTTTGGTTGTTTGCAGTCCTTGTTCGTGACAGGTCATTTTGGCGCGAACCGTAAGGTGCTTGACTCTTTACGCGAACCCCTGGTTTTTTGTCGCGGTGAAAAAATCATTCAGAGAGAGGCGGCACTTGCGTGCCGACAGGGCCAACCCATTCAAGCCGCAGTCCCAGCTCGTGCTCCTTGCGTACCTGTTCAAGGGACGAGACCCAGCCGCCGTCGGCTTCAATCTCGTCGATGCAACCCCAGCAGTCACCGCCGCAATCTTGAGACAGCAGGTCTTCGCGCCTGTCTAGCTCGCGCCCACAAATTTGACACCTTGCCATTGGTCTTGAGTATTCAGTGTGAACTGCCGGTTGTAGCCGATAGCCACCGACCCTGCGCATCAACCCTCTGCCGCATCACGCAACCCCCATCACCCCTGCGCCAAAAACTTCTTCAAGTTCCCCGCCGCCGTACTCCGCACCTTGCGCTTGAGCGAAGGCGACCAGCCCAGCAGCACGCCCGGCAGGCCCAGGGCTTGGCGTGACCAGCGCCAGAAGCTGAAGCGGTCGCGGTGCGTGGCGATGAGCCCGTCGGGCGTGAAGGTGAAGGTGCCGTCGATGATGTTGTGCACCTTGCGCCCGGTGGCGCTGAAGAGGTAGTGCGCCTCCCAGTGCGCGCGGCCGCCGTTGGCGTCGGCTTCGATGCCGTTGAACTCCAGCTTCCAGTGCTCGGCCGCGCCGGGCTTTTGGGTGGCGCTGCACAGCATGCGCCACATGCCGCCCACCTGCTCGCGGCCCTTGAGCGAGAAGGCCTCGTCGTCAAACGTGGCGTTGGGCGCGTAGCAGGCGGCCATGGTGGCGTGGTCGAGCTGGCTGAAGGCGGTGTAAAAGCGCTGCAGGGTCTGGGCGTTGGGGTGCATGGGTCTCCTCCTGAATGTGGGCGCCCATGCTACCCGCTGGGCGGTGGCCGCACTGCCGCCTGGGTGACGCTGGCCGCAGTTCAGCATGCCGCCCGGCCGCCGTATCAGCTCTGCGCGACCTTGAGCCGGGGCACGGCGCCATCGGCAATGGCTTCGCCAAACGGGCTCAGCAGCGTGGCGCCCACCTTCTCTTGCACCGCCACGGGCAGCAGGGGGAACACCAGCTCGGCAAAGCGGTAGGCCTCTTCCAGGTGCGGATAGCCCGAGAGCACAAACGTGTCAGCCCCCAGTGCCGCGTATTCCTTCAGGCGGTCTGCCACCTGCTGCGGGTTGCCCACCAGGGCCGTGCCCGCGCCGCCGCGCACCAGGCCCACGCCGGCCCACAGGTTGGGGCTGATCTCCAGCTTGTCGCGCTGGCCGCCGTGCAGTGCGCTCATGCGCTGCTGGCCTTCCGAGTCCAGGCGCGCCAGTGCCGCCTGTGCGCGGGCCACCGTTTCGTCGTCCAGCTCGCTGATCAGTCGGTCGGCGGCGGCCCAGGCTTCTGGCTCGGTCTCGCGCACGATCACGTGCAGGCGCACGCCAAAGCGCACGGTGCGGCCCTTGGCGGCGGCGCGGGCGCGGAGGTCGGCAAACTTGGCCGCCACATCTTCGGGGCGCTCGCCCCACGAGATGTACAGCTCCACCTGCTCGGCCGCTAGGTCGTGCGCAGCGGGGGACGAGCCGCCAAAGTACAGCGGCGGGTGCGGCTGCTGCAGCGGTGGAAAGAGCTGGCGCGCGCCTTTGACTTTGATGTGCTCGCCATCAAAGTCCACCGTCTCGCCCGCCAGCAGGCCCTTCCACACGGTGAGGAATTCGCGCGCATGTTCGTAGCGCGCATCGTGCGAGAGAAAGGTGCCATCGGCCTCCAGGTCGCCCGCATCGCCCCCGGCCACCACGTTGATGAGCAGGCGCCCAGCCGAGAGGCGGTCCAGCGTGGCGGCCATGCGCGCATTGGCCGTGACGGAGAACGTGGTGGGCCGCAGCGCCACCAAAAACTTGAGCGTGCGCGTGACGGCCGCCAGGTTGGAGGCGATGACCCACGAGTCCTCGCACGAGCGCCCTGTGGGCACCAGCACGCCGCCGTAGCCCAGGCGCTCAGCCGCCTGTGCAATCTGCTGCAAATAGGTTTGGTCTACCGCCCGCGCTTGCTGCGTGCTGCCAAGGTAACGGCCATCGCCGTGGGTGGGAAGGAACCAGAAAACGTGGAGGCTCATGAGGGACTTTCAGCATCAGGAATGAAGGAAAGCCCCATTGTTCGAATGCGCCTGCACCAGCGTTTGATCTGCCGCAAACCCGCATGGGCACTGGGTTTTCTTGCATTGGTGGGCGCATATGTATGCTCGGTTTTGGCATAAGCGAGGTGTGCGCCGCCCCCCTGAAAAACGCAGCGCCTGGAGCGAATCAGCTGCTTGCTTGCAGCAGCGCGTTCAACCGCTCGCAGGCCCAGTGCAGTGTTTGCTGGCGCACGGCGGCGCGGTCGCCGTCGAAGCGGCGGGTGGCGGTGGTCACGGTGCCGTTCACGTTCCAGCCAAACCAGACGGTGCCCACGGGTTTGTCGGCGCTGCCGCCGGTGGGGCCGGCAATGCCGGTGACGGCCACGGCCACCTGGGCGCGGGAGTGGGCTACGGCGCCCTGGGCCATGGCGCGGGCCACGGGCTCGCTCACGGCGCCGTGCTCGGCGATCAGCGTGGCGGGCACGCCCAGCAGCTCGGTCTTGGCTTCGTTGGAATAGGTGACGAAGCCGCGCTCAAACCACTGGCTCGAACCTGCCAGGTCGGTGCAGGCGGCGGCGATCATGCCGCCGGTGCAGCTCTCGGCGGTGGCCAGAATCCAGCCGCGTGTAAGCAGGGTGGCAGATATTTGAATCAAATGGGCCTCTAGCGCTTGATTGGTAAGCGCTGGCGGCTCACTTTTTGATAGTAATTGGGGTGTCGGTGCGGACAGGTCGGTGGGGTCTGCGGGGCTCATGCCAAGAACCTCCACAGCGCAATCACCAGCAGCGTGCAGAAGGCGGCCACAAAGTCGTCAAACAAAATGCCCCAGCCACCGCGCCAGCCAAAGCCTTTGAACAGGCTGTCGGCCCAGCCCACGGGGCCGGGCTTGGCGGCGTCAAAAAAGCGGAACAGGGCGAAGGCCAAGATTTGGCCCGTGAGGCCCATGGGCATGGCCAGCCACAGCACGAGCCAGAAGGCCACGATTTCGTCCCACACGATGGCGCCAGGGTCGGCCACGCGCAGGTGGCGGGCGGCGGTGGTGCAGGCCCACCAGCCCACCAGGGCGCCACCCAGGATCAGCGCGCCCATTTGCCAGGCATTGAGCCAAGGCTTGAGCACCGAAAACGACATCCAGCCCCACAGCGTGCCCACAGTGCCGGGCGCGATGGGCGAGAGGCCCGAGCCAAAGCCCAGCGCAATGGCGTGGGCCGGGTGCGCCAGCATGAAGGCGGCGCTGGCGCGGCGCGGTGCGCCCATGCCGGGGGCTGCGGGCGTTGGCGTGGCAGGCGTTTGGGCGTCAAAGGTCATTGGCGTTCCTGCACGTCCAGGTCTTTGGCGTAGCGGATGGTGTGCTCGGCGCTGAACTGCGCGGTGGCGCCTGCGGCCAGGGGCTGCTGCCAGGCCACGGTGCCGGGGTTGCGGTTCCAGGCCAGGTCGGTGGGCTGGGGCTGGTAGCGCGATTCGATCTCGATCTTCTCGTTGCGCGACTGGGGTGCGGCGTGCAGCACCTGCAGCGTCACGGGGGTCTTGTGGCGGTTCTCTACCGTGTAGGCGCGGCGGGTGCGGCGCTCGATGCGCGAGCCGGTGAAGCCGGTGCTGCCCGTCAGGTCTTGCACGGGCTCGGCGCGCACGGTGACCAGCTCGTCGCGCCCAAAGGCCAGGCTGCTGGTGCCGTTGGTGCTGGTCGCGGTGGCAAAGTCGATGCGGCCTGTGCCCACAAAGGCGCCATCGCGGTACAGGTTGGCTGTGCCCACGGGCCACACGCCGGGGGGCGGTGCCAGCTCGGCCACGAGGTAGGCGGCTTCTTCCACCGCTGGGGCCGCGCGGGTCAGAAGCGTGGCGGGTGCGGTGTAGTTGCCCAGGGCCAGCGTCACACGCTGGCCGTTGGAGGGCACGGTGATGCGCTGCGGCACTGCAAATTCGGTGGCAAAGGCCTTGTCGGTGCTGCTCACTTCAAAGCTGGGCAGGGCGTCTTCGGCACTGGCGCGGCGTGCCACGGGCATGGCGGCTGGGGCAGGGGCCGACAGTGCCATTGCCGCCATCGGCGGGCCCTTGGGCATGGGCGGTGCAATGTCCAGCGTCCAGGGCCGGGGCAGGCGGCCCTGGGTGGCGCGCCCGGGCTGGCCGGTGGAGAGGGTGAGCTGCACATTGCTCCAGTCCTCGCCACTGTTTTGCGCCACCAGGGCCTGGCGCTCCAGCAGCACGCTGGGTTTGGCGGCGTCCAGCGTGGCGCGGTAGGTGGGCTGCCAGCCGGTGCCGCGCACCTGGTAGGACAGGCGCAGCTCGGCCTCGCGGTCGGTGGCCAGCGTGACGGTGACGGAGACCACCTGCGCACGCTGGCTGGCGGTGCGCTCGCGCTCGGCGGCCAGGGGTTTGAGGGCCAGCTCCAGCGCCTCTTGCTTGCGCTGCAGTTGGTGGGCGCGGGTTTGCGACTCTTGCGCCGATTTGCGCAGTGCGTCGGCGGTGGCTGCGATCTGTGCGGGTGTGGTGGCTTGCAGGCGGCCTGCGGGTGTTTCGGTGCCGGCTCCCCCGGTCGCTACGTTCTTCAGGTAGCCATCGACCAGTTGCAGCGAGGCGGCTTCGGCCTTGATGGCGGCAATCTGGTCTTCCAGCTCGCGGATGCGGCCATCGAGCGGGCTGGCGCAGGCGGCCACCACGTCGCGGTCTTCGGTGCGCACATTGAATTCGCCCACGCGCACGGCGGGGTCGGCGTTGATCTGCAGGCTTTGCGCATCGAGCGACGCGGGCAGGCAGCCCAGCGTGATGCTGCGCGCGCCTGCGGGCACCTTGGCCACGCGCTCGACCGTGGCGCTGCCGGGGTACACGGTGACGCGGGCAATCCGCGAGGCGGTGTCTTGTGCCAGCGCCGGGCTGGCGGCGGCCCACAGGGCGGCCAGTGTGGCCAGGGTGGTCATGGCGGCAGGGGGCAAGGGGCGGGCAGGGGTGGTGTGCTTCACGGCGGGGCTCCTGGGGGCAGAGGGGCAAAACGGCGCAGGCGCTGCGGTGCGCGCTTTGCGGTGGGTGGAATGCTAGCAGCGTGGGGCCGCTTGCCAACGCGGAGGGCGCAACGCTTTACGGCTTGTTTATGTTGGGTTAAGGCGCCCTTCATCCCCTGGGACTATGGTGGCAAGACCGACAAAACAAGGACAGGGTCGATGATGAAAAAGGTTTTGGGAAGCACGCTGGCATTGGCGGTGCTGTTGTGGGCGATGGCCGTGCCGTGGCAAAACCCGGTGACGCCGGTGATGAACGTCTGGTGGTGGCGCAACCAAGTGCTGTTGCTGACCGGGCTGGGCGCCTGGGCGCTGATGTCGCTGATCATGGTGCTGTCGCTGCGGCCCACGTGGCTGGAGCGGCCGCTGGGCGGCATGGACAAGGTCTACCGCCTGCACAAGTGGGCGGGCATTGGGGCCATCGTGCTGTCGCTTTTGCACTATGGAACGCAGCTGTCCAAGAGCCTGCTGGTGGCCTGGGTGGGGCGCCCTGTGAAGGCCCCGCGTGCTGACTGGTGGCTCAACACCTTCCGCCACCTGGCGGAAGACATGGGCGAGTGGGCGGTGTGGTTCCTGGCGGCCATGCTGGTCATCACGCTGTGGCAGCGGTTTCCGTACCACGTGTGGCGCTACCTGCACAAACTGCTGGCGGTGGTGTACCTGGTGCTGGCCTTCCATGCCGTGGTGCTGGTGCCGCCCGAATGGTGGGTGCAGCCTGCGGGCGCGTTCGTGGCCGTGGCCACGCTGGCGGGCGTGTTGTGCGCCGTGCGTTCGCTGGCCGGGCGCATTGGCGGCAGCCGCCGCCATGCGGCGCAGGTGGTAGCGGTGCAGGCCCACCCCGGCGGCGTGGTGGAGCTGGAGTGCCAGGTGCAGGGCGCCTGGAAGCACCAGGCCGGGCAGTTTGCCTTCTTGACCCTGCAGGCGGGCGAGGGGCACCACCCCTTCACGCTGGTCAACGCCGATGCAGGCGATGGCCGAGTGCGCTTTGCCATCAAGGCGCTGGGCGACTACACCGCGCAGCTTGCCCAGCGCGTGGCCGTGGGCCAGTCGGTGTGGGTGGAGGGGCCTTACGGCCGGTTTGACTTTCGCCAAGACCGCACACCCGAGCAGGTGTGGGTGGCGGCAGGCATTGGCGCCACGCCGTTTGTGGCATGGCTGGAATCGCTGGTGGCTGACCCGGCCCAGGCCCCCGTGGTGCAACTGCACTACTGCGTGCGCCATGCGGGCGAGGCCGTGTTTGCCCAGCGCATGCAGCAGCTGTGTGCGCAGTTGCCCAGCGTGACGCTGCACGTGCACCACAGCGACGCTGCGGGCCCGGTGGCCGCCGAGGCGCTGCTGGCCAGCGCCGGGCCGCAGGCCAGCGTGTGGTTTTGCGGGCCACAGGGCTTTGGGCAAGCGCTGCGCGGCGCCATGCAGCGCCTGGGGCGCAGGCCGCGCAGCTTTCACCAAGAGCTGTTCCAGATGCGCTGAGCGCGAGCCGGGCCGCACGGCCCGGTACGGATCAGGCCGCTGGTGTCAGGCCACGGGCGTCAGGTAGGCGATCAGGCGGCCCATGCGGCGGATCCACTCTGAGGTGACGATGAACTGCGGCTTCTCACGCTTCACGTAGGGCTCGATCTCGGGTGGGTTGTCGGCCGGGTAGGGCGAGGTGTCGTACACATCGCCCACATGCTTGCTGCGGTAGGCCGTGCCCGTGTAGGCGGTGCTGGGGCCGTCTGCCTTGTAGGGGTTGACGATCTCGGGCACGGGCGAGGTCCAGTAGTTCTTGGTGCCCAGCTCGGTGAGCAGCGTCTGCACCTCGGTGTCTGGCACTGTGGGCGTGGTCATCACGGCGCCAGCGAACAGATCGGGGAAGTCCACCTCGCGGATCGAGAAGTACTTGGGCAGCGCGCGGGTGCCGGTGGTCTTGAGCGGTGACTTGGCAACCATGGCCGCGATCTCGGCGCTCGTCATCGCGTTAAGCTTGTTGTAGGTGGCCTCCAGCGTGGCGATGTTGATGGTGCGGCCTGCCGAGTAGTGGCTGATGGTGTTGGTGTAGTCCTTGTCGGCGTAGTAGGCGCCGTTGTGGATGTTGGAGCCGTAGCGGTGCATGTACAGCCCGTCGTTGGTGCCCAGCTCGATGAAGGTGGGGTGCGTGCGGCCCCCGGCGAGCAGCGGGTTTTTGGTGGCCGCATCGGCAGGCAGCGGGCAGCTCTTGAGCCAGGCAATCGCCTCGGGGATGCGGGCCAGGTACTTCTTGTCGCCCGTGAGCTGGAAGTAGTTGAACAGCTGGTTGATGTTGGTCTGCGTGGTGTGCGTGGCCAGCGAGCGGGGCTCGTAGCTGCGCGCACCGGCGGGCGCGCCTGCAGGGCGGCCGCCTGTGGGGCGCGAGAGGTGCTGCAGGCTCCAGCCCGCCTGGGGGCCGGGCTGCTGCATCAGGCGCATGCATTCCATGGCGCGCTCGATGTTGCTGATCAGGCGCGTCTCGCCCAGCGCAATCACGCACAGGGTCAGGAACTTGATGTTCTCGCCCATCACGTCGTCGTTGAAGGTGACGTGCAGGGTGTAGTCGCCATCGCCCATGCCCGCAATGCCGCCGGGCGGAATCTGCCCTGCATTGGGCTGCGGCATGCTGCTGACCGAGCCGGGGAAGTGGGGGAAGCGCTGCGGCCAGCCACCATTGGCAATGCCGTATTCGGGCCCGAATTGCGACTTGACCATGAAGTCGATGGCCTTTTGCAGCGGCGCCAGAAAGCGAGCGTCGCGCTTTTCGAGGTACATGCGCAGCATGAGCTGCGAGGCCACGGCGGTGCCTGCGTCGTCAAACGTGGCGTTGCCGTAGTAGTGCTGAAACTCTTCGAGCCGCCAGCCGTTCTTGCCAATGGTGTCGTACCACTTCTTGAGCGACTCTTCGCCCGCAAAATCGTGGATGTAGTTCCACCCGCCCGAGCTGTGCTGCGCGGCCGCAATGGCCAGGGCGGTGCGCTCGGCGGCCTGGTAGTAGCGCTCGTCGCTGGTGGCGTGGTAGGCGTCCAGGTACACGTGGCCCACCGAGGGCGTGCCGGGCGGCTGGATCCAGCACATGGTGCGGTAGGCCTCCATCTCGCCAAAGGTCTGCTTCAGGTCGGGCGAGTACGACCACACGTAGCCGCCCTGGTAGGACACCACTTCGTCCATGTACTGCGCTGCGCGCTTGAGGCCTGCGGCCGCTTCGGCCTTGGCGCCGCTGAATTCCACGCCCCCATTGCTGCCCCCGCCGCCGCAGGCGGTCATCAGCAGCGGTGAAAGGGCTGCGGTCAGGGCAAAGTCTCTGCGCTTCATGTGTCTGTCTCCTCATTGAATGGATGTGTGCCTGGGGCGGCCCGCAAGGAGGGGCGCCACAGGTCCGGTCTGGATGCCGATGCTGTGTGGACATTACTTAGAGAAATGATGTCGTACAACAAGCGGCGATTCTCTGGAGTTTGATTTGCCACATGAATGGCGTTTACCCGTATGGCTGGTTAGCAAATGTTGCTGAAAAATGGGATGCATTCGCAGATGAAATGCTTGTCGTCACTCTGAAGAATGAAACGAAGCGGTATGCGCTGAAAAAGTGTCAAAGGCGAATTGCAAACTGAAAAGCCGGTGGCGTGGGTGCCTTCCATCCCGCAATCGGTATCCAGTGATGTGCAAATTGATATGACATCGTACTAATAAGTAATAACCGAAGATGGTCCGCCCAAGGGGGTCGAGCCCACAAAAAAGGAGTGAGGAGATGACACACCAACTGCTGCGGCAGGCCCGCCAATGGGCGGCCCCGCTGGCGCTGGGCCTGGCCTGCGTCGTGGCGCCTGCCAGCGCGCAAACCAAGCTGCGGGCCTGGAATATTCACCCCGACGGCTACCCCGTGACCGAGGCGATGAAGAGCTTTGCCGACCAGGTGAACAAGGGCACGCAGGGGCGCTACCAGATCGAGGTGTTCTCCAACGCCACGCTGGGCGACCAGCCCAAGGCCGTGCAGATGCTCAAGAGCGGCGAGATCGATCTGGCCGAGTTCAGCTCGGGCCCACTGTCCGACGCGGTGCCGGGCATCAAGGTGCTGAACCTGCCGTTTCTGTTCACCGACTCGGCCCACATGTTCCGCCACCTGGACGGCAAGCTGGGCGAGCGCTTTGCCTCCAACCTCAAAGGCGCTGGCTTTGTGGTGCTGGGCTGGTACGACGGCGGGGCGCGCTCGTTTTACTGCGCTGGCCGCAGCCCGAACAATCTGCGCGATCTGGCGGGGGCTTCCATCCGGGTGCAGCAGTCGGAGATTTACATTGAAATGGTCAAGCTGCTGGACGCCAAGCCCGTGCCGCTGCCCTTCAAAGAGGTGATGGCCGGATTTGAAAAGGGCACCATCGACTGCGCCGAGAACAACATGCCGTCGTACGAGGCGACGGGCCATTACAAGGTCGCCAAAAACGTGTACGTGACCAACCACGTGGTCTCGCCCGAGGCGCTGGTGGTGTCGGCCGCGCTGTGGGGCAAGCTGTCAGAGGCCGACCGCAAGGTCTTTCAAGACGCCGGTGGCAAATCAGCCCTGCTGATGCGCGAGCTGTGGAACAAGCGCGTGGCCCAGGCGCAGGAGACCACGGCCAAGCAGGGTGCGCAGTTTGTGCGGGTCAAGGACGTATCGCCCTTCGTGCGCCGCATGTCGCCGCTGTACGGCAAGTACATGAACGATCCCACCACGCGCGAAGAGCTGCTCAGCATCATCGCCAACAAGTGAGGGCGCGGGGGGCCGCGCTGCCCGCTGCGCACGGATGCGCGTGCCGATCAGCGCACCCACCTGCACGCTGATGGGTGCGTCAGGCGAAGTGATCGAACGAGGCGAAGCGGTGCTCCACTGGCTGGCCCTGTGCATCCACCAGCCGCAGCCCGGGCTCGGCCTGCACCTGGCCAATGCGTGCCACGGGCGTCTGGCTTTGGGCTGCAGCGGCGGCCACGGCGGCGCGGTGCGCTGGCGGGGCGGTGAACACCAGCTCGTAGTCGTCCCCGCCTGCCAGCGTGCACTGGTGCAGCAGTGGTGCGCTGGATTGAGTGTCAAATAGGCCTGTAGCGCTTGATAAATAAGCGCTGGCAGCTATCAATTTGATAGTTTCATGGGCGTGAATGCACGCCCCCATGCCCGAGGCCTTGAGGATGTGGGCAAAGTCGCCCAGCAGGCCGTCGCTCACGTCCATGGCGCTGCTGGCAATGCCGCGCAGCGCCAGGCCCAGCGCCACGCGGGGCGTGGGCCGCTCCAGCCGCAGGCGGGCCTGGGCCAGCAGGTCGTTGGGCAGGTGGATGTGGCCGAGCAGCGCTTCCAGTGCCAGGCGTGCATCGCCCAGCGTGCCGCTCACGTAAATGTCGTCGCCCGCCCGCGCGCCGCTGCGCAGCAGGGCCTGGCCCGCGGGCACCTCGCCAAACACGGTGATGCAGATATTGAGCGGGCCCTGCGTGGTGTCGCCACCCACCAGCTCACAGCCGTGCGCATCGGCCAGCGCCAGCAGCCCGCGCGAAAAGCCTGCCAGCCACGCTTCGTCTACCCGTGGCAGTGCCAAAGCCAGCGTGAAGGCCATCGGCTTGGCACCGCAAGCCGCCAGGTCCGACAGGTTCACGGCCAGGGCCTTGTGGCCCAGGGCCTCGGGGTCCACATCGGCAAAAAAGTGGCGGCCCTCCACCAGCATGTCGCTGCTGACGGCCAGCTGCATGCCGGGGCGCGGGGCCAGCAAGGCGCAGTCGTCGCCCACGCCTAAAGCGGCGTGGCGCACGGGGCGCGTGAAGTAGCGCGCGATCAAGTCAAATTCACCCATGCTCCGATTGTCGGTGGGTTGGGGGCTGCAACAGTCGATCCGTCGGGGGCTCAGACCGGCACGCCGCGAAAGCGCTGCGCTGCCTGGCGGCTGACCTCGGCCAGCAACTGCTCTTCGCGCTGGCGCTCGCGCAGCCAGCGGGCATCGTTCTGGCCGGCTTCGGTCTCGGTGCGCAGCAGGTGCAGCGCGTTGGCGGCGCCTTGCACGGCGGCGTGGCCTGCAATCTGGTTCATCGTCTGCAGGATGTGTTCGCGCAGCGGCATGTGTTCACCCGTGGCCGGGTCCACATACACCGCGTCCAGCCCAAAGCGGCAGGCCTGGAAGCGGTTGTAGGTGTAGACGAGGTAGTCGTCCTCCTGCGGCATGAAGGGCTGGTCGGCCAGGAACCATGAGCCCAGGGCCTGCACGTAGC
The DNA here is from genome assembly GCF_003669015.1 of Acidovorax sp. 1608163. NCBI lineage: Bacteria > Pseudomonadati > Pseudomonadota > Betaproteobacteria > Burkholderiales > Comamonadaceae > Acidovorax > Acidovorax sp. 1608163. Next base: position 424,436 of record NZ_CP033069.1, read on the forward strand.
CTGCCAACGCGGCAGCGCGCTCGATGGTTAGGGGGGTGTCGAACACGCGGATTTCGATGGTGCCGAACTCGGGCTTAGGGCGGATGTCCCAGTAAAAATCCTTCATGCTTTTCACGACCCCGGTGCGGGTCATCTTGTCGAAGTACTGGCCAAACGCTTCCCAGGTCAGCACAAACGGTGCGCGGCCCGACAGCGGAAACGCGAACACCGAGTTCAGCCGCGCTGAGTCAAACGCCGTGTCTTGCCCCTGCACATAGGGGCTCGACGCGGACAGCGCGATGAAGTGCGGGATGTAGCGCGACATGCGGTGCAGCATGAGCAGCGCGGCGTTCGCATCGGGGCAGCCAATGTGCACGTGCTGGCCGAAGATGGTGAACTGCTTGGACAGGTAGCCATACAGCTCCGACAGTTCGCGAAAGCGCGGCTTGTCGTAAATGCGGCGCTCGTGCCACTGCTGGAACGGGTGCGTGCCGCCGCCCACCACGGCGATGTTGAGCTTGTCGGCGCTTTTGACCAGCGCATCGCGGATCGGCGTGAGCTGGCCCACCACTTCGCTGGCCGAGTGGCAGATGCCCGTGGAGATTTCGATCATGCTGTTCGTCATCTCGGGCACCACGCTGCCGGGCAGCGGGGTTTTCTTCATCAGGCGCAGCATGTCCTCGGCATAGGGGGCCAGGTCGTAGTCGTTGGTGTTGACGAGCTGCAGCTCCAGTTCAACGCCCAGCGTCAGCGGTTCGGAGTGGTGAAAGGCTTCAAGACTCATGGGACTCTCCGTTGCGGCCACCGCGCAGCAGCGGTGCCCAGGGTTTCGAGCTTTCGCCCGCACGGTAAATGGCCACGGTGGCAATCACGGCGCCCAGCACCTCCATCAGCAAGATGGCGGGCAGCGCCACGCTGGCAATTTGGTAGCCGGTGGAGGGTGAGGCGACCACGAACTGCGAGGCAATCAGCAGAGCAATGGACGACATGGGCGTCATCGCGCAACCCACCCACAGCGCCTGGCGCCAGCTAGCACCGCTGCCCACATTGCCCACCGCCACGCCCAGCGCCTTGGCCAGCAGGCGCACGGCAATCAGGGCCAGCACCACGCCTGCGACGGGGCCGCTCCAGTCGGCCTGCGCGGCCACGGTGGAGACCAGCACAAACATCAGCATGGTGAGCAGCGAGGACGCATTGCCCAGCTGCCGTGGCCAAGCCCAGGGCCGGGGGTTGAGCTGCTTGAGCAAAATGCCCGCCAGCAGCGCCGCCAGCGGGGCCGAGCCGCCCATGTGGGCCGCCACTGCCGTGCCTGCGGCAATGAGGGCCAGCAGCAGCATGGAGGTGTTCTCGCTCGTGGGGCTCATGAAGCGCAGCGCCGTGCGCAGCACCAGCGCCAGCACGGCGGCCACGATGATCGATACGCCCAGCACCACCACAATGGGGTACACGGTGCTCATCAGCGTGGCGCTGTGGCGGTTCATCTGCTCAGACCAGGCTGAGCCGAGCGTGAGGGCGTACAGCGTGGAGAGCGTGGCCAGCACCACCGCGCGTTCGGTCACCGGGCCGGCCGCGCGGGTGTCGGCCACCACGCGGGTCAGCACCGCAGGCGACGCAGCCAGCGCCACCAGGGCCAGGGGGCCGGCCACTTGCGCGGGCTGGTCCAGCCACAGCAACATCCCATACACCGCGAAGTACGTCAGCGTGGATTCGGCAATGCTCTGCACCAGCACCATGGGGTTGTGCCGGAACCAGCGCAGCGAGATGCGCCCACCGCACTCAAACAGCACGATGGCAATGCCCAGCTCCAGCAAAAACAGGCCAATGCCCTGCAGCGGCCACACCGCCCCACTGAAGCCCGCCAGGCCGGCTGCCGTGCCGACCAGCGAGTAGCCGAGCACTTTGGGCAGGCCCGAGTGCCGATGTACCAGATAGCCCACCATGGCCGCCACGGCCAGCAACAGCGACCACTGCACGGTGGGCAGCCCCGCCGAGGGCCTGAGCCACTGGGCCCAGAAGCTGAAAAGTTCGTTCATTGCATGCGCCCTTTGTGCGACTCGGGACAGGCCCGGAGGTGGATGAAAGGCCCTGTTGTGCCCGGTGGGCGCAGACAGCGGCGCGGCTTGGGGGCGGCCGATGGTGAATGGTCGGCCTGGGGTGGCCGCCCATGCCATGGTGACAAAGGCCTGTGACTTGGGTAGAACCCCCGGGTAGTGCACCCGGCCAGCGGCCCGGTACGCGGGGGTCTTACAGTGCGCGCAGGCACTGCCCAAGTGCCGGTGAATTTACCGCTTGAAGCAGTTGTATCGTGTAGGACGGATACGCAGATCGCGCGCCGCACCCTGCGGGACGGTGGTGGGCGATCTGCGTGTTAAGGCGCGTCAGCGTGCGCGCTCGGGCCGGAAGAAGCTCAGCGGTGCGATGCGCAGGCGCGCACGAATCGCCGCGTAAATGCGCGAGCGGTCTACCCCGCTCACGCTGCGCGCGCGCATGGCCAGGTTGAAGGCCAGGTAGAAGCTCACGCCCACGTTGAGTGCGCCCAAGAGCGGCAGTGTGGCGACGGCCCACCAGAAGGAGGGCTGGTGCAGCACATCCAGCCCCAGGGTGGCGCTGGCGGCGGCAATCTGCCCGGCCGACAGCGTGACGTGCCGCACGTCCAGCCCCAGGCCAAAGAAGGTGGCAATCACCGGCACCAGGCCCAGCATGAAGCCCAGCGAGATGTTGGCCGCAAAGCCAGAGATGTTGTCGCGCAGGAAGTGCGCCCAGCGCGCGGCCCGAGGTGCTCCCAAAAAGCGGGTGATGCGTGGGTTGTACTGGATGGCCGAGTCCAGCCGCGCCAGCACAAACCAGTTCTCGGCCCAGCCCGCAATGATGCTGGAGGCAAACAGCAGCACCCCGGTGAAGGCCGCAAACAGCACCGAAGGGCCGAGCAGGTGCAAGGACTCCAGCACATGTTCGGCCTGCTTGGTGTTGATGGGTGGCTGGCCCAGGGTGTGGAGCATCAGCAGCGCAATGCCCAGCACCACCGGGTACACCACCAGCACGTTGCCTAGCACGGCGGCCACTTGCGAGCGCACCAGGTGGGTGATCTCGTCCACAAACGATTCAATGGCGTCGCCTGTGCCCAGTTCCTTGAGCTTGGCGGCCATGGCGGGGGCCGTCATGGCGGGCTGCTTGGTGGCCACGGTGAAGTGCAGCAGCTGCACCAGCACAAAGCTCACGGCGTAATTGAATCCCGCCCAAAAGCCCGCCCAGAAGGCGGACAAGGCCAGGGCATACAGCGCAAACTTGGCCAGGGTGGTGAAGGCAATCACCAGCCCGCCGCCCGCCGCCTTTTTGACCATGGAGCGGTATTCGGCCGCCGTGCGGGTGATGTAGTGCTCGCCTGTCTCGGCGCTGCGCTCGGCCACCTTGGCGGCCACCAGCGATGAGTTGGACGCATACAGCGCCCGCAGGCTGCGCCGCTCTTGCCCCACCTGCACCAGCGAGGCCATGAGCTTGGCGGCCGCAGCGGCGGGCTTGGGCGAGAGCAGGCAGTCCAGCAGCAAGCGCACGCGCAAAATGCGCTCGCGCAACTGGCGCAGGCGAAACACCAGCCCCACCGAAATCCCGTTGTCTTCAAAGTGGGTGTACACCGTGGCTGCGGCGGCGCGGCAGGCCTCCAGCCGCTCGCGCAGGCGCTGCGCGGCTTCGTTGAGGCGGTCGGGTGTGCGCAGGGCGTGTTGCACTTCCACGCGCAGGCTCTCCACATCGCTGATGAGGGCATGAAACGGCTGCGCATCGCGCGCGGCTTCGCTCATGCGCAGCCGCAGCTCAGGGGCAAAGCCGGTCGAGAGAATCTGGCCCGCGCAGTACGTCATGGCGTTGAGCAGGGCCCTGTGCCAAGGCGAGATGCCTGTGCCCTCTGCGGGCGCCAGCAGCGCTGCCAGGCGGTTCAGCTGGGTTTCGTCCAGTGCAGACACCCATTGGGCATCGAATTCGTGCGGCAGGGCCAGTACGAACAACTCCGAGGCATCGATGGTCTCTGGCGTGCCGGGCAGCCATTTGGTGCGCAGGCGCACCGCCAGCTCGCTGACCAGTGCGGTGCGCGGGGCAAAGCCAAAGTCGGCCAGCAAGGTGGTGATGTCAACGGTGTCGATCAGCCTGGCCCACCAGGCCTGCAGGCGGGCCTGCAGCTCAGGGCGCGCCTGCACGGCGTCCAGAAACAGCTGAAATCGGGCCACCGCACCGGGCACCGAGTCGCGCTGGCCGCGCACCCAGTCCAGCAGGTGGATGAGCCAGAGGTGGCGGTGGGCCAGGTCGGCCTGGGGCTGCAGTGCGGCCAGGATGCCGGCCAGGTCGTCGGGGCGGCTCAATGCAGCACCCTGGTGCCCAAGGGCTGGCCCGAGGGTCCGTGCTGGATGGCCTCCAGCACAAACAGGGGCACGGGCGTGTCGAAGGGCTCGCCGTCTTCCGCCACGCAGTGAAAGGTGCCGTGCATGGTGCCGCTGGAGGTGCGCAGGCGGCAACCGCTGGTGTACTGAAAGGCTTCACCGGGCTTGAGCAGGGGTTGCTGGCCCACCACGCCCAGGCCTTTGACTTCTTCGGTGTGGCCACGGGCATCGCTGATGATCCAGTGGCGCGAGATCAGCTGTCCGGGCGCATCCCCCGTGTTGGTGATGGTGATGGTGTAGGCGAAGCTGAACACCTCGCTGTCTGGCTCCGATTGCTCGGGCAGATACTCGGGCAGGACTTCCACCGCAAACTGGTACTTTGACATGGGCCGGATGGTAACCGTGGCGGCCCATTTGCGGGGGCTTGCACCCCTGTAAAACCCCAGGGATCGAGCTTTGCGACAATCGGGGGATGAGCCGCACCTTCCAAATCGCCCCTTCGATCCTCTCTGCCGACTTTGCCCGCCTGGGCGAAGAAGTGCGCAACGTCATTGCCGCTGGCGCGGACTGGATCCACTTCGACGTGATGGACAACCATTACGTGCCCAACCTCACTTTCGGCCCCATGGTGTGCCAGGCCCTCAAGCCGCATGCCAAAACGCCTGCGGGCGTGGCCGTGCCGATCGACGTGCACCTGATGATTCAGCCGGTGGACGCCCTGGCCGCCGCGTTTGCCGACGCGGGTGCGGACTACATCAGTTTCCACCCCGATGCCTCGGGCCATGTGCACCGCAGCATCCAGGCCATCCGCTCCAAGGGCGTCAAGCCTGGCCTGGTGTTCAACCCGGCCGCGCCGCTGGATGTGCTGGACTGGGTGATCGACGACATCGACCTCATCCTGATCATGAGCGTGAACCCTGGCTTTGGCGGCCAGAGCTTCATTGACTCGGCCCTGCGCAAGATCGAAGCCGTGCGCAAGCGCATCGACGCCTCGGGCAAGGACATTCGCCTGGAGGTGGACGGCGGCATCAAGGCTGACAACATCCGCCGTGTGGCCGATGCGGGCGCCGACACCTTCGTGGCGGGCAGCGCGATTTTTGGCAAGCCTGACTACAAGGGCGTGATCGACGCCATGCGCGTGCAGCTGGCTGCTTGAGGGCCGCTTGATGGTGGATGGGGTGTCGCACCGTCCCCGGTGCGTGCTACCCCAGCCGTTGAAAGGTGAGCACAAACGCCACGCCACCCTCGGTGTTGCGTGCATTGATGGTGCCGCCCATCTTGGCCATGTAGGTTTTGGCCACAAACAGGCCCTGGCCCCGGTGTTCGCCTTCGCCCAGCGGGGTGGGGCTCTCGGGGTCTGATACACCCAATTCAAAAATCCGCTCCAGCAGGTCTTCGGCAATGGTCGAGCCCTGGTTGTGCAGCGTGGCGCTGGCCGTGGATTCCGACGCGGTGAGCGTTAGCCTGATGGGGCTGCCTGTGGGGCGGTAGCGGTCGGCATTGCGCAAGATGTGGGTCACCACGTCTTCGAGCGCAAACTCGTCGGCCCGCACGATGACCGGGCCAGGGTGGCCTGGGCCCAGGTCGTACACCACATCCAGAATGCCCGCAAAGTGCGCGTTGTCGGCCACGTTGCGCAAAAAAGCATCCAGGTCCAGCCGCCCCTCGGGCACATTGGCGGCCTGCAGTGCCTCGGCGGGCGATGCTGTGCCATACAACACATGGATGGCCTGCTGCATGCGCTGCACATAGCGGTGGCCGGGGTCTTGTGGGCCGTTCAGCGCCATCAGCGACTGCAGGGGCGACATGATCTCGTGCCCCACAGCGTGCCACATGTCGCGCTCTTGTTGGGCGCGCAGCTGCTCGCGCTGCAGGTCGTCTTTCACGCGCTGCAGCAGGTCGGCCAAGCCACCGGCCAGAATGCCCAGCTCGTCCGAGCCGCGCAGGTCCGACACGTCCAGATCGCCCAGCCGGGGTCCGGTGTGGCCGGGCTGCACGTTGTACGACACCGCAGCGGCGCGGCGGGTCAGGGCGGTCACGCGGCGGATCAGGCCCACCTCGACCACCAGCCAGGCCAGCGCAATGGCGCCCAGCATGGCGCCCAGGTACCACGACAGGCGCGTGGCCACAGCGGCCAGGCCTTGCTCCACGCCGCGCAGGTGACCGGTGAAATTCACCACGTAGTTGCCGGTGGGTGTGTCCAGAATGTCCAGGGCCGTGGGGGCGGCGGGCGTGGCTGCCGCCGGGCCCACGCCTGCGGCCTCCAGCGGCAGCCAGCGGATCAGGCGCAGCAGCCAGGGGGCAGATGGATCGGCCTGCACTTCGACGCCCTTGAGGGTGATGGCGCTGGCCTCGTCACTGCCCAGCTTGCGGATCTGCACACGTTCGCCCGGCAATAGGCTGCGCGAGAGGTCGCCCAGCGATGCAGCCAGCTGCGCGCCGGGTGCGTCGCTGTCGAACAGCGGTTTGGTGTCCTCGCCCGGCGCCAGCATCTCCACCCGCACGCGCATCTGCCCCAGGTCTTCCGGCGGCCAGACCAGGCGCTCGTCCTTGCGGAACAGCGCTTCGCGGAACAGTTCGACCGGCAGGCGGATGGAGTAGTGGGTGCGGCGCAGGCAGTCGGAGGTGATGGCGGCCCCGCCAGAAGGTTGTTGGGCTGATGGGGGCGGCAGGTCACGGCACTGGCCGTTTTGCCACAGCCAGCCGCGAAAGTCGCGCACCGGCCGCGCGCGGGCGTCGAGCTGCGGCGTGCCGTTGTCCACAAACCCCGTCAGGCGCCCGCGCACGGCCGCGCTGCCCTGTGGAGGCATGGCCTCATACGGCGCAATCCAGCGGTAGGTGGCACCCCGCATGTCCAGGGTGATGCGCGCACGGTGTGCCTCGGCGGGCACCAAGGCGCCGCGTTCGCGGGGTATCAGCTCGCCTGCATAAAAACTGCCCACCAGGTAAATGAAGCCGCCCGCATAGGGGTTGTTGCCAATCGCCGCGCACACTGAGGCGCCATCGGGGTACTGCACGGAGCAGCCCGCCATCTCCACCGCCTGCTGTGATTTTTGCGGGTCGTCAAAGTCGATGGCCGCGTAGGGCAGCAGCAGCGGCGCCAGCGGCGTCACGCCCTGGCCGAGGTGGCTGGCGTTGAGCAGCGCCAACTGGCCCGAGGGGTGGCGCAGCCGTGCCATGGCCTCGGCCTGGCTGCGCACAAAGCCATGCTGGTAGGCCTGCCAGGCGCGCTCTTTTTCGTCCTTGAGCACCACCACGCTCAGCGCCACCGTGGCCAGTGCCAGCAGCACGAACACCCCGCGCACGAGGATGCGCAGGCGGAACGCGGGCAGGCCCAGGCGGGGCATTTCCAGACGCGATATTTCAAGTGCGGGGTGCAGTAGGCGTTTCACTCCATTCCTCTCGCGTGAAAGTACCGTGCAGGGCGGTCAAAACTGGCATGGCCCAGGCCAGGGCCGCCGCGCAAGGGCCGCCCCGCCGCGCTGGCGGCGTCCCCCTGCCCGCATTGCGCAGCCATGCGAGAGCGGGGGGAAGGCCCGCAGGGCCTCAGGGGGGTGTTCACCTTCCCGTCCAGCGGAACCCGCGCATCGGCACGTTCTCAATGCCTTCAAATCCGGGGTCCACTTCGCGCAGCGCCTCGCGGATGGTGCTCACATGCTTGCGCACGTTGTCGCGGTTGCGGCCGCTTTTCACCACCTCGAACAGTTCGTCGTACGACACCACCTCGCCACTGCGCTGGTGCAGCGTGGCCAGGATGCGCTGGGCTGTCAGTGGCAGGTTGATGCGCTCGCCGCGCCAGGTGGGAGTACGCTGCCACAGCGGGTCCAGCACCAGCGCATCGCCCACCGGGGCGGGGGCTGCGCTGGCTGGGGTCTGTGCCTGCGTGGTGCGCAGGATGTCGAGAAAGGTCTCGATGAAATCGGCCTCTTCGAACGTGGTTTTCTGCAGGTAGTCCCACGCGTCCAACGCCTTCATGATGCTGCGGTAGATGGCCGCAGGCATGGCCGACACCACCAGCACCGGCGTGCCCTGGCGCAGCTTGTTGATGGCATTGATGAGGGCCACGCCCGCATGGCGCTCGCGGCCCAGTTCGATGTCGAGCACCACGGCGTCGTAGTGCTCGCGGGCCAGCGCAGCCTCGGCCTCGTCGCGGGTAAACCACTGATCGATGACGATGCCGCTCTTCGCACTGCGTATCCACCCGGCCAATTGGTTGCTGGTGGGCAGGTCGTCTTCGATCACGGCAATGCGGGTCATGGGCAGGGCGGGCAGTAGAGGGTGGGCAGATTATCCCGGTGGCCGGTTCTGGCCGGTGTGAGTTTTTCTTCCGGGGCCGGAAGGTTCATGCGGGCGGTGTGAGCGCATTGGGGGCTGCGCTGCATTGTTGCTTCCGGGGTGGATCCGAACAATCGGTCCTCAATGAGTCAGCCACGGCGGCGGCTCAGAACCGACAACAACACCAAACCAACCCGAGAGAGAAACACCATGAAAGCCACCTGGAACCGCATCGTGCAGACCCTGAAGGGCCGTCGCTCTACCCCGTTGTCCGAAGCCGGCACGGAGCCCGTGCTGGACGCTGAATCGCAAAGCCCTGTGGCAGCCGATGCACGCGGTGCCGATGCCCCTCGCCTGAATTGGGCTTACCTGCTGCCCACCGCCCGCACCGTGCGCTGGCTGACCGCTGGCACGGTGGTGGCCGCCGCAGGCTTGATGGTGTACCGCAACCCGCCGGTGCAACACCTGGCGCAAGGCGACCTGGGTGTGCGCCTGAACCAGTTCACCGGTGCCGTGAGCCTCTGGCGCGATGGCAGCGTGTGGGTGGTGCCCGGCCTGCACACAGTGCGGGTGTTCTCCCTGCGTGACCAGAGCTACCGCCCTGAAGCCATGCGCCAGGCCACGGGCAGCGCGCCGCTGCAGTCGGTGGAAGGCCTGTCGTTGGGCCTGGACCTGAGCGTGCGCTACGCACTGGACCCCAACTCGCCCGCCGTCAAGGCCGGCAATCTGCCCGACAACGTGGGTGTCGACATCGTGGAGCCCGCGGTGCAGGGCCTGGTCTACAAGGTGTTTGCCCGCTACACCGTGCGCGAAATCTTCTCGTCCAAGCGCGCCGAGATTTCGCAAATCATCGAAACCGAACTGCGCGCCCGCCTGGCTGCCGATGGCGTGACGCTGCGCAGCCTGCAGATCGGCAAGGTGGACCTGCCCGCCGAGTACCGCCGGGGCATGGACAGCCTGCTGGCCGAGGAGCTGGCCTCCGAAAAAATGCGCTACACGCTGGAGCTGAAAGACAAGCGTGTACGTGAAACCGAGCTGGACGCCAACGCCGACAAGGTGCGTCGCGAAGTGGCCGCCGAAGCCGCCGCGCGCGAGCAGGTCATTGCCGCCAAGGCCCAGGAAGAGGCGATGAAGCACGTGCTGCCCTTCAAGCAGCGCCAGATCGAGCAGCGCCAGCTCGAAGCTGAAGCTGAACGCGTGGCCCGCGTCAAAGCCGCTGAAGGCAACGCCCAGGCCCGCCGCATCGAAGCCAACGGCGAAGCCGACGCCCGCCAGAAGCTGGCAGAGGCCGAGGCCTACCGCATGGACCGCGTGGGCAAGGTCAATGCCGAGCAAATGGCCCGCGAAGGCGCACTGGTGACCAAACACCCGCTGCTCATCCAGAAGACGCTGGCCGACAAGCTCTCGGACAAGATCCAGGTCATCATCGCGCCCCCGCCCACCAATGGCGACTTCATCGGTGCCGCGCTGCTGGGCGGCAACCGCAACGCCCAGGCTGGGGCCGCGCAGGCAGCTGCCGTGGCTGAAGACGCCGCTACCACCCAAGCCGTGGAGCAGTGAACATGAACGCCACCTTCGCAACTTTGTTCGCAGCAGTGGCCAGCGCTGCAGTGACCGTGGCGGCCGAGGCCGCCCCTGTACCCGCACCAGTACCCGCAACCAATGCCCAGGGCAGCGCCATCGTGGTGCAGGACCAGGCCAGTCTGCGCGCCGCACCCCGTGACGGTGCCCAGCAGCAGGCCAGCCTGTGGCAGGGCGAAGTGCTCGAAGTGCGCGGCGAGCGCCTCGACTATTTGCAGGTGTGGGACCACAAGCGTGAGCGCGGTGGCTTCATCCGCGCCAGCGATGTGCGCCGCGTGGCCCTGACCGAGGCCGAAGGCCCCGCGCTGCTGGCCGTGACGCGCTTTGTGCAGGACACCCCGGGTGCCGAGGCGCTGGGCATTGGCCTGACTGCCGCCTACCTGCAGGCCGCGCCCGCAAAGGCGCTGGCGGGGGTGGAGGGGGCCCAGGCTTTCGATGCCCTGGGCACCTTTGCCGACCGCCTGGCCCGCCGTGCCTCGGTGGCCGTGCCGGGCAAGGCCTCGGGTGCCGCGCTGTCGGCCCATCTGGATGTTGCCAACGGCTACGGCGTGCGCTTTGCCACCTACGAGGTCGAAGGCCGCATGCAGGTTTGCTACGAGGGCGAGGCCTTTCGCCGCCTGCTGGCCATGCCTGTGGCCGATGCCGAGCAGCGCGCCCGTGCCGTCCTGGCGCTGACCCGCCCCGAATGCATCAACCCCGATCTGCCCGCACACGAGCGTGCCAAGGTCACCACCTGGCAGGCGGAGGTACTGGAGCGCGTGGACGTGGCGGGCCTGCCCGGCTACCTGCGTAACCGGGTGCAGATGCGCCGCGCCAGCGTGTGGGGTGCTGCAGCCTTCCAGCAGGCGCGCAGGAACGCGGCCGACCCGGCTGTGGCCGCCGCCGCTGCCCGTGCATTGACCGAATTCACCGGCGTGAGCAAGGCTGAGCTGCCTGACGAGGACCAGAGCGCCTACAACGACGCTGCCATGCGCGTGAGCGCCGTACGCTGGGCGCTGGTGCCTGCTGCGGCGCCTGTCGCTACCGCCGCCGGAGCCCGCCCCACACTGTTGACCGAGCCCGGCGCCCCCGGCGAAACCTGCGTGCTGCTGGTGGACGCGCAGCACAGCGCCAAGGCCCCGCTGCTGCGCCGCTGCACCTACGGCGTGGTGTGGACTGCATCGGCCAGCACCAACCGCGAAGGCACAGCCTTGGCCCTGGCCGTGCAGCCCATGGAAGGCTGGCGCGAGCTGTGGGTGCTGCGCAAAACGGAAGGCGGCTGGCTGGCCGATGTGCTGCCGCCCGCCGCCGCCACGCCCGAGACCGGCGTAGCCGAATGGGCGGGCTGGGTGCCCGGCGGCCAGCAGATGCTGGTGGCACGCGAAGCCCGGGGCCAGGGCCGCTACCGCAAGAGTTTTGAGGTGGTGCGGCTGGAGGGCTTGACCACCGAGCGCGTGACGGGCGATGTGGCAGCGCTGCCCTTGTTCCAGCGTTGGCAAGACCCAGCGTGGAAGCGGCAGACGCTGAGCTTGAGGTGAACACCTCCTGAGTCGGTGGGGGTTGGTGCCACGGTGGTCAACCTGGCATACGCGCCAACAATCGAAGGCTTGGCGCCCACCTTGGGTCCATTGCGCGGGAATGGGCTCAAGGCAGACGCCGAAGCACGGCGCCGAAGTAGGTGGAGGCCAGAAGCGGCCATCCGAAGAAGCACAGGCGAAAAACCATCGTCCCACCAGAAGCCACGATCAATGCGACAGAAACAAGGCTTCCGCACACCAGGCCAGCCCAAGCAGCGCGGCGGTTGAACGACAGATCTCCGCGAAGCAGGCTGTAGTACAGGCTCCAGAGTGTGGTGAGGCCGAACCACCCAAGGGCCATGGCGATTGCCAGCGTAAAAGCGAAAGAGGTGCCGGTAGCCCTTGACCATGCGTCCACCACGTATCCGATGCCTTGCAGTGTCCAGAAGCCAGCGCCCAGGGTGCTGGGCAGAAGAACAAAGAACCCGATAAGACGGAGTGCGATCGTGCTTGGCATGTGATTCAGTAAAAAGGCTCGACCGGCACCCGTGGCTTTCCGTGGAAGAAGCGAAGCATCCCTGATTCCAGTCTGGCAGACGTAAAACCCGACTTGCTTCATGCGGATCGCGTCAATCCGCCATCGACCCGCAAGCTCTGCCCGGTGATGTAGGCCGCACCCTCCGAGGCCAAGAAAGCGATGGTCGCCGCCACCTCATCGACCTTCCCGTACCGCTGCAGGGGCACGGACGCGCGGCGCTCCTCCCACTCTGGCAGGCTGTCGATCCAGCCCGGCAAGACATTGTTCATGCGGATGTTGTCGTGAGAGAAGCTGTCCACAAAGATGCGTGTGAACGAGGCAAGGGCGGCTCGAACTACCGAAGATGCCGGGAACAGCGCGCTAGGCTCCAGCGCCCAGGCCGAAGAGATATTGATGATCGCGCCGCTGCGTTGCTGCTGCATCAGCGGTGCCACCAAGCGGGTCGGTCTAATCACATTCAGAAGATAGGTGTTCATGCCGTCGAGCCATTGCTCGTCCGACAGTTCCAGCAACGGAGCGCGTGGCCCATGGCCCGCACTGTTGACGAGCACGTCGATGCGCCCCCAGCGCTCCCTCACTCGGTCCACCAGACGCGTGAGGTCTTCTATCGACTGGTTGGAGCCCGTCACGCCAATTCCGCCCAGTGCCCCTGCCAGCGCCTCCCCCTTGCCGGAAGACGAAATGATGCCGATGTGAAAGCCATCCGCCGCCAGTCGGCGCGCTGCGGCTGCCCCGATCCCCGTTCCACCAGCGGTAATCAATGCTACTTTTTCTACTGCCATAGCCACCCTTAAATGCTTTGAAGATGCGTTCGGAAATTGTTGAATATTTCGTCCTATGGTGGTTTGGAGATTGGGGCAGGGCAGCTGTTTCAATCCAGTAGAAAATCTACACCCATGATTAATCCTCTGGGCCGCACGCCCTCACTCAATGCCTTGCGGGCCTTCGAAGTGGCGAGCCGCCATCTCAACTTCCGCCTTGCGGGTCTGGAACTGGGCGTGACGCAAGGCGCGGTGGCGCAGCAGATTCGAGCACTGGAGGCTGAACTGGGCCTGAAGTTGTTCGAGCGCCATCCGCGCACGCTGGCGCTCACGCAGAACGGGCAGCGCTATGTGATAGGCGTGCGCCGTGCGTTTGAGACCTTGGCGCAGGCCACCCAAGGCCTATGCCCCGAGCCGCAGCACCTGACCATCAGCGTGACGCCCACCTTCGCCACCAAATGGCTCATGCCCCGGCTGGGCGACTACACCCGGGCTTATCCTGGTATGGATTTTCGCATTCTTGCGACGGAGCGCTTGTCTCACTTCCACACCGAAGCGGTAGACCTTGCTGTGCGTTATGGTCGCCCGCCCTTCGGGCCCGGGCTTCAGGCCGACTTGCTGTTTGACGAGTGCTTGGTGGCGGTGGGGCACCCCCACACAGCGGGTGAGAATGCCCCGCATGTGCTGGTGCATGACTCCCAGTCTTCGTGGGATCAGTACTTTGAGCAATGCAGGCCCCAGGCGCGTGAGGCAGCAGCGCAAGGCATCTGGTTCAACCAGACGACCTTGGCCATCGATGCCGCGCTGATCGGGCAAGGCATAGCGCTTGTCCAAAGAGATTTCGTGGCGCAGGATTTGGCCGCTGGACGATTGGTCCAGGTGTTCCCGCAGGAAATGCGCACAGATGCAGGCTACTACCTGGTATGCCCACGCAAGCAACGGCAGCCAGAGGCCGTGGCGGATGTCAGGAGGTGGCTTGGGGCCGTGGGCCGACAGGCGAGTGCCTGAGGTCGGTGGCTTTAGCATCCTCCACGCTACCAACTCTATTGCGCTGTTGTGAACTTTATTCCCTTGCTTCCGTCCCGTGTGGACGCCGTCATCGTCGACTTGGACGGGACCATGGTGGACACCATGGGCGATTTCAACGAGGCGCTGAACCGCATGCTGCGCGAGCTCGGGTTGCCTGCCATCGAGGCCGAGCGCATCGAGAGCATGGTGGGCAAAGGGTCGGAGCATTTGCTGCGATCCGTGCTAAATCATGTGCTAGCGCCTATAGATAAAGCGCAAGCAGCTATCAAAACAGAAGCATTATTTCCCCAGGCCTGGGCCAGCTACCAGCGCCATTACCTGGAAATCAACGGCAGCTATTCAGCGGTGTACCCCGGTGTGGTGGAGGGGCTGACAGCCCTGCAAAGCGCGGGCCTGCGCATGGCTTGCCTGACGAACAAGCCTTTGTCATTTGCGCGGCCTTTGTTGCAGGCCAAGGGGCTGGCGGGGTTTTTCGGCCAGGTGTTTGGGGGCGACAGCTTTGAGCGCAAGAAGCCCGATCCGCTGCCCCTGCTAAAGACCTGCGAAGCGCTGGGCAGCCAGCCTGCGCGCACGCTGATGGTGGGCGACTCCAGCAACGACGCCCAGGCCGCCCGTGCTGCTGGGTGCCCCGTGGTGTTGGTGACCTATGGCTACAACCATGGCCAGCCGGTGCGCAGCGTGGATGCCGATGGGTATGTGGACGCGCTCAGCGCATTGCTTGGCAGTTGATGCGGATAGCGCTGTGGCACCACTCCATTGGTCGGATCAGGCCGGCTTGCCCAACAGCGCGTCTTTGAGCTTGAAGTCGGCGGGCAGGTTGCCCAGCCAGATGCCCAGCAGGGCGTTGAAAAACTCGGGCTCCTTGAACGGCTCGCCCTGGGGCTTGCCCTTGACCGTGATCACCGTGCCGGTGCCCGGAATCCAGTCGATCATGAACTGGTCGCCCGGCTGCAGCTTTTTGTGCTCTGAAAAAATCTGGCTCATGCGCAGCACGCCCGGCACGATGCGCGAGAAAGCGGCGCGGTCCATGTTGTCTTCCATGCCGCGTGAGAACAGCTTGCCCAGTTCGGTGGAGTCGATCTCGCGCAGCATGGTGATGCTCATGCGCTTGGGGCCACGCTGGGCGGCCACTTCCTGGGTGGTGGAGGCTTTCTTTTCCAGGTACAGCCCGGCGGTGTAGACCTTGAACACGGCCTTGTAGCGCACCCCAGCGCCGTTGAGTTGCAAGGCCGTATCGCCCAGCGCGCTGGTGGCGTCGTACTTCACATCGGCCACCGTCACGGCCTGGCACCAGGCACTGCTTGCCAGAATGCAGGCGCACAGGCCCACCGCCCATCGCTCCATGAGTTTCATGCACAGCTCCCTATAGGAAAAGAATGATCAGAAAAGAACGATCGTTCGTTTCAAATTGTTGCTGCACCGTGAGCGCATCGCAACAGGGTTTTCGATGGGATGCCAGCAGGTTGTGTTGTGCTGAGGGGCTCTGTCAAAAATCAATGACCGCGTTTGCTACACTTTGGCCCATGTTCATTCATCACGTGTTCATCACAGGTTGCAGCGACCGGGGAGCCTGGCCCTGGCGTCAGCCTGTCCTTTTGAACGCCTGATAGCACCTGGGCAACCGCCCCAGCGTGCACCCGTGGCCTCCACCCCGATGCGGTGAGGCCGATTGAATGGACCGCAGCGCCCCTTTTCCACTGCACAGGGACACGCGCTGCGACAGCAGGGAGCACTCCCCGTGATTACAGAACTTGAATTCAAAAGCCTGGCCAGCGAAGGCTACAACCGCATTCCGCTCATGGTCGAGGCCTTTGCGGACCTGGAAACCCCGCTCTCGCTCTACCTGAAGCTGGCGCACACCAAGGACGGCGGCAAGCACAGCTTCTTGCTCGAATCGGTCGTCGGCGGCGAGCGCTTCGGGCGTTACAGCTTTATCGGCCTGCCCGCGCGCACGCTGCTGCGGGCCAGTGGCTTTGGGGCGCAGGCCAAAACTGAGGTCGTGACGGACGGCCAGGTGGTCGAAACCGCCACAGGCAACCCGCTGGACTTCATTGCCGACTACCAAAAGCGCTTCAAGGTGGCCCTGCGCCCCGGCCTGCCGCGCTTTTGCGGCGGCCTGGCGGGTTACTTTGGCTATGACGCGGTGCGCTACATCGAGAAAAAGCTCGAAACCACCTGCCCGCCCGACACCCTGGGCTGCCCCGACATCCTGCTGCTGCAGTGCGAGGAGCTGGCGGTCATCGACAACCTCTCGGGCAAGCTCTACCTCATCGTGTACGCCGACCCGGCCCAGCCCGAGGCCTACACCCGCGCCAAAAAGCGCTTGCGCGATCTCAAGGAGCAGCTCAAGTATTCGGTGAGCGCCCCGGTGGTGAAGGCCACTGAAAGCCATCCCGCCCAGCGCGACTTCGCCAAGGCCGACTACCTGGCGGCTGTGGGCCGCGCCAAGGAGCTGATCGCCGCGGGTGACTTCATGCAGGTGCAGGTGGGCCAGCGCATCCACAAGCGCTACACCGAAAGCCCCCTGAGCCTGTACCGCGCGCTGCGCTCGCTGAACCCGTCGCCGTACATGTACTTCTACGACTTTGGCGACTTCCATGTGGTGGGCGCCAGCCCCGAGATCCTGGTGCGCCAGGAGAAGACCGACGAAGGCACCAAGGTCACCATCCGCCCCCTGGCTGGCACCCGCCCGCGTGGCGCCACGCCCGAGAAGGACAAGGCCACCGAGGTCGAACTCATCAACGACCCCAAGGAGCGTGCCGAACACGTGATGCTCATCGACCTGGCGCGCAACGACATCGGCCGCATCGCCAAAACCGGCACCGTGAAGGTGACCGAGGCCTTTGCCGTGGAGCGCTACAGCCATGTGATGCACATCGTGAGCAACGTGGAAGGCATCTTGAACGAGGGCATGACCAGTATGGATGTGCTCAAAGCAACCTTCCCCGCTGGAACTCTGACCGGCGCGCCCAAGGTGCACGCCATGGAACTCATCGACCAGCTCGAACCCACCAAGCGCGGCCTGTATGGCGGCGCCTGCGGCTACCTGAGCTACGCGGGCGACATGGATGTGGCGATTGCGATCCGCACCGGCATCATCAAGAACGGCACGCTCTACGTGCAGGCGGCTGCCGGTGTGGTGGCTGACTCGGTGCCCGAGCTGGAATGGAAAGAAACCGAACACAAGGCCCGCGCGCTGCTGCGCGCCGCCGAGCTGGTTGAGGAGGGCCTGGAATGACCCTCGCTATCACCCGAGTCAAGCCCTGCACCACCATGCAGGACGTGCGCCGCGAAGTGAACGCGCTGGACGACGTGCTGGTGCCCCTGCTGGTGGAGCGCGTTGGCTACATGACCCAAGCCGCACGCATCAAGCAAGGCGCAGAGCAGGTGCGCGATGAAGCGCGCATCGAGGCCATCGTGGCCCGCGTGCGCGAATGCGCTGGGGCCGAAGGCGGCGACGCCGACGTGATGGAAGCCATCTACCGCAGCCTCATGGAAGCCTGCATTGCCTATGAACACCGCGAGTTCGCCCGTCTGCGCGAGCCCGCCCTTGCCGGGAGCGCCGCATGAAACTCTTGATGGTCGATAACTACGACAGCTTCACCTACAACATCGTCCAGTACTTTGGGGAACTGGGCGCCGAGGTCGAGGTTTTCCGCAACGACGAGATCACCGTGGCCGAGATCGAGGCGCGCCTGAATGCGGGCCAGCTCGACCGCCTGGTGATTTCGCCCGGGCCTTGCTCCCCTGCGGAAGCGGGCATCTCGGTGGCCGCTATCAAGCACTTTGCCGGCAAGCTGCCCATTCTGGGCGTGTGCCTGGGTCACCAGGCCATCGGCGCTGCCTTCGGCGGCAACATCATCCGCGCGCAGGAGCTGATGCACGGCAAGACCAGCGTCATCACCACCACGCAAAAGGGCGTGTTTGCCGGGCTACCCGAGCAGTTCACCGTCAACCGCTACCACTCGCTGGCCATTGAGCGCGCTACCTGCCCCGATGTGCTGGAGGTGACGGCCTGGACGGAGGATGGCGAAATCATGGGCGTGCGCCACAAGACGCTGGCGATCGAAGGCGTGCAGTTCCACCCCGAAAGCATCCTCACCGAACACGGCCACGCCATGCTCAAGAACTTTCTGGAGCAGCGCGCATGAGCTTCATCGACGCCCACCAGCTGGTGATGTTTATCGCCGCAGGCTGGCTGCTCAACCTCACGCCAGGCCCCGATGTGCTTTACATCGTGACCAACGCGCTCAAGTCCGGCACCCGCGCGGGCATCGTGGCGGGCCTGGGCATCACGGCTGGGTGTTTTGTGCACATCTTTGCGGCCGCCGTGGGCGTGGGCGCGCTGCTGGCCGCATCGGCCACGGCGTTCACCGTGCTCAAGTGGATCGGTGCCGTGTACCTGATGTGGATGGGTGTGCGCATGCTGTTGTCCAAGCCCGGTGCCGATGGGGGCAACAGCGCAGCGCTGGCAGCAGCGCAGGCGGCCCCTGCGCAGCACACGCCGCTTCGCAAGGTGTTTTTGGGCGGTTTCTGGACCAATGTGCTCAACCCCAAGGTCGCGATCTTCTTCCTGGCCTTTGTGCCGCAGTTCATCGCGCCGGGCGCGGACAACAAGGCGCTGGCCTTTGTGCTGTTGGGCGTGTTGTTCAACCTCAACGCCATCCCCGTCAATGTGGGCTGGGCGCTGGCGGCATCGTGGATGGCACGGCGCGCCGGGGTGATCCAGCGCGGCATGCACTGGCTGGACCGCGTGGCCGGTGCCATGTTCATCGGCTTCGGGCTCAAGCTGGCCTTCACAGACCAGCCCTCTGCATAAATACCAGGAGACATTCCATGCCCATTACCCCCCAGGAAGCGCTGCAGCGCACCATCGAGCACCGCGAAATCTTCCACGACGAGATGCTGCACCTGATGCGGCTCATCATGAACGGTGAGCTATCACCCGTCATGACCGCGTCCATCATCACCGGCCTGCGCGTGAAGAAGGAAACCATCGGCGAGATCACCGCCGCCGCGCAGGTGATGCGCGAGTTCAGCACCAAGGTGCACGTCAAGGACGCGACCCACATGGTGGACATCGTGGGTACGGGCGGCGACGGTGCCAACACCTTCAACATCTCCACCTGCTCGATGTTCGTGGCCGCCGCAGCGGGCGCCAAGGTCAGCAAACATGGCGGGCGCGGTGTGTCGAGCAAGAGCGGTAGCGCCGATGTGATGGAGGCCCTGGGCATCCACATCAACCTCAAGCCCGAGCAGATCGCCCAGTGCATCGCTGAAGTCGGCATCGGCTTCATGTTTGCGCCCAACCACCACCCGGCCATGAAGAACGTGGCCCCGGTGCGCAAGGAACTGGGCGTGCGCACCATCTTCAACATCCTGGGCCCGCTCACTAACCCTGCCGGTGCGCCCAACATCCTCATGGGCGTGTTCCACCCCGACCTCGTCGGTATCCAGGTGCGCGCGCTGCAGCGTCTGGGCGCCGAGCATGCGTTGGTGGTCTACGGCCGCGATGGCATGGACGAAGTGAGCCTGGGCGCCGCCACGCTGGTGGGCGAGCTGAAAAACGGCCAGATCACCGAGTACGAAATCCATCCCGAAGACTTCGGTCTGGCCATGTCCAGCAACCGTGCCCTCAAGGTCGAGACGCCCGAGCAATCGCGTGAGATGTTGATCGGTGTGCTCAAAGGCGAGCCCGGTGCCGCGCAAGACATCGTCTGCCTGAACGCAGGCGTGGCGCTGTATGCCGCCAATGTGGCCGACTCCATCCAGGCAGGCATTGCCAAGGCACGCGCTGTGATTGCAAGCGGCGCCGCCAAGGCCAAGCTGGAGGCGCTGGTGGTTCGCACCCACGCGCTGGCGGGCTAAGCAGCCATGTGGCACGACCCCGGTCTGTGGATTGCGCTGGGCGTTTCCGCGCTGTTCATTGCGGTGGGGGTGGTGCTGCACCGCGTGTTTGTGCGTGTACTGAAGGGGCCGGAGAGCGACAGCGTGACCCAGCCCCTTGAGGACAAGGTGCAACCGTGAGCGCTGCCCGTCGGCCCTTGATACGGCAGCATAGCCTCTACGGCCTAGCTGCAGCGGTGGAACAACAGCCTCGCCTGTGGTTGCCGCAGCATGCGGGTGGAGGGGCTTGGGTGCTCTGGTTGGAAGTGCTCAATACGTGGGCCGCCGTTGCTGGGCTCTTCTTTTCCATCGTTGTATCGTTGCGCCTTGGCGGGCTGGGATGGCTTGTTTGGATGCTGGTGCTGGGCGCCTTGGCGACTTGGGCCACATGGGCCTTGGTGCAAAAGCGCCAACGCAAAAAGCAACGGGGTTGGGAGGTCCATTTCGAGCAGCGCACGTTGACCCCGGTCGGGCTGCCCGGTCACTCTGCCATCACCCTGGGGCCGGACTACAGCTTGGGCTGCTACGTGGGGGGTGACGGCGAAGAGGCCGCTTGGCAATTGGAGTTGCGCCATGCGCGCCGGGGTCCTGTGGCTGCTTTGGCGCTGATCCATGCCAACTCCGGCAAACCCGAAGAGATGGCAACCCTAGACCGTTTTGTCAGCCGCCTCGCGCAGCGGCTGGAGATCCGTCGCTCGGGCGCACCGCTGCCGGGCTTGCCTCGCAGCGCCAAGCCAGACCCTGCGTGAGGCGTACGAGGCGGCCGCGTGTACGCACCTGATGACCTGCCCGATCGTCCATTTTTGAAAGTGAAATCATGTCCGACATCCTGAACAAAATCGTTGCCGTCAAACACGAAGAAGTGACTGCCGCCAAGAAGCGACTGCCGTTTGACGTGATTCGCGCCGATGCCGAAAGCCGTGTGCTCACGCGCGACTTCGAAGGCGCGCTGCGCGCCAAGATCGCCAAAGGCCAGGCGGCGGTGATCGCTGAGATCAAAAAGGCCAGCCCCTCCAAAGGGGTGCTGCGCGCCGACTTCATCCCCGCCGACATTGCACAGAGCTATGCCGACGGCGACGGCAAGGTGAGCGCCGCGTGCCTGTCGGTGCTTACGGACAAGCAGTTCTTTCAGGGCAGCGTGGATTACCTCAAGCAGGCGCGGGCCAGCTGCCAACTGCCTGTGTTGCGCAAGGATTTTTTGGTGGACCCGTACCAGGTGTACGAGGCCCGGGCCATGGGGGCTGACGCCATTTTGCTGATCGCAGCATGCCTCGATGACGCGCAAATGGCCGACTTTGAAGCCATCGCCCGCAGCCTGGACATGGCCGTGCTGGTGGAGGTGCACGATCGGCCTGAACTGGAGCGCGCTCTCAAGCTCAAGACCCCGCTGGTCGGCATCAACAACCGCAACCTGCGCACGTTCGAGGTCACTTTGGACACCACCCTGGGCATGTTGAAAGACGTGCCTCAGGATCGTCTGTTGGTCACCGAGTCGGGCATTTTGAAGCCCGCCGATGTCAAAACCATGCGCGACGCGGGCGTGCACGCCTTCCTGGTGGGCGAGGCCTTCATGCGCGCCGACGACCCAGGCCTGGCGCTGGCCAAGCTGTTTCAGTAATTGCTATTGATTTGATAGCTTGTTGCGCTTGATAAACAAGCCCTAGAGGCCTTTTTGATCATGAATACTGCATCTGAGGACTTGGCTGTCACCCAATTGCAGGCAGCCAACCCTGCGCAATGGCCTGTGGCGGCAGGCTGGCAGCCGCTGGTGGATGGGTTCTTTGGCGGCGCCGTGGGGCAAAAGCTGTTGGCTTACCTGCAAGGCCGCATCGAGGCGGGTGCGGCCATCTTCCCTCCGCGCCCTTTGCGGGCGCTGGAGCTGACCCCGCCCGAGGCCGTGCGTGTGGTCATCTTGGGGCAGGACCCCTACCACGGGCGTGGCCAGGCCGAAGGGCTTGCATTCTCTGTCGCCTCTGGGGTGCGCCTGCCGCCTTCGCTGCAAAACATCTTCAAAGAAATGCAGCGCGACCTGGGGGTGCCCTTCCCGCCGTTTCCGCAGCCTGGTGGCAGCCTTGTTAAGTGGGCACAGAACGGCGTGCTGCTGCTCAACACCTGCCTTACTGTGGAAGAAGGGCAGGCCGCCAGCCACTCTGGCAAAGGCTGGGAGCTGCTGACCGACGCGGTGATCCGCCATGTGGCCGAGGGCGACCGCCCTGTCGTCTTCATGCTGTGGGGCGCACACGCCCAGTCCAAGCGCGCTTTCATTCCGCAGGATCGTGGCCACTTGGTGCTCACCTCCAACCACCCCTCGCCGCTGTCCGCCTTGCGGCCCCCGGTGCCCTTCATCGGCAACGGACATTTTGGGCAGGCGCGTGAGTTTCGGGAGCGGCATCGGGGGTGACTTTTGCGCAGAGCATGGGTAGCTGCTGCTTTCTGACCTTCCGTGGGAGCGCTGGATGGCTCTGGCGCTGACATGGCTCCTCGCGAGGTAACCCCCAAAAAAGCAAAGGGCGCCTAGAGCGCCCTTTGCTTTTGAGAGGGGCACAGCCGCTAGGCCATGCTCTGCACCTCAAGGGTCCAGCAGGTGCACCATGGCGGTGGATTTTCCGCCTTTGCCATCGCTGATGGTATAGGTGAAGGTGTCTGCGTAGAACGGGGCCTTGGGCGTGAAGAGAATCTGCGATCCCATGATTTGCACGGTACCCGACAGGTTGTCAGGCTGCGTCACTCCAACGATCGAAAGGGTATCGCCATCCGGGTCCGTATCGTTGGCCAGCACAGAGAGCATGACGGCGGTCGTTCCACTGACCCAGTAGGTATCCCCCACGGCAACTGGCGCGCGGTTAGACGCGTTGCCCGTGACTTGAACCACGACCTGAGCAGTCGATGTCAGTCCTTGCTGGTCGCGGATGGAGTAAGTGAACTTGTCAGCTCCTGCGTAATTGCTCGGTGCGATGTAGACAACCTGCGAGCCTTCGATGCGCACACGGCCCTGCGCTGGTTGTCCCACAGAGACCAGCGTCAAGGTGTCTCCCTGGTCCGGGTCTGTGTCATTCGCCAAGATGGGAAGGGTGGTGGTGGAGCCTTGTGCCACCTGATAGCTGTCATCGGTGGCCGTAGGCGCTCGGTTGACCCATGTACGGCTTCGATTTTCCGTCTGCGTTTCTTCTTTGGTGCGATACACATCCACCGTGCGTTTGTGCAGCGCTGGTGTGCGCAGGGCTTGACGAACCCAGGCCGGGGGTTGGTCCACCAGTTCGCGCTCGTAGGTGACGGCAGGGGGCTGAGGGGCGACTGCAGCGGTTGTCGTGGACGCAGGGGCGGGTGCAGGGGCCACCACTTGCTCTTCGTCCACAAAGCTGTAGAACTCCAATTCCACGCGGCGGTTCTTCTCGCGGGTGGCTGGCTCTGCGGGGTACTTGGGGTCGCGCTTGCCTCGGCCTTCTGCCAGGGACTCGGTCGCGCCAAATGCGCCGGCGGCAACCAGGTAGTCACGCACCGCAGTGGCACGCTGCAGGGACAGCTTGTCGTTGGCGGCGTCGCTGCCCAGGTCGCAGGTGTGGCCAATGATGAGTACGTTGCCTTCGTGCCCTTGGGTTTTGAGTTGCTGGGCCACGCGGTCCAGCTCTGCCTTGGCCGAAGGGGTCAGGCGCGCGCTGTTGAATGCGAAGAACGCCTCGGCCGTCATATTGGCCTTGGTTTTCACCCACTGTTTGACAGGCTCTTGCGGTGCCTGGTTCTGGGCCATCGCTGGCTCTGTAGAGGGCGCTGCGGCAGGTGCGTCAACGGGGGTGACGCGGAACAGACGCTCTGGTTGGCTGTTGTTGCCCCCCAGGGCATAGCGGTACACCACCATCGCACGGGTTTCATTGCGGGTGGTGTCCAGGTCGCCGCTCTTGAAGATGCGGTCCACCTGCAGTGCGACGCTGTGGGGTGTTCCCACAAACGCCTTTTCAGCCATCAGCGATACCGTGTGCTGGTGTGCATTGCTGCGGCCCCATTCGTAGTCGTACCCGGCAGTGATGCGGACTTGGCGATTGTCAAAGGTGCGACCAGCCCGCACGCCGACGCCGTAGTCATAGGCCTTTTCATAGAGGCGGGCGCTTTGGACACGAACGACTTGGTCAATGTAAGCGCGGCCATCTGCGACCCCAGTTTCGTTCAGTATCGTGGTCGTGTCGGTCGTGCTAATGAGGCGGCGTCCGGTGATGGCCCGGCTCAAATTCAGGTTGCCAAACCAATCGCTTTCTTCACGGCCATAGCCCAAGGTGATCTTGCGATCCCGGGTGGGGTTCTGGTCGTGGGCCAGAAAGTATTTGTGTACCGTAGCACCCTGCAGCTGGTGGTAGCTGAGCTTGAGGCCACCGGAAGACTGGGCCACCCAGCCTTCGCCCAGCCAGGTGCTGTTGGCCTGTTCGTGCAGCACGCCTGAAAGCTCTCCCTGGAACTTGCCGCCTTTGGAGTAGCCAATGGAGAAGCGTGCAGCATCACCGGAGTACAGCAAGCTGCCATCGGGTTGGAGGGTGACGGAGCCTTGGGCCTGCGCGGGCTGAACACAGAATGGTGCGATCAGAGACAGCAAGAGCAAGGGAAGTCGGGATGGGCGATGCTTGCGGGGCATAGATCAGCTCAAAGGGTAGAGGGGGCAACCACCAAAGGAACCCTGGGTTGCTCGGACAGCTTCGCTTGCGCAGCCAATGCAGGCGGTGGGTGGCTCGCTCGGCAAGCCAAGCAGGACACAGCCTGACTCCATCCAATCTTGGACGGGCTTTGTTTCTGAGTGGGCTGGGGTAGGATTCTAAAAGCGTATCGCCCAAACCCCATGGGCAGGCTGCAAGTGTTGTGAATGCGCCATAGGGGGCAGGCACATGGCCGGGGCAGACCCAGGGCTGATTTCGCCGCGATGCCTGCCGTTGGCCGGTTTCACAGAGGTGGACGGTCGCACCGAGTCCGGTGCCTTGGGCTTACTCCGCCACCGGTGCCCGTGGTGCCGCTGGCGCTTCACAGCCTGCGGCCTGGCCCAGGCCTTTGAGGTAGCTGCGGCGGATGGTGCCTGCGGTGATGGAGGCTTCGACCTCTCGGGCGTACTTCTCTGCCCCGGTGAGTTTGCGCACCCAGCTGCGCATGGGCACGATGCCTTCTGCGGCACCTTTGACGGCACCGATCGCGCCCTTCTTGGCGGCGCCTGCGCCACGTTCGATCAGGCTGGGGTTGCGGTCGGTGGACGGGGTGTCCAGGTCGGCGCCCAGCACGGTGTCCAGTGCCTGGATGTGCTCGGCCAGTGCTGTGCAGCTGCGGTCGGCGGGGGCGGCGTAGGGGGCTTGCCGAGCAGCGGCCAGCACGGCCGGGATGTCGGCTTTGACCAGGTTCAGATCGCCCAGGGGCGAGGTGATGGCCTTGCCGACTTCAGTGGCGGTCTGGCTGCCCGATGAGGCGGATGAGGCTGTACTGGCCGCAGAGGTTTCAGGCGCAGCGGTGGGCGCCTGCTGGGCTGGGGCAGATGCGCAGCCGCCCAGAATCAGTGCGGCAGACAAAGTGCAGGGGATGACCGCAAAGCGCGAAACCAAAGAGTTCATGAGGGCTGGTCCGAGAGAGGTGAAGCACGTCCTGTGAGGGCATGCCTGTGGTTTTGGCAATCAGGCTCCCGCACGGGGTGGACAGATCGCCTGTGTGCAGGGCTGGCTGAGTGTAGGTGGCCTGTGCGCCAGCCACGCACCGGCGCTGTGTCGGCAAACCCACACTCTGTGCAGTTTTGCCGAGTTTGTGGGGCTGTATGGGCGGCTCAGCAGGCCGTTGGAGGGACTTGGGGTGCCTCTTTGGAGGCCTGGGCGCTGCGCTCCAGCAGCATGGCGTCGCCGTAGCTGAAAAAGCGGTAGCCCTGGGCGATGGCATGGCGGTACAGGCCCATCACATGGGCGTAGCCCGCAAAGGCGCTTACCAGCATCATCAGCGTGCTTTTGGGCAGGTGGAAGTTGGTGATGAGCACATCCACCACCTGGAAGCTGAAGCCCGGGGTGATGAAAATATTCGTGTCGCCCGTCGCCAGGCCGGTGCGCGCCCAGGATTCGAGCGTGCGCACCGTGGTGGTGCCCACCGCCACCACGCGCCCACCGCGCTGGCGGCAGCGCTCAAGCGCCGCCAGCGTGGCCAGGGGCACTTCGTACCACTCGCTGTGCATCTGGTGCTCTGCCAGGTTCTCGGTCTTGCAGGGCTGGAAGGTGCCTGCGCCCACGTGCAGCGTGACACTCGCGCGTTCGATGCCGCGTGCGGCCAGATCGGCCAACACGCCTTCGTCAAAGTGCAGCGCGGCGGTGGGCGCGGCCACGGCGCCGGGGGCGCGCGCAAACACGGTCTGGTAGCGCTGGCTGTCTTCGGCTTCGTCTGGGTCGTGGTCGGTGTTCTGGTGGCGCTCGATGTAGGGCGGCAGCGGCAGGTGGCCGTGGCGGTCCATCAGCTCCCAGGGCGATTCGCCTGCGGGGCCCAGCAGCGCAAAGCGGAACAGCGGGCCGTCCTCGGTGGGCCAGCGGCCCAGCAGCAGTGCGTCAAAACCCCCGCCTTTGCGGCCACCCGCCATGTGCACCAAGCTACCGGGCAGGGGCTTTTTGCTGACCTTCATGTGGGCTACGACTTCATTCCCCTGGTTTCCGGCCTCGGCGGGCAGCACGCGTTCAATCAGCAGCTCCAGCTTGCCGCCGCTGGCTTTCTCGCCAAAGATGCGCGCCTTGACCACGCGGGTGTCATTGAACACCAGCAGGTCGCCCTCGCGCAGTTGGCTGGGCAGGTCGCGGAAGATGCGGTCCATCGGCTGCATGGCCCGGCCGTCCAGCAGGCGCGAGGCGCTGCGTTCGGGGGCGGGGTGCTGGGCAATCAGTTCGGGGGCAGCGAGAAGTCGAAGTCGCTGAGGGTGTAGGCGCGGGGCGCGCCGGGGGCTGCGGGCGTGATGTCTGTCATGTGCTTGAGGGCCGAACGGGCCCGTGCCAAGAAGGAAGAGGAAAAACGGGAGAAACGTAGCCGTCAAAACGGGGGCGCTATTGTCCCACGGGGGGCGCACGGCAACTGCGGCCTGCAGTCAGCCAGGGCTGGCCACGGCTTGCGGCGCACGGACTGTGGCAAGCAGCCGGAGAATCTCTTCGCGCTGGGCCAATGCCGTACCGGGTGCCAGCAAAGCCGCAGCCCCTGCGGCCACACCCCAGCGCAAGGCGTCGGGGGGCGCGTCACCCTGCGCCAGCGCCCAGACCAGGGCGGCCAAAAAGCAATCGCCCGCGCCCGTTGTCCCGGTGGCGGCGGGCACATTCAGCGCCGGGGCCTGCCACACACCGTGGCGGGTGGCCAGCAGGGCTCCGTCTTCGCCCATCGATAGCGCCACCATGTCGGCTGCGCCGCGCAACACCAGCGACTGCGCTGCCTGGCTTTGCTCCGGCAGGCTGGCCAGGGGCTGCTGCAGCAATTCGCGCAGCTCCCGCAGGCTGGGCTTGACGAGGGTGACGCCCGCCTGCAGGGCTGCGGCCAGGGGCGGGCCCGAGGTGTCCAGCGCCACGTGCCTGCCCTGGGCCTTGGCCAGGCGGGCGGCCTGGGCGTAAAAGTCATCGGGCACACCCGGCGGCAGGCTGCCGCTGGCGATGACCCAGTGGGGTGCTGCAGGTCGGGTGATCGGTGGGTGTGTGCGCAGCAACTCCAGGCCTGCCTGCCAGTCGGCGGGCCCTACCGTGGGGCCCGGCAGCACAAAACGGAATTCGCGCCCGGTGCTGGTCTCCAGCACCGACAGGTTTTCGCGGGTGTCGCCGCTGATTGGGTGCACCAGGGTCGGCACGCCTTCGCGCGCCAGCAACTGCTGCAGTTGGGCGCCCGCAGGGCCGCCTGCCAGAGCCCAGGCTTGCACTGGGGCGCCCAGACGTTGCAGCACCCGGGCCACATTGATGCCACCGCCACCGGGGTAGCGTTGCACGCCTGCGCAGCGCAGCTTGTGGGTGGCTTGCACTTGCTCGGTGCGGGTGGCAATGTCCAGCGCCGGGTTGAGCGTGAGCGTCAAAAAATGGGTCATCGCGGGCTGTGGGTCGAGCCGTGGAGCGGCTGGGAATCCGAGGGGCGCCTGGAGCCGCCCCTGCGTTGCCTTACCAGGGGCGCTCGGGCATTCCGGACCACAGCTCGTTGAGGTCCGGAAAGCGCCATTTGTCCGGATCTTCCCGGGCCACCACCTTTTCATTGCAGCCGGGCTCTGCCAGGTCCACCACCTCGGGCGGGATGCGCAGGTCCGACTTGGTGGAGAAAAACACCTTGACGCGGGGCGAGGTGAGCGATTTCTCGCCCTGCTCCATCACCACCCCAATGCGCCCGGACGTCAGCCGCACCAGCGAGCCTACGGGGTAGATGCCAATGCTTTTGACGAAAGCCTGGAACAGGCGCGGGTCAAAGTGGCCCTTGGTCCATTCGGCCATGCGGCGCAGCGATTCAGAGGGGTCCCAGCCGCGCTTGTAGGGGCGATCGGAGGTGATGGCGTCGTACACGTCGCAAATCGCCGTCATGCGGGCAATCAGGGTGATTTCGTCGCCCTTGAGCTTGTCGGGGTAGCCCGATCCGTCGATTTTTTCATGGTGGTGCAGGCAGGCGTCCAGCACAGAGTCTTCGACACTGCCGCCCTCCTTGAGCATGTTGTAGCCCTCGACAGGGTGGCTTTTGATCACCTCAAATTCGTCGTCGGTGAGCTTTCCCGGCTTGTTCAGCACCGCCAGCGGGATGGCAGCCTTGCCCAGGTCGTGCAGTAGGCCCGCCATGCCCGCACTGCGGGTGTGTTCCTCGCTCAGCCCCACTTGCTTGGCCAGCGCCACCATCATGGCGCACACGGCCACCGAGTGCATGTAGGTGTAGTCGTCTGCCGTTTTCAGGCGCGCCAGGCTGATCAGTGCACCCGGGTTGCGGGTGACAGAGTCGGAGATTTCTTCCACCAGGTTCTGCGCACTGGCCGAGTCCACCGCCTTGCCCAGGCGCGCTTCATTGAACATCGACACCACCGCGCGCTTGGATTCGCTGCAAATCGAGGCGGCCACCCGAAGCTCGTTTTGCATCGTCGCGGGCAGGCGACCCCGTGGGGGCACGGGCGGTGGTGGCGGTGGGGGAGGGGGGCCATGACGATGGCCGGCATGTCCTCCAGCAGCGCAAACTCCGAGTCGATCTGCAGATCCGCCTCTTCGCGCGACACCGAGGTCACGCCAGCGGCCACGTCCAGCCCCTTGGACGTATCGATCCATACCTCGTCAATGGCCGTTGACTGGATGCGTGCCAGATCCTTGGGGTCTTTCAGCACGAATTTGGCACGCCAGAAGGGGTGATCCATCCAGGACCCACAAAATTCGTGCAGGTACATGCCCAGGGTGAGGTGTTGAATACTGATTCGCTTGAGCATGACAACTATCCAGATCGCAGACTGCCGGAAACACGGAGAACAAACAGTAACCATGTTAGCCTTTTTGTCAGACAACGCCATCGCCAATTGCCACCCCCTTTGAAGAAAATGCCCGCAGCCCCCAGGGCCACCGCCCCGGCAGCCCAGAGTGCTGCCCAAAAAGCCATGCAGAAGCTGGGTCTTCGGCGCGACATCGACCTGGCCCTGCACCTGCCGCTGCGCTACGAGGACGAGACCCGCATCACCCCCCTGGGCAGCGCGCGCGACGGGCAAACCGTGCAGATCGAAGCCACCGTGACCGCCAGCGAGGTGCAACTGCGCCCGCGCCGCCAATTGCTGGTGCAGGTGGAAGACGCCACGGGCACTTGCGAGCTGCGCTTTTTCAGTTTTTACCCTTCGCACCAGAAGACCCTGGCGGTGGGCGCGCGCTTGCGCATCCGGGGCGAGGTCAAGGGCGGGTTTTGGGGGCGGCAGATGCTGCACCCGGCGTTTCGCCAGGCGGGTGGCGAGCTGCCCGCCGCGCTCACTCCCGTGTACCCCACCACTGCAGGGCTGGCACAGCCCTACCTGCGCCGTGCGGTGGTGAATGCCCTGGCGCGGGTGGATTTGTCAGACACCTTGCCCCCGGGGCGGAGCCACCTTTTGCCGTTTTTGGGGATCAAAATGGCCACCAAGGCGCATGGAGCTTGCGCGAGTCGCTCATCTTTTTGCACCACCCCGCGCCCGATGTGGCGCTGTCCACGCTGGAAGACCACAGCCACCCCGCCTGGCAGCGCCTGAAGGCCGAGGAACTGCTGGCCCAGCAGCTGTCCCAGTACCAGTCGCGGCGCGAGCGCGACCGCCTGCGCGCCCCGGTGCTGCGCCCCGCCAAGGCCAAGGCGGGCACGCTGCCCCTGCACGAACAACTGCTGGCCGTGCTGCCCTTCAGCCTCACCGCCGCCCAGCGTCGCGTGGGTGAAGAAATCGCCGTGGACCTGGCCCGCCAGGTGCCCATGCACCGGCTGCTGCAGGGCGATGTGGGCTCGGGCAAAACCGTGGTGTCGGCCCTGGCCGCCTGCCTGGCCATGGACGCGGGCTGGCAGTGCGCGCTGATGGCCCCCACCGAAATCCTGGCCGAGCAGCACTTCGCCAAGATGATTGGCTGGCTTGAACCCCTGCTGGCCGCGCGCGGCCGCAAGGTGGCCTGGCTGGTGGGCGGGCAAAAGAAAAAGGACCGCACCGCCATGCTGGCGCTGGTGGCCAGCGGCGAGGCGGCGCTGGTGGTGGGCACGCACGCCGTGATCCAGGACCAGGTGCAGTTCAAGAACCTGGCGCTGGCCATCATCGACGAGCAACATCGCTTTGGCGTGGCGCAGCGGCTGGCCTTGCGGCAAAAGCTGGCGGCCCACGGCATGGAGCCGCACATGCTCATGATGAGCGCCACACCCATTCCGCGCACCTTGGCCATGAGCTACTACGCCGACCTGGATGTGTCCGTCATCGACGAGCTGCCCCCGGGCCGCACGCCCATCGTCACCAAGCTGATTGCCGACAGCCGCAAGGATGAGGTGATCGAACGCATCGGCGCGCAGGTGGAGGCCGGACGGCAGGTGTACTGGGTGTGCCCGTTGATTGAAGAGAGCGAGGCGCTGGACCTGTCCAACGCCACCGCCACACACGCCGACCTGAGCGAGGCCTTGCCGGGCTGCATGGTTGGTCTGCTGCACTCGCGCATGCCCACCGCCGAAAAGAAGGCCGTGATGGCGCTCTTCACCAGTGGCCAGATGGGCGTGCTGGTCAGCACCACAGTGATTGAAGTGGGCGTGGACGTGCCGAACGCCTCGCTCATGGTCATTGAACATGCCGAGCGTTTTGGCCTGAGCCAACTGCACCAGCTGCGCGGCCGCGTGGGGCGCGGCGCAGCGGCGTCGGCGTGCGTACTGCTGTACGCCACCAACGACAGCGGCCGCGTGGGCGAAACCGCCAAGGAACGCCTGCGCGCCATGGCCGAGACCAACGACGGCTTCGAGATCGCCCGGCGCGATCTGGAGATTCGGGGCCCCGGCGAGTTTCTGGGCGCGCGCCAGTCGGGCGATACACTGCTGCGGTTTGCCGACCTGGCGACCGATACCCATTTGCTGGAATGGGCGCGCGAACTGGCCCCCCAGATGCTGGACAGCTACCCGGAATTGGCCACCAAACACGTGGCGCGCTGGTTGGGGGGAAAATCGGACTACCTCAAGGCCTGATTGACGCACCCATGCCCATGCCGCAGCCCGATACCCTTCCTGCTTCTGACATCGTGCAGCCCGCAGTGGCCGCCTGGGGGCGCGACGGTACCTACCGCGACCGTGCCGTGCGCATGGCTCTTTTCGACCGACCTGCCTGGGCACGCTTCATGGGGCCGCTGTGGATTGGACTGAGCTGCGCGCTTGTGTTTTCGCCCTGGGGGCTGTTGGGCATCCTCTACGGCAGGGAACCTTTCCTGGCGCATGTGCCTGCGCTGGGGCTGGCCGTGGTGCTGCTGGCGCTGGGGGTGGGGCAGACTTACCACATGATGCTCAAAGCCACGGAGCGCCAGTACGGCTTTGTGGGCGACGCCACGCGCTGGGAGTTTGCGGCCGACGGCCTCGTCTATCGCTTAACGGCGCCCGACGGCACGCTGCGCCACGAGGCGCGCTCGCGCTGGAGTTGGTTCAAGGCCGTGAGCGTAGATGTGACGGGGCTGCGTCTGTACCGCGCTGTATCGATAGAGTCGTACTTCATCCCCGTCAGCGGGTTTGTGCAGCCTGGGCAGGATGCCGGGCGTGCCTTGCAGGCGGTGCTGGCGCTGGCGTGCGGTGCGGGTCTGCCGGTGCGTCCCGTGCCGACCTGGGACTGCGCGGGGCTGCTCGGCGCATGGCTGGCCACCGCGCTGCTTGTCGCTCTCACCATGGTGCATGCTGCCATCGCGGCGGCGTTGCCCCTTCTGCACTGGAGGCGCGTGCACGCTTTGTTCGCGTCGGGTGTGGCCACGTTCTGGTGGGCCGCGCTGTTGTGCGCCGCCGCGGTGGTGGGGCTGCACCTGCTGCTGGCAGCCTGGCAGCACCACCGTGCCCCGGCCCGGGACCTGCCCGCACATGTGCCGCACCTTGTGCTGGCGCTGGCTTGGGGGACATTGTTGCTGGCGGCCCTGCAGGCGCTGCGCAGCCTGATCTTTGACGATGCGCTGGCGAACAGCAGCTTCGCCGCACCGCTGCCGGTGGTGTTGGTGGCTGTGTTCGTCCTGCTCACGGGTGTTTCCCTGCACCGGGCGTTCGTCGTACCCTGGGTGGCGCGCCGCGTTGCGTTGCACAATGACGGTTCAGGAACGCCGCTATGACACTCACCGAACTCAAGTACATCGTTGCGGTGGCCCGCGAGAAGCACTTTGGCCATGCGGCCGATGCCTGCTATGTGTCGCAACCCACGCTCTCGGTGGCCATCAAGAAGCTGGAAGAAGAGCTGGATGTGAAGCTGTTCGAGCGCAGCGCGGGCGAGGTGACGGTGACGCCGCTGGGCGAGGACATCGTGCGCCAGGCGCAAAGCGTGCTGGAGCAGGCAGCGGCCATCAAGGAAATCGCCAAGCGCGGCAAGGACCCGCTGGCCGGTCCGCTCACGCTGGGCGTGATCTACACCATCGGTCCCTATCTGCTGCCCGAGCTAGTGCGCCAGTCCATCACGCGCACGCCGCAGATGCCGCTGATGCTGCAGGAGAACTTCACCGTCAAGCTGCTGGAGATGCTGCGCACGGGCGAGATCGACTGCGCCATCCTGGCCGAGCCCTTCCCCGACACCGGCCTGGCCATGGCGCCGCTGTATGACGAGCCCTTCATGGCGGCGGTGCCCAGCACGCACCCGCTGGCGGCCAAGAAGTCGGTTACGGCGGCTGAACTCAAGAACGAAACCATGTTGCTGCTGGGTGCGGGCCATTGCTTCCGGGACCATGTGCTGGAGGTGTGTCCCGAGTTCGCACGCTTTGCGAGCAATGCCGAGGGCATCCGCAAGTCGTTTGAAGGCTCATCACTGGAGACCATCAAGCACATGGTGGCCGCGGGCATGGGCGTGACGCTGGTGCCGCGCCTGTCGGTGCCGCGCGATGCGCTGCTCACCGTGTCACGCCGCCGCAAGAGCGACGAGAGCTACATCCGCTACCTGCCCATTCAGGAGAAAGACGGCGGCCCGCCACCCGTGCGGCGTGTGGTGTTGGCCTGGCGGCGCAGTTTCACGCGCTACGAAGCCATTGCCTCGCTGCGCAACGCCATTTACGCTTGCGAACTGCCGGGTGTGACGCGCCTGTCCTGACGCTGGCTGGCGCGGGATGTGGGGCCTGCTGGCCCGTCGCGGCGGTCGATGGGGTGAAACTTTTTGTTACCCCCGCTCCGTCACTGGGCGGGGCTACACTCGCGCCGCGCTGGCACCGCGTGCCCGGCGTTTGCATTGTGTTTGCATTCCCCTGACCCGCAACGTTGCCGACCACATGGCAACGGCGGCTTATGACTCCAAGAAGAGAGAGGTTCTCATGAAGAAGCTTTGGCTCACTGCCACGCTGGTGGCTGCCCTGTCCGCCTGTTCCACTGTGCCCCAGGCCAGCGGCACCCTCAAAAAAGCCGAGATGGACCGCATTGCCGCAGCGCCCGCCGCCATGTCGGCCACCGCTGCTTCTGGCAGCTTCAGCCAGTTCCTGGCGTTGTCGGCGCAAATGCAGCCCGAGCTGGCCCCCGTCGTGGAGGCCTACAACAGCAAGGCCGCGTTGCAGGGCGATGACCTTGTCAACATCAGCCGCCTGCTGGGCCTGTACAACCGCCTGAAGAACCAGACCGCCGTGATCGACGCCACTGCGCGCATGGTGGCCATTCCCACGGTGCGAGCCGACAAGGTGCCGCCGCACGAAGACCCGCACATCATTGCCTTCGGCACCTTGGTGGAAGGCATGGCCAAAGAGTTTGGCCTGCAATACCGCAACGTGGACAACCGCATCTTTGAAGTGAAGCTGCCCGGCAGCGGCCCCGAAGAGTTCGGCATCCTGACCCACGCCGACGTGGTGCCCGTGGTGGCCGACGAATGGGTGCTGGACGACGGCACCAAGCTCGACCCCTTCAAGCTGACCCGCGTGGGCGGCAACCTGTACGGCCGGGGCTCCATTGACGACAAGGGTTCCATCGCCACCGTGCTGTACGCCATGAAGGCCGTGAAAGAAAGCGGCCTGCCGCTGGCCCGCACCATCCGCCTCATGATCGAAACCACCGAAGAAACCGGTGGCGACGCGATGAAGTACTACCGCACCAAGACCGCGCTGCCTGAGTACAACATTGTGCTCGACAGCAAGTACCCCGCCGTGGTGGCCGAAAAGGGTTCGGGCGCGCTGCGCACCACCTTTGCCCTGGGCGCCGCTGCAGGCAGCCAGCCCACCATCGTGGCCATGGCTGGAGCCGCATCGGCCAATGCGGTGCCCCAAACGGCCACCGCCCGCCTGCGTGGCGGCAACGCCGATGCCACCGCCCGCCAGCTCAGCGCTGCCAAGGATGCCTTCATCGGCAAATACACCGGCCAGGGCGGTAAGTTCAGCATCGACGTGGCGCGTGAAGGCGCAGATGTGCTGGTCAAGGTCACCGGTGTGTCGGCCCACGGCTCGCGCCCCGAAGAAGGCGTGAACCCGCTGCCGCGCCTGGCGCTGTTCCTGCAGCAATCGGGGGTGGCGGTGGCCGCCAATGGCTATGCCCAGGCCGTGAAGTACATCGCTGACCTGTATGGCGTGGACTACCTGGGCCGCACCATCGGCCTGGCCTACAGCGACGACTTCATGGGCCCGCTGACCATGTCGCCCAACCTGATCCGTGAGAAAGACGGCAAGGTCGATGTGCTGGTGAACGTGCGCATGCCCCGTGGCAACACGCCCGAAGCCCTGGCCAAGGCCACCACCGAACGCATCAAGGCCTGGGGCACCCAGGCCGGTGTGGCGGTGGAGGTGGACCACAACCAAGGCAACTGGATGGCCCGCGACCCCAAGGGCGCCTGGCTGGCCACGCTGCTCAACACCTTTGGCGACACCACCGGCCTGCCCGCGCAGCCTGTGCCCACGGCGGGCAGCACCACGGCCAAGCTGATGCCCAACGCCATCAACTTTGGCCCCGCCATGCCCGGCAAGAAGTACACGGCCCACAACGCCAAGGAGTTCAAGGAAGTGGTGGACCTGGACGCGGACATGCAGATGTTCACCGAAATGCTGGTGCGCATCGGCAACCTGCCGCAAATGCAGTGAGCTTGCGGATGGGGGCCTCCCGTGTGTTTTCTGGGCCCCGGTTCTTGATCCAGGTGCAAGACATCGGCATCGGCTGACAGGCGATGCCGGTGGCTTGCGCTACAGTGGCTGAGGACTCCGCGCGCAGCGCTCACACGGGCCAGCCAGCGCGGGGCGTTTCATGTTTCAGCACGGAAGGACCCCCATGGCCAAAGCTCCTGGCAAAGCCGCACCCGGCAAGACCTCTGCCCCCAGCATCAACATCGGCATCAGCGACAAGGATCGCGCTGCCATCGCCCAGGGCCTGTCGCGCCTGCTGGCCGACACCTACACCCTGTACCTCACCACCCACAACTTCCACTGGAACGTGACGGGTCCCATGTTCAACACGCTGCACACCATGTTCATGGCGCAGTACACCGAGCTGTGGAACGCGGTGGACCCGATTGCCGAGCGCATCCGCTCGCTGGGCCATGTGGCTCCGGGCTCGTACGCCGAGTTTGGCAAGCTGGCCACCGTGCCCGACGCCCCCGCCAAGCCACCCAAGGCGCTGGACATGGTGCGTGTGCTGGTCGAAGGCCACGAGGCCGTGGCCCGCACTGCGCGCAGCCTGTTCCCTCTGGCCGACAAAGCCAGCGACGAGCCCACGGCGGACCTGCTGACGCAGCGCCTGACGGTGCATGAACAGACGGCGTGGATGCTGCGCTCGCTGCTCGAAGAGTAAGAGCGGCTAACAAAACCCTTCTGGCGTCGTTGCCGCGTCTTGTCGTGCTACTTGTACTGCCTGCGACGCGGCGCCTAGCCAGAACCGCTGCGCTGGGTTTTGTTCTCCGCTCTAAGCCAGCTGCTGCGCTGTGAACCGAACGCCCGGTGGCCGTAAGGCCCCGGGCGTTTTTCTGGCCGGGCCGATGCCGAGCCTGCATCTGGGAAAATCCCGCCCCATGACCGCCGCCACCACCGTCCCCCGCAGCCGCTTTTCGCTTTATCTCGACCTCATCCGCTGGGACCGCCCCGCCGGCTGGCTGGTGTGCCTGTGGCCCACGCTGTCTGCGCTGTGGATTGCGGCCGATGGCTTCCCCGGCTGGCACCTGCTGGTGGTGTTTGTGCTGGGCACCTTCCTCATGCGCAGCGCCGGCTGCTGCGTGAACGATGTGGCCGACCGCGACTTTGACAAACACGTCAAGCGCACGGCGCAGCGGCCCGTGACCACGGGCGCCGTGTCGGTGAAAGAGGCGCTGGGTTTGGGCGCCGTGCTGGCCCTCGTGTCGTTTGGCCTGGTGCTCACCACCAACACCGCCGCCATCCTCTGGTCCGTGCCCGCCGTGCTGGTGGCCATTGCCTACCCGTTCACCAAGCGCCTTATCTCCATGCCGCAGGCGGTGCTGGGCATTGCGTTCAACTTTGGCATCGTCATCGCCTTCGCTGCGGTGCAGGGCAGCGTGCCCGCCGTGGCGTGGTGGATGTGGCTGGGCAATATGTTCTGGGTGCTGGCCTACGACACCGAATACGCCATGGTGGACCGTGACGACGACCTCAAGATCGGCATCAAGACCTCGGCCATCACCCTGGGCCGCTTTGACGTGGCGGGCATTGTGCTGTTCTATCTGCTTTTTATAGGAATTTGGGCTGTAGTGCTTGCTCCTTATGCGCTAGGCGCTATTTTTTATATAGCAATTGCTGCGGCACTGGCCCAGGCCGTGTGGCACTTCACTCTGATCCGCACGCGCACCCGCGAGGGCTGCTTCAAGGCGTTTCGCATCAACCACTGGCTGGGCGCCACGGTGTTTGCGGGCATTGCGGGCAGTTACCTGCTGCGGTGGCTGGGGGTGGTTGGGGCTTGAGGCTGCACGGCGCCGCAGCGGCCTGGCGATCGCTTGGAGGCATCTTCGGCGCAGCGCGTCCAACTGGCCCCAGTTTCTGCACTCGTGGCGCGGATGGTTGCAAGGTGTAAGGATTGTTGGGAGGTGTGTGGATGGCGCTCTGTGGCGCTTTCCTGAGCAGGGGGGCTCGATAAGATCGTGCGCCCTGTGCAGTCTCGGCCGGCCGAGCGATGGGTGCCGGTTTCCCCCTTCCTTGTCCCCTTCTTCTCGTCTGGCTTGCATGAAATCACCCACCTTCCCCCGTGCTGCACATTGCCTGTTCATCGCAGCCGCGCTGCTGAGCCTGGCGGCCCCCGCGCTGTCTGCCGACTACAGCCCCTACCCCAAGGCGGGGGTGTATGACGCCAGTGACAGCCGCTTCGAGCGCGTGTTGACCGTCAAGCCCAATGGCAAGTTCACGCTGGAGGTCTCGGAGATCGGCAAGCCGGGCCAGTTGCGCAGCGGTGCTGGCGAAGGCCGTTTGTCCGACGCGCCTGGCGGCTGGAGCTTCAGCGAAGGCCGGTGCAGCATGACCTTGAAGCGCGCGGCAGGTGGCATGCAGCTGCATGTCGAGACCTGTGCCAGTGCCTGGGGCGATGTGCCGTTTGACGGCAAGTACCAATTCAAGGGCGAAGCGGCCCCCATGCCTGTGGCCAAGGCGGCGCCCGCACCAGCGGCTGCCACGCCGTCCGCTGCGCCCGTGCCCCTTTCCGCCCCGCAGCCCTCCGGTGGGCCCTTGCCATCGCGCAAAGAACTGCGCCAGCAATGGTCCAACCTTTCGTCTGACACCGTGGCGGGCAAGAGCGCGGGCTTTTGGGCCCAGTCGACCGCAGGCAGCACCGCAGGCAATGGCCTGGAACGGTTTTCCCGGGCGGGCTTTGTGGTGGATGTGACGAGCGACTATGACCGCTTGCCCCCCGCTGAAATGGCCAAGTCCCCGCTGAAGCTGGTGGAGGTTCCCCTGCCTGTGGTCTCTGCCAAGGAGGGGCTGGAGTTTGAGGTCGATTGCAGCTTTGGCAAGTTCAACAAGGTGGTGGCCATCAACGTGAGCAGCCTGGGCAAAGGCAACCAAATGACCCGCAAGCGGGCCAGTGCGTGGGCCTTGGATGACCGTTGGCAGCCTGTGGAGATCAAGCCCGCCCACAAGGCCAAGTGCCCGCAAGGGATGTATTGAGCGGGACCCGCGCCGCCCCTTTGAAGCAGCCCTGGCGCCCGCCGCAGCGCCATGGGTTCGCCATTAAACTCGGCCGCTGCCGATGAACTCCCAGAGACGCCCATGACCCGCAATCCACTGACCGCTACTGTGATTGGCGGCAACGCCGTCGTGACGCAACCCCCCGTTCAGGAGGCGCTGTCCGTGTCGGCGGTTTCGGCCGCTCCTGTGGCGTTGCCTGCGCACTTTCCCGTCACGCTCCACGCCGATCAACAGCAGCTGGTGCAGCAAAACCTGTCGCAGGTGGACTTTCTGACCCTGCCCACGCGCGAGGTCGTCACCCTGGGCGGCGACGTGGAAACGGCCCTGCACCGCACGCTTGATGGCTTTCTCTCGCGCATCGACCAGGGCAACGACCCCAAAATCTTCAAGCTGATCGCGAACCTCAAAGAGGCCGTGGACAAGGAAGACCTGCCCGCGCTGGCGCAGCGCATCCTGAACCCCGAACCCACCTTGCTCTCGCGCATTGGTGGCCTGTTCAACAAGGCGGCTGCCGCCAAGGCGCTGGCCGCCGTGTGGGAGGAAACCCGCCGCATCGCCCTGGGCAAGACCAAGACGCTGGTCGATGTGGTGCAAAAGATGGATGGCGAGTTGCGCCAGGAGCAGCACAAGCTCGACACCGAAATCCGTGCGCTGGAGCAGCTCAAGGATTCGTACCGCGACCGCTACAGCGACTTTGTGGTGGTGGTGGCCTTCTTGTCGTTGTTTTTGTCGCGTGCGCGTGAGCAGGTAGCGCAGGCCGAGCAGAATGCCCAGCCCGGCAACCCGCAGGACACGGCCCACGTCACCGAACTCAAAGACAAGCTTCAGGCGCTGGAATCGCGCGCGCTGGCGCTCGAAGGCACGCTCAGCCGCCTTCCTGCCGACCAACTCGTGATCCGGCAACTGCAAAACGCCGCCATTGCCACGCTGCAAGAAACCACCACCACCGCATCGAGCCGCTTTGCCAGCATCAAGATGACGCTGCTCACGCTGCACGGCGCGCTGGTCACCCAGTCGGTGCAGCAGTTGGCCGACCAAGGCGCCGCGCTGGACCAGAACCTGGCCGGTGTGCGCTCGGCGTTGATGAAAGACGTGGTCACCAAGGCCGCCAACGCGCCGGGCGACAACCGCCTGGCCCAGGCGCAGCAGCTGCAGGCCATCGTGGCCGACACCGCGCAGCTGGTGGGCGTGGTGGAGCAAGCCCGTGCCGACAACCAGCAAAAGTTTGCCCAGGCCCGCGAGGTGTTTGCCCAGGCCCGCCAGGACATGCTGGCCGTGGGCCAGCAGCTGCGCCCCGACCAGGCCCTGAAATACTGACCCTGGCCCCCGGCCCGCCCCGCGCAATGCGCTGTGAGGGCGGGGCGCCCAGACACCCCCTGATGTTGCCCCGAAGGAAACCGACATGGCCCTTGAACTGAAGCTCTCCAAGCCCGGCGATACCGCCCCCAAACTGTCTCTGAACCTGGCCAAGCCTGCGCGCTTCACGGTGGAGCTGTCGTGGGATTCGGCGCACGACCTGGACACCCATGCGCTGCTTGCCACCAATGGCGGCGGTGGCGCCAAGGTCACCAGCTTTGACCAGGTGCTGAGCACCTACAACGCCAAGAAGACCAACCCGCAAGGCGTGTTGACCACCAACGCCGATGGCTCGTTCTCCACGCCCGAAGGCGGCATCACCCACTCGGGCGATGCACGCACCGGCGTGAACCTGGACGTGGACGAAACCCTGTCGATTGACGGCAGCAAGATCCCTGCGGGCGTGAACGAGATCCCGATCTTCGTGACCATCCACGCCGCAGCCGGCGCCAACTTCTCGTCCGTGAAAAACGCGGGCATCCGCATCAAGAACGACCAGGGCCTGGTGCTGGGCGAGTACCTGCTGTCCAACGAATTCGGTCCTTTCAACGCGGTGCAGATGGGCAGCCTGCTGCTGGACGGCAGCGGCTGGCATTACCTGGCCGCAGGCAGCGGGTTCAACGGCGATTTCAACTTCATCCTGTCGCACTTTTCTTGAGCGGCGAGGCGGGGGCGCAGTCCGTGTTCTTGTTCTGTAACGCCCCCTTTGAATCCATGCCCCTTGCCGGATGAAGCCCAAAGTCATCACCCACACCCCTGCCAGCCCGCAGGCGCAAGCAGCCGCCACGCCGGGGCCTGAAGCCGCAGGTGGCGCGGGCTTGCGGGCCACGGTCATTGCGCCGGGTGGGGTGCCTGCCACGGTGCAGGGGGCCTCGCGCCCCGCGCCCACCACGGTGGCGCCGCAGCCGGGTGTTGCACCCATTGCATCGCCCAGTGCTTCATCCGGGGCGCAAAAGGCCCCGCCCTCGGTGGTGCCGGGCACGATTCGCCGGGGTGTGGAGGTCAGCCTGCCGGAGCTGGTCCAGCGCTTTCCAGCCGCGATGCCCGAGGCGCTGCAGCAAGCCCAGCGCCTGCTGCAGGCCACCATCGTCGATACCCTGAGCGCGACCCAGGCCGCCCGCTGGGGCGAAGAGGCCCAGCAGCGCTATGGCGCGCTGGTCGATGCCTCGTTGCAGATCACCCAGGCCACCACGCTGCAGACCAGCCTGCGCCATGTGGCACGTTTGCATGCGCTGCTGCAAGGCATTGCCGACGAATGGCTGGCCCCCGCCAAGTCGCCGCTGCTGTTCTGGAAGACCAGCGCCGGGCCCGCAGCGCTGTTGCAGGCCAGCCAGGGCGAGCTGGCGCAACTGCGCCAGCATCTGGCCGAGGCCTTGCCCGCTCTGCGCAGCCTGCAGGCCGAGCTGCAAGGCATTGGCAGCGAACTGGCTCCGCTGGCCGTGCGGCTGGAGGCGCAAAGCCTGGCCGCGCACTACCTGGCCGATCTGCTGGACTCTGGCGCCGATCCACGCGCCCATGCCTTGCTGCAACGCGCCAGCGCGCTGGCGCAGACCGTGCTGCACATCCATGGGGGCCTGCAGCTGCGCCAAGGCAGCCAGCACAGCCTGGATGGGCTGATCCACCGCATCCAGGACACCGTGCTGATGGCCCTGCCTGCGTGGACAGAAAAAGTGGCCCTGGCCACCCAGGCGCGGCAGTTGAACGACACCGAACGCTACGCCCTGGCGCAGCAACTGCAAGGCCTGCTGGGCCTGCTCCACCTCTCTTAACTTGACGGACGACCGAACATGGCGCTCACCCTGGACCTGAACAAATCGCAACAAGCCCTGGTGCTCAACCTGGCCAAGGCGGGCGTGAGCGAACTGCCCAAAGTGGACGTAGCGTTTGTGATGGATGTCTCCGGCTCGTTTGACGACGAGCACCGCCAGGGCGTGACCAACGACCTGCTCACACGCCTGATCCCCTGGGCCGCGCTGTTTGACCCGGACCAAAAGATGGAGGTCTACACCTTCTCCAACGGCCCTCGCAATGTGCACCACGCCACGGATGTGAGCGCCAAGAACTACGCGGGCTATGTGCAGCGCGAAATCATTGGCTGCCCCGGCTACATGGGCGCGACCGACTACTCGTATGTGCTGGAGAGGGTGTTGACCGACTTCGGGTGGATGACCGAGAAGCCCAAGGGCTTTCTGAGCCGCTTGTTCGGCGGCGGCGAAGCCCCGGCACCTGTCGCCAAGCCCCGCCAGACGCTGATCTTCTTTGTGACCGATGGCGAAAGCGCCGACGAGGCCCGGACCACTGCGCTGCTGTCTGCCTCACAGGCGCGGGGCGACGGGGTGTATTTCCACTTCCTGGGGGTGAGCAACCAGTCCGCCCAGTTCCCCTACATCCAGGGCCTGGGGACAAGTTCAGCAACGTGGGCTTCACGGCGGTGAACCGGGTGCGCCAATGGGTGCAGCAGCCGGACGATGCCATCAACCAGTCGCTCATCAGCGACGAGCTGGTGGCTTGGCTGAAGGCGGGGCGGGCCTGAGGCGCGTTCGCCGCTTGGGTTTGGTTTGCTATTAAAAATATAGCTGCTGGCGCTTGCTCAATAAGCGCTAGCAGCTAATTTTGCTTGATGTTTTAGGCGTCAGCCGCCGAACTCGTTGCCCAGCTCGTCCGCCCGCTGGCGTGCGGCTTCCATGGCGCGCTCAAAGGCTGGGCCCACACCAGCGCCTTCCATGGATTGCAGCGCCGCGTAGGTGGTGCCGCCCTTGGACGTGACGCGCTGGCGCAGCACGGCCGGGGGCTCGTCGGAGCGGCGGGCCAGTTCAGAGGCGCCCACAAACGTGCCCACGGCCAATTGGTGCGCCTGCTGCTCGCTCAGCCCCATGCCCACGCCGGCACGGGTCATGGCTTCGAGGAAATAAAACACGTAGGCCGGGCCCGAGCCGGAGAGGGCCGTGACGGCATCCAGCTGCTTTTCGCTCTCTACCCACAGGAACTCGCCGGTGGACGCCATGATGGCTTCCACACTCTGGCGCTCGGCTGGCGTGACGGCGGGGCGGGCGTAGATGGCGCTCATGCCCTTGCCCACCAGGGCCGGTGTGTTGGGCATGGTGCGCACGATGCGCTCGGTGCCGAGCCATTGCGCGATGCTGCTGGAGCGGATGCCTGCGGCCACGCTCAGGTGCAGGGCGGCTGGGGTGTGGGACTTGGCCTGTGCGGCCGCGTCCTTGAAGGTTTGCGGCTTGACGGCCCAGACCACGATGCCTGCGCGCTGCAGGGCGGGGCCGGCCTCTGCCTGGGCTTCAATGCCGTAGTTTTTGCGCAGCGCCTCGCGTGCTTCGGCCCAGGGTTCCACCACCTCGATCTGGCTGGCAGGCAGGCCCTGGTGGATCAGCCCGCCAATGATGGCGCTGGCCATGTTGCCGCCGCCGATGAAAGCGATGACGGGCAGGGTGGAGGCAGAAGCGGGGGCAGAGGTGGTGCTCATGGTCGGTCAACAGTCTGGAAGGGCCACGATGGTAGCGCGGGCAGCACGTCAGCAACCTATTGAGTTTGGACCTCTGCGGTTTAGAAGTATCCAATCCGACTGAGCTGGCCGACGCCGGTATTGCGTTTCGGCAGGCTCGGTACAAGCGGCTTCAAGTGGGCTACCTACTTGCTCAGAAAAAAACCAGCGCTCAACACGATGCCGAGAAAAATCAAAATGCCCGAGCCAATAGATGCGATGCGGTCAAACGCTGAGTTGGCCAGTGCGGAGCTGTAGCTTTCATACTCCTCGATACCAGCGACGTTCCGACGATTGAATTTCCGTCGACCGATGAAAAAACGGCCGGCAAGACCGGCCACCAAGAAAACAATACCCCACACAAGACTCATAGCACCTCCCTTTAAAAAAAGAAGCGCAATGCTATCTAGCGAGGGTGAGCGTGGGTGTGTCAAATGCTTTCAGTTTCCTCTGTTTGTATCGGCCGTGCTTCAGGCGTGGTCAGGCTGCCGTGGTTTGTCGCACCGCGTGTTCCCAGTTCGCCATCAACTCTTGCGCGCGGCCGTTGCTCAGCGTGGGCACAAAACGGCGGTCGGCGCGCCACAGGTGGGAGAGTTCGCTGGTGCTGGCGTACACGCCGCTCGACAGGCCTGCCAGGTAGGCCGCGCCCAGCGCCGTGGTCTCGATGACCGCAGGGCGCACCACCGGGATGCCCAGCAGGTCGGCCTGGAACTGCATCAGCAGGTCGTTCACGCACGCGCCGCCATCCACGCGCAGCTCGCTCACCGGGGCGCCACCGGCGGCCACGGCGTCGCGGCTCATGGCCAGCAGCAGGGCGGCGCTTTGGTAGGCGATGCTCTCCAGCGCCGCGCGGGCGATGTGGGCAATGGTGCTGCCGCGCGTGAGGCCCGTGATGGTGCCGCGTGCGTCGGGCTTCCAGTAGGGGGCGCCCAGGCCGGTGAAGGCGGGCACCATCATCACGCCGCCCGAGTCGGGCACGCTTTGCGCGAGCGACTCGACCTCGCTGCTGTTGGTGATGGCGCGCAGGCCATCGCGCAGCCACTGCACCACGGCGCCGCCCACGAAGACCGAGCCTTCCATGGCGAACTCGGGCTGGGTGGTGGCTTGCGCCGCGCTGGTGGTGAGCAGGCCGTTCTGGCTGGTCTGGAAGGTGCTGCCCGTGTGCATGAGCATGAAGCAGCCCGTGCCATAGGTGTTCTTTGCCATGCCCGCCGTGAAGCAGGCTTGGCCGAACAGTGCGCTTTGCTGGTCG
This sequence comes from Acidovorax sp. 1608163, assembly GCF_003669015.1. Lineage (NCBI taxonomy): Bacteria > Pseudomonadati > Pseudomonadota > Betaproteobacteria > Burkholderiales > Comamonadaceae > Acidovorax > Acidovorax sp. 1608163. The sequence goes on from NZ_CP033069.1 coordinate 469,147, forward strand.
CCCGCCACGCCGCCGATGCGGATGGGGTGGCCCAGCAGGTCGGCCGCCGTGTCGCCAAAGTGGGCGGCCGAGGGCAGCACCTCGGGCAGCAGCGCCTTGGGAATGCGCAGCAGGGCCAGCAGCTCGTCGTCCCACTGGTTGGTGTGCACATTGAACAGCATGGTGCGCGAGGCGTTGCTCACGTCCGTCACATGCACCTGGCCGTGGGTCAGCTTCCACATCAGCCAGCTGTCGACCGTGCCAAAGGCCAGTTCGCCTCGTTCGGCCGCATCGCGCGCGCCGGGCACGTGGTCGAGCAGCCACTGCAGCTTGGTGCCGGAGAAGTAGGCATCCACCAGCAGGCCCGTCTTGGCCTGGATGGTGGCGGCGTGGCCTTGTTCGCGCAGCTGGGCGCAGGCGGGCTCGGCGCGGCGGTCTTGCCACACGATGGCGTGGTGCACGGGCTGGCCCGTCTTGCGGTTCCAGAGCACCGTGGTTTCGCGCTGGTTGGTGATGCCTACGGCGCGCACGGCGCTGGCCGCAATGCCCGCCTTGGCCAGCGCATCGCTTGCGGTGGCCAGCTGGGTGCGCCAGATTTCCAGCGGGTCGTGCTCCACCCAGCCGGGCTGGGGGTAGATCTGCGGCAGCTCCAGCTGCGCCTGGGCCACGATGTGGCCGCGTTCGTCAAAGACGATGCTGCGGGAGCTGGAGGTGCCTTGGTCGAGTGCGAGCAGGTAGGTCATAGAAGAATAGGTTTGTTAGGCATGTAGTTCGGCCCTAACTTGGAGAGCTGGCCCTTGAAAGCGCGCAGCCGATGCCAGCGACCGCCGCGCAAGGGCCGCCCCGCCGCGCTGGCGGTGTCCCCCTTCCCGAATTGCATCGCAATTCGAGAGAAGGGGGAAGGCGCGAAGCGGCTCAGGGGGATGCACTCCATCTTTCAGGCTGCCACGGTGCAGATCACACCGGCATCTTGCAGCAACGCGGGAAAAGGCTCAGGCGGGGGCGCATCGGTGAAGAGCCGCCCGATTTGATTGAGCGTGGCCAGCTGCACCATGGCCGGGCGGTTGAACTTGCTTTGGTCGGCCGCCAGCCACACCTCGCGGGCCTGGCCGATGATGGTTTGCGCCACCTTCACCTCGCGGTAGTCAAAGTCGCGCAGCGAGCCGTCGGGCTCGATGCCCGAGATGCCGATGAGGGCGATGTCCACCTTGAACTGGCGGATGAAATCCACCGCCGCTTCGCCCACGATGCCCCGGTCGCGCGGGCGCACCATGCCGCCGGCCACGATGACCTCGCACTCGGGGTTGCTGCACAGGATGGCCGCCACGTTCAGGTTGTTGGTGATGACGCGCAGGCCGCGGTGGTGCAGCAGGGCCTTGGCGATGGCCTCGGTCGTGGTGCCGATGTTCAGGATCAGCGAGCAGTTGTTCGGCACCTGTTCGGCCACGGCGCGGGCAATGCGGGCTTTGCCTTCGGCGTGCAGGGTTTCGCGCTGGGTGTGGGCCAGGTTCTCCACCGTGGAGCTGGGCACGCGCACCCCGCCATGAAAGCGCGTGAGCAGGCCCGACTCGGCCAGCCGCTGCACATCGCGGCGCACGGTCTGCAGGGTCACGCCCAGGGTGTCGGCCAGTTGTTCCACGGTGGCGGACTTGCGGGTGCGCACTTCTTCAAGCAGTTGCAGTTGGCGGGGGTTGGTGTTCACGGGCAGACGGATGGGTTGTGCGTTCGGGGGGGGGCTCGCCTGGGTGGTGCAGGCAGCGTTTTGTCATCGAATCGTAGCGAAACTGAAATGAACAGAAAGCGAACGCCGTACGCTTTGCTGGACTTTAAATCGAACGAAAACGAAATGATTAAGGGTAAACCTGGATTCGATTCGAATCAAAAAGAACAAAAATGAAAAATATCGAAAATCACGGGCGGCTGGCATCCATGCGGGTCGTCTTGTCACACAGGCCGTTGGGCCGGAAGAGGATGCTTCATGCAGCTGGCACTGGACAGCATCAGCAAAAGGGTGGGGGCGCAGACCTGGCTTTATGACATGAGCCTGGCCTTGCAAAGCAATGCCGTGACGGTGCTGCTGGGCGCTACGCAGGCGGGCAAGACCAGCCTGATGCGCATCATGGCGGGGCTGGACACGCCCACCGCAGGCAAGGTGACGGTGGATGGTGTGGATGTGACGGGCATGCCCGTGCGCGAGCGCAACGTGGCCATGGTGTACCAGCAGTTCATCAACTACCCCTCGATGAAGGTGTTTGACAACATCGCCTCGCCACTGAAGCTGCGCGGCGACAAGGACATTGACGCCCGGGTGCGCGAGTTGGCCGGGCGGCTGCACATCGACATGTTTCTGGACCGCTACCCGGCCGAGCTGTCGGGCGGGCAACAGCAGCGTGTGGCGCTGGCGCGTGCACTGGCCAAGGGCGCGCCGCTGATGCTGCTGGACGAACCCCTGGTGAACCTGGATTACAAGCTGCGCGAAGAGCTGCGCGAAGAACTGACGCAGCTGTTTGCCGCAGGCCAGTCCACGGTGGTGTACGCCACCACCGAGCCGGGCGAGGCGCTGCTGCTGGGCGGCTACACCGCCGTGCTCGATGAAGGTCGGTTGCTGCAATACGGCCCCACGGCCGAGGTATTCCATGCGCCCAATTCACTGAGTGTGGCGCGCGCCTTCAGCGACCCGCCGATGAACCTGATCCCTGCCACGCCATTGCCGCAAGGCGTGCGGTTGCAAGGCGGTAGCGATCTGGCCATTCCACTGCCCGCAGGCAGCGCCGCTGGCGCCTTGACGGTGGGCGTGCGCGCCAGTGCCCTGCGCGTGCATGCCCGCCCCGGCGATGTGAGCGTGAGCGGCGTGGTGGAGCTGGCCGAAATCTCGGGCTCGGACACCTTTGTGCACGCCCACACGCCCTGGGGCGAGCTGGTGGCACAGCTCACCGGCGTGCACTACTTTGAGCTGGGCACAAGCATCACCTTGCACCTGGACCCGGCGCAGGCCTATGTGTTTGGCGCAGACGAGCGCCTGGTGTGGGCGCCTGCCCGCCACCTGGCTGTACAAGGAGGTCGCTGAGATGGCGCGTATCAGTCTGGACTTGGCGCATTCGTACAAGCCCCACCCGCAGCAGGACAGCGACTACGCGCTGCTGCCCTTGAAGATGGAATTTGAAGACGGCGGCGCCTATGCGCTGCTGGGCCCCTCGGGCTGTGGCAAGACCACCATGCTCAACATCATGTCGGGCCTGCTCGTGCCATCGCACGGCAAGGTGCTGTTTGATGGCCGCGACGTGACCCGCGCCAGCCCACAGGAGCGCAACATTGCGCAGGTGTTCCAGTTCCCGGTGATCTACGACACCATGACGGTGGCCGAGAACCTGGCCTTTCCGCTGAAGAACCGCAAGGTGCCCGAAGCCCAGATCAAAGAGCGCGTGGGCGCGATTGCCGAGATGCTGGAGATGAGCCACCAGCTCAACATGCGCGCAGCGGGCCTGTCGGCCGACCAGAAGCAAAAAATATCGCTGGGCCGTGGCCTGGTGCGATCGGACGTGGCGGCGGTGCTGTTTGACGAGCCGCTCACGGTGATCGACCCGCACCTCAAGTGGCAGCTGCGTCGCAAGCTCAAGCAGATCCACCATGAACTCAAGCTCACGCTGATCTACGTGACGCACGACCAGGTGGAGGCGCTGACCTTTGCCGACCAGGTGGTGGTGATGACGCGGGGCCGTGCGGTGCAGGTGGGATCGGCCGATGCGCTGTTTGAGCGGCCCCAGCACGTGTTTGTGGGGCACTTCATTGGCTCGCCGGGCATGAACTTTTTGCCTGCGCAGTCGGAAGGTGCCGAGCTGACCGTAGCGGGCCATCGCCTGGCGGCCCCCGCGGGGCGCGCGCTGCCCGCTGGTTCGCTGCAGGTCGGCATTCGCCCCGAATACCTGGCGCTGGCCGCTGCGCAGCAGCCCGGCGCATTGGCCTGCAGCGTGGCGCAGGTGCAGGACATCGGCACCTACCTGATGCTGACCGCGAAGGTGGGCGAGCACACGCTCAAGGCTCGCTTCAGCCCCGAGACGCGGCTGCCCTCGGCAGGCGATACGGTGTGGCTGCAGGTGCTGGGTGAGCACACCTGCTTTTACAAGAATGAGGAGTTGCTGGCATGAGCGCAACCACCAAACCCGTGAACCAGAAGGCCTGGTTCCTGATCCTGCCGGTCATCCTCTGCGTGGCCTTCTCGGCCATCTTGCCGTTGATGACGGTGGTGAACTATTCGGTGCAAGACATCATCAGCCCCGAGCGCCGCGTTTTTGTGGGCACCGAGTGGTTTGCCGCCGTGATGCGCGACGAGGAGTTGCACTCGGCCCTGTGGCGGCAGATCACCTTCTCGCTGGCCGTGCTGGCGGTGGAGATTCCGCTGGGCATTCTGCTGGCGCTGTCCATGCCCGCGCAGGGCTGGAAGTCGTCCGCCGTGCTGGTGGTGGTGGCGCTGTCGCTGCTGATTCCGTGGAACGTGGTGGGCACCATCTGGCAGATTTATGGCCGGGCCGACATTGGCCTGATGGGCCGCATGCTGCAGGAGATGGGCATTGAATACAGCTACACCGGCAACGCCACGCAGGCCTGGCTCACGGTGCTGCTGATGGATGTGTGGCACTGGACACCACTGGTGGCGCTGCTGGCCTTTGCCGGGCTGCGCTCCATCCCCGATGCGTACTACCAGGCAGCCCGCATCGATGGCGCCAGCAAGCTGGCGGTGTTCCGCTACATCCAGCTGCCCAAGATGCGCGGCGTGCTGATGATTGCGGTGCTGCTGCGCTTCATGGACAGCTTCATGATCTACACCGAGCCCTTTGTGCTCACCGGTGGCGGGCCGGGCAATGCGACCACGTTCCTGTCGCAGTACCTCACGACCAAGGCCGTGGGCCAGTTCGACCTGGGCCCTGCCGCAGCGTTCTCGCTGATCTATTTCTTCATCATCTTGCTGCTGTGCTTCATCCTCTACAACTGGATGCAGCGGGTGGGCACCGTCAGCGACGAAGGGGCTGGCCATGCATGAAAAACGCTTCCAAAAACGCACGCTGTTCCTGATCGCGTACCTGCTGTTTGCGCTGTTGCCCATCTACTGGATGGTGAACATGAGCTTCAAGACGAATGCCGAAATTCTTTCGACGTTCTCCTTTTTTCCGCAGCACTTTACGTGGGACAACTACAAGACCATCTTCACCGATGAGAGCTGGTATTCGGGCTACATCAACAGCCTGATCTACGTCAGCATCAACATGGTGATCACGCTCACCGTGGCGCTGCCAGCGGCCTATGCGTTCTCGCGCTACAGCTTCCTGGGTGACAAGCATGTGTTCTTCTGGCTGCTCACAAACCGCATGACGCCGCCGGCCGTGTTTTTGCTGCCGTTCTTTCAGCTCTACACCACCGTGGGGCTGATGGACACGCACATTGCCGTGGCGCTGGCGCATCTTTTGTTCAGCGTGCCGCTGGCGGTGTGGATTTTGGAAGGCTTCATGAGTGGCATTCCGCGCGAGATCGACGAGACGGCCTACATCGATGGCTACAGCTTTCCGCGCTTTTTCCTCACCATCTTCCTGCCGCTCATCAAGGCCGGTGTGGGTGTAGCGGCGTTCTTCTGCTTCATGTTCAGCTGGGTGGAGCTGCTGCTGGCCCGCACGTTGACCAGCGTGAACGCCAAGCCCATCGTGGCCACGATGACGCGCACGGTGAGCGCCAGCGGCATGGACTGGGCCACGCTGGCGGCGGCGGGTGTGCTGACCATCGTGCCGGGTGCGATCGTGATCTGGTTTGTGCGCCACTACATCGCCAAGGGTTTCGCGATGGGACGGGTGTGATGCACCCCCTGAGTCGCCTGCGGCGCCTTCCCCCTCCAGGGGGACGACGCCCTCGCTGCGGGGCGGCCCTGGCTCGGCGTCCCTGGCCTTGGGCGTGCCAGTAGGGATGTGCTTTGGCGGTATCTGACGCCACGCTAATGGAAAGGAATGCTTCAAATGTTTGACTGGATGGCTTGGACGTTGCCCGTGGCGGTGTTCTTCATCTGCATCGTGCTCATGCTGATCGGCATGGCGGTGTGGGAGGTGAAATCGCCCACAACGATGCGCAAGGGCTTTTTGCCGCTGGAGACCACGCGCGGTGATCGGCTTTTTATCGGGCTGCTGTCGGCGGCCTATGTGAACCTGATTTTTGTGGGCATCAGCGGCAAGCTGGCGCAGTGGTTCAGCTTGGATGGCGATCCGTCCATCTGGATCAGCTTTGTGCTGTCGATGGCGCTGCTGGCGCTGGTGATGCGCAAGGGGTGATGGGCGCTTGGGCATCTGTGCGGTATCAAAACGATAGCTGCCAGCGCTTATTTGGTAAGTGATTGAGATAAAAAAGTATCTGAAGCATAGGTGCAGCAAGCGCTAGCAGCTATTGTTTTTGATGATGACAAGCCCCGGCCCGATTCCCCCCAGGGCCGGTGTTCATCCACCATGGGGGTTCCATCTGAGGAGACAACAATGAAGATGCAGTTCACGGCGATCGCGTTCGCCGCCGCCACCCTGGCCCTGGGGCAAGCCGCCTGGGCCGGCGAGGCCGAAGCCAAGAAGTGGATCGACAGTGAGTTCCAGCCATCCACGCTGAGCAAAGACCAGCAGATGGCCGAGATGAAGTGGTTCATCGACGCTGCCAAGAAGCTCCAGGGCAAGGGCGTCAAGGAAATCTCGGTGGTGTCTGAGACCATCACCACCCATGAATACGAATCCAAGACGCTGGCCAAGGCGTTCGAGGAAATCACTGGCATCAAGGTCAAGCACGACCTGATCCAGGAAGGCGACGTGGTCGAGAAGCTGCAGACCTCCATGCAGTCGGGCAAGTCGATTTACGACGGCTGGATCTCCGATTCGGACCTGATCGGTACGCACTACCGCTACGGCAAGATCATGAGCCTGACCGACTACATGAGCGGCACCGGCAAGGAGTGGACGAACCCCGGTATCGACATCAAGGATTACATCGGCACCAAGTTCACCACCGGGCCCGACGGCAAGATGTACCAATTGCCCGACCAGCAGTTCGCCAACCTGTACTGGTTCCGCGCCGACCTGTTCGAGCGCAAGGACATCAAGGACAAGTTCAAGGCCAAGTACGGCTATGACCTGGGCGTGCCACTGAACTGGTCTGCCTACGAAGACATCGCCGAGTTCTTCACCAACGACGTCAAGCAGATCGACGGCAAGGCCATTTACGGCCACATGGACTACGGCAAGAAGGACCCATCGTTGGGCTGGCGCTTCACCGATGCCTGGCTGTCGATGGCCGGCACCGCCGACATCGGCGCGCCCAATGGCCTGCCCATCGACGAGTGGGGCATTCGCGTGGCCGACGACAAATGCACACCGGTGGGTGCTTCTGTATCCCGTGGCGGTGCGACCAACTCGCCAGCCGCCGTCTACGCTCTGACCAAGTACGTGGACTGGATGAAGAAGTACGCGCCCAAGGAAGCCACGGGCATGACCTTCGGCGAGGCCGGCCCTGTGCCCGCCCAGGGCCAGATCGCGCAGCAAATCTTCTGGTACACCGCCTTCACGGCCGACATGACCAAGCCCGGCCTGCCTGTGGTGAACGCCGACGGCACACCCAAGTGGCGCATGGCCCCTGGCCCCAACGGCCCCTATTGGAAGCAAGGCATGCAAAACGGCTACCAGGACGTGGGCAGCTGGACCTTCTTCAAGGACCACGACGCCAACAAGACCGCTGCTGCCTGGCTCTATGCCCAGTTCGTGACGGCCAAGACCACCTCGCTCAAGAAGACGCTGGTGGGCCTGACCCCGATCCGCGAGAGCGACATCCAGTCCAAGGCCATGACCGATGCAGCGCCCAAGCTGGGCGGTTTGGTGGAGTTCTACCGCAGCCCCGCCCGCGTGGCATGGTCGCCCACCGGTACCAACGTGCCCGACTACCCCAAGCTGGCCCAGCTGTGGTGGAAGAACGTAGCCCAGGCCGTGACGGGTGAAAAGACCCCGCAAGGCGCCATGGACACGCTGGCCGACGAGATGGACCAGGTGATGGCCCGCCTGGAGCGCGCTGGCATGGCCCACTGCGCGCCCAAGCTCAACAAGAAGGAAGACCCCAACAAGTGGCTGAGCGACAAGCAAGCCCCCTGGAAGAAGCTGGCGAACGAAAAGCCGAAGGGCGAAACCATCGCCTACCAAACCCTGCTGGACGCCTGGAAGGCCGGCAAGGTGCGCTGATGCGCGGGTAGTTTGATGGCAGCGCACGGCACAGCAAGGTGTGCCGTGCCTGCCGCCCTCCCTGGGGCGATGGTGGTGGGCAGCCCCAGGGTGGTTGTGTCTTTTTTGTTGCCTCTTTGGCCTTGCGCCCGCCTGGAGCTGGTGCAAGGTTTGTTACCCAAGCCCTCCACTGGTGTTACAAAATCAAGGGTTAACCCTTAAAAACTGTGGCCTCCCATGGACAATCAGCACCCATGACCAATGTTTCAGCCCCCCTTCCCACCCCGCGTGCCGAACTTCTGGACCGTTTGGCCCAGCCGCACTTGTATGACCTGGCCGTGATTGGCGGGGGCGCCACGGGCCTGGGGGTGGCCTTGGATGCGGCGGCGCGGGGTTTCAGTGTGGTGCTGGTGGATTCGCACGATTTCGCCAAGGGCACCTCATCCCGGGCCACCAAGCTGGTGCACGGTGGCGTGCGCTACCTGGCGCAGGGCAATATCTCCCTGGTGCGCGAGGCCCTGCACGAGCGCACCACGCTGCTGAGCAACGCGCCCCACCTGGCGCAGCCCCTGCCGTTTGTGATGCCGTCCTACCGCTTTTGGGAGACGCCCTTCTACGGCATCGGCCTCATGATGTACGACGCCCTGGCGGGCAAGGCCGGGCTGGGTGCCACGCAGTTCCTGGGGCGCGAGCGCACCTTGCAGTGCCTGCCCACGGCCCGCAAAGACGGGCTCAAAGGCGGCGTGAAGTATTGGGATGGCCAATTTGACGACGCTCGTCTGGCCCTGGCGCTGGCGCGCACCGCTGCCAGCCGCGGAGCGCTGCTGGTGAACTACTGCCCCGCCAAGAAGTTGGTCCATGAAGGTGGGCGGGTGGCTGGGTTCGAGTGTGAAGACGTGGAATCTGGCCGTGCTTTCACGGTCAAGGCGCGCTGCGTGGTGAATGCCACGGGTGTGTGGGTGGATGGCCTGCGCCAAATGGACGGGGAGGCCATTGGCAAGCCCGTCAAGCCCATCGTGGCGCCCAGCCAGGGCGTTCACATCGTGGTGGACAAAGAATTTTTGCCGTCAGACCATGCACTGATGGTGCCCAAGACGGCGGACGGGCGGGTGCTTTTTGCGGTTCCGTGGCTGGGCAAGCTCATTTTGGGCACCACAGACAGCCCCCGCCAGGATGTGGTGCGCGAGCCTTTGCCGTTCAAGGAAGAAGTCGCCTTCATCCTGAACGAGTCTGCCCGCTACCTGACCCGCGCGCCCAAGCCCGAGGACATTCGCAGCATCTGGGTCGGGTTGCGCCCCTTGGTCAAGCCGCAGGACGATGACGGCGGTAACACCAAGAGCATTAGTCGGGAGCACACCGTGCTGGCCAGCCGCAGTGGCCTGGTCACCGTGACGGGCGGCAAGTGGACGACCTATCGCGCCATGGCCGAAGACGTGCTGCAAAAGTGCTTTGATACTGGAGCTTTGCCGCCCAAGGCTGCGGGTGTGACCAACCAGCTGCCGCTGGTGGGTACCCCGACCGAGGCGGTGCGCCACCGTATCAGCGACGCGCCAGGCATGCATTCTTATGGGGCAGATGCTGCGCAAGTGGCGGGTTTACCAGGGGCATCCAACGCCTTGGGCGGTGGATTGACCGAGGCGATGGTGCGGTTTGCTGCACGCTTTGAATACGCCCGAACCGTCGAGGACGTGCTGGCGCGCCGCTCGCGCATGCTGTTCCTGGACGCCCGCCTGGCCCAGGAGGTTGCCCCTGCCGTTGCAGAGATCCTGCGAGAAGAGTTGGGTGGCGACCCGCAGTTGCCTGCTTTTTTGGCATTGGCACCACAATATTTGCGCCCAGAAATGTGATAGGCGCTTGACTTGGCGCTTTGGGTTTGCAATAATCAAAGGCTTCGCGTTTAAAGCGTGAAGTTTCTGCCCAGCGGGAAGTGCTGCAAATGGTTTGCGGTGCGGACGACGGGCCCAAGACTGACTGGCTGATTTGCAGCCCTTGAGAAGTTCTCTGGGGCTGTTGTCTTCTGGTGCAAGTTGGGAATATTGAAATGATCCAGACAGAATCTCGGTTAGAGGTTGCCGACAACACCGGCGCTAAGTCCGTCCTTTGCATTAAGGTGCTGGGTGGCTCTAAGCGTCGCTATGCAAGCGTTGGCGACATCATCAAGGTGAGCATCAAAGAAGCCGCTCCACGTGGCCGCGTCAAAAAAGGCGAGGTTTACAGCGCAGTGGTGGTTCGCACGGCGAAGGGTATTCGTCGCGGCGACGGTTCGCTCGTCAAATTCGATGGCAACGCTGCGGTGTTGCTGAATGCAAAGTTGGAGCCTATCGGCACCCGCATCTTTGGACCCGTGACGCGCGAGCTGCGTACCGAAAAGTTCATGAAGATCGTGTCCCTGGCTCCTGAAGTTCTCTAAGGACGCGCCATGAACAAGATTCGCAAAGGCGACGAAGTCATCGTGCTGACAGGGCGCGACAAGGGCAAGCGCGGCACAGTGTCGCTGCGCAAAGATGACTCTTATGTGGTCATCGACGGCATCAACCTGGTCAAGAAGCACGCCAAGCCAAACCCCATGAAGGGCACAACTGGCGGCATCGTTGAAAAGGCTATGCCAATCCATCAGTCCAACGTGGCCATCTTCAATGCGGCTACCGGCAAGGCTGATCGCGTGGGTATCAAGGTGCAGGCTGATGGTTCGCGCATTCGCGTGTTCAAGTCCAGCGGCGCTGAAATCAAGGCGGCCTAAGGGGTAAACATGGCACGACTGCAAGAAATTTACCGCGACAAAGTCGCCCCCGAGCTGACCAAGCAGTTCGGTTACACCTCGCCCATGCAGGTTCCACGTCTGACCAAAATCACCCTGAACATGGGTGTGAGCGAAGCCGTGTCGGACAAGAAGGTGATGGACAACGCCGTGGCTGATCTGACCAAGATTGCTGGTCAAAAGCCTGTGGTGACCAAAGCCAAGAAGGCTATCGCTGGTTTCAAGATTCGCGAAGGCCAAGCGATTGGTTGCATGGTCACGCTGCGTGGCGTGCAAATGTATGAGTTCCTGGACCGTTTCGTGACCGTGGCACTGCCCCGCGTTCGTGACTTCCGTGGTATCTCTGGCCGTGCCTTTGATGGTCGTGGCAACTACAACATCGGTGTCAAGGAACAGATCATTTTCCCTGAAATCGAGTACGACAAGGTTGACGCTCTGCGTGGCCTGAACATCAGCATCACCACAACGGCCAAGACCGACGAAGAAGCCAAGGCGCTTCTGGCTGGTTTCCGTTTCCCGTTCAAGAACTGAGGCGAAGCATGGCTAAAGTAGCTTTGATCCAGCGCGAACTGAAGCGCGAAAAACTGGCTGCCAAGTACGCAACCAAGTATGCGGAACTGAAGGCAATTGCTGGCGATGCCAAGCGTAGTGACGAAGAGCGTGAAGCTGCTCGTCTGGGCTTGCAAAAGCTCCCACGCAACGCCAACCCAACGCGTCAGCGCAACCGTTGCGAAATCACCGGCCGCCCTCGCGGTACCTTCCGTCAATTCGGTCTGGCCCGCGCCAAGATCCGTGAACTGGCTTTTGCAGGCGACATCCCTGGTGTCACCAAAGCCAGCTGGTAAGCAGGCAGGAGAGATTAAACATGAGCATGAGTGATCCCATCGCTGACTTGCTGACCCGCATCCGTAATGCACAGATGGTCTCCAAGGCCACGGTTCTGGTGCCTTCTTCCAAAGTGAAGATTGCCATCGCCCAAGTGCTGAAGGACGAAGGTTATATCGACGGCTTCCAAGTGAAAACTGAAGCTGGCAAGTCCGAACTCGAAATCGCCCTGAAGTACTACGCAGGCCGTCCAGTGATTGAGCGCATTGAGCGCGTCAGCCGCCCTGGTCTGCGTGTCTACAAAGGCCGTGATTCCATTCCACAAGTTATGAACGGTCTGGGTGTGGCAATCGTCACGACTCCTAAGGGCGTGATGACTGATCGCAAAGCGCGTGCTACCGGTGTCGGTGGCGAAGTGCTGTGCTACGTGGCCTAACCGCGGCATTGAGGAGTAACTGAAATGTCCCGAGTAGGAAAAATGCCCGTGACCATCCCCGCTGGTGTGGATGTGTCGATCAAAGATGACCAGATCTCCGTCAAGGGTTCTGGTGGCGCACTGACACTGGCACAAAACGTGTTGGTCAAAGTGTCCAGCAATGATGGCAAGTTGAGCTTCGAGCCTGTGGATGACTCGCGTGAAGCCAACGCCATGAGCGGTACGCTGCGTCAGCTGGTCAACAACATGGTTGTTGGCGTGAGCAAAGGCTTCGAAAAGAAGCTGAGCTTGGTTGGTGTGGGTTACAAAGCTGCTGCATCCGGTTCCAAGTTGAACCTGGCTGTGGGTTATTCCCATCCCGTCAATTTCGAAATGCCTGCTGGCATCACTGTCGCAACACCTACCCCTACCGAAGTGGTAGTGAAGGGTGCCGACCGTCAGCGTGTAGGTCAAATCGCCGCTGAGATTCGTGCTGTTCGTCCTCCCGAGCCTTACAAGGGCAAGGGCATCCGCTACGCGGATGAGAAGATCACGATCAAAGAGACCAAGAAGAAATAAGGAGCTGCAACATGTTGACAAAGAAAGAGCAGCGTCTTCGTCGTGCCCGTCAAACACGCATCCGCATTGCCCAGCAAGGCGTGGCCCGTTTGACTGTGAATCGTACGAACCTCCATATCTACGCCAGTGTGATTTCCGGCGATGGCAGCCAAGTGCTGGCCAGCGCTTCCACGGCAGAAGCCGATGTGCGCAAGTCCTTGGGCGGTTCGGGCAAGGGTGGCAATGCCGCTGCAGCCCAACTGATCGGCAAGCGCATCGCTGAAAAAGCGAAGGCAGCAGGCGTTGAGAAGGTTGCATTTGATCGTGCAGGTTTCGCTTATCACGGTCGCGTCAAGGCTTTGGCCGATGCAGCCCGCGAAGCTGGTCTGCAGTTCTAAGCGGAGCGGAATAAAAAATGGCTAAATTTCAACCCAAAGTGCAGAGCGAAGGTCAAGACGACGGTCTGCGCGAAAAAATGATCGCGGTGAATCGCGTGACCAAAGTCGTGAAGGGCGGCCGTATTCTCGGCTTCGCTGCACTGACTGTGGTCGGCGACGGTGATGGCCGCGTTGGCATGGGCAAGGGCAAGTCCAAGGAAGTGCCTGCTGCAGTGCAAAAGGCGATGGAAGAGGCCCGTCGCAACATGGTCAAGGTTTCGCTGAAGAACGGCACCATTTTCCACAACGTGACTGGCCACCATGGCGCCGCTGTTGTGATGATGGCTCCCGCTCCTAAGGGTACCGGCATCATTGCTGGCGGTCCTATGCGCGCAGTCTTCGAAGTGTTGGGTGTGACGGATATCGTGGCAAAGAGCCATGGTTCTTCCAATCCTTACAACATGGTTCGTGCAACGTTTGACGCGCTCGTCAATTCGACCACCCCGTCGAATGTGGCAGCCAAGCGCGGCAAGACAGTCGAAGACATCTTCGCCTGAACCGGAGCCTGAATATGACAACGCAACAAACCGTCAAGATTCAACTGGTGCGCAGCCCGATTGGCACCAAAGAGTCGCACCGCGCCACCGTCCGTGGTCTGGGTCTGCGCAAGCTGAACAGCATCAGCGAATTGCAAGACACGCCCGAAGTGCGCGGCATGATTAACAAGATCAGCTATCTGGTCAAAATCGTCTGAGAGATCGATCATGGAACTCAATAGCATCAAGCCCGCAGACGGCGCCAAGCATGCCAAGCGCCGTGTAGGCCGTGGCATCGGCTCCGGTTTGGGCAAGACCGCTGGCCGTGGTCACAAAGGTCAGAAGTCCCGTTCGGGTGGTTACCACAAAGTGGGTTTTGAAGGCGGTCAAATGCCTTTGCAACGCCGTCTGCCCAAGCGCGGTTTCAAGTCCCATTTGCTGAAGTTCAACGCAGAAGTCACGCTGTCTGCTCTGGACCAACTGGGTCTGCCTGAAGTCGACGTTTTGGCTCTGAAGCAAGCCGGTCTGATCGGTGAACTGGCCAAGGTGGTCAAGGTCATCAAGAGCGGTTCTTTGACCAAGGCTGTCAAGCTGACGGGTGTGGGCGCAACGGCTGGTGCCAAGGCAGCGATTGAAGCTGCTGGTGGCTCTGTAGCCTGATAGCGTTCCTCAAGGAAGGCATCTGTGGCAACTAGCGCAGCTCAAATTGCAAAGACCGGCAAGTTCGGCGATCTCCGTCGCCGTCTGGTTTTTCTGTTGCTTGCGCTGGTCGTGTATCGCATCGGGGCCCATATCCCTGTGCCAGGCATCGATCCAGCCCAACTTCAGCAATTGTTCAGCGGACAACAGGGCGGCATCCTGAACCTGTTCAACATGTTCTCGGGTGGTGCTCTGTCTCGTTTCACGGTCTTCGCTCTGGGGATCATGCCGTACATTTCGGCATCGATCATCCTGCAGCTGATGACCTACGTCATTCCCACCTTTGAGCAATTGAAGAAGGAAGGCGAAGCGGGCCGCCGGAAAATCACCCAATACACCCGTGCGGGTACCTTGGGGCTGGCTCTGTTTCAGTCGTTCGGTATTGCTGTGGCGTTGGAAAGCTCTGCTGGTCTGGTTCTCAGCCCCGGTTTTGGTTTCCGCATGACAGCGGTGGTCAGTTTGACTGCAGGCACCATGTTTTTGATGTGGTTGGGTGAACAAATTACCGAGCGTGGCTTGGGGAACGGTATCTCGATACTGATCTTCGCTGGCATCGCTGCGGGGCTTCCCAGCTCTATCGGTGGTTTGCTGGAACTGGTTGGTACTGGTGCAATGTCCGCCCCTGCTGCGATTTTTATCGTGTTGGTGGTTGGTCTGGTAACATACTTTGTTGTGTTCGTTGAACGAGGGCAGCGCAAGATCCTCGTGAACTATGCCCGCCGTCAGGTTGGAAACAAGGTTTACGGTGGTCAGGCTTCGCATTTGCCCCTGAAGTTGAACATGGCTGGTGTGATTCCGCCGATCTTTGCATCGTCGATCATTCTGTTGCCTGCGACAGTGGTGAACTGGTTCAGTGCTGGTGATTCAATGCGCTGGTTGAAGGATATCTCTGGTGCTCTGACCCCTGGTCAGCCCATCTATGTGATGTTCTACGCCGCTGCCATTGTTTTCTTCTGCTTCTTTTACACAGCGCTGGTTTTCAACAGCCGTGAAACTGCAGACAACCTGAAAAAGAGCGGTGCCTTTATTCCTGGCATTCGCCCTGGTGAGCAGACTGCCCGCTACATTGACAAGATTCTCGTTCGCTTGACTCTTGCCGGTGCCGTCTACATCACCTTTGTGTGTTTGCTGCCGGAGTTTTTGATTCTCAAGTACAACGTGCCGTTTTATTTCGGCGGTACTTCTCTGTTGATCATTGTGGTGGTGACCATGGACTTCATGGCCCAGGTTCAAAACTACATGATGTCGCAGCAGTACGAGTCTCTGCTCAAGAAGGCAAACTTCAAGGGTGGCAGTGGTGGTTAAGGTGCTGCAATGACCACTACCAAGTGGTCATTGATTGGCACGAATAAGTTAAGTGAGCGCCCCACGAATTTTCGCGGGCACGCATTGTGTTCCGTGCAGAATAGCCGGGACGGATGGAAAAGTTTTAGGAGAATGCAATGAGAGTTTCGGCTTCGGTCAAAAAAATCTGCCGCAACTGCAAGATCATCCGCCGCAAAGGTGTGGTGCGCGTGATCTGCACGGATCTGCGTCACAAGCAGCGCCAGGGTTGATTGGAAAGTATTAGAGGACGCATATGGCACGTATCGCTGGCATCAATATTCCGCCCCACAAGCATGCGGAAATCGGTCTGACCTCCATTTTTGGTATTGGTCGCACCCGCGCTCGCAAGATTTGCGAAGCAACTGGCATCGCTTACTCCAAGAAGATCAAAGATCTGACGGACGGCGACCTGGAAAAAATTCGCGAGCAAATCGAGCAGTTCACCATTGAAGGTGATCTGCGCCGCGAAACCACCATGAACATCAAGCGCTTGATGGACATTGGCTGCTACCGTGGTTTCCGCCATCGTCGTGGTTTGCCGATGCGTGGTCAGCGTACGCGTACCAACGCCCGTACTCGCAAGGGTCCGCGCAAGGGTGCAGCTGCACTGAAGAAATAAAGAGATTGAAAGATCATTATGGCTAAGTCTCCTGCCAATAACGCAGCTCAACGCGTTCGCAAGAAGGTTCGTAAGAACGTTTCGGATGGCATCGCTCACGTGCATGCATCCTTCAACAACACGATCATCACCATCACCGATCGCCAAGGCAATGCATTGTCTTGGGCTTCGTCTGGTGGTCAAGGTTTCAAGGGCTCCCGCAAGTCCACTCCGTTTGCTGCCCAGGTAGCTTCCGAAGTGGCAGGTCGTGCAGCCATTGACCAAGGCATCAAGAACCTGGATGTTGAAATCAAGGGTCCTGGTCCTGGTCGTGAATCTTCTGTGCGCGCTCTGGGCGCCCTGGGTATTCGCATCACATCGATTTCCGATGTGACGCCTGTGCCGCACAATGGCTGCCGCCCTCAAAAGCGCCGCCGTATCTAATTTTCCCAAGCCCACCGCCACCTGTAGACGCGAAAGCGCTCCAGGTGGCTCCCGCAATGGTTTGCGGTAGATGACATAAAAGGAAGCTCAAGTGGCACGTTACCTCGGCCCCAAGGCCAAACTCTCTCGCCGTGAAGGCACGGACCTGTTCCTGAAGAGCGCTCGTCGTTCGATCGCTGACAAGTCCAAGTTCGACTCCAAGCCTGGTCAGCACGGCCGCACTTCCGGTGCCCGTACTTCCGACTACGGTCTGCAACTGCGCGAAAAGCAAAAAGTCAAGCGCATGTACGGCATTCTGGAAAAGCAATTCCGCCGCTACTTTGAAGCTGCTGACGGCAAGAAGGGCAACACTGGCGCGAACCTGTTGTTCCTGTTGGAGTCCCGTCTGGACAACGTCGTGTACCGCATGGGCTTCGGCTCCACGCGTGCAGAAGCCCGTCAGCTGGTGTCGCACAAGGCGATCACGGTGAACGGCCAATCGGTCAACATCCCTTCGTACCTTGTGAAGGTGGGTGATGTGGTTGCTGTGCGTGAAAAATCCAAGAAGCAATCCCGTATCACTGAAGCTCTGCAACTGGCCGCCCAAGTAGGCATGCCAGCGTGGGTCGATGTGAATGCCGACAAGGCAGAAGGCGTCTTCAAGAAGGTGCCTGATCGTGATGAGTTCGGTGCAGACATCAACGAATCGCTGATCGTTGAGTTGTACTCGCGCTAATCACTCGAACTAATTTTTCGAGTAAACCGTTCCTAAACCGCGAGGCATCGCGGTTTAGGCGCTTCACCAGCCTTACCGGTGTAACGAGCTGGGGGTATTGAGAGGAAGTCTGAATGCAAACCAATTTGCTGAAACCCAAGGCGATCAATGTTGAGCAGCTTGGCCACAATCGTGCCAAGGTGGCTTTGGAGCCGTTCGAGCGTGGCTATGGCCATACGCTGGGCAATGCCATTCGACGCGTTCTGCTTTCGTCTATGGTGGGTTACGCAGCGACTGAAGTGACCATTGCTGGCGTGCTTCACGAGTACTCGTCGATTGACGGTGTGCAAGAAGATGTGGTGAACATTCTCTTGAACCTGAAGGGCGTGGTCTTCAAGCTCCACAACCGCGATGAAGTCACACTGAGCCTGCGCAAGGATGGTGAAGGCGTGGTGACTGCCCGTGACATTCAGACGCCCCATGACGTGGAAATCGTCAACCCTGATCATGTGATTGCACACCTGTCGCAAGGCGGCAAGCTGGACATGCAGATCAAGGTGGAAAAGGGCCGTGGTTATGTGCCCGGCAGCATGCGTCGTTATGCCGACGAAGCAACCAAATCCATCGGTCGCATTGTTCTGGATGCGTCTTTCTCTCCAGTCAAGCGCGTCAGCTACACCGTAGAAAGCGCTCGTGTCGAGCAGCGTACTGATCTAGACAAGCTGGTGGTTGAAATTGAAACCAACGGCGCCATCACTGCGGAAGATGCAGTGCGAGCATCTGCCAAGATTTTGGTGGAACAACTGGCAGTGTTTGCACAGTTGGAAGGCGGCGAGTTGACCGCTTTTGAAACACCTTCGGGCCCACGCGGTGGTGCTACGTTCGATCCTATCCTGCTGCGCCCTGTGGACGAGCTGGAATTGACCGTGCGTTCCGCCAACTGCCTGAAGGCTGAGAACATCTATTACATCGGTGACCTGATTCAGCGCACCGAGAACGAGTTGCTCAAGACGCCTAATCTGGGTCGCAAATCGCTCAATGAGATCAAGGAAGTTTTGGCTTCCCGTGGCCTCACTTTGGGCATGAAGCTTGAAAACTGGCCACCAGCTGGCCTGGACAAGCGTTAAGTTATAATTTCGGGTTCCCCTTTTCGGGAACAGTGCATTGGGCAGTACCTGATACGGCTGCCTGATTTAATCAAAGTAAAAAGGAAAGCACCATGCGCCACGGACACGGCCTTCGCAAACTCAATCGCACCAGCTCGCACCGCCTTGCGATGCTGCAAAACATGATGAACTCGATCATCGAGCACGAGGCCATCAAGACCACGGTGCCTAAGGCCAAGGAACTGCGCCGCGTGATCGAGCCCATGATCACCCTGGCCAAGGTTGACACCGTTGCCAACCGCCGCCTGGCCTTCAATCGCCTGCGCGACCGTGACAGTGTTACCAAGCTGTTCAACGACCTGGGCCCCCGCTTCAACGCGCGTCCCGGTGGCTACACACGCATTCTGAAGATGGGCTTCCGCGTGGGTGACAATGCGCCTATGGCCCTGGTTGAGTTGGTGGATCGCGCTGCAGAAACTGAAAATTCTTCGGCAGCAGCCGAATAATAGGGTATAATTTAAATCTACCGCGCGATGGAGCAGTCTGGTAGCTCGTTGGGCTCATAACCCAAAGGTCGGAGGTTCAAATCCTTCTCGCGCAACCAAACATGGCGCAAGCCGTATCAAAAAGCCCTCTTTTGGAGGGCTTTTTTTTGCCCGTTTGTAAAGGCGTCGGCCGTGCGCCTCTTTCTATGGGTTGCTATCGCAGTTTAGAGAGTCAGTGTGCCGCAGCCCAAGCGTGCTGCTGAGCGGTCTCCCGAGCCGTCCTTTGCGGGGCTTTGAATGGGGCGCCAGGACTCGCGTCAGTGCGGCACTTTCGGAGTGCCGTCCTCTGAGCAATGGAGTAGTTGCCTGCGTTCAGTGACCAAACAGGTCTGATCTGGCGGACTCCGTGATGGCTACGACGCAGGGGTGGCTGATGCGGCGCTCCACAGAAATCGCAAAAAACTCCTCCACCAATTCGCTGGAGCGGCCAATGGCTTCCACGCCAAATTGGGTCTGGGTCTCTTGTTCCAGCACCGTGGGTGACGTGAAGATGCCCCGTCCTTCCCGCCCAAAAGCATTCATGAGCGCGCTATCGTCAAACTCGCCCACGATTCGTGGCTGCAGGTGGTGCTTGTTCAGCCAGTGATCCAACTGCTGCCGCACTGAAGATTGCGGCCCCTGGATGAGCATGGGGGCGCCGTGCAGACACTGTGGAAATGGCCCCTGCAGCTCGTTTTTGAGTGCTGGTGCGCAGAAGAAGCTCATGCTGGACGATCCGAGCGCATGGTTGAAGGCCTTGACGCCGATTTTCTTGGAGGCGGGCTCATCGGCCAGCAGCAGGTCCAGCCGGTGAATGCTGAGTTGGGCGAGCAGCTCGGGGAATTTGCCCTCGTGGCAGGTCATGTGCACCTGCTCCTTCATGCCGAGCGCGGGCTCCAGCAGGTGGTAGGCGACGGATTTGGCGACCGAATCTGCCACCCCCACCTTGAACTCCAGAGGTTTGGAGTGCCCCCGAGGCAGGCGAATGGATTTTTCCAACTCATCGCTCAGCGCAAATATCTGTTCTGCGTAGCCCAAGGCAATGCGCCCCTCGTTGGTCAGCTCCACGCCCCGGCCCCGCTTGCGAAACAGCTCATGCCCCAGCCACTCTTCCAGTTGATTGATCTGCCCGGACAGTGTTTGGGGGGTGGTGTGCAGTTGTTCTCCGGCGCGCATGACGCCACCGGCCTTGGCGGCTGTCCAGAAGTATCGGAGGTGTTTGAAGTTCATGGTGCTGCCTTATTGATCGCAAAAATCGAAGTGTTTTTATCAATAAAACGAATATACGCGAAGTGTTGAACGCACTACAGTGGGTTTCTGGCAAGGCGATGAGAGCCTTGCCAGTCGTTTCACAGATGGGTGTTCACAAGGAGTTGCCATGCGTATTACGACCCGAGGAAAAGTCGCTGTATCGGCCATGACGGATCTGGCTTTGCATCAGAGGATGAAGCCGGTGTCGCTGACGACGATCAGCCAGCGTCAAGGCACGTCGCTGTCGTACCTGGAGCAATTGTTCAGCGCGTTGCGCCGTGCCGGCCTGGTGGAAAGCACCCGTGGTCCAGGCGGCGGCTACGCCCTGGCGCGCCGTGCTGAGCAGATTGCCGTGGCCGAGATCATTCTGGCGGTGGAGAACATGGACGTGGACGACTACCAGCCCCTGACCGCCCCCCAGGTGGCACAGCTCAAGGCCATGACTGGCGAGCTGTGGGTGTCTTTCAATGCCCGCGTGCTGGAATATCTGCAATCGGTCTCGCTCAAGGACCTGATGGAGCAAGCGCAAGCGCAGGGCGTGGTGACTGCCCCTGAGCCTGAGGCCAAGACCTTGCGGAAAACCTCTGGGATTGCCCCGGTGGCCCGCCCTTTGATGGCGCGGTTGCAAATTCCCAATTCGGTGTTTGCCTTGGGGGCCTTGCCGCTGGCCCCTCGCCGCTGAGCGCAAAGCCCTGAGTAGAGGCGCGCGAAGGTCGCGTCGCCGTTGCGGTGGCTCAGAAAAGAAGGCCTGGGATTGCCCCAGGCTTTGCGCAGCCGTGGTCGCCCTTGGCTTGGGGTCGAATCAGGCCATGGACGGGTCCGCCGCCATGTTGTCAAACTTCTTGAAATACTGGCGCGCCATGGCGACCAGTTGGGCGTCGCTGGGGTGGTCTGCAGCCACTGAATCGACCACGGAGGCCGCTACGGCGGCGCTGTGTTTGCTGCACCAGTCGCGGAACTGGTTGCGCGCCAAGCCGGGGCCGCAAAGCAGCACTTCGTGCGAGCCGTGTAGGGCCTGCGCCACATCGGTAAAGAAGGCGCTCGCGTCATCGCCCTTGCCCTGGTGCTTGTGGTGGCTGCGGGACTTGATGCGTTGTGCTTGCACATGTTCGCGGTCAAACATGACGACATGGGCTTCGGAATGGTCCATCCAGACAACAGCGTGAAAAGTGCTCATGGGTCTACTTTCTTGAAGTGAAGAAAAAAGGGAAACGGGTGATCGAATAACGCCTGTGCGGTGGGTGTGCTGCGGCCTAGTGGCCCGGCCTGTGGTGGGCCTCAATGGCCTCCTGACAGTGCACGCAGCGCGCAACCTCTGGGGTGGCTTTGAGGCGGGCGGCGGCAATGTCCTGGCCGCAGTCGGCACACTCGCCATAGGTGCCTGCGTCGATGCGGGCAAGGGCGGTGGCGATGGCATTGAGGTGCTCTGCCTCGCGGTCTTCCAGGGCAAATTCCAGCGTGCGCTCTGATGCGACCTGGGCTCGGGAGTCTTCTGCGTGCGTGAAATGCTCAGCAGCGGCCTCTACCCGGCCCGTGGCCTCGCCGCGTTGCTGGGCCAACTGGGCTTGAATGCCCGCTTGCTGTTCCAGCAGTTGTTGGCGGTACGAAGTGGCTTGTGTCTTGTCCATGCGGTCAACTCCTGCAAGTGATGGGGAACGGCTCACAAAACTCTTTCGGCGTTGTTGCTGCGTCTTGTCGCACATACCGTACTGCCTGTGACGCGGCGCGTCGCCAGAACCGCTTTGTCGAGCTTTCTTTGCTGCTCTGAACGCTTTCATGGTGCGCTGGTCTGATGCGCGATGCGTTGACAGAGGTCAAGCTCTGAGCAGGCCCGCACCTGGCTGTGCGATGGCTGGCGTGCCAGCCACGTGGTGAAGCCATCGCATGACGCTGATCAAGGGTTTTGCGGGATGCGCTTCTACAATGCGCGTTATGCAAACCATTCGCAGCCTCCGCTGGCTCGCCCGCCTTGTGCTGGCGTGGTTTGTTTTGTCGATCGGCGTTGCGGTGGCGTCGCCGCTGGTCAACCCTCAGGCGATGGAGTTGATCTGCTCGGGTTCGGGCGCGATCAAGATGCTGATCAAAACCGACGATGGCGCCAAGGAAATGCCCAGCCACACGCTGGACTGCCCCCTGTGCGCGCATGTCGGCGCACCGCCGCCCACCGCGCAGGCCCAGCTGCCTGTGGTCCATCCCCTGGCGCATGCGTTGCGCCCCATTCCTGCCGCGCACATTGCTGCGCGCACCGCCGCGCCGCTGCCGCCGCGCGGGCCCCCTGCGTTCTCCTGATTTGCTATTTGTTTGATAGCTGCTTGCGCTTGATTGATAAGCACTGGCGGCCTATTTGGCTTGTTATCAGGAGTTCCCATGCGCAAAAGCCGCATGGCGCTGGCCGTGGCCAGTGCCTTTCCCCTCGTCCTTGCCTTCACGGTCACCGTGGCCGTGCCCGCATTTGCCCAGACCGTTGACAGCGCCGGCAGCAGCCATGCCCCCGTCAAGGAACTGGGCGTGGTCACCATCACCGGCGGGCAGCCCACCTCGCTGCCCACGCAGATCCCCACCACCATCGAGGGCGTGACGCGCGAGCAGATCGAGCATTCGATCAACGCCACCGACAGCGAAGACGCCCTCAAGTACCTGCCCAGTCTGCTGGTGCGTAAGCGCTACATCGGCGACTACAACCACGCCGTGCTGTCCACCCGCGCCTCGGGCACGGGCAACCCGGCGCGGTCCATGGTGTTTGCCGATGGCATTTTGCTGAGCAACTACCTGGGCAACGGCCCCACCAACGCGCCACGCTGGATGCTGGTCACGCCAGAAGAAATTGAGCGCGTGGACGTGCTCTACGGCCCGTTTTCGGCCGCCTACGCAGGCAACTCGGTGGGCGCGGTGGTGGACTACGTCACGCGCATGCCGACAAAGTTCGAGGCCCACGGGCAGGTCAGCTATCAGCACCAGCCTTTTGACCTGTACAACACCAACGGCACCAACGGCACCTACGGCGGCAAGCAGGTCAGTACCTCGGTGGGCAACAAAAATGGCGACTGGTCGTGGTTCCTGAACTTCAACCAAACCGACAGCGAAGGCCAGCCGCTTACCTTCCCCACGCGCCTGGTGTCTGCAGGCACCGTTGGCAGCGCAGGCACACCCGTGACGGGCGCAGTGCTGGGCAACAACCGCAGCAACCAGCCCTGGTACCTGCTGGGCACGGCCACCCAGTACCACACGCAGCAAGACCACATCAAGGCCAAGATCGCTTACGACTTCTCGTCCACCGTGCGCGCCGCCTACACCTTCGGCTGGTGGCACAACGCATCCGAGGGGCGGCCCACCAGCTACCTGCGCGATGCCAATGGCAATGCGGTCTACAGCGGCACGGTCAACATCAATGGCCGCTCGTTTGCGCTCGCGCCCACGGACTTCAATGTGTCCAACGAAGACCTCACGCATTTCATGCACGGTTTGTCGGTCAAGAGCCGCACACAGGGCGTGTTTGATTGGGAGGTGGCCGCCAGCCTGTACGACTACCAGACCGACACCCTGCGCGCCGCTACCGTGGCGCTGCCTGCCGCGCTGAACGGCGGGGCAGGGCGCATCGTCAACAGCAAGGGCACGGGCTGGAACACGCTGGCCGCCAAGGGCACCTGGAGGCCCGATGGGCTGCAGGGCACGCACATCGTGGACTTTGGCCTGCAGCGCGACAGCTACCAGCTGCGCACTATCGAAAACGCTACGACGAACTGGATCAGCGGTGATGCAGGCGCCCGCAACCAGGCCTTCACCGGCGACACGCAGCTCATTGGCCTGTGGGCACAAGACACGTGGAAAATCGCGCCACGGTGGAAGGTCGTGCTGGGCGCCCGCGCCGAGCGCTGGAGCGCCAGCAATGGCCAGACCGGCAACGCCACCACCACGCTGAGCCACCCCGAGCGCAGCGAGACCTATGTGTCGCCGAAGGCTGCCGTGGCCTACCAGGCCAATGACCTGTGGGTGCTCAAGGCCTCCACCGGCCGCGCCGTGCGCATGCCCACCGTGGCCGAGCTGTACCAGGGCGGCATCAACGGCAGCGGCACGCTCATCAACAACGACCCCAATCTGAAACCCGAGAAGAGCTGGACCACCGAGCTGACCGCCGAGCGGGACATGGGCAATGGCCTGCTGCGCCTGACCGCGTTTTTTGAGCGCACCAAGGACGCGCTGTACTCGCAAACCAATGTGCTCGTCACACCCAACGTGACCAACGTGCAGAACGTGGATGCCATCCGTACCAAGGGCATTGAGCTGTCGTACCAGGCCGCCAACGTCTTTGCGCGCGGGCTGGAGCTGGGCAGCAGCCTGACCTGGACGGATTCCAAGATCACGCGCAACGACAAGTTCCCGGCCAGCGTCGGCCAATGGCAGCCCCGCATCCCCGAGTGGCGCGCCACTGCGGTGGCCACCTACCGGCCCGATGACAAGTGGTCGTACACCCTGGGCGCGCGCTACAGCGGCAAGCAGTACAGCACGCTCGACAACAGTGACCCCAACGGTTTTTCCTACCAGGGCGCGAGCCGCTACTTCACCACCGATGTGCGCGTGCGCTACCAGATCACCAAACAGGTCAGCGCCGCCGTGGGCATTGACAACCTCAACAACTACCAGTTCTGGAACTTCCACCCCTACCCGCAGCGCAGCTACATGGCTGAGTTGAAAGTAGATCTGTAAACCCCCTGAGCGGCTTGCGCCGCATCCCCCCAGGGGGACGCCTCCAGCGGCCCGGCAAAGCCGGTTCCGCGGTGGCACTGGCCTTGGCGAGCGTCAGTTTTTAAGGCAATGAACCGTTGAAACGAAAAGGTCAAAATATGAAAGCGAATACTATGAAAAAGATAGCTGCTTGCGCTTGCTTGATAAGCGCTACAGCCCTGTTTGGCACGGCATCGGCCCATGTGGTGCTCGAATACCAGGTCGCCCCGGCGGGCGCCAGCTACAAGGCTACCTTTAAGGTCGGCCACGGCTGCGGTGCATCGCCTACGCGGCAGCTGGTGGTGGACATTCCCGAAGGCTTCAAAGGCGCACGCCCGCAGCCCAAGCCGGGGTGGACGCTGGAGGTGCAGCGCAGCAAGCTGGCCACGCCTTACACCAGCCATGGCCGCAGCGTGACGGAGGACACCACACGCATCACCTGGACAGCCAAGACCGCCGAAGACGCGCTGCCCAGTGCCCACTATGATGAATTTGTGCTGGTGGGCCAGACGCCCGACAACGCCGGTTCCATCTACTGGCCCGTACGCCAGGTGTGTGCAGAGGGCCGCAATGACTGGACTGAAGTCCCCAAGGCAGGCCAGAAGCTGCACGACCTCAAGGCCCCAGCCGCACTGCTGGAAGTGTTGCCCCAGGCGGGCGGCGCGGGCC
This sequence comes from Acidovorax sp. 1608163, assembly GCF_003669015.1. Lineage (NCBI taxonomy): Bacteria > Pseudomonadati > Pseudomonadota > Betaproteobacteria > Burkholderiales > Comamonadaceae > Acidovorax > Acidovorax sp. 1608163. Next base: position 494,847 of record NZ_CP033069.1, read on the forward strand.
ACCAGCATTGATGGCCGCACCACCCTCTTGGTTTTCTATCGTCTCTGTGTCTTTCGTTTTTTTAGGAGTGATTCCATGTCTTTGATCCGTACCACTGTGGCCCTGGCCTGCCTGTTGAGCGCCGTTGCCTTGACCGGCACTGCTTTTGCCCAAACCGCCAGCGTCAAAGTCGAAGGGGCCTGGGCCCGTGCCACCGTGCAGGGCCAAAAAGGCACCGGCGCGTTCATGAAGCTCACGGCCCCCGAAGGCGCCAAGCTGGTGGGTGCCTCGTCCCCCGCCGCTGGTGTGGCCGAGGTGCACGAGATGAAGATGGACGGCGACGTGATGAAGATGCGGGCCCTGCCGGTGCTGGATTTGCCCGCTGGCAAAACCGTCGAACTCAAGCCCGGCGGCTACCACATCATGCTGCTGGACCTGAAGGCCCCGCTGGCCAAAGACACCACCGTGCCCGTCACGCTCACCTTCAAGGACGCCAAGGGCACCGAAAGCAAGCAGGAGCTGAACCTGCCCGTGGCCACCACGGCCCCCGGCGCTGCGGCGGCGCCCGCAGCGGCAGACCACCAGCACGGAGCCCACAAGCACTGAGCGCCCTTGCACCCGGCCCCGCAATCTGGGGTCGGCACGCATCGCCATGTGCCGCCTGGTGGAGTAAGCTGCCGAGCATCCTCCACCAGAAAGCGCAGCGGCCATGAGCGATACCTCACACTTTGGTTTTGGCAAATTTGTCCCCGGCTTTGACTTCCTGCAAAGCCTCGCCAAAGGCGCGTCCAGCGGCATTCCACAAATGCCCCAGCTCTCCAACTGGGTGGCCCCCACCCTCAGCGTGGAAGAACTGGAAAAGCGCATTGACGAACTCAAAGCCGTGCAGTTCTGGCTGGAGCAAAACAGCCGCGCACTCACCGCCACCATCCAGGCACTGGAAGTGCAGAAGATGACGCTGGCCACCTTGCAGGGCATGAACATGAGCATGGGCGACGTGGCCAATGCGTTCAAGTTCCAGGGGGCTGATTCGGTGATGCAGGGCATGCAAAAAGCGGCCGAGACCTTCAGCGGCGCAGCCCGTGCGGCCGCCAGCCCAGCCCCGCAGCCTGCCGCGCCAGAGCCTGCCCCGGCACCGACACCCCCCGCGCCCCCACCACCGCCCGCAGCCCCCAGCCCCACGGCAGAGGCCGCCGCAGAGCCCGACGCCCCCAAGCCCGGCGTAGTGGACCCCTTGCACTGGTGGAGCGCGCTGACCACCCAGTTTCAGGAGATCGCCTCCCACGCCCTCAAGGACGCGGCCCAGCACAGCAGCACCCTCGACAGCACCCAGCACTTTGCCAAAGACGCGCTGAAAAAAGCCACCGACATGGCCAGCCACCTGGCCGCGCAGGGTGTGCACAGCCTGCAAGAAGCGGCCCGTGCGGCGCAGGCACCGGCCAAGGCGGCATCTGCCAAAAAAGCCCCGGCCAAGAAAGCACCGGCCAGGACCGCCACCGCCCCCAAGGCCGTCGCCAAGCCCGCCCGCCGCGCCCCTGCGGCCAGCCCCAAAGTGGCGGCGAAAAAACCTGCCGCCAAAAAGCCAGCCGCCGCCAAAAAGGCTGCTCGCGGCCGGGGCTGAACTCCCGAGCAGCGCGTGGTCAAGCCCAGCGCCTGGGCGCAGACGCCGCTGGCGCGCTAAAGTCGTTGCACTATGACCCTCTTTCCTACAGGCCACGCCACCCATCCCCAGTGGCGCATGGCGGCAGCGCTGGTGCTGGCGCAGCTGCGTGCGCAAATGGCGCTGCCCATGTATGCCGCCGCGCCCACCCTGGGGCTGCTGTACATCACCGACCATTACGCCAACGACTCGCGTGAACTGCTCGACTACCTGGCCAGCGAGCTGCCCGAGGTGACCGACTGGAGCGGCACCGTGGGCGTGGGCGTGTCGGCCAACAACGCCGAGTATTTTGACGAGCCCGCGCTGTCGGTCATGCTGCTCGATGTGCCTGCAGACCAATACCGCGTGTTCTCTGGCGTGGCGCCGCTGCCGCGCCACCCGGCCAGCGGCTTTGTGGCCCAGACGGCGCTGGTGCACGCCGACGGGCACACGCCCGAGCTGGCCGAGCTGCTGCACGAAATGGCGGGCCGTACCGAGACGGGTTACCTCTTTGGAGGCTTGAGTGCCAGCCGTGCGGCCAGCGTGCAGTTTGCTGTGGCGGGCAACGGCAACCTGGCCGGGCAGGGCGCTGCCAGCGGGGTGTTTGATGGCGGCCTGTCGGGCGTGGCCTTTGGCCCCCGCGTGCCCTTGCTCTCGCGCGTGACCCAAGGCTGCCAGCCCGTGGGGGCCCTTCGCACCATCACTGCAGCCAACGACAACGTGGTGCTGGAGCTGGACCACGAACCCGCGCTGGACGTGCTGCTGGACACTCTGCAAGTGACGCTGGACGGTGGTGACCCCCAGCCCGCGCTGCGGCGGGTGCGCGCTACGCTGGCCGGGCTGGTCGATGCGGGCACCCAGCCCATGGGGCGCCAGCGCACCGGCCACTTTGGCACCGACACGCGGGTGCGCCATATCGTGGGGCTGGACGGCGCCCGCCGTGGCGTGGCCCTGGCCGAGCCGGTGCTGCCCGGCATGCACCTGGCGTTTTGCCAGCGCAATGTGGCGGCGGCGCGGGCCGATTTGATGCGCATCTGCGCCGAAATCCGCGAAGAACTATCGCCCGAGGAACTGGAGCACGCGCCGCTGGCAGAGGGTGGGGCCCGCACCGCTGATGCCGCTGGCACGGCGGCCCCAGCGCCCGGTACCAATGGCCTGGCAGACACGCCGCCGCTGGCGGGGCGCACCATCCGGGGCGCCATTTACGTGAGCTGCTCTGGCCGGGGCGGCCCGCACTTTGGTGGCCCCAGTGCCGAGCTGCACATCGTGCGCCATGCACTGGGCGATGTGCCCTTGGTTGGTTTTTTTGCCGGCGGTGAAATCGCGCACCACCACCTGTACGGCTACACCGGCGTGCTCACGGTGTTTACTGACGCTTGAGGTGCGCCATCGGCCCGGTGGCGCTGCGCTGGCGGGCCGCTGCGCGCTTCAGCCCCCTTCGGTCGGCAGCCCTTCGGCATCCCACTCTGGCAGGCCGCCGCGCATCCAGTACACGTTGGCAAAGCCCTTGTCGGCGGCCACCCGGGCGGCTTTGTACGACTTCCAGCACTCCGCTCCGTTGCACGAAAAAATCAGCGGCTTGGTGCGGTCCAGCGACTCCAGGGCCTTGAAGTCATCCTGCTCCGCATTGAAGGCCACGTCCTTGAGGCTTTTCTCGCCATAGGCCGCCCACACCGCCCCGCGTATGCGCTTGGTGCGGTATTCCTTCTCGGTGCGCGTGTCCACCACCAGGGCGCCCTGGGCCTGCAGCTGCTGCGCGTCCTTGGCGGTGATGCGTTTCACGCCGGGCAGGGCGTTGGGGGTGAAAAGCCCCAGCTCTGCCACCTTCTGGTACTCCTGTGCCTCGGGGCGCAGGCCAATGGGTGCCAGGCCCGCACTGGCCGATGCGGTGCTGAGCCACTGCGACAACTTGCTGCGCACGTCGCTGGGCAGGTCCTTGCGCATCACGGCGCTGAAGCCGCCGGGCACGGGGCGCGATGTGGCGAGCACCTTGGCCACGCCGGGGTAGGTCGTGGCCCACAAGGCCCACTCCTCGGCGCGCACCACGGTGGCATCGGTGGTGCCCAGGGTCAGTGCGCTCAGTCCAGCCTGCGGGTATTTTTCGTGCCGCACCGCCTTGAGGTCTTTGAACGACAGCCCGGCTTCGTTCAGCATGCCGCGCGCCATGTAGGTGTAGACCGAGTCCTGCTGCGGCAGGTACAAGCGCTTGCCTTTCATGGCGGCCACGGTTTCGATCTGGGCCAGGCCCACCAGCACATAGTGGTCAGACTTTTGGGTGCAACCCACCAGCTCGTAACCGCGCTGCAGTGCCGAGGCCGCCACCTGCGGCGGGCCAATGAAGATGTCAAACCCCGCGCTGCGCGTGGCGCGCATGACATCGGCCAGGTCTTCGGTGGTGGTCACCTTCACGGCCTGGCCCGTAGCCTGGGAAAGGCCTGCCTCCAGCGCGCTGCGCAGGATGGAATGCCCGGCTTTTTTCTCGGTGGGCTCCACCGCCACGATGGCAGTGAGCTGTGCGTGCGCGGCGCTGCTGGCCAGCAGGCACAGCCCCAACACGAACGGCACCCAACGCATACGAACACTCTGGCTCATGGTTGTCCCTCCTCATTCACAGACATGGGGCTGCACGGGCCTTGCGGACGAGGCCTGCGCGGAAATCTGTCGTTTTTTATTGTTGTCTAACTGTTAAATATGCACCGGCATGCTTCAGTGTCAACGCTTGTTATGCAACTGTTTCTGTTGCTTACATGTGCGTGGGCGAGCGGTGTGCCGCAACCTGGCCCGCCCTCCAGAATGGAGCCGGTTTGCCGTTTGGCAGCGCGCCCCCAGAGCCTCTTGCACCCCCGGTGCCACGCCGGCTCGCAGCTGCAGGCGCATTGTTTATTCCACCCACAGGAGTGCATTCATGAACCCTTCGTCCACCCTGCCACGCCGCCACCTGCTGGCTGCCAGCGCCGCCGCCTTGAGCGCTGCGGGCCTGGCCAGCTGGACGGGCGCTGCCAGTGCCCAGGCTGCTGCAGCGGCCGCCCCCAAAGCGCTGCCCGCCTACGCGGGCTGGAAGAGTGGCAATGCCCTGATCGTGCACACCAGCAGCACGCTCGAAACCCGCCGCGCAGCCTTCGGCACCAGCGTGATCACGCCCGCCAACCAGCTGTATGTGCGCAACAACCTGCCCGCGCCCGATGCCGCCATTCTGGACAACCGCGATGCCTGGGCGGTGCGCGTGGAGGGCGTGAAAACCCCGCGTGAACTCACCCTGGCAGAGCTCAAAACCCTGGGGCTGGAGACCGTGGCCACCGTGCTGCAGTGCTCGGGCAATGGGCGCGGCTTTTTCCCCAGCAAGCCCAGCGGTACGCCCTGGACGGTGGGCGCCGCAGGCTGCGTGGTCTGGAGCGGGGTGCCCGTGCGCAACGTGGTGGCAGCCCTGGGCGGCCTGGCCGGGGGCATGGCCTACGTGACGGGCACCGGCGGCGAAAAGCTGCCCGAAGGCGTAGACCCGCTGACCGTGTTGGTCGAGCGCTCGGTGCCCATCAAGGCAATGGACGACGCCATCCTGGCGTGGGAGATGAACGGCGAGCCCTTGTCGCTGGCGCACGGCGGGCCCTTGCGGCTGATCGTGCCGGGCTACCAGGGCGTGAACAACATCAAGTACATCCGGCGCCTGGCGTTCACCGAGGCCCAGTCGCAGGCGCGCATCATGCAGCACGGCTACCGCATGACGCCGCCCGGCGCCAAGGCCAGCCCCGACCAGCCCTCGGTGTGGGAGATGACGGTCAAGTCCTGGATCAACGGCCCCTTGCCCGAAGGCGGGGCGCTCAAGCCCGGCCTGGTGCAGGTGCATGGCGTGGCCTTTGGCGGCACCCGTGGCGTCAAGGGCGTGGATGTGTCGGTCGATGGTGGCAAAACCTGGCAAGCCGCCCAACTCGTGGGCCCGGACCTGGGGCGTTTTGCCTGGCGCCAGTTTGTGCTGCCGGTGCGTCTGGGCGCGGGCACCCATGTGCTGGCCAGCCGGGCCACCGACGCCGCTGGCAACGTGCAGCCCGAGCAGCGCGAGGAAAACGTGGGCGGCTACAACAACGCCAGCTGGCTGGACCACGCCGTGACGCTGGTTGTGGCCTGAGGTGCTGGTGGTGGTAGTTGGAGTGCGCCGCGCAGTTGCCCAGGCCGGTGCCTTGTGGCTGCTGGCCAGCACCTCAGGCACGGGCTGGGCCGCAGACCCTGCGGAGTTGGCGCGTGGCAAGCAGCTCTTTTTGACGCTGCAGCCCGCCTGCGCCGTGTGCCACACCTTGCAGGCGGCGGGCGCGCAGGGGCAGGTGGGCCCCGTGCTGGACGAGATCCAGCCCAACGCCGAGCGGGTGCTGCGTGCGCTGCGCAACGGCATTGGCGCCATGCCCTCATTTGCCGAGAAAATGACCGAGCAAGACATGCAGGCCGTGGCCCGCTTTGTGGCGCAGTCCACGGGCGCCAAGCCTTGATGGATTAGCCGCCTTCGTCACTTTGGTGCCCTAACCCCCTTAAAAGGTTTTTGAATGACGTCTGAATCTGTTGCGCTCGCGCCCTTTGATGCCCTGGCCAGTGCCGCCGTGCTGACCCAGGCACGCCTGGGCCAAGGCCCCCGGCCATTCGACCTGCCCGCTGCGCTGCAGCCGCAAAACGCCGCGCAGGCCTACGCCGTGCAAGACGCCGTGGTGCAGGCGCGGGGTGTGGTTGCTGGCTGGAAGGTGGGGGCCTCTGGGCCGGATGCGCCACCCTCTCGGGGCGCGCTCACGCAAGACTCGGTGTGGGTCTGCGCCCAGGGGCAGCCGCAAGCGTTGTCCTGCGGCGGCAGCGTGGTCATCGGGGTGGAGGCCGAACTGGTCTATGAACTGGGCACCGACCTGCCCCCGCGTGCGCAGCCCTACTCGCGCGCAGAGGTGCTGGCGGCCATGCGCTCTGCCCGCGCCGCCATTGAAGTGTGTGACACCCGTTACGCCGCCTGGGGCGTGCAAAGCGCGTGGAGCCGCCTGGCCGACCAGGGCAGCCACGGCGCGCTGGTGGTGGGCAGCGGCCTGACCAGCCCGGCAGACCTGGCGGCATTAGATCCGCTGGCACTGCCCGTGGGCCTGTGGGTGAATGGCACCCTGGCCGTGCAGCGCGCCGCCTGGGGCAACCCGGCGGGCGACCCGCTGCGCCTGCTGGTGTGGCTGGCCAACGAGGGCGCCCACAGCCTGGGGGGGCTGCGCGCAGGCCAGTGGGTGACCACGGGCTCGTGCACCGGCAACCTGTTGGTGGCCCCTGGGTCCGTGGTGGTGGCAGAGCTGGGCGGGGTGGGGCGCGCAGAGCTGCGTTGCATTGCGTAGTTCGGTGGGGCTGAACTGACCATGCAACGGGCCAGCCGGGATCAAGACGCGCCTTGGTGCCTTTGCTTTGTGCCTTTGTTCTGACCCGACCATGCGCCCAGCCAAGACTGGGCGCATGGTTTTCGCTCCATATTTCATTCAATAACGGTGCCCGTTGTCCGGGCGGCGGTCATGCCGGTTGGGCACACCGTCACCGTCCCGGTCGCGGTCGTAGCGGTTGGGGATGCCATCGCCATCGCGGTCCCACCCGCCGGGCTGCATGTGCCAGCGGCCGTCGCGCTCTTGCCATTGCACCGGCCGGTAGTGGTAGCCCGGGCGGGCTTTGACCCAATAGCCATTCATCCACACGTGGCGGTGGCCGCGCCATTGCCAGTGCCCTGGCACCCAGGCCATGCCGCGCCGGGGGCGGGGTGTGGCTTCGTGGCGGGGCGGCGGTGGTGCCTGTGTGTATTGCACCTGCACGTTGCCTGCCTGGACCACCACCGCCGAGCTTTGCGCGTGTGCAGGGGCCAGGGTGCACAGGCTGAGCAAGGCCAGCGCTGCGGCCGTGAGTGCGTGGTGGGCATTGCGCGGGTTGCGGGCTGTGTGTGCCATGGTGTTTGCTCCTTCAGAACAGGTTCTCAGAACCGGAGCCTTCATGGTGCCGCTGGTACGTCAAGCGTTTGTAGGCGCAGTGCGAAGTGTTGTGACGGAATGTGCCGCGGCTACTGCAGCCGCCCCAGCATGGCCCGCACGATGCGCCGGTGAAAAGGCTTGACCACCGCCATGTAGGCATGCCCCAGCGCGTTGTGGATGTGCACCACCGAGCTGACCACCACCATGGGGGCTTGCCCGGCAGGGGCGTATTTGTGCAAGGACACCTGCACGTCCAGGTGCTTGTCGTCCTGGCCCATCACCACCTCGGTGTCACTGAGGTGGCGGATGAGGAAGATGCCCACCCGATCGCCCACTTGGTAGTCGCTGGCGTTCCGCGAGAGCTGGCCTGTTGCGGTGGGGTGCCGGTCGTGCAACTGCCCCAGGTCCTTGAGTCCGACCATGCGCACCAGCCGGTTGCGTGCCGCCATCAAGTGCTGCGTCCAGCGCGGTGTTTGGGCGACCAGGTCCAGCCAGGTCTGCAAGGCTCTGCGGGCTGGGGCGGGGTCGGCCACCTGGTAGGCGTCGTAAAACTGTGCGGCGGGCAGGCTGGCATGGATGGCCGTGCCCGGTGGCACCTGCGTTGCCTGAACGGGTGGGCGGGGCTGTAACGTGGGCATGTTGGAGGTGTTTTGGGAGGGTTTTGGGGCTTGGTGCTTATGAATAAAGCGCTGGCAGCTATTAAATTAATAGTGATTGTGTAGAGGCATCAGGCCATCAGGCCATCAGGCCATCAGGCCATCAGGCCATCAGGCCATCAGCCCGCCATGCGGCGCATGCTGGAAAACACATCAAACTCCCAACTGCGCATGGCCAGCAGCACGGTGTAGCCCTCCAGCTCGCGCGGGGGCAGCTTTTGGTCGGCCAGGTGCTGCTGCGCAAAGTCCTGCGCCACGCGCTGCATGCGCTCCATGAAGGCGGGGGCCAGTGCCCGGCTGATGGAGCCGTGCACCAGCAGCACGCCTTCGCCAGGGCCGTCAAAGCCCCCGGCAAAGTAGTTGAGCAGCGCGTGGTCGCGAAAGTAATGCATGACCGGCCCGTGGGGCCGCCAGCGGAAGGTTTTGGCCAGCTTCAGGCGGTAGCGGTTCAGCGGCCGCAGCTCGATGATGCCGATGCGGTCGAGCTGTGCCAGGTACTTGATGCCCTCGGCCTCGGTGAGCCGGTAGGTGGCCACCACCTGCTCCAGCGTCCACTGGCTGAGCACGCAAATCGCCATCAGCAGCAGCTTCTTGTCGCCCACCACGGCGGCTTCCTGCTCTTGGGTCAGCTCTTTGAGCAGCGGCTGCTCATCGGCCACGCGCCGGGCCAGGTCGGCAAAGTCCAGCGCCAGGGCGCGGCAGATGGCGTCGATGCGCGACAGCGGCATGTCCCCCTTGGCCAGCATGCGCTTGACGCTGGACTCGGCCATGCCCAGCGCCTGCGCCAGGTCGGCATAGGTCATCTGCGCGTGCTTCAGCTCTTTTTTCAGGGCGGCAACAAGATCGGCGGTTGTGCTCATGGGCGGCTCTTCGGTGGTGGCGATTGGGTATCGATTATGGATACCCGAAGTGCTTTGGGTAGCCCTGTGCGCGACTTTTTGAGGGGAAAACCCGTGGGCCTTTGCACACTGCGTTCCATCTTGTGTTGCCGCCCTGGAAGGGGCTCTTGCCATGAACGCTGTCCATTCCTTGCCTTCATCCACCCGCCGCTGGCCTGCACTGCAGCGTGCCGAGTGGGGATTTCTCATCGCCGCCATCGTGCTGCTGGCCGTGGCCGTGTGGGGGCCACACCTGCCCGCCAGTGCCCACCAGCACGACTTTGCCGACCAGCGTGGCTGGTGGGGCCTGCCCTGCGCGCTGGATGTGCTGAGCAACCTGCCGTTTGCCGTGGCGGGCGTGTGGGGGCTGGTGTGGCTGCGCCGCCTGGGCGCCCTGCGGTTGTGCCTGGCCACCCGCGCCACGGCAGCGCTGTTCTTTGTGGGGCTGGTGGTCACCACCGCAGGCTCCAGCTGGTACCACTGGCAGCCGGACGATGCGGGCCTGCTGTGGGACCGCCTGGGCATGTCGGTGGCGTTTGCCGGGCTGCTGGGGCTGGCCGCCGTGGGCCGCATCAGCCCCCGCGCCGGGCTGGCCACAGCGCTGGGTCTGCTGGTGGCCGCGCCGGCTGCCGTGCTGGTGTGGGCCCACACGGGCAACCTGCTGCCTTGGGCGGTGGTGCAAATCGGCGGCATGCTGGTGGTGTTGGCCTTGGCATGTTTGCCCCACCGCCATGGTGCGCTGGCGTTGCAGCTGGGTGCCGTGATCGCCTGGTATGCCGCCGCCAAGGCCATGGAGCTGGCCGACCATGCCGTGTACGAAGCCACGGCCGGGTGGGTGTCGGGTCACACCCTCAAGCACCTGTTGGCCGCTGGCGCCGCCTTGCCCGTGCTGTTTGCCATGGCGCGTCTGCACCACAGCCGCTATATCGCTGCGCCCGTGCCACGCCGCGCCATGCAGAATGGCGGGCAACATGGGAAGTGACACCGTGCGCACCGCACACCACCCTACAAAAAGCCTTGAGGAGAACCGCATGACCCCCCAGAACGGGCAGCCTGACGCGCACCCTGCGCCCCCCGCGCAACCTGGGCCGTTGGCTCACGAAGAGCCCAACCAGTTTGCCCTGCTGCGCCAGCGCCGGTTTGCGCCCTTTTTCTGGACGCAGTTTGCAGGCGCAGGCAACGACAACCTGTTCAAGTTCGCCTTCACGGTGATGGTGACCTACCAGCTCAGCGTGTCGTGGCTGCCGCCGACCATGGCAGGGCTGGTGATCGGTGCACTGTTCATCCTGCCGTTTTTGCTGTTCTCGGCCACCTCCGGTCAGCTCACCGACAAGTTCGACAAGACGCGGATGATCCGTTTCGTGAAGAACCTGGAGATCGCCATCATGGCGCTGGCGGCCGTGGGCTTTGTGGCCAACAACGTGCCGGTGCTGCTGTTGTGCACCTTCCTTATGGGGCTGCACTCCACACTGTTCGGGCCGGTCAAGTTTGCCTACATGCCCCAGGTGCTGAGCGAGCGCGAGTTGACAGGCGGCAACGGCATGGTCGAGATGGGCACTTTCGTCGCCATCTTGCTGGGCCAGGTGGCCGGTGGCCTGCTGGTGGCCATCCCTGGCATTGGCCACACTGCGGTGGCGGTGGGCTGTGTGGCCCTGGCGCTGGTGGGGCGCTTGGTGGCGCAGTTCATTCCCTCAGCCCCGGCCACCGACCCCAGCTTGGTCATCAACTGGAATCCCTTCACCGAAACCTGGCGCAACCTGAAACTCGCGCACGGCAACGTGGTGGTGTTCCGCTCGCTGCTGGGCATCAGCTGGATGTGGTTCTTCGGCGCCGTGTTCCTGTCGCAGTTTCCGGCCCTGGCCAAAGAGGTGCTGCACGGTAACGAGCAAGTGGCCTCGCTGCTGCTGGTGGTGTTCTCGGTGGGCATTGGCGTGGGCTCGCTGCTGTGCGAGGTGCTCAGCCGCCGCCATGTCGAAATCGGCCTCGTGCCCCTGGGTGCCATTGGCATGAGCGTGTTTGCGGTTGATTTGTACTTTGCCACCCGCAGCCTGCCTGCGGCCGAGATGATGGGCGCTGCCGCCTTTCTTGCGCAACACCAACACTGGCGCGTGCTGCTGGACCTGGCGCTGCTGAGCCTGTTTGCCGGGCTGTACAGCGTGCCCATGTACGCCCTGATCCAAATGCGCAGCCAGCCCACGCACCGCGCCCGCATCATCGCGGCCAACAACATCCTGAATGCGCTGTTCATGATCGGCAGCTCCGTCATCGCCGGGGCCTTGCTGGGTGCAGGCTTCACCGTGCCGCAAGTCTTCCTGTTCACCGGCATTGCCAATGCGGTGGTGGCGGCTTACATCTTTTTGCTGGTGCCCGAATACCTGCTGCGTTTTGTGGCCTGGGTGCTGTCGCGCTTTGTGTACCGCTTCAAGGTGCGTGGCGACGAGCACATCCCCACCACGGGCGCGGCCATCCTGGCGTGTAACCACGTGAGCTTTGTCGATGCCGTGCTGCTCATGGCCGCCAGCCCCCGGCCCATCTACTTCCTGATGGACCACCGCATCTTCCGCGTGCCGGTGCTTGGCTGGCTGTTCCGCCTGGCCAAGGCCATCCCGGTGGCGTCTCAAAAAGACGACCCAGCCACCTACCAGGCCGCGTTTGACCGCGCCGCCCAGGTGCTGCGCGAGGGCGATTTACTGGCCATCTTCCCCGAAGGCGGCATCACCAAGGATGGTGAGCTGCAAGAGTTCAAGGGCGGCATCATGAAGATCATCGAGCGTGCCCAGGCCGACGGTGTGCAGGCCCCCGTGGTGCCCATGGCGCTGACCAACCTGTGGGGCTCGTTCTTCAGCCGCGTGGAGCAGGGCACCGCCATGGCGAAGCCCTTCCGTCGGGGTATGTTCAACCGCGTGGGCTTGAATGTGGGGCCTGCGATGGAGGCCACCCAGGTGCAGCCCGCCGTGCTGCGCGAACGGGTGGCGGGGTTGCTGCGGGCATGAGCCGCGCCGAATCCATTGTGGCCGTGCCAGTGGCAGCGTTGGATGCGGCAGACCATCCTGGTGTGACCGAGCGCATCCTGGATTTTTTGCACGGTATCGGTTTGCCTGTGTGCGAGGCCGACGTGCCCGATGGCAGCTTTTTACCAGGCGTCCGCATCGAGCGCGGCGGGCTGCGCGTTGACCGAAAGCGGCTGCGCTGGCCGGGCGATCTTCTGCACGAGGCGGGCCACTTGGCGGTGGTACCTGCCGCCCTGCGGGCCACGATGGACGATGCCTTGCAGGATCTGCCCGCCGTGCCCCACGGTGGCGAGATCGAGGCCACCGCATGGGCGTGGGCCGCTACGCAGCATCTGGGGTTGGATTCCGCCGTGCTTTTTCATGAAGGTGGGTACCACGGGCGGTCCGCCAGTCTGCGCACCACCTTCGGGTTGGGGGTGTACCTGGGCGCGTCGGGCCTGGCTGCTGCCGGGTTGGCCTTGTTGCCGTCACAGGTGCAGCCCGGTGGGCAGCCGGCTTACCCGCACATGCTGGCTTGGCTGAGGGCCTGAGGGTTCGCAGCCATCGACTGACTGGGCGCGGCCGCAGCGAACAAGTGCTGTGGGCTGCGCTGCGTCACCTGGTCGCTGTTTTGCCCCCTTCTTCACTCCGCCCGGATATTGGCCCGCTGCGCAATCGCGCGCATGCGCGGCAGTTCGTCGTCAATGCGGGCGGCTACGGCGGCGGCGCTTTCGTAGGCGTGCTCCAGGCCACTGGCCACCAGTTTGCTGCGCACCTCGGGGTCTGCCAGGGTTTCAGACAAGGCCTTTTGCAGCTTGGCCTTGGCATCGGCGGGCGTGCCGCGCGGCGCCACGATGGCCAGCCATGAATCTGCCGAGAAGCCTGGGTAGCCGCCTTCGGCCACGGTGGGCACATCCGGCAATTGCGTGGCACGCGTGGCACCCGTCACCGCAATCGCCTTGATCTTGCCGCCCTTGAGCTGCGGCAGCGCCGCTGCCACGGTGTCGACCGAGAGTGGAATCTGTCCGCCGATCAGATCGTTCATCGCGGGGGCGCTGCCCTTGTAGGGAATGTGCGTGACCTTGATGCCCAGGGCCGACCACATCAGCTCGCCCGCAAAGTGCCCGGTGGTGCCGTTGCCGAACGAGCCATACACATACTTGTCGGGGGTGGCGCGGACGGCCGCCGTCAGCTGCTTCAGGTTGCCCACGGGCACATCCTTGTGGGCCAGCAAAATCAAGGGCACCCGCGCCACCATGCCGATGGGCTCGTAGCTCTTGACCGGGTCGTAGGGCAGCTTGGGGTTGAGGGCCGGGTTCACCGTGAAGGTCGAGCCCGAGCTGATCAGCAGCGTGTACCCATCGGCCGGTGCATTGGCCACGAAGGACGCCCCCACGATGGTGCCTGCACCGCCTTTGTTCTCGATCACGATGGGCTGGCCCAGGTGGTCGCCCAGCTTTTTGCTGATGAGCCGGGCCACGATGTCCACGGCCCCGCCGGGTGGAAACGGAACGACCAGTTGAACGGGCTTGGTGGGGTACGTCTGTGCCTGTGCGGCAGGTGTCAGGGTGCAGGCGGCCCATGCTGCAATGGCTACTGCGGCGCAGGCGCGCCGGGTTGGGCGTAGATCACTCTTCATATCCATGCTCCTCTTGCTGATGACTGCCAGGAACGCAACCCTGCGCACCGATGCGCGGATGGGGCAGGATTGCGGAATGCCGGGCCGCGCAGCGGCCCGAAGGAGTGGGGCTGTGATCAGCCCGCGGCAGGCTCAGCCGTTGCGGAACAGGAAGCTGTAGGCGTTGAGCGCTGGCACGCCGCCCAGGTGGGCATACAGCACGCGCGAGCCTTCGGGGAACTCGCCCTTGCGCACCATGTCGATCATGCCGTGCATGGACTTGCCCTCGTACACCGGGTCGGTCAGCATGCCCTCCTGGCGCGCACACAGGCGAATCGCTTCGAGCGTGCCCTCGTTGGGCAGGCCGTATTCGGGGCCGCCGTAGCGGGTGTCCAGGATCACGTCCTCGGCCGTGATCTCCTGGCCCAGCTCCACCAGCTTGGCGGTGTTCTGGGCGATGCGCAGCACCTGGGCATGGGTCTTTTCGGGCTTGGCGGAGGCGTCGATACCAATCACCTTGCGCGCCCGGCCATCGGCCGCAAAGCCCACCACCATGCCCGCCTGCGTGCTGCCCGTGACTGAGCAGACCACGATGTAGTCGAACTGGAAGCCCAACTCTTTTTCCTGCTGGCGCACTTCTTCGGCAAAACCCACGAAGCCCAGGCCGCCGTACGGGTGCTCTGAGCAGCCTGCGGGAATCGGGAAGGGCTTGCCCCCGGCCTTCTTCACGTCTTCCATGGCCTGCTCCCAGCTGGGGCGGATGCCAATGTCAAAGCCCGCAGCGTCCAGGCGCACGTCGGCGCCCATGATGCGGCTCATCTCGATGTTGCCCACGCGGTCGTACACCGCATCGGAGTAGTTCACCCAGTTCTCTTGCACCAGCACGCACTTCATGCCCAGGTGCGCGGCCACGGCGGCCACCTGGCGCGTCTGGTTGGACTGGATGCCGCCAATCGACACCAGCGTGTCGTAGCCGCCCGCAATCGCTTCCGGGATGAGGTATTCGAGCTTGCGCGTCTTGTTGCCGCCAAAGGCCAGGCCTGAATTGCAGTCCTCGCGCTTGGCATACAGGTGCACCTTGCCGCCCAGGTGGGCCGACAGGCGCGGCAGCGCCGTGATGGGCGAGGGGCCGAAGGTGAGCGGGTGGCGGGGGAATTTTTGCAAGTTCATGGCGTTTTCCGGTCGATGGAAGGGGAATGCAGGGGGTGGGATGCAAGCGGGCTTGCAGTGCCTTCATCGTAGAAAAATGCCTGAATCAATGGGTTGTGAATTTTGGGTGAATTTCGGTGTTTTGGTTTTTCATATGAAAATTAGTCATTACTAAATTTCTTGAAAATAGCTATGTGCGCAACAAAAGTTCGTGCCAAGAATGTGCAACAGGCGGATGTGTCTGCCGAGCTGGACCGCACCGACAAAGCCATCCTGCGCCAGCTGCAGCGCGATGCCTCCCTGTCCAACGTGGCCCTGGCCGAGAAGGTACACCTGAGCGCCCCCGCCTGCCTGCGCCGGGTGGAGCGGCTCAAGCGCCTGGGGCTCATTGATGGGGTGGTGGCGCTGCTCAACCCCAAGGCCGTGGGCGCAGGCATGCTGGTGATGATTGGCGTGGTGCTGGACCGCTCAACGCCCGAGTCCTTTGCCGAGTTCGAGAAAGCCGCCATCAAGATCTCGGGCTGCATGGAGTGCCATGTGGTCACCGGCGAGTTCGACTACTTCATGCTGGTGCGCACACGCGACAGCGAAAGCTTCAACCGCCTGCATGCCGAGCAGCTCATCTACCTGCCCGGCGTGCGGCAGGTGCGCTCGTTCATGGTGCTGCGCAATGTGTTGTCCTCCACCGAGCTGCCGCTGGCGCTTTAACGCCCCTGAGGCCAACCTCCCCCAACTTGGCGCCCTCAGGGCGCAGCGCGCAGGCGCCCCTTCAGCGCAGCCCAGGCGGGGCCTCCAAACACATTCACCAGCAACCCGGCCATCAGCAGCCCAGCGCCTGCAAAGTGCACCGGCAGCAGTTGCTCGCCAAACACCCACCAGCCCGTCGTCAGCCCCACCACGGGCACCAGCAGCGTGAAGGGTGCCACGCGGTTCACGGGGTAGCGGGACATGAGGAAAGTCCACAGCCCAAACCCCAGCAAGGTTGATACCCAGGCGATGTAGCCCACCGCAGCCAGCGAGGTGAGCGAGAGGTTTTGCACAGCGGCCAGCACGGCGCTGGCCCCGTCCATCCACACCGCCAGCGCCAAAAACGGCAGCGGCGCCACCAGGCTGGACCACACGATGAACGCAAACTGGTTCATCGGCCCATAGCGCCCCACCGCCCGCGTGGCGATGTTGCCGCAGCCCCACAGCGCTGCGGCAGCCACGGTGAGCGCAAACCCCGCCAGTGGCATCGAGGCCCCGTGCGCGCTGCCAATCAGCACCAGCCCGGCCCCGGCCAGCGCCAGCCCAGCCATCTGGTTGCCATGCCACTTCTCACGCAGCCACCAGGCCGCCAGCAGCAGGGTAAAGAACGACTGCGACTGCAGTACCAGCGATGCCAACCCCGAAGGCATGCCGATGTGGATGGCCGTGAACAGCAGCGCAAACTGGCCCACCGCCATCGTCATGCCGTACAGCAGGTACAGGCGCAGCGGCACCTTGGGTGGCCGCACAAAGAGCAGCGCCGGAAACGCAGCCAGCAGGTAACGCAGCGCCCCCAGCAGCATGGGCGGCACGCCGTTCAAGCCCACTTTGATGACCGCAAAGTTCAGGCCCCAGACCACGATGACGAGCAGGGCCAGACATAGGTCGCGGGGGCGCATGGGGAGGTTCATGGGGCGGTGGTGGTCACAACGGAAGATGTGCCATTGTCCGCGCGGGCCCGGGGCTGCGCTATGCGGCAGACGGCCTCGTCCCTGTCAAAAACGGACAGGCTGGGTCGTGTTAGCCGTTCTAGGTTTATGACTTCGGAGGCAGAGCTGTCCATGGATCATGAAAGTTACTTCAGGTGGCCTCAAATCTGAAGTGCAACACCCCCTTCAGTTCCGAAATTGAAGAGACGGCTTTTCTCCGTATATCGCCGCTATCTTTTCAAAGACACGATAAATGCCGATTTCCTTGGCTGCCTCAAGGTAGCCCGCCTCTTCCATGAAGACGGCAGAGCTCCCGTCGCACATCACTCCGATGCCACGAAGCTCGCCCTGTTCGTCCTCACTGTCTGGGGCAATGAACCCGATGGTCACATGCCCGTAAACGTCGAGCGTGTAATCGATCGCATGGCTTGCGCAGAACTCAGCCATGTGGGTCTGCAACTCCTCAGTGAGTTGGTTCATGCCCGGTAGGTCGTCCTTGCTTTCCAGGCCGTACCGACTGAAGCCCACGTCAAAGTTGACTTCTTGCATATCCACCCGGTCGAGCGCATCCCTCAATTCGCGAAGTGTCGCGTACGGAAGTTTTGCCTCGCCATAGTCTTCATCTTCTGCGTCATAGGGGTAGCTCCACACATCGGTTGGGTTATCGGCAGATGCCAGGCCCTCCCCTATCAGTAAATCCAGCACTTGCCTGGTTTTTTCTGGGTTTGCAAACGCTTCCTTGCTGATGGGCATCAGCAGGTAATTCGACATCGACATGGACTTCCTTGATCGGTTCGTTGGTGGGCGTGGTGGCCACGGAATCGGCTTTGCGGATACGAAGGCCGCGCCAATATCTTAGACGCGGAGAACAGCGCACGGCTGGACAGTTTGTCCACCGCCCAGCGTGTCGGTGCTGGTGTGGGTCACGATCAAGACGCTCGATGCTCTGACGAACTGCTCAAAACTCTTGGAGGGGATGTTGCAAGCAAAAAAGGCATGTGGTGCTTATGGGTAAAGCGCAAAAAGCTATATTTTTTTATAGCAAAAATGTGCGTCTTCGCATTACCCATTGAACAACCCGTGCCGTTGTGGCTGGCCCGGCTTGCTGTCAACTCATCCCCTCCACCCCAAAACTCAACCCCGCATTCGCCTGCAGCCGCGCCATCAGCGCATCCCCCATCGCGGGCGCCGTGGTCCAGATGCCGCCGGGTGTGGCGGTGGCGTCTTGCAGCAGGCAGACGGCCGCCTCGGCAATCATCTTGGAGGTGGAGCCGTAGCCGGGGTCACGGTCGCCCTTCACGCCCACGCGCAGGGTGTTGCCTGCGGTGTCGGTGCCCAAAAAGAGCACGTCGTAAAAGCCGCTTTCGCGCTCTTCGCGCGAGGGGCCTTCGCCCGGCTTGGGGCCTTGGTCGGAGCCCATCGATTTGTCGCCCGCCACCGCGTTGGCAATGGCTTCCCCCTTTTCGCCGGGGCCGGTGATGAGCATTTCGTCGTAGACAAAGTCCTGGCCCCAGGCGTGTTGCAGCAGCAGGTTGGAGCGGTGCACGTTGCGTGTGTTGATGGCC
This sequence comes from Acidovorax sp. 1608163, assembly GCF_003669015.1. Lineage (NCBI taxonomy): Bacteria > Pseudomonadati > Pseudomonadota > Betaproteobacteria > Burkholderiales > Comamonadaceae > Acidovorax > Acidovorax sp. 1608163. The sequence continues at coordinate 512,951 of NZ_CP033069.1, forward strand.
GCCATCACAAACGGCGCCACCCAGATGCCCGCGCCGTTCACCGTGCCCAGGGCCTCGTCCACCATGGGCTTGTGGCCCGAGGGCTGGCGCGGGCCCTCGAACCCCGGGGTCAGCGCAAAGGGGTTGCGCAGCAAATCCAGCACGGCGGGGTTGGCGGCCGAGGCCACCAGCGTGGCCTTGAGGCTGGCGGCGGTGCCGCCCGAGAAGGTGCCCTTCATCTTGCGCACGCGGCCCCGCACCCTGGGGGCTGGGTGGCCAAAGCGCTGGGCAAATTCCTTTTGCAACAGGTACACGCCCAGGTCGAACGGGATGGAGTCAAACCCGCACGAGAACACGATGCGCGCACCGCTGGCCTGGGCGGTGGCTTCGTGGGCGTCGATCATTTGGCGCATCCAGGCGGGTTCGCCGCACAGGTCCACATAGTCCACGCCGCTGGCGGCGCAGGCAGCCACCAGTTCGTTGCCATACAGCTGGTAGGGCCCCACGGTGGTCAGCACCAGGCGTGTGGCGTTCATCAGCGCTTGCAGGCTGGCGGGGTTGGAGGTGTCGGTCACGACCAGTGGGGTGTCTGCCGGGGCTCCCAGTTCGTCGCGCACGGCGGCGAGCTTGTCGGCGTTGCGCCCGCCCATGGCCCAGCGCAGGCCGCTGCCTGCGGGGTAGCGTTGCAGCAGGTATTCCACCACCAGGCGGCCTGTGAAGCCGGTGGCGCCGTGGACGACGAGGTCAAAGGTTTTGGTCATGGCAATGGGGTTCAAAAAATAGGGCTGCGATGCCTGGATGGGTGGTGGGTGCGTGGGGTGCACCAGGTTCGCGGGCATTGTCTGGGCAGCCCGGTTGCCGGGCTGTCGCGCAGGCGCATGGGTGGCAGTGAAGCGCTTTGACGTAGCTCCCAGGAGCGGGTTTGATGCAGAAAGTACAAAAAAACGGTACTTTTTGGCCGGTGGGCAGGCACTGTTACGTTCGAATGCAGACACGCAAGTTACGAGTTGGCACTATTCGCACCGTGTTCAACCCAGGCTCCTTCATGGAGCACCCCCATCCCATGCGACTCTTTCGCCGCAATGTTGTCTCCCAGACCATCGCCGTGGCCCTGCCCCGCCAGGCTCTGACCAATCCATCCTGGGCCGCCCCCCGTTGGAAGCAGGCGCTGGCGCGTGTGCTGTTGGCCGCCGGGGTGCTGGGCGCGCTGGCTGTAACGGCTGTGACGCCAGCCCACGCGCACAGCGAGGCGTCTGCAGTGCTGTCGCTGCTGCCGGTGGCCTCGGTGGTGGCGGTGGCTGGAGGGGTTTCGGCGGCGGCCGGGGCCGTGGTGGCCGTGCCTGCAGCGCTGTCGGTGACGGGCGCCGTGCTGGTGGTGAAGTCGGTGGAGGCGTCTGCCGCGGGCACGCTGTATGTGCTGGAGCGTGCCTCTGATGGCGCCCGGGTCAGCGTGGAGGTGGTCGGGCGCGGGGTGGGGGCCTCGGCCCACGCGGTGGGCACCACCGTGACCTGCAGCGTGATCGGCACCGGCGTGGTGCTGTCGGTGGCGGGTGAGGCGCTGGCCTTTGTGCCCAATGCCATCGGCCGCGCCCTGCTGCACAACGAACGCTTGTAAGGCACCCGACACCATGATCACTCTGACTCCTTCTGAGGTCCCCATGCATGCCCTGGCGCGGCGCAAGCCTTTGCCTGGCTTCCCTGCCGTATGGGGCATGGCTGCGCTAGCCACAGCCGCCGTGCTGGCTGCCGCCCCAGCCCATGCAGGCCGCGCTTGTGATGAGCGCAAGCCCGTCACTGCCCAGGTGATTGAGCGTGGCATGGCGCTGGCGGCGCAAACCTCACAGGCGCTGGATGCCGAGAACGAGCGCAGCGGCGCCACGGTGGTGCTGATTGGCCGGGCCGGGCAAGACCTGAGCAAGTACGGCCTGCGCTACTCGCACTTTGGCTGGGCCTACAAAACGCCCGAAGGCCCCTGGCGCGTGGCGCACAAGCTCAACGAATGCGGAACGGCCGTGGGCCATGTGTACCGCCAGGGCCTGGGCGAGTTCTTTTTGGACGACCTGTGGCGCTTTGAGGCCGTGCTGGCCGTGCCCAGCCCCGCTGTGCAGGCCCAGTTGCTGCCGGTGTTGAGCGACAACGGCCGCGCCACCATGCTGCACGCCCAGCCCTACAGCATGGTCAGTTATGCGTGGGGCACCAAGTACCAGCAGTCCAACCAGTGGGCGCTGGAGACCCTGGCCTTTGCTATGGAGCCCGCCACCGTGCGCACCCGTGAGCAGGCCCAGGCGTGGTTGCGCTTCAAGGGCTACGAGCCCACGGCGCTGAAGCTGGGGCCGCTGACCCGGCTGGGTGGGCGCGTGGGCTCGGCCAACATTGCGTTTGACGACCATCCCAATGACAAGCGGTATTCCGATCGCATTGAGACGGTGACAGTGGACTCGGTGCTGTCGTGGATGCAGCGCACACAGCTGGCGGCAGCGCCGGTGGGTGTGCAGGCCAAGCGCTGAAGCCATTCAATTGAAGTAAAAATGGCTGCTAGCGCTTTCTAATCAATCGCTAGTAGCTATTAAAAACATAGCAAATCAAAGTGGGGGTAGCCATGAGCAAGTCTTTGCGTTTGTCAGAGAAGTGGTTTCGACGGGGGCTGTGGCTGGTGGCCGTGGTGTTTGCCAGCTTTCTGATCGGGCTGGGGGGCACCGTGGTGGGCGACTTGCCCAAGGTGGAGCGGCCCCTGCGGGTGGACGACTTTTTGGACAAGGCGCAGGCCCAGGCGCTGCGCGACAAAATCCGCACCCAGCGCGAGGCCGAGCAAGACGCCCAGACTGCGCTGGAGCAGGCCCAGTTGCAGCACCGCAAGGCCCAAAGCGACAACCAGGCCGAGCGCGAAACCTTCAACAACTGGCTGGCCACCCGCCGCGTGACCGAGCGCGCCGTGCACGACCCCGAGGTGCTGGCCCGCACCCGCCAGCTGGACCAGCTCAAGCAGGCCGAGCGCCAGGCCCTGCGCGCTGTGGAGGCCCAGCAGCAGGCCGCGCTGGATGCCCGCCAGACAGCAGCGGCCACGCAAAGGCAGCTCAGCGATCTGGAAACCGATGGCTACGAGCGCCTGCGTGTGGAAAGCCGCAAGGTCGAGCTGCGCGTGTTTCTGTACCGCCTGGCCCTGACCCTGCCGCTTCTGGTGGCGGCGGGCTGGCTGTTCGTCAAAAAGCGCAAGGGCACCTACTGGCCGTTTGTGTGGGGCTTCATCTTCTTTGCGCTGTTTGCCTTCTTTGTGGAGCTGGTGCCTTACCTGCCCAGCTACGGTGGCTACGTGCGCTACGTGGTGGGCATTGGCATCACGGTGCTGGTGGGGCGCTACGCCATCCTGGCGCTGAACCGCTACCTGGAGCGCCAAAGGCTGGCTGAATCCCTGCCCGACGCCCAGCGCCGTGAAGAACTGGGCTACGACGTGGTGATGGCCCGTCTGGCCAAGAGCGTGTGCCCCGGCTGCGAGCGGGCGGTGGACCTCAAGAACGAGGCCATCGACTACTGCCCCCACTGCGGCCTGTGCCTGTTTGACCGCTGCGGCCACTGCAGCACCCGCAAGAACGCATTCTCGCGCTACTGCTTTTCGTGCGGCACCCCCAGCACTGCTGAAAGCGCGACTGATAGCGCAGTAGAGGGTGTTGCGCAGATGCCCCAAGGGGCCGCGGCGGGCCGCCCTGCAGGCCCCGTCCATCCCTAGAATCAACGACAAACCGAGGAGAGAAGCGCATGTCCAACCCGACCCCCGTGCAGACCGCACAGCCTGTACAGAGCGCGAGCGCCGCAGGCACCTTTCAGCTGACCCCCCCGAGGTGGTGCAGCCCGTCAGCAACGAAGTGGCCAGCACGGCCGTGCCATTGGCCCCCGAAGTGGCGCGCGCCGTGGAAGACCAGGTGAGCCGCTTTGTCGATAGCTTGATGTCCGAAGACGTGCAAAGCGAAGGCTTTCGCGCCAAGCTCGACAGCGCCTTTGCCCTGGGGCGTGAAGAAATCTCGGTGGCGGCCAGCCTGATGCAGGGGCGCTTCATGGAGCGCAACTTTGTGGGCGTGGAAGACGGCACGGCCTTTCGCGCCATCCAGGACATGCGCCGCCAGCTCGACACGCTCAACCCCGGCAAAGAGGGTGACCTGTTCCAGCCGCAAAAGCTGCTGGGCTTTATCCCCTTTGGCAACCGGCTGCAAAACTACTTCCGCCGCTTTGAAAGCGCGGGCGGCCAGCTGCAAAAAAGCATGGAGCAGCTCTACGCCGCACGCGACGACATGCAGCGCGATGTGGTCGAGATCGAAGCCACCCGCACCAAGCTGTGGGACGCCATGCAAAAGCTCACCGGCGCCATGCGCTTTGCGCAGGTGCTGGACGAGCGGCTCATGGCCAAAGTCGAATCGCTGAGGGCCACCGAGCCACAGCGCGCCAAGGCACTGGAGCAAGAGGTGCTGTTCTACGCCCGCCAAAACCTGCAAGACATGTTGACCCAGCAGGCCGTGTGCACCAACGGCTACCTGGCGCTCGATGTGCTCAAGAAGACCGGGCGCGAGATGATGAACGGCTGCTCGCGCGTGGCCACCACCGGCATGAGCGCCCTGGCCGTGGCGCAGACCGTGGCCCGCGCCACCGGCAACCAGATCAAGGTGATGGACATGCTCACCGGCGTGAACAGCACCATCGAGAACCTGATCGCCGAAACCGGCCGCCAGCTCAACACCCATGTGGACAAGACCACGCAGTTTGCGCAGAACCCCATGGTGGGCATCGACAAGCTCAAGGAAATGTTCGACCAGACCTTCAAGGCCATGGACGCGATGGACGACTTCCGCTCCAAGGCCATCGTGGTGATGGGGCAGAACAACGCGATGATCGCTTCCGAAATCCAGCGGGCAGAGCAATACATCGACAAGGTGCGCATGGAGCAGGCCAAGAAGGCCACTTCGTCGCAGCTCAGCGGGCCCGTGAAGCTCTGACTTTGCTTGTTTCCCGTGTCTCTCCCGTGTCCCTTATTTTTAACTTGACGAAGGAAAACTGAAATGGCAACCCGCTACATGGTTCAACGCGACACCACCGCATGGCGTCTGCAAGTGCGCGTCTCTTTTGCCTTGTCGGTGCTGTGCGCCGCCATCGGCGTGATCAACTTGCCCGGCCAGGAGCTGGACCGCGCCTTCCTGGCCATCGGCCTGTTCTTTTGCCTGTTCAGCACCTTTGCCGTGGCCAAGACCCAGCGCGACAACCGCGACGGGGCGGTGGACACCTCGCAGTGGGTCATCACCGTGTGGGTGGCCTTTGCAGCGGCCATCTTGCTGACCGGCTGGGGCCTGTGGCGCATGAAGATCGACGAATGGCAGAAGTACTACATGCTGGTGAGCTGGCTGTTCCTGGTCAGCTCCACCTTCACGCTGTCCAAGACCGTGCGTGATGCGCAAGAGGCAGAGCTGCTGGAGCGCCGCGCCACCCGCGCCCGCGAAGGCAGCGACGCGTCCTGATCCATTGGGCAGCCCCCGCCTGTTCATTGGCGGGTGCTGCCTTCAGCGCGATTTCTTGGATTCCAGAAACCGCTGCTGCCTTGCAAGCACTTCGGCCGCACTGCGGCCGATTTTCTTTTCGCGGGCCAGAATTTCACCGTGCAGCAGGGCCAGTTGCTGCAGCAGTGCATCGTGGGCCGAGGGCTGGCCTTCGTGCAACATCTGGCGGCGCTGTGCTGCAGGCACGCGCAGGTAGGCCTGCAGCGTGTCGGGCAGGTAGCGGCGCAGGCACTCGCGCAGAAACAGGCGGTCTTCCACGGTGAAGTGTTCGTCGTGCGTGGGCCGCTCGTGGCCCATGCGTTGGAAGGCTTCCTTGGTCTCCAGCAGGCGCTGCGTGGCCTGCTCGCCCAGCTCGGGGGCTGCGGCCTCCAGGGCGCGGTCAAAGGCTTGCAGGGTTTCTGTGTCAAACAAAGCTGCCGCTGGGGCCAGTGCACTGTGGGTAGGCCGTGCGGGGCGTGTGCGCCACCAGCCCAGCGCACCCAGCAGGGTGGCACCCGCGCCTGCAGCCAGCGGCAGCACCGCTGACTGGATCACCCCCAGCAACACCACCACCGCACCGCCCGCCGCCAGCACGCTGGTGGCAATGTGCAGCGCCGAGGGCGCCACATGCGCCTGCGGCGGCGCGGCAAAGTAGTCGGCCAGCGGCGTACCCAGCTGGGTGCGCGCATGGGCGCGGTGCAGCCGCTCGGCCAGTTCGGTGTGGGCCGGGGGCTCCTCGGTGGCGCGGGCCTTGCGCTCGTGCAGCAGCGCAGTGCGCCGGTTCACGGGGCCGTCACCGGCGACAAAGCGCGAATCGTCCTCGGGAGAGTTCATCAAAAAAGCCTGATGGGTAAAAGGGGGCAATGGCAAGCGCGAAGCCGATTACAAAGGCGCCGGGCTGCAAAGGCAAGCCCGTGGCCTGTGAGTGTGCGATTTTGAATCAAATTGGGCTGTAGGGCTTGATTGGTAAGCGCGAGCAGCTACTAAAAATATAGCGATTGCAGGCCCTGCACAATGGACTCCAAAAGGGGGAATGCATGGACATCGAGTTTGCCACCCCGGCGCAGGTGGCTGGGGACTTTGCTGCAGTGTTGGTGGGCCTGGGCATCACCTTCACCGCCATGGCGCTGGCGGCCTGGGTGGGAGGGCGCCAGCTGGCCACGCCGCTGCGCGGACGCTGGGTGGTGTGGGGCTATGTCGGCCTGTGCTGTGTGGGGGCGTTCTGGGCGTATGCCAGCCACTGGGGCCGATTTGTCGCACTGCATGCGCAGGCCACTACGCTGGAGCTGCGCTACGCCGGGTCTTGGCAGTTGCCGGTGCGCCTGCAGGCCGACGAGATTCACACCGTGCTGGTGGGTTCTGCCAAGCCCGGCAGGCCTTGCTATGTGCGGGTGGTGCTCAAAGATGGCTGCAGCCACCGCAGCAGCGACGTGCCCACCCCGGCTGCGCAGTGCCGGGCTTTGCAGGCGCAGCTGCTGGGCTGGCAGCAAAGCGTGGTGCAGGGTGGCGCGGGCCCTGCACCGTAGTCACCCAGATCAGTCTGGCGTCGCGCCCGACTTCTTCACCAAATCAGCCCAGCGCGGAATCTCTTTGTCCATGTGCGCGGCCAGCTCTTCGGGCGTGCTGCCCACAATGTTCATGCCCAGCTGGTCGTGCAGTTTGGCTTGCACATCGGGTTGCTTGAGGGCTTTGACGATTTCGGCGTTGAGCTTTTGCACGATGGCCTTGGGAGTGCCCTTGGGTGCGTAGATGGCCTGCCACGACGACATCTCAAAGCCCGGCACGCCGGACTCGATCATGGTGGGCAGCTCGGGCGCGAGGGTGATGCGCTTGCCGGTTGTGACGGCCAGCAGCTTCACGCGGCCGGCCTTGGCCAGGGGCAGGGCGGCGGTCATCTGGTCGAACATGAAGGACACCTGGCCTGCAGCCACGTCGGTGAGTGCGGGGGGCGTGCCCTTGTAGGGGATGTGGGTGAGCTTCACGCCAATCAGGTCGCCAAACATTTCGCCCGCCAGGTGGGTGGAGGTGCCCGCGCCCGAGGACGCGAACATGCGCTTGGTCGGGTCTTTCTTGAGCAGCGCAATCAGCTCGGCCACGTTGTTCACGCCCAGCGAGGGGTTGATGATGAGCACGTTGGGCAGCGTGGCCACCAGGGCCACGGGCTCAAAGTCCTTTACCGGGTGGTACGACAGGTTCTTGTACAGGCTGGCGTTGATGGCGTGCGTGCTGATGGTGCCGCCAAACAGCGTGTAGCCATCGGGCGCGGCCTTGGCCACAAACGATGCACCAATGCCGCCTGCCTGGCCGGGCTTGTTCTCGACCACCACGGCCTGTTTCAGTGACTCTTGCAGCTTGTTGGCGATGGTGCGGCCAATGATGTCGGTGGAGCCACCGGCGGTGAAGGGCACCACGTAGCTGATGGGCTTGGCATTGGGCCAGTCGCTCGTCTGGGCATGGGCCTGGATGGCCGTCAGTGTGCCCAGTGCGGGCAGCAGCGCTGCAGCGCACAGAGCCAGCGCGGCGCGGCGCAGTGGGTGGTGAAGGGTTAATGGAACGGGTTGCATACATGTCTCCTGCAAAGGATGAAAAGGCCAGGGCCTCTGCGGGCCCTTGGATGGGGATGAATGTGTCGAGCCTTCAGCGCCCGTGCGCCTGCCGCCAGGCGGCAAAATCGGTCAGCGTTTGCGGGTTGGTGGGCGGGTACAGGCCAATGATGGTGCGGCCCTCCATCACCTTCTCGGTCACGAAGTCCTCAAACGCTGTCATCTCGGTCGCCTCGGCCGCGATCTCGTCGGCCAGGTGGGCGGGGATGACGATGACGCCCTCGCTGTCGCCCACCACCACGTCACCGGGGAACACGGCCACATCACCGCAGCCAATGGGCACGTTGATGTCGATGGCCTGGTGCAGCGTGAGGTTGGTGGGGGACGAGGGGCGGTGGTGGTAGGCAGGCATGTCGAGCGCCGCAATGTCGGGCGTGTCGCGAAAGCCGCCGTCCGTCACCAGCCCGGCCACGCCGCGTTGCATCAGGCGCGAGGCGAGGATGGAGCCTGCCGATGCGGCGCGTGCGTCCTTGCGGCTGTCGATGACCAGCACGGCACCGGGCGGGCAGTCTTCCACCGCCTTGCGCTGGGGGTGGTCGGGGTTCTGGAACACGCTGATGGGGTTGAGGTCTTCACGCGCCGGGATGTAGCGCAGCGTGAAAGCCTCGCCCACCATGTTGGCGCGGCCGGTGCGCAGCGGGTGCACGTCTTGCAAAAACTGGTTGCGCAGGCCGCGCTTGAAGAGGGCGGTGCACAGCGTGGCGGTGCTGACTTTGGCCAGCAAGGCGCGGGTGGTGTAGTTCAGGGCCATGGGTGTGGGGCTCAATGCAAAAAGGGTTGGGGCTGAAGGGGAGTCAGAAGATGTCGGGCTCGGGCACAGGCGCACCAAAGCCGGTTTCGAGAAAGTCAAAGTCGCAGCCCTGGTCGGCCTGCAGGATGTGGCGGCTGAACATCCACCCGTAGCCGCGTTCAAAGCGCGGTGGCGGCGGCACCCAGGCAGCGCGGCGGCGTTCCAGCTCGGCGTCGCTCACCTCCAGGTGAATGCGGCGCCCGGGCACGTCCACGGTGATGAGGTCGCCGGTTTGCACCAGCGCCAGCGGGCCGCCGATGTAGGCCTCGGGCGAGGCGTGCAGGATGCAGGCACCGTAGCTGGTGCCGCTCATGCGCGCGTCGGACAGGCGCAGCATGTCGCGCACCCCTTGTTTGACCAGCTTGGTGGGGATGGGCAGCATGCCCCACTCGGGCATGCCGGGGCCGCCCTGGGGGCCCGCGTTGCGCAGCACCATGATGTGCTCGGCCGTCACGTCCAGGTCGGGGTCTTCCACCGCAGCCTTCATGGTGGCGTAGTCGTCAAACACCAGCGCCGGGCCGGTGTGCTGCTGCAGGTGCGGGGCGCAGGCGCTGGGCTTGATGACGGCCCCGTTGGGCGCCAGGTTGCCGCGCAGCACGGCCAGTGCGCCTTCGGCGTAGATGGCGGTTTCGGTGGTGCGGATCACGTCGTCGTTGAACACCTTGGCGCCTTCGATGTTCTCGCCCAGCGGCTTGCCGGTGACGGTGGCCGCGCCCAGGTGCAGGTGCTCGCGCATGCGCGACATCAGGCCCAGCAGGCCGCCTGCGTAGTAGAAGTCTTCCATCAAATACGTGTCGCCGCTGGGGCGCACATTGGCCAGCACGGGCACGCGGCGGCTGGCGGCGTCAAAGTCATCGAGCGTCACGGCGCAGTGCGCGCCCGCACGGCGCGACATGGCCACCAGATGCACGATGGCGTTGGTCGAGCAGCCCACGGCCATGGCCACGTTGATGCCGTTGAGGAAGGATTCGCGGCTGAGCAGCTTGGCCGGGGTGTCGTCCTGCCACACCATCTCGACAATACGGCGGCCGCTTTCGGCGCTCATGCGCACATGGTTGGCGTCGGGTGCGGGGATGGACGATGCGCCCGGCAGCGTCATGCCAATCGCCTCGGCAATCGCCGTCATGGTGGCGGCGGTGCCCATGGTCATGCAGGTGCCGTGGCTGCGGGCAATGCCTGCTTCCACACCCAGCCATTCGGTCTTGCTCAGGTTGCCCGCGCGGCGCTCGTCCCACAGCTTCCAGGCGTCCGAGCCCGAGCCGAGAATCTGCCCGTTGTAGTTGCCGCGCAGCATGGGGCCTGCGGGCACAAAGATGCAGGGCAGGCCTGCGCTCATCGCACCCATCAGCAGGCCGGGGCCGGTCTTGTCGCAGCCGCCCATCAGCACCGCGCCGTCCACGGGGTGGCTGCGCAGCAGCTCCTCGGTCTCCATGGCCAGCATGTTGCGGTAGAGCATGGTGGTGGGCTTGACGAAGGCCTCGGCCAGCGAAATGGCGGGCAACTCGATGGGGAAGCCCCCGGCCTGCAGCACGCCGCGCTTCACGTCTTCGACCCGCTGCTTGAAGTGGCCGTGGCAGGGGTTGATGTCAGACCAGGTGTTGACGATGGCAATGATGGGCTTGCCCACCCAGTCCTCGGGCGCGTAGCCCATTTGCATGATGCGGGAGCGGTGGCCAAAAGAGCGCAGGTCGTCCGGGGCAAACCAGCGGGCGCTGCGCAGGGAATCGTAGGTGCGGCGTGTCATGCAAAACATTAAAGCACTAATATATTAGTGCGTCAATGCGACAATCCCGCCCATGCCCGTGATTGAAAAAGTGATCGAAAAAGTCCGCCTGGACCGCTCGCGCCATGCCGCGCCCCAGGTGTTTGAAAAACTGCGCGAGGCCATCGTGGCGCTCGACCTGGTGCCCGGCACCGTGCTGGCCCGCGCCGAGCTGGCCGAGCAGTTCGGCATCAGCCAGACCCCCATCCGCGACGCGCTGCTCAAGCTGGGCGAAGAAGGGCTGGTCGACATCTTTCCGCAGCACGCCACCGTGGTCAGCCGCATCGACATCAGCGCTGCCAAGCAGGCACACTACCTGCGCCGCTCCATCGAGCTGGAGGTGGTGCGCACCCTGGCCCAGCAGCCCGACCCGGCCACGCTGGAGCGCTTGCGCGCCCAAGTGGAGCGCATGGTCCTGGTGATGGGGCCCGAGCACTACAGCGAGTTCGTGGCCGCCGACCAGGACTTTCACCGCCTGATGTACGAGGCGGCCGGGGTGGCCGGCCTGTGGGACTTGGTGCGCCGCATGTCCGGCCATGTGGACCGGCTGCGCCGCCTGCACCTGCCCACCGAGGGCAAAACCGCCGCCGTGGTGCAAGACCACCGCGCTATCGTCGATGCCATTGCGGCGGGCAACCCGGCCGATGCCCAGGACCAGCTGCGCGCCCACCTCTCAGGCACGCTGAGCCAACTCGACGAGATTTGCGCCCGGCACCCGGACTACGTGGTGGCGTGAGTCTCTGATCGCGTCAGGCACCCGGCCCCGGCGGCGTGTGCCCTCGCCACCAGACGCGCCACCGCGTGCCCAGCCGCCGCTTGATGGCACGGGCCGCCCGCCAGGGCCACGACGCCCGCACGCGCACCAGCAGCGGCTCTTTGAAGCCCACCCAGCGCTGGTACAGCCAGGCAAACCAGTGCAGTTGCATGAGGGCTGGGCGCGTCAGCGTGAACAGGCGGGCCAGCACCGCGGTGCCCACCACCTTGGCCCCCAAAATGATGAGCATGCCCAGGCCTACATGGCCATGCCCCATGGCCCACAGGGCCAGCAGCTTGATGGGCAGCAAGGTGAGGGATGGCAACACAAACAGCGCCAGCGCGGCCCAGGGCGGCAGTGAGCGCACAAACCCCTCGATCCACCGAAACCCAGGCCAGCGACCGATGCGTGCCAGCACGCGCTGCAGAGGCTCCCAACCCCATTCCTCGAAGGCCACCAGCACAGCCAGCAGCCAGGTGCCCAGGTGGGCCAGCCAGCGCAGGGGGATCAGAAGCCAGTGGGGTTTGGGCATCAAATAGACCTCTAACGCTTGTTGATAAAGCGCTGGCAGCTATTGAAGTAATAGCATTGAAGGCCCCATGCTCCGGCACATGGGGCCTGCAGCAAGAGGGGTGTAAGCCGCTTAGGTGAAGCCAAACGGCGGTTTCTCAAGCCAGGGCCTTGCAGGGCCTCGGCTTTGCCGTGATCTGACTGCCCTGGCGTTACGCGGGTGCCTGGATGCCAGCCACCTTCACCACCCGGCGCCAGCGTTCGATCTCCTTGCGGATGAAGTCGGTGTAGTCGGCTGACCGGGACACGACCACCACCAGGCCTTGCGCCTCCAGTTGCTTGCGGGTGTCCGAGGCTTTGAAGGCGGCCTCCATCTCCTTTTCGAGCCGGGCGACCACGGCGGGTGGTGTGCCCTTGGGGGCCGAGATGCCCACCCAGGACACGGCCTTGAAGCCCGGGTAGCCCGCCTCGGAGATGCTGGGCACATCGGGCAGTTGCGGGTTGCGGAACAGGCTGGTGACGGCCAGTGCCCGCAGCTTGCCGCTGCGCACATGCGGCGCCACGGCGTCCAGGTTGGTGAACATCATGCCCGCCTTGTTGTCGATCACTGCGTCCAGTGCGGGCTTGGCGCCGGTGAAGGGCACGCCCGTCAGTCCCAGCGTGGTGCAGTTGCGGGCGCCGGAAGAGCCGCTCACGCAGGTGCTCACGGTTTGCTTGAGCAGCTCCATCGACAAATGGCCCGAAGAGGCGTGCACCTGGGCATAGGTGAGTTTGCCGGGGTGGGCTTTACCTGTTTCGATGAGGTCTTGCAGCGACTTCAGGGGCGATGCGGCGCCCACCACCAGCACGTTGGGACCTTCGGACAACTGCGAGATGTGCACGAAGTCCTTGAGCGAGTCGTAGTCGAGGTTGGGGTTCAGCGCGTGGCTGATGGCGTTGGTGCCCACGCCTGACAGCACCAGCGTGTAGCCATCGGGCGCAGCCCCGGCGGCGGCCTTGGTGCCCTTGGCGTCGGTGTTTTCCACCTGCACCGGCTGGCCCAGCTCTTGTCCCAGCTCCTTGGCCATCAACCGGCCCAACTGGTCACTGCTGCCGCCTGCCGGGAAGGGAATGATCAGCCGCAAGGGCTTGGTGGGCCAGTTCTCTTGCGCCACGGCGGGCAGGGCGAAAGAGGCGGAAAAAGCGGCGAGCACGCACACCGCTGCTCTCAAAAATGGCATGGTTCAGTCTCCAGTCGTTGTTGTTGTCGCCATGCGGGCATGGCGTGCGGGTCAGCGGCCGGGGGCGCCCCAGCGCTGCCGCCTGCACTGGGGCGGGAGTATAGGAGTTGATGTCTGATGTCGTACCACTGGAGAACCCTTGGCTGGAACCCGTGCGCGGGTCACTGAGGGGGTGGCCTGACCTGACGGGCGCCTAAACCAGGCTGCGCAAGGCTTCTCGCAAGCCGGGGTAGGCGAAGGCAAATCCCTCGCGCTGCAGCCGGGCGGGCACGACGTTTTGCCCATCGACAAACAGCTGGGCCATCTCGCCCAGGGCCCAGCGCAGGGGCGCTGCGGGCATGGGCAGCCACACGGGGCGGTGCAGCAGTTGGCCTGCAGTGCGGGCAAAGGTGGCCTGGGGCACGGGCTCGGGGGCGGTGGCGTTGTAGATGCCCTGCATGGATGGGCTGTTCTGCGGGCTGTTGGGCGTGCCGAGCAGCGCGGTGGTGATGAGCGTGAGAACATCGTCGCGGTGGATCCAGCTCATCACCTGCTGGCCAGAGCCCATGCGCCCGCCCAGCCCCAGCCGGATGGGCCGCAGCAGCGGCGGCAGCGCGCCGCCAGGCCCCAGCACCACACCCAGGCGCAGCACCACTTGCCGGATGCCCAGGGCGGTGGCCTGTGCGGCGGCTTGCTCCCAGCGCACGCACAGCTCTGACATAAAGCCCTGGCCGGGCGCGCTGGTCTCGGTGAGGGGCTCCTCGGCCGGGCGCACGCCATAAAACCCGATGGCCGAGGCCTGCACCCACACCGACGGGCGCTGCCCTGTCTGCTGCAGCCGCTGGAGCAGGGCCTGGGTGGTGCCCACGCGGCTGTCCAGCAGCACCTGGCGGCGGGCGGCCGTCCAGGGTGGGCCGACCACGCGGGCCCCGGCCAGGTTCACGATGGCGTCGATGCGGTCCGTGGCGGCAATGGCGTTGAGCGTGGCCACACACCGCACGCCAGCGCCCAGTTGCCGGGCGGCCAGCGCGGGGTTGCGGCTCCAGACGGTGACGGCGTGGCCTGCTGCCATCAGCCGCTGCACCAGGGCCTGGCCGATGAACCCGGTGCCGCCTGTGATCAAGACCTGCATGGTGAGATTTCCTTGTGTCTGTGTGCAGGGGAGGATGCCCCGTCGCGCCCATTGTGCGCAGCCTGCGCGCGCTAGGGCTTGTGCGTCCCGGATGGCCCTCCCCAGACCGGACCGTGTTTTGCCATCGCTCAAAGCGAGGTGTGACATCTTGTATCGAGATGCTGGAGAGGGAGCCTGTGCCCAGGTGTGTGGGCGCTGGTTTTTAAAATCGAGGGTTTTCCCTAGGCGGGAGTCCGGGCGGTTGCCCGCCTTCTGCTGCGAAAGGTTTTGATGTCTGCTTCCCCCGCCAGCGCAGCCGATGCGCCGCACACCCCTCCCCGCAACTCACCCCAAAAGGTGGCCGTGGCCTCGCTGATCGGCACGGCCATCGAGTTCTACGATTACTACATCTATGCGGCTGCGGCGGTGCTGGTGTTCAACTCGCAGTTTTTCCCCAAGGGCGATCCGGCCGTGGCCACGCTGCTGTCGTTGTCCACCCTGGCATTGGCGTTTTTGGCGCGGCCCATTGGCTCGGCGCTGTTCGGCCACTTTGGTGACCGCATTGGTCGCAAGCGCACGCTGGTCGCTTCGCTGCTGACCATGGGCCTGTCCACGGTAGCGATTGGCCTGCTGCCGGGTTACGACCAGATCGGCCTGGCCGCGCCGCTGCTGCTGTGTGTGTTTCGCATCGGCCAAGGCATTGGCCTGGGGGCGAATGGGGCGGTGCCGCACTGGTGGCCACCGAGAACGCGCCCCCCGGCAAGCGGGGCTGGTTTGGCAGTTTCCCGCAGCTTGGGGCGCCCATCGGGCTGTTTGCCGCCAATGGCGTGTTCTTCATCATCACCGCCCTCATTGGCCCCAACGCCATGATCGCCTGGGGCTGGCGCATTCCGTTCGTGCTGTCCATCGTGTTGGTGGCGGTGGGGCTGTATGTGCGCCTCACGCTGCACGAAAGCCAGGTCTTCCAGGACGTGGAGAAAAGCGGCCGCAAGCTGGCAGCCCCCGTCAGCGCCGTGTTCACGCAGCATGGCGGCAAGGTGCTGCAGGGCGCACTCATCATGACCACCACCTACGTGCTGTTCTACCTGATGACGGCGTTTGTGCAGGTGTATTCCAAAAGCCCGGCGGGCGTTTCGGCCGCAGGCCACCCCACAGGGCTGGGCATCCCGGCCAACACGTTCACGGGTATCTTGTTGATAGGGGCCATCGTGTTTGGCATCTTCTGTATGGTGGCGGGCCACCAGGCCGACAAATGGGGCCGCCGCCGCTGGATGATGGCTGTGACCGTAGGCATCATGGCCTTTGGCGCCCTGATGCCTGCGTTGCTCACGCATGGCACGCCAGGCTCGGTGCTGCTGTTCATCGTGATCGGCATGGCGCTGATGGGCTGCACCTTTGGCCCCATGGCGGCCTTGCTGCCCGAGCTGTTCCCGACCGAGGTGCGCTACTCGGGCGCGTCGATGGCCTACAACCTGTCGTCCATCGTGGGGGCGTCGTTGCCCACCTTGATTGCGATTGACTTGAACAAGTCCTATGGCCTGGGCGGCGTGGGCTTGTACCTGGCGGCCAATGGCTTGTTCACACTGGCTGCGTTGTGGACCAGCCGCGAAACCAGCCAGATCGACTTGGCCGACGTAGGCCGCTGAGCTTCCGTGCTGGCCCGGGAGGGTCAGGGCTTGCTGGCGTCGGCGGGCTTAGCGGTGGGCGGCAGCTGGTCTGCTGCGACCACCCGATTGCGACCCTGGCGCTTGGCCTCGTACAGGGCCTGGTCTGCCAAGTGCTGCCACTGTGTCCAGTTGCCTCCAGCCTTGCGGATGCAGGCCAAACCGATGCTGACCGTGGCGCCAAGGGGGCCTGCATCGGTGGCAACGTTCAGCCTGGCCACTGCGTCGCACAACCGCTGGGCCGTCACCCCTGCGGCATCGGCGGGGGTATCGGGCAGGTAGACGACAAACTCTTCGCCTCCAAAGCGGGCCAGCACATCCGACTCGCGCAACTGGCTGCGCAGGCATTGCGCGCAGGCGGCCAGCACCTGGTCGCCTGCCGCATGGCCGTGCATGTCGTTGGTGCGTTTGAAGTGGTCCAGATCGATCAGCATCACGGCACTGCCTGCAGGAAGCTGCGAAGGCAGGCGCGATGCCAGCCACAGCCGATTGCCCACGCCGGTCAGTGCGTCGGTGTGGGCCAGTTGTTCCAGGCGTTCCGAGGCCCGTTCGCTCGATAAGGCGGCCACCATGAGGGCAACGCCGAAGTGGCAGAACATCTGGATGTAGAACGCCCATGCAAAGCCGCTGGCGTGCGCACTTTCACTCACGATGAAGCCCAGCCGCAGGGCATAGATGCAAGCGCTGAGCAAAAGGAAAGCTGCGAGCGGACCACGGGAAGGCTGGGGCTCGACACGCCGGTCCCGCCAGACATCCCAGGACGCCAGCAGCAGCGCCACGGTGGCCGTGGCGTGGAACACGCCCGCGCGGTGCAGATTGTTCAGCGGGAATTGCGTGAGCACCCCGATGATGAACAGCGTTGCGGGGATGGAGACCAGTGTCTTGATGGGGATAGTGCGCCTGCCGCTGAATGCCCGCATGCTGGCCCAGAACAGCGGGTAGGCGACTGTGCCCAGCAGCAAGCTGCCATGCGTCCACAGCCAGGAGGGCAGCGCCAGGTACTCACCCCTTGCGGCCAACTCGGCCCCAAGCGCCAGCAGTAGGTAGGCCAGCGCCAGCGGCTTCAACCCTCTGGGGCGGCACGAATGCCGACTGACGTGGTAGATGCCCACTGCACCTGCGGCCAAGGCAGTTTTGTAGACAAGAAGGACGGTGGGGAGGTGAATGCTGAAGACCATGATGTGGTCTGAAGAGGTGGCGCGGTCTACCTTTGTCCAAGGTTTTTGGCGCCGGAATGGCGTGGATGAGGCGCTTAGATGTAATCGATGGGTGTGTCGTCAGTGAGGCATGCCGGCCTGCCTGTAGGGGCAAAGAGGGTGAGCCGGCAGGCTTTGTTTTAAACGCCCCGTGCCCGGTCGGCCTTGAACTGGGCGCGGAACTGGCTGAAGGTGCCCGCGTCCAGCGCCTCGCGCACTTCGCGCATCAGGTTCAGGTAGTAGTGCAGGTTGTGCACGGTGGTGAGCATGGGGCCCAGCATTTCGCCGCAGCGGTCCAGGTGGTGCAGGTAGGCGCGCGAAAAGCCGCCGCGCCCGCCCTGGTCCCAGGCCACGCCGTCCTTGCCTGCGCAGGCGTGGCAGGTGCAGCTGGTGTCGAGCGGCTGGTGGTCTGACTTGTGGCGTGCGTTGCGGATCTTCAGGTCGCCATAGCGGGTGAACAAGGTGCCGTTGCGCGCATTGCGCGTGGGCATCACGCAGTCGAACATGTCCACGCCTTCGGCCACGCCCTGCACCAAGTCCTCGGGCGTGCCCACGCCCATCAGGTAGCGCGGCTTGTGGGCGGGCAGGCGGTGGGGCGTGTGGGCCATGATGTCCAGCATCTCGTCCTTGGGTTCGCCCACGCTCACGCCGCCCACGGCGTAGCCGGGGAAGTCCATCTCGACCAGCGCTTCCAGCGACTCCTGGCGCAGGTTTTTGTACATGCCGCCTTGCACGATGCCGAAGAGCGCATTGGGGTTCTCCAGCCGCTGGAATTCGTCGCGCGAGCGCTTGGCCCAGCGCAGGCTCATCTCCATGGATTTGCGCGCCTCGGCCTCGGTGGTGAGGTGGCCTTTGGTCTCGTACGGCGTGCACTCGTCGAGCTGCATCACGATGTCGCTGTTGAGCGTGGTCTGGATCTGCATGCTCACCTCGGGCGACATGAAGAGCTTGTCGCCGTTGACAGGGCTGGCAAAGGTCACGCCTTCTTCGGTGATCTTGCGCATGGCGCCCAGGCTCCACACCTGGAAGCCGCCCGAGTCGGTGAGGATGGGCTTGTCCCACTTCTCAAAGCCGTGCAGTCCGCCAAAGCTCTGCATCACGTCAAGCCCGGGGCGCATCCACAGATGAAAGGTATTGCCCAGGATGATCTGCGCGCCCATGTCGTGCAGGCTTTGCGGCATCACGCCCTTGACGGTGCCGTAGGTGCCCACGGGCATGAAGATGGGGGTCTGCACCACGCCGTGGTTGAGCGTGAGGGTGCCACGGCGGGCGTGGCTGGAGGGGTCTGTTTTGAGAAGGTCGAACTGAAGCATGGGTGCAATTGTCCCAGAGCCTCGGCCGAAACCTCCAGACACCGGAATTTGCACTGAGTTTGCTCTGTATCTGAAAGGGCTTGTGTAGCGTGACTACACTGGCCTTATCAGCAACGCACAAGGAGAACAGCATGCTCAAGATTCTGGTGGCGGTGGACGGTTCGGAGTTGTCGCTTGACGGGGTGCAACACACCCTGCAATTGCTGAAGCAAGGGCTGCAAGCCAGTGTGGTGCTGGCCCATGTGCAAGAGCCCGCCACGTTGTACGAGCTGGTCACCAGCCGCGACCCGGACCTGATCGCGGCAGCGAGTGTGGAGGCGGGTGAACACCTGCTGGCCTCAGCGCGCGCGCTGCTGGATGCGGCGGGCGTGGCCTACGAAACCGACATTAGTGTGGGCGACGTGGCCCACACGCTGGTGGACATGGCCGAGCGCAATGGGGCCGACCTCGTGGTCATTGGCGCCAAGGGGCATGGGGCCTTGAGCAGTGCGCTGCTGGGCTCGGTGTCGCAAGAGGTGGCGCGGGCGAGTGCCGTGCCGGTCACCATCGTCAAGCACGCCCAGGTGGTGGAGCTGCTGGACACAGAAGACTGAGGTTTGCCCGCCTAGTGGTCTTTGTGATCGCCCAGCAAAAAGGCCGCGATGCGGCCTTTTTTTATACCCCGCGCTACGGCGGCGGGAGGAGGGGCAGCCCGCTCAGGCGGCCTTGCGAAACGGCTCGGCAGGGCGCTGCAGCTTGCCGTGGGGCAGGGTGGCCAGGCGCGAGAACATGCGGCGCACGTAGCCGCTGACCCACAGGCATTTATTGAGTTCGTCCACCGGCAGGGGGCCAGACACCACGACGATGTCGTTGGCCTCTTGCTGTGCCCCTGCGGCACGCAGGCGGCGGCGGGTGTTGTTGGCCCAGGACTGGATGCGGGTGGGGCTGCCGTGCTGGTGCACCTGGCCCGTGTGGGCGTCAAAGGCAATGGCGACGGTGTCCGTCTTGAGCTTGAACCTGCGCTCACCCGTGACGGCGCTGGGCGTTTCACGCATGTCGTACAGGTAGTAGCTGCCTGCTTTGAGCTGGTATTGCATGTCCATGGGTGTGTTCCTCTTTGTCGGCATTGTCGAGGGCGCACTGGGCAGGCAATGGCTGGTAAAACGATGGGAAAGTGGCTCTTATCGAGCGCTTTTCACAGAGGGCTACGCCTGTTGTTGTGCGCGTGCCATTGTGGCGGCCAGTCGGCACCATTCTGTGAAACTTGAGGAAGATGTCGTAACGAGTTGTGAGCGGACGTTAGGGCCGCGTTCACAGGTGGTCTTTGCACCGAGCCCTGCGCAGTTCGCAAGGGGGCGCGGCGCACGAAATGGGCTCTGCCCCAGCGTGGGACGCCGAGCAAGGGCCGCCCCGCAGCGAGGGCGTCGTCCCCCTTCCCGACTCGCGTAGCGAGGAGAGAGAAGGGGGAAGCGGCGTAGCCGCTCAGGGGGATGACCGCTAGAAATCCACCAGACTCAACCCCAGGCTGAACACGGTGCGCTTGCGGTTGTAGTCGATCATGCTGTCGCCATAGCCGCTGAACAGCGCGGTGTGCAGGCGCAGGTTGCTCTTGCTGCCCCACAGGCCGCTGCCCAGGGTTTGCATCCATTCCAGCCGCACCGAGCCCCGGCCGCTGCTGGACAGGGCGCTGCGGAAGGTGGCGCCCAGCGTGTTGTCCTTGTTGGCGTTCCAGAACACGGCCAGCTCGCCCCGGCCGACATAGTCGCTGATGCCAGGGTTGTCGTCACTGTCCGCGCTTTCAGACAGGCGCTTCCACAGCTTGGCGTTCACGCTCCAGCGGTTGTCCAGCTCCATGCCGCTCATCAGGTAGACGCGGTTCCAGCTGCGCGACAGGGGCTCACTTTGGCCGTTGGACTGGTGCACCAGACCCACGCCGCTGTAGCGCCAGCGCCAGCCAAAAGGCAACTGGGCGGTGGTGGGGTAGACGTACATCACCTCGGGCTCGTGGTCGGTGGCGCGGAAGGGGCGCGAGATTTGGGGCGTGAACAGCTGCCAGTACGACTGCTGCGAGTAGCCAAACCACACCGAGTCCTTGAGCGTGGGGTGCCCCTGCGTGAGCAGCCCCTGCGCCAGCTTGGTGCGCACCGACAGCTGGATGCGGTTTTCGGTGGTGCGGTAGGGCGTGCTCTCGGTGGCCGAATGGCCGGGAGACGGCGATGTGGGCTGGCGGTTGACCGAGTCTGATGCCACCACCGACACGGTGATGGGCCGGTAGCCCCGGAAGCTGAAGGTGCCGCAATCGCTGCCCGACTCCAGCTCCCAAAAGCGCGAGAGGTCGCTGTACTGCGGGTCGCGGCAGCCTTCGGTGCGGGCCACTTCGATGATGCGCGTGGCGGGCAAGGTGGTGTCTACCGGCGTGGCAGGCGCGTTGGCATCGGCCACCGGCGAGGCTGCTGCAGAGGCCGATGCCGACGCTGCAGGGGCCTGCCAGGCCTGCTGTCCGGCCCAGGCGTCAAAGCAAGCCAGGCGTGCCGTGCTGTCGCCCGACAGGGCGGCGCAGCGGCGCCAGGCGGCGTCGTTGGCCGAGGCGGTGGAAGCCGTGGAAGCGGGTGTGCCGGGCGCGGTCTGCGCCATGGCGGCAGCAGGGGCCAGCAACAGGGCCAAGGCTGCAGGCCAAGCGCTGCGGCGGCCCGAGTGGGCGGGGGTCACTGCCAGCCCGCCTGCTTGCGCAGGATGAAGGGCTGCTGGGTGTTGGGTGTTTGGGCGTTGTTCCATGTTCCGCGTATTTCCTTGCCGCAACTGCCTTCCACCACCCGGCCTGTCCAGGTGGCGCTGATGTTGGTGCCGTTGATCGATTCTTCCAGCGTCAGGTCGCCGTCATCGACGTCGCCACTGACCTGGGCCGTGGCGCCGCTGCGCTGCACGGTACCACGCACGCTGTGTGCCAGCTCCGGGTGCGGGCCCAGTTGCAGCACCGCCTGGGTGGGGGGCTGCGGGGGCGATGCACCGGGCGCGATGGCGGGCAGTTCCGCGTGCCAGCGCCCTTGCAGGTGCTGGTGGGTCATGGCCACCGCCGCCGTGCAGGCTGCGCTGGATTGTGGGTTGTTTTGGCCTCTAGCGCTTGTAGGACAAGCGCTGATAGCTATCAAAATCAAAGCGGCTGATGCCAAAGAGCAGTGGAGTGGCAGGAGGGCGGAACGGAGCATGGCGTGGCTTTGCTGGGGAGGCGGCACCGCTCAGGCGGCGGGCGGTGTGCCGGCTGCCTGCGCCTTCTTGGCGGCAAACTCGGCGCGCAGGGCTTTGAGCTTTTCGCGGGGGTCTTCGCGCACGGTGGTTTTGTCCAGGCCCATCTCGGCGATGAAGCGGCTGGGCTGCGCGGCCACCATTTCGCGGCCCTTTTTGCGGCGCTTGGTCCAGCTCACGGCCAGCGTGCGCTGGGCACGGGTGATGCCCACGTACATCAGGCGGCGTTCTTCCTGCAGGCGCTGCAGCGTGTCGTCACTTATCTTTTGCTGGCGGCCTTCATCGTCGTCGAGCTTGAAGGGCAGCATGCCCTCGGTCACGCCCACCAGCACCACGTGGGGCCACTCCAGCCCCTTGCTGGCGTGCAGGGTCGACAGCGTGACCATGTCCTGGTCCTTCTCGCGCTCGCTGATGGTGGACAGGAGCGCAATGGTCTGCGAGACCTCCAGCAGGCTCTTGGTTTCCTTGGCCACCACGGCGCCCGCTGTGTCGTCGATCTGGCCGCCCGCGCGCTGCGCCATCCAGTCGCAGAACTCCATCACGTTGCTCCAGCGGGCGGCGGCCACCTTCTCGCTGTCTTCGTTGTCGTACAGGTGCTGCTCGTAGCCGATT
This sequence comes from Acidovorax sp. 1608163, assembly GCF_003669015.1. Classification (NCBI taxonomy): domain Bacteria; kingdom Pseudomonadati; phylum Pseudomonadota; class Betaproteobacteria; order Burkholderiales; family Comamonadaceae; genus Acidovorax; species Acidovorax sp. 1608163. Next base: position 535,182 of record NZ_CP033069.1, read on the forward strand.
TCCTTGAGCCAGTCGTTCAGGAATGTGCGGGCATCCTCGGCGCCGTGCGTGCGGCGCGCGCTGTATTCCAGGTAATTGATGTAGCGGCCAAACTCATGCAGGCCGTCCATGGCGCGCTTGGGCACCGCTGCAGGCAGCATGCCGTTGAACAGTGCGCCAAACATGCTCTGCTTGTGCTGCGTGGCAAAGGCGCCCAGCGATGCCAGCGTGGTGTGGCCGATGCCGCGCTTGGGCGTGGTGATGGCGCGCAAAAACGCTGGGTCGTCGTCGTTGTTGATCCACAGGCGAAACCAGGCGCACAGGTCCTTGATTTCGGCGCGGTCAAAAAAGCTGGTGCCGCCCGACACCTTGTACGGCACGTTGGCCTTGCGCAGTGCTTTTTCAAACGGCTTGGCCTGGTGGTTGGCGCGGTACAGGATGGCAAAGCTCTTCCAGTCCGGAATGGGGTTGACCGAGGCGCGCAGGCTCAGGATGCGCGCCACGGCGCGGTCGGCTTCGTGCTCCTCGTTGTCGGCGTCCACCACACGCACTGGCTCGCCCTCGCCCAGTTCGCTGAACAGCGTCTTGGGGTACAGCTTGGGGTTGGGGCCGATCACGTTGTTGGCTGCGCGCAGGATGGCGCTGGTGGAGCGGTAGTTCTGCTCCAGCTTGATGACCTTGAGGTGCGGGTAATCGACCGGCAGCTTTTTGAGGTTGTCCAGCGTGGCGCCGCGCCAGCCGTAAATGGACTGGTCATCGTCGCCCACGGCCGTGAAGTGCCCGTCCTTGCCCACCAGCAGCTTGAGCAGCTCGTACTGCGTGGCGTTGGTGTCCTGGTACTCGTCCACCAGCACATGGCCCAGCGCCGCTTGCCACTTGGCGCGCACTTCCGGAAAGTCGCGCAGCAGGCGCAGCGGCATGCCGATCAGGTCGTCAAAGTCCACGCTCTGGTAGGCCGTCAGGCGCTCTTCGTAGCGCGCCATCAGCGTGGCGATGATGCGCTCGTTGTCGTCCGCCGCCTGCGCCAGAGCCTCCTCGGAGGTCAGGCCCATGTTCTTCCACTTGCTGATCACCCACTGCCACTGGCGCGCCGTGGCCATGTCGGTGGTGCCGCCCGAGGCGTCTTTGAGGATGCCCGTCACATCGTCGGCATCCAGGATGCTGAACTGGGGCTTGAGGCCCAGCACATGGCCATCTTCGCGCACCATGCGCACCCCCAGGGCGTGGAAGGTGCACACCAGCACATCCTTGGCGCGGCGGCCAATCAGGTGCTGCGCCCGCTCGCGCATTTCAGAGGCCGCCTTGTTCGTGAAGGTGATGGCCGCAATGCGCTTGGGGTCCATGCCTTTTTCGATCATGTGGGCGATCTTCATGGTGATCACCCGCGTCTTGCCCGAGCCTGCGCCGGCCAGCACCAGGCAGGCCCCATCGGTGTAGTGGACAGCCTGGAGCTGGGCGAGGTTGAGACCGGCAGACATGGAGCGCTAGATGGGGGTAGTGAGAGGGGGAGAGCGGACATGCACGGCAGGTGCAAGGGGGGCGAATGATACCCCGCGTTGATTTCAGGCCACAGGCGGTAGCTGCTGTGTGTCGGCTCGCTCTGGGCAATTGTTAACTAGCGTTAAAGGGTGCCGCGAATCCGGATTTGCCCGATCGATTTTGGGGCCGCGGCCTTATTCTTCTGGAATCTGTCGCGGATTGTGCCGGGCGCCGCCACGGGGTTTTTTACCAGTTGGTGGCATGGACGCAGACAACGCGATTCAATAGCGCGGTGCGAGCCGGTTGTTGAATGGGTTTATGGGGGGTGTTTCCTCCATGGTCACTGGTTTCTGTCACGCGTTCCGGGCCCTTTCGCTCCCTCCCTCCACGAGACCAGGTATGAAAAAGAATTTGAGTGGCGACATTGCAACCGGTTTGCTGTCGCCCGCCCTGCGGGCCCGTTTTCTCGAACTGTTTTCCGTCGCATCGCGCAAGTCGGTGTTTGCCTGGCGCGAAGCCGCGCTTTCGCGGGCGCAGGTGTTGGTGCTCGATGCTTCAGCGGGCGAGGTCGATCTGCCGCACTGGCCCCCTTGTGTCATCTGGGTGGGCGAGCAGCCTGCGCGCTGGATGAGGGCGTCCACCTGGGTGGGGCGCTTGCCGCCGGACTACACCGTGGCCGATTTGATTGACATGCTGGACCGTGCCGCCGTCTTCCTGATGGACTGGAAGGCCCGCCAACCCCAACCCGCCTTCGTGCCCGTGGGCGCCCAGACTCTGGCGACCGGCCAGGGCGCTGATGCCACGGCGCGTTACCGCCTGGCCAGCTGGGTGGCGCTGGCAGCCCCCTTCAACGGGCCCAGCTACCTGCGCGCCCTGGCCATGCTGGCCCGCGAGGCCGTGACGGTGGCACAGTTGCAAGAGCATGGCGGCCTGGCACCTGAACAAGCGAGTGCTTTGCTGGTAGAGCTGCGCCAGCGCGGTGTGCTGCGCACCCAGGTGGCTGCGGTGCGGCCCGTGGGCACGCAACCTGGGCACCCCACGCCGGTGGCGGGCCAGCGGCGCTTGGTGCAGCGCCTGACGCACTGGCTGCGTGGAGCCATTCGCACATGACACACCCTTCAACCCCCGCTCAGGGCCCCGGCGGAATGCACCGCATTGCCTTGCTGGGCCCCATGGGCATTGGCAAAACCACGGCCATCCATGCGCTGTGCGGCAGCGACATGGTCTCCACCGATGTGCCCAACCTCGACCGTGTGGCCCACACCAAGGAATACACCACGGTGGGCGCCGAGTTTGGCGAGATCGACCTGGGCGATGGCGAGCGCGTGCAACTGTGCGGCTGCCCCGGGCAAGACAGGTTTGACTTCATGCGCCAGTGGGTCATCTCGGTGTCCGTGGGCATCTTCGTCATGGCCGACCTGCATGCCCCGGACGCCCTGGAGTCCACCAGCGCCTTGTTGCACGAAGCTGCCGCTGCGGCCCTGCCTCCAGTCACTCTGGTGCTCAGTGCGCGCGCGGCATCGCAAGAGCAGATCGAGTCCTTTGCCGCAGGCCTGATGGCGGCGGGGCATGGCGTCGTGCCGGTGTTGCCCGTGGACGTCAGGGACCGAAATCAGATGTTGCAGGCCCTGGGGGTTTTGGTGACGATGTTGTCATTGCGTAACGAGTCTCTATGAAGCCATCCCACCCCTCGATTCCGGCGTCTTTAGTGACCTCTTCCAAGCAAGCGTTAGACAGCTATGCAGCCCCCATCGATGGGTTGCAGATGGCGCTGCTCACCACCCCCGACGGCTTTGAGATCGCTTCGCTGCGCAATCGCTCCGACCTGCAAGTCAACCGTCTGGCCGCCATGGCCAGCTCGCTCATGGCCATGGGCCGTGCGGTGGGGCGTGAGATCCATGTGTCCAACTGCAACCGCCTCACTTTTGAGGCCGAGGGCAACGTAGTGGTCTTTCAGGCCATTGGCGGCGATTTTCCCTGCATCCTTTGCCTGGTGCTCCGGCCAGGGGCCGTGCTGGGTCGGGCGCTGTGGGCTGCCGGAGAAATCTCCCAAACCCTGGCTGGGCAGCGCTGATGCTGCGGGCCAGGCAGGCCGCTGGCCTGTGTTGAATTTGAGGGTCGGGTGTGGCGTTTCATTGGCAGCCATGCCTGTTTCATAACAAAGCCAGTGCGATCAAAGGAAAGCAAATGTCCAATCTGAATGAATCCCTGAGCCAACTCATTGCTGTCGATGGTGCCCTGTGCGCTGCCATTGTGGACAGCTCCAGCGGCATGTTGCTGGGCAGCGCTGGTGGCGGCGTTGACATGGAGCTGGCAGCCGCTGGCAACACCGAAGTGGTCCGCGCCAAAACCAAGACCATGCGCGCGCTGGGGCTGGACGATGTGATCGACGACATCCTGATCACCCTGGGCAAGCAGTACCACATCATTCGCCCCATGGCCAGCAAAGAAGGCATCTTTATGTATCTGGTGCTGGACAAATCCAAGGCCAACCTGGCCCTGGCGCGCCGCAAGGTGCAAGAGGTCGAAAAGTCCCTGGAGTTCTGACATTCAGGGACTAGGTCTGTAACACTTGTTTGCACTCCCTTGCGGGAAATCCCGCTTGGGGGCTCTGGTGCTTGTCGGGATACTGCTTCGCACATCCCGGCATTCCAAAAATCAGAGAGAACAACACAGTGCAGGCCTTTCGCTTCTCCTTCCGTTTCCCTTCCCCCGTTTCTCGCTTTTCCCCCCGCCCTTTCAGCCCACTGACCTTGCGGCCTGCCGCACCGGGCTCCCTGTTGCGTGCCGCACTGGTCGCTGCGGGGGCTGTGCTTGCGCTGGGCAGTGCCCCCTGGGCCCAGGCCCAGGGCTCGCATGTGCCTGTGCGCATCGGTGTGATCGGGCCGTTCACCGGTGCCTCGGCCGATTTTGGCGTGCCCATGCTCAACGGCATCAAGCTGGCGGTCGAAGAAATCAACGCCGTGGGCGGCTACATGGGCCGCCCGATGGAACTGGTGGTGAAAGACGACATGGCGGACCCCGCCCGGGGGCGCCAGGCCGCGCAAGAGCTGCTGTCTGAAAAAGTGTCCGCTGTGCTGGGGTTTTGCAACTCCGGCGTGGCCTTGAAGTCGCTGGATTTGTTCCAGCAAGCCAAAACCCCCCTGATCGTGCCTTGCGCCACGGGCTCGGCCATCACCAGCACCTACCCCGCCCCAGAGAGCTACATCTTCCGCGTGCAGGGGCGCGATGCGCTGCAGGCGCCCATGATGGTGGACGAGGTCGTCAAGCGCGGCTGGGACAAGGTTGCGATTTTTGCCGACACCACCGGCTACGGCGAAGGCGGCTACAAAGATGTGGTGGACGCCCTGGCGGCCAAGAACCTCAAGCCTGTGCATGTGGCGCGTTTTCCGCTGGGGGTGAAGGACCTGAGTGCCGAGCTGTCTGCCGCGCGCAATGCGGGCGCCAACGTGATCTACAGCTACACCGTCGGGCCAGAGAACGCCGTCATCGCCAACGGCAAGAAGGCCCTGGGCTGGAAGGTGTCCCAAGTCGGCCCCTGGACGCTGTCCTTCCCCTTCTTTCTGGACGGTGCCAAAGACGCGGCCGAGGGCGCGCTCACGGTGCAAACCTTTGTGGCCGAGCCCAGCAACGAGCGCCGGGCCTCGTTCCTGTCAGGCTACAGCCGCAAGTTCCAGCGCAAGCCCGCCGTGCCCATGGCCGCCGCCAACGCCTACGACGCCACCTACCTGCTGATGTATTCGTTCCTCGGTATCCGCGACGGTAACCTGACGGGCCAAGCCATCAAGGAATCTCTGGAAGGCAAGATGAAGACCTACTACGGCGTGGTCACCACCTACGACCACCCCTTCAGCGCCAGCGACAAAGACGCCATCACCCGCAACATGCTGGTGGTGGGCATGGTGAAGAACGGCGCCATCACCTTTGCCTACCCCGAGGATGCCAAGCGCAACCTGATCGTTCAGCGCAAACAGTGACCCGGTGTCAGCTCTCGCCACCCACGAGCCCACCCACCTGACTTTGCGCTGACCACCTCGGGGGCTGCAGGCCCCGGGGTCAGGCGCTGCAAGGACAATGCAAGCGTGCTGTCCGTTCTCACCATCACTTTCCCCTTCTTTGCCCTGGTGCTGTGCGGCTATCTGGCCGCCCGGCGGGGGGTGTTGCCTCAGCCCGCCATCCCAGGGCTCAATGCGTTTGTGCTGTTTTTCGCGCTGCCGTGCATGCTGTACCGCTTTGGTGCCAGCACGCCCATTGGCCAGTTGCTCGACCCTGCCGTCGCAGGCGTGTACCTGCTGTGTGCATTGGTCATGGTGGGGGCCACCGTGGCTTTGACCCGCAAAGCACACCTGGGCTGGAACGATGCCGCTTTTGGTGCGCTGGTGGCGGCCTTCCCCAACACCGGCTTCATGGGCGTGCCGCTGCTGGTGGCGCTGCTGGGCGCGCAAAGTGCGGGGCCAGCCATCGTCACCATCGTGGTGGACATGGTCATCACCAGCTCCCTGTGTATTGCGTTGTCGCGCCTGGATGGAGCGGGCACCCACGGCGTGGGCGTGGCGTTGCGCAGTGCCTTCAAGGGCATGGCCACCAACCCCATGCCCTGGTCTATAGCGCTGGGGGCGCTGGCATCGGCGCTGCAGTTCAAGCTGCCCGGCCCGGTCGACAAAACGGTGGCCATGCTGGCCGATGCGGCGTCGCCCGTGGCGCTGTTCACCATTGGTGCGGTGCTGGCCCGCTCGCAAATGAACGCGCATGAACAGGTGCCTGCGCGCGACTATGTGCCCATCGCCCTGGCCAAGCTGCTGGTGCACCCGCTGCTGGTGTGGGGCGCAGGCACCGCGGCCATGGCCTTGGGGGTGCCGCTCACGCCCTTTGCGCTCACGGTGCTGGTGCTGCTGTCGGCCCTGCCCAGCGCCAGCAATGTCTCGCTGCTGGCGGAGCGGTTTGGCGCCAACAACGGGCGCATCGCCCGCATCATTTTGGTGTCCACCGCGCTGGCGTTTTTGAGCTTTTCTGCGGCTGTGGCCTTGCTCGCCTGAGTCCCCAGAACGGCCAGACACCAAAATGGTGCGGCTGGGGGGCCGCAAACAGGCTCTGAGGGTTTTCCCTCGGTAGAGGCCCCGCACCCACGTCGGCACGCTTGTTGCGTCAAAATGTTTCCGCAGTGTGACACTGCAATCCGTTTTGACATCACAGGAGTCTGGAATGAAGAAAAAAGTGTGGCTTTGGGCGCTGACGCCCGTGGCCGTGGCCTTGTCGCTGTATGGGTGCGGAAGCGGCTCCGACTCTGACCTGATCGTAGACACCAACGCCCAGAGCTGCTCCATCGTCTCCAGTACGGGCGCGCCCGTGGTGGTGGGCTCGGGCCTGGCGGGCGACCCCGCAGCGCCCGAGGCGGCCTCGGGCTACCGCCTGGGCTACAAGGCCAAGCAATCCAGCAACTACATGGTGGTGGCCAACACCCCGCTGGCCACCAAGGCCGGATGCGACGTGCTCAAGGCCGGTGGCACCGCCGTGGATGCGGCCGTGGCCGTGCAGGCCGTGCTGGGCTTGGTCGAGCCGCAGTCCAGCACCATCGCAGGCAGCGCGTTCATGATGTATTACGACGCCGCCACCAAGAAAGTGGTGGCCTACGACGGCCGCGAAACCGCCCCTGCAGCCGCCACCGGTTACTACCTGGTGCGTCAGAACCAGGCCGATGCCTCTTCAACCGCGCCCGTGCCCAGTGCCCGCCGCAGCGGCCGCTCCATCGGTGTGCCCGGCGTGATGCGCATGCTGGACTTGGCCCACAAAGAGCACGGCAAGCTGGCCTGGGGCCAGTTGTTCAATGAAGGCGTCAACCTGGCCACCAATGGCTACAAGATCCCCACCCGCATGGGCGACGCCATTGCCTCCAACGCCGCCAGCTTGCGCCTGGACGCCAACGCCGTGGCGGCCTACTTCAATGCCGACGGCACCCCCAAGACCAGCGGCACCGTGACCACCAACCTGCCTTATGCGCAGTCGCTGCGCACCATCGCGTCCGGCGGTGCAGAGGCCATGTACTCTGGCGCCATGGCCGATGCCATCGTGGCCAAGGCCGCCCAGTCGGTGGGCGATGACACGGCCAAGACGCCCATCACCCCCAGCCTGATGACCACGGCGGACCTCAAGGCCTACCAGGCCAAGAAGCGCGAGCCCGTGTGCACCACGTACCGCAGCAGCTACTACGTCTGCACCATGTCGCCACCTTCGTCGGGCGGCATCGCCATTGCGCAGTCGCTGGGCATTCTGGAGAACTTCGAGCTGTCCAAATACGGCCCGACCAACCCCGCCAACGAAGGCGGCGTGCCCAGCGTGATGGGCGTGCACCTGGTGTCTGAAGCCGAGCGCCTGGCCTATGCCGACCGCGACAAGTACGTGGCTGACACCGACTTCATCCCGCTGCCAGGCAACGGTGTGTCGTCCATGATCGACAAGGCCTACCTCAAGCAGCGCGCTGCCTTGATCAATGCCGATGGCAAGTCCATGGGCACGGCCACGGCGGGCAACCTGGGCGACGTGCCACTGGGCGTGGACAAGACCGTGGAGAAGGGCACCACCCACTTCTCCATCGTCGATGCCTACGGCAACGTGGTGTCGATGACCTCCACCGTCGAGTCCAGCATGGGCTCGTACCACATGGTGGGCGGCTTCTTGCTGACCAACCAGTTGACTGACTTCTCGGCCCAGCCTGCAGACACCGCCGGTGTGCCCGTGGCCAACCGCGTGGCCCCTGGCAAGCGCCCCCGCAGCACCATGGCCCCCACGCTGGTGTTCAAGGGCACTGCGCCCGGCGACTTTGTCATGGCCACCGGTTCGCCCGGCGGCGGCACCATCATCCAGTACGTGCTCAAGACCGTGGTCGGCGCGCTGGACTGGGGGCTCGATGCCCAGCAGGCCACCTCGCTGGTGAACATTGGCGCCACCAACAGCGCCACGACCAACGTGGACGGTGCCAACACAGCGCTGGACCTCACCGCCCTGATCGACGGCCTCAAGGCCAAGGGCCATACGGTGAACAACGGTGCGCAGTCCAGTGGCGTGTCCACCATCATGCGCGTCAACCGCAACGGCCAGACCAAGCTCGAAGGCGGCGTAGACCCCCGCCGCGAGGGCATTGTGCTGGGTGATGGGGCCTTGTGATCCCGAGGCCTGAATGAAGCCGCGGCTTTTGGGGCCGTGGTTCCACTGGCCTTAAACAAGAACGGCGCACTGCCCAGGTAGTGCGCCGTTCTTCATTTCAGATGGTCACAGGGGCCACTGGCGGTGCTGGGACTCGGCCAGCTCAACCCGCCTTGCGCCCCACCAGATAGGTCACGCCCTCGGGGCCATAGTGCTCGGTGTGGGGCTCGTGAGCGGGCAAGTGAAAGATGTCGCCGCTGCGGTAGGTGCGCTCTGCGCCTTGTGCGGCGATGCGGATCTCGCCCGCCAGGATCAAGGCCTTGGCCTCGAAGGGGTGGGTGTGCTGGGCCAGCATGCCGTGGGCTTCGCGCTGCACGGTGACGGCGGGCTCAAATCCGTCCCGGGCCAGGGTCTGGGCAAATTCTTCGGCATTCATGTCGGTCTCCTGCGCAGTGCTGGGGGCAAGGCGTGTCGCCGGGGCAACCGCAGGCCGCATTTTGCGCGCTCACAATGCGTTCAGCCAGCGCCTGCAGACTGGTTTTGATCCACACATATCAGGAGACTTACATGCCTTTGTCCAAGCCTATTTCTCTGAGCCAACCTTTGCTGCGGCTACTGTCTGCCGCCGCCTTGGTCTGCGTGTTGGCAGCCCCTGCGCAGGCCGGGCAGGTGTTGGCCGATCAGGCCCCCTCCGCCGCTTTGGGGCGGGATGTGAAGTTCACGGTCTACCTGCCTGATGGGTACCAGGCTGCGGGCTCCGTCAATTACCCGGTGGTCTATCTGCTGCACGGCGCCGGGGGCGACGAGAACGAGTGGCGTACCAAAGGCGGCGCGGTGGAGACCTTGGACGGGCTGATCAAACGGGGGCAGATCCGTCCATCCGTGGTGGTCATGCCCACGGCGGGCCCGGCTTCGTGGTGGGCCGATGGGGCGGCCGAAAAGGCGGGCACCGCCATCATGAAAGACCTGCTGCCCTACGTGGAGACGCGCTACCGCGTGCAAAAAGAGCGCAGCGGCCGGGCCATTGGCGGCCTGTCGATGGGAGGCTACGGAGCGCTGAATCTGTCGCTGCGCAACCCCACGCAGTTTTGCGCTGCGGCGGTCATCAGCCCCGCCATCTACGACCCCCTGCCACCCGAGACCTCGGCAGCGCGGCGTACCCCCCAGTTTGTGCGCAACGGGCAGTTTGATGCCGACACCTGGAAGTCGCTCAACTACGCAGCCCAGCTCGATACCTACAAGGCCGGTGCCGCGCGCGTGCCCATGTGGATCGTGACGGGAGACCACGACTACCTTGGCATTGCGCCCATGTCGGCCAATCTGTACTGGCGCCTGTACCAAATTCAGCCCAAGCAGGTGGAGCTGCGTGTGATCGACGGTGACCACGAGTGGCTGGTGTTCCGCGATGCGCTGCCCGATGCCCTGCAGTATGTGGACAAACAGTGCCGCCAGGGGTGAAGGACCCCTCTTTCCGTTCCATGGCTTAGTGGGAAATTTGCTACTTATTTGATAGCTGATTGCGCTTTATTTGCAAGCCATAGGGCCGGAAATAGCTCAAAGTCTGCAGGCGGGGAAGGCGATGAGGGAGGGGGTCAAATCGTCAGCGGGTCCACATCCACCAGCCAGCGCACCAGGCCCTTGTGCTCTGGCTGGCTGCGCGTGGTTTGCAGCACGGGCTGCCATGCGGCCAAAAAGCGCTGCAGTGCGGCGCGGCTGCTGCTTTCCATCAGCATCTGTGCGCGCTCTACATTGGCCACGCGCTGGATGGTCAGCGGCACTGGCGGGAACAGGGTTACCAGCTCCAGCCCGGGCAGGCCTGCTGCGTGGGCTGCGGCGGTGGCGGCGCTCAAAAATCCCTGGGCCACTTCCTGCGTGCGCGCGTCGGCCCGCACCAGGGCCTGGTAGGCAAACGGGGGCATGGCGGCCTCTTGGCGCTCTTTCAATTGCTGCGCGGCAAAGGCCTCGTAGTCGTGTCGGCGCAGGGCTTCAAACACGGCATGGTCGGGGTGAAAGCTCTGCACCCACATCTCGCACGGCGTGCCTTGGGCGGCCATGTAGGCGGCGTCGCGCCCGGCGCGGCCTGCGGCCTGCATGAGCAGCGCAAACAGCCGCTCGGGCGCGCGAAAGTCGCTGCTGAACAGCGCGCCATCGGGCTGCACGGCGGCCACCAGCGTGATGCGGCGAAAGTCGTGGCCCTTGGCAATCATCTGCGTGCCCACCAGCACGTCCACCTCGCCCGCGTGCACCTGGGCCAGTTGCGCCTCCAGCGCGCCTTTGGCCTTGGTGGTGTCGGCATCGATGCGGGCTACGCGGGCGGCGTTGCCGTCAGCGCGTTGCACGTTGCGTAGCAGGGCGGCCAGTTGTTCTTCCAGCTGTTCGGTGCCCCGGCCCATGGGTGGATGTCGGGGCTGCCGCAGCTGGGGCAGTGCGCTGGCACGCGCACCGTGAACCCGCAGTGGTGGCAGCGCAGGGTGCGGTCGGTCTTGTGGAACACCTGGTGCGCGCTGCAGTGCGGGCAGTCGCTTTTCCAGCCGCAGTCCACGCAGTGCAGCACGGGGGCATAGCCCCGGCGGTTGAGCAGCACCATGCTCTGCTCGCCACGCGCCACGCGCTCGGTGATGGCCTGCAGCAGAGGCGCGCTGAACACGGCACGCCGGGGCTGCTGGTTCATGTCCACCCGCCGCACGCGGGCCAGGGCGCCTGCGCCAATGCGGCTGGGCATGTGCAGCCGCACGTAGCGCCCGCCCTCGGGGTCTTCGGGCGTGGGCGGGCGGCTGGCGTGCCAGCTCTCTAGCGACGGCGTGGCCGAGCCCAGCAGCACCTTGGCGCCCTGCTCGCGCCCCCGCCAGATGGCGAGGTCCCGCGCCGAGTAGCGAGCGCCTTCTTGCTGCTTGTAGCTGGGGTCGTGCTCCTCGTCGACCACGATGAGCTTGAGCCCTGGCAGGCTGGCAAACACGGCCATGCGCGTGCCCAGCACAATGCGCGCCGCGCCACTGTGCGCGGCCAGCCAGCTTTTGAGGCGCTGCGGGTTCGTCATGCCGCTGTGCAGCGACACCACGGCGCCCGCACCAAATCGCGGGGCAAAGCGGCCCACAAAGCGTTCTTCGAGCTGGGGCGTCAGGTTGATTTCGGGCACCATCACCAGCGCCTGGGCCGTGGCGTCGGCCTCTAGCATCTCTTGCACGCAGCGCAGGTACACCTCGGTCTTGCCGCTGCCGGTGCTGCCAAACAGCAGAAACGGGCCTTTTTCTGCAGAAATTCGGGCCCTGGCGCTTTCCTGTTCAGCGCTAAGTGCTATGTTTTGTATAGCGTTTTGTGGGTCGCCCAACTCTTCTGTTGTTCCCACTTTTCCCGCTTTCCCAGTCTCTTTGGCCGGGCGGCGCAGGCGCCGGGCCAACTGCTCGGGTTGGAGGTCGCGCAACTGCGGGGGCAGGGCGGCCAGGGCCACTTCGCCCAGCGCGCGCTGGTAGTAGCGCGCCGCAAAGGCCACCAGGCGGCGCCAGTGCGCATCCAGCGGTGCCACGCCCTCCAGCACCCCGGTCAGGGCGCGCAGGGTGGCGCCATCGGGCAGCTCGCCGGTGGCCTCTTCGGCGTCCCACACCACGCCCAGCACCTCGCGGCGGCCCAGGGGCACGCGCACCAGCGTGCCCGCAGGCAAGGGCGCGTGGCTGGCGTAGCTCAGCAAATCCCCAACGCCGCTGTGCGAGGGGGTTTGCAAAGCCACTTGGACGATGAATGGGGCGGGGGCAGACAAGGCGATGGAGGGATGGGATGAGCGAGACGCTTGATTGTCGCTGCCTGTGCCTGCGGGTAAGAGCAGGTTCTACGTTCACAGACGATTCACAAGTCTTCCAGTCTTTCTGTGGATAACTTTGTTGAAAGCCTGTAGCCACCCGCGCTAAACCCGCATGGTGTAAGGCTTTCAACAGAATGCCCAGGAAATGGGCAGCGCAGAAAAAATCCTTATGAATCAATCATCTGAACGATTTTTGCGGGTTTTTTCTGTGTTAGTGCCTGGGCTGGGTGGGTGTGGCTGCCGTAGCGGGTGCCGTGTGCATAAGTCAGTGCGCGGCTGGCGTCAATAGCGTTGGCCCCGGTCAATTTGTGCTAGCGCCGTGCGGTGAAATTCCTGCTTCAGATGCACTGTGCGGGCTAAATGGTTGATTTTTCAGGGGTTTGTGAGAAATCCCAAATTTCTGTGGATAACTTTGTTGATATCCGCTGTGCACCGCGCGCCAGCCCCGTGAAATCGGGCCTTTCAGTGGTTTGCCCATGAAAAAGGCAGTGGTGTCGATGTGAATAAAATCAACCACTTAGCGATGCCTTGGCGATTTTTTCAAGAAAATTGCGCCGGATCAGAAAAAAGAGGCTGGGTGCGGTGCTCCTGTGCGTAGGTGCCGCGTCGTGCACTGTGCTGGGGCAGTGGCTACCGTGTTGGGATGGCGGGCGAAAGGGGTGTTTTGTTGGACAAGAAAACCCAAAATTGGACGCTGGGTGCCCTGGGCTTGCTGGGGCTCGCCGGGCTGCTTTTTGGCCTCTGGGCTCGGTCTGCGCACCAGCCTACCGAGCCTATTGCGGTGGCCGAGCGCTTTTTGGGCCATTTGCAGCAGGAGCAGTACGCCGAGGCCTGGGCCCTGACGGCGCAAGGGGGCTACACGGGCGCCACACCGCAGGCGCTGCAGGCCGTGGCCGCCAGGCACAGTTGCCGGTCGGGGCGTGTGGTGGGCACATCGCCATTGCAAACCCATGGAAACCGCCTGCGCCGGGCACTGCGCGGGCAGCGCGTGGACATGGACGAGGTGCGTGTCGAGTTTGAAGGCACTTGCCTGCTGGGTGTGCGCCTGCGCTGGTTGCCGGGCCGTGGTTGGCGGGTGGTTTACTTTGCCAGCCACGCGGGGTAGCCGATCGTGTGTGGGATCCTGCCGTGCCGCCATGCGTGGTTTTGCTACTGTATTAATAGCTGCTTGCGCTTATTGCATAAGCGCTAAGGGTTAATTTGGCATATATCCACGTGTGCACACACTCGCCCATCGACGGGCGCCTATCGGGTGCCGTGCACTCATCCCGCTTTTTTGTGGATAACTTTGTTGAAAGCCTGTAGCCACCCGTGCTAAACCCGCGTGGCATAAGGCTTTCAACAGAATGCCCGGCAAATAGGCAGTGCAGAAAAAATCCTTATGAATCAATCATCTGAAGGGTTTTTGCGGGTTTTTTTTGTGCTAGGGCATGCTGCCCGATGGTGGCTCTGCTGCCTGCCGCTGCGTGTGCATAAGTGCAATGCCCAGCGTCGTCAATAGGTGGGGCCTGTGCAATGTGTGAGCGGCCGTCACCAGTGCTTGGCGTAGTGGGTGCACTTTGGTCGCTAAGTGCTTGATTTGGCGAGGGTTTGCAAGAAATCCAGAATTTCTGTGGATAACTTTGTTGATATCCCCTGGATGCGCGCCGCAACCCCTTGAAATGCTGGGGTTGGGGTTGGTTGCCTAGCAAAGTGGCAACCGGTGTGGTGCTATACGAATCAACCACTTAGCGGTTCAAGGTCGATTGCGTTTGAAAATATCAATCGCCACCGGCCTAGCGTTTGGGATTTTTAGGTGTGCACCAGGGCTGTGCACAACCGGGCCTGCGCAGGCCCGGTGGATTCCGGAAGGGCGGGGTCCCGTTCAGCCGCGCTGGCGCTGCGCGCGCGAGTGGCTGTGCACCGCTTCGACCAGCGCGGCCACATGCTCAGGCGGCGTGAACTGGCTGATGCCGTGGCCCAGGTTGAAGATGTGGGTGGGGCCGGTGGTGGTGCGGTCGGTGTGCGGGGTGCCAAAACTGTCGAGCACATGGCGCACCTGCTGCTCGATTTGCGCAGGCGGCGCAAACAGCACGTTGGGGTCGATGTTGCCCTGCAGCGCCTTGCCGGGGCCGCCTACCTGGCCACCGACGATGGCACGGGCGCGGCCCAGGTTGGCCGTCCAGTCCAGGCCCAGCACTTCGCAGTCGATGTCTTTCATGTCGTCCAGCCAGATGCCGCCGCCCTTGGTGAAGACGATGCGGGGCACGTCGGTGCCGTCCACACCGGTGCGCTTGAGCTGCGCCAGCACGCGCTTGGTGTAGGCCAGGCTGAACTCCTGGAAGGCGCCATCGGCCAGCACGCCGCCCCAGCTGTCAAAAATCATCACAGCCTGGGCGCCCGCGTCGATCTGGGCGTTCAGGTAGGCAGCCACGCTGTCGGCATTGATGGCCAGGATGCGGTGCATCAGGTCGGGGCGCGCATACATCAGGCTTTTGACCAGGCGGTAGTCGTCGCTGCCCTTGCCTTCGACCATGTAGCAGGCCAGCGTCCAGGGGCTGCCCGAGAAGCCGATGAGGGGCACACGGCCATTGAGTGCCTTGCGGATGCTGGTCACGGCGTCGAACACGTAGCGCAGCTTGTCCATGTCGGGCACGGCCAGCTCAGCCACAGCGGCTTCGTCACGCACCACCTTGGCAAAGCGCGGGCCTTCGCCCTCGGCAAAGGTCAGTCCCAGACCCATGGCGTCGGGCACGGTGAGGATGTCGCTGAACAAAATGGCTGCGTCGAGCGGGAAGCGCTCCAGCGGTTGCAGCGTCACTTCGGTGGCGTACTGGACGTTGGTGGCCAGGCCCATGAAGCTGCCCGCCTGGGCGCGCGTGGCCTTGTACTCCGGCAGGTAACGGCCTGCTTGGCGCATCAGCCACAGGGGGGTGTAATCGGTGGCCTGACGGCGGCACGCGCGCAGGAATGTGTCGTTGGTGAGGGGGGCGTAGCTCATCCGCTGATTGTCGCAGGGTGAGTGCCAGACCTTCCAGGCCCTGTGGCGCGCACGCCTTGGGGATTGCGCCCACATTGATCTAGGGCAAGACCGCAGTCCTGCCTTGCTTGCCTCGCCGTGGTGCGCTTCAGCGTTCTGCGATGTAGTGCGACATGCTGGCAGTCTCGCCGGGCGCGAGGAAGGTGCGCACCTCGGTCTCCAGGGTCTGGTCGGCCACTGTGGCGCGGGCGCGCTGGTGCAGGTAGTCGGCCCACGACTCCACGATGAACCGCTCCACGTAGCGCGAAGGCTCGCCCAGGTCTTTGTACACGCGCCAGAAGGTGGCGCCATCGCGGCGGCGTGGGGCCTTGAGGCGGCTGATGGATTCGAGGAAGGCGGAATCGGCGCCCGGGGCAATGCGGTAGCCAATTTCTACCGCCACGGGGCCGGCCTCGGGCAGCGGCTCGGCTTCGATGAACAACTCGTCCCACGGCGTGGCGGGGGTCACCTCGTGCAGGGCCCCCATGCGCAAGGGCATGGAGCGCGCCAGCAGCAGGCCAATGCCCATGGCCGCCGCCGCCACGCACAGCGTGGGGGTCAGGCCCACCACGTCCGACACCGCGCCCCAAAACGCCGAGCCAATCGCAAACGCCCCCAGCGTAGACACCATGTGCAGCGCCACCGCCCGCGAGCGCACCCAGGGGGGCGCGCTGGCCTGGGTGGCCGTGTTGAAGGTGGACATGGCCGACATCCACGCCGCGCCACCCAGCACCATGGCCAGGTACACCAGCGGGGCCGATTTGGTGAGTGCCGCCACCAGCATGGCCGCTGCAAACACCAGGCAACTGACCAGCACAATCGCATCCAGGCTGAAGCGCGTGCGCAGCTTGCCAATGACCAGCCCCACGGCCACCGCCCCGGTGCCAAGGCAGCCCATCAGCAGGCCAAACCCTTGCGCACCCGTGCCCAGCTGGCGCGCTGCAATCACCGGTAGCAGCGCCCACAGGGCCGATCCTGCACCGCTGAACGCCATCACCCGCACCAGCTGGGCGAGGATCAGCTCAGAGTGCCAGGCAAAGCGCAGGCCGCTGAGCATGCCGCCCCACAGCCGCTCTGGCGGCAGGCGCGACGGAGGGTGCGCGCGGGGTGGCCAGCGGCGAATCGACTCCCACATGACCACCGTGGACAGCACCGACACCGCAAACACCCACCCCGCACCCAATTGCGCAAACACCAGCCCGGCCAAGGTGGGGCCCACGGCGCGGGCGGCGTTGTAGGCAATGCTTACCGCCGTGATGGCCTGGGGCCATTCGTCGCGCGGCACCGGGTCGATCACCGAAGAGTTCCAGGCTGGGGTCAGCATGGCCGTGCAGCACCCGCCCACAAACACCAGCAGCAGCACCGTGGCGGGCCCACCCCAGCCCGCCAGCACCAGCAGCGTGAGCAGCGCAAACGCCAGGGTCTGGGCGATCAGCGCGCCAGAGATCAAGCGCCGGCGGTCAGTCGTGTCGGCCAGCACCCCGGCGGGCAGCGCCAGCAAAAACATGGGCAAAAACACGGCGGTTTGCACCAGCGCCGCCAAAAATGAGGAGCCCGTCAGCTCCACCATGAGCCAGGCCGCCGCCATGGCCTGCATCCCGTTGCCAATGAAGAACACGCCGCCACACAGCCACATGCCCCGAAAGGCAGGCTGGCGCAGGGGGCTCCACAAAGAAGTCGATGAAGACATGGCGTTGGCGTGTGCAAGAGGGGCCGCAGACGGGCGGCGGGTGGCGGAAAAGGCCGGAGGCAGTGGCGTGTTATGAGCCGTTTTGGGCCACGCGCCACAGCATATCTCTGTACCAGTGCCTCTGCAGGGCAAAGGCCTCGCCAAGTTTGCAAACGGCATGAACTTGCTCGCCTGGGGTTTAGGGCAACAATCATCCCAAATTTCTGTGGATAACTTTGTTGACATGCTGTCGGCACTTGCGCCAAACCCGCATGGCATAAGGCTTTGGACAGATTGCCTTGTAATTGGGCAAGACAAAAAAATCCTTATGAATCAATCATCTGACAGGTTTGGGGCGTTGGGCTTGTGGTAGGCGCTGGCATGCAGCCGCGCATGTCGCGCCCACCGATTGGTGTGTACAAGTGCGGCCGAAGCGGTTTCAGCGCTACCCCGGCTGCAGGTCTTTTTTTCTGTGGATTGTGCAGATTGCACCGCAAGTAATTGATTTGCCAGGGCTTTTGCCGGAAGTTCAGAATTTCTGTGGATAACTTTGTTGATATCCCGGTGGCACCCTCCGCAAGGCCTTGTCAGCATTGGCTTTGCTTGCGTTGCCTGAGAAAAAGGCAGGCAACGCGGTGCTATACAAATCAATGGGTTACGGCGGTTTTCCCGTCTCGCCCCACTTTGTGGCGCCGTGGGCCATGATGCAGGCCGCTGCCCTTTTTGTGTGCGTAACTGTCCGTGTTGGGTGCAGGGGCCGATGTGATGTGAGTGGCCCAGGCTGTGTTTGAACGGGCGCTCAGCCCGCTGGGCTCAGCAAGCGCAGCAGCAGCGGGTGCATCACCTTGCGGGCGCTGTAGATGAGGTGAAAGTGCTCCTCCACCTCTGGCGTGGTGCCCACGTGCACCAGGCCGTGGGTGGCTTTCAGGTGCTCGCCCAGGAACACGGGCGCAGGCATCACGCCCATGCCAGTGGCGGCAAAGGTGCTCAGCAAGGCGCTGTCTTCAAACTCGCCCGCAATGCGAGGGCGGATGCGTTCGCGCTCCAACCAGTGGTCGATGCGTGCGCGCATGGCGGCGTGGTCGGTGGGCAGCAGCACCGGCACCACCCCCAGGCTTTTGGGAAAGGCGTGGCTGGCCGCATCGGCCCACACGGCAGGGGCGTACCAGGCCACGGCGCTGGTGCTCAGCAGCTGGCTGGTGGTCTTCAGGGCGGGGTTGGGGGGCGCGGGGCGGTCGGCCAGTACGGCATCGAGCTTGTGCATGGCCAGCTCGGCCAGCAGGGGCTGGAACTCGCCCTCATGGCACAGCAGTTTCAGATGGGGCTCGTCCAGCACCGGGGTTAGCAGCCGGTGCACTGCCAGCTTGGCAATGCCGTCCGATATGCCCAGGTTCAGCCGCAGCGTGGGGCCCGTGGCGGCTTCGCGCACCCGGTGGGGCAGTTGCTCGCCCAGGGCAAAGATGTGGTCGGCCTCGTGCAGCGCGGCCACCCCGGCGTCGGTCAGCACCAGGTTGCGCCCTTCGCTGCGCAGCAGGCTCACGCCCAGCGCTTTTTCCAGCTCGCGCACCTGGGCGCTGATGGTCTGCACGGCCATGTCCAGCCGCTCTGCAGCGCGGGCAATGCCACCCTCTTTGGCCACCACCCAGAAGTAGTACAGGTGGCGGTAGTTAAAGCTTTGGCTCATGGTGACCTCGGGGGCGTGGTGCGGTTGGGGCAGTCCAGTGGAGTGCATTGGTTCGTAAAAACCGAACCAATACTATCAATATGACAGGTTTTTAAAGAGTGGTTGTGTCCCTACAGTGCGGGGCTGTGTGCGGGCTTCCCGCATGGGCGGGCAAACAACTTTTTGGAGAGGACGCATGGAAACAATAGGAACCTGGTGGATGTGGGCGGGTTTTGCCGTCTTTGTGGTGGTGGCCATCGGCATTGATTTGCTGGTGATGGAGCGCCAGGGGGCGCACAAGGTCACCATGGGCGAGGCGCTGCGCTGGAGCGTGCTGTGGTTCTCGCTGGCGTTTGTGTTTGTCGCCATCCTGTGGTGGTACCTGAACGGCACCCAAGGCCGCGAGGTGGCCAACACGGTATCGATGCAGTTCATCACCGGGTATCTGGTGGAAAAGAGCCTGTCCATCGACAACATCTTTGTCTTCCTGATGCTGTTCAGCTACTTTGCGGTGCCACCCCAGTACCAAAAGCGTGCGCTCATCATCGGCATCATCGGTGCCATCGTGCTGCGCACGCTGCTCATCCTGGCAGGCGCCTGGCTGCTGGCCACCTTCCATTGGCTGCTGTATGTGTTTGGTGCGTTCCTCGTCATCACCGGCGCCAAGATGTGGTTTGCTGCGGGGCAAGAGCCTGACATCGCCACCAACCCGGTGCTCAAGTTCCTGAAAAAGCGCATCCGCATTACCGACCAGTTCGATGGCGAAAAGCTCTCCACGCTGGTCAACGGCGTCAAGCACTACACCCCGCTGTTCGTGGTGCTGGTGCTCATTGGCACCACCGACATCATCTTCGCGGTGGATAGCATCCCCGCCATCTTCGCCATCACCAGCGACCCGTTCATCGTGCTCACGGCCAACATCTTTGCCATCCTGGGCCTGCGCGCTTTGTACTTTCTGCTGGCCGATCTGGCGAACCGCTTTCACCTGCTGGCTTATGGCTTGGCACTGGTGCTGGTGTTCATCGGCGGCAAGATGCTGCTCATCGACCTGGTCAAGATCCCGATTGGCTACGCGCTGCTGGTCACCGCTTCGCTGATTGCGGGTTCCATCATCCTGTCGCTGCGCAGCTCGGGTGAAAGCGCGCACGGCGGCCAGCCTGCTGCTCTGCCCCCCAAGGACTGAAAGGCGCACACCATGGACATGCTTGAATCGGTAATGGTGTGCATGCTGGTTGCCCTGCTGATCGCCACGGTAACGGCCCGCTGGGCGGGCAGCGAGCTGCGAGACGTGGGGCTGCTGGCCACTTTGACGACGCTGTGGGGCGCAGGCACTGCGGCCGCAGTGCTGATGGGTTGAGGGGCCCATGATGCAAATGCTGTGCACCCTGCGCCGCTGGCTGCGTGGGCTGGAGCCACAGGTGCGGGGCCGGATAGAGGGGAGCTGGCTGGCACGCTTTCAGCCCTGGCTGGAGCAGCGGGCGATGTTCCGCTTTCAGCGCCAGCCCCTGGCGCGGGGCGTGGCGGCTGGCATGTTCTGTGGACTCATCCCCGGGCCGCTGCAGATTCCGGGCACCTTGCTGGTGTGCGCCTGGCTGCGCGGCAACATCGTGGCCGGAGGCGTGGCAACGTTCTACACCAACCCCCTCACCACCGTGCCGCTGTACGCGCTGGCCTTTTACCTGGGGGCCTTGGTCATGCCGGGCGAGCAGCCCCTGTCTGCGTGGGGCAGCGTGGCCCCGGGTGGTGACTTCTCTGTGCAAGCGCTGGCCACCTGGATGCAGGCCTTGGGCACGCCGCTGCTGGTGGGCTTGCCCACCTTGGCGGCCCTGATGGCACTGCTGGGCTATGCCGCCGTTCAACTGCTGTGGCTGACCCCCGCGCTGCAGCGCAGGCGCCGTTGGGCACGCGGGCGCTAGCCTGCTGCTTTGTGGGCGCTGGCCCCAGCGTCAATGGGGTGGCAACAGACCAGCAGCCCGCAGCCGCTGGTGCTCCACCAGCGTGCAGTGGTCTTGCACCACCGCCAGCCCGGCCGCCTGGGCTTTGGCCAGCGCGGCATCGTGGCGCACGCCAATTTGCAGCCACAGCGCTTGGGCGCCAATGGCGATGGCTTCGTCGGCAATCGGGGGCACGGCGGCGCTGTCCCGGAATACATCCACCAGGTCAATGCGGTGGTGCTTTGCGGCCTCGGTCAATGAAGGCCAGCAGCGCTCGCCCAGCACTTCGTCGGCCGCAGGGCTGATGGGCACGATGCGAAACCCTTGCGCCTGCAGGTACTGCGCCACATGGTGGCTGTCGCGTTCAGGCTTGGGTGATAGGCCAACGATGGCGATGGTCTGGGTGTGCTCAAAGATGGGCAGATGGGGATCGGCTGGCATGCGAGGGTCCTGTCTTTGTGGCCCATTGTGGCAAAGGGGGCGGCAACCCTGCCCGCAGCGAGGTTGGGGCGCAGGCCGCACAGCCACGGAGCGGCGGGCCCTTTGCTGCATACTCCTGCGCGGGCGGCGGGCCGGACACGATCTGCGCGCTGCCCCTATCCTGAGGAGTACCTTTCCAATGAAAAAACAAGCTATGAAAAAACAAGCCCTCGTGCTGGCGCTGGCCGCCTGCGGTCTGACTGCCGCCTTCTCCGTGTCTGCCCAAGAGCGGGTGCGCATCGGCTTCATGAGCCCCGTGACTGGCCCCCAGGCCGCCAACGGCATCGACAACCGTGACGGCGCTTTGCTCGCCCTCAAGGAAATCAATGCCAAGGGCATCAAGGTGGGCGGCAAGGCCGTGCAGTTCGAGCTGGACATCAACGACGACGGGGCCGACCCCAAGCAAGGCGTGCAAGTCGCCCAGCGGCTGTCTGACCAGAAGGTGAAGTTCGTCCTGGGCCCCTACAACTCGGGCGTCACCATGCCCGCGTCCCGCGTGCTGGCCGACGCTGGCATGGGTGTCTTCACCGTGGCGTCCAACCCCAAGGTGACGGAGCAGGGCTATGCCACGCTGTTCCGCATTGGGGCCAGCGACAACCAGCTGGGTGCCAAGATGGCCACCTACGCGGCGCAAGACCTGAAGATCAAGACCGTGGCCGTGATTGACGACCGCACGGCCTACGGCCAGGGCGTGGCGCGCGAATTCACCGAACAGGCCAAGCGCCTGGGCCTGAAGATCGTCGCCAACGAGTTCACCACCGACAAAGCCACCGACTTCAGCGCCATCCTGACCAACATCCGCGCCGCCAAGGCCGATGCCGTGTTCTACGGCGGCTACTCGCCCCAAGGCGGCCCGCTGCTCAAGCAAATGCGCGCGCTGGGCATTACGGCGGCCCTGCTGGGCGGCGACGGCATCTGCTCGTCAGAGACCGCCATGCTGTCGCAGGTCACAGGCGACCTCAACACCTTCTGCACCCAGGGCGGCTCCATGCTGGACCGCAGCGACAAGGGCCAGAAGTTTGCCGCCACCTACCGTGCTGAATACAAGCGCGACCCGCTGACCTACGCCGCCGCGTTCTACGACGGCATGCACCTCATCGCCGCTGCCGTGGAAGCCACGCAGTCGCTGGACGTCAAGAAGGTGACCGAGCACATCGCCGCTGGCAAGTACATGGGAGTGACGGGCGAGTTTGCCTACGACGCCAAGCACGACCTGCGCTCCTCGGCCGTGACGGTGTTCACGTTCAAGGGCAAGGACGTGGTGGCGCTCAAGAGCTTGTAAGCAAAAAGCCCGGTCTCCGCTGCGTGACCGGGCTTTTCACCGCAGCACCTCAACATGCAGTGCTGCGGTATCAGCAGGTCAGGGCGCTGACCTGCGCAATCGCTTTTCGGTGCGGATGCGCCAGATAACGGCGAGCAGGCATCCCATGACGGCAAGGCCGAATCCCGCAGCCCACACAGTGAGTTTGTGGGCCTGCGGCGCTGTCCAATAGCCTCCCACCAGCAGCAACATCAAGAGGATCCCGAAGACTTGAGATTTTCGGCGTGAGGAGTCCGCGCTGGTCACCGACACAAAATGACCAGCGCCGTGGCCTGTGGCCAGCACGGGCGGGCGTGCTGCGATAAAAAACAGGGTCACCAATGTCAGTGGTACGAGGGTGGTGGACGCGGCGCCCCAATGCATTTTGAGCCAATCACTGAGCGCTTGCGGAGTGGTACCAGAGAGGGCACCAGCTAAACCCAGCGCAATGCCCTGCAACGCTTCTGAAAGCTGCGCGGGTTCTTGCACCCGTTTCCACTCTAGCTCCACAGCGCACAACGGGCACACGGTTTTGGTGCTTTGCGGCACATACCAACGTGCATTGGCGGGACGCAGCGCGTTGGTCCATCGCTCAAAGCTGCCGTCACATGCAGGACATTTGTAGCGGCTTACACGATCCACATATCCTGAGCTTGTCCGGATTGGATAAGAAAGCTCTACGTTGCATGATTTGCAAATTTCATGGGCATGCGCCAGCGGGCGGTGGCATTGTTCACAGTGCATCGCTGCATCTTAGTGAGCCAGAAATGAGGGCGCCACCACTGGGTAGCCGCCTGTCGTTGGCCTATAACTGGGCGATAGTGCTGCGCACCTCGTCCACGCTCAGCACTTCGGTCAGTACCACCGGCGGCTTGCCCGGCCGGTAGAACACGTACACCGGCACCCCATTGCGCCCCAGTTGCGCCAGGGCGGTGGTGATGCGCGGGTCGCGGCGCGTCCAGTCGGCGCGCAGCAGGGCGACGTTTTTGGTTTGCAGGTCGGCCAGCACCTCGGCGTTGGCGAGGGTGGTTTTCTTGTTGTACTGGCAGGTCACGCACCAGGCGGCGGTGAAGTCCACGAACACGGGGCGGCCGCTGGCCACCAGTTGCTCGGCGGCGCCTGGGGTCCAGGGCTGCCAGCTTTGAGTGGTGGTGGCCGTGGTGGCGGTGCTGCTGGCAGGTGCTTCCGCAACGTCTGCCATGCGCGTGACGTGGGGGCCAAAGGCCCACAGCAGCAGGGCCATGGCCACGGTGGCCACGCTGCCCAGCCAGCGCCGTGCGCGGCCTTGCAGGGCCAGTGACCAGGCCAGCAGGCCCAGGCCCACCAGCAAGATCAGCAGGGCGGCTGCGCCGTCGATGCCGCTTTGTTGCCCCAGCACCCACACCAGCCACACCACGGTGGCGAACATGGGGAAGGCCATGAAGCGGCGGAAGGTGTCCATCCACGCGCCGGGGCGGGGCAGGGCGCGGGCTACGGCGGGCCACAGGCTGGCGGCCAGATAAGGCAGCGCCAGGCCCAGGCCCAGGGCGGTAAAAACTGCGAGGGCTTGCGCCGCTGGCAGCGTGGCTGTGAGGCCCATGGACGCGCCCATGAACGGCGCCGTACAGGGCGATGCCACGGCCACGGCCAGCACGCCGGTGAGGAAGCTGTCGGCCACCGGGTGGCGTGCCTGCAGGCTGGCGACAGAGGAGGGCAGCATGTTCCCGAACTCAAACACGCCCGCGAGGTTCAGCCCGATGAGGGTGAACAGCCCGGCCAGTGCGGCCACCACGGCGGGCGACTGCAGCTGAAAGCCCCAGCCCACGGCCTCGCCTGCAGCCCGCAGGCCTAGCATGACGGCGCCTAGCGCGAGGAACGACAGCACCACGCCTGCGGTGTAGGCCAGGCCGCTCACGCGGTGGGCGCGCCGGTCTTGTGCGTGGCGGGTGAAGCCCACCACCTTGATCGCCAGCACCGGAAACACGCAGGGCATGAGGTTGAGGATGAGCCCGCCCAGCAAGGCGCCCAGCAGTGCGGCGGTGAGCGTGAGGCTGGAGGCCCCCGAAGGCGCCAAGGGGCCGCCACTGCCGCCATTGCCCGATGCGATCGCCGCATTGGCTTGCAGGGCGGCCTCTAGCGCGGGCGATACCGCGGCCTTGGTGGCTGCCGCAGGCCAGGTGCCCAGCACCTGCAGCTCGGCCCGGTAGCCGGGGCGGTGTGTGGCGCCTTGCACGCGCTCGGCCAGCACCACGGGCAGCAGGGTGGGGCTGCCGCTGCGCTGCTCGGCCAGGGGGATGCGTGCGGTCCATACCGCGCCGTCCCACTGCTGGGTGCCGGGGGCAGCGTTGTGCAGCACTTCAGGCGTCTCGGGGTACAGGTCCAGCGTTTTGCCGTGCAGCGCGGCGGGCAGGCCTTGCACCCGCACTTGCAGGCTGTCGCCGTCCACACGGGCCTGGCGGGCGTCGCTCGCCGTGGCGCTGGGCAGTGCCTGGGGTTGCGCCTTGAGGGCGGCGTCAAAGGCGGCGCCGTTCAGCGCGGTGGTGCTACGGATGGGGAGCTGCAGGGTGAACTGGCCCTCTTCGGGAATGCACTCTTTGCGGCACACCAGCCACGAGGCTTTGAGCTGCACGGTGATGTCTTTGGCCAGCGGGCCGGGGGCAAAGGTGCTGGGCACCGTGACGGGCACGGGCAGCAGCACGGTGCCTTCGTAGCCGTAGTTGGCCAGGGTGCCGATGGCAATCTTGTGGGGCACGGGCCAGGCGATGTCGCCCGCATCCAGCCCCGCGGGCAGCTGCCAGGTCAGCTCGGTGGGCAGGCCCGAGTCGCCGGGGTTCTTCCAGTAGGTGTGCCAGTCGGGCTGGTGGGTGATTTGCAGGCCCAGCCACAGCGGCTGGCCGGGGGTGACGCCCTGCGGCGCGTGGGCGATCAGCTCGGCCTGCACATGGGGCGTGGTGACGGTGCTGCTGCCCGGGGTGGCAGTTTTTGGGCCAAATTGGGCGCTAGCGCTTATCCCTAAAGCGCTGGCAGCTATAAAAAAGAGAGTGGCTGCGAGGCTATGGAACAGGCGTGAAGGCATGGTGCAGTGTGGGAGCGGGCGGGGGCGGGTTTGGTTCCGGCACCGTCATGGTTTGGATGCGCTTTTGATGCTTTTAGGCGCCATTGTGCGTTGAGCCATGCGCCTCCTTGGAAACTGGCGCGGCGCCAGTACCAGTGCCCCCGCGCAAGGGCCTACGCCGGCCGCACCGCCCCGCCGCGCCGGGGGCGTCCCCCTCCCGCGCAGCGAAAGAGGGGGAAGGCGCCGCAGGCGACTCAGGGGAGCTTCTCACTGCGTCGCCAGGCTCAGTTCCGCATGCGGTGCGCCCTTGGGCACCTGGCTGCCGGTTTTGGGGCGGCCAGGAAGAGGCGCTCGGCAGGCAGCTTTTGCGCGGCCAGATAGCTCTGGATGGCGTGGCCGCGCTGGGCGGCCAGTTCGGCCGCCATGGCTTCGGTGGCGGGCTGGTTGGCCATCAGCAGGGCTTCCATCTCGGGCGCCGTGAGGTCTTTGGCCAGACCCACCAGGTTGCGGGGCTTGGGGATGCTGGCGCGGCCATAGGCGGCCTTAAGCAGGGCTGGGTACTCGTCGGCGGTGACGGGCTCGGTGCTGTCGGGCTGGGCGCGGCGCTTTTCTGCGCGCACCAGTTGCTGCAGGCGTTCGCGTTGCAGGCCCTCGCGTTCTTCGGCCAGGTTGGCGGTGCCTGTCACGGTGAGCTTGAGGGTGGGGCGGTCGGCCAGGGCCTTGGCCACCTTGCCCAGGTTTTGCTGTGCCTCGGGGCTGAGGGTGGCGCTGCCGGGGGCAAAGGCCACGCTGCTCATCTCCTCACCGCCGCCAAAGGCGCTGGCCAGCAGGCTGAAGGGCGAGGTCAGGGCCTTGCCGATCAGGTTGAGGATGACCTTGCCAATCACCGGCCCCAGGCGGAACTGCGGGTCGTTCAGCGAGCCGCTGATGGGCAGGTCCAGGTCGATCACGCCGCGCCGGTCGGCCAGCAGCGCCACGGCCAGGCGCACCGGCAGGCTGTTGGGCGCGCCCGCCACGGGCTCGCCAAAGGTCAGCTGGTTCAGCACGATGCGGTTGTTGGCCGTCAACTGCCCGTTGGGCAGCACCTTGTAGGCCACGTCCACGCTGAGCTTGCCGCGTTCAATGCCGTGGCCTGCGTACTTCACCGCATACGGCGACAGCGGGGGCAGGTCCAGGTCGCGCACCTTGCCCGCAATGTCCAGCGCCAGCGGCTGGGCCAGGGGGTTGAGCTTGCCCGTGACCTCCAGCGAGGCCGAGCCCTCGGCGCGGCCCAGCAGCTCCAGCGTGGCCAGTTGGGGCTCGCCGCCCGGTGCCTCGGATGAGAAGGCGCTCAGCTTGCCGGTCAGCTCGCTCAGGTCGGCCGAGTAGTTGGGTTTGATGAAGAAGTCAGAAAACAGCACCTTGCCGTTGACCAGGCTCACCGGGCCGAACTGCACCACGGGCGCCAGCGGGTCGCGCGCTGCCGTCTGCACGGGCTCTGGGGCCGATGCCGCAGACGCCGCAGGCGCGGGGGCCGAAGCTGCCGTGGTGGATGCCGTGGTTGCAGGTGCCGTTGCGGTGGCCTCTGCTTCGCCCTTCACGATGTCGCGCAGGTTGATGCGCCCGGCCTCGTTGATGGTGATGCGCGCAAAAAAGTCCTGCAAACTGGTCTCGCTCACCTGCACCTTGGGGGCGGTTCCGGGGGCCGTAGCCACGCTCAGGCCACGCAGGTTCAGGCTCTTCCAGGCCAGCAGTTCTTCGCCCACCTGGGCTTCGGTCAGCGGGGTGGATGCGCCCGTGCTGTTGGCCTTGAGTTCTTCAATGGCCGCATCGCCCGCCAGTTTCAGGCTAGGGCCTTTGTCAGACTGCGCAAACGCCACCTGCCCCCGAAAGCCCACATCAGCGCGCAGCAGCTCAATGGCCAACTGCTGGGCCAGGTAGCCGTCCAGCCCGTGCACGGGTACGCGGGTGGCGTCCAGCTTGCCCTGGGTGGCCAGGGGCTGCAGGGCCAGCGTGCCCTGGTAGTCGATCTTGCCGGCTGTGCTCTTGGCGTTGCCCTTGCCCGCCGCTGCGCGGGCGCTCAGCGTGAAGGCGCCGGGCTTGCCGCTGTCGGTGGCCAGGTTTTTGGCGCTCACGTCCAGGGCCGATACTTCCAGGGCCACGGGGCGGGGCTGGGCGTTGTCGGCAAAGGCCACAGCGCCGCCTTGCAGGGCCAGCTCACCCACGCGCACCACCCAGGGGGCTTCGGTGGGCGTTTTTGCTGCCGTGGTCTCGCTCGCTGCGGTGGGTGTCTGGGCCTGGGCCTTGGCCCAGCGCTCAAACATCCAACGCCCGTCGCTGCCGCGCTCCACGGCCAGTTGGGGGGTGTTCAGGCTCAGCGATTCCAGCGTCACGGTGCGCTCGTCCAGCGGCACCTGCAGGCCCTTCACCTCCAGCTTGGCCAGGCTGACGAGGGACTTGCTGCCTTGGCGCAGGGCCAGTTGTTCCAGCGCCAGCGGGCCCGCAGTCACGGTGAGGCCGGTGGCAGCTTTGCTGCCGGTCGGGGCCTGCCATTGCAGCCCCAGGGTGCCGGTGAGCTGGCCTGCCAAGCTGGGCTCCAGGTACTGCGCCACGTAGGGCGCTGCCAGTTGCAGCGCCAGCGCTTCGGTGGTGATTTGCAGCTGCGCTTTTTGCTCGGTGGCCTCGCCTTCAAACGCCAGCTTGCCTTCAGGGGCCGCTGGTGTGTCTGTCTTCGCTGCCACCGCTTTGGCCGCACCTGCCTTGGCTTTGCCCGTCTGTCGGGCGGGGGGCACGGTGGCGTTGGTGGCGCTGGCTGCATTGGCATTGGGCAACACCATGGCGCCTTTGAAGGCCACGGGCTTTTCCAGCGGCAAGGCCAGCCCGGTCAACTCCAGCGCCAGTTGCTGCGCCTGCAGCGCGGCGGCGGGGCGGGTGGTTTGGTCGTCCCAGTGCACGGTACCTTGGTGCACCACGGCGCGGGCCACGGTCACCTTCCAGGGGGCTGGCGGTTGTGCGGCTGGCGGGGTGGCTTGCTTGGTGGGCCTGCTGGCTTTGGCCGTGCGGCTGGTGCTGCTGGATGCGCTGGTTGGGGCCGATGCGGCTGCGCTGGCGGGCTCGCTGCCCTCGGCACCGGCTGCGGCGGAGGCCGCGGGTGCAGGAGCGGGGGCTGTCGCCGTCGCGGTGGCTGCGCTGGGCGCCCCTGCGGCCGGGCTGTTGCCCAGTTGCGCCAGGTTCAGCAGCCCGGCGGCATCGCGGCGGGCGTGCAGCACGGGGGCGGCCAGCTCCACCTGGGCCAGGTCCACCACCTGGTCCAGTGGGCGCACATCGGTCATGTCCACGGTCAGGCGCTCATAGGCCAGCAGGTCCTGGCCTTCGCGGTCGGTCAGGTGCACATCGCGGGTCTGCACCTTGCCCGAGAGCTTCACTGCCATGCGCGGCGCCTGCTCAAAGGCCAGCTTCACGTCCACGTCCAGCGTGGCGGCCTTCAGCCGAATGGGCAGGCTGGCGGGGAGGTAGCCCAAGTAGGGGGCCAGGTTCAGGCCCTCCCAGCGGATCTGGGCGTCGGCATGCCCCGTTTGGGCGAACGGTGTGCTCTGGGCCGACGAGTCAAAGCGGCTGCCCTCCAGCGTAAAGGCCAGCCGGGGCTCCACGCGCACTTCCTTTTTATCGGCCAGCGTGCTGATGAAGGGCACAGAGAGCAGCAGGTCCTGCACCGAATGCGTCTTGCCCACGGCGTTGTCGGTAAAGTCCACGCGCCCGCCCTGCAGCAGCAGGTTGTACAGCGCCAGCCGCGCGGGCTCGGTCGATGGGGGCGTTTCTGGTGCGTCCTTGGGCGCCGTCAGCTTGGCAATCACATCGTCCACGTCATAGCGGCCCTGGCCCAGGTGGGTGATGCGCAGCACGGGGTTTTCCACGGTGAAGGCATCCACCACCGGCGCCAGGCGCAGCAGCGACTGCAGCTCGGCATCGACATACACGCGCCCAATGGTCAACTGCGCTGGGCCTGCCTCGCTACCTTTGGCACCTGCCACGGCAATGTCGCGCAGCGTCAGCTCCAGTGACCAGGGCTTGAAGTCGAGCGACCCCACCGTGACGGTGCGGCCCAGTTGCTCGCTGGCCAGGCGCTCCAGCGGCCCTTTGACCAGGGCGGGGACCGACAGCCACGACAGGGCCCACACCCCCAGCAGTGCGGCCAGCGCCCGTGTGGCGGGCTTGAACCAGCGGCGTTGCCGCAGGGCGATGAGTTGGGGGTGGCCGAGCAGGGCGCGCAAAGGGGCTGGCATGGAGGGTCAGAAAATGAAGTGGGCTGGGGCCCTGCGCACCGTGGTGTGCTGCGGGCCCGTGGCTGGTTTCAACGCGGGCAGAGTTGCAAAGGTAACAGCGCCCGGCATGCTGCAGAAGTATCTTTTTGTAGTGCGCTGCCGCGTCATGGGGCAAAGCCCAACACCACCCTGCGGGTGGTGGCGGACATTCCGTGGCTTCTGGTGCGCCCCCACTGGCGCTGCGCGCCAATGGGTGCACCCCGAAGAAAAGCGCTATTCGCTGCGCTCATGGGGCAAAGCCCAACACCACCCTGCGGGTGGTGGCGGATATTGCGTGGCTTCTGGTGTGCCCCCACTGGCGCTGCGCGCCAATGAGTGCACCCCGAAGAAAAGCGCTATTCGCTGCGCTCATGGGGCAAAGCCCAACACCACCCTGCGGGTGGTGGCGCTTTTCTTCTCAATCTTTGTGACCACCACGGTGCCGATCTCCGAGGTGTTGGCCACGTGCGTGCCGCCGCAGGGCTGCAGGTCGATCAATGGCGCGTCACCGTCGCCGCCAATGCGGATGGTGCGGATGCGCCCCGTGCCCCGGGGCGGTTGCACGCTCATGCTCTTGACCAAATTGGGGTTGGCGTCCAGCTCCTCATCGCTGATCGACGCCACCGTGAGCGGGTGGGCCGCAGCCACCAGCGCGGCGATGGCGGCGGTGAGTTGCTCTTTGTCCAGCGGGTCGGTCATGGCGAAATCCAGCCGGGCATAGTCGGGCGTGATGGAGCAGCCGTTGACCAACTGCGGCACCACGTGGCACAGCAGGTGCGAGGTGGTGTGCAGCCGCATCATACGGTGGCGGCGCTCCCAGTCGATGCGGGCGGTGACGGCGGTGCCGGGTGCCAGCGTGGCCAGCAGGGCTTCTTGCCCCGGTGTGGGCACATGCACGATGTCGCTGGTGGGGTTGCCCTCGGCGTCCTTGCCCTTGCGCGTGTCGGCAATCGCCAGTTCGGCGCCATCGGCCAGCACCAGCACCCCACTGTCGCCCGCCTGGCCGCCGCCCAAGGGGTAGAACACGGTGCGGTCCAGCACGATGCCCGCTTCGGTCACGGCGGTGAGTTGGGCGCTGCATTCGCGCAGGTAAGCGTCTTGGCGAAAAAGGTCTTGGGTCATGGGGCGATGTTAGCGGGCGCTGGCCAACCGCTCGCTCCTGCTGTGGCTGCCTGCCGCACCGCTACCATGCGGGTCATGACTTCTGTTGCCGCCACTTCCCCCTTGCCCTCCCGCTTCTGGGCCGACCTCTCCACCCGCGACTTTGCTACGCTGCAAAGCACTGGCCAGGCCGAACAGGTGGTGGCGGTGCTGCCCGTGGCGGCCGTCGAGCAGCACGGCCCGCACCTGCCGTTGTCGGTCGATGCCACACTGCTGCAAGGCGTGATCGACGCTGCCCTGCCGCACCTGGGGGCCGATGTGCCTGCGCTGTTTTTGCCCCCGCAAAACATTGGCCTGAGCACCGAGCATGCCAATTTCGCAGGCACGCTCACCCTCTCGCCCGCCACGGTGATCGCCTTGTGGACGGAGCTGGGGGCCTGCGTGGCGCGGGCGGGGGTCAAAAAGCTGCTCCTCTTCAACAGCCACGGCGGCAATGTGGCAGTGATGGACATCGTGGCGCGCGAGCTGCGCCAGCGCCACGGCCTGCTGGTGTACAGCGCCAGCTGGTTCAGCCTGCCCCAGCCCCCCGAGGTGCAGGGCCTGTTCAGCGCGGCAGAGCACCGCTTTGGCATCCATGCGGGTGACATTGAAACGTCAATGATGTTGCACCTGGCGCGCAGCACCGTCCGTATGGAACACGCGCAGAGCTTCCGCTCCACCTCGCAGGATCGGTCCGAGCGCCACGCCATTTTGGGCAACGGCAAAAGCGCCAAGATGGGTTGGGCCATCGAGGACTATCACGAGAGCGGCGCTGTGGGGCAGGCCGATGCGGCTACGGCCGACAAAGGCCGTGCGGTGGTAGAGGCTGCGGGCGAGGCCTTGGCGGCCCTGCTGGCCGAACTGGTGGCGTTGCCGCTGGAGACGGTGCGGCGCTAGGTTTTTGGCGTTTTGGGCTGTTTGGCCCGTCCAATAAGCGCTAGAAGCTATTGAATTGATAGCGTTTGCTGGCTGCCCTGGCGCAACCAGAGTGCACCAAGCGGGCTGACGCGTGTGCCAGCGCCAAGCGCAGCTGCGCCACTTTCATCCCCGGTCTACACGGCATTGGAAGCAATTGAACTTGGAGCGGATGTGCACATACGCGACCTCGGGGTCGGCCAGAATCTGGCGGCACCTGTCGGTGAGTTCCTTGCCCGCAACGATGGCCCCCGTTTCGTACCGTATCCAGTGGTTGTGCCCGTAGCCGCGAATCACGGCCGGGTCCAGGTAGGCAAACCAGTCGGGCAGCCGGTCTGCTTGGTAGTGCTTGCAATCGTGCGCATGCAAAAAGATCGGCCCCGTTTCTGCATAAGGCTGCAAGCCGGCAAAGGGGCGGTAAGAGAGAACGCGCATGGCGTCGCCGGGCGCGATCAGTTGCAGGCAGTGGCGGCACGGGTTGGCCTGGCCTTGGGCCACGGTTTGCAATGGCGTTTGCCCATTCGCGTCGTCGCCGCCCGCTTGCAGTCGCCGTGCCACCTCGCTCGGAATCCCCTGTACGGACAGTTTCATGGCTTCACCTCTTCGGTCGTGGTTGGTACAGCCGCCATTGCACTGCGGCGGCGGGTTCCACGCGCGCTGCTTTCGGACATGCCCTTCCCGGCCCCACCCGGCGGTGGTGCGACAGAACAGGAGTGCACTGTGGATACTGGGTGCACTGGCGGGGTTGGACCTTGGCATGAGCGTGCCCATGCCGAATCCGTCTTTTCGCGTGCCTCGGCTTCGACAGGCTCCATCCAAACGGCGGCGGCCCGGGTTGGCCTGATTGCTATGAAGTTGATAGCTTTTGGCGCTTGATTCCAAAGCGCTAGCGCCCAAATTCTTTTGAATTGATCTCCGTCACCCCTGCACTTTGTAGCCCCACCGCAACCCCCAGCCACCCGCCATAATCTGCGGCATGCACCGCCTGCGCACCTCCCCCTTCCTCGCCCGCATGGTGCTGGCGTGGTTTTTGGGCGTGGTCGGGCTGGCGGGTGCGGCGCCGCTCATCCACCCGCAGTCGCTGGAGCTGGTGTGCGGTGCCTCCGGCGCCGTCAAGCTGGTGGTGGTGAGCGCGGCGGGCGACGATGCATCAACGCCCCGCCAGCAAGCGCTGGGCCCGCACGGGCTTGATTGCACCCTGTGCCTGCAGCTGCAAGCGCCCCCGCCCAGCCTGCCGCCCGTGGCGGTGCCCCGTGTGGCGGCGCAGCCTGTGCCCGTGCCTTGGCAGGCGCTGGTGTTCACGGCCTCATGGCACGGCGCGCCGCTGCCTGCGCGCGGGCCGCCGGGGTTCACAACGGTCTGACTTTGGGGTGCATGCGGCAGGCGCTTGGTTCGCCTGCGGTGCGCCGTTCTTGATCCGATTCTTTTTGCGCTGATCCCGAGACCGCCCGCCCATGGGGCCCGGCTTTGTTGCGCGCCTGTAGCGATCCTGGTGGGGCCGCAGGCGTGGGCGGAGTGGGCCGCGTGCAGGTGTGCCGTGCCGGGGGCGCGTTGTGAACCCTTTGCCAATCATGTCTTCTTATCTTTCCTTGGGCGTGCGTTTTGCGTGCCCTGCACGGCCTGCCCGCTCCCTCATCGCTGTCGCCGTGGGCGCCGCCATCGCCTCGCTCGCTGCATCTGCCTGGGCCCAAACCGCTGTCCCCGAATCTGCCAACGACGCCGCCCTCACGCTGGGCACTATCACCGTGCAGTCGGCCCCCTCGGGCGCGCTCAATGTGCGCAATGTGTTCAGCTCGGTCGATATCCTGGGCGCTAGCGTGCTGCAAGACCAGCATGTGGACTACAGCTGGGAGCTGCTCGCCCGCGCCCCCGGCGTGCAGGTCACCCAGTTCAAACAGGGCACGGACGCCGGGCGCTTTTCGATGCGCGGCTTCAACGGCGAAGGCCGGGTCAACGCCGTCAAGCTGCTGATCGATGGCATCCCCAGCAACGACAACGCGGGCGGCATGCCGTTTCTGGACGCGGTGTTTCCGCTAGACATCGATGCCATCGAGATCGTGCGCGGAACCAACGACCCGCGCTACGGCCTGAACAACATCGCAGGCAATGCCAACGTCATCACCCGCCAGGGCGGCAACGACGGCCAGGCCAGCGTGACGCTGGGCAGCTACGGCACGCGCGAGTTGCAACTGGCCAAGGGCTTTGAAAGCGGCAACTGGAGCCAGAACTACTTTGTGGCCACCCGCGAATCCGACGGCTACCGCGACCATGCCGATGCCGACAAAAAGGCGCTGGCGGGCAAGTGGTTCTACACCAGCGACGGCGGACAGTGGCGCGCGGGCGTCATCGCCCGTTACTACAAAAACAAGGCGCTCGAATCCGGCTACCTCACGGCCGAGCAGGCCGCCCGCGCACCGCGCAGCTCGCCCGCCTACGCCGCGTGGGACCGCAGCGAACGCGAGACCACGCAACTGAGCGCGCACCTGGACGGGCAACTGCCCAACGACCTGGCCTGGACCGCCAAGGCCTACACCCAGCACTACGAGAACCAGCGCTTTGTGCGCTTTTCAGAAGCGGGTGTGCAGCAAGAGCGCGATGGCGACGAAACCCACAAAGGCCTGATCACCACGCTGACCTGGCGGCCCAAGGTGGCGTGGGCGCATGCCTTCACGCTTGAAGGCGGCTTCGACGCCCAGTGGCAGGGCAACGCTGCCCAGCGCTACCGCACCGTGCAGCAGGCGCGCACCTCGCAGATCCGCGACTGGGACTTTGACCTGAACACCCGGGGCGCCTACGTGCAGGCCGTGGTGCAGCCGGTGCAGGCACTCAAGATCATTCCCGCGCTGCGCGTGGACCGCGTGAACGGCAGTTTTACCGACGGGCTCACCCACACCACATCGCCCGTGCACGACTACGGCACCATCACCCAG
This sequence comes from Acidovorax sp. 1608163, assembly GCF_003669015.1. Taxonomy (NCBI): domain Bacteria; kingdom Pseudomonadati; phylum Pseudomonadota; class Betaproteobacteria; order Burkholderiales; family Comamonadaceae; genus Acidovorax; species Acidovorax sp. 1608163. The sequence continues at coordinate 569,919 of NZ_CP033069.1, forward strand.
CCCAAGATCAGCGTGGCCTACGCCGTGCGGCCCGACACCAGCGTGTACGCCAACTGGGGCCGCACCTTCCAGATCGGCACCGGCATCGACAGCTTCCGCACCGCATCGCAAAGCCGCAACCTGGACCCATCGCTCAACGATGGCTGGGAGGCGGGCGTGAAGTGGCAACCTGCTGCAGGCATCGAAACCCGCGTGGCCTACTGGGAGCAGCGCGCCAGCCGTGAAGTGGCCCGCGTGCTGGGCGTCAACGGCCTGCCCGACCCCGGCGGCCAGGGCAATGTGGGCCGCACCCTGCGCAAGGGCGTGGACCTGCAGCTCAACGCACGCCTGAACGCGCAGTGGAGCGGCTGGGTGGGCTACTCGTCGCAAATCGCGCGCATTGTGGAGCCCGACCCCGGCGCCCCCGCCACACGCGGCAAAGAGATTGAAAACGTGCCGCACTACCTGGCCACGCTGGGCGTGGACTACCAGGCCAGCACGCAGCTCAAGCTCAGCGCCTGGGCCAATGCGCAAGGCAACTACTACCTGGAGCGCACTAATACCCTGGGCCGCACCGGGGGCTACGCGCTGCTCAACCTGGGGGCCACCTGGCGCTTGTCACCCACGCTGGATGTGGGTGTGCAGCTCAAGAACGTGACGGGCCGCAAGTATGTCTACGCGTGGTACGACAGCGGCTCGTCCGGCTACTCGCCCGGCGATGGCCGCAGCGTCTACGCCAGCCTGAACTGGAAGTTCTGACCATGGCACGCGCTCTTACTTCTGAGGCCGATGGGCAGGCAGGGCCGGGCCATGCGCTGACCCACAGCAGCTTGTACCGCGCCGTGTGGCGCTGGCACTTCTATGCCGGGCTGCTGGTGCTGCCCCTGCTGATTTGGCTGGTGGTGACGGGCGCGCTCTACATCTACCACGACGCCATCGACCAGCGCGTGCACGCCGACTTGCTGACGGTACCTTTGCCCGCAGCGCCTGCGGTCGAGCCAGCACCGCACAGCGTCGTTCTGGCCGCCGCCCTGGCAGCGCAGCAGGGGGCATGGTTCAAGTACACGCCCGCTGCCGCACCGGGCCAATCTGCCGAGGTGGGCGTGCGCACGGCCGACGGTGCCAAGGTGGCCGTGTACCTGAACCCCGCCAACGCCCAGGTGCTGGGCACCCTGAGCGATCGGGGCACGCTGGGCTGGACGATCCGCAAGCTGCACAGCCTCAAATACTTTGGCCCGGTGCAGCGTGGCTTCATCGAGATGGCGGCGGGCTGGGCGATTCTGCTGGTGCTCACCGGCCTGTACCTGTGGTGGCCGCGTGGGCGGGGCGCAGTGGCGAAGGGCGGCGTGGTCAGCGTGCGCGGAACCCCGCGCCAGCGCGTGTACTGGCGCGATCTGCATGCGGTGACTGGGCTGGTGGTGGGCGTGGGGCTGCTGTTCCTCGCCTTCACCGGCATGCCGTGGTCCGTGCTGTGGGGCGCCCAAGCCAATGCGTGGGCGAACGGCCACAACTTTGGCTACCCGGCTGGCGTGCGGGTGCAGTTGCCCATGTCCGGCCAACCCCTGGCAGATGCGGCGCACCTGCCGTGGACGCTGCAGTACACGCAGCAGCCGGGCGGTGCAGGCCATGAAGACCACCAATCACATCAAGCCCATCCCCAAACCAATGCCGAGGCAGAAGACAACCCACACGCCCTGCATGGCGAGGGGGCGGCTGCGCAACCTGCACCCTCAACGTCTGGCTCTGTACGCGCTGCGCTGGACATTGACTCTGTGATGGCCCAGGTGCAGCGCCTGCAACTGGCCCCCGGCTACACCGTCAACCCGCCCCAGGGCGCGCAGGGCGTGTTCACCGCCTCCGTCTACCCGCACGACCTGGCCCGCCAGCGCGTGGTGCACCTGGACCAGTTCACCGGCCAGCCGCTGCTCGACATGTCGTACGCCGACTACGGCCCGCTGGGGCGTTGGCTGGAGTGGGGCATCAACATCCACCTGGGGCAGGAGTGGGGCGTGGCCAACCAGCTGCTGCTGGTGGCGGTGTGCGCGGGCATTGTGCTGCTGTGCGTGTCGGGCGCGGTGATGTGGTTCAAGCGCCGGCCTGCGGGCGGTCTGGGTGTGCCTCCGTTGCCTGTGCAGCGTCGCGCTTTGGTGGGTGTGGTGGTTGTGCTGGCGGTGGGTGGGGTGGTGTTTCCGCTGGTGGGGGTGTCGATGGTGGTGCTGGTAGCGGTGGATGCTTGCGTGGTGAATTGGGGACGTAGGGTTTGATGTGTTTTGGGGCTCTGGCGCTTTATTGGTAAGCGCTAGCAGCTATGAAATTTGTAGTGATGCCCTGAGCCTTTCCTGTCCGTTCGGGCTGAGCCTGTCGAAGCCAGGGCTCGTTGGTTGGTTTGGACGCATGCCTTTGCTGAGGGCGGGTGCCGGGATGTGCCCCCGGCGGGGCACCTTCTTTTCTTGCGTCGCCAAGAAAAGAAGGCAAAAGAAGGCGACCCCAAGTCTGCGACCCCTTCGCTTTGCAAAGGGGCAAACCTGCGTCGGGACGGTTGCGGGGTGCGCTGCGGAACTCACTGCGCTGCGTAGCAGCTCCGTTCAAACAGCCGCAGCGAGTCAGATGACGAAGCATGGGCGCTTCGACGCCCATGCCACCCCGCAACCGCCCCGACGCAGGCGCAGCCACAGGGGGTGGATAGCCAAACAGCCGAACATCCAAACAGCCGTTCGGGTCGTCGCTGCGCTCGACCTGATAGGCCTAGCGCGGAGCGCATGCGCCCGCGAAGTGGTGCCGAGCGCAGCGATGGCCCGAATGGATGTTGGCTGCCCAGCCCCTCTGTATGCGCCGAGGAGCGCAGCGGCCAGCGGATCAGGGCTCGCGACTGTTTGAGCGCAGTGAAACGAAGCGAGTTTGAGCGAGACCCCGCTGGACGCGAGCACCGCGGGTTGCCCGAAGCGCAGCGCAGGGACGCAGACAGTGGGGTCGCCTTCTTTTGCCTTCTTTTGGGGCTGGAGTGTTTCAACACGAGAGCCCCGTGCGCGCAGCGCACCTTGGCGGCGCAAGACAACCCGCGCAGCGGGTTGCGCCAAAAGAAGGTGCCCCGCCGGGGGCACATCCCGGCACCCGCCCTCAAATCAGGCACGCCGCAAGATCAGCGAGCAAGCCCCGGCTTCGACGGGCTCAGCCCGAACGGGCGGGGGGCGAACTGGGCAGATGCCCCGAGACACCCCGCTCAATCACTACCAATTTAATAGCTGCTTGCGCTTATTTGAAAAGCCATAGAGGCCTAAAAGACTCAAAAAAATTAAGCATGCGTCACCCACCCCACATGCTCCACCTCATTCAAATGCGGCAAGGTATTGAACGTCTGCAGCATCAACCGTTTGGGCGAGATCGAGAACTCTGTCACCGCGCTGTTGCGAATGCGCATGTTCAGTGCGATCGTCACTTCAGGCGCGGTGCCCAGCACCTCGCCCACCGCCGTGGAGATGGGGCCGCCGCTGCTCACCAGCAACACGTTCTGGCCCGCGTGGTGGTGGCGCACATGGTCGAGCGCGGCGCGTACGCCGCCTGCAAATTCGTCCCAGGTGGGCATGCCCTGGGGGCTGATGACGCCCGCCATCCACTGCGCCAGCGCGTCACATAGGATGCGAAAGTGCGCGCGGTAGCGCTCGGGTGTGTCGGCTGGGCCCAGGGGTTGCGGGTGGATGGAACTGATGAGTGCGTGGCTGTCGTACTCATTGAGGCCGGGCAGCTGCAGCACCTCGGGCTGGGTCTGCAAGCCCTCGGCAATGCCCTCCAGCGTTTGCGTGTGGCGGCGCAGTGTGCCGGTGATGACGGCATCAAACCCCTGCCCACGTGCGCGCCAATGCTCGCCCAGGCGCACGGCCTGCTGGCGGCCCAGGGGGCTGAGCTGGTCATAGTCTGCAGCGCCAAACGAGGCCTGGCCATGGCGCACGAGGTAGAGGGTTCCCATGTCCCAATTGTGCGGACGTGTGGGGGCGTGCGCTTGTCGCAGGTGCGACGCGCAGCAGGCAATAGTGCTACTCCGGGAGACTGTTGACGACTTGCAGACCGTAGCCGTTGAAGATGTACAACTGATTTTTTGGGCCCACAGCTATCGCGCCTACCGGATGCAAAGGTCCCAGCGGCAGCACGTTGCCTGCATAGCCGCTTCCGACGATGGGTGTGGCGACTCCAGTGCTGCTTATACGTTCCACGCGGGGGCTGTATTGCGAAGCTCCGTACACATGTCCTGAAGCGCTGATAGCCAAGGTGCCAGAGTACCCAAAGGGGTTCGCGAGCGTTTTACCAGTCTCGACCTGCACTAGACCATTCGTGGTTCTCGTGTAGGTGTTTCCTGAGGTATCTGCTGCGATCGTAAGCGGCGCATCGGGCACCGTGGTGACCACGCCTTGAGGTGAAATTCGCCGTGCGACACGGTCTGAGACGTGCAGTGTCCCGCTTCGATCAACGAAGATGGCGCTCGCTTGGACAAAGCGGGCTTGGGTCCCCGTGCCGTCGACGTGTTGACCAGCAGAGCCTCCCACTACGCCCGCAAAGATAGACACGGTGCCATCTTTCGCGACTTTCCACACGCCCGCTCCTTGGCCTGCGGGAAAAACCGGATACCCGGGGGTGGCGAACACAGCGCCGGTGTGACCGTCGCTGACGAAGACATTCCCGTTGAGATCGGCAGCGATACCAGTAGGACGAGCAAAGGACTTCAGAGGCTGGTTGTCCGCGGGTACATCGCCCCGTGCAAGCGTACGAACTACTCCTTCTGGTGTGATTGCGCGCAGCAGCGGCACATCCAACCGAGGGCAGGATGGGTTCAAGCTGCTGGTGTTGCGCTCGATGACGTAGATCGTTCCGTCGGGCCCCACCGTCATTGCGTAAACATCTGTGAACCTGGCTTCGCTGCCGCTGCCATCCTTCGTGCCACACGCCGCAGAGTCTCTGGCCAGAGACCCCGCTACCAGTTGCAATGCCGGGGTTGGTGGTTCTGGTTCGGCCACTGGCAAAGCGTTGCTACCGCCACCACAGGCACTTATCAACGCTGCGAGCATCAGCACAGCGCTGAAAGCAGTGGTGCGGGAGGTTGGAGTAGCCGTCATCTTGAGGAGCCTTTCAATGGGTTCAGTGATGCGGGTTGTCTCGCCCAACTGGATCGTGCGGCCCGCCATTGCCAGATAGGATAGACGCAAACATTTGGGCGTCCACATTCCCTCCGCTCAGTGCCAGTCCAACCACCTGGCCCTTCAGCAAATCTTTGTCCTGCAGCGCAGCCGCCAGCGCGGCAGCGCCCGCGCCCTCCGCCACGTTGTGCGTATCAGTGAACAGTGCGCGCATGGCGGCGGCCACTTCGGCGTCGCTCACCTGCACGATGCGGTCGATGTGCGGGGCCAGCACGGCCAGGGCCTCGGCATCGGCCACGCGGCAGGCCATGCCGTCGGCCAGCTGGGTGGTCACCGGTGCCTCCACCACGCGGCCTGCGGCCAGCGAGTCGGCATAGGTGGTGGCGTGGCTGCTGACCACGCCGACCACGCGCACGGGGTGCTGCAGCGCCAGCTTGGCGGCGATGGCCGAGCACGCGCCCGAGCCCTGGCCGATGGGCACGTACACCACATCGAGCTGCGGCACGGCGCGCAAAAATTCCCACCAGTAGGTGCTCACGCCCCGCAGCAGGTCGGGGTGAAAGCTGGGCACCATGTGGGCGCCGCGCTGGGCAGACAGGCCGATCGCATGCTCGCGGGCTTCCTGAAAGTCGTCGCCGTGTTCGATGAGCGTGACGCCCAGCGCGCGCATGGCGGCGTTCTTCTCCACCGAGTTGCCGCGCGGCACGACGATGGTGCAGGCGACGCCGTGGCGGCGCGCGGCCCAGCCCATGCTTTGGCCGTGGTTGCCGCGTGTGGCGCTGATGACCTCGGCGGGCAGTGCGCCGCGCTGGGCGAGCTGGTCAAAGTAGGTCAGGCCACCCCGGATCTTGAACGCGCCCACGGGCGTGTGGTTCTCGTGCTTGAGCCAGCAGTCGGTGCCCAGGCGCTGGCTGAGCAGGCCCCAGCGGTACTGGGGCGTAGCGGCGAAGTCGCGGTACACGACCTGGGCGGCGGCTTCGATGTCGGCCAGGGTGGGCAGCAGGGATGCGATGTCGAGGCGGGCGTTCATGCGACGGCTTTCTTTTCAGTCAACAGTTTGAGGGCGAGCAGACCGAGGACGGTGCCCATGAAGTAGCGCTGGGCGCGCATCCATGCGGCGTTGCGGTTGAGGAACAGGGCCACGCGGGCGGCGCCCAGCACCAGCAGGGCGTTCACGGCGGCGCTGGTGCTGATCTGCACCGCGCCGAGCGTGAGGCTCTGCAGCAGCAGCTGGCCGCGCTCGGGGTGCAGGAATTGTGGGAAGAACGACAGGTAGAACATCGCGACCTTGGGGTTGAGCAGATTGGTCATGAACCCCATGAGGAACAGCGTGCGCGGGCTGTCGTGCGGCAGGTTGCGCGCTTCAAACGGTGCGGCGCCACCCGGTTTGACGGCCTGCCAGGCCATCCACAGCAGGTAGGCGGCACCGGCGTAGCGGATGGCGTCAAACGCCAGCGGCACGGCGGCCAGCAGCGTGGTGAGGCCCAGCGCCGCCGCCAGCAGGTGCACGACAAAGCCCAGCACCACCCCGGTCAGCGAAATGAGCCCGGCACGCGGCCCCTGGGTGAGGCTGCGCGAGACGCAGTACACCATGTTGGGGCCGGGCGTGAGCACCAGCACGAGGGCGGCGAGCGCGAAAAGCAGCAGTTCTTGCGGCGAAAACAGCATGGTCAGGTCTCCGGGGTGAAGGATGTGATGGCCACAGTCCCGCGTGGGGTGACGAGCTGCGCAGTGAGGCGCGGTGCATCGCCGGGGGTGATGGCGACGCCGGTGCCTATCCCGATGGCTGCGCACGCCGCTTGCAATGTGGCCGCCTGCGGGTGCTGCAGCGTGAGCTGCTGCAGCTGCACACCGCTGGCAGGCAGGCTGTCGCAAGGGTGCACGGCGCCCCATTGGATGAGGGTGGGCAGGCAGCCGTCCATCAGGCGCAGGCCGTCGTCGCGCACGGTGATCTGCCACTGCAGCAGGCCGTTCGGCGTGGGGCGGCTGGCGGTGAGGATGGGGCCACGGTCCATGTCCAGCGCCTCCAGGGCGGCGCACCGCTCGGCCACGTCGGGCACGCTGGCCACCCAGTGGATGGGCTGCGGGCCGTGGCGCGCCACCTGCGCCTGCAGCGTGGGATCATCCATATCAAACCAGCGTCTAGCGCCCGCTGGTCGAGCGCTGGTAGCTCCTGGATTGATAGCAATGACCTCCAGGTAGGCGCGTGGGTGCGCGGGGCTGCTGATGTTGACGATGCGGTTGTGCGTGCCCATCAGCGGGTGCTCGCCACCGGCCGTGGGCGTGATGCCCAGCGTGCGCTCGCACCAGGCTACGCCGCTGGCCAGGTCGGCAGCCAGCACGACCAAATGGTCTACGCAAGGGGCCAAGGGGTTCGCTGTCATAGCAGCACCTCGCCCGACACGCAGGTCACGCTGCTGCCGCCCACCCAGATGGTGTCGCCGTCTTGCTCCACATACACGCGCCCGGCGCGGCCCAGGCAGGTGCCCTGGCTGGCCACGTACTGCGCGGGGGCGAGGCCTGCGCCGATCAGCCACTGCGCCAGCGCAGCGTTCAGGCTGCCGGTCACGGGGTCTTCGGCCAGGCCGTTGTTGCCAGGGAAAAAGGCGCGCACTTCAAAGGCGATGCCATCGGCATCGGTGCTGCCTACCACGCCGACCTTGCCACGCGGCGCGGAGGCGCCGCTTCCTGCTGTAGGTCCCACCACGCCCACATCCAGCTGGCCCAGCACGCTGGCGTTGGGCTGCAGTGCCAGCACCTGCTCGCTGCTGCGCAGCATCACGCCGCGCCAGTTGGGGCCGTTGTCGCACCAGGCGTGGTGCAGGATGTCGCTGCGCGCCACGCCCAGGCCGCGTGCGATCAGCACCACGTCCTCTTCCGCCAGGGGGCCGCTCTTGATCAAGGGGGGCGCGGCAAAGGCCAGTTGCTCGCCTTGCTGGCGCAGCGTGACCAGGCCCACACCGCATTCCTGCACCACCTTGCCCGCCACCTGGGGCCGGCCGCCCGCCTTCAGCCACGCATGGCAGGTGCCCAGCGTGGGGTGGCCGGCAAACGGCAGCTCACGCCCAGGGCAGAAGATGCGCACGCGGTAGTCGGCGCCAGCAGCGCGGCCTTCGGGCGTGGGGGGCAGCACGAAGGTGGCTTCAGAGAGGTTGGTCCAGTTCGTGAACGCCTGCATGGCCTCGGTGGACAGGCCCGTGCCGTCCAGCACCACGGCCAGCGGGTTGCCACGGTAGGCGGTGACGGTGAACACATCGACTTGTTGGAAGGGGCGGTGGTGCATGGGCTCTCCTGGTTGCGGTGAAACGTGAAACTGGAAACGTCAAAAAAAGAGGGCGGTGTGCGCACGCCGGGGGCTGGCCTGGGGCCATGCCTGCGCACCGCAGCGGGTCAGAAAATGGGTTGTCGGGGGCCGCTCACATCAGCACCGTGCCTTCGATACAGGTCACCGCGTGGCCGCCCACCCACACCTGGGCGTGGCTGTCTTGCGCGATGCGGATGCGTGCGGCGCGGCCCAGGCTTTCGCCCTGGGACGCGAGGTAATGGGTGGGGGCCAGGCCCTCGGCAATCAGCCACTGGGCCAGGCTGGCATTGAGGCTGCCGGTGGCGGGGTCCTCGTTGTTGCCCATGGGGGCGGCAAAGGCGCGCACCACGGCGCAGGGGCGATCGGGGTCGTCGCCCGCATCGGGGGTGACGTGGATCACGCCCACGTCTTGGCCCAGGTCCTTGAGGCGGGCGTGGTCCGGGCGCAGGCTGCGCACGGTGGCGGCGCTGTCCAGCAGCAGGCCCAGCCACACGGGGCCGTTGTCCAGCATCTGGCTGGCGCGGATCTGCGAGGGCTTGAGGCCCAGCGCACTCGCAATCAGGGGCACCAGCGCGGGGCTGGCGGGGCCGCGCACCAGGGGCGGTGCGGCAAAGGCCATGCTGCCGTCGTCCTGCAGGCGGATGCGCACCAGCCCGGCGCCGCACTCTTGCACCACCAGCCCTTCCTCACGCGGTGTGTTGCCCGCCTGCAGCCAGGCGTGGCAGCTGCCCAGTGTGGGGTGGCCTGCAAACGGCAGCTCGTAGCCGGGGGTGAAGATGCGCACGCGGTAGTCCGCCCCTGCGGCGCGCGCGGCCTCGGTGGGGGGCAGCAAAAACGTGGTCTCCGACAGGTTCGTCCAGGCCGCAAAGCGCTGCATGGCGGTGTCCGTCAGGTTGCTGGCATCGATCACCACGGCCAGGGCATTGCCGTCGCCAGGGCGGTTGCTGAACACGTCAATTTGCTTGAATGGGCGCGGGTACATGGCCGGTGGCCTTCCCTTCGGTCAGGCCAGGGGTTGGTCTAGCACCCCCCGCGCGCCAGCACGGGTGCTGACGGTGCGGTACCAGCGCTCCAGCGCCGGGCGTGCGGGCCGCTCTTGCGGCAGGCCCCACCAGCGGTGCAGCTCACAGCCCACGGGGATGTCGGCCATAGTGAAACGCTCGCCCGCCATGAACGGGTGGGTGGACAGGTGCTGCTCCAGCATGTCCAGCAGAGGCTCGGTGGCGGCCACCGAGGCCGCAATCAGCGCGCTGTTGCGCTGCGCCACGGGTGTGCGTATCCACTGGATGAAGGCATCGCGCCCGGCGGGGTTGAGGGTGGTCTGTTGCCAGTCCATCCACTGCTCGGCCACAAAGCGGGCGGGCAACTCCTCGGGGTAGAACTTGCCGGGCGCATGCCGGGCGCACAGATAGCGCACGATGGCGTTCGACTCCCACAGCACCAAGCCGGTGTCGTCGTCTTCCATCAGCGGCACCAGGCCGTTGGGGTTGCGTTGCAGATAGTCGGCCTCGCGCACCAGGCCAAACTGTCCGCCCGCGTCGGTGCGCTGCAGGGGCAGGCCCAGCTCTTGCGCAGCCCACACCACTTTGCGCACATTGATGGACGACAGGCGCCCCCACAGTCTCAGCATGTTGGATCAGCCCTTGTGCTCGCGGATCGCGGCGGCGAGTGCGGCGATGCCGGTGGCAATTTGCTCTGCCGTGGACGTGACAAACGACAGGCGCAGCGTGCGCTGGTCGGCGTTGTCGGCATAGAAGGCTGCACCGGGCACAAAGGCCACGTTGCGCTCTACCGCCTTGGGCAACAGCTCGATGGCGCTCATGCCTTCTGGCAGGCGCACCCACAGGAACATGCCGCCGTCGGGGCGGTTCCAGTGCACGTCCAGGCCCGCCATTTCCTGGGTCAAGGCGGCCAGCATGGCCTCGCACTGCTGCTTGTACAGCGCGCGGATGGTGGGCACATGGCGGTCCAGGAAGTTGCCCTTCATCACCTCGGCCACCAGGCGCTGGTTGTAGCCGGGCGTGTGCAGGTCGGCCGCCTGCTTGGCTTGCAGCAGCTTGGGGTACACCGCCTTGGGTGCCACCACAAAGCCCAGGCGCAGGCCAGGGGCCAGCACCTTGGAGAACGAGCCCATGTAGATGCAGCCCTCGGGGTTGCGGGCCGTGAGCGGTGCGGGTGGTGGGTTGTCAAACCACAGGTCGCCGTAGGGGTTGTCTTCCACCAGCGGCAGGTTCAGCTCGGCAGCTGCCTTGACCAGCGCAGCGCGGCGCGCATCGCTCATGGTGCGGCCGGTGGGGTTCTGGAAGTTGGGCAGCACGTACAGAAAGCGTGCCTTGTCGGCACCGGTGCCCACCTTGGCTTTCAGGTCGTCGATGAGCACGCCTTCATCATCGCTGGCCACGGACACCACGGCGGGCTCCATGGGGGTGAAGGCTTGCAGCGCGCCCAGGTAGGTGGGGGTTTCGACCAGCACGCGGCTGTTTTCGTCGATCAGCACCTTGGCAATCAGGTCCAGTGCCTGCTGCGAGCCGGTGGTGATCAGCACCTGGTCAGCATCCACATCCCAGGGCAGGAAGTCGGCAATCGCCTGGCGCAGCGGGGCAAAGCCTTCGCTGGCGGCGTATTGCAGGGCGGCCGGGCCGTCGTTGGCCAGCACGGCGGCCGAGGCTTCGGCAAAGGCCGATACCGGGAAGGTCTTGGGCGAGGGCAGGCCACCGGCCAGGCTGATGATGCCGGGCTTTTCCGTGACCTTCAGGATTTCGCGGATGACCGAGGGGTTCATGCGCTCGGCACGGCGTGCCAGGGTCCAGGTGCTGGTCTGTGGAAGGTCGTTCAGTTTCACTCTCGTTCTCCTAGGGGTGTGCGCAGGTGTCCACCCAACATTGCAAAGTCATCAGAAAAAATCAAAAACCCGTACAAAACGGCGCCGGGGTTTAGTCCACCACAAACAGGGTAGCCCCCTGTGGTGCGGTGGACCGGTGTGGTTCCGCATTGTCCGCCACCTGGTAACTCATACCGGGCTTGAGGGTGAACTGGCGGCCATCTTGCAGTTCAGTGTGCAGCTCGCCGCTCAGGCACAGCAGCACGTGGCCTTTGGTGCACCAGTGGTCAGAGACGTAGCCCGGCGTGTACTCGACCATGCGCACGCGCACGTCGCCAAACTGCTGCGTGCGCCAGAAGGCTTGGCCCGCCTGTGCGCTTTTTTCTTCGCGGGCAGGGCGGCCCAGTCGGTGGTGGCAAAGGGGATGTGGTTGAGCTTCATGCGGGCTTTGTGGCAGTAGTTTTGGCGGTGGTGGCAGGGGCGGGGTGGGAGGCGATGGGCATCTTCTTGCCCACGTACACCGTGGCGATCACGGTCAGGGCAAACACCAGTGTGGTGGCGTCCAGCCGCTCACCGGCCAGGGGCACGGCAAACAGCAGGCTCAAAAACGGTTGGATCAGCTGGATCTGGCTCACCCGCACGGCACCCAGCGCCAGGGCGCGGTACCAGGCAAAAAAGCCGATCCACATCGAAAACAGCGAGACATAGACAAAGCCCATCCAGCTGGTGGCGCGGATCTCGGTGGCATGGCTGGGCGCAAACCAGGCCGCCACCGGCAGCGTGAGCGGCAGGCTGCACACCAGCACCCAGCAAATCACCTGCTCGGCCCCCAGGCGGGGTGTGAGGCGCGCCCCGCCGATGTAGCCCAGTGCGCCCGTGGTCATGGCAATCAAGAGGTAGATGTTGGCCGCGCCCAGATAGATGCCGCCCGCGCGCCACACCATGAAGCCCAGCACCAGGCCGCTGCCCACCACGGCGCAAGCCCAAAAACCTTTGGAGGGCCGCTGGCGAAACCACAGCGCGCCCAACACGGCGGTAGACAGCGGCAGCAGCGCCGTGACCACGGCCCCGTGCGTGCTGGGCACATGCCGCAGCGCCAGTGCCAGAAACAGCGGAAACCCCACGATGACCCCAAACGCCGTGACCGCCAGCAGCGGCCATTCGGCCCGCACGGGCCACTTCAGCCGCCCCTGCGCGCGCTGCCACAGCAGGTAGCCGATGGACAGCACGCCCGCCACCGCGGCCCGGCCAAAGGTGACGAACCAGGGCGAGAGCTGGGGCAGCGCGGTGGTGCCCACGGCCAGCCGTGTCATGGGCAGCGTGGCGGCAAACAGCGTGATGCCCACCATGCCCCACAGCAGGGCTTCTTTTTCTTGGGCGGCGTTCATAGGGTGAGCATCCAGGTGGCGGTGAGCACCAGCACCAGGGCCAGCGTGCGGTTGAACCACAGCAGGCGTGTGCCCTGCGCCAGCCACTGCCGCAGCAGCGATCCCACCAGCGCATACACAAAGTTGCTGGTGAAGGCGAACACCATCATCACCGCGCAGATGATGGCCAGCCGCTCGCCCGGGTTGGTGGCGGGCTGCCCGGCCGCGTTGACCACCCAGCCTGCCGACAGGGTGAGCGCCAGCATCCAGGCCTTGATGTTCACAAACTGCAGCCCCACCCCTTGCCAGAAGGTGACCTGCAGGCGCGAAGCATCCACGGTGCTCATCTGCCCGGCGCGGGCCAGCTTGGCCGCCAGCCACAGCATGTAGGCCACCCCAGCAAGGTCACGGCCCAGCGCAGTGCGGGCACCCCGGTGATCAGGGCGCCCAGGCCCAGTCCGCTGGCCAGCATCAGCAGAGTCCAGCCCGTGGGCACGGCCAGGCAAAAGCGCAATGCGCGGGCCAAGCCCAGGTTGGCGGCCAGTGCGGTCGACAAGGTGGTGTTGGGCCCCGGAGAAAAGCTCATGGCGGTGCAAAACAGCAGCAGGGCGGTGAGTTCGGCGGCGCTCATGGGGTGGGGCAGGGAAGGTCTTGTTGTCGGGAACGGACATTCAATGTAATCTTGCGAACCAATACACAACCAGTACAGACAGTCAGCGCACTTTTCAATCTGTATTGCCCGGTAGAACAGTACACAAACCCCTGCGTTCGGGATAACCCTATGCTGATGAAGTCGTCCACTCAGTCGCTCACCGAGCAACTCTCGGCCCGGTTTGCCGAGCGCATCCGCAACCGGCTGCTTGCCCCCGGCGCGCGCTTGCCCTCGGTGCGCCAGTGCGCGCAGCAAAACGGGGTCAGTCCCTCCACCGTGGTGTCTGCGTACGACCAATTGCTGGCGCAAGGGCTGGTCGAAGCGCGCAAGAACCGCGGCTTTTTTGTGCGCGAGAACGGCCGCGCCACCGATGCCATGCGGGACGCAGCCGATGCCGACGGCGTGGATGCGGCGGCGGTGGACCTGGCGCTGGAAAGCTCTGCCGCCAACTGGAGCACCGCCCACTGGTTTGCCGCCCGGGCCGCCGGGCGTGCGGCGCCAGGGGTGTCGCCGGTGAATGCCACTGCCCTCATCCGTGGCATGTTCCACAAGATCAGCGACAAGCCGCAGCCCGGCATGGGCGTGTTTCCGCCCGCGTGGCTGGAGTCCACCTTCATGCCCGCCGCCGTGCGCAAGGTCACCCACTCGCGCAGCCTGCAAGACTTCTCACTGCAATACGGTGAGCCACTGGGTGATGCGGGCCTGCGCCGCCTGCTGGCCAAAAAGCTCTCCACCCTCAACGTGCACACGGTGCCCGAGCACATCATCACCACGGTGGGGGCCACGCACGCGCTTGACATCGTCAGCCGCACCCTGCTGCGCCCGGGCGACCCGGTCATGGTGGAAGAGCCCGGCTGGGCGGTGGAGTTTGCGCGGCTGGCCGCCTTGGGCATGCACATCCTGCCCGTGCCGCGCCGCGCCGATGGGCCCGATCTGGAGGTGATGGCCCGCTACTGCGAAGTGCACAAGCCCAAGCTGTACGTGAGCGTGAGCGTGTTCCACAACCCCACGGGGTATTGCCTGTCGCCCGGCAGCGCGCACCGCGTGCTGCAGCTGGCCAACCAGCACAACTTCCATGTGGTCGAAGACGACACCTACAGCCACATTGCGCCCGAGCACGCCACGCGCCTCACTGCGCTCGACGGCCTGCAGCGCACCATCTACGTCAGCGGCTTCGCCAAAATCCTCGCGCCCAACTGGCGCATCGGCTTCCTGGCTGCGCCGCCAGGGCTGATCGAGCCCTTGCTCGACACCAAGCTGCTGGCCACCCTCACCACCCCCGCGCTGCTAGAAAAAGCCCTGGCCCTGTGCATCGAACAAGGCCAGCTGCGCCGCCATTCAGAGCGCATCCGCACCCGGCTTGACGCTGCCCGCTCGCGCAGCGTCAAGCTGGCCCTGCAGGCGGGCTGCACCTTCGCAGCAGAGCCCGTGGGTCTGTTCGGCTGGGTGGACACCGGCGTGGACACCGACGCCTTGGCCCAGCGCATGCTGGACGAAGGCTACCTGCTCGCCCCCGGTGCCCTGTTCCACGCCGAGCGCAAACCCAGCACCCTCATGCGCATCAACTTCGCCACCACGCAGGAGGCCGCCTTTTGGCAGACCTACCAGCACGTGGTGGCGGCCATGAAATAGTTGCGATGGGTCATCGGTGATAAACGGGAGAGGAGGCGTAGGTCAGCGCCCATCCATCACCCCTGGGCCCATACCCCATCCACAAAAAAGCCCCGCAGGTGCGGGGCTTTGACAGAGCGTTGAAGTCGAAATGGGGACAACGGCTGATGGCCCCTTTCAACGCGTCACTGCGATGGCGGCTTGGGCGCCCCCTCGGGCTTTTTGAAACCCTTGGCCGTCATGCACGCCTCAAACGCCGCATCGCCCGGCTTGCCCTGCGCCTGGCAGGCTTCAAACGCAGCCTTCAGCTCCGCACTCATCGGCGGCCGATCACCCCCAGGTGGGCCGCCCGCAGGCTGCGCCCAGGCCCCCGAGGCCAGCAAAGTCAACGAAAGCGCAGCCGCTTTGGCAAAGTTCATGGTGTGCTCCTTTCAGCAAACACCGATTGTGAGAAAGCCACGGTGAACCCCGCGTCAAGCGGTGTGAGGGCAGGGTAAAGTGCTGCAAATTTTTAAGAATGGCCGCTGGTTTTGGGGTTGAATATGCCGATAAGGCGCAAGAATAAAGCGCGAGCAGCTATGTATTTAATAGCATCCGCATACGATGGCATTCACCGCCCCATAGGTGTTCTTCCCAGCTAGGGTGATTCCCAGCTAGGAAGCATCCCAGTTACGCACAGCGCAGAGCATCGGCACACTGCGCCGCCATGCAAGTCACATCGCCCGGCGCCGCCGCCGTGTGGGATACCCCCACCATCGAGCCCATCATTCCCTCATCGGTCGACGCCTACGACCCCGGCAACCCTGACAACGGCGGCACCCTGGACAGCCCGCCCCAGCAGCAGGACGGCAGCGCAGGCTACGACACCGTAGAAACCAAGCCCTTGCCACTAGGCCCCGCGCCGGGCTTTGAAATCCTCTACACCAAGCCCTTGCTGGTAGACCCCGCAACGGGTGAGGGGCTGGAGCTGATGCACACCAAGCCCTTGCAGATCAGCTTAGACGGCAGCGGCCCTGTGGATTACGGCGTGAACAAACCGCTGCAGATCGACGGTGCGCAAGGCGTCGAAATCGCCTACACCAAACCCCTGCTGATAGACCCCGCAACGGGCGAGGGGCAAGAGCTGTTGCACACCAAGCCCCTGCAGATCACGCCCGAGCACGCTGCCCAGCAGGCCGCCACCCTGGGCCAACTGCCCCTGCCCCCGGGCATTGCAGCGCAAGTGGCCCCCACGCAGGCGGCCAGCCCCGACGCTGCCACGGCCGTGGCCGCCCCCAAAGCCAGCGCCATGGAAATTGCGGCGCTGGAGTTGTTGCTGGCAGAGCCCGCCAACCAGGAAATGATCGCCCAGTTTGGCCCGCCGCTGGCGCCACTGAACACTGGCACGGACGTGGGCCAAGGCATCCAGGCACGCTTTGGCACAGACCTGGGTGCGCGATTGACGCAGCTGCAGGAAGCGCAAAACAACGTGCGCGGCCAATTCCTCAAAGCCCTGGACGAAGCCCAGCAACACCCTGGGCCCAATGTGGCTGGCAGCGAACTCATCGAGCGCCATGAAAACTGGCGAGACGGTGATGTAACGGAGAAGTCGCTCTATACCGTCACCTACCCGCCAAGCGCCTCTCAGGAAAGTGATCTCAAAGCAATCGACGAGCGATTGAAGTTTGGCATGAGCGGTCGCGTGGGCACCGATTGGCACATGACCGACCCCGCCGAATTCGCCAAAGCCTACGCCGCAGGCGACAGCCCCGCGCAAAAGGCGTTTGCCAGCTTGCACGGCAAGGAGCCACTGCAGTTCCACGAAGCCGAGGAATACGGCGGCGGTGACGCCGGGCCATTCATTAACCCAGCCTACTACACCCTGGGCGAAAGCAAGCTGGTCACGGGTGGCCAGACCGTGGACGACAACGGCAACCCTGGCGACTGGCGTGACGCCACCCTGGAAAAAACCCAGCTCACCCCCGAACAAAACCGCAGGCTCATCAACAACGAATACCTGTGGTTTGACCCCGTCAACGGCTGGAGCACGGACCTGGAGAACAACATCCGGCCCAGCAACAGCTTCATCGACAAAGCCTTCCCCCTGGTGTTCGCTGGCGTCATGACGATGATGACGGCCGGCGCCTTCGGCATCACCGCCGCCAGTGCCAGCACCAGCCTGGGCCAAAGCATGGCCCTGGGCGCCATCAGCAGCGCCAACATGCAACTGGCCACGGGCGGCAAGATCAATCTGGGCAACATGCTGCGCTCGGCCCTGACAGCAGGCGTGACGTTTGGGGTGATGGACGTCTCAGGCGTGAGTGGCGCCCTGCAAAGCACCGAGCTGGCCACCCGCACCCTGGGCCACCTGGGCAAAGCTGGCCTGCAAGGCCTGCTGCAAGAAGCCAGCGGCGGCAAGTTCAAGGACGGCCTGACCAACAGCCTCATCTCCAGCGTGGCGGGAGAAGTGGGCAAGAGCCTGGAGAGCCAGATCACCGCGCTCAGCAAGGACGGGACGCTGAACGTGCAAGAAGCCAGCACCCTGCGCCTGATGAGCCGCGCCGCCAGCAGCGCCGTGCGCGTGGCAGGCAGTGGCGACGCAGCCGCAGGCTTTGCCAGTGACTTTCTTGGCGGGCTGATGGAAGAGAACAACCCGTTTGCAGGCAAAGCAGACGCTGGCGGCAAGGCAGACAAAACGAATAAGACCGAAAACACCGGCAACACCCGCCAAGGCGACAAACCCAACAACGAGTGGGTGCAGAACCTCGGCTCCAGCGACGTAGACCCCACCCAGGCCCAAGGCCTGCAGCCCGGGCGCAGCAGCCAAGGCCTGCGGGTCTCGGACGATGCGCTATCGAACTGGAGCGATGAGATCGACGGCGGTATCCGCCTGAACGGCAGCATGGCCCCCGAGTCGCCCGCCATCAACGAGGCCGTCGTGGGCAAGGGTCAGGGTCCACTGGCAGCATTGGCCGCCGCCGGGCTCAGTGCCCAGGAGCAAAGGGCGGCCTACGGCCAGCTGCTGGCCAGTGGTCAGGTGCGGCTGAACGCGCAGGGCGTGCCCGTGGTGCAGCCGGGGCAGGTGCTGCGGTTTGACTTGTCGGATACGAGCGCGGCGCAGCTGGGTGGGCGGGCTATTGCGGCCGAGAGTGGGGGAAGGGCGCAGAGGGAGGCTCAGGCTGCGCAGCAAACCGCAGAGACCTACGCGGGAACCGGTGGGGGGCGCGGGTTTGTCAATCCGGCACCCGCTTCAGAGCATGGACGTTATCCCTTTGCGGGGCGATCGACGATTACAGACCCCGCCGCTTACAGACCGCCTATGAGCTACGGCGAGCAAATGCAGCACGTCGGCGAGTTCTTTGGCGATGTGGGCATTGGTTCGGCGAAGGGGCTAGCTAACGCAATACCAGAAACTGCAGCATTGGCCTACCGCATGACCGGCTATGCAGCAGCAGGCGTTGTCAGTTTGGTCGATACGGACATATCAGACCGGATGTTTGCCCAATACGAAAAAGTCACCGGCCGGGTGACTGAGTATGACAACGGGCTGCAAGAGGCGTCGGGGACGATCGCTGGCTTGATCGGGCCGACTGCGGTGCTTCGGGGGGCTGTGGCGGTGGGGGGTATGCTCAGAGCCGACAAAATTGTGGACGCTCTGCAGGTTCATGAGTGGTTGCCTGTGGTGGCTTCTTTGGAAGGACTGGGGGTTGGGGGTGTTTCAAACGGTGGCAAATCAATTCGCTTTAACTCGCAAGCAGATCCGTTGTTTGATTCGCTGGGGCATGCCAAGTTCTCACATCCAGAGGAATACCAAGCCATCATGGCTGATCTCCAGCGGAGCGGAGTCAATGTGAAAAATGGTGGAAGCGGAATAGCTTTCTCGCCTAACCCCGGCGGTGGAGCAAGAGGGAACGAAGTATTGCTTCCCGATGAGTTTTCTATCTCTGCTCTTCGCCATGAATATGGCCACTTTTTGGATCATCAAGCATTGGGGAATCCAAGGTATATAAAGTACTTTGAGAATCCAAGGTTGATTGTAAATACGGAGAGAAGGCAATACCTCGGGGAAATTCGTTTCTCGCGTGAGGTCGGAGATGTTAATGCACGCAGGACTTTGATACAGAACTATCTCAATGAACGAAATTCTATTGTCGAAAAATACTATCAGCGTCCATACGGAAAACGGTAAACAACAAGGATAAATATGTACATACCAGTGGACCCTAAAAAAATATCCTCCTTGTGGGAAAATTTTGGCAAATCCCTTCAAATCGCAGATCATGCCGTTATCGTTTCTGCCGGAATTCTAACTGCAAATTCTGTCGCGCACCGCATGAGTCAAGCTGACGCAAATGACCTCATTGCTCGGATGAATGGATTGCCATATGTAAGAGTTGGAACGGCAAAAATGAATGCCGTCCCACCGCATTTCGGTGTTTGCTTAGATGCCTCTGGGAATAAGGCCATTTTAATGGAATTTATTGTTTTAGAGCACTCACCAGAGAGGTTGCATCGCGATCTTCATTTTATTATTGATTTTATATTTTTCGAAATTCCTGCCCTTCAAGATTTCGTTATTCCTTTTTGTTTTGAGGGTGTAGCCATTCCCGGTTTAACATTTTTTGCCGACTTCGAAAACAAACAAACGAGAGTTCATCGCGCATAACAATTTTGTAAAAATAATGGCGATGAATTATGATTAATAATTTCCATGAAAATAGTGATTTCAAATAAAAAGTGCAATGCTCTGAATTTTTATATATGCGATCACCTAGGAAATGAGGCCAAAGATGAATTGTCACATTCCGCATGGTTGCATAGCGGTTGGGGGTTTGGTTTTGTCTTTTTTCCCTCGCCGCAGAAATTGTTTCCCCGAGAATTTCGGCGCAGGCTTTGAAAATATAGCCTTTTGCTAGGCTAAGTCCTGATGCTTTGAGTTTTGTTTTTTTGGTGTGACCGGCGCGAACCCATCGTGCGGGGATATATGGGTTAGGAGACTTCAGTCGAGGCGGCTCGATATTATAGAGATCGTGTAATCGAACTCCGAGGCTGGCAAAAATCACGACCTGATTCTAGTCATTTTCTGAAAATGCAGCCAAAGACATTGAATGATGCATTTGCCATTGGGCTTGCTGCCCTGACGAACGATGCTCGAATAGAACTGGCAGAAGTGTGATATGTCGATTCTCATGCTAAGTAAAAAACTGAATTTGAAAGAATAGTTGCTGATGTAATCGGCTTGAGTTGTGAGTCAAACGATGGGCTTTTAAAAGACGTCGGGTTAATCTACAGGGATAATTTGCATTTTCTTGAGTCAGACGGGCAAACGGCACAGCCACGCACGGTTCTGCGGATTATGCTCACGGAAATGGCGTAGATGCCTTTCAGATGCCATAGAGTTAATTATTAACTGCCCCTTTCCGATCACAAAGCAAACACACGTCTCTTCAAGGCAAACTGGGCGCAACCCATGTGACTGACTATGGCGCCTGTGTAAATGCCAACTACCTAGCCAAACCGTGGATTGCGAAGCCATGAAGTCGTTGAGTCGCCTTTTGCTAACCGCTGTCGGCTTGGCCCTTCTGATTGCGTGTGGTGTTTTATGGATTGCCCTCTCGCATAACACGCAGCAAGAGTTCTACGGATCCGAACTCGGTGTTGACTGGGAGGGGATTGCCACCCTGTGGGGCATGTCATTCGGTCTGGCCTTCGCGATCCTCACCGCCTTACTGTTCACAAGCAAGAAGGTGACGCAATCATTTGCTCACCGCAAGGCGAGAGCACAAGCCACTGAACGTCAATAAGTAGATCGCAAGGACTTCGAGCTTTCGCAGGCGCTGGGGCTCGCTCTTGTCTTTTGTGTCTCCTTTCTCGCAGCTTTGTGGGTGCTGGGGTCAAGGGATGCTGGGGGAAGGTCTTGCCTTTTGCCCTTTCCCATAAAACTCTGCTCCAGCGCAATTCAGCGGAGATTCTGAATATGACAAGACCCTTGCGAATCGAGCTCACTGGCGCCGTGGCAGCGGATTTTTGCATAAAAAGTGATCCCAGCCCACTCCAGATAAGCGCTAGAAGCTATCAATTATGTAGCAATTCATCGACGCGCAGGCACTCAGCGACTTAGTCGCTTGCGATGCCCCGAGCCATCGTTGGGCCGTTGCCCGGGCTGGGGATGGTCTTGTTACGGTGATGGGGTGGGAATGGCGCAGTAGGCGGTAGGCAGCAGCCAGCGCGGGCGTAGGGGCTGGCGGCAGCGTGCTGTGTGGGCCGGTGCTGGGCGGGGTCGGCCGCTAGCAGGCGGGCCTTGCGCGCGATCAGCTTTGCATTCCAGCCCGCTGCGCCCGTCTTCCACCCGTCTTTCGCCATGTTGGAGTGAAGTGAATTGCAATTAAAAGCAACATTCTTTTCACGCCCCCTTATGGTGCGGTAACACCTCCTGTTGCTTATCTGCCATTGGGCCGCGAGCACGGTCGATAGGGATGGGGGTATTTGCTGTAATGGGCGGGTTTTGCGTGGCAGGGGATTATCTGTTACGCAAATTTACAGAAATATCGTTTTTCTACATAAGGCAATCATGAAAAAGATCCAACTAACTGGCTTGGCTTTGGCTACTTTGGCGGCATGCGCTCCTACTTGGGCGCAATCGACTGTGACGATTTATGGTGCGGTGGATGCTGCAGTGGGGAAGGACTTTCAAGTGGATGCTACTCAAATCCAATCTGGAAAAATTGGGTTACAGAGTTCCTCAAGGGTCAATCTTCAAGACAGTTATTTGGGATTTAAAGGTGCGGAGGATCTAGGTGGCGGGTTGAAAGTCGGATTTCAGCTGGAACAAAAACTCGATGCATCGAACGGTGCTGCTGATCCTGAGGGTGCGTTTGCAAGAGCTTCCAATATTTGGCTGGGCGGGTCGTGGGGTCGTTTGACGCTGGGTCGCGGCACAACTCCCAGCTATAACGCTATGGCTTCTTGGGATTTAATGGGTGGTGGCAATCACTCGATTGCGAATAAATCTTTTGGAAGTGTTGGTTTTAATAATCTCAAGCGACAATCTAACCAAGTCAGCTATCGGACTCCACAAATCGGAGGGGTTGTCATCGAAGCTGCTTACGTGCCGAAAGATGAAAATCAATTTGCTGGCTTAAATCGAAGTAAAGTCGACTTGGGTGCTACTTATGAGGCTGGACCTCTTACTGTTGGTGCTGCTTATAATAAAACTAGTGGGTTGGGTGCAAATTTTGCTTTGGGTGCGAAATATCAGTATCAAAATCTTGAATTTGCAAGCGCGTACTATCAGTCGCGCAATGGCGCTTTTTACCAAGATGGGACGCTCCGCTTGGTTCCAAATGCAGTGGCTGAGGTTAGTGGCGTCACGTTGGGGGTGAAGGCTAATTGGAATAATTTCTCCGCTGGTTTGGATGTTGCTAGAGAGACTAAGGATGAATATGTTGTTGGAGGGGTGCGTTTTGATAATAATAAAAAATATACGCATGCTGTAGTTAGTGGTGTTTACTCTTTGTCTAAGCGTACGCAGGCGTATTTCAACTACGTTCGCTGGGTTGGTATAAGTGGTTATGGCATTGGGTTGAGCCACAGTTTTTGATTTTGTGCGGCCTCTCATTCGTTTTGATCTTGCGGCTGTGTGGTTAGTTTTTGAAAATTTTGCTTGCTTGTTTTTCTGGTGAGTGATTGTTTCAAATAATGAATTTGAATGAGGATTTTTTTGTATGCTGTCTGGAAATAAGTTGCAAGAAATAATGCTTTCTTAAAATGGCCGGCGATGTACCCTTCCCGGCCTTAGTGTCTCCATCACTTCCTGCGCAGCCACACGTGGGTGAGGGCCCTTCCCCGGTTCCTGAGGTACAAACGCCAGCCCCCGAAACGCCCCACATGCCCAACGATCCCTCTTTGGGCGCTTCTCCGGCTGGAAATGATCCAGCAGGCGTCGGCAAGCAGCCCGATGCTGGGGGGCATGGCGACACTTCTCCTTCCTCCAATCCGCTAGCCGATGGCTCCCGTGGCGACACGGGGGCTGCGGGGTCGCCGGACGCTGGCGGCACCGGGGGGCATGGGCAAGGCGGTTTGGATAGGAGTGGCGGTGCAGGTGCAGGTGCGGGTGGCCCCGGCATGGGCGGTGGCACCGGTGCTGGTGCTGGTGCTGGTGACTTGAGCGGGCTGGGTGGTGGCTTTGCGTCCCCCGATTTTTCGGGGGCGGTGGGCGCCGGTGGGGCGGGCTATTCCAGCGCTGGCGACGAGCGCCCGGTGGCTGGCTCCAATGTGCCTGTGGGCTATGTGCCTCAAGGCGGTTCGCCCACGGGCGGTAGCCTGCAAGGCGGCCAGGGGGGGGGGCTGCTGGCCAGACGGGGGCGGGACAGTCGCCGTTTGCGCAGGGGGCTGTGGGTGGCTCGTCGGTGCCGGGGCAAGGTGTGGGCTGGGGTTTTGGCGTGGGCCAGGGCGGCGGCCAAGGTGCAGGCCGTGGGCAGGGCGTGGGCCAGAACATGGGCCAAGGTGCTGGCCCGTGGCCGGGCGTTGGGGTTGGGGTTGGCGTTGGCGCCGTGGGTGCGGGTGTTTCGGCCCAGGGCCAGGGCGCTGGGGGCTTGTCTGCTGGTGTGGCCGCGGGTGTTCTGGCGGGCGTTTCGGTTGGCGTGGGTGTCAGGGGTGATGCTGGGGCTTATGCGTCGGCTTCGGTCTCAGTGAAGAGCACCGTGGGGGCGCCTGCTTTTCAGGCGCAGTCTGCTGGGTTGGCGAACACGCCTGCACAGTCGTCGTCTTCTGCGCAATCTCAAGCGCATTCCCAAACACAAACACAACAAGGCCAGGGGTTGGCATCGGCGCAGGCTGGTGGGGCCCAGAGCGCGGCTGCGCGCGGTGCGGGTGGTCAGGGTGTGCCTGCGGATGCCCGGGGCGGCGCGGTGGCGGTGGCTGCCGGGCGTGCGGGTGGGGCGCAGTCGGCGGTGATACAGGCGCAGGCTGCGTTGGCCCAGGCGGTGGGGCGCACGATGGCAGGGCAGATGACCGCAGGGGGCGCTGCGATGGCGTTGGCCCAGGCGCAGTGGGCGCTGCGGGCGTCGCGGCTGGGCGATGGGGCTGTGGCTGCGGGCGCAGACCGGCTGGGGGCGGCGCGTTCGCCCGAACTGGCGCAGCGGGCTGGGCGGGCCGATGGGGTGGCGCTGGGTGCGCGGCAGCGTCCCGATGGGGCGCAGGTGCCCATGCAAGGGCCGGGGCAGGGCCGTGTGGCCGATGGGCGGCGTGCTGATGCGCGCGGTGCTGAGGGGCCTGTGGTACGCCCTGGGCAACTGGCCCCTGCGATGGGTGCGGCCGTGGGCGATGCGGTGGCGCGTGAGGATGGTGCGGCCGAGCGGCGTGCGCGGGCTGGCGATGCGGCGGAGGTGCCGCATGCAATGGCGATGGCCTTGGCTTTGGCGCCGAAGGTGCGGCGGCGGGCTTCGCAAGACCGTGTGGAGCGTGTGGAGCGTGATATGCCGCGCCACGGGGCGCCGGAGCTGGAGGACGAGGATTTGCTGGACGCCTGGGGCGATGGTGATGGCGACCCAGGTGATGGTGCCGATGGCGCGGATGCCGAGGCGGGAGCGGATGGGGCGCAGGCTGGGGCCGATGTGAGCCGGGAGGCGGCGGCCCAGCATTACCGGGCGCTGTGGGTGTGGCTGCAGGCGAATGCGCAGCAGGTGCTGTTGCGTGAGCTGGAGGCGGGCCGTTGTGTGCTGGTGCTGGCGCCGCCCGATGTGTCGCACATGCGGCTGTGGGGCCATGTGCTGCGCCCCGATGGTGCGGGCGCAGGTGTGGCTGCGGGCTCTGCGGGCCAGGCATGGCCGTTGATGGCACGGTGGTCGGCCACGATGCCTGCGGACACGCAGTGGCGGGTGTGGCGTTTGCGGCAGGAGCTGGATGCGGCTGGGCGTTGGGGGCTGGGGGCTTCGCGGCCTGATCGGCACACGCCGCTGCTGGTGGTGAATGGTGCGACAGAGTCTGCGGCGGGCGGGCCGGGCGCGTCTGAGCGCATTGCGCTGCAGGAGCCGCGCCGTTTGCGGCGGTTGCTGGGATCGCAGTGGACTTTGGTGGCGCTGCGGGTGCCGGTGCCGCTGGACGGTACGGGGGCGGCTGGGCAGGCTGCAGTTTGATGGCGGTGTGGGCGCCGTTGATAGCGTTCGCGTCGTTGGTTGCTGCAGTGCCGTGATGCCTGCGCTGGCACCGTTTCAATGGTTTCAGATGGGGAAGATATGGAGCGTTGGCAGGTGAGCCGTGCGGATGGCGGGAGTCTTTCTGTGGTGGTGCGTCTGCTCGATGCGCTGGGCGATGCCGCGGCTGTGTTGGATGTGGTGGGGGCGGGGCGCCTTGTGTGGTGCAGTGCGTCGTTTGCCGATTTGCTGCCCTTGGCGGGTGGTGTGGTGCCCGAGGGACTACCGTTGGGGATTTTGGCCGCGCGCCTGGAGGGCTTGGCTGCCGGTGTGGCGGCGGCGCGGGCTGCGCATGCGGTGCATGTTGCCCAC
This sequence comes from Acidovorax sp. 1608163, assembly GCF_003669015.1. NCBI lineage: Bacteria > Pseudomonadati > Pseudomonadota > Betaproteobacteria > Burkholderiales > Comamonadaceae > Acidovorax > Acidovorax sp. 1608163. The sequence continues at coordinate 595,263 of NZ_CP033069.1, forward strand.
GCAGGGTGCGAGCAGGGCTGGGCGGGAGCGCTGGGGTTGAGGGTGCTGCCGGGCCAGGAGCCCAGGTGGCTGGCGGCGCGGTTGTGTGCGCTGGCGGCGGATGTCGCGCGAGTTTCGGGTGGGCGTGACAGCGGGCTTTCAGGGCTTTGGGTGCTGCGCCTGGGGGCTGAGGTGGAGCTGGGTAGCGCCACGCGGCGGCACATGGAGGACCGGGAGCGTTTGCTGTTTACCTCGCGCAGCTTGGCGGTGGGAGAGATGGCGAGCACTTTGGCGCATGAGTTGAACCAGCCCTTGGGGGCGGTGGGCAATGTGCTGCGTGGCTTGAAGGCGCGCCTGACTGCCGTGCAGGCGCAGCCTGTGCCGCCCACGCCGCAGGCGCTGCAGCAGTTGGCGCAGGGGGTGCAGTTGGCGTCGGACCAGGTGCAGTACGCGGCCCGCATCATTGGACGGGTGCGCGACTACACGCAGTCGCACCAGCCCCGGCGCGAGCGGGTGGATGTGATGGCCTTGTTGCACAACAGCCTGACGCTGCTGGACTGGGACTTGGCGCGCCACCATGTGCAGTTTTCGGTGTCAGCGGATCTGCCAGGCGGGGGCACTTTGCCGCCCGTGGCGGGTGATGGTGTGATGCTGCAGCAAGTGTTGGTGAACCTGCTGCGCAACGCGATTGATGCCATGGTGGAAACGCCCGTGGCAGAGCGCCGCCTGGATGTGGTGTGCCGTGTGGATGCGGTGGATGACCGGGTGGAGATTGCGATCACGGACGCTGGTTGCGGGGTGGGTCAGGATGCGGCGGCGCAGCTTTTCATGCCCTTTTTCTCCACCAAACCCACAGGCATGGGCGTGGGGCTGAACATTTGCCGCAGCCTGATTGAGCTGCACCAGGGCCGCTTGTGGTTTACGCCCAATGCGGTCCATGGGTGCACTTTTTATGTGGCGTTGCCCCTGGCGTTGATGGACGAGGCAGAGCAGCTACCTGAATTTCTCGATTCGAAAGACTTTGTCGCATGACCGAACAGGCTGTTTCCGACGTGCCACGCACGCTGTATTTGTTGGATGACAACACGGATTTCCGCACCACGGCCAAGTGGTGGCTGAGCGGTGCGGGCTATGACGTGGTGGATTTTGAGGATGGACAGGCGGCCATTGCTGCGCTGCAGGCGCTCAGCGCACAGGAGTTGGGTCGCTCTTGTCTCCTGCTGGATGTGCGGATGCCCGGCATGAGCGGGCTGCAGGTGCACGACGCGCTGATTGCCTGCGGCGTTGCGGGGCCCGGGGGGCCTTGCCGATCATCTATATGACAGGGCATGGCGACGTACCACTGGCGGTGCAGGCGATGGAAAAAGGTGCGGTGACGTTTTTGGAAAAGCCGTTTGAAGAGAGCGCGCTGGAGTCAGCCCTGGCCCGTGCGTTTGCGCCTCGCGCGGACGCAGCCCCACAGGCTGCGCCTTGTCCTGAGTTTCAACGCCGATTGGCAGGGCTCACGGTGCGTGAAACCCAGGTCATGCAGGGTGTGGTGGACGGCAAGATCAGCAAAGTGATTGCCCGAGACCTGAACATCAGCTCCAAGACTGTGGAGCTGCACCGTGGCCGGGTGTTGGCCAAGATGCAGGCAGAGTCGGCCATTCACCTCACGCGCATGGTGGTGGAGCAACGCGTGCTGTGAGCTGGCTGTCAGACGCCCTCACGCAATCAACCCCCCAGCTCAATAAGCCACCGTAAAGCGCTGCTGCAGGTGGCGCGGCGCTTCCAGCTCGTCCACGATGGCGACGGCGAGATCGGCCACGCTGATCTTGCCGGGCTGCTCGCCATTCATCAGGGGCGATTCAGTGCCCAGCCGGTACTGGCCGGTGCGCTCGCCGGGCTCTAGCAAGATGGCGGGGGACAAGAAGGTCCACTGCAAGGTGGATTCCTGGCGCAACAGGTTCAGCGCTTCGCGGGCGGCCAATGCGCCGTTTTTCCACTCGGCAGGGAACTGGGGGGTGTCCACCAGTTGCACGCCAGGCGCCACATACAGGCTGCCAGCGCCGCCCACCACCAGCAGGCGTTGCACGCCTGCGGCTTTGGTGCCTGCGGTGATGGCGCGGCTGCCGCGCAGGAATTCGTCGTGCAGGTCGGGGTGCGTCCAGCCGGGGTTGTAGGCGCTGGCCACGGCGTCGGTGCCGCGCACGGCCTGGGCCACCTGGGCGGGGTCGGTTACGTCGGCTTGCACCACGCTCAGGCCTTCGCGCGGGGCGATTTTGCTGGGAGTGCGTGCCAGGGCCGTGACGCGGTGGCCGCGCTGCAGCAGTTCGTTCAACAGGGCGGTGCCCACAAAGCCGGTGGCGCCAATCAGTGCGATGTGCATGGTGTGTTCCTGCAAGTCTGAGTTGCTATTCCAAGTGAAGATGGAGCAAGGTTATGGCTAACAACGCCCCCGCGGTAGAGGGAAAAATTGGCTTTGTCTTTGAAGCTGTGCTTCACAATGGGCTGAATTGGTCGGGTTGGCATGTTTGCTTGGTGCGCTGGGCCATGGACATCAAAGGGGGAAGCAATGGACGATCTCAAGCGCATGGCGGTGTTTGCCACGGTGGTGCAGCATGGCTCGATGACGGGCGCGGCGCGGGCCTTGGGCATGAGCCCTTCGGCCGTGAGCCAGCAGGTGCGCCAGCTGGAGCGCGAGGGCGGCGTCACGCTGCTGCACCGCTCTACCCGCAAACTGGCGTTGACCGAGGCAGGCCAGCGCTACCACGCGCAATGCGCCGCCATGTGCGCGGCGGCCGAGCAGGCGCGGGCCGAGCTGGCCGCCTCGCGCGATGCGCCCAGTGGCGAATTGCGCCTGTCGGCCACGGTAGGTTTTGCGCGGCACATTGCGCCTGCGCTGGGCGACTTGCTGGCGCAGTACCCAGCGCTGCGTCTGCGGCTGCTGGTAGACGATGCGCCCATCGACCTCATCAACGCCCGTGTGGACCTGGCCGTGCGCTTTGGCCGCCTGGCCGATTCGAGCTGGGCGGCGCGCCGTTTGGGGGCGTTGCAGTGGTGGCTGTGTGCGTCACCCGGCTGGGTGGCGCAGCATGGCGCGCCAGACACGCCCGATGCGTTGCTGGCCCACAGTTGGCTGGGCTTTGCGCGCGAAGGCGGTGGCCTGCTGCTGGACTTGCACCATGCCGATGGCGCAACGCGCAGCCTGCGGGTGCAGCCACGCATTGCCAGCAACAACCAGTTGTCGATCCAGCAGATGTGTGAGTCCGGTCTGGGTTTGGCGCTGATGGGCAGCATGGATGTGCAAGACGCACTGGCCAGTGGGCGGCTGGTGCGGCTGCTGCCGCAGTGGTCGTTTGGCACGCTCGATATCTGGGCCGTCACGCCCCAGCGCGACGCGCAGCCGGCCAAGGTGCGCCAGGCCATTGCGGCATTGCACAGCTACCTGGTCACGCAGCCTGGGGTGCTGGAGTAAGAGCGGCTAACAAAACTCTTCTGGCATCGTTGCAGCGTCTTGTCGTACTACTCGTACTGCCTGTGACGCAGCGCCTAGCCATAACCGCTTCGCTGAGTTTTGTGAGCCGCTCTAAGTCGCCTCAGCCTGCCTCAGCGGCTGGCCGGGGGGCGTTCCACTTCCAGCTCGCTCAGCACCCGCAGCAGGGCGCGGTTGACCTCTTCCAGGTCCATCTCGTGTTCCTCGCACAGGCGGCGGATCACGCTGGCGTCGTCTCCCTCCAGCGCGCAGGCCATTTGCAGGCTGGGTGCGTAGGGGCCGGTGCGCAGCACGGTGGCGTCGTAAATGCGCTCTGACAGCGGAATGCGGTGCAGGATGGTGCCCAGGGGCTCGCGCAGCAGCTCGTCCATTTGCGACAGCAGCGCGCACAGGTAAATCTCGCGGCGCAGCTCGTTTTCCATGCCGGGGTTGAGCAGCTGGGTGGTCAGGTGCGCGCGCATCACCATCGCTTCGCGGATGGGCTGCATGTTGGGCTCGGTGCTGGAATGCGGTAGCTGGTCAGACAGCCAGCGCTGGATGGAGCCATAGCCCATCATCACCAGCCCGCGCCGCAGCGAGTCGATGCCGGTGCGCAGCCCAAGCGCAGCCGAGTTCGTGTAGATCATGAACCGGTAGGCCAGGATGGGGTCCTCGCTCATGATGTCTTCGAACGTTTCGAGCGATTGCTCGGCGTCGATGGCGCGCATGAGCTTGTGGATCACTGCGTGCGAAGGCTGCTGCGGGGTGTGGCGCATGCTGTAGAGCACGTCTTCGGCGGGCCAGCCAGCCAGTGCCAGGGCGTTGTTGTCCAGGCAATGCTCCATCAGCGCGCGGCTGGCCACGTTTTCGTACATCTGCCCCGCCAGGATGGGGCTGAGGTTGCGCGGCGGTGGCTTGGGGCTGCCGGGCTGCTGCGGTGCGCGTTGCAGGGCCGTAATGGTGTCTTCAGGCCGCAGGGTGAGCAGGCTGTTGTCAAAGCAGCGGGCTATTTCGGCGGGGGGCAGGGTGGCGATTTCGCCGCGCCACACCAGCTTGAGGCCCCGCCGGTGGGCTGCGCGCACCTGGTTGAAGATGGTGGAGTCGTTCAGCCAGTCGTTGCGCACCTCGATCCAGGGGGCGCCGCGCGGCGCACTTTCGAGCAGGCTGGAGAGCAACTGGTGCGTTTGGGGCGACAGCAGCAGCGGTGGCGAGCTGGCCGACCACAGCTCTTGCAGGGTGCGCAGCAGGTGGCCTGCATCGACCATCGTCGAAGATTCGTTGTGCAAGTACAGCTGCACACCGGCAAGTTTGCGGGCGCGGTTCCACAAGGGGCGGTAGCCCAGAATCAAACTGCCAAGAACGGATTGGACCATGTGCTCTCAGGCGATGTGGGCCGTCTGGCCGACCCGGCGCGCTGCGCGGGTCGGAACGCTAGCCGATGTAGTTGAACAGCGAAAGCTTCTGAACCGATGCATAGGTCTGCAGCGCTGCCTGGTAGCCCGTCTGCTGGTTCTGGAAGTCCGAAATGCCTTTGATCATATCCAGATCCTCGGCCCTGGAACGGTCGGCTTCCAGTTGAACGGAGCGCTTGTCCTGGTCGCCGGTGATGCGGTCTGCGCGGTTGAGCAACTCGCCCGCGTAGCTGCGGATATTGCTCAGGCGTTCGAGCCCGATGTCGATGTTGGCCAGCGCCTGCCCGAGGCCTGTGCCGCCACGTTGGAGTTAGGGGCCGCCTTGAGCTCGGTGATGGCTTTGTCTATGACGCTGAACAGGCTGGCGTTGGGCGAGATATTGAGTGTGTCGCCATTGGCGGGCGCCACGGTGATGGTGCCGTCCACGGCCTTGGTGGGCGTGGCCGTGATCTTCATCGACATGCCGGTGGGCAGCCCATTGATGCTGAACTCGTTCTTCTCGCCGATCTTGATCGGGTTCAGTGTCTGCGCAGCGGGGGGCACAAAGGCCGGGTCGGTGCTGGTGATGTTGTAGGTGGCCGACAGGGTGTTGGTGGCCGGGTTGAGCGTGACGCCAGAAAAACTCACGCTGTAGGTGTAGGCCTGCCCGGTGGCGGGGTCTTTGTTGAAGGTGGTGCCTGGGGCAATGTCAATGGCCGAGGTGTTCAGCGCGCGGCTGGGCTGCGCGCCGGTGGGCACCGAGCCGGTCGTGGCGCCGGGCAGGATCACGGTGCTGGTGCCTTGCGTGATCGTTGCGTGAAAGCTGCCATCGCGGTTGGCGTCGAACATGAAGGCGGCATCGCCATCCAGGGTGTTGGGGATGGACACCCCGGTGCTGGCGTTTTGCCCGGCTTGTCCCGCGAAAAGATAGTCGGGCGTGCCGCTCAAGGGGCCCATGAAGGGCGATTGCGCGCTGCCCAGGGCGCCCAGCAGCGGCAGGCCATTGGTGTCGGTGCGATTGGCCACGGCCGTGAGCTGGTCGCGCAGGCTCTGCAACTGGTTGGCAATGGTGGCGCGCTCGCTGCTGCTCAGGGATGCGTTGCCAGCGTTCACCATCAGTTCGCGCACCTCTTGCACCAGGCTCACGGCATCGCCCACCGATGACTCGGCCTGGGCAATGGCGTTGCGCTGGGTTTCGAGGGCGCGCTGCTCTGTCTGGATGCGGGTCATGCGGGTCATCGCCCGCTCGGCCTGGGCGGCCGAGACAGGGTCGTCGCTGGCGCGCACCACGCGTTTGCCCGAGGTCAGGTTCTCTTGCAGATTGACCAGCGAAGCCTGCCGCGCCGACACGTTGCGGATGGAGTTGTCATACATGTTGGCGGTGCCAACGCGAAAGATGGTATTGCTCATGTCAGGCTCCTACGGAGGACTTCAGAGGGTGTCATCGACCCAGGTTCTGGATCAGGGTGTCAAAGACACTCTGCGCAATCTGCAGCATTTTGGCCGACGCTTGGTAGGCCTGCTGGTACTGCAACAGCTTGGCCGCCTCTTCGTCCAGGTTGACGCCGGACACGGAGGTGCGGTCGTTTTCCAGGTTCTTGGCGATGGTGGTGGACAGCTCGGAGGCAAACAGCGCGCTTTGCGTGCGTGTACCCACCTGCGCCATGGCGCTGGCGTAGCCGTCGCTCATGGTGGATTCGTCAAACATCTTCACATCGCGCAGGTTCATCAGCGCCGTGGCGTTGCCTGCATTGCGGGTGTAGTTGTCGCCGTACTGGGGGTCCAGCGCATTGCCCACCTTCACGGTGTCACCCGTCTTGGGCGTGCCTTTGAGGGTGATCTCCCAGCCGTCAATGACGATGGGCGTGCCCGCCGTGTAGGCCAGGCCCGTGGTGCCTGAGGGCGGGGTGGTCGAGCCCGTCACGCTGTAAGTCGTTGGTGGGCCTGCTGCAAAGGTCAGCTGCACACCGGCGGGGATCGGAGGGGCGGTGAACCCGCTCTTGGCCGTGAGGCTGGACAGCTGCAGCGTGCCTGCGTTGGATGTGCCCATGGCCGCATTCACCGGGTTGGCAGCAGCCAGGTCGCGCGGCGAATACACCAGTGCCTGCATGTTGGCCGCAGCCGTGCTGAAGGGCTTGAACAGCATGCGTTCACCCGCAGCGCCGGTGGCCGTGAGGTTGAAGGTCAACCCATCAATCTGCTGGCTGGCCAGGTTGGCCGCGTTGGTGAAGGCCGTGGCCTTGCCGTCGGACAGGCGCACCACCTGCCCGGCGGGGGGCGTGGTGAAGCGGATTTCGTAGTCCGACGCTGCGAACTGGGTGGCGTCGGTGAAGGTGACATTGCCCACGGCCGTGCCGTTGGTGGTGCCTGGCATGCTGGTGGGCAGGGCAAACAGGTCTTTGCCCAGCTGGCCGTCCAGCGTCAGGCCCTGGTTTTGCTGCTCGTTGAGCGTCATGCCGATGGCCATGGCCATGCGCCCGAGCAGGTTACGCCCTTCGGCCAGATCGGTGTTGTTGAACTTGAGCAGGCCGGTCACACTGCCGCCGCCCAGCGTGTTTTCGTCCAGTTCGATGGAGGGTGAGCCGGGTCGGTTGAAGAGCAGCTTGAGCTGCCCGCTGGCGGGGAAGGTGGAGGAGTCTGCAATCGAGACCGTGGTGGCCGTGGTGCCCAGCACCAGGGGCTGGCTGCCCCCACGAACAGGCCCACGGTGCCGTCGTCGGCTGGGATCTGTGTGGTTTGAACGTACTGGTTGATCTCGCGGATGATCTGGTCGCGCTGGTCCAGCAGGTCGTTGGGCGTTTGCCCGTTGCCGGTGGCGCGGGCAATCTGCTCGTTCACCGAGGCCATTTGCTGGGCCAGGTTGTTGATGGTGTTGGCGCTGTTTTGCAGCTGCTGGGAGACGGTGTACTGGATCTCGTTGATGCGATCGGCCGATGTGCGCATGCGGGCCGCTGTTTCATCGATGCGTGTGAGCACCAGCGTGCGCGCAGACAGGTCGGTGGGGGAGGCCACGACGTCCGAGAACGCATTCATCATGTCGGTGATGGCGGCGCCCAGCCCGGCCGTGCCGCCGCCGAAAATCTCTTGCAACTGGCTCAGCCGCTCGGCCCGCACCGTGTCGGCGGCGCTGACCGAGCCCGCTGCGGCCGACTGGCGGGTGAGCAGCTCGCTTTGGTTGCGCAAAATGGTTTGCACATCCACACCTTGGCCGATGTAGCCGCCGCCCGTGAACTGGCCCTGCACGGTTTGCAGCACCACGGTCTGGCGCGAGTACCCGGGCGTGTTGACGTTGGCAATGTTGTTGCCTGCGGTTTGCAGCGCGACCTGGTTGGCCATCAGGGCGCGGGCGCCTACGTTGAGCAGTCCCATGATTTACCCCGCTTCCATCACGCTTGTGCCTTTTGGGCCCGCAGCGCGCTATGGATCGCACCGCTGAGCTTTCTGGCGTATTCCGGGTCGGTGGCGTAGCCCGCCTTTTGCAGCTCGGTGGCATAAGCCACAGCCGAGCCCGTCTTGGCGGTGGCTTGGGCCTTTTCGTAGCGGGGGCTGTTGGTGATGAGCTGGGCGTAGTCCCGGAACGATGCTTCGTACGAGTCGTAGGCGCGGAACTTGGCCACCACCTTGCGGGGCACACCGTCCACGTACTCGGTGGTCGTCACCTCGGCCACCTTGCCTGTCCAGCCCTTGCCGGCCTTGATGCCGAACAGGTTGTAGGAGGTGGAGCCATCCTTGTTGCGGATCTCGCTCTTGCCCCAGCCGGTTTCGTGGCCTGCCTGGCCCAGCATGAAGCTGGCGGGGATGCCGCTTTCCTTGGCCACGGTTTCGGCCGTGTTGCTCAGGTGCTGCACAAATTCATCGCGCCCTTTGGGGGCGGGGGTAGTGGTCACGCCCGCAATGCTGGCGGAGCCTGTCGCCGCCTTGGTGGCCGCAGTGCTGCGCCCAGTGACTTGCTGCAGGCTCAAGGTGGAGGGCACGGAGAACGTGGGCTCGGCCGCACCCATCTGGCGCGACAGTTGCCGGGCGATGGCCTCAGACAAGCCCCCGGGCTGGCCCGACATCTGCACCGACAGTTGCTGGTCCAGCATGTCGGTGCCCAGGTCGCCTCCGGCGCTGTCGAGCATGCCCGACTTCATGGTGGCCTCGCGCATGCTCTTGATCAGCTCGCGCATGAACAGCGACTCAAACTGCTTGGCCGCCTCTTTGGTGGCCTCGGGGCTGTTTTGTCCGGCTTCGTACTTGAGGTTGTTGAGCGAGCGCGTGTCCACCGCCAGCGCCTGGTGCGCGCCGGTCGATGTGGACGAGGGCAGGGTCACGGCCATGTCAGATCACCTCCAGCTCCGCATTCAGCGCACCCGCCGCCTTGATGGCCTGCAAGATGGCCAGCAGGTCTTGCGGCGTGGCGCCCAACTGGTTCAGCGCGCGCACCACATCGGCCAGTTGGGCCGAGGGCGGCATCTGGATGATGTTGCCCGGCTCCTGGTTGATGGTGATGTCGCTCTTTTGCGTGACCACGGTTTGCCCTTGCGACAGCGGGTTGGGCTGGCTGATGACCGGGGTGGAGCTGATGGTGATGGACAGGTTGCCGTGCGCAATGGCGCACGAGCCCAGCGTCACGGCCTGGTTCAGCACGATGGAGCCGGTGCGGGCGTTGATGACCACCTTGGCGGCGGGGGTGGAATTTTCGAGTGGCAGCTCTTCCAGATCGGCAATGAAGCCCACCCGCGCGCCTGGGTCTTGCGGTGCGCGCACCTGCACGGTGCGCCCGTCCAGGGCGGTGGCCAGGCCGTTGCCCAGCTTGGCGTTGATGGCCTGGGCCACCTTGCGTGCGGTCTGGAAGTCCGATGCATTCAAGCCCAGGTTGATGGTGTCGCCCTCGTTCAACGGGGTGGGGACCGACCGCTCGACCTGGGCGCCTTGTGGAATGCGACCGGCCGACAGGTGGTTGATTTGCACCTTGCTGCCTCCTGCCGAAGCGCCAGCGCCGCCCACCACCAGGTTGCCCTGGGCCAGGGCGTAGATCTCGCCGTCGGCGCCGCGCAGCGGGGTGGCAATGAGCGTGCCGCCCTTGAGCGACTTGGAGTTGCCCATCGATGACACATTCACATCCAGCATCTGCCCCGGCTGGGCAAAAGCGGGCAATTGGGTGGTGACGATCACGGCCGCCACGTTCTTGAGCTGCAGCTGCGAGGCCGTGCCGGGCGGCAGGGTGATGCCCATTTGCTGCAGGTAGTTGGACATGGCCTGCGTGGTGTAGGGCATCTGGGTGGTCTGGTCACCCGTGCCGTCCAGCCCCACGACCAGGCCATAGCCTGTGAGCTGGTTGCTGCGCACGCCTTGCACCGCCGCCACTTCCTTGATGCGCACGGCGTGCGCGGTGGGCGCGGCGGCCGCCAGCACTGCGGCCAGCAGGAGCCAGAGTGCGCGCAGCTTGCGCGGCCAAAGGGAGTGGGACGAGGCTTTCATGGCTTCCATTGTGGGTTGCCATGGCAAAAACTAAAACCCAAAAAGAAGCCGGTTCACCAGCCTTTTGCCTGCGATCTGCGTGGTGCCTGCCGCTTCAAGCGTGGGCGCCGCCCTAGACGCGACTTGGCGAGAAATATCAATAAAAATGCCACCTAGCGCTCATTGGTAAAGCGCTGGCAGCTATAAATTTGATAGTAATTGAAGCGTGTGGTGCGTGCGGCACGTGCAGTCGGGACATGAAAAAGCCGCTGGCCCCCTGTGCATGCAGACAGCCAGCGGCGCTTTGGCACCGGCATTCGCGGATCAGAACGGCGTGACCTTGTTGAAGAACCGGCCCAGCCAGCCCTGTGCCTGCACCTCGCCTTGCGAGCCACGGCCGCGTGACTCGATGCGCACGTTGGCCACCTGGGTGGAGTTGATGATGCTGCCTGGCTGCATCACGCGCGGATCGATGGTGCCGGAAAAGCGCAGCACGTCCACGTTCTGGTTCACGCCGATTTGCTTCTCGCCAGCCACCACCAGGTGCCCGTTGGGCAAGACATCGATCACAGTGGCGGTGATGGAGCCAGAGAACGTGTTGGCGCTTTCGGTACCGCCCTTGCCGGAGAACGCGTTGCCAGACTTGGCGCCGAGTCCCAGCTTGCCGACATCGCTTGCCCCCACAAAGGGCAGTGCTGTTACGGCATTGGAGACGTTGGCCGAGCGGTCCAGTGTGGAGGAGGACTCTTGCTTGGCCGTCACGTTTTCCACGATCTGGATCGTGACCAGATCGCCCACCAGCCGGGCCCGGCGGTCTTCAAACGCTGGCCGGTAGCTGGCGGTGTTGAACAAACTTCCGTTGGCTGGCTGAGGCGCCGCACGCGGCGCAATGCTGAGCTGCGGCGGGGTGGTGGGCAGGATGTCCACAGGCGGTGTTGGCGACAGGCTGGCGCAGCCCGTGGCCAGCAGGCTGGCGAGCACGCCCGTGACCGCCCAAAGCCCATGGCGTGGGCGGGCAGTGTGTGTGCAGGCGGTGTGTGTGCCTGCGACCAAGGGGGCTGCAGTGGTGCGGTTCATGGCGTGCCTTCCTGGGGGCCCGGGTGGGCCCCGCGGTGCGTTTTGCTTACAGCTGGCTCAGCTTGGCCAGCATCTGGTCGGTGGTGGTGATGGCCTTGGAGTTCATCTCGTAAGCACGTTGTGTCTGGATCATGTTCACCAGCTCTTCCACCACGTTGACGTTGGACGACTCCAAAAACCCTTGCTTGATGATGCCCAGGCCGTTGGTGCCGGGCGTGCCCTGCTGGGGCTGGCCCGACGCCGCCGATTCCTTGAACAGGTTTTGCCCGATGGGCTCCAGCCCGCCAACGTTCACAAAGCCCGACATCGCCAGGGTGCCCAGTGGCTGGGGAGCGGTGTTGCCCGGCACGGTGGCCGACACGGCGCCATCGCTGCTGATGCTGATGCTGGTGGCATTGGCGGGCACGGTGATGCCATTGGCCACAGGCAGGCCGCCCGAGGTCACCATGCGCCCTTGCGCATCCACCTTGAACGAGCCGTCGCGGGTGTAGCCGATGGTGCCGTCGGGCATGGTCACTTCAAAAAAGCCATTGCCGTTGATGGCCACGTCCAGGTTGTTCTTGGACTCTTGCAGGCTGCCCTGCTCAAAGTTGCGCCCGATGGACACCGTGCGCGCGCCCAACCCCATGTGCAGCCCGGTGGGCAGCTGGTTTTGCTCGGTGGCGGCGGCGCCCACCTGGCGGTAGTTCTGGTAGGCCAGGTCTTCGATGTTGGCGAAGTTGCGCTTGAAGCCTGTGGTGGACACGTTGGACAGGTTGTGCGAGTGCAGGTCGATATTGGTCTGCTGCACAGTCATGCCGGACTTGGCGGTGTAGAGGGCGGTGAACATGGCGGTTTCCTTGCGTTCGGTTCAGCGTGGGGCGACGGGCTTGGCCTCAGCCATTGAGGCTGAGCAACTGCGCAGCCGATTTGTCGTTGGTTTCTGCTGTTTGCAGCAGCTTCATCTGTTGCTCGAACTGGCGGGACGCGGCGATCATTCCCACCATGCTCTCCACGGTGTTCACGTTCGAGCCTTCCACCGCACCGCTGAGCATGCGGGCCGTGGCGTCGTTGGGCATGGGGTCGCCAGACGCTGTGCGAAACAGGCCGTCGTCACCGCGCTTGAGCGGGTCTTCCGCCGTGGGAGACGCCAGCTTCAGCCGCCCCAGTGCCTGCGGGGGCTGCCCTGCCGTCTTGGCCGTGATGGTGCCATCGGCGCCCAGGGTTACTTCAGCGCGGGGGGGCACGTCAATCGGGGCGCCGCCGTCAGACAGCACCGGTAGGCCCGAGGGCGTGACCAGCTGGCCGGCAGCCGACACATCGAACGAGCCCGCACGGGTGTAGGCCTCCAGCCCGTCGAGCCCTTGCACGGCAAACCAGGCGTTGCCCATGGCCATGGCGTCGAGGTTGCGGCCGGTGGTCTTGGCGGGGCCTGCCGTGTTCAGGTAGCCCGAGGTGGCCTCCAGCGCGAAGACCCGCGTGGTCGATCCATTGCCTTGCACGGGCACCGAGCGGAAGGTGGACATCTCTGCCCGAAAGCCGTTGGTGGACGCATTGGCCAGGTTGTTGGCCAGCACCGCTTGCCGGTGCTCTGCGGCTTTGGCCCCTGTCATGCTGGTGTAGATGATGCGGTCCATGGCGTGATGTTCCTCTCAGTTCCCTGTGTTTCCGCACGCCGTCCACAGCGCGTGCAGCTGGCGCGGCCCAAGCCGAGGCAGCCGCGCAAGGGCCGCCCCGCCGCGCTGGCTGCGTCCCACTCCCGTAGCGCGCAGCGCGTAGAGAGAGGGGGAAGGCGCGCAGCGACTCAGGGGGTGTGTCATCTCAAGTTCACCAGGGTGGACATCACCTGGTCTTGCGTCTTGATGGTCTGGGCGTTGGCCTGGTAGGCGCGCTGGGCGGTCATCATGTTGACCAGCTCGGCCGTCAGGTCGACGGTGGAGTCTTCCAGGGCGCCTGAGCGCAGGCCACCAAAATTGCCGTCGGTGGCGGTGCCCACGACGGGTTGGCCGGATTCAAAGGTCGACACCCATTTGTTACCGCCCACCGAGGCCAGGCCCTGGGTGTTGCGAAAGCTCGACAGCGCGATCTGCCCCTCCGAGCGGGTCACCCCGTTGGAGTAACGGGTCATGATCATCCCGTTGTTTTCGATGTTGATGCCCGTCAGCTCGCCAATGGTGTAGCCATCCTGGCTGAGGTTGGACACGGTAAATTTCGACCCCCCTCCGAAACGTTGTCCAGGCTCACGGCCACGTTGAATGCTGGCAGGTTGTTGGGGTTGGGGGGGCTGGGGTTGACGCTGAGTGGCAGCTGGAACCCTGTGGCCGGAGGTGTTGCGGCGGGGCCGATGATTTTGCCGGTGTTGTCGAAGGTGATCTGCCCAATGGCCGTGGCGACCACTGGGGGCACCGCCGTGGGGTCGTCCAGCTTGTCGTACACATCCCAGGTGTTGGCGGTGGCGGTTTTCTGGAAGTACAGATTGACGGGCTTGGCCACGCCTTGGCTGTCGTAAACGTTGATCGATGTGCCGTACGTGGCACGTGGTGTGGCGGGCACGGGGGGCGTCGCCGTGGGGTTGCCCGCTGCGTTGGGGGCAGTGGCTGGCAGATTGAAGTCGGCCGTGATCTTTGTTGTCTGCTTGGCCGGAATGGGCTGGGCTGTGGGGAACACCAGCGGTATCGGGTCGGTGCCGGTGCGCAGGCCGGTGACAGGGTCTACGGGGTAACCCATGACCTTGTCGTTGTCGTTGGTCACCATGTTGCCTTCCTTGTCCAGCTTGAAGTTGCCGGCGCGCGTGTAGGCCAGCGTTCCGTCAGGCTGGGTCACGGTGAAGAAGCCATTGCCATTGATGGCCACATCCAGGCTGTTGCCTGTGATGGTCAGGTTGCCCTGGGTGAATTGCTGCGCCACGTTGGCGGTTTCCACGCCAATGCCGGCATTGTTGCCACCCGCTGAGCCGATGGCTGACGCCACCATCTCGGCAAACTCTGCACGCGAGGCCTTGAAGCCGGTGGTGTTGGCGTTGGCAATGTTGTGGCCGATGACGTCCAGGTTCTTGCTGGCGGCGTTCAGGCCAGAGAGGCCTTGCTGGAAACTCATGGTGTTCTCCTGGTTGGGCGGTGCATGCGATGCGTTGGGGGCTGGCGTTACACCAGGGCCTTGATCTGGCTGTAATTGATGGTCTTGCCGTTGGACAGGCTCAGCACCAGTTGGCCGTCCTCAGCGCCTGCAGCGGTCACCTTGGACAGCGCGAGCGCGGTGGAGTCGAGTTTGGTGGAGCCGTTGACGGCGGTGATGCGGAACTGCAGGCCTTCGGTAGAGCCCGTGTACTTGCTGGCATCCCAGTCAAAGGTGTGGCGACCGGCGCTTTGTGCGCCCAGGTTGACGGTGTCCACCACTTGGCCGCCAGCGGTCAGGATCTCGACCTTGACCCCGGTGGCTGCAGAGCCCAGCTCGAACCCGCCCTTGCCGGTCTTGTCGGTGATGGACACGCTGTTGCCTTCGGTCATCACACTGCGGCCCACCAGGGCCGTGCCCTGCATGACCTGCAGCGAGTTGAACTGCGCTGACATGCTGGCCATGGTCTGGTTCAGCTGCTGGATGCCTGTCACGGTGTTGATCTGCGCCATTTGCGATGTCATCTGGGCGTTGTCCAGAGGGTTCATCGGGTCCTGGTTGTTGAGCTGCGCCACCAGCAGCTTGAGGAACCGGTCCTGCGCTGCATTGGGGTCGGTGTTGGGGTCTGCCACGCTGGTGGTCGAGCTGGACGTACCACTGGTGGACGAGGTCGATGTGGTGGCTTTGGTCGAACTGAGGATCATGCTGAAGTCTCCTGGGGCTTACTGGCCCATTTGCAGGGTTTTGAGGAGCAGCGACTTGGCCGTGTTCATGACCTCGACGTTGTTCTGGTACGAGCGCGAGGCGGAAATCATGTTCACCATTTCCTCCACCGCGTTCACGTTGGAATGCGTCACATAGCCCTGCTCGTCGGCCGAGGGGTGTGAGGGGTCATGCACCTTGCGGCCTGGCGCATCGCTTTCCTTGATGGAGGTCACTTTCACGCCTGCAGCGGCGTCGGAGCCCATGGGGGCGGTTTGAAACACCACCTGGCGCGCCTTGTACGCCTTGCCATCGGGGCCCGCCACCGCATCGACGTTGGCCAGGTTGCTGGCCACGACGTTCAGGCGCTGTGACTGCGCGCTGATGGCGCTGCTGGACACATTGAAGATGGAGAACATGGACATGGGGCGTCTCGCTTTCTGCGCTGGCTTACTGGCCCTGGATGGCGCTGAGCATGGTTTTGGCGTTGCCGTTGATGAAGCGCAGCGTGGCCTCGTAGCGCACGGCGTTGTCCACGAAGTTCGAGCGCTCGCGGTCCAGGTCCACCGAGTTGTTGTCCAGCGCGGGCTGGGTCTGCACGGCATAGCCCAGCTTGCTGGGGCCTGAGAGTGTGGATGCCGAGCCCGAACCTGTGGTGGTGGCTTGAAAATGCCGGGGGTCTGACGTGGCGGTGCTCACGGCGGGGCCTGTGCCACCAGTGGCCAGGTTCTTCACGACGCTGCTGGCACCCGATTCAGTGGCTTCGCGCAGGGTTTTGGCAAAGTCGAAATCCCGCGACACGTAGCCGGGGGTGTCTGCGTTGGCAATGTTGCTGGCGATGATGCGCTGGCGCTCGGCGCGCAGTATCAGCGCGTTGCCTTGAAATCCCAGCTGGTTGGTCATCTTGTCAAGCATGGTTGCCTCACATCCTGTATCGCTTGCCGCCACGGCCCGGTGCGGGTTTTGGCGTGGTTCGATTATGGAAATGGCGGTTTTTTTCTAAAGCCCGAAGAACGCGGAAATGGCTGGGCAGTTTCGGGCTTTGCCTTGGGGCTTGGCGGCCTATAGTGAATGCGTTGGAATGGCCCGCAGGCCTGGGTGCTGTACCCAGAGCCCTGCTGCGCTGGCGGTGCTCCCTGGCAACCGTGCGCGGGCCCTTCAGGCGGACGGCGTGGCGCTGTCCGTCCCACCGCGCCGCGGTTTGTCGGCGCTTTTACCGGAGAGCGCACCATGCCTTCCCTTTCATCCCTGCGCAGCGTTGGCCTAGCCCTCATGGCACTTTGGGGGGTATTGGCCGTGGGCGCCGCCCAGGCCCAGGCGGTGGCTGACCCCGCCGCCGAGCTGGGCAACCTGACCCAGCACTGGCTGGACGACGCCTTGGCCCGCAACCAGGCGGCAGGCGCCACGCTGCGCATGGAGGTGAGCGTGGGCGCGCTGGACAGCCGCTTGAACCTGGCCCCCTGTGCCCGGGTGGAGCCGTATTTGCCTGCAGGCTCGCGCCTGTGGGGGCGCACCCGGCTGGGGCTGCGGTGCGTCGAGGGGCGTTCGCCCTGGAATGTGTTCTTGCCCGTCACCATCAAGGCTTGGGGCCCCGCCTGGGTGCTGACCGGCAACGTGGCGCCCGGCGCCGTGCTGACTGCCAACGACGCCACGCAAGCCGAGGTGGACTGGGCGGCCGACCCCGCCCCGGTGGTGGCCAACCCTGAGGCCTGGGTGGGCCAGACTGCCTCGCGCCAGTTGATGGCCGGGCAGGCCTTGCGCCAATCCATGGTCAAGGCGCCCAGCATTTTCCGCGCAGGTGCACAGGTGCGTGTTTCTGCCCAGGGGCCGGGTTATGCTGTGGTCTCTGCAGGGCAAGCGTTGTCCGCAGGCACCGTCGGGCAGACTGTGCGCGTCAGAATGGACAATGGTCGCGTAGTGAGCGGCATTGTGGCTGAAGATGGAACAGTGACCATCACTCTTTGAGGATTTGCCCGCACAAATAGCTAAAGTCCGCCCAAAACGGGTCGAAAACATTGCTACTGAGCCCCACATCACACGGGGTGGTGGAGAGAGCGATGAAGATAGGTCAAAAACCGGAACTCCCGGGCGCATTGGCGCAGACGGGGCTTGCCAAGCAAGCCAAAAGTCCAGCCCCTGCTGCGGAAGGGGTGGCAAAAGGCGCTGCTGCTGCGCAAGCCGCCGGTGTGCCTGTCACTGTGTCCAGCTCGGCCCGCGCCCTGGAGCAGCCTGGTCGCACCACCAGCGATTTTGACGCCAAGCGCGTGAGCGAAGTGCGTGCTGCCATCAATAACGGCACTTTTTCGGTGGATGCGGATGCGATTGCGGACAAATTGCTGTCCAATGCGCAAGAAATCTTTTCTCGCGCCCGCGGATAAACGCCTGATCCCAGGCTTTGTCTAGCGCACCACCACCATGTCGTTAGAAGAAGCCCTCACCACGGTAGAGCAACACATCGAAAAGGTGTCTGCCGCCTTGCTGGCACTGGACGCTCCCTCGCTGGAGATTGCCAGTACCGCGCTGCGCGATGCAGCAGCACGCTTTACCTGGGTGCTGGAGCAAGCGCAGCACCAGCAAGTTTCTGAACTTCCCCCCCAATTCCAGCAGCGCCTTGCAGCCGTTGGCCAACACTTGGCCATCCAGCGAGACAACCTGGCCCGTGTGGCGGTGTTGACCGACCGCCAAGTGGCCGTGGTGGTGCCGCAGGCCGATGGAGCCCAGACCGCCACCTATGCCAACCCGCAAGCCGCAGGCGCGAAGGCGGGCGGCGTAGCGCGCATCTATCGCTCGGTGGGTTGAGCGGACGGCCTCCACTTCCCGTGCGCAATCTGGCGCAGGGTTGAATCTCTTGGGTTTGGAATTGCTATAAAAAGAATAGCTGCTGGCGCTTTATTTACAAGCGGTAGCAGCTATTTTGTTTAAGTGTGGCTGGGTCAGTGGCTGCGCATCTTGGCGCGCAGGCGGGCGATGGACTGGCTGTGCAGCTGGCACACGCGCGATTCGGTCACGCCCAGCACGGCGGCAATCTCTTTGAGATTCATGTCGTGCTCGTAGTACATGCCCATGATGTGCTGCTCGCGTTCGGGCAGGCTTTTGATGGCGTTGACCAGCGATGTGCGCAACCGCTGGTCGCGCAGCAACTCCACCGGGTCGGCCGCAGCGTCGGCCACGTGGCGGTCCAGAAAACCGTCATCGTCCTCGCCGTGGGTCATGTCTTCCAGGTACACCAGCTGCGTGCCGCGCACCTTGCCCAGCAGGCTTTGGTAGTCGGCCAGGCTCAACTCCATCTCATCGGCAATTTCAGACTCCAGCGGGCTGCGCCCCAGCTTTTGTTCCAGCC
Organism: Acidovorax sp. 1608163; assembly: GCF_003669015.1. Taxonomy (NCBI): domain Bacteria; kingdom Pseudomonadati; phylum Pseudomonadota; class Betaproteobacteria; order Burkholderiales; family Comamonadaceae; genus Acidovorax; species Acidovorax sp. 1608163. The sequence continues at coordinate 613,741 of NZ_CP033069.1, forward strand.
GGTGCACGGCGTGCTCAATGTCTTTTTGGCTCTTGCGGGAGCTGCGCGACATCCAGTCGCCCTCGCGCAATTCGTCAAGCATGGCGCCACGGATGCGCTGGGTGGCAAAGGTCTCAAACTGAACGCCCTGGGCCATTTCGTAGCGCGACAGGGCATCCGCCAAGCCCATCATGCCGACCTGGATCAGGTCGTCCAGTTCCACGTTGGGAGGCAGCTTGGCAATCATGTGGTGCGCAATCCTCCTCACCAGCGGAACATGCTGGCGGATCATCGCATCACGATCGAGCTGGCCTTTGGCGGTGTACATCAGATCAGTGGCTCCAGACGGTGGACGTTGGCTCAGGCGTGCCCGACAAACCCGTCACGTGGCTGGATGGTAGCGCAGTCAGCGGTCCACTGATGGTGCCCGCGTTTTCCAGCAGTTGCAAGGCCAAGCGTTGAACGTCATGAGGGTTATTGGCCGAGACGGTGGTCGTGCGCACGCGCCCGCCCAGGTGGCGTTCGGCGCAGTCTTGCAAGGTGCGTAACGCGCCCAGCGTGCGGCGACGTTCGCTGGCGCCATCGCCTTGCAGCACCGAGGCCACAGTGCAGGGCAGGCCGGAGTGCGTGGCAATCTGCTTGAGGCTTTTATAGCAGGACAAAACACCGGCGGAGCCGCCCTCCATCACCGCCAGCGGGATGGTGCTGGTGTGCGTAAGCAAGGGGCCCAACAGCCCTGCCGGGGCGTGCAGCACCAGCAGCCCGTAGGCGCGGAAGTACGGCAGCAGCCCTTGCAGCGGGGGGGCGCCTTCGGTGTAGGCCTGTCGCTGCAACTGGTGCAGGCCCCGCGCCGCTGGGATCACGGCCACCGAGGTGACCGAGGCGCTGGCGCTGGTGCCCAGGCCGTCGTTCCAGGGGGCTTGCTGCAGCACATGGCTCAGGCCTGGGGTGTCGTCGGTTTCCAGTGCGGTACCGTCCAGCACCATCACGGGGTAGCCCAGGCGCTGCAGGTTGGCGCAAATCTGCCAAAGCATCTCCAGCCCGCTGGAGGCGCGCTCCTGGCTGGCCACCGCCAGCACGCGCAACTGGGCTTGCGGCGTGAAGCTGCTCAGGCCTGCCGCCTGGTGAAAGCCGGTATCAAGCATCCACAAGTCCTTTCTCTGTCAGGGCCTCGGGTGCGTTCGAGAAGTAGTAGTTCAGGTCTGACGCCTTGGGGTCAAACGCCGACTTCACGGGCGCGCGCATGGAGGTGCTGATGAGTTTGTGCGCTTCGGCGGGTTCCCAGTCTTCGGGCACCCGCTGGCCGTTGGTGACGCCGCGCAGCACCATTTGGTGGCGGATCAGCGCGTCAATCGAGGGCCCCAGCTTCACGGCTTCGTCCACCTTGGACAGGATGGCCTGCTGCGAGCCAGCGGTCTTGAAAGAGGTGAGCACATCGTCCAGCGTGTCTCCGTGGCAGCCTGCATTGAGCACCAGCAGCCGGTTCACGCGGGGCAGGTCCAGCACGTCCAGCATGCTGCGCTTGCGGGGATCGCGCGGAGCGACGCCAGTGGTGTCGATCAGCACCATTTTCTTGCCACTGAGCAGGCCCAGCAGGTCTTGCAGTGCGGCACGGTCGTGGGCCAGGTGCGCCACGATGCCCAGCATGCGGCCGTAGGTGCGCAGTTGTTCGTGGGCCCCCACGCGGTAGGTGTCCAGCGTGATCAGGCCCACACTGCCAGGGCCATGCACGCGGGCGCACAGCGCGGCCAGCTTGGCGGTGGTGGTGGTTTTGCCCACGCCGGTAGAGCCGACCAGGGCAAAGATGCCGCCTTGCTCGTACAGCGGCGCTTCGTTCTCGTCGGTCTTGAGGTTGCGTTCGAGCACATCCATGAGCCAGCGCACAGCGTCGCCTGCCGACAGGTCCTCGGGCATGCGCTCCAGCACGGCGCGGGCCAGTGCGGGCGAGTAGCCTGCACGGATCATCTTCAGCATCAGGTTCGACTGGATGGGGTTTTGCTTGGCCTGACCCAGCCAGGCCATGGTGTTGAAGCGGTCTTCAATCATCTCCTTCATGGCGTGCAGCTCGTTCATCAGGCTTTGCTGCTGGGCCATGGAGGCAGCGGGCGCTGCGGCTTCGGCCTTGCGGCGAGGAGGCGGTTCTGGCAGGTCCATCGGGATGGAGCGCAGAGGGTTGTGGCGCACCACGGCTGGGGCAGCGGGGCGCTCGCGGGGGAAGTCGCGGTCTTGGTTGCGGCTGCGCTCGGCAAACGTTGGCGGCTCGGCCGGGCCATTCATCACTTCATGGCGGCGGCGCAGCATGCGTTCACGCACGTAGTCCTGGAAGGACAGCGTGCTCATGGCCAGTTGCTCGGTGTCTTCTTCCACCGGGTTGTGACGGTTGGCAGTGGCCGCAATCTGCATGGGGCGTGCCGGTGCACGGGCGGCGCTCTTGGGGGCCAGCAGGGGCTCGTGCAGGGCGCTGCGCGAATCCTGAAAATCACGGCCACCTTGCAGCGACTTGCCTTGCGAGCCCATGGAGCCCGTCGGGCCGCCTGCGTTCTGGGCTGCGTTGTCGAGTGCCGACAAGGTGTCTTCTGCCGTGGCCACCACCTCCACGCCGTTGGCGGTGGGGCGGTTGGACAGGATGAGGGTGCCCTCGCCAAAGGCCATGCGCGCCTTGGCCAATGCCTCGCGGGAGGTGGGGGCGGTAAAGCGTTTGATGTTCATGCTGATGCACCTTTGAGAATGGGCCCAATCCGGATGGTGTGGGTCTCAGGAATTTCACTGTGCGCAAGCACCTGCAGGCGGGGGGCGACGCGGCGCACCAGGCGGGAGATGGCGTTGCGGATCTGGTCAGGCACCAGCAGGCAGGCGGGCAAGCCCATCTCTTCCTGCTTGAGTGCCACTTCAGCCGCTTTTTGGGTCAGGATGTCGGCGACGCCAGGGTCCAGCGCGGGGCCGGAGGCGTTGCCCAAGGCCTGCACCAGAAGGCGTTCCAGCCCAGGCTCGATGGCGATGACGTTGAGTTCGCGGGTGGGACCGTAGATCTGCTGGACGATGGCAGGCGACAGTGCAATGCGCACGCGCCGGGCCAGCTCCACAGGGTCTGCGACGGAGCCTGCATGCTCTGCCAGGGTTTCGATGATGGTGCGGATGTCGCGGATGTGCACAGACTCTTCCAGCAGCAGCTGGAGAACTTTCTGAAACGTTGCGATCGAGACCATTTTCGGAACCACTTCTTCGATGAGCTTGGGGGCCAGTTTTGCCACGTGTTCCACCAGTTGCTGGGTTTCGGTGCGACTGAGGAGCTTGGCTGCCTGGACTTGCATCAAGTGTGACAAATGCGTCGCCATCACGGTTTCTGAATCAACGACGGTAAAACCCGCCATTTGTGCCGCTTCCTTTTGCCGGTCGTCAATCCAGTGCGCAGGCAAACCGAAAGCGGGGTCGGTGGTGGGGGTGCCGATGAGGGGTGTGGTGATGCCGCCGGGGTTGATGGCCAGGAACATGCCGGGGAAGGCTTCGCCCTCGCCCACCACCACGCCGCGCAGGGTGATGCGATAGCCGCTGGGCTTGAGTTCGAGGTTGTCTCGCACGTGCACGGCAGGGGGCAGGAAGCCCACCTCTTGCGCAAACTTGCGGCGCACGCCCTTGATGCGGGTGAGCAGGTCGCCCTGGCGGCTCTTGTCCACCAGCGAAATCAGTCGGTAACCCAGTTCCAGGCCCAGCAGGTCAATGGGCTGCAGGTCGTCCCAGGTGGCCTCCCCATCGGCTGCGATGGGGGCGGGCGGGGCTTCGGGCTCTGGCGGGATTTGCTGGCGCTGGTACAGCACCCAAGCCCAGTAGCCCAGCGAGCCGCCAATCACCAAAAATACGATGTGCGGCATGCCGGGGATGAGGCCCAGCATGATCAGAATGCCTGCCGTCACGCCCAGCACACGGGGCGACATGAACAGCTGCTGCACGATCTGGCGACCCATGTCCTGCTCTTTGCCCACGCGCGAGACCACCATGGCAGCCGCCACCGAGATCAACAGGCCAGGAATCTGCGCCACCAGTGCATCACCGATGGCCAGCAGGATGTAGCTGTCGGCAGCCTGCTTGGCCGTCAAGCCGTGCTGAAGAATGCCGATCGTGAAGCCGCCCACGATGTTGATCAGCAAAATCAGGATACCGGCCACCGCGTCCCCGCGCACGAACTTGGAGGCGCCGTCCATGGAGCCGAAGAAGTTGGCTTCTTCGCCCACTTCAGCGCGGCGGCGCTTGGCTTCCTTTTCGTCGATCAGGCCTGCGTTCAGGTCGGCATCCACGGCCATCTGCTTGCCTGGCATGGCGTCCAGGGTGAAGCGGGCAGACACCTCGGCAATACGCTCGGCGCCCTTGGTCACCACGATGAAGTTGATGACCACCAGAATCGCAAACACGATCAGACCGACGGCAAAGTTGCCGCCGATCAGGAAGTGCCCGAAGGCCTCAATCACCGCGCCAGCGGCGCCGGGACCCGTGTGGCCTTCGAGCAGCACCACGCGGGTGGAAGCCACGTTCAGCGACAGACGCATCAGCGTGGTGAGCAGCAACACGGACGGGAAGGCTGCAAAGTCCAGTGGCCGGATCATGTAGGCCGCCACCATCATCACCATCAAGGCCACGGCGATGTTGAGGGTGAAAAAGGCGTCCAGCAGCCAGGCGGGGATGGGCAGCACCATCAGCGCCAGGATCGCCACCACCAGCAGTGGTGCGGACATGCCTTGCAAGACGGAGGTGTTCTTGCCTGCCCACAGCCTCAGGGAGTTGACAGAGGTGTTCATACAGCAGCGCCTTTGGCAGAGAGCTTGTTCAGCGGATCCAGCTCAGGGGGGACATAGGGCTCAATCAGCTCGCCAGGCATGCGGCCTTCGCCACGCAGCGCGGCCTTGAGTCGGTACACATAGGCCAGCACCTGGGCCACGGCGGTGTACAGCGTGGCAGGAATGGCCTGGTCCAGTTCGGCGTGGGCATACAGTGCCCGCGCCAGCATGGGCGATTGCAATACGGGGATTTCGTGGCCCTTGGCCAGATCACGGATGCGCATGGCCACCAGGTCGGTGCCGCGTGCAATCACCTGGGGCGCGGCCATGGTGGCTTCGTCGTACTTCAGGGCCACGGCGTAGTGGGTGGGGTTCATCACCACAAAGTCGGCCTTGGGCACGGCGCTCACGCTGGCGCGGTCTGCCAGCTCGCGCTGCTTTTGGCGGATGCGTCCCTTGGTGTGAGGGTCGCCTTCGGATTCCTTGTGCTCTTGCTTCACTTCTTCGTGGGACATCTTGAGCCCGGATTTGAAGAAGAAGGCTTGCAGTGGGATGTCCACCAGCGCTGCCAGAAACACCACCAGCAACAGCATGCTCACACCGGTGGTGAGCCAGTCGGCCATGAAGCGGATGGCACTGGTGGAGGGCTGGGCCACCAGCATGGCAATGCTTTCGATGCTGTTCCCCATGTATTTCCATGCCACGAACGACAGCACAGAGGTCATGAACACCATCTTGGCCACATTGGCCAGTTGCTGCTTGGAAAACAGGTTGGTGAAACCGGTGAGCGGGTTCAGGCGGCTGAACTGGGGAGTGATGGGCTTGGCGCTGAAAATCCAGCCGCCCGCGCCCACTGCGCTGATGATGGCCGCTGCGCTGGTCAGCAGGGCGAAGACCACGCTGGCCACCAGGCCCACCACCACCATGACCTGCATGCGCTCCAGCATGGAGGCTGGGGTCATGACCACTTTGGCATCGAACATCAGCTGCCGACCCAGGGCGTGCTGCAGGTGGTCCATCAGGGTGGGAGCCAAGGCCAGAACGCTGGCAGCGCCAACCCCCAGGATCGCCAAGTGCGACAAATCGCGCGAACGCGCGCCCTGGCCATCCTTGCGCGCATTCTGTAATTTGCGCTCCGTGGCGGGTAGTTCTTTGTCTTGGCTGGAGTCCATGATGGCATGACGGCTGGTGTCATGCCATTGTCGTGAGCGACCCGAAAACCTAAAGGCTGAAAAGGGGCCGCTGGGGCCCCTTTTTCAACGATGCAAAAACGCTGGTTCGATCAGAATCCCAAACTGGCGAGCAGATCGTCCACTTGGGATTGGTCGGTCACGATGTCGGGCGTGTTCTCTGGGTCTACCACAGGGCCTTGCAGGCGCGCAGGCTCGGGAGGCGCCACTTGCACATGGGCGCTGGAGGGGGCTGTTTGAATGAGCAGCTGTACCAGCTGGTCTTCAATCGTTCCGGCCAGATTCACTACCCTGGCAATGACTTGGCCTGTCAGGTCGTGGAAGTCCTGGGCCATCATGATTTCGGTCAGATGCGCATCGGCTTCCTTGGTAACGCGCTCCACGTCGGTCAGGAAGTTGAAGATCTCACCTTTGGCGACGGCTGCCACGGGGTCTTTGATCAGGGAGTCCACCACACGGCGGGTTTCCGAGGCGATGAAGTCGTGTTGTGCTTTGGCCAGCTCCACCCGGCTGAGCACTTTCTCCGCCGCTTCGCCGGTGAGGCGTGCAATGTAGGAGAGGCGGCTTTGCGCGTCGGGCAGTTCACCCATGGAGCCCCGCAATTTTTCTGCGAAGCCCAACTCATTCAGCGAATCGTGGAGTTGCCGTGTCAGCTGTCCAATTTTCTGATGGACATCTGCAGCGGGCTCTGCATGGGGGATTTCTGGCGTGTCCATGGCGTCACATTCCCATCTTTTTGAGAATCAGCAGAACTTTTTCTTCCAGGGTGGCTTTGGTGAACGGCTTGACTATGTAACCCGCAGCGCCCCCTTGGGCGGCCGCCACGATGTCTTCCTTGCGTGCTTCGGCCGTCACCATCAGCACGGGCAGGTGCTTGAGTTTGTCGTCTTTTTTGATTTCGGCCAACAATTGAAAGCCGTTCATGTTCGGCATGTTGATGTCAGACACCACAAAGTCGAACTTGCCGTTGCGAAGTTTGTTGAGTGCTGCGACGCCGTCTTCAGCCTCGTCAGCGTCCGCAAACCCGCTTTCCTTGAGCAGGTTACGGACGATGCGGCGCATGGTGGAGAAGTCGTCAACGATGAGGAAGCGAAGGGCTGTGGTCACTTGGGACCCTTTCGGTCGAAAATGGCTAGAGGTATTGTCAAGTGTGGCAGGTTTTGTGACAAGGCGTAACGTCTACCTGCCTTCGTCAGGATTTTCCCGCTTTTCAATCGTCAGTTCTGTCGATGTTACGGTGGGAATCCCTTTCCCCATGAGTCTTTCTTCTGCCTCACGGGTTAATACCGTGATGGTAATGCGACGATTGGCTGCAGAGCGTGGGGTGTTGGGTTCCAGCAAATCGCTGGCGGCCAGCCCGACCACGCGGCCCAGTTTGGCATCGGGCATGCCAGCGGCCACCAGTTCGCGGCGTGAGGCGTTGGCGCGGTCAGATGACAGCTCCCAGTTGCTGTAGCCACGCTCGCTGTTGCCGTAGGGCACTGCATCGGTGTGCCCGGCCAGGCTCACGCGGTTTTCCACGCCATTGAGGGCGGCGCCAATTTCTCGAAGAATGTCGCGCATGTAAGGCTTGACGAGCGCGCTGCCGCTGTCAAACATGGGGCGATTCTGGTCGTCCACGATCTGGATTTGCAACCCGTCCGGGGTCACGTCGATCCGGATCTGCGATTTGTATTCGTTCAGGCGCGGGTTTTCTGTGATCAGCGCATCAATCTTGGCCTGCAATGCCTTGATGCGCTGGGCGTCCAGGCGGGCTTGCTCGGCCTTCACATCGGCCTCGTTGAGCTTCTTGGGCTTCTCGGATGTCGTTTCGGCCCGCTTGACGTGCCCGGCGCTCTGCGTGAGGTCGGTGCCACCACCGCCAGTGAGGATGCTGGAGCTGGACCCCGAGCCTGGGCCGCCCTGCAGCGACACCTTCAGGGGGGCGCTGAAGTAGTCCGAAATGCCTTTGCGGTCGCCATCGGTGGTGGAGCCCAGAAGCCACATCAGCAAAAAGAACGCCATCATGGCCGTCACGAAGTCGGCGTAGGCGATCTTCCAAGCGCCGCCATGGACTGCATGGCCGCCCTTCTTGACGCGCTTGATGATGATGGGCTGGAGTTTCTTTTCTGCCACAGCAAGGTCCAGTTACTTCTTGCCCTTCACGTGGCCTTCCAGCTCCGAGAAGGTGGGGCGGTCGGTCGAGAAGAGCACTTTGCGGCCAAATTCAATGGCTGTGGCTGGGTTGTAGCCCTGCATGCTGGCCAGCAGCGTAGATTTGATGCACTGGAACTCTTTAGCAGCGTCTTCGGTCTTTTGCTCCATCAAGCCGCCCAGGGGCTCCACAAAGCCGTAGGCCAGCAAAATGCCCAGAAAGGTACCCACCAGGGCCGAGGCAATCATGCCCCCGAGCACTGCAGGGGGTTGGCCCACCGAGCCCATGGTATTCACCACCCCCAACACGGCTGCCACGATACCGAACGCAGGCAACGCACCTGCCAGGCGGGCAATCGCCGCTACGGGGGCGTGTGCCTCTGCATGGTGGGTGTCGATTTCGGCATCCATCAGCGCCTCGATCTCATGCGAGTTGAGGTTGCCCGACACCATCATGCGCAGGTAGTCGGTGGTGAACTCGATCACATGGTGGTCATGCCCGACCACCGGGTATTTCTTGAAAATCTCGGACTCGTGGGGGGCTTCCACGTCCTTTTCAATGGCCATCAGGCCTTCCTTGCGGGCCTTTTGCAGGATGTCGTACAGCATGGCCAGCAGTTCCATGTAGCGGGCCTTGGTGTACTTGCTGCCCTTGAGGGCATCCGGAATCGCCTTGAGCGTGGCCTTGAGGACCTTGGGCTGGTTGTTCACCACAAATGCGCCCATAGCGCTGCCGCCAATGGTGATCAGCTCGAAGGGAAGGGCCGTCAAGATGACCTTGATATTCCCGCCGTGAAAGATGTACACGCCGAAGATGCAGACCATGCTGACGACGTAGCCGATGATGACAAACATGCTGGTGCGGTGGTTGTGGTGGCGTGAGCCTGCCTTCGGTTGGGTAAAGAGGGGGCGGCACGCCGAGTTCGCGCACCTGTAGTTCACTGTATCTGATTGTGCGCGAACCAAACAAGCAAGCAAGTGGCAAACCACCGCTCTCATTCAGGCTTGTTGGCTGGGTGTGGTTTTTGGGTTGCATGGCGGTGGGGCCTGTGTGCACCGCAGCGGCGGCCTGGGTGTTCCCGGTTTCTCTGCTTTTTCCACCTTTACACCCTGTGGGCAATGCTTATGCTCACCCCGTTGCGCCTTCGGCAGGCTTGGTGGCACCGCTGTGGGTGCTGCAGGCCCCCGGGGCTGTGTTTAAACACCCAGGACTCCCTGACTGATGCAAGCCACTCCCCCCACCGATGCTTCTGTTGCCGCGTTTGCGTCTGAGTCTGACGGCCAGGCCAGCGCGCAGGCTTCCAACCCGGTGCAGGCACTGCTGGTGCAGACCATGGCCCTGGCGCTGGATTGCCACTGGGCCCAGAACCTGGCCCAGGCGGAGGAGCTTTACCGTGCGGTGCTGAGCCTTGCGCCCGACCATGCAGACGCGAACCACAACCTGGGGGCGATTGCGATGGAGTGCGGGCAGTTTTTGGCGGCAGTGCCGTTTTTTCAGGCCGCCTTGCAGGCCAACCCTAAAAACCGCCAGTACTGGGTGAGCCTGGTGGACGCACTCATCCAGGCGGGTGAACACACCCTGGCGGAAGATATTTTGGAAGACGCCCGCCGTGCGGGCTTGGCGGGTGACGCTGCGGGCGAATTGGTTGAACGACTGGTCGACGCCGTCATGCGGCGCACGCGCAGCGCCCGGCCACCCCAAGGGCGCATGGCGTCCGCAGACCAGGTTGCCGAACTCAACCGCCTGTTTGAGGCGGAGAAGTTTGACGACGTGTTGCGCTTGGGCCGCAAGATGACGCGCCAGTATCCCCAGTGCCCCATGGGTTTCAAGTCCTTGAGTGCGGCGCTGATGCAATTGGGGCAGATGGACAAGGCCGTTGCGCCGATGCGCCAGGCGCTGCAGCTCAATCCCCGGGATGTGGACATGCTCAGTAACTATGGCCTGGCGCGTTCTCTCAAGGGTGATCTGGTGCAGGCCGAGGTGCTACTGCGCCAGGCCGTGGGCCATGCGCCGCGATTCCCGCAAGGCTGGTTCAACCTGGCCATCGTCTTGCGTGGGCAAGCGCGCTTGCAGGCGTCTGAGCAGGCCTACCGGCAGGCTCTGGAGGTGGGGGGCGATGACCCCAAGGTGCTGCTCAATCTGGGGCTCCTGCTGGGCGAAATGCATCGATTCACCGAGGGGCAAGCGTGCGTGCGCCGGGCCTTGGCGCTGGACCCGAACATGGTGCATGCGCATGTGGGCCTGGGCATGTTGCTCAAGGACCAGGGGCGATTGCCTGAGGCCCTGCAGGCGCTGCAAAGGGCGCTGGAGCTGAATCCAGAAGACCAAGCTGTCCAAAGCAGTTATCTCTTCGTGGTGAATTGCATACCAGAGATCGATCTATTGGAGCGCTTTGCTGCTTACCAACGCTTCAACCGGTATTTTGGCGAGCCGCACCACCGTTTGTGGCGCCCTCACACCAATGACCGCAACCCTGCACGCCGTTTGAGGGTGGGCTATGTGGCCCCGGTGTTTCGCAACCACTCCTGCCGCTCTTATCTCGAGCCTTTGCTGGAAAACCACGACCACCAACGCGTGGAGTTGTTTGCCTACTCTGGGCCGTTTGAGTTGGAAGACGAAGTGACTGATCACTACCGTACGCTGTTTGAGCACTGGATTGACACCCGCCAAATGGACGACGATGAGTTGGCTGCGCGTATTCGGGCGGATGGCATTGATATTCTGGTGGATATAGCAGGGCAGACGAAAGGACACCGATTAGAGGTGTTTGCGCGCAAGCCTGCCCCAGTGTCACTGCACTGGCTTGACTCGGGCTACACCACGGGCCTGACCGCAATCGATTACTACCTGACCGATGCAGTGGGCGTGCCCGAAGGCTTCGATCATCTTTTCTCTGAGACCCCTTGGCGTTTACCGCGCACGCCTTTTTCCTATCGGCCCAAGCCTGGAGTGGGCGAGGTGAGCGAATTGCCTGCGCTACGCAACGGTTACATCACCTTCTGCTCTCTCACCCGCGCGGTGCGACTCAATGAGCGCGTGATTGCTGCGTGGGTGGAATTGCTGCGCAGGGTTCCTGGCTCCAAGCTTGAGATCAATAGTGGCAACTTCAGCCAGGCTGAGGTGCGTGAGCAATGGTGGCTTAGGTTTGAGGCGTTGGGCATTCCCCGTGATCGGGTCATCATGGGTTTTGAAAGTCCGCCTTGGAACGTACTGCGGCGCACAGACATTGCGCTCGATTGTTTCCCCCAAAACTCTGGAGCGACGCTGATTGAGTCCCTTTACATGGGCCTGCCATTTGTTTCCCTCGCGGGCGCTCCCAGCATGGGAACATTGGGGGCATCTATGCTTTGCGCCATGGGGCGGGGCGAGTGGGTGGCCCGCAGCGAGGAAGAGTACGTCGAGAAACTGGTCAAGTTGGCCAACGATCTGCCCGGCTTGGCCCAGATACGGCGCAACCTGCGCGGGCAGATGCAGGCCTCTGCGTTGATGGACGAAGCTGGTTTTGCCCGCGATGTGGAAGACGCGTATGCACAAATGTTTGCCCGCTGGTGCGCCAATCAAGGTTGAAGGTATCCAGATACATCGCCTTTCACCCTCCGCCCCAGCTTTTCTTCTTGTCCAGCCTCACTATGCTTGACGCCATGAAAGTCATACCTCTTGCTGGCGGGCTCGGAACCCCCATCTCCGAAGAGTCGCACCTCAAACTTGGCGGGGGCGACTGGGCGGTCGACTGGCGGCTGCCCGACGCCGTGCGCGCCCGGGGCGTCGGGCAGGCCTTGCACGGTTGCCACCCCGAGGCCACGCGCCCCTGGCAGCATGTGATTGAGTCGCTGGCCGCCTACCTATGCTTGGCCGATCGCATCTGGGCCAACCCCACCCGCGCAGGGACCTACAACTTTGGCCCCTTGCCGTACGAGGCGGCCACAGTGAGGTATGTGATAAAAATAGTAGCTAGCGCTTGCCTTAAAAGCGCTAGCTGCTATGAAAATAATAGTGAAAACCTGTATGGGGCGGGCTGGCTGGCGCTGGAGACTGGCCACGCCCGCCAGGCCCTGGGTGTGGATCCTCGTTGGGGACTGAACACGGTCGATGCCTGCGCCCTGTGCCTGGACGCCAGGGAGGCCGCGTGAGTTCGCGGTTCGTCTACACCCCCTTGCCCCTGCACGGCTTGGTGCGCGTACAGCGCCAGCCTCAGCAGGATGCGCGGGGCCTGTTCGAGCGCATGTTCTGCGCCGACGAACTGGCCGCCGTGGGCTGGACGCAGCCCATCGCTCAAATTAATCACAGCATCACCCGCCAGCGTGCCAGCGTGCGCGGCCTGCACTACCAGTGCCCGCCCCATGCCGAGATGAAGCTGGTGAGCTGTCTGCGCGGCGAGGTGTGGGACGTGGCCGTGGACTTGCGGGCGGGCTCACCCACCTTTTTGCAATGGCATGCCGAGCGCCTGTCTTCCGACAACGCCTGCGCGCTACTCATCCCGCCCGGCTTTGCGCACGGCTTTCAGGCGCTGACCCAGGACGCTGAACTGATGTATTTGCACTCTGCCGCCTACGCGCCCGGCGCAGAGGCCGGGCTGAGCCCGCGGGACCCGCGCCTGGCACTGCCCTGGCCGTTGCCGGTGGGCGAGATGTCCGAGCGCGACTGCGGCCACGCGTTGCTGACCGAATCATTTGAAGGAGTGCACTTGTGAAGTGCCGACACTGCGGCCAGCCGCTGCACCTGCCGTTTCTGGACCTGGGCAGCGCGCCCCCTTCCAACGCCTACCTGAGCGAGGCCGCCCTGTGCGCGCCCGAGACCTGGTTCCCTCTGCGCGTGCTGGTGTGCACGCACTGCTGGCTGGTGCAGACTGAAGACCACGCCGGGCGCGAAGCGCTGTTCACGCACGACTACGCCTACTTCAGCTCGTTCTCTACCTCCTGGCTCGCCCACGCCAAGGCTTATGTGCAGGCCATGCAGCAACGCCTGGGCCTGGGGGCTGACAGCTGCGTGGTGGAGGTGGCATCGAACGATGGCTACCTGCTGCAGTACGTGCAGCAAGCGGGTATTCCCTGCTACGGCATCGAGCCCACGGCCAGCACGGCCAAGGCGGCGCGGGCGTTGGGGCTCACGGTGGTCGAGCGATTCTTTGGCGTGGCCCTGGCCGACGAGTTGGCTGGCGCTGGGCGGCAGGCCGACCTGATCGCCGCCAACAATGTGCTGGCCCATGTGCCCGACATCAACGATTTTGTGGCGGGCTTTGCGAGTCTGCTCAAGCCCCAGGGCGTGGCCACGTTCGAGTTTCCGCACCTGCTGCGCATGGTGCAGGGTTGCCAGTTCGACACGGCTTATCACGAGCATTACTCCTATCTCTCGCTCACGGCGGTGCAGCGCATCTTTGCCGCCAACGGCCTTGTTGTGATCGATGTGCAGGAGCTGCCCACCCAAGGCGGCAGCCTGCGCGTGTTGGCTGCCCGGGCCGATGCGACGGCCCACCCGCAGTCCACGCTCGACGGCGCGGCCCGCGTGTCGCAACTGCTGGCCACCGAAGCGGCGGCAGGCCTGCTGGGCGAGGAGTTTTACAACGATTTTCAGCCTCAGGCCTCGCGCATTAAATGTGAGCTGCTATCTTTTTTGTTGCAATGCCAGACTGAAGGCCTCTCCGTAGGGGCCTATGGCGCCGCCGCCAAAGGCAACACCCTGCTCAACTTTGCCGGCGTGCGGCCCGATTTGTTGCCCTACGTGGCGGACAGGAACCCCGCCAAGCAGGGCCAGTGCCTGCCGGGCAGCCGCATCCCCATCGTCGATGAAGCCCATTTGCGCGCGCACCAGCCCGACCGGGTGCTGATCCTCCCCTGGAACCTGCGCGATGAAGTGGCCACGCAGTTGGACTATTTACATCGCTGGGGGGGAAGTTTGCTGTGGCCGTGCCCCGGCTGGAGGTCTTTGGATGAACAAGCCAGAACGAATTCCGCTGTCCCGCCCATCTATCACCGATCGTGAGGTGGAACTGGCGACCGATGCCGCCCGCAGCGGCTGGGGGGCCCAGTGCTACGCCTACCTGGAGCGCTTCGAGGTGGCTTTTGCCAACCACATCGGGGTTCCCCATGCGATTGCGACTTCCAGCTGCACGGGGGCTTTGCACATGGGGCTTGCGGCGTTGGGCATTGGGGCGGGAGATGAGGTCATTTTGGCTGACACCAATTGGGTGGCATCCGTGGCGCCCGTGCTGCAGTTGGGGGCCACGCCGGTGCTGGTCGACATCTGTGCAGACACCTGGTGCCTTGACGTGGATGCCGTGCGCGCCGCCATCACGCCGCGCACGCGCGCCATTATTGCGGTGCACCTGTACGGCAACCTGTGCGACATGGATGCTTTGCAGACCCTCGGCAATGAGTACGGTATTGCCGTGGTGGAAGACGCAGCGGAGGCCATCGGCTCGACCTACCTTGGGCAACGGGCCGGAGCCATGGGGGCCTTTGGCGTGTTTTCCTTTCACGGCTCCAAAACCATCTCGACCGGTGAGGGCGGAATGTTTGTGACCAGCGATGCTCGGCTGTATGACAAGGTGCTGTCACTGTCTAACCATGGGCGCGTCAAGGGTCAGACCCGCCAGTTCTGGCCAGAAATGCTGGGCTTCAAGTACAAGATGTCCAACTTGCAGGCAGCCTTGGGCTGCGCCCAGTTGGAGCGGGTCGAAGCGCTGGTAGCCCGCAAGCGGGAAATACTGCAGAGTTATCGCGATGCCTTTGCAGGCGAGTCCTCCATTCGCATGAATCCTGAGCCCGAGGGCACCCACATTGGCGCTTGGATGCCCACGGTCGTGGTGGACGGGCAGTCCGGGGTGATGGCCAATGGCATGCTGGAGAAGTTCGTTCACGCCAATATAGATGCGCGGCCTTTTTTCGCACCTCTGTCCACGCTGCCTTGGATGCCCCCCAATGCCACGGGTGCCAACGCGCAGAGTGTGTACGAGAGGGCGGTGAATCTGCCCAGCTTCCATGACATGACCAACGATCAGATCGCTAGGGTGTCGTATGTGTTGCTGGAGGCTGTTCGCCGTGCGTGATGCGTCTGCTCGCACGCTGGTGCCCTCCGGGGGTGGGTGGTCTGGGGGGCTCGGGCCATGCCCGGGTGTTGCTGGACGTGATCGGCCCACTTGGGTATGTGGCCGCCTTTGTGGACGAGGCCCCTGTGCCCAGCTTGCTGGAGGGGGTTCCGGTGCTGCTGGGGCAGGCGGGCTTTCTGGACTGGTGCCGCACCCGTAAACCTGCCCAGCACTGTTACGGTGTGGCAGCGGTCGGAAGGCAGGGGGGGCATCGCCAGCGCATTCTGCAAGCCCTGCACGGGCAAGGCATCTCCACGCCATTGCTGGTCCATCCCCAAGCCAGTGTCAGCCCGCAGGCCCGCATCGGGCAGGGAGGGCAGGTGTTGGCGATGGCCGTGGTGGCTGCATATGCGTCGTTGGGCGATGCCTGTATCGTGAACCACCGGGCCAGTGTGGACCACGAGTGTTCTCTCGGTGATGGTGTCACCGTAGGGCCAGGCGCCACGCTGTGCGGGTGTGTGGAGGTGGGCGCCGACGCCTTCATCGGTGCCGGAGCTACTGTGCTGCCACGCATTCGCATCGGGGCAGGGGCCATGATTGGTGCTGGTGCTGTGGTTACCCGTGATGTGCCGCCAGGTGCGGTCGTGATGGGCAACCCAGCCCGAGTGCAATCCCGTCTTTCCGCTGCGCAGCTGTGACGGAGAGCCTCTTCACCTTTTTTCCGGTACGCCCAACGGTGTACCTCCCCCTTTTCCCCACATCACAGGATGTCTCCTATGTCCTCCCCATCCGTTCCATCTCCTGAACAGGTGTTTGCCCAAGAACGCCTGGACCGTGTACAGGCTTATGCCCGGGATGCAGAGTTTCAGTCGCTCTCACAGGCTTGGCTGCGGGAGTCCATGCAGCGCAAATATGTCTACAACTTTGATTGGCTGGGACGGCCCATCATCCAGTACCCCAACGACATGGTGGCCATGCAGGAGCTGGTGTGGCGTGTTCGCCCCGACCTCATCATTGAAACGGGCATAGCCCACGGTGGCTCGCTGGTGCTCAGCGCGTCTTTGCTTGCCATGTTGGACATGTGTGATGCCATTGAGTCCGGGCAATCCATCGATCCACGCCAATCCCATCGCAAGGTGCTGGGCATCGATATTGACATCCGCGCCCACAACCGCGCTGCCATTGAAGCTCACCCGATGGCCAGCCGTATCACGATGCTGCAGGGCTCTTCGGTGGCACCTGATGTGGTGGCGCAAGTGCACGCATTTGCCAAGGACTATCGGCGCGTGCTCGTCTGTCTGGACTCTATGCACACGCACGACCATGTGTTGGCTGAGCTTCAGGCGTACGCTCCGCTGGTGTCTGTTGGTAGCTACTGTGTTGTGTTTGACACGTTTGTGCAGGATATGCCCCCGGGCTTTTTCTCTGACAGACCCTGGGATGTTGAGAACAACCCCAAAACGGCGGTGCATGAGTGGGTGCAAGTGCGCAGCGACTTTGTGGTGGATGCGCACTGGGATCAGCGCCTGATGGTGACGGTTGCTCCACAGGGCTTCTTGCGGCGAGTGGCCTGATTCGCTGGCTCAGGCTGTCAACAAGGGCCGTAGCGCTCCAGATTCTCCTGGCAAGAGGCTTGTTCCCAACGCTGGTATGAAATCGGATGATTGGGAGGAGACTGGCCGCTCATACCGATTGCGCGCAAATGCAGCCTCCTGAAAAACTTCGAGCAGACTTTCAGCGTATGAAGGCGCGCGCGTGTTGTCATTTTTTGATCCCGCGTTGAGGCTATGGCGCAACAAAAAACCCCGGTGCCTTTGACGGCCACCGGGGTGTGAGGGCAGGGTGGACTGCTGGTCCACCAACCTGCCATCCAAGGGCAATGGCGCTTTTTTACTTGAGCAGCGACAGCACGCCCTGCGGGATCTGGTTGGCCTGGGCCACCATGGCAGTACCGGCCTGTTGCAGGATCTGGGCGCGCGACAGGTTGGCGGTTTCTGCCGCAAAGTCGGCATCCAGAATGCGCGAGCGTGAAGCTGACAGGTTTTCAGAGGTGATGTTCAGGCTCGAAATGCTGGTTTCAAAGCGGGCTTGCAACGCGCCCAGTTTGGCCCGCTCACCGCTGATGAAGGCCAGCGCGGAGTCCACGGTCTTTAGCGCCTCGGTCGCTTTGCCAAAGGTCGTGATGTCCAGGTCCGACACCTTTTGCAGGGTGGATGCCGAATCGGCAAACACGTCGGTGGCTGCTGCGGTGGAGTTGTCGATGGCAAACGACTTCTCCGAATCCAGCGTGATGTAGCCGCTGGTGATGGTGCTGTCAGCTGTCGAGTCCGCAGCCAGGGTCGATGCGGCGCCTGAGTTGGTGCCGTCGGCCGCAAGCTTTTGTACCGTCACGGCCCCGGAGTTCACCACGGCGGTGTCGGCCACGCGGACGTCATTGCCTGTGGCATTCGTCAGGATGATGGCGGTGCCGGTGTTGTCCAGTGCCGCCGTCACTCCGGTCTTGGACGACTGATCGTTGATGGCGGCAATGGCGGAGGACAGGCCGTCCGCCGTGTTGGCGGCGCTTAGTGTGAAAGAAACGGCTTGATCGGCGCCATTGTCAGAGCGCAGATTCAGTGAGTAGGCACCCGCTGCGCTGAAGGCCAGCTTGACTTCTGTGCGGGCGGTCGCGGTCACGCCAGTGTCGGCTTTGACAAAGTTCACGTTGTCAGCCACCGTTTTGGCGGTTTGGTTGGCGGCGACGTTGACCACCTTGCTGCCGATAGAACCATTGATGGTGACGGCCGCGCTGGTGACACCGTTGGCACCCCATGCGCCAGAACCAGTGGCGACACCTGGAGACTGGACCTGGTTGTTGCCGTACACCGTGGTGCGCAGATTGGCCGTGGCCGCTGTGATGGTCTGGTTGGCGTTGGCGCCCACTTGGAATTGCTGGGTTCCAAACGTGCCGTCCAGGAGTTTTTGTCCGTTGAACTCGGTGGTTTGCGAGATGCGATCGAGTTCGGCCACCAGTTGCGAGACTTCTTGCTGCAGCGCCTTGCGGTCGCCGGAGCTGTTGGAGGCATTGGCCGATTGCACCGCCAACTCGCGCACCCGCTGCAGAATGTCGCCGGCAGATTTCATGGCCCCTTCCGTGACTTGCGCCAAGGAGATACCATCGTTGGCATTGCGCGCCGCCTGGTTCAGCCCACGGATCTGGCTGGTAAAGCGCTCTGAAATCGCCAGTCCGGCCGCATCGTCCTTGGCGCTGTTGATGCGCAAGCCTGACGACAGGCGTTGGATGGAGGTGTTCAGCGAACTTTGGCTCATGCCGAGGTTGCGCTGTGCGGTCAACGATGCGACGTTGGTATTGATAGTGGCTGCCATTGCGTTACTCCTGCAGAGCTGAAGACAAACATTTCTGCCGGTTTAAGCGTTGCCCCTCCGGCGGACTTCTTGGGAACGATGGATGAATTGTGGGCAGCGGCTGTTTTTGTGTTAGGGCGATAAGACACAGAAAAACCGCTCAATCTGTGCGTTTGCCCCTAAAGTTTTCCCAGGAACACCCGAAAACCTAAGCAACGGGACGCATGACACAAGAGTGAGGCCCGCCGTTCACCCGAAAGCCCTGGAGCTGCTGGTGAGCACTGTGGCCAGGTAGACCTGGCGTCCAGTTGGCGGAAACGCCATATTCAGTCAGTTCTTTTCAGGAGATTTGCCATGGCAGCCACCATCAATACCAACGTTGCATCCTTGACCGCTCAGCGCAATCTGGGCGCAAGCCAGAGTTCGCTGAACACTTCCATCCAACGCCTGTCGTCGGGCCTGCGCATCAACAGCGCCAAGGACGACGCCGCTGGCTTGGCGATTTCGGAGCGCTTTACATCGCAGATCAAGGGCCTGAACCAGGCTGTGCGTAACGCCAACGACGGTATCTCTTTGGCGCAAACCGCTGAAGGCGCGCTCAAGGCTTCTGGCGACATCCTGCAGCGTGTGCGTGAACTGGCCGTGCAATCGGCCAACGCCTCCAATAGCGCTGGTGACCGCAAGGCGCTGCAGCAAGAAGTCTCGCAGCTCGTCTCTGAGCTCGATCGCATCTCGCAAACCACCGAGTTCAACGGACAAAAGCTGCTGGACGGTAGCTTTGGCACCCAGCAATTCCAAGTGGGCGCCAACGCCAACCAGACCATTACAGCGGCTACCGGTAACCTGCGCACTGCGGTGTACGGTAACAACCAAGTCGCTGCGGCTGGCGCTGCGGCCACCTCGGGTGCTTGGGGTGCCAATGGCGTGACCAGCTCGGCCGTGACCATCAATGGTTCTGTGGGTAGCAAGGTGGTCAACGTGGCCGCCAACGATACCGCCAAGACCATTGCTGACAATGTGAATGCAGTGAAGGGCGATACCGGCGTGACCGCTACGGCGCGCACTGAAGTGAGCTTGACATTTGGTGCTGCAGGCTCCTACTCGCTGAACCTGCGCTCTGACAACAGCACAGACCAAGCTGTGTCTTTCACGCTGAGCGCTGCAGGCACTGCCGACGGCTTGTCTGCCGCGGTTTCTGCCATCAACGATCAAAGCTCCAAGACCGGCGTGACGGCATCGTTGAACTCGGCTGGAACGGCCGTGGTGCTGACAAACGCTACCGGCAATGACATCCGTGTTGCTGACACCGCAGTGGCAAACTCTGGTGCTGTCACGGTGCAAAAGCTGGCAGCCGATGGCACCAACTCGGGCGCAGCCGCCACTTTGGCCGCAGACACCACGGCGAACAACGCCGTATCGAGTGGCTATATCACGCTGGACTCTGACAAGTCTTTCTCTGTGGATGCCTCTACAGCAGCGGCGACAGATGCGTTTGCTGACGGTGCTTCTACCTTGAAGAAGGTTTCTGATCTGGATGTGACCACCTTCGCCAAGGCCACGGATGCGCTCAAGACGGTGGACTCGGCCCTGTCGTTCATCAACGGTGAGCGCGCCAAGCTCGGCGCTTTGCAGTCTCGCTTCGAAACCTCGATTTCGAACCTGCAGGTGACTTCTGAAAACCTGTCATCCTCGCGTTCGCGTATCTTGGATGCTGACTTTGCTTCGGAAACCGCTAACCTGTCGCGTGCCCAGATCCTGCAACAGGCCGGTACCGCCATGGTGGCCCAGGCCAACCAGTTGCCTCAAGGTGTGTTGTCTCTGCTGCGTTAAGCGAGTCGCAGCAAGAGGTGTAGAAACACCTTGATTGGCATGGCGGCGGCAGTTTTCTGCCGCCGCCATTTGGCCTTTCAACGCCGGAAGGCGGTAAAGCGTTTGGACGTGCAAGCCGGGAGCGTCCGAATTGAGGGGTTTCCTGGCGTGTTTACGGGCGTTCTTGGTGCGTGATCGGCGCCATAATTTCTGTAGAAGCAGTTCAGGAGGTTCCCATGGCTACTATTTCATCCGTTGGTGTCGGCGCCAGTGGCCTGAATGTCAAAGACATCATTACCAAATTGGTGGACTTGGAAAAAGCGCCTCTGGACACTTTGACAACTCAGAAGGCAACGGTCAGCACCAAAATTTCTGCTTTCGGGCAGATGAAGTCGCTGGTATCCACTTTGTCGGACGCTGCCAGTAAGCTCAGCAGCGTGACGGGCTGGAATGCGGTTTCCACGACATCCTCAGACAGTAAATACGTCAGTGCTACCGCCGTGGGCGGCACCTTGCCCACCACTTTCAGTGTGGAGGTCCAAAGTCTAGCCAAGGCGCAGGCCACCGCCTCTTCTGCACTCTTGCCCGTGGGCGGTGCGTTGGGTGCTGGCACGTTGCGGCTTGAGTTGGGCAAGTGGAGTGTGTCTCCGTCTTCGTTCACACCAGGCTCGGGCGTGCCTGTCGATATAGATATTTCGGCCTCAGACAAGCTCAGTGATGTGGCCAGCAAGATCAATGGCGCCAATGCCGGGGTGACGGCGAGTATCCTCAGCGACGCTTCAGGCGAGCGGCTGTTGCTGCGCAGCAAGACCACGGGCGAAGCTGCCGGGTTCCGTCTGAGCGCCATGGAGGGGGGTGATACTGATATCACCAGCGCAGCCAATACAGATGCCTCGGGCTTGTCGCGCCTGGTCAATGGCAGCACGGTGACGCAGGCGGCGGCCGATGCCAAGGCCACTGTGAATGGCATTGCCGTCTCGTCCGGTACCAACGCTTTTACCAATACCGTATCAGGTGTGACGTTCAATGCGGTGCAAGTCACGGCCGCGCCAATTGAGATTTCTGTGGCGCAGGATACTTCGGCGGTTTCGACCAATATCGATGCATTTGTCTCCGCCTATAACGCCATCAATCAGCTGATCAATGAGGCGACCAAGTTTGACTCGACAGCAGGCAAGGGGGCTTTGTTACAAGGGGATTCGACAACGATATCCCTGCAGAACATGTTGCGTTCAGCTGTGCAGTCTGTGACGACGGGCTCTTCGGTGTTTCAACGCTTGGCGGATGTGGGTATCACCCAGCAGCGCGGCGGCGATTTGGCGGTGGACAGCACCAAGCTGAAAAAAGCCATGACCGAGAACATGGACGAACTCAAGAACATGTTCCGCAATACGGGCGGGGGCTCCGCTGATGGCATCGCGGTCAAGGTCAAGGCCATGGCCACGAACTTGCTCTCTGATGCCGGTTTCTTCAAATCCAAAGACAATGCCTTGCAATTGGCGCTCAAGCGCAATGCGGCCGAAGTGACGCGGGTGAACGAAAAAGTGGACGCATTTGAGAAACGCATCACCGCGCGCTACAACGCGCTGGACACCCAGATGTCCAGCCTGACGGCCTTGAATGCCTACATTTCCCAGCAAGTCACCACATGGAATAAATCCTCGGGTTGATGGCCTTTAGTTTGCGTGGCATTGGCCGATAACTAAATCATCACCTCGGAAGGATTGTCAGCATGTTTACCGCCCACAACCCTCGTGCAGTCAACGCTTACCAGCGTATCAATGTAGAAACCAGCATGCACACCATTGACCAGCACCAGTTGGTCAGTCTGTTGTATGAAGGCGTGCTTGGTTCCGTGGCCACGGCCAGGGGTGCATTGGCGCGCGGCGATGTCCAGATCAAGTGCAACAGCATTGCCAAAGCCATCCGCATCATTGAAGAAGGTCTGAGCACGGCGTTGGACCGCGTCGATGGTGGCCAGTTGGCGGAAAACCTGGGCGCGCTGTATGACTACTGTGTGCGAAAGCTGATCTCTGCCAATGCGCAAAACGACGACGCCATGCTGCAAGAAGTCATGCGCTTGATCGAGCCCATCGCTACGGGTTGGAACGAAATCAAAAAGAACGCCATGTCTCCGCAAGTTGCTGTGCCAGCCATGTCTGGGAAGCCAGTGCTGATGGAGGCTTAAATCATGTCCAGCATGTTGATTGATTACTACAAAGCCATTGAAGACAGCAGCGCCAAGATGTTGGAGGCCGCCAAGCTCAAGGATTGGGACGGGGTGGTGCGCTATGAAGGCGCTTGTGCCGTGCTGATTGAGCAATTGCGCTTCAAGTCGCAAGAGCACGAGTTGTTGCCTGAGCACCGCCGTGAGAAGACGCGCATCATGCAGCGCATCTTGCGCAACGATGCCCAGATCCGCTGCTTGGCCGAGCCCTGGCTGGCCCAGTTTGAGCACCTGTTTGAAGGTCAGCCGCAGATGATGCATTGACTCCCTAGCCCCGTGTACCGGGGCTTGGCGATCAATCACCCATAAAAAAAGCGCTTGCAATGCAAGCGCTTTTTTTATGGGTGGGCGGGAGGCTCACACCTGCATGTTCATGATGTCTGTGTAAGCCTGGACCATGCGATTGCGAACGTGCAGCGTGGCTTGGAAGCCAACCTGTGCTTTTTGAATGGCCACCATGGTCTCTTCCAAGCTGACCGCAGGGTTCTCCATCTGCACTTCTTTTTGCAGCTCGGTTGAGCGGTTTTGTGCTGCGCTGACCGACTGCAGTGCGCCTTTCAGCGCACTGGAAAAGCCGACGTCGTTGCTGTCTGCCTGGGGGGCGACTGCGCGGCGTGCCAGGCCGGCGCCCGCCAAGGGGGCTGTGGAGCTGGAGATGCGAAGGTCCATGGCAGTGTCCGTAGGGAATCGGGGTATGCTGCAATCCTATCGAGGGCGCAGGTACTGATCCTGCGGAATAGATGGACAAAGGCGCGGCTTATCCAGCCAACGTCGGAGAGCCTTCGCCGAATAATCGCTCCAACGCTAGGTCTTTCGCCGGGCCTGTCATATTGGAAAGCAAGATGTCTGCTGTTGCTGAAGTCCCTCTCGTCACCCCCCCGCAAGCCCCAACTGGCTGCAGCGGCTGTCTACTCTGGACCGGGGCCAGCGTATGCGCTTGGGTGCTGGCGTGGCGCTGCTGGTGGCAGCAGCCGTCGCTGCGACAGTGCTGGGGCGGCAGCCGGATTACAAGGTGCTTTTTGCGAACCTGAACGACAAGGACGGTGGCGCCATCATCGCCCAGCTGTCGCAAATGAACGTTCCCTACAAGCATGCCGATGGCGGTGGGGCGATCTTGATTCCTTCGGAGCGTGTGCACGATGTGCGCTTGCGCCTGGCTACGCAGGGCCTGCCCCGTGGTTCGGTGGCCGGGTTTGAGTTGATGGAAGCCAATCGCTTTGGCATGACCCAATTCCAGGAACGCCTGAACTTCCAGCGCGGGCTTGAGGGTGAATTGACCCGCTCCATTCAGGCGCTTTCTTCGGTGCAGGGTGCCCGTGTGCATTTGGCCTTGCCCAATCAGAATGGGTTTTTCCGCGAGCAGCAAAAGCCTTCGGCTTCAGTCTTGGTGAGTTTGCACCCTGGCCGCATGCTGGACCGTGCTCAGCTGGCGGGTATCGTTCACTTGGTGGCTTCCAGCGTGCCAGAGCTGGCGCCTTCTGCCGTCAGCGTGTTGGACGACACAGGCAAGCTGCTGTCTCAATCGCCCGATGCGGCCGCCAACAATGGGGTGGATGCGCAGCAGCTGTTGTACGTGCAGCAGATCGAGCAGCAGTACACGCGCCGGATCATGGACATCCTGGAGCCCGTGGTGGGGCGCAACAACGTGAAGGCACAGGTCAGTGCCGAGTTGGACTTCAGCCAGACTGAGTCCACTTCGGAGCAATTCCGTCCCAACCAAACACCCGACTCCAGTGCCGTTCGCAGCCAGCAGGTGCTTGAGAGCAAAGGCAATGCCAATAAGACGGCCACCGGGGTGCCGGGTGCTGTCTCTAATCAACCTCCTGCCCCGTCCACTGCGCCAGTCAATGGTGCCAATCCAGCGCCCGCAGCTGGTGGCCAGCAAGGGACAGAAGAGTCCAACAGCAAGCGCGAGTCCACCACCAACTATGAGGTGGACAAGACGGTGCGCGTGACCCGGGGCAATAACTGGGCCATCAAGCGCCTGAGCGCCGCCGTGGTGGTCAACTACCAAGCTGGGGCTGAAGAAAAGGGTAAACCGTCGGTCAAGGCACTGACGCCAGAGCAACTGGAGCAGATGACGGGTTTGGTGCGCGAAACCATCGGCTTTAACAAAGACCGTGGTGATTCGGTGAACCTGATGAATACGCCGTTCCTCATGGATGAAGCCCCAACGGCAGCTGTGCCACTGTGGAAGCAGCCTGAAGTGCTGGACTTGGCCAAGACCTTTGCTTGGCCGCTGGGGGCGGTGTTGTTTGCCGCGTTGGTCTTGCTGGGTTTGGTGAGGCCTGCCTTGAAGGGCTCCACGGCTAAGCCTGTGGATGTCACACCAGTGGCAGGTGGTCAGCTCAATGCGCTGGAGTCTGAGGAGCCCGATCGTCCCGCGTTGCCTGCTCCGGCCAAGAAGGATGAAGTCGTGGAGGTGACCCCAGAGCAACTGCGCCTGGAAGAAGCGCGGGTATTGGCCAAGGCCAATCCGGTGGCCGTTGCGAATATCCTGAAAACCTGGGTGCATGGCGATGGTGCCTGAGCCCATGACTGACTGGACGATTTTCCATGGATGAACAAGGTCTCAACGACGCGGCGATTTTGCTGATGTCTCTGGGCGAGGAAGAGGCCGCAGAGGTTTTCAAGCATCTGTCACCCAAAGAGGTGCAGAAGCTGGGCGAAACCATCGCTCGCATGAAGTCGGTCTCGCGCGAAAAAGTGGACAGCGTGATCAACCGTTTTTCGGATGCAGCATCGGCGCAAAGCCTGCTGGTGTCTGACACGGGTGACTATGTGCGTTCTGTGCTGCGGCGTGCGCTGGGCGATGACAAGGCTTCTTTGCTGATCGACCGGATTTTGCAGGGCGGGGATGTCTCGGGCATTGAAAGCCTGAAGTGGATGGACCCTCTTTCGGTGGCGGAATTGCTGCGCAATGAGCACCCCCAGATCGTGGCTGCGATTTTGGTGCATCTGGACTCTGAGCAGGCGGCTGCGGTGCTGATGCAACTGACAGACCGCCAGCGCAGCGAGGTATTGCTGCGCGTTGCGACCCTTGAGGGTATTCAGCCTACGGCCTTGAAGGACCTCAACGAGGTGTTGTTCAAGGTGCTTGCCGGTGGCGACAAGATTCGCAAGAGCTCGCTGGGCGGGGTCAAGGCCGCTGCGGAGATCATCAACTTGCTGGGCGGCAATATGGATGCGGTGGTGCTGGAGTCCATTCGTGGTTACGACCCGGATCTGGCCCAGAAGATCATGGACAAGATGTTCGTGTTCGAAGACGTGCTCAAGCTCGACGACAAGGCAATCCAGACCGTGCTCAAGGAAGTCGCTTCGGAAACGCTCATCGTGGCGCTCAAAGGGGCCGTTCCAGAGTTGCGCGAGAAGTTTCTCTCCAATATGTCTTCGCGCGCTGCAGAGGCCTTGCGCGACGACCTGGAGTCGCGTGGCCCGATGCGGCTGTCCGAGGTGGAAGCGCAGCAAAAGGAAATCCTCAAGACCGTGCGCCGTCTGTCGGACGAAGGTCAGATTGTGATTGGCGGTGGTGGTGATGATGCCTTCGTCTAATCAGCGTTACTACTCCCGCTTCATCCCCAGCGAAGAGGTGGGTGCCGTCACGCAGTGGAAGTTTGGCGCGGTGGATGGCTCTGATTTGGTGGAGCCAGAACCTGAGCCAGAGGCGTTGCCGGAAGTCCCGGTGATTGATGAAGCGGCGCAGTTGGCCCTTGTGCAGCAGGCTTGTGATGACGCTTATGCCCAAGGCTTTGCTCAGGCGCAGGCTGAAACGGCCTTGGAATGGCAGCGCCGCATGGATGACTATGTTGCACAGCAAGGGCAGGAGCTGGCGCAAAGCCTGCATGCTGTGACGCAGTCTTTGGACGCGTCTTTGGCGGGTATCCAGCAAAAGATGGCCCAGGATGTCTTGGCCCTGGCCTGCGATATCGCCCGAGAAGTGGTGCGCCAGGAGCTGTCTTGCAATCCGCAGGTTTTGCTCCCGGTTGTTCAGGAGGCGGTCGGTATGCTGCTGTCTGAAGGGCGGCCCGCCGTGGTGCGCATGAACCCGTCAGACATGGAGGCGGTCCAGGCACCGCTGACTTCATTGGTTGGGGGTTCAGGGGTGCAATGGCTGCCTGATGCAGCGATTGCCGCAGGTGATTGCCAGGTTGAGTCTGGTGGCACGGTCGTAGATGCGACGCTTGCCAAGCGCTGGGATCGCGCTGTGGCTACTTTGGGGCTGCAGTCGCCCTGGCAAGAGCCCTCTTTGGAGGGGGATGAGCATGCCGATTGAACCTGCCTCGTCTTGGGAGCGGTTTATGACCGACGCACGTGAGCGCGTGGCCGCAGGCACCCCGCTGGAGACGCGTGGAACCCTCACGCGCTTGACGGGGTTGGTGCTGGAGGCTGCCGGTATCCGCGTACCTGTCGGTTCGCAGTGCATGGTTCAGATGCCTGGACATGCGCCGGTGTTGGCTGAGGTGGTGGGTTTCTCGTCTGACAAGGCATTTTTGATGCCTGCTGGAGATATCCATGGTTTGTCCAGTGGGGCGAGTGTTGTGCCTGCTGCGCCCTATGTGCCTACACCGCGCCTGGGCGAGACGGCACGCCCTGTTCCACGAGCCGGGGTGCTGCGGCTGCCCATGGGGGATGGACTTCTGGGCCGCGTGGTGGATGCGCAAGGGCTGCCTTTGGACCATGGTGGGCCTGTGCAAGATGTGGTGGCTGAGCCGATGGACCGCCGTCAGATCAATGCCATGGACCGTGATCCAGTGCGTGAGTCGTTGGACACAGGGGTGCGCGCCATCAATGCATTGCTTACCGTAGGGCGGGGGCAGCGCCTGGGTTTGTTTGCAGGCTCTGGTGTGGGCAAAAGCGTGCTGTTGGGCATGATGGCCCGTTACACCCGTGCCGATGTCATCGTGGTGGGTTTGATTGGCGAGCGGGGCCGCGAGGTCAAGGAGTTCGTCGAAGATATTTTGGGGGAGGAGGGCCGTGCCAGATCGGTGGTGGTGGCTGCCCCTGCCGATGCGCCGCCTCTGCTGCGGATGCAAGGTGCTGCTTACGCCACGGCTGTGGCTGAGCACTTCCGTGACAAGGGCAAGCACGTGTTGCTGCTGATGGACTCGCTGACCCGCTATGCCATGGCCCAGCGTGAAATTGCGTTGGCCATTGGTGAGCCACCGGCGACCAAGGGGTATCCCCCTTCATGCTTTGCCAAATTGCCTCAGTTGGTGGAGCGCAGTGGCAATGGTCTGCATGGTGTGGGGTCGATCACGGCTTTCTACACGGTGTTGTCGGAGGGGGATGACCAGCAGGATCCTATTGCCGATGCGGCGCGGGCGATTTTGGACGGACACATTGTTTTGTCCCGGGCGTTGGCGGAGTCCGGGCATTTCCCTGCCATCGACATTGAGCAATCGGCTTCGCGCGTGATGCACAACGTGGTATCCAGGGGGCACTTTGATTTGGCTCGACGCTTCAGGGCGGTTTACTCGCGCTATCAGAAGAGTCGTGATCTGGTGCAGGTGGGGGCGTACATGAGCGGCTCAGATCCAGCCTTGGATGAAGCGATCCGGTTGCAACCCCAAATGGCCGCATGCCTGCAGCAGGACATGTTTGATGCCGCGTCCATGGATCAGAGCGTTGCAGCCATGGCTGCAGTGCTTGACAGTTAGCCCAGGGGGATGTCATGCCTGCCCTGAATGCCCTGATGGTGGCCGTGAGCGTTGCGGAGCGCAAGCGCGATGAGGCGCGGCAAACGCTACAGAACGTCCAAGCGGCGCAACAAGCGGCGTTGAACCAGTTGTCGCAACTGGAGGGCTATGCACAGGAGATCCAGGGGCGTTGGGGGGCCAAAGAGGGAGCCACCCTCAAGCCCGAGGTGATGTACCACCACAACCAGTTCATGGGGCGCTTGGGGCATGCTGCGGGCCTTCAGTCAGGGGTGGTGCAGGAGCAGATTCAGCGGGTGGATGCCGCATCTCGGCAGCTTTTGGCGGCTGAGCTGCGTTTGGCCAGTTTGCGAAAGGTGTTAGAGGCGCGTCGCCGTGATGTGGCGTTGCAGCAAGCACGCCGCGAACAAAAGCAAACGGACGAGCGAGCCGCAATCAAGTACCACAGTACTGCCAATGGCCCTGTAGGGCAGGAGAGTTGAAATGGAACAGTCTCGAATTACCAACCAGCAGTCCTCGCAGGGTGCCCATGCCGCCGTCCGTGCCAAAGGCGCAACCAAGACCGCTAACGACGCTGTGCAGGATCCGGCGGCGCAAGGGGGCTTTATGGCCCTGATGGCTGCATTGGGGGATGGACTGCCTGCCGATGATGCGACAGAGCCAGCGGATCTTGGCGCGATCATCGACCCTTTGTCTGCTGCTGCCGGGCAGATGTATGACCCCGCTGCACTCTCTAACGTACAGGGCTTCTTGGCATCTGCACTGGGAAGTGCTGCTCCCAGTGCCAGTACCAGTGGTTTGCCGGGGGCGGTTGGTCAAGCGGGGGGCGACGGTTTGGTGGGTAGTTCTCGCGTTGCTTGGGCTCTGGATCCCATGGGTGATGGCTTGGTTGCGCAAACCGCTGTGTTAGACAAGCTGGGTGATGTCAAGGACGGCGATACCGCAGCAGGCTTGCTGGCTCAAGGACGCCCCACACTTGTGCGCGGCACCACAAGTTTTGCTCAACGCAGTGAAGCCCTGAGTGCACTGGCGGGTTCCCTGGCCGGGAAGTCGGGAGGGGCAGAGCCAGGTCAATCCGCCAATGGGGCTGCTGATGCTGCGACGGTACTGTCAGGGGCCCTTGCTTCCGTGGCGCCCACGCGTGAGTCCGGCGTTGTGCATGCAGTG
The DNA here is from genome assembly GCF_003669015.1 of Acidovorax sp. 1608163. Taxonomy (NCBI): domain Bacteria; kingdom Pseudomonadati; phylum Pseudomonadota; class Betaproteobacteria; order Burkholderiales; family Comamonadaceae; genus Acidovorax; species Acidovorax sp. 1608163. The sequence goes on from NZ_CP033069.1 coordinate 643,039, forward strand.
CGTGAAGGTTTGGGAGGGCGAGAGTCTTTGGGGCTGGCTGGGCTGGACAGCGCAGCCGTGTTGGCAGAACTACAAGGAAGTGGCGGGGCTGAAGGCTGGCTGCGTGACTCCAGCGATGTAGGCGCGACGAACTATGGAGGTGAAGGGGGCTGGGGCGCGCAGGCTCTGGAGCCAGATGCAGCCCGTTCCGATGGTGGTACGGCAGTTGCCGGGGGCTCGGATGGATTGGTGCCCCCCGGAGCGGAAGATGCGTTGGCCGAGCAGGTCACCTACTGGGTGAATCAGAAAACCCAGAATGCAGAAATGACATTGACGAGGGACGGCCAACCTGTGGAGGTTTCAGTTTCTCTGTCTGGTAACGAGGCCCATGTGACTTTTCGCAGCGACCAGGAGCAAACTCGCCAAATGCTGGACGGCAGCATGGCGCAATTGAGTGACATGCTGCGTGATCAAGGTTTGATCTTGTCGGGTGCCAGTGTGGGGACTTCGGCGCGGGATGGCCAATCGCGGGGGGGCGAGGCCCAGCAAGGGGCAGATTCACGCACGGGCCAAGCGAAGGTTGTTGCGGCGGATAGCGCTACAGAGCGTAAACCAGCCGGGGTGGATGGGCGCCGCGCACTGGATGTATTTGTTTGAGTGTGCCCACAGGCAGTCGCAGACGCTTGTTCTGTGGCGCCGTCGATAGCGTGAGGTGCCGGACAGTCATGGTTTTGGGCTTTTATTCTGGCTATTATTGGTTGAGTACCCGCCCGACAATGCAACCTAGCGTCTGGTCATTGCCTTGTTGGGCATGATTGGGCAGCTGAACACAGCAAGGAATCCGCCCCGTGTCTGCCAATGCACCCGCCGCTCCGGCCAAGGAGAAGACCAAAAGCAAGAAGATGCTGGTGATCATCATTGTGGTGGTCGCTTTGCTAGTGGTCGCAGGCGGCGCCGCCGCTTGGTTTCTTTCCAGTCGTGCCCATCCCAAGGATGACGAGGCCGCAGAAGAGCCCGCGCCAGCTAAAGAGGCCGCCAAGACGCCACCAACTTTTTTACCCATGGACAACATGGTGGTGAATTTGGCTGACCCTGGGGGCGAGCGCTTTGCGCAGATTGGCATCACTCTAGAGGTGGTTGATGCCAAAACAGCAGACCAGGTCAAGCAGTACTTGCCTTCGATTCGAAGCGGCATCCTGATGGTGGTGTCGCAGCGAACATCAGGCGAATTGCTCCAGCGCGAAGGCAAGGAGAAGCTGGCCAATGACATTCTTCGAGAAGTGTCCAAACCACTGGGGTTTTCAGTGCCCGTTGCTAAGAAGCGGGTGGTTGCTGAAGGGGAGGAAGAAGATCCCGAAGAGCGCGCTGCGAGGCGCAAGGCCGACAAGAACCCAGTGAAACGGGTACTCTTTTCGAGCTTCATCATTCAGTGACGCGCAAGGGGGGCATCTATGAGTGATTCGTTCCTGTCGCAAGAAGAAGTTGATGCACTTCTTGAGGGGGTCACGGGCGAGAGCCAGAAGTCGGTCGAGGAAGTCGCCGAGGCTGGCTCGGTCCGTAACTATGACATTTCGAGCCAAGAGCGCATCGTACGTGGCCGCATGCCGACGATGGAAATCGTCAATGAACGGTTTGCACGCAATTTTCGTATTGGGCTCTTCAACTTTATCCGCCGCAGCCCAGAGATCTCGGTAGGTACTGTCTCCGTGCAGCGCTACAGCGCGTTCTTGCGCGAACTGGCTGTACCCACGAACTTCAATATTGTGGCCATTCGTCCGTTGCGCGGCAGCGGTTTGATTGTGTGTGAGCCTTCGCTGGTTTTCGGCATCATCGATACCTTGTACGGCGGTGTGGGGAAATTCCAGACCCGTATCGAGGGGCGGGATTTTTCGCCCACGGAACAAAGGGTGATCAATCGCTTGGTGGACGTGATCTGTGCGGAATACAAAAAAGCATGGCACGGTATTTACCCGCTCGAACTGGAGTATCAGCGTTCAGAAATGCAGCCCCAGTTTGCCAATATTGCGACCCCGAGCGAAATCGTGGTGTCTACGGCGTTTCAGTTGGAAATCGGAGACCTGTCCGGCGCGATCCATGTGTGCATGCCCTATGCCACGTTGGAGCCTATCCGTGATGTTTTGTATTCATCGACCCAAGGCGACTCCATTGAGGTAGATCGTCGCTGGGTCCGTGTTTTGACCCGTGAGATCCAGGCCGCTGAAGTGACGCTGGTGGCCGAACTTGCCAAAGCCGATGCCACTGTGGAGCAATTGCTGGCGATGAAGCCAGGTGACTTTATTGAACTGGACCGAGAGCCGCGCATCAAGGCCTCTATTGGTGGGGTTCCCATTTTTGAATGTCAGTACGGAACGCACAATTCTAAATACGCAATTCGCATTGAAGAGTGCTTGCGCAGTGCAGACATGAGCTGGCTTGGAGAAAAAGATGTCAACTGAAGAAAACAACAAAGACGCTGCAGACGATCCATTTGCTGGTTGGGCTGAAGCACTGGAAGAGCAAAAGCGTGACGACAAACCTGCCGATGCGGAGCAGGGGGGCCTCTGTCCGGAGAGCCTGTGCGGCCTTTCTCGGGTGGCAGTGATGGAACGGTCAATGACATCAACATGGTGTTGGACATTCCTGTTCAGCTGTCCGTGGAATTGGGGCGCACCAAAGTTCCGATCAAGTACATCCTGCAATTGGCTCAGGGGTCCGTGGTGGAGTTGGATGCTTTGGCGGGTGAGCCAATGGATGTGCTAGTGAATGGCTACTTGATTGCCCAAGGCGAAGTGGTGGTCGTGAACGATAAGTTCGGTATCCGTCTCACCGATGTGGTGACGCCCTCAGAGCGTCTGCGGCGCGTGAGCCGTGGATAGTCTTGGTATGACCCAAACCTTGTCGGTTGTTGTTCTGTTCATTGCAGGCATGGCTTGCTTGCCATGGTTGGTGCGTTGGGTGCAACAACGCAAGGGCGCCTCGGGCGTCTCTGGTGCCGCGGCTGCGTCCAAGGTGCTCTCTGCAGTGGCCATAGGTCCTCAGCAGCGGGTGGTGACAGTGGAGGTGGGGCCTGAACACGCCAGAACACTACTGGTTTTAGGGGTGACTGCGCAGCATGTGAGTTGCTTGCATACCATTCCGGCCTCCTCGGTTCCCCTCCCGACAGTAGAGCGACACATCTCCTTTGCACAGGAAATAGCGCAGGCGTCAGCTTTGAAAGAAACAGATGCGTAGCCCAGCGCGCCGCGGTCTCGCGTGGGCGCATGGGATGCGGCCTTTGCTGGCGTTGGCCGGGGTTGCTACAGGGCTGGTGCTGGCACTGGCGCAGTCGCCCGCCATGGCCCAAACGGCAGGAAGTTCTTTGCCGATCCTGGTGGGGGCAGGCTCTGGCGGTAATAGCTATTCTGTGCCCATCCAGACACTGCTGTTTTTCACGGCGCTTTCCTTTTTGCCTGCCGTGCTGCTGTTGATGACAGGCTTTACGCGCATCGTGATTGTCTTGTCGCTCCTTCGGCAGGCGCTTGGAACCCAGTCGGCTCCCCCCAACCAAGTCATCATTGGACTCTCCTTGTTCTTGACGATGTTTGTGATGGGGCCGACTTTGGATCGGGTGTACCAGGATGCGTATGTGCCCTACACCGCTAATGCCATTGGCTTTGAACAAGCGTTGCAAAAAGCAGAGGCGCCCATGCGCGAATTCATGCTTAAGCAAACGCGGCAGTCAGACTTTGCCTTGTTTTCCCGTTTGGCTCGTTTGGGGTCTGATGTGACCGCCGAAACGGCGCCGCTGCGGGTGCTGGTGCCGGCGTTTGTGACCAGTGAGTTGAAATCTGCTTTCCAGATAGGGTTCATGATCTTCATCCCATTTCTGGTTATCGATATGGTGGTTTCCAGTATCTTGATGTCTTTGGGGATGATGATGTTGTCCCCTGTGCTGGTTGCACTGCCTTTCAAGCTCATGCTATTTGTTCTGGCCGATGGATGGAACCTTCTCCTGGGTTCATTGGCTGCCAGCTTTGTGACTTGACCCGAGGAGCTTGCGGTGACTTCTCAGATGGTTTTGACCATGGGGCGGGATGCCCTGACCTTGTTGCTCATGATCTCGATGCCCGTATTGGGCGTGGTCATGGCTGTGGGCTTGGTGGTCAGCATTTTTCAGGCAGTGACGCAGATCCATGAGGCGACGCTGGCTTTTGTGCCCAAGCTGATCGCAGCCATGATTGTGTTCGCCATTGGTGGCCCCTGGATGATCAGCACTTTGGTGGATTACATCCGTCGAACCATTGAGTCCATTCCAAGCGTTGTCGGTTGACGTTGGATTGCGCGTGATCACCTTCAATGAGGCGCAACTGGTTGCTTGGCTATCGCCAGTGCTGTGGCCATTTTTGAGGGTGCTGGCGGTATTTTCTGTGGCGCCGATTTTCTCCATGCGCATGATTCCCATGCGGGTCAAGATTGGCTTAGCGTTTCTTGTTGCCCTCTGTGCCCAGGGTATTTTGGTCAATCAGCCAATCGTGGATATCAATGGGCGAGATGCGATTGGGGCCGTCGTGCAGCAGGTGGTGATTGGCTTATCGATTGGTTTTGCTGTCCGTTTGGTGTTTTCTTCTGTGGAGCTGGCAGGGGAAATCATTGGTTTGCAGATGGGGTTGAATTTCGCTTCATTTTTTGACCCGGCAAGCAATGCACAAATCAGTGCAGTAGCTCGCTTTTTCGGCAATGTGTCCATGTTGTTGTTCATCGTGGTTAATGGGCACCTGATGGTGGTGATGGCGGTCGTCAAGAGCTTCGATCGATTTCCCGTGAACGGCAATTTTTTAAGTGCCTTGAATCAGATGCGGCTGTACGAACTAGGGGCATCGCTGTTCTCGAGCGCTTTGTGGATTGCGCTGCCGATGATTGCCTTGCTGCTGTTCGTCAATCTTGCGTTGGGGGTGATATCCCGTGTTGCGCCACAGATGAATATTTATGCCGTGGGGTTCCCTGTGACACTCACGGTCGGGATGCTCGGTATTACAGCCACCTTACCCATGCTCGAGCAGCCTATCTTGACACTCATGCAGCAGGCGGTAGATATTTTTGCCGCACAGAGATAGCTCTCGTTCGCGGCTGACCGATACAGGGCGCTTGCTGCACGCTGCCACGCGTCTGCTAGACCAGTTGGTTGCGTATTGCATACACCGTCAGTTCCGCATTGTTGGTGAGTTGCAGCTTCTCAAGGACCCTGGATCGATAGACGCTCACCGTCTTGGGGCTCAGCATCAGTTCTTCCGCAATATCCGACAGGCGACGGCCTGATGCAATTTTGATGAGTGTTTGCAGTTCGCGCTCAGACAGTGCAGCGTGGGGTGTTTCTTGCACAGGCTGCGAAAGACTTTCTGCCAGCATCTGCGCTACCTCGGCAGTCAAATACTTGCGTCCCTGCATGACGGTGCGAACCGCTGCAATCAGTGCCACGGGATCCCCTGCCTTGTTGGCATACCCTTGGGCGCCTGCTTTGAGGCAGCGCAGTGCGTATTGGTCTTCTGGGTACATGGACACCACCAGTACCTTGATCTCCGAATTTGTCTCTTTCAGGCTTGCCAACACTTCCAGCCCGCTGCGGCCAGGCATGTTGAGATCAAGGAGCAAAACGTCGCAGGGCGCGCTACGCAAAACTTCCCGAAGCTCTGAGTAGCTGCCAGCCTCTCCTGTGACTTGAATGTCATGGGCTTCAATCAACGTGTCGCGGATGCCCCGACGCAGTACGGCATGGTCATCGCACAGAACAACATTAATCGCCACAAACTTCCCCCTCTTGGTACTTTGTTGGTGACGATGTTAGCGGGACTGTCAGCGTGATGCATGTGCCTTTTGTGGGCTGACTGCTGATATCCAGCCAGCCGCCAACAGTGCGAGCCCTTTCTTGAAGCCCTTTGAGTCCAAAGGCTTTGGGCTTGGTTCGCATTTCGGGGCCCATGCCGCACCCGTTGTCTGCAATTTCCAACGTTAGGATGCCCTCATAGTCGGATAAGTCGATGCTCACTTTGCTGGGCTGCGCGTATTTGCCGATATTGGTCAGTGCCTCTTGGGCGGTGCGGTACGCCACCAGTTGGATTTCTGGACTGACATGGATGTCTTCCTTGTTGAGGCGCACGTGAGCCGGGATGTCTGTTCTTCTCTCAAAACCTGATGCCAGCCACTTGACCGCCGCGGCTAGCCCTTGCTCCAGTACCGGGGGGCGCAAGTTCATCATGATCCGCTGGCTGGCACCCACAGCATGCTGCAACATGTCTGTGGCTGCCGCTGCATGCTCTTTCATGGCGTCGGTCGTCGCGTGCCGACCTATCCATGCGATGTCGAAGCGAACTGCGGTCAGTGCTCCGCCGATGTCATCGTGAATTTCGCGTGCGATGGCTGCGCGCTCTTGCTCAATGGATGTCTGTAAGTGCTCCGCTAAAGCCGCCAGCCGTTTTTGAGACTCTGCCAACTCTGCCACGGCCAGCTCGCGGTCTTTATTGGCTTGGTGCACTTCAATGGCGCGCGCCATGACATGGGGGAGTCGGCCAATGTCATCTTTGAGAAGGTAGTCGGCGATGCCGAGGTGCATGGCATCGACCGCAGCAGCTTCGCCAACCGCTCCTGAAACCAGAACGAAGGGGGGGCGGTGATGCAATTGCGCAACATGTTGCCATGCATCAAGCGCCGTAAACCCGTTGAGCCTGTAGTCCGCTAGGATGATGTCGAATGACCTCAGGGAAACAAGTGCCGCAAAGGCATCCAGAGAGTCAACCGGTGTGATTGCTGCCGAGGGGTAAGACCGAAGAATGACGCGGTGCACCAGTTTTTGATCAGCAAGCGAATCTTCAAGGTGGAGTATTTGAAGCTGTTGCTCTGGTGCTATCGTGACCATAGGGGCGTTATCATAGGATACATTTTGGAACAAACAAGGGTGTTTGTCCGATTGAGGGGGTTGGTTGCCCAGCGTCCAATAAGTTCAGGCAATTGGGCTTGCTAGTAGCAAAATGTCCATAAAACGCCGTCTTTGATGGCACGCGCGTGCTTTGTGGCTGCTTTTGCGATGGAGAAACGATGCAATCTACGCTAACAACGCCTGGAGGGCCAGGGGTTCAAGTTCCTGTCATGGTGGCAGCTGAACTCCAGGACTCGTTGCTGGTGGTCATGCACGACTTGCACCGCTTGGAAGGGCTGCTTAGCCATGCAACAGACAACTTGCTCGAACGCTTTGGCGAGGCCAATGCTGTTTTGACGGACTCCTTTGTTGCAGACTCCCCTGAACTGCAGGCTGCGAAGAATGCCTTGCGCAGTGCTGTGACTGAATTGCAGTTTCAGGACATGGCATCTCAGTTGATTTGGCACACCACCAAGGTATTACAAGGCTGTGCTTTTCGCCTTGCTTCAGAGGCCATGGGGCAAGAGGAAGGTGAAGAAGCTGCACCCTTTGCCGAAATGGCGCCCGACAGGCCAAACCCTGTTACACAGAGCGAAATGGATGCTGGTTCCGTCGATTTATTCTGATCGTCACGTTATTGGCTAACCTAAATATTCAAGTCAGTTGGAGCCTTACATGCAATCGATACTTGCCGTAGATGATTCACCATCCATGCGAAAAATGGTGTCTTTCACCTTGACTGGTGCGGGTTACCACGTGGTGGAGGCGGTGGATGGGCAAGATGCCCTTGAAAAAGCGGAAAGCCATGACATTCACTTGGTTTTGGCGGACCAGAACATGCCAAGGTTGGACGGTATCGGCCTTACGCGAAAACTCCGTGAGCATCCAAAGTTCAAAACCATTCCTATTTTGATTTTGACAACCGAGTCCAGTGACCAAATGAAGCAGGCAGGACGCTCTGCGGGTGCTACGGGGTGGTTGGTTAAGCCTTTTGATCCCAATCGACTCATTGAAGTGATTCAAAAGGTAATCCGCTAAAGCGGCCTAATTTAGAAAATCAAATAGGAGCCAACCATGGCAGAAACCTACCAAGAAGGATCTGGGTCAGGCGCTGATTTTGATCTGAGTCAGTTCTATCAGATCTTTTTCGAAGAGGCTGGGGAAAATCTAGACCAAATGGAGCAAATGCTTTTGGATCTGGATTTAAGCAACGCCAATGATGAAGAACTCAACGGTATTTTCCGATGCGCTCACTCCATAAAGGGGGGGCTGCAACTTTTGGCTTTTCTGATGTGGCTGAGTTGACCCATCAGATGGAGTCGCTTCTCGACAAGCTGCGCCGGCACGAGCTTCAGCCCATTCCACAAATGGTAGACGTTCTGCTGGAGTCGGCGGATGCCTCTCGCAGTTTGCTGGCCCGGCATCAGGCTGGTGGACAAGGTGAAGCTGTCTCCACCACTGCTTTGGTAAAGCGCATCAGTGACCTTGCTGCAGGCCTTCCTCCGTCTGATTCAATGCCTTTGGCTCCGCCTGCTTCTGCTCCGGCTCCCGTTGCTGCTCCCCCGGTTGTAGCCGCAGCACCAGCGTTAGCACCTCATGTCCCTGGTCAGATTCGGCAACTGGAGATTCACATCGGACCGCTTGAGCGTCTGGAGCAAGCTGATGCGATCAAAGAATTGTTCCGTGACATTGCGGGGCTGGGCTCCATTCAGGATATTTCGGGTGCAGTTCCTGACATGCGTGTGTTTGCGGTAGAGACAACGTCCTCCACTGAAGACTTGCTTGACCTCTTTGCTTTCCATGTGTCCAAAGATCAAGTCCGTTTTGTTGATGCTGGTGCCGCGGCGGTCACCGCTTTGCCTGACGCAGAGATGGTCTCTGTAGCAGCGTCCGATACCGACGTGGCCTATGGGTTTTTTAATGATGCACCGGGAGCTCCCGCTGCCGCTGCAGAGGTCGCACACGCTGTGGTTCCTGTGGCAGATGAAGCACCCCGCGCCAAGGCCGTGGCGCCTAAGTCGTCCGAGCAAAAGGCGCCATCACAAGCACAGATGGAGTCAACAACCATTCGTGTGGCCGTGAACAAGGTGGATCAACTGATCAACCTCGTCGGTGAGTTGGTGATTACACAAGCCATGCTGGCGCAGAACAGCCGGGGTTTGGATGCTGGTGCGTACCAACAATTGCTAGCTGGCTTGGCAGATCTGGATCGCAACACCCGAGACCTTCAAGAGTCGGTCATGTCGATTCGCATGATCCCTATGTCTATTGTGTTCAGCCGTTTCCCTCGGATGTTGCGAGATTTGGCGAACAAACTGGGTAAAAAAGTGGATTTAGTGACTTTGGGTGAAGCCACTGAATTGGATAAAGGACTGGTTGAGAAAATCACAGATCCCTTGACGCACTTGGTCCGGAATAGTTGTGACCATGGGATTGAATTGCCTGCAGATCGATTGGCGAAAGGCAAGTCTGAGCATGGGACGATCACTTTGTCGGCATCCCACCAGGGCGGATCGATTGTGATTGATGTCCGCGATGACGGTCGGGGCTTGTCTCGTGAAAAGATACTGAAAAAGGCCCAAGAGCGTGGGCTTGATGTATCTGATCAGATGACGGACTCAGAAGTGTGGCAGCTGATTTTTGCCCCTGGATTCTCTACAGCCGAAGAGGTTACGGACGTGTCTGGTCGCGGTGTCGGTATGGATGTTGTCAAGCGGAATATCGCCGCACTCAATGGCTCTGTTGAAATCGACTCAGCAGAAGGCTATGGCATGAAGGTTTCCGTGCGCCTTCCATTGACACTGGCCATCATGGATGGGATGTCGGTTGGGGTCGGAGAAGAGGTTTATATCTTGCCGCTTTCCTCTGTGGTTGAGTCTTTCCAGGTCAATGCTGATGATGTGAGTACGGTTGCGCAAGGCTCCCAACTGGTTAAAGTTCGTGATGAATATATGCCTGTCATCGCGCTGGAGAAAATATTCCAGGTCCCACGATTTGATTTGAATAAATCAAGCAATATTATGGTCGTGGTGGAGGCCGATGGCAGTCGTGTTGCGCTGCTTGTAGACGAATTGCTTGGACAACACCAAGTTGTGGTGAAAAACCTCGAATCTAATTACCGCAAGGTTCCAAATGTATCTGGTGCCACTATTTTGGGCGATGGAACCGTTGCATTGATTTTGGATACGGGTGGCTTGGTTCGCCGGGCGAGGCATTAAATAGAAATTGTGGTCAGTGAATTTGGTTTTGATCGCAATTTGAGGAGCTGTTATGAGTGTTGTTGGAAAAACTGCAGATGTGGCTCCAGCTGGGGCCAGGGAGTATCTGACTTTTCGGTTGGATCAAGAGGAGTACGGCATTGATATCTTGAAGGTTCAAGAAATCAGGGGATACGAGCAACCAACTCGTATCGCAAATGCCCCCGCATTCATTAAAGGGGTCGTGAATCTTCGAGGAACTATCGTTCCTATTGTTGATATGCGACTCAAATTCAATTGCGCGCAGGCAGATTACAATAGTTTTACTGTTGTTATTATTTTGAATTTGCGCAATAGAGTCGTCGGAATTGTTGTGGATTCTGTGAGTGATGTCATGGAGTTGACTGCGGATAGTATTCGTTCTGCACCCGATATTGAAAGTGCAATTGATAACAGTTGCATCTTGGGACTGGGATCCGTGGGAGAGCGGATGCTAATTCTTCTGGATATTGAAAAGCTGATGTCTGGTGTCGATATGGGGTTGGTCACGGTTGACGAGTAATTTGTGAAATTTACTTGTCTGCACGTGGTGCAGATGAAAGGGCTTGTGTTGGCTTGCTTGTGATTGGCAAGAAATATGTGCTAGCAAATATTCCCTTCGGATGAAATATGCCCCAAGCCACTAACGCATTAAAAAACACCCGTGCACCCGTTGCTCGAATTGATGTAGAGGGTAATGGTGCAGCATCCACTGGACCTCTTGCACAGGGCAGAGAGTTTGTGTGGACAAATGCTGATTTCGCCAGAGTTCAATCACTGATTTACCAGCGTGCGGGAATTAGTTTGCATGATGGAAAACATGCAATGGTTTATAGCAGGCTTTCCCGCCGTTTGAGAGAGACGGGACATGCTAGTTTCCATGACTATTTAAGCTGGCTTGAAACCAACGATGGCCCTGAATGGCAGGAATTTGTCAATGCGTTGACGACAAATCTCACAGCTTTTTTTCGGGAGCAGCATCATTTTGAAATATTTGCTTCCCATCTTCAAAGCCGCCCCTCGGGAACTCAATGGAAGGTTTGGTGCAACGCTGCATCTACTGGTGAGGAGCCCTATTCTATTGTCATGACGGCCTTTGAAGCGCTGGGTTCAAACCCCTCTTTTAAATTGGTTGCCAGCGATATTGATTCCAAAGTTTTGGCAACTGCTGGAAATGGGGTTTATCGTCTTGACAGCATGAAGGGGGTTAGCCAAGACAAGATGCAGCGGTTTTTCTTGAAAGGAAAAGGCGCTAATTCAGGGATGGTGCGAGTCAAGCCGGAGTTGCGTCGGTTGATTGACTTCATGAGCGTGAATTTGATCAGGGACGATTGGCCTTTCAAAGAGCCCTTTGATGTGGTTTTTTGTCGGAATGTCATGATTTATTTTGATGCTCCGACGCAAAGGCGCGTTCTGGAAAAAATTCACCGTGTACTGAAGCCAGGTGGGATGCTTTTTGTCGGGCACGCTGAAAATTTCAGCGAATCCAAGGATCTTTTTACTTTGCGGGGGAAGACGGTTTATGAACGCCGTTGACCTTGTTGAACAATAAAGCCACCGTTCCCATGACCAACTTTCACTCTGGTGTACCCTCCAGTTCTGGTGCTGCTGGAATGGCATCTCAGGCTGGCCTTGAGCGGCGTAGAGCTCCGCGAATAGCACCATTGAGTGCGGATATTTATTCTGCTGGAGGGGCTGCAAGGGACTCTTCGTTAGATGAATTAAAGGCCCGGCCTAAACGCCCTGGTGAAGCATCTTTTTTCTACCTGGATCATCATTTTCAGCACAATGCTGTCAAGGTGTTGCCCGGCGAGTATTTTGTTGCCAATGAGAATATGGTGATCATGACTGTCTTGGGGTCATGTATTGCTGCCTGTTTGTGGGACAGTCGTGCACACATCGGTGGCATGAATCACTTTATGCTTCCTGATGGAGATATGGCTGACTCATCTGGTCGATACGGTTCTTATGCAATGGAAGTGTTGATCAATGAAATGCTGAAGTTGGGCGCTCGGCGAGAAACAATGCAGGCCAAGATATTTGGTGGCGCGCAGGTTATGCATAATTTCACGACAATGAATGTCGGTGAGCGAAATACAAATTTCGTACTGAATTACCTGCACACGGAGAGAATTCCGATTGTTTCTGAAGATGTTCTCGATATTTATCCCAGGAAGGTGGTTTTCTTCCCGGTCACTGGCAAGGCGATGGTCAAGCGATTGGCCCATGCCCATCCAGATGTCGCGCAAGAAGTTCGGGGCAATGCTGCCACTGTCGCCAAGAGCAATGCGGGTGGCTCTGTGGACTTGTTTTGATAAAAGGTCGAGTTGATGAGTAAGAAAATTCGGGTGGTTGTTGTGGATGACTCGGCTCTGGTTCGTAGCCTGCTTGCCGAGATCATCAACCGCCAGCGTGATATGGAGTGCATTGGAACAGCCAACGACCCTCTGATCGCACGAGAAATGATTCGGGAACTCAATCCTGACGTGATTACCTTGGATGTTGAAATGCCCCGGATGGATGGCATCGATTTCCTGGGGCGGTTGATGCGTTTGCGTCCCATGCCTGTTGTGATGATCTCCACGCTGACAGAGCGGGGCGCTGAAGTGACTATGAAGGCGCTGGAGTTGGGCGCCATTGATTTTGTTGCGAAGCCGCGTGTGGGGCTGGCCAATGGTTTGAATGATCTGGCCGAGCAAATTGTGGACAAAATTCGTGTTGCTGCTGTTGCGCAAGTGCGCCGTGGCGCCATCCGCGAGACGCCTGCTCAGGCGCCTGCGCCTCTGCATGCGGGCGGGGCCGCTGCAGCCCCCGTGTCTGCCATGGGGTTGCTGGGACGTCTGTCCACTGAAAAGCTCATCTGCATTGGTGCATCCACAGGCGGGACTGAAGCCATCAAAGAGGTTTTGGTGCAGATGCCTGCGGATTCCCCTGCGATTGTGATCACACAACACATGCCGCCAGGCTTCACCACCAGTTTTGCCGCCAGGCTCAATGGGCTTTGCCAGATCATTGTGAAAGAGGCGGTGAACGGTGAACGGATATTGCCCGGGCATGCTTATATTGCGCCCGGCGGAAAGCAGTTTCATGTGGCGCGCAGTGGCGCCAACTACGTAGCTGTCGTTGATGACGGACCTGCCGTCAATAGGCACAAGCCTTCCGTTGAGGTCTTGTTTAAATCAGCCGCTGCAGTGGTTGGGCGCAACGCCTTTGGCATTATGTTGACCGGAATGGGCAATGACGGCGCCGCTGCGATGCGAGAGATGAAGGACGCTGGCAGCTACAACTATGTGCAGGATGAGGCCAGTTGTATTGTGTTTGGCATGCCTAGAGAGGCCATAGCGCATGGCGCTGCGGATGAGGTTCTTCCGCTGGGCCAAATTGCGGGCGCGCTGTTGACCAAGTTGAGGGGCTCTTCGGATCGGGTGCTGCACCGCATTTGATCCGGAGAGCGGTCCATCGGGCATGATCGCCCGAGTGCGTGAGAAAAAGCACTTGGCAATCGGTGGAGTAGTTTGGTTGCCAAGTGCTTTGAGGGCTAGGCAGACAGTGCTTCCCAGCGCTCTAGTGCCAAGAGCAGCTCTTCTTCAATGGCTGCGACCCTTGTCATCATTGCTGTTGCCTTGATCCCATCAGATGCATACAGGCTTCCATCGGCAAGCTGCTCGTTCAGCATCTTTTGTTCTGCCTCTAGCGCCTCGATGGTCGCCGGTAGTTGCTCCAGTTCTTTCTGCTCTTTGTAGCTCAGCTTCTTTTTTGATAGCTGCTCGCGCTTATTGGATAAGCCCTGGACTGCTGTTGGAGCTGGAATCTCCGCAGAAACCTTTTTGTTGTCTGCGGGTGCTTGAGCGCGGGCACGCTTGGATTGGATCAACCAGTCCTGAACGCTGCCTTCGTACTCCCGCCAGTGAGCGTTGCCTTCGAATGCAATGGTGCTGGTGACGACGTTGTCCAGAAAGGTTCGATCGTGGCTGACCAAGAAGACGGTGCCCGGATAGCTTTCTAGCAGCTCTTCCAGCAGATCCAGGGTGTCGATGTCCAGATCGTTCGTAGGCTCGTCCAGCACCAGGACATTGGCTGGCCGTGCAAACAGTCTTGCCAGAAGCAATCTATTGCGCTCTCCCCCTGAGAGTGAACTCACCGGTGAATGAGCGCGGGCTGGTGAGAACAGGAAATCGCTGAGATAGCTTTTGACGTGTTTGCGTTGATTGCCAATCTCAATCCACTCGCTGCCAGGGCTGATGAAGTCTTCCAGCGTCGCATCGAGATTGATGGCATGGCGCATTTGGTCAAAGTACGCGATCTGAAGATTGGCTCCTTGCCTGATGCTGCCCTCGTCGGGTTGGAGTTCGCCCAAAATGAGTTTCAGCAAGGTGGTTTTGCCCGCACCATTGGGACCGATCAAGCCGACTTTGTCGCCGCGCAAAATAGTGCCAGTAAAGCCTTGGACAATCTGTTTGGGGCCAAATGCCTTGCCCACATTAGTGAGTTCTGCAACGATCTTGCCTTGATATCCGTTGCCTGATCCGGTTGCGACGTCCATTTTGACGCTGCCCACCACGTCGCGCCGTGCTTCACGCTTCTGGCGCAACGCTTCCAGTCTGCTGATTCGGCTTTGGCTTCGGGTGCGTCTTGCTTCCACACCTTTGCGAATCCACACTTCTTCTTGTGCCAGCAGTTTGTCGGCTTTGGCCGCGATGACGGCCTCTTGCGCTAGCTGCTCTTCCTTCTGGAGTTGGTACTGAGCGAAGTTGCCAGGATACGAGCGCAGCTGGCCTCTATCTAACTCCACAATCCGGGTTGCAATCCGATCAAGGAATGCCCGATCGTGTGTGATGGTGACTACGCTGCCCGGAAAGTCCAGCAGCAAATCTTCCAGCCACTCAATGGAGTCCAGATCCAAGTGGTTGGTCGGTTCATCCAACAGCAATACATCTGGGCGTGACACGAGTGCCTGGGCTAACGCCACTCTCTTCTTGGTTCCTCCCGAAAGAGTGCCCACGACCGCTTCGGGTGGAAGGTGAAGTCTTTGAAGAGTTTCTTCCACGCGCTGCTCCCAGTTCCAGGCATCAAACGCTTCAATTTCTGATTGCAGGGCGTCCAGGTCCACACCTTCCTCGGCTGCCAGGTACTGCTCCCGTATGGCAATCACTCGCTGCAAGCCGGCGGAGGCTGCCTGGAAGATCGTAGCTTCGGCGTCTAGGATGGGCTCCTGTGCCACATACGCAATGCGTACGCCTTGCTGTACCTGCAGACTGCCGTCATCTGGCTTTGCCAGTCCTCCCAGAATCTTGAGCAAGGACGACTTCCCTGCGCCGTTGCGGCCAATCAGACCTACACGCTCCGTCTGCTCAAGAGAGAAGCCTGCATGGTCTAGTAATGCAACGTGGCCGAAGGCCAGTTGCGCATTGATGAGTGTGATGAGTGCCATAAGGCCTGAATTATGAGTGGCTCACTCGATTCACCCTCTGAGGCGGCGCTCTGTCTGCTGCTAGGGGTGGCCGGATTTGCGGAGTAGGTTCTTAACAATCTCTTGCTGACTTGTTTGAGTCTCTAAAACGGTGCTATGATAGAGGGCTTCGCTACTGAGACGGTTTAGATTGTTAAGGTGGCGAAGGGGATTGCAGAAAGTTAGGTTTTTGTTGTCGGCGGGTTAAAAACTGTTGTACAATCAAAGGCTGCGCTAAATGCGGTGGTTGTTCTGAAAAGGGTAATTGCTGCAAACTGCAAAGACCCTCAAGTTTGACAGGACTTTAAAACTTGTGCTAGAATTCAAGGCTCAGCTGATTGCAGCTAAGTCGGGAAAATAAAGAAAACTTCGGTTGCTTTGTGATCCGGTTCATTAAAAATATACAGCCGATAAGCGTGGGCGTTTGATGGCGAGTGCCAAGTTCTTTGGAACTAGTGCTTAGCACTACAAACGCTCATGAGAATAGAAGTGAAGTTCACTTCAATTCCGTTTTTATGAGTTAAGTCGAAAGACTTTAAATTTATCAAGATCGAACTGTAGAGTTTGATCCTGGCTCAGATTGAACGCTGGCGGCATGCCTTACACATGCAAGTCGAACGGTAACAGGTCTTCGGATGCTGACGAGTGGCGAACGGGTGAGTAATACATCGGAACGTGCCCGATCGTGGGGGATAACGAAGCGAAAGCTTTGCTAATACCGCATAAGATCTAAGGATGAAAGCAGGGGACCGCAAGGCCTTGCGCGAACGGAGCGGCCGATGGCAGATTAGGTAGTTGGTGGGATAAAAGCTTACCAAGCCGACGATCTGTAGCTGGTCTGAGAGGACGACCAGCCACACTGGGACTGAGACACGGCCCAGACTCCTACGGGAGGCAGCAGTGGGGAATTTTGGACAATGGGCGAAAGCCTGATCCAGCCATGCCGCGTGCAGGATGAAGGCCTTCGGGTTGTAAACTGCTTTTGTACGGAACGAAAAGACTCTGGTTAATACCTGGGGTCCATGACGGTACCGTAAGAATAAGCACCGGCTAACTACGTGCCAGCAGCCGCGGTAATACGTAGGGTGCAAGCGTTAATCGGAATTACTGGGCGTAAAGCGTGCGCAGGCGGTTATATAAGACAGATGTGAAATCCCCGGGCTCAACCTGGGAACTGCATTTGTGACTGTATAGCTAGAGTACGGTAGAGGGGGATGGAATTCCGCGTGTAGCAGTGAAATGCGTAGATATGCGGAGGAACACCGATGGCGAAGGCAATCCCCTGGACCTGTACTGACGCTCATGCACGAAAGCGTGGGGAGCAAACAGGATTAGATACCCTGGTAGTCCACGCCCTAAACGATGTCAACTGGTTGTTGGGTCTTCACTGACTCAGTAACGAAGCTAACGCGTGAAGTTGACCGCCTGGGGAGTACGGCCGCAAGGTTGAAACTCAAAGGAATTGACGGGGACCCGCACAAGCGGTGGATGATGTGGTTTAATTCGATGCAACGCGAAAAACCTTACCCACCTTTGACATGTATGGAATCCTTTAGAGATAGAGGAGTGCTCGAAAGAGAGCCATAACACAGGTGCTGCATGGCTGTCGTCAGCTCGTGTCGTGAGATGTTGGGTTAAGTCCCGCAACGAGCGCAACCCTTGCCATTAGTTGCTACGAAAGGGCACTCTAATGGGACTGCCGGTGACAAACCGGAGGAAGGTGGGGATGACGTCAAGTCCTCATGGCCCTTATAGGTGGGGCTACACACGTCATACAATGGCTGGTACAGAGGGTTGCCAACCCGCGAGGGGGAGCTAATCCCATAAAGCCAGTCGTAGTCCGGATCGCAGTCTGCAACTCGACTGCGTGAAGTCGGAATCGCTAGTAATCGCGGATCAGAATGTCGCGGTGAATACGTTCCCGGGTCTTGTACACACCGCCCGTCACACCATGGGAGCGGGTTCTGCCAGAAGTAGGTAGCCTAACCGTAAGGAGGGCGCTTACCACGGCAGGGTTCGTGACTGGGGTGAAGTCGTAACAAGGTAGCCGTATCGGAAGGTGCGGCTGGATCACCTCCTTTCTGGAAAACTGCATTCAATATTGAACGCCCACACTTATCGGTTGTTGGAACAAGCTGCTGACTTGCGAAGTCATTCGCAAGAAGGCGGAATGGGTCTGTAGCTCAGCTGGTTAGAGCACTGTGTTGATAACGCAGGGGTCGTTGGTTCGAGCCCAACTAGACCCACCATATTCCAATAGACGGATACGTGAGAGGAAATTGGGGATTAGCTCAGCTGGGAGAGCACCTGCTTTGCAAGCAGGGGGTCGTCGGTTCGATCCCGTCATCCTCCACCACCAACAAGCATAGGACTTCAACACCAAAGCGGCTTTGCAAAAGGCCACTTTGTTGTTGATCAATATCGATTGATCAATCGGCTGTTCTTTAAAAATTCATAGAGTCGAATCAGAGTTGTCAGAGGAAACTGCACATTCGTAAAGGTTTAGTGCAGACCGTGCCTCTGATGACAATTTTTTGATTGCGTCAAAACGAATATTCAATAAGCGAAAGCTGATTGAAATTCAGTAATGACGAATGTTCTCAGATGAAAGGTAGAAATACCTGGAGTCGAGGAATTATTCACATTACGGCATAACGCGTCAGGTGAAAGACCTGGCAAGTCCTTGAAAATAATGGCGATATCTTGAAAGAGATGTCAAAGTTATAGGGTCAAGTGACTAAGAGCATGTGGTGGATGCCTTGGCGATTACAGGCGACGAAAGACGTGATAGCCTGCGATAAGCTTCGGGGAGCTGGCAAATAAGCTTTGATCCGGAGATTTCTGAATGGGGAAACCCACCTCGCAAGAGGTATCGCATACTGAATACATAGGTATGCGAAGCGAACCGGGTGAACTGAAACATCTCAGTAGCTCGAGGAAAAGACATCAACCGAGATTCCGAAAGTAGTGGCGAGCGAAATCGGAAGAGCCTTCTAGTGATAGCACGACTGTTAGCAAAACGAAATGGAAAGTTCGGCCATAGCAGGTGATAGCCCTGTATGCGAAAACAGACGTGTGGTACTAAGTTAGAGAAAAGTAGGGCGGGACACGAGAAATCCTGTCTGAATATGGGGGGACCATCCTCCAAGGCTAAATACTCGTAATCGACCGATAGTGAACCAGTACCGTGAGGGAAAGGCGAAAAGAACCCCGGGAGGGGAGTGAAATAGATCCTGAAACCGCATGCTTACAAAAAGTAGGAGCCCGCAAGGGTGACTGCGTACCTTTTGTATAATGGGTCAGCGACTTACATTCAGTGGCAAGGTTAACCGAATAGGGAAGCCGTAGAGAAATCGAGTCCGAATAGGGCGAATCAGTCGCTGGGTGTAGACCCGAAACCAAGTGATCTATCCATGGCCAGGATGAAGGTGCCGTAACAGGTACTGGAGGTCCGAACCCACTAGTGTTGCAAAACTAGGGGATGAGCTGTGGATAGGGGTGAAAGGCTAAACAAACTTGGAAATAGCTGGTTCTCTCCGAAAACTATTTAGGTAGTGCCTCAAGTATTACCGTCGGGGGTAGAGCACTGTTTAGGCTAGGGGGTCATGGCGACTTACCAAACCTATGCAAACTCCGAATACCGACGAGTACAGCTTGGGAGACAGAGCACCGGGTGCTAACGTCCGGACTCAAGAGGGAAACAACCCAGACCGCCAGCTAAGGTCCCTAAAATTGGCTAAGTGGGAAACGAAGTGGGAAGGCTAAAACAGTCAGGATGTTGGCTTAGAAGCAGCCATCATTTAAAGAAAGCGTAATAGCTCACTGATCGAGTCGTCCTGCGCGGAAGATGTAACGGGGCTAAGCCAGTTACCGAAGCTGCGGATGTGCAATTTATTGCACGTGGTAGGAGAGCGTTCTGTAGGCCTGTGAAGGTGTCTGGTAACGGATGCTGGAGGTATCAGAAGTGCGAATGCTGACATGAGTAGCGTTAAAGGGGGTGAAAAGCCCCCTCGCCGTAAGCGCAAGGTTTTCTACGCAACGTTCATCGGCGTAGAGTGAGTCGGCCCCTAAGGCGAGGCAGAGATGCGTAGCTGATGGGAAACAGGTCAATATTCCTGTACCGATCAATAGTGCGATGTGGGGACGGAGAAGGTTAGCTCAGCCAACTGTTGGATATGTTGGTTCAAGCCTGTAGTCGTGCCTGGTAGGCAAATCCGCCGGGCTTAGATGAGGGGTGATAACGAGTCTGCTTGCAGACGAAGTGAGTGATACCCTGCTTCCAGGAAAAGCCACTAAGCTTCAGCTATTGACGACCGTACCGCAAACCGACACTGGTGCGCGAGATGAGTATTCTAAGGCGCTTGAGAGAACTCAGGAGAAGGAACTCGGCAAATTGATACCGTAACTTCGGGAGAAGGTATGCCCCAAGTAGGTGAACTCGTACAGAGGGAGCCCAAAGGGGTTGCAAAAAATCGGTGGCTGCGACTGTTTAATAAAAACACAGCACTCTGCAAACACGAAAGTGGACGTATAGGGTGTGACGCCTGCCCGGTGCTGGAAGATTAAATGATGGGGTGCAAGCTCTTGATTGAAGTCCCAGTAAACGGCGGCCGTAACTATAACGGTCCTAAGGTAGCGAAATTCCTTGTCGGGTAAGTTCCGACCTGCACGAATGGCGTAACGATGGCCACACTGTCTCCTCCTGAGACTCAGCGAAGTTGAAATGTTTGTGATGATGCAATCTCCCCGCGGAAAGACGGAAAGACCCCATGAACCTTTACTGTAGCTTTGTATTGGACTTTGAACAGATCTGTGTAGGATAGGTGGGAGGCTTTGAAGTGAGGACGCTAGTTCTCATGGAGCCAACGTTGAAATACCACCCTGGTGTGTTTGAGGTTCTAACCTAGGTCCATTATCTGGATCGGGGACAGTGCATGGTAGGCAGTTTGACTGGGGCGGTCTCCTCCCAAAGCGTAACGGAGGAGTTCGAAGGTACGCTAGTTACGGTCGGACATCGTGACGATAGTGCAATGGCATAAGCGTGCTTAACTGCGAGACTGACAAGTCGAGCAGATGCGAAAGCAGGACATAGTGATCCGGTGGTTCTGTATGGAAGGGCCATCGCTCAACGGATAAAAGGTACTCTGGGGATAACAGGCTGATACCGCCCAAGAGTTCATATCGACGGCGGTGTTTGGCACCTCGATGTCGGCTCATCTCATCCTGGGGCTGTAGCCGGTCCCAAGGGTATGGCTGTTCGCCATTTAAAGAGGTACGTGAGCTGGGTTTAAAACGTCGTGAGACAGTTTGGTCCCTATCTTCCGTGGGCGCTGCAGATTTGAGGAAGCCTGCTCCTAGTACGAGAGGACCGGAGTGGACACACCTCTGGTGTATCGGTTGTCACGCCAGTGGCATTGCCGAGTAGCTAAGTGTGGAAGAGATAACCGCTGAAAGCATCTAAGCGGGAAACTCGTTTCAAGATGAGATCTGCCGGGGCCTTGAGCCCCCTAAAGAGTCGTTCAAGACCAGGACGTTGATAGGTCAGGTGTGGAAGCGCAGTAATGCGTTAAGCTAACTGATACTAATTGCTCGTGAGGCTTGACCCTATAACTTTGATAGCCAACGCTCAAGCAGTCATGCTTGTGTGAAAAGCTCAAAGATTGTTATGCCAAGTTGACGCAGTCAAAACACATAAAATCTGATTCCAAACTCTATGAATTCGCCAGGCTGTTCCACGAACAGCCCAGCACCAAGTTATGCCTGATGACCATAGCAAGTTGGTACCACTCCTTCCCATCCCGAACAGGACAGTGAAACGACTTTGCGCCGATGATAGTGCGGGTTCCCGTGTGAAAGTAGGTCATCGTCAGGCTCTTATAGCCCCAATACCCCCAGTCCCAACGGATTGGGGGGTTTTGCGTTTGGGGCTATCGAAATGAACACTATCCCCAACCTCGGATGGCCATATGCTGACATTGCTCCGGCAGGCTAACTTCTGCTCGGTGAAGGGATCAAAGCCGCTCAGCCGACTGCTCACGGCATTACTCCAGCTACATCGTCCGCTTTGCTATAGCATTGACGAAAACGTAAACGTCAATTTGAACCGAGTGGTGCTTTTGGGCTCCGCGACACGGTTTCCTTCAGCATGGCCAACACCTACACCATCAGCGAGCTCGCCAAAGAGTTCGATCTCACTACACGGGCTATCCGTTTTTACGAAGACATGGGCTTGTTGCAGCCTGACCGCACAGGGGTGGGGGGCGGGCGCGTATTTACAGTGCGCGTGATCGAACGCGTCTGCGTTTGACACTGCGGGCCAAGCGTCTAGGCCTCTCCCTGACGGAGGCCAAAGAGATCATCGATCTGTATGACAGTCCCAGAGATACGGGCGTGCAGTTGAAAAAATTTTTGGATGTGCTTGCAGTCCATCGCAAGCAGTTGGAGGCGCAATTGGCAGACCTCCAGGCCAATCTGGAAGAAGTCCGAGACCACGAAAAAGAGGCGCGTGCTTTGTTGTTGAAGTCAGAAAAGCAAAAATGATTCATAATTGACGTTTACGTAAACGTCAATTCATGGTGCTTTCGTGACCGCTTCTAAGTTTGAGCCTCGGTGTACATCATTCCGGTCCCGTGTTGAAGACAGCTTTCGCAAACAAGGCGCGATGGCAACGCTGGGCGCTCGCTTGGCTGCTATTGCACCGGGCTCGGTCGATATCGAGCTGGACTGGGCTGCCGGACTGACCCAGCAGCATGGTTTTTTGCACGCTGGCGTCGTCTCTACTGCTCTGGATTCCGCTTGCGGCTATGCCGCCTTGACGCTCATGCCTGAGGAGGTTGCGGTCCTCACCATCGAGTTCAAGATCAATCTGCTGGCGCCCGCTTCGGGAGAGTGCTTTCGCATGGAAGGTCGTGTGCTGAAGTCTGGGCGTACGATCACCGTATCTGAAGGCCATGCCTTTGCGCTGCAGGCGGGGCATGAAAAGCTCGTTGCCACCATGGGCTGCACCTTGATGGCGGTAGCGGGGCGCGAGCAACTGCGTGATTGACACCAACCATTCTGATAAGGAGACAACCCCATGAGCCTTCCATCCAACCTTCCTGGTTTGAACTTCCAACTGGGTGAGGACATCGATGCTTTGCGAGATGCCGTGCGGGATTTTGCGCAGTCGGAAATTGCGCCCCGCGCTGCGGAGATCGATCACACAGACCAATTTCCGATGGACCTGTGGCGCAAAATGGGCGACTTGGGCGTGCTCGGCATCACCGTGCCTGAACAGTACGGCGGCGCCGCCATGGGCTACCTGGCCCACATGGTGGCGATGGAGGAAATCTCGCGCGCCAGCGCCTCGGTGGGGCTGTCTTATGGCGCACACAGCAACCTGTGCGTGAACCAGATCAATCGCAACGGGAATGGGGCGCAGAAGGCCAAGTACCTGCCCAAACTCATCAGCGGTGAGCACGTGGGCGCCCTGGCCATGAGCGAGCCCGGTGCGGGCTCGGACGTGATCAGCATGAAGCTCAAGGCCGAGGACAAGGGCGGCTACTACCTGCTCAACGGCAACAAAATGTGGATCACCAATGGCCCGGACGCCGACACCCTGGTGGTCTATGCCAAGACGGAGCCCGAATTGGGCGCGCGCGGTGTCACGGCCTTCCTGATCGAGAAAGGCATGAAGGGGTTTTCCATAGCACAAAAGCTCGACAAGCTCGGCATGCGCGGCAGCCACACTGGTGAATTGGTGTTCCAGGACGTTGAAGTGCCCGCCGAGAACGTGCTGGGCGGGGTGAACCAAGGCGCCAAGGTGCTCATGAGCGGCCTGGACTACGAACGTGCCGTACTGACTGGAGGGCCTTTGGGCATCATGCAGGCGGTGATGGACAACGTCATCCCCTATATTCACGACCGCAAACAGTTTGGTCAAAGCATTGGCGAGTTCCAGCTCATCCAAGGCAAGGTCGCAGACATGTACACCGTGCTGCAGGCGGGGCGCTCGTTCGCCTACACCGTGGCCAAGAACCTGGACATGCTGGGGACGGACCATGTTCGTCAGGTGCGCAAGGACTGCGCCAGCGTCATTCTGTGGTGCGCCGAAAAGGCCACCTGGATGGCGGGCGAAGGCGTGCAGATTTTTGGCGGCAACGGCTATATCAACGAATACCCGTTGGGTCGCCTCTGGCGCGATGCCAAGCTGTACGAAATCGGCGCCGGTACCAGCGAAATCCGGCGCATGCTGATTGGACGGGAACTGTTCGCAGAGACAATGTAGTTTCCGCTCGGACCTTGGCATGGAGAAAACGTGAGAATTTACTGGATAGTTTTAGCGCTCCTATTTCCCTTGCTATCCCGAGCACAGGCGATTCAGTCTTGTGACCCATCGCCTGAATCCCTGGTCGACAACCGTTCTGTTGCGCAGTTGCGTGAATTGATACAAACGAAGAACTTCAAGGGGTTGGAGGATGCTCTGGAAGACCGGCTCAAACGTTACGAAGCTGGTCAGTACAGCGATCTCGCCCTTTTTTTGTTGATTGATGGAGCCGTGTCTTCGGCCGATGCATCGTTTGATCCGATTTTGAAGCAATGGATTGCAGAGCGGCCTCGCCATTTGATGGCGCGCATAGTCCGCGCAAACTATCACATAGGGGTTGCTTATAAAAAGCGGGGCAGTGCGGTTGCAAACCAGACTTCTTCTGAGCAGTTCGCCGCGATGGGTGCAGAGTTTGCGAAGGCATTCACTGATCTCAAGGTGGCGTTGGAAATTCGACCCAACTCGCCCCTAGCGATAGCCGGCCTGATCCAGATTGCACGTGCGACTGGTGGTAGACCCGCCGCCCTTGGTTGGATAGAGGAAGCGGAAAGACGAGATCCCGCCAATTTGTCTGCTCGCTGGGTGGCGATCAAGGCTTTGGACCAGCGTTGGGGTGGACATCCTGAGGATATTGACTTCCTTGTGGAGCGGGCTATGAAGGCTCCGCTGGCACCGGCGCGGCGACGTGCCCTGCAGTGGAAGGCGGAGATGACTCAGGGGGACTATTTCTACAGCATGTCCAAAGAGAACACAAAAGCCATCGTGCACTACAGGAAAGCCGCAAGCCTGTGCGCAAGTTCCGACGCGCTTTGGAAGTTATCGAGCGCCGCCTATGACCTAGAGAATTGGGCGGTAGTGATCGACTCTGTGAGTGAATTTTTGGTGCTAAAGCCGGATGCACAGAGAGCTTATGCGAGGCGTGGCTGGGCCAAAGAGAGCCTGAATCGCTTGCCAGACGCAATTCCTGATTACGAGAAAGCGGCAGCTTTGGGCGATGACTGGGCGCAGAACAAGCTAGGCTATTTGTTGATGACAGGAAATGGGGTCAACAAAGATATTCCGCGAGCGCGCAAACTTTTTGAGGCAGCTGCTGCACAAGGTAACCAGCATGCACCAGCCAATTTGGCTTCTATACGGTAATCCCACCGCTGAAAATTTTGCCCGCATGAGTGCGTGATTGGTGCTGTGGAGTTGCGGAAGAGCTGCCTTCGTGGGGCTGTTCTTCTGGCATTTGCCTCACAAACTCAAAGTACCCATTCCAAAACAAGACACATTAAAAGGACACCATGCCTACATCCATCGACGACCTGTTTGTACACAACCGCGCCTGGGCGGCTCAGATGGAGCGTGAGCGGCCCGGCTTTTTCACCAGCTTGCTGGCGCAGCAAAAGCCCAAGTACATGTGGGTGGGGTGTTCCGACAGCCGGGTGCCGGCCAACCAGATCACGGGGCTGGAACCGGGCGAGGTCTTTGTCCACCGCAACGTGGCCAATGTGGTGGTGCCTACCGATCTCAACTGCCTGTCCACCATCCAATATGCGGTGGACCAGTTGCATGTGGAGCATCTGATGGTGGTGGGCCACTACGGCTGTGGTGGCGTGCTGGCGGCGTTGGAGGGCATTCGCGTGGGCTTGGCAGACAACTGGATCCGCCACGTGACGGACGTGCGTGACCGCCACCGCGACCTGATCGCTTCGGTGGAGCCGCAATGGCGCCACGATGTGCTGTGCGAACTCAATGCCATCGAGCAGGTGGTCAACATTGCGCAGACCACCGTGATGCTGGACGCCTGGGGCCGTGGCCAGAAGGTGACTTTGCATGGCTGGTGCTATGGCCTCAAGGACGGGCTCATCAACAACCTGCACATGACGGTAGACAGCACCCAAGGCCTGGACGCCCTGTACCGCGCGGCCATCGCTGGCGTGGCTGCCACGCGGCGGGGTTAAGGCGCCAGAACGGGCCCTGGGCAATCCGGCGATCAGCCCCTACCTGCGCTGCCATGTTTCCCCAGCGGCTCGACTCTCCCCAGGCCTATGCCATCGCCAAGGCGATGATGGATGGTTTTAACCGCCATTACCGCCTGTTTCGCACCGAATCGGCCCGCGCCAAGCACCGGTTTGAAACCGCCGACTGGCTGGGGCAGCAGCGGGCGCAGCGCGAACGCATCGAGTTCTACGACCTGCGCGTGAAGGAATGCGTGCGGCGGCTGGAGAAAGAATTTGGTGCGGGGGCGCAGCCCATGGCCGTCTGGCATCAGGCCAAGCTCCATTACATCGGGCTGCTGGTCAATCACCACCAGCCGGAGCTGGCCGAGACGTTTTTCAACTCGGTCACCTGCAAGATACTGCACCGCACGCATTTTCAGAACGACTTCATTTTTGTGCGCCCGGCCGTCAGCACCGAATACATCGAGAGCGACGAGCCCACCGCCAAGCCCACCTACCGCGCCTACTACCCCTCGCGCGATACGCTGCACCAGACGCTGATCACCATTGTCGAGAACTTCGGGCTGCAGCGCGCTTTTGCCCATCTGGAGCGCGACACGCGCCACGTGCTGGCCGCCATGCAAACCCGGCTGGCGCAGGTCAAGCTGCGGGCCAACTTCCAGATCCAGGTGCTCACCAGCCTGTTCTTTCGCAACAAGGGCGCCTACGCGGTGGGGCGGATCATCAATGGCTTCACCGAGGTGCCCTTTGCCCTGCCCATCCTGCACGATGACCAGGGCCAACTGACCATCGACGCCGCGCTGTTTGGTGAGGAAGACCTGCAAATTCTGTTCAGCTTTGCGCGGGCGTACTTCATGGTCGATATGGAAGTGCCCAGCGCCTACGTGCAGTTTCTGCGCAGCCTCATGCCGCGCAAGCCTCGGGCCGAAATCTACAACGCGCTGGGCCTGGCCAAGCAGGGCAAGACACTGTTCTACCGCGATTTTCTGCAGCACCTGCGGCACTCCACCGACCAGTTCCGCATTGCGCCCGGCATCAAGGGCATGGTCATGCTGGTGTTTGACCTGCCCAGCTTCCCGTACGTCTTCAAGCTCATCAAAGACTACTACCCGCCGCAAAAGGACACGACGCGCGAACAGGTCAAGGGCAAGTATTTGCTGGTGAAGCAGCACGATCGCGTGGGGCGCATGGCCGATACGCTCGAATACAGCGAGGTGGCGTTTCCGCGCGACCGCTTCAGCGACGAGCTGATTGCCGAGATCGAGAAATTCGCACCCAGCCAGCTGGAGATCAGCGACCGCGATGGCGATGGCCAGACCGAAGTCATCATCAAGCACCTGTACATCGAGCGGCGCATGATCCCGCTCAACATCTACCTGCAAGAGGCACTGGACGCAGGCCCTGATGACCCGCATGCACGCCAACAGATCGAGCGCTGCGTGGTCGAGTACGGCAATGCCATCAAAGACATGGTGGCCGCCAATATCTTCCCGGGCGACATGCTGTGGAAGAACTTCGGCATCACCCGCCATGGCAAGGTCGTGTTCTACGACTACGACGAGATCGAATACCTCACCGACTGCAACTTCCGCCGCGTGCCCCCGCCCCGCAGCGAAGAGGACGAGATGAGCGGCGAGGTCTGGTACACGGTGGGCCCACGTGATGTGTTTCCCGAAACTTTCGGCCCCTTTCTGCTGGCCCAGCCCGTGGTGCGCGATGCCTTTATGCAGCACCACGCCGACCTGCTGGATGCCGCCTTCTGGCAGGCGCACAAAACCCGCATCCAGGCCGGCCATGTGATCGACGTTTTTCCCTACGACCAGGAGCGGCGTTTTGTGCACGCCCCCGCCTGAATGGTGCGCACGCACCGACCGCAGTTCCCCATGCTTCTTTCCACTTTTTAAAACAGGAGACCTCCATGCCGACACCTCAAGCCCCCGCCCACCAAGACCCCATCGTCATCACCGGCGCCGCGCGCACGCCCATGGGCGCGCTGCAGGGCGACTTTGCTGCGCTGGCCGCGCATGACCTGGGCGGCGTGGCCATCCAGGCTGCCGTGCAGCGTGCGGGCATTGCCCCCGGTGCCGTGGGTGAGGTGCTGTTTGGCAACTGCCTGATGGCGGGCCAGGGCCAAGCCCCTGCGCGCCAGGCGGCCTTCAAGGGCGGCCTGCCCAAAGAAGCGGGCGCCGTCACCCTCAGCAAGATGTGCGGCTCGGGCATGAAGGCCGCCATGATGGCGCACGACATGCTGCTGGCCAGCACGCACGACGTGATGGTGGCGGGCGGTATGGAAAGCATGACCAACGCCCCTTACCTGCTGCAAAAGGGCCGAGGCGGCTACCGCCTGGGCCACGACCGCATCTTTGACCACATGATGCTCGACGGCCTGGAAGACGCCTACGAGGCTGGCCGCTCCATGGGCACCTTTGGTGAAGACTGCGCTGCCAAGTACCAGTTCACCCGCGAGCAGCAAGACGCCTTTGCCACCGCCAGCGTGCAGCGCGCCAAGGCAGCCACAGAATCCGGCGCATTCGCCGCCGAGATCGTGCCCGTCACCGTCAAGACCCGCGCGGGCGAGGTGGTGGTGTCGGTGGACGAAGGCCCAGGCAAGGTCAAGCTCGAAAAGATCGCCACCTTGAAGCCCGCCTTCAAGAAAGACGGCACCATCACCGCCGCCTCCAGCTCCAGCATCAACGACGGCGCTGCGGCGCTGGTGCTCATGCGCCAGTCCACCGCGCAGCAGCTGGGCAGCCAGCCTGTGGCCCGCATCGTGGCCCATGCCACGCATGCGCAAGAGCCCGAGTGGTTTGCCACCGCGCCCGTGGGCGCCACGCACAAGGTGCTGGCCAAGGCGGGCTGGCAGGTGGGCGATGTGGATCTGTGGGAAATCAACGAAGCCTTCGCCGTGGTGCCCATGGCCCTCATGAAAGAGCTGAACCTGCCCCACGACAAGGTGAACGTCAACGGTGGCGCCTGTGCGCTGGGCCACCCCATCGGTGCCAGCGGCGCGCGCATCATCGTCACGCTCATCCATGCCCTCCAGGCCCGTGGCCTGCGCCGGGGCGTGGCCACGCTGTGCATTGGCGGTGGCGAGGCCACCGCCATGGCCATTGAGCTGGTGTGACGGCCCGCCGCCGGCCTTGATGTAAAGCAGCCCATCCCGCGCGGAGTGGGCTGCTGCTTCTGAAATACTACGGGTTTTCACCCCCTCAGGAACCCCATGCCGTCCACTCCCCACATCGCCGCGTTCTGGCGCGATTTCGCAGCCGCCGAAGCCACCCTCCAGGCCGTGCCGCTGCGCGAGCGCGTTGAGCAGGCCAACGACCTGCTGACGCCCCATGTGCAGGGCCTGGCGCTGGAGATGCAGGGCGGGCCCGACGATGAGGTGATCGAGCTGATCGTCACCGCCCACGGCAGCATCGAGAACTTTCCGCTGCTCTCGCAGGTGGTGGCTGCCGCGCCCAAGCTGGCGCACTACCGCGTGACGGCGTTCCGCGAGCGCAGCAAGCACCCTGACTTTCCGATTGGCATGGACGGGTTTGAGCTGTCCACCAACGACGTGCTGGTGGCCCTGCAGCAAGACAACGGCCAGGTGGCGCTGGAGCTGCGCTTTGCCCGCGAGATTCCGCACGACTTCGAGGACCACGCCCGCCACATGACCTTCATCATGATGGACCATGTGCTGGGTGAATTCGACTTTTCTGTGAAGGTGGGCGCGGTGGACTTTGTGGGCGAAGACTACGACCAGGACGTGACTTGGACGCCCCTGAGCCAGCTGCAGCCCGTGTTCGACGCCTACTGGGTGCAGACCCTGGGGCGCACTGGCCACTTTCCCACGGGCGAGCCTGCCTGGGATGGGCTGGAGCTGCAGTTCAACTGCGCGGTGGACGATGAAGGCAACGACGTCGAAGACGACGAGGACGCGGACGGCAGCGAAGGCCCGCAGGAGACCGGCGTGGTGATGATCAACACCAGCGCCAACGCCGTGGCCATGCGTGCCGACCTGGCCTACGCCCTGACGCTGGACCTGGCCGTGCCCGACAGCGACACCCTCACCGCCGTGCAAGACCTGCACGACCAGGCCGCCACGCTGCTGCAGGTGCCGCAACTGGGCATCTTGGCGATGACGCTGATGCGCGCTGGCCGCCGCCAGGCCCTGTATTACGTGAGCGATGAGCAACTGGCCAAGCAAACCCTGGCGCCTTTGCTGCTGCGTGACGAGGCCGCCTCGCTGGAGCTGAAGGTGGGGTTTGACCCCGCATGGTCGGGCTACTTTGAGTACGCGGGCTACCTGTCCTGATCCCCTTGTCCATTGGTGGGCGTGCCACGCTTGCCGTCACGGTTTGAACGCTGGAGTCCCCATGATCGAAACCCTGGAGCAGCTGCGCCGCCTGTATGCCCAACCCGCCGAGCGGGCCCTGCGCAAACAACAGCCGTTGCTGGACGCCCATTGCCGGCACTTCATCGCCCTCTCGCCGTTTTGCGTGGTGGCCTCCGCCGGCGCGGCCACGGCGCAGAGTGAGCACGCCGGGCAGGGCGGGGCGCTGCTCGATGCTTCGCCGCGCGGCGGTGCCCCAGGCTTTGTCAAAGCGCCCGATGCCCACACCCTGCTGCTGCCCGATTCGGGTGGCAACAACCGGCTCGATACGCTGACCAACCTGCTGGCCGACCCGCGCATCGGCCTGCTGTTCATGATTCCCGGCGTGGACGAAACCCTGCGCGTGAATGGCACGGCCCGGCTGCGTGATGAGGCCGCCTTCACCGATCTGTTTGCTAGCGAGCGCCAGCGCCCCAAGCTGGTCATTGAAGTGCAGGTGGCCGAGGCTTACCTGCACTGCTCCAAGGCCTTCATGCGCTCGCGCTTGTGGCAGGCCGATGCGCAGGTGGACCGCAGCGTGCTGCCGTCCATGAACCAGATGATCCACGACCAGATCGGCCTGGCCACCGAGCCCGAAACCCACGCCGCCATGCTGCAGCGCTACCGCGCCCAACTGGCGCAAGAGCAGCAACTGGGCGATGCGTGACATGGTGCACCCCCTGCGTCGCCTTCGGCGCCTCGGTGCAGCCGCCAGAGGCGGTTGCTCTTCGAGGACGTCCAAACCTGCGCAGGCAGGTTTGGAGCCGCGCCTCTCAGCCCCTGCAGGGGGACGACACCCTCGCTGCGGGGCGGCCCTTGCCAGGTGTCCCTCGCCTGGGCCGTGCCAGTTTTGTGGACTGCGAGTGGTGCGTCGAACGGTGTCCCCATGCGATGGCATGGTTGCAAATGCTCCTATATTTGTAGCTGCTTGCGCTTGATGAATAAGCGCTAGAGCCTTATTTCATTCCAATTCACCTATGAAATCCATCCTCATCATCGGCGCATCCCGCGGCATTGGCCTGGAACTGGTGCGCCAGTACACCGAAGCGGGCCGCCGCGTCATCGCCACGGTGCGCGACGACGCCGGGCGCGAGCGCGTGCAGGCCCTGGGCGCTGACGTGCTCACGGTGGATGTGGCGAACCCCGCCAGCGTCAGCGGCCTGGCCTGGCAGCTGGACGGCGAAAAGCTCGACCTGGCGCTGTACGTGGCGGGCGTGATCCGCCGCCCCAACGCCCTGACGCCCCCCACCCAGCAAGACTTTGATGCCGTCATGCGCACCAACGTGCTGGGCGCCATGCAGGCCATCCCGCAGGTGGCACCTTTGGTCGCGGATGCGGGCGGCGTGTTTGCCTTCCTCTCATCGTCCATGTCGCAGATCGGAAGCGTGCCGAACAGCGAATCGTGGCTGTACCGCACCAGCAAGGCGGCGCTGAACATGGCCGTGGCTTCCGCCCAGCACAACTACCCCGGCGCCACGCTGGTCACCATCGACCCCGGCTGGGTGCAGACCGACATGGGCGGCGGCACCGCGCCGCTGTCGGTGGAGGACAGCGTGCGTGGCCTGCGCAACACGCTGGCCAGCGTGACTGCTGCAGACAAAGGGCGGCTGCTGCACCACGACGGCCGCCGTGCCAGCCACTGGTAGGCCGCCGCCGCAACCACCTCATCACATATAAAAACTCTGGAGACAAACCACCATGCTGCTCACCCAAGACCAGGAAATGATCCGCGACGCCGTGCGCGACTTTGCCCAAACCGAGCTGTGGCCCCACGCCGCGCGTTGGGACAAGGAGCACCACTTCCCCAAAGAAGCCCACCAGGGCCTGGCCGCCCTCGGCGCCTACGGTATTTGCGTGCCCGAAGAGTTCGGTGGCGCGAACCTCGACTACCTCACGCTCGCGCTGGTGCTCGAAGAGATCGCGGCGGGTGATGGCGGCACCAGCACCGCCATCAGCGTGACCAACTGCCCCGTCAACGCCATCCTCATGCGCTACGGTAACGCGCAGCAAAAGCGCGACTGGCTCACGCCGCTGGCGCGTGGCGAGATGCTGGGCGCGTTTTGCCTGACCGAGCCGCATGTGGGGTCCGACGCGTCCGCGCTGCGCACCACGGCAGTGAAGCAGGGCGATGAATACGTCATCAACGGCGTCAAGCAGTTCATCACCAGCGGCAAGAATGGCCATGTGGCCATCGTCATCGCCGTCACCGACAAGGGCGCGGGCAAGAAGGGCATGAGCGCCTTCCTGGTGCCCACCAGCAACCCCGGCTATGTGGTGGCGCGGCTCGAAGACAAGCTGGGCCAGCACAGCAGCGACACGGCGCAGATCAACTTCGACAACTGCCGCATCCCGGCCGAGAACCTGATCGGTGCCGAGGGCGAGGGCTACAAGATTGCGCTCGGCGCGCTCGAAGGCGGGCGCATTGGCATCGCCGCGCAAAGCGTGGGCATGGCGCGCAGCGCGTTCGACGTGGCGCTGGCGTATTCCAAAGAGCGCGAAAGCTTTGGCACCGCCATCTTCAACCACCAGGCCGTGGGCTTTCGCCTGGCCGAGTGCGCCACGCAGATCGAGGCCGCGCGCCAGCTCATCTGGTACGCCGCCGCGCTGCGCGATGCGGGCAAGCCTTGCCTGAAGGAAGCCGCCATGGCCAAGCTGTTTGCCAGCGAGATGGCCGAGCGCGTGTGCAGCGCTGCCATCCAGACGCTGGGCGGCTACGGCGTGGTGAACGACTTCCCGGTGGAGCGCATTTACCGCGACGTGCGCGTGTGCCAGATCTACGAAGGCACGAGCGACGTGCAGAAGATCCTCATCCAGCGTGCGCTGGCCTAAGGCCCTCCCTTTGCAGAGTATTTGCTATTGATTTAATAGCTTCTAGCGCTTGTTGAATAAGCGCTAGCAGCCATTTTGTTTGAATATTCAGGGTGTGCTGCGCGGCTTCAGCACCACCGTGATCTGGCCGTTGGTCTCGATGGTGGCGCGCTCCACCTCGTGCAATGCCAGGCAGCCGCTGGCGCGCAAGGCGGCGCCCAGGTCGTCGGCGGTGATCAGTTCCTCGCGCATCAGCCGCTCATTCACCTGCCCCTTGTCCACCAGCACCTGGGGCGTGCCGTCCACCCACCGGGCCAGCCAGGGCGAGCGAAAGGTCAGCTGCGCCAGCACCACATGGCAGCCGATCAGCGTCAGGGCCGAGATCAGCCCGCCCACCAGCGAGTTGTCGCCTGCGTTCATCGAGTTCTGCACCGCGTTGGACAGCACCAGCAGCAGCACCAAGTCAAAGGGCGCGTACTGCCCGGTTTGGCGTTTGCCCGTCAGCCGCAAAAACACCAGCAGGAACACATACACCACCATGCCCCGCACGACAAACTCCCACCACGGCACGCTCATTTGCCACATCGCACTACTCCTTGTTGCACCTTGTCTGGCGATGCCAGTCTAGGGCCTGGCTCCTCTCGGCGAAAATCAGCCCTGTTTGCCGCACTGACGCCCTCCGCGCCGCCAGTGTGTTGTCCACCTCCACTGAAAGACCCCCACCATGCAGCGCCGCCATTTCCACCAAGCCAGCGCAGGGGCGCTGGGTGCCCTGTTGTTGGCTACTTACTCCCGTGCCTGGGCCCTGTCGCTGGGCGACTTGACCAATGCCGACGCCTCCAGCGGCCTCAAGGCCGCACTGGCGCAAGGCGCGCAGGCAGCGGTGTCCCTGCTCGGGCGCACCGACGGGTTTTTGGGCAACCCGCAGGTGCGCATCGGCCTGCCGGGCTACTTGCAAGACGCGGCCAAGGTCATGAAGTCCATGGGCCAGGGCAAGCGCATTGATGAACTGGTCACCTCCATCAACCGCGCAGCCGAGGCCGCCGTGCCCATGGGCAAGGATCTGCTGGTGGGTGCCGTGCAGTCCATGAGCGTGACCGACGCCAAGAACATCCTGGCGGGCGGCGATACCTCCGTCACCCAGTTCTTCGTCACCAAGACCCGTGCCCCGCTGGCCGAGCGCTTTTTGCCCGTGGTGAACCAGGCCACCGAGAAGGTGGGCCTCACCCAGAAGTACAACGCCTTCGCGGGCAAGGCCGCCAGCTTTGGCCTGCTCAAGCCCGAAGAGTCCAACCTCGCCACCTACGTCACCGGCAAAACGCTGGACGGCCTGTTCTTCATGATCGGTGAGGAAGAGCGCAAGATCCGCCAGAACCCCGCAGGCGCGGGCAGCGCCATTCTGCAAAAGGTGTTTGGGGCCTTGCGTTGAACCCCAAGAAAGCGGCCCCTGCCACAGCGGCCTGCCCCTGTGGCCGCCAGCAAGGCACGGGTGCCAAGGCCCAACCCGTGGCCTATGCCGAATGCTGCGGCCGTTACCTGGACCACTGGGACACCCAGAGTGCCCCTGACGCAGAGCACCTCATGCGCTCGCGCTACACCGCCTTTGTGCGTGAGCGTACCGACTACCTGCAGGCCACCTGGCACCCCAGCCACCGCCCCGAATCGCTCGACTTTGACCCGGCCACGCAGTGGCTGGGCCTGGAAGTGCGCGGCCACTGGGTGCAAGACGCCGACCACGCTGAAGTTGAATTCGTCGCCCGCCACCGCCTGGGCGGCCGCGCCGTGCGCTTGCACGAACGCAGCCGCTTTGTGCGCGAAGGCGGGCGGTGGTTTTATGTGGACGGAGATCACCGCTGAGCGCTTGGTGATCAGGATGGGGCTGCACAGCCCGCATGGTGACGCCGGGAAACACCGGTGCGCCCAGAGAACGTGAGAGGGATGGAATGAACCATTGGATGACCGTGGCCGCTGCGGCAGCCTTGCTTGCCGTGGCCTTGCCCCTGTGGATGTGGCTGGCCATGGCCCGCAGCCTCGCGCAGTTGCGGCTGCAGCCCGTGGCCGTGCAGGTGCTGGACCGCGCTGCCGTGCCTGCGCCGCACCGGGGCATTCTCGATGCCGCAGCGGGCGATGTGATGGCCATGGGGTTCACCTACAGCTACAGCCTGCAGTGCAGCCCCACGGCCTGCATTGCGGGCATGCCCTGGGTGTACAGCGATGTGTATGTGTCGGCCGACGGGCGCACGCAGTTGCAGGTGTCCCCCTCCACCTTGCCCGAGGCCGGGCGCGCCTGCACGTTCCAGTGGGCCACCGTGTGGGCCGATGCTGGGCCGCATGACCTGACGGTGCATTGCTTTCGCCACTTTCTGCTGTGGTGGCCTGCCACCTGGCGGGTGCACGACGACTACCTGCCATCCGTGCCCCAGGCTTGGGCCGGACACCAGCGCCGCGTAGAGGCTGCTTGCGCTGCAGGCCGACAGCCCGTGACCGATGTGGCTGCGGTGCGCGAGGTGTGCCTGGGCTTGCTGCAAGGCATGCTGCCCGAGGGGCAGGCCCGTGGCTACCTCACCCCCTTCACGGCACCGATCTCGGCACCGGTGGCTGCGCCCCCGCTCAGCGAAACCGCCGCACCCACTTTGCCGCTGTGGCGCATGCGCGGATGGGCCGCGCTGCGGCAGGCGCCCACGCTGGTGCGTGGCATGCGCCGCGCCGCCCAGGTGATGGCGCGCTCGCCAGTGCCTGCCGCTTCCTTAGCAACCGCGGCTCCTTTGTCCGATACCGCCTCGCCAGCGGGTGTGGACGCAGCATTGCATGCAGACCTGCAGGCCTTTGCGCAACACCAGTCGCACCAGGCCGAGGTGGCCGCCCGCCCGCGGCGCAAGTGGCTGGCACTGGGCGCCACGGCCGCCCTGTTTGTGCTGGTGGGGGCGTGTTGATGAGCTGGCGCAGCGCCCTGGTGCTGCTCGTGGTCATCGGTTCGCACGAAGGTGGACATTGGCTGGCCATGCGCACGCTGGGCTACCGCAACCTCTCGGTGCTGTTCATCCCGGGGCTCGGTGGTGTGGCCCTGGGCCACAAACCCAGCGCGTCCACCTGGAACAAGCTGGCGGTGTACCTGGCCGGGCCGGTGCCAGGGCTGTTGCTGGCCATGGGGCTGATGGGCGCATTGGCCAAGGGCTGGCTGGCGCCGTCTGCGTGGGTACCGGACTTTGTCCTGATGTGCCTCATCATCAATTACCTGAACCTGCTGCCCGTGCATCCGCTGGACGGCGGGCGCGTGGTGGAGTCGCTGCTGTTCGTGCGCTGGCCTGTCTTGCGCTTTGTCTTTGTGCTCGCAGGCATGGTGGCGTTGGGGGCCCTGGGCTGGTTGCTGCACGATGCCATCACGCTGGCCCTGGCGGGGCTGCTGGCCATGGGCCTGCCTTACCACTGGCGGCTGATGCGGGTGGACCGCCAGGTGCCACGCCCCGCAGCGGGGCAGGCCTTGACCGAGGCCGAGGCTGCGACCCGGGTGTTCACCGCCCTCCAGCAGCCCCAGTTTGCCCGCTGGTCCTTCGCGCAGCGCCTGGGCGCCGTGCGGGCTTTGCTACCCGAGCTGCAGGGCACGCGCCTCGGGTTGCTTGGCACCCTGGCAGGTTTGGCGCTGTATCTGGCTTGCCTTGCTTTGCCCGCAGCGGCGTTGTGGGCCACGGGGGCTGGGCCCTTGTTCATGGCGGCGCGCTCGGCGCCCCAGTACCTGCCCGATGTGGTCGATGAGAAATCCCCACCCACCTACAGCGCATCTGCCAGCGGTTTTGTCACCCCCGAGGAATGGACGCGCCGCCTCGAAAAAACCGACACCCTGCCCGAGTCTCAGCGTTTGCCGCTGTACGTGGAGGCGGCAGACGATGCCCTGGAGCTGGAAGACACCCAGGCCGCGCTGGACCGCTACCAACAGGCCTGGGCACTGGCAGAGCCACTGCCTGCCAGCAACCCGCTGCGGGCGCGCACCTTGCTGGGGCTGCTGCAGGCCACGGAAGACCCGCAAGAGTCCCGCGCCTGGGGGCTGCGCCTGCTGGCCGAGATGCCTGCGGACGCCGATGCGTCGCTGCGCCTGTGGCAGGCCCGGGCCGAGTCCTCGTTGGCCCACAGCGCGGCCTCGCTGAACGAATCCATCGAGCGCATGCAACGCGCGCTGGCCCTGTGGGAGGCGGCTGACGCCGCGCCACCCGCTGGCCCACCCGCTGCCACACGCTCTGGCCTCTCGCCCTCGTTCTACAGCGCGGCCACGGCGCGCTCCGTCCTGTCGCGCTGGCGCATGCAGCAGGCAGGTGAAGGTGATGCCCAAGAGGCAAAGCAAGAGGCCCAGCGCCTGCTGCAGCGCAATGTGGATGCCTGGCCCACCCCCGCCGAAGGCGACCGCAGCCGCGGCGCCTTGGCTGCGCGTGTGGGCCGTGCCGATGCGCAGTTGGACCTGGCCTGGCTGCTGCTGGACCAAGGGGCTACCGATCGTGCGGTGCCCCTCACCCAGCAGGTGCTGGCGCAGGTGCCTGCGCCGGTCACCGCCAGCTGGGTGCACCTGCAAGATCG
This sequence comes from Acidovorax sp. 1608163, assembly GCF_003669015.1. NCBI lineage: Bacteria > Pseudomonadati > Pseudomonadota > Betaproteobacteria > Burkholderiales > Comamonadaceae > Acidovorax > Acidovorax sp. 1608163. The sequence goes on from NZ_CP033069.1 coordinate 680,574, forward strand.
GGCGCTGGAGACACTGGTGTGGTCTGCCATGGCCCGCCAAGACCCTGCCAGCTTGCGCTCCCACTGGCAGGCCTGGCTGCAGTCCGCCCGCAATGCGGCGTCGCCCCGGCGTGATGCGCTGTGGCAGTTGGACCGGTGGGCCGTCATGCAGCGGCTGGGTGACGCCCGCCAGGCGCAAGAGGCCCGTGCCGACATCCTGCGCCGCGCCAAGCCCGGTGCATACTGGGCCATGCGATGGTGCGGCCCTCCCGCGTCGGCCCTGCAGGTCCCTGAAGTACCCGGTGTTCGCGAGCTGGCACGCCGAGAGGCCGCGCAAGCCACGGGCCTGTGTGAGCGGATGGCAGAGCCTGCAGGCAACCCCCCAAACTGAAAACCCCCTCCCGACGGGCATCCCCCACGGGTACAAGCGAGTGTGAACGGATGATGCAATTTGACGCGGTATTGTTTGACTGCGATGGCGTGCTGGTCGACAGCGAACCCATCACCAACGGCGTGCTGTGCGCCATGCTCAACGAGGCTGGTTGGGCCATCGGTGCGCAGGAATGCATGGACATCTTCATCGGCAAGACGGTGCGCGGCGAGGCGGCCCGCATCGAGTTGCACACCGGCCAGCCGCTGACGGACGCCTGGATGGCCGCGTTCTACGCGCGGCGCAACGCCGAGCTGGAGGCGCGCCTCACGGCCATCGAGCACATCCACCCCACCATCGAGCGGGTGCACGCCCACCACAACGGGCGCATCGCCTGTGCCTCGGGGGCCGATCGGCTCAAGGTCGAGATGCAACTGGCCAAGGTGGGGCTCACCCCATTTTTTGACGGCCGTATTTTCAGCGGCCACGAAATGCCCGCCACCAAGCCCGCCCCCGATGTGTACCTGGCCGCTGCCGCCGCCTTGCAAACCCCGCCGCAGCGCTGTGCCGTGGTGGAAGACACCGTGACCGGTGTCACGGCCGGTGTGGCCGCCGGTGCCACCGTGTTTGCCTACGCCCCGCTGGACGACGGCGCCGCACTGCGCGCAGCAGGGGCTGTGCAGGTCTTTCGCAGCATGGCCGATCTGCCTGCGTTGCTGGGCTGCTGAGCGCAGCCGTTCCATGTTTCACCGGCTTGCCAACGTGCCTCTTCACACAAACACCCATCCGCGCCTGAGCCCCCTGTGGCGTTGGATGGCCCACTCAGCGCTCATCGTGGGGCTGGGGCTTTTGAGTGCCTGCTCATCCGTGCGGCCCTGGGTCAACGAGCCCTTGCCCGCAGAGGACCAGAGCGTGCCCCTGCGCAAGTCCGAGCGCGACCCCTCCATCTTGGTGGCCGTGACCTTGTCGGGCGGCGGCGCGCGCGCTGCGGCGTTTGGCTTTGGGGTGCTGACGGAGATGCAGCAAACCCGCTTTGAATGGGACGGTCAGCCCACCACGCTGCTGGATGCGACGGATGTGGTCAGTGGCGTGTCGGGCGGCAGCATTGTGGCCGCCTACTTTGCTGCGCACGGCATCGAGGGGCTGCCGCGCTTTGAGCAAGATTTTTTGCGCCAGAACTTTCAGAACAGCCTCATCACCCAGGCCCTGCGGCCCGGCAACCTGATCGACCTCACCTCGCCCTGGCTGGGTCGCACCCACTTGCTGGCCCGCCGCCTGGACGAGCTGTACGAAGGGCGCACCTTTGGCGATGTGGAAAAGCGCCCACGCCACCCGCAGCTCTTCATCACCGCCACCGACATGTCGCTGGGCACGGGGTTTGAGTTCACCTGGGAGCAGTTTGCGTTGATCTGCTCCGACCTGCGCAAAGTGCCCTTGTCGTTTGCGGTGGCGGCTTCCTCGGCCGTGCCCTTGTTGCTCAGCCCCGTCACCCTGCGCAACTACGCCGATCAATGCCCCGAGCGCCAACGCACCACCACCGTCGCCGCTGAGCGCGCTGCTGCCAACGACTACCGGGCACGCTTGTACCGTGCGCACGAGGTGAGCTACCAGGACGCAGAACGCAGGCCCTACATCCACCTGGTCGATGGCGGGCTGGCCGACAACCTGGGCGTGCAGCGCTTGCTTGACCGTGCCATGGCTGGTGGCGGTCTGCGCGAGACGTTCAGCGAGGTCGGCATCCCCCCGCGCAGCATCCGCAAGCTGGTGCTGATCACCGTGAATGCCGAGCGTGATCCCTCGTACCACATCGATGCGCAGGACACCGTGCCCAACATTGCGCAGGTGGTGGACACGCTGCTGTTTGGCGCCGGTTCGCGCTCCACCCGTGAGACGCAGGAGTTTCTGCGCGACATCACCCAGCGCTGGCGCAAATCCCTGGCCGAGGGCGCACGCGGCGGCTTTGATGCGTTTGCCGACGATGCCGAGGTCCACGTCATCCCCGTCAACCTGCGCGACGCCCCAGACGCCGTGGCCCGCCGCAGGCTGCTGCAAGTGCCCACGGCGTTTTCGATTGCACCGGACGAAGTCACGGGGCTCATCGAAGCCGGGGGCAGCGTGCTGCGCCATTCGCCAGAGTTTCAAGCACTGGTGCAGTCGCTGAAGGGGGCGGCGGTGCCACCTGCACCACCCGCACGGCTGCAGGCGCAGGATTGAGCGGTAGACCACTCTGCGTTGCGCGAACTGGCTGGGAGCCGCCAAGAAGGTAAAGGCGCGAGGGGGCACGAAGAACCCGCAGTCGCACCCACAGCCGTTCAAGGCCGTGTGTCGGGTGCCGGGGTGGTTGGCACGTCTTGTTCTTCTGCCGCACGCGTTTGCGCTGCCATGGCCCGCTGGTAGCCAGGCCGCGCCTGCAGCCGCTGCCAATAGGCCTGCGTGGCCGGGCCAAACTGCTCCACCAGCCCCAGGTGCTGAGCCAACAGCAGCGCATACCCCACCGCCACATCGGCCGCCGTGAAGCGGCCCGCACACAGGTAGTCGCTGTGCGCCACGGTAGCTTCCACCGCCCGCAGCCGTGCCAGAAACCAGCGCGTGTAGTCCTCCACCACCTGCGGCTGCTTGCGCTCTGCGGGCTCAAAGCGTCCATAGCGCAGTACCAGCGTCTGCGGAAACGTGAGCGTCGCATCGCTCATGTGCAGCCAGTTCAGGTACGCGCCATACGCCGGGTGCGTGGGTGCCACATCCAGCCCCGCGTCAGGGTGCGTGGTGGCCAGGTACTGGCACATGGCGGCCGATTCGGTCATGCGCACCTCATTCGGCGCAGCGCCCTGCACCAGCAGCGGCACCGTGCCCAGCGGGTTCTCGTCCAGAAACCATCGCGCCTTGGCGCGCGGCGGGAAGGGCAGCATGTGGAGCTGGTAGGGGAGTTGCAGCTCTTCAAGCATCCACAGGGGGCGGAAGGAGCGGGCGCTGATGCAGTGGTGGAGGTGGAGCATGAGGGGGCTGACTTCGCGTGGGTGACTAAGGTTGCTTGGCATGTGTCGTGTCTGCGGCCAGCGGCTGCTATTCAACGTACATGCGAATGATGGTCGTGGAGCGGGGCTGCTTTATCCTTCGGGACGGCCCTCATGCCCGTATCGTTTACCTGCGAGTAACGCGCTGATGAGTTCTTGGGCGAGTTGCCTGTCGGTTCCCGCTGTGTCCAGTACTGGTTCCAAGTGTGCGGCAACGATTTCCGCTAGCGGCCAGTCGAGTACCCAACTCTGACCCGTGGTCTGATTCCGTAGAGACGGCGACATGAAGCCAGTGAACTCGCCCGGATAGCCAGCGCCAGCCAAAAATAGCTCAAACGTACCAGCGTCTGTCTGGAAAACAGCGACGTATGACCGGTTCTCCAGATGCTTGACCTTGAGCAGGCAAGATATTGAATTGATCTGCATGTGAGAGTAAGCGTAAAGCATTCCTTGCGCAGTCTCTAGACCCGCACCACCTTCCGAAACTCCGCCGGCGACTGCCCCGTCCACCCCCGAAACGCCCGGATAAAACTCTTCTCGTTCTCAAACCCCGCCGCCTCCGCCACCTGTTTGATCGGCCGCTGCGTGCGGTGCAGCAGTTCCACCGCGCGGGTGCGGCGCACTTCGTCTTTCAGGCCCTGCAGCGTGGCGCCTTCCTCCTTCAACTGACGGTGCAGGGTGCGCGGCGACACATGCAGCAGCGCGGCCAGGGATTCGGCGCTGTGCTGGGGCAAGGCGTGGGCGGGCTGGCCCGGCAGGGGGGCGGCCAGCAATTGGCGCACGCGCTGCACCAGCAGGCGGTCGCGGCGGTAGTGCAGCACCGTCAGGGGCAGGGCGTGCTGCAGCATCTGGCGCAGGGCCTGTTCGTCGCGGCGCAGGGGCAGGTGCAGGTAGCGGGCGTCAAAGTGCAGTGCGGTGCGCGGCGCGTGGAAGGTGACGGGGCCACGGAACAGCACGGCATACGCATCGGCGTGCGGCGGTGCGTCAAACGCAAATTCGGCAGCGATGAGGGGGATGCGCGAGTCCACCATCCAGCAGGCCAGGCCATGGGCATTGCGCAGTACCGACACCAGACAGAACTCGCGCAGCGCACCCAGGTCGCGGGCCTCGGTGATGGCCAGGGTGGCGGTGTCGCCCTGGGTGGTGAGGTGCAGCGCAATGTCGTCCGCCAGCAGACCATGGTGGCGGCACCAGCGGGCCAGGGCCACCTGCAGCGTGGGCGAGCTGATGCTGGCGCGTGCCAGCATGCCGTAGCTGCCCCAGGGAAGGCGGCGGCTGAACCAGCCCAGGGCTTCGTCGTCCAGCTCCTGCATGGCGGCGTCGGAGATCTGCTCCATCTGCCAAGCGGTGATGCGGGCACTGTCGTCCTGCAGCAGCTGCGGCGCAATTTGTGCCTGGGCCAGGGCGCGCGCGGGGCTCAGGCTGCGCCGCTCGTACGCCAGAACAATGGCGCGCACGAATGCAATAGGCGTTGCCGCAGGTGCAATGGGCGCAGCGGTGGGGACTGCGGCGGGTGGCGCCAATCGGTTGCTGGGATGGTGGGTCGGTTTCACGCCGCAGAGTGTGCCAGCCGTGGCACGATTTGCAACCATTGTGGCAACCGAGCCTGGGCGTGGGCTTCTATGCTTGCCTATGCTTGCGAATCGCCCGCCCGCGTGTTCTTGAGGCTTGGGCCGGATGACAGAGGAGACAAACCCGTGACGAGTGCAGCCGCAACACAATCCGCACCGCTGGCAGACAGCTACGCCCGTGGTGCCACCAATGTGCCCCTGATCGAGCAGACCATCGGCGCCTTTTTTGCCGACATGGTGGCCCGCCAGCCCGATCGCGAGGCGCTGGTGAGCGTGCACCAGGGCCGCCGCTACACCTACGCTCAGTTGCAGGCTGAAGCCCACCGCCTGGCCAGCGCGCTGCTGGGTATGGGGCTCGCCCCCGGCGACCGCGTGGGCATCTGGTCGCACAACAATGCCGAATGGGTGCTGATGCAGCTGGCCACCGCGCAGGTGGGCCTGGTGCTGGTCAACATCAACCCGGCCTACCGCACGTCTGAAGTCGAATACGCCCTGAACAAGGTGGGCTGCAAGCTGCTGGTGACCATGGCGCGGTTCAAAACCAGTGACTACCTGGGCATGCTGCGCGAGCTGGCGCCCGAGTGGCAGGGCCAGCAGCCGGGCCACCTGCAAGCGGCCAAGTTGCCGCAGCTGAAGACGGTGGTGTGGATTGATGACGAAGCAGGGCAGGGTGCCGACGAGCCCGGTCTGCTGCGCTTTACTGAGCTGATTGCACGCGGCAACGCGGCCGACCCGCGCCTGGCGCACATCGCAGCGACGCTGAAGGCCACCGACCCCATCAACATCCAGTTCACCAGCGGCACCACGGGCTTCCCCAAGGGGGCCACGCTTACGCACCGCAATATCCTGAACAACGGCTTTTTCATTGGCGAATGCATGAAGCTCACGCCCGAAGACCGGCTGTGTATCCCCGTGCCGCTGTACCACTGCTTTGGCATGGTCCTGGGCAACCTGGCCTGCCTCACGCATGGCTCTGCCATCGTGTACCCCAATGACGGATTCGACCCGATCACCGTGTTGCAGACGGTGCAGGACGAGCGCTGCACCGGCCTGCACGGCGTGCCCACCATGTTCATCGCCGAGCTGGACCACCCGCGGTTTGCCGAGTTCAACCTGAGCACGCTGCGCACCGGCATCATGGCGGGATCGCCCTGCCCGACCGAGGTGATGAAGCGTGTGGTGGAGCAGATGAACCTGCGCGAAATCACCATTGCCTACGGCATGACCGAGACCAGCCCCGTGAGTTGCCAAAGCAGCACCGACACGCCGCTGGATAAGCGCGTCTCCACCGTGGGCCAGGTGCAGCCTCACCTGGAGGTGAAGATCGTGGACCCTGACACGGGCGCCATCGTGCCCATCGGCCAGCGCGGCGAGTTCTGCACCAAAGGCTATTCCGTCATGCACGGCTACTGGGGCGATGAGGCCAAGACCCGCGAGGCCATCGACGACGGCGGCTGGATGCACACCGGCGACCTGGCCACCATGGATGCCGAGGGCTATGTGAACATCGTCGGCCGCATCAAGGACATGGTGATCCGTGGCGGCGAAAACATTTACCCGCGCGAGATCGAAGAGTTTTTGTACCGCCACCCCCAGGTGCAGGACGTGCAGGTGGTGGGCGTGCCCGACCAGAAGTACGGCGAAGAACTCTGCGCCTGGATCATCGCCAAGCCCGGCACCAAACCCACCGAAGACGACATCCGCGCCTTCTGCAAGGGCCAGATTGCGCACTACAAGGTGCCGCGCTACATCCGCTTTGTCACCAGCTTTCCGATGACGGTGACGGGCAAGATCCAGAAGTTCAAGATCCGCGACGAGATGAAGGACCAGCTGGGCCTGGAAGAACAGAAAACCGCTTGAAAGAGCCACAACGTATGACCATTCTCGACACCCAACTCAATGCCCGCTCGGCGGACTTTCTGGCCAACGCTGCCGCCATGCGCACACTGGTGGATGACCTGCGCGCGCAGCTCGACAAGGTCGCCCAGGGCGGCGGTGAGGCGGCCCGCGCCAAGCACACGGCGCGGGGCAAGCTGCTACCGCGCGAGCGCGTGCAGATGCTGCTGGACCCGGGAACGCCGTTCCTCGAACTGGCGCCGCTGGCCGCGCTCAACATGTACAACAACGATGCGCCCAGCTCGGGGCTCATCGCGGGCATTGGCCGCGTGAGCGGCGTGGACTGCATGATCGTGTGCAACGACGCCACGGTGAAGGGCGGCACCTACTACCCGCTCACCGTCAAGAAGCACCTGCGTGCGCAAGAGGTGGCGCAGCAGAACCACCTGCCCTGCATCTACCTGGTGGACTCGGGCGGCGCCAACCTGCCCAACCAGGATGAAGTGTTCCCCGACCGCGACCACTTCGGCCGCATCTTCTTCAACCAGGCCAACATGAGCGCCATGGGCATCTCGCAGATCGCGGTGGTCATGGGGTCGTGCACGGCGGGCGGCGCCTACGTGCCAGCCATGAGCGACGAGTCCATCATCGTCAAGAACCAGGGCACCATCTTTTTGGGTGGCCCGCCGCTGGTCAAGGCCGCGACGGGCGAGGTCGTGACGGCCGAAGACCTGGGCGGCGGTGACGTGCACACCCGCCTGTCGGGTGTGGCCGACCACCTGGCGCAGAACGATATGCACGCGCTGCAACTGGCACGCAATGCAGTGCGCAATTTGAATAAAAATAAGCCTCTAGCGCACGCAGATCAAGCGCCAGTAGCTCCTAAGTTTGTAGCTGATGAGCTGTATGGCGTGATCCCGGTGGACACGCGCAAGCCCTTTGATGTGCGCGAGATCATTGCCCGCATCGTCGACGGCAGCGAGTTTGACGAGTTCAAGGCACGCTACGGCACCACGCTGGTCACGGGCTTTGCGCGCATCGAGGGGATGATGGTCGGCATCATCGCCAACAACGGCATCCTGTTCAGCGAGTCGGCCCTCAAGGGCGCGCACTTCATCGAGCTGTGCTGCCAACGCAAGATTCCGCTGGTGTTCTTGCAGAACATCACCGGCTTCATGGTGGGCCGCAAGTACGAGAACGAAGGCATCGCGCGCAACGGCGCCAAGATGGTGACGGCCGTGGCCACGGCGAGTGTTCCGAAGTTCACCATCATCATTGGCGGCAGCTTTGGCGCGGGCAACTACGGCATGTGCGGCCGCGCGTACTCGCCCCGCTTTTTGTGGATGTGGCCCAACGCGCGCATCAGCGTGATGGGCGGCGAGCAGGCCGCTGGTGTGCTGGCCACGGTGAAGCGCGACGGCATCGAAGGCAAAGGCGGCCAGTGGAGCATGGAGGAAGAAGAAGCCTTCAAGGCCCCCATCCGCCGTCAATACGAAGACCAGGGCCACCCCTACTACGCCACTGCGCGCTTGTGGGACGACGGCGTAATCGACCCCGCCGACACCCGCCGTGTGCTGGCGCTGGGGCTGGCCGCCACGCGCAATGCGCCCATCGAAGACACCAAGTTCGGCCTGTTCCGCATGTAAAGGGGCCTGGAAACATGCGCGTGTCTTATGGATGGGCTGTGGGGTTGGCACTGGCGGCGCTGGCTGGTGCCACGCACGCCCGGGTGGTGGAAGAGCAGATCGATGTGCCCGTGCAGGTGAAAAACGCCTGGGGCAAACCGGTGGCCCACACCATCCGTGTCACGGTCTGGTCCGACGACACCAACCCCCAGCCCGCCCCGATTGCACTCGTCAACCATGGCCGCGCGCCCGATGCGCAAGGCCGGGCTAGCCTGGGCCGCGCGCGCTATACCGATGCATCGCGCTACTTGCTGCGCCGTGGCTTTGTGGTGGCCGTGCCCACCCGTGTGGGCTATGGCGTGAGCGGTGGCGAGGACGTGGAGGACACGGGGGCGTGCAACAACCGCAACTACCCGCCAGGGTTCGACGCCGCTGCCGTGCAAATGCTGGCCGCACTGAGCGCGGTGCGCCAGCGGCCTGACGTGGCGCCCGACAAGGTGCTGGTGATAGGGCAGTCGTTTGGTGGAGGGGGTACGGTGGCGCTGGCCGCGATAAACCCGCCCGGCGTGGTGGCCGCCATCAATTTTGCGGGCGGCAGCGGTGGCGACCCCAAGGGCCGACCGCAGAATCCCTGCTCTCAGCCCGCGCTGGAGCGCACCTTTCAGGCGTATGGTGCGCAGGCCAGGGTGCCCATGCTGTGGGTCTATACCGAGAATGACATGTACTTTGGCCCCCAACTGCCGCGCCAGTGGCATGCCGCGTTCACCAAGGCAGGGGGCAAGGCGAGCTTTGTGCAGTTCCCGCCGCATGGCGAAGATGGGCATTCCCTTTTCACCCGCTTCCCGCAAGTGTGGCAGCCTGCCGTGTCCGAGTTTCTGGATGCGAATGGGTTTGCTCCTGTAGCCCCCCAGTAAAGGCGTCAGCATGCGTTTCAAGCTTTTTTACTCTCGAAAATTCCTTGTCCTGATGGCGTGGACTGGTGCCTGTCTTGCTGCCATGGCCAGCCCCATGCAGCGCGTGGAGCTGCCATTGCCGTCCGGCACTGTGCTGCGCGCCCACTGGCTGCCAGCGCCGCAGTCTGCCGCACAGGCTCAGCCCTCTGCCCAACCTGCGGTGCTCGCACTGCATGGCTGCGGAGGCTTGTACGCCAAGGGCGGGGCGCTGTCCTCGCGCTACCGGGAGACGGCTGAGACTTTGCACGCCGCAGGCTATGCCGTGCTGATGCCCGACAGCTTTGGATCGCGCGGTTTGCGCGATGTATGCCAGACCCGCTACAGCGACCGGACCTTGAACGTGAACGACCGGGTGCAGGACGCTCGCGCCGCCCTGGTGTGGCTGGCGGCGCAGCCGGGTGTGGATGCCCAGCGCATCGGCGTGATGGGCTGGTCCAACGGCGGAACCACCACCTTGAACCTGCTCGTGCAGCGGCACACCCATCCCCAAGAAGGTGAGCCCGCGTTGGCCGGTGCGGCGGTGTTTTACCCAGGCTGCGGGCCCCTGCTCAAACACCAGGCCGTGGCAGACGGCGTGCCGCTGCTGATGCAGCTCGGTGCGCTGGACGACTGGACCCCGGCCCAACCCTGCGTGGACTGGGCCACCACCCTCAAGGCCCGCGCGGGCAGCGACGTGACGGTGCATGTGTACGAGGGCAGCTACCACGGCTTTGATGGCAAAGACCCCGTGCGCCTGCGGGGGGATGTGCCCAACGGAACGTCCGCCCAGGGGGTACACCAAGGGGGCAACCCACAGGCACGAACCGAATCTCAGGCAGCCCTGCAATCTTTCTGGAGCCGGGTGCTGGGCGCTCGGAAGGCACCATGAACCCTGCACACTATTTCAGCCAACTGGCCCGCTATAACCAATGGGCTACAGACCGCCTGCTTGACGCGGTGGCGGTGGTGTCTGACGAGGACTACCGCCGTGATGTGGGCCTGTTTTTCCGCAGCATCCATGGCACCCTCAACCACCTGTTGGTGGGTGAGCACCTGCTGTGGTTTGTGCGGTTTGACGAAGGCCGCTCGCCGGGCTTGGCTCTGGATGCCGAGGCCGAGCCCGACCGGCTGCAACTCGCACCGCGCCTGCGCGAGGGCACTGCCCGCTGGGCACCGCTGCTGGCCACCTGGCCTGCTGAGCGCTGGGAGGGTGACTTGGCCTACACCACCACGAAAGGCGAAGCGGTATCGATGCCTTTTGTGGCCACGCTGGCGCATGTCTTCAACCACAGTACCCACCATCGTGGGCAGATTACCGCCGCCCTCACAGCACTAGGCCACGTCTGCCCGGTGCTGGATCTGATCTACTTTTTGCGGGCCGAACAGGCCGCAGCCACGCCATGAGCAACAACCTGCAAATTACCTACCAAGGCGCAGTGGCGCGCATCACGCTCACGCAGCCTGAGATCCGCAACGCCTTCAGCGATGAGGTCATTGCCGAGATCACCGCCGCCTTCACCGAGGTGGGGGGGCGTGCCGATGTGCGCGCCGTGGTGCTCGCCGCAGAAGGCCCTGCTTTCTGCGCCGGTGCCAACCTCAACTGGATGCGCCGCATGGCCGACTACACGCGCGATGAAAACATCGCTGACGCAGGCAAGCTGGCCGAGATGCTGCGTGTGATCTACGAATGCCCCAAGCCCACGATTGCCCGCGTGCAGGGCGATGTGTACGCAGGCGGCATGGGCCTGGTGGCCGCGTGCGACATGGCGGTGGCGGTGGACGCGGCGGGCTTTTGCCTGAGCGAGGTGAAGCTGGGGCTCATCCCCGCCACCATCAGCCCCTATGTGATCCGAGCCATGGGCGCGCGCGCTGCGCACCGCTACTTCCTGACGGCCGAGCGCTTTGACGCGGCCGAGGCGCTGCGCATCGGTTTTGTGCACGCCGTGGTGGCTGCCGATCAGCTGGATGCCAAGGTCGATGAACTGCTCAAAGCCCTGACCAGCGCCAGTCCCAACGCCGTGCGGGTGTGCAAGAAACTGGTGCTCGATGTGGCCGAGCGTGAGATCAACGCAGGCTTGATCGCTGCCACGGTGCAGGGCATTGCCGACATCCGCGCCAGCGACGAAGGCAAGGAAGGCGTGCAGTCTTTTCTGAACAAGCGCAAGCCCAACTGGCTGGGCTGATCGGTAACTGCAGGCCATGGACACCCTCTGGTTCAACATCGTGCAGTGGCTCCACACGCTGGGACTGCATGTGGATGGCGGTACCGCGCGCGCCGTGGGCGACGCGGCAGCTACAGCAACTGCGAAGCTCGACATGCCCAGCCTGCTGGCGCTGGCCGCCGCACTGGGCTGGGCCAGCGGGTTCCGGCTGTATGCCGTGGTGTTCCTGGTCGGCATGATGGGCGTGCTGGGCTGGATGCCCCTGCCGCCAGGCCTGGCGATGCTGCAGCACCCGCTGGTGCTGATGGTCAGCGGCTTCATGTTGATAGTTGAGTTTTTTGCCGACAAGGTGCCCTGGGTGGACAGCGCCTGGGATGCCATCCATGCCTTCATCCGCGTGCCTGCGGGCGCCGCCTTGGCCTATGGCGTGTTTGGCGCCGACAACGCCACCATGGCCGTGGTGGCGGGACTGCTGGGCGGCTCGCTCTCTGCCACGGCCCTGGCCACCAAGATGACCACCCGCGCCGCCGTGAACACCTCGCCCGAGCCGTTTTCCAACTGGGGGCTGTCGTTTTTTGAAGACGGCCTGGTGGTGGCCGTGGTGTGGCTGGCCACGCAGCACCCGGTGGCCTTCAGCATTGCGCTGGTGGTGATTGTGGTCGTGTCGGTGCTGCTGCTGGTGGTGCTGTTCAAGTTTCTGCGCGCCGTGGTGCGGCGCCTTTCCTCTTTCTTTTCTGGTTCTGCCAAGGTGGCGTAAATGTTTACAAAAATCCTGATTGCCAATCGCGGTGAGATCGCCTGCCGTGTCGCCGCCACAGCCCAGCGCCTGGGCGTAAAGACCGTCGCCGTGTACTCCGACGCCGACGCCAACGCCAAACATGTGGCCGTGTGCGACGAGGCCGTGCACATCGGCGGTAACGCGCCCAAGGACAGCTACCTGCGCTGGGAGCGCATCATCGAGGCCGCCAAGGCCACGGGCGCGCAGGCCATCCACCCTGGCTACGGTTTTCTGAGCGAGAACGAAGACTTCGCCAAGGCCTGTGCCGACGCGGGCCTGGTTTTCATTGGCCCCCCCGCCAGCGCCATCAATGCCATGGGGCTGAAGGCCGAGTCCAAGCGCCTCATGGAGCAGGCACAGGTGCCCCTGGTGCCCGGCTACCACGGTGCTGACCAGGACCCGGCGCTGCTGCAACGCGAGGCGGACCGTATTGGCTACCCGGTGCTCATCAAGGCCAGCGCCGGCGGCGGCGGCAAGGGCATGCGCGCCGTGGACAAGGCCGAGGACTTTGCGGCGGCGCTCGACTCCTGCAAGCGCGAGGCCATCAACAGCTTTGGTGACGACGCGGTGCTGGTCGAAAAGTACGTGCAGCGCCCGCGCCACATCGAGATCCAAGTGTTTGGAGACACGCACGGCAACTGTGTGTACCTGTTTGAGCGCGATTGCTCCGTGCAGCGCCGCCACCAGAAGGTGCTGGAAGAAGCGCCTGCGCCGGGCATGACGCCGGAGCTGCGCGCCCGCATGGGCGAGGCCGCTGTGGCCGCCGCCAAGGCTGTGAACTACGTGGGCGCGGGCACGGTGGAGTTCATCGTCGAGCAGCCCGGCGGCTACGACGCCCCCGAGCAGATGAAGTTCTACTTCATGGAGATGAACACCCGCCTGCAGGTGGAGCACCCTGTGACCGAGGCGATCACCGGCCTCGACTTGGTGGAGTGGCAGCTGCGTGTAGCGTCGGGCGAGCCCTTGCCGCTCCAGCAGCAAGACCTGCGCATCACAGGCCACGCCATCGAGGCCCGCATCTGTGCCGAGAACCCCGACAACAACTTCCTGCCCGCGACCGGTGCGCTCAATGTGTATGCACTGCCCGATTGCGTGACGTTTGAAAGAGGCGCGGTGCGCGTGGATTCCGGCGTGCGACAGGGCGATGCGATCAGCCCGTTCTACGACTCCATGGTGGCCAAGCTCATCGTGCACGGCGACACGCGCGAACAGGCACTGGCGCGGCTGGACGAGGCGCTGGCCCAGACCCACATCGTGGGCCTGGCAACCAACGTGCAGTTTTTGCGCCGCGTGGCACGCACTGAGGCGTTTGCCCGCGCCAAGCTGGACACGGCGCTGATCCCGCGCGAGCAGGCTGTGTTGTTCCACCAGGAGCCCGTGGGCTTGCCCCTGGCCGCTGCGGCGGCCGTGGCGCAGGCCTTGCTGAATGAGCGCAGGAGCGAGGGCGTGGACCCGTTCAGCCGCCGCGACGGTTTTCACACGCATGGTGTGGTGCAGCGCCGGTTTGAATTTGAATTTGGCGGTGAGCACGCCAAGGCGCTGCTCACTTACGAGCGCGGTGGCAGTCTGCACTTGACGGTGGGTGAGGGCGATGCGGCGGTGGCAGGGCCGCTGGTCTTTGATGCCACGCCCCAGGGTGCTATCGAGTTGCAGTTTGCCGGCCGGCGCACCCGCGCTGCCGTGTACGCGCAGGGCGAGGTGGACCATGTGTTCACCCCGCTGGGCGCCACGCAGATCACCGCCATCGACCTGCTGGCCCACGCGGGCGAGGCAGCGGCAGAAGGCGGACGCCTCACGGCCCCCATGCCCGGCAAGGTCGTGTCGTTTGCCGTGAAGGCGGGCGACAAGGTTGCCAAGGGGCAGCCACTGGCGGTGATGGAGGCCATGAAGATGGAGCACACCATCGCCGCTCCGGCCGATGGCGTGGTGCAGGAGCTGCTGTACGCGCCCGGCGACCAGGTGACCGAGGGGGCCGAGCTGCTCAAGCTGGTGGTGGCTGAAAAGGCATAAGCCTTGCGAGGACACCCCGCGCGTGACAGCGCCCAGGGTGCAATGCCGTTACGCTTGGGCGCCATGAAAATCACCTTTTGCTGTACCGACACCAAGGCCGATCCCTGGCTGCAGGGCCTGGCCGCCGCGCTGCCCGGCGCTGATATTTCCGTGTGGCAGCCCGGCGCGCCGCAGGCCGACCATGCCGTGGTCTGGGCGCCGCCCCAGCAGTTCATGGACGAGCAGCCGGGCCTCAAGGCCTTGTTCAACATCGGCGCGGGTGTGGATGCGCTGCTCAAGCTGCGCCTGCCGCCCGGCGCGCTGGTGGTGCGGCTCGATGATGCGGGCATGGCCGTGCAGATGGCCGAGTACGTGAGCCACGCGGTCATTCGCCACTTCCGTGAGTTCGATGGCTATGAGGCCGACATGGCGGAGGGCCGTTGGGGCTACCGCAAGCCGCGCCTGCGCAGCGACTTCTCCATCGGTGTGATGGGCCTGGGCGTGCTGGGCGAGCGGGTGGCCAAGGCGCTCGCGCAGTTCGACTTTCCGGTTAACGGCTGGAGCCGCAGCCCCAAGGCCATCGAGGGCGTGCGGGCCTTCACCGGGGCAGACCAATTCAATGATTTCCTGGCTGCCAGCCGGGTGCTGGTCAACCTGCTGCCCCTCACGCCCGACACGGCCAACGTGATCAACAGGGATACGCTCGCCCGCCTGCAGCCCGGCGCCTACGTGATCAACGTGGCGCGTGGTGCGCACCTGGTGGACGAGGATTTGCTCGCCGCCATCGACAGCGGCCATGTGGCGGGCGCTACGCTCGATGTGTTTCGCACCGAGCCGCTGCCTGCGGGCCACGCGTTCTGGAACCACCCGCGCATCACCATCACCCCCCACACTTCGGCGCGCACCCTGCGCGAAGAGAGCATTGCCCAGATCGCGCGCAAGATGGCGGCGCTGCAGCGGGGCGAGGCGATTGCCGGGGTGGTGGACCCGGTGCGTGGGTATTGAGCCGTAGGGGCAGTGCGGTGGCTCAGTCCACCGTCACGCCCGCATCGCGCACCAGCTTGCCCAGGCGCTGGGCATCGGCCTTGATCAGCGCACCAAAGTCCGCAGCGCTGCCCGCCACCACGGGGGTGCCAATGGCCTCCCATTTAGCGCGGAAGGCGGGTTCCTTGAAGATAGCGTTCACCGTGGCATTGAGCTTGTCGATGATGGGCTGCGGTGTGCCTGCCCGCACGGCAATGCCGTGCCAGCCGGTGATTTGGTAGCCCGGCGCGCCAGCCTCGGCCAATGTGGGCACAGTGGGTAGCACCTTGGCGCGTTCGCTGGAAGTCACGGCCAGCGGTATCAGCTTGCCTGCCTGAATATGGGGCAGCGAGCTGCCAACGATGTCAAACATCACATTGACTTGGCCGCCGATCAGATCGTTGAGCGCCGGGCCCGCGCCCCGGTAGGGGATGTGCGCCAGCTTCACACCCAGCGTGCTGTTGAACAACTCGCCCGCCAGGTGCTGGGGCGTGCCATTGCCCGCAGAGGCGTAGCTCAGCACCGGCTTGCCCGCTTTGGCCATGGCCAGAAACTCGGCCAGCGTTTTCACCCCCAGCGATGGGTGCACTTCGAGCACCAGCGGAAAGGCCGACAGTTGCACCACCGGGGCCAGGTCAGTCAACGGGTTGAAAGGCATGCTGCTGTACAGCGATGCATTCACCGCCATGGGGCCACTGGCAGCCAGCAGCAGTGTGTGGCCGTCGGCGGGGGCCTGCTTGGCGACCTCTGCGCTGCCGGTGTTCCCGCCTGCGCCCCCTTTGTTGTCCACGATCACGGTCACACCGAGCCGACTTTGTAGCTCGGGCTGCAGCATGCGAGCCATCAGGTCAGTGGGGCCGCCGGGCGGGTAGGGCACGACGAAGCGGATGGTCTTGCTGGGCCAGGTGTTGGCTGCTGCTTGCGCGGCGACTTGGCCTGCGAAGCCCAGGGCCAGCGGAAATGCGCAGGCGGCGTGCAGAAGGGCGCGCCGGGCCGTGCGCAGTGAGGGTAAAGGCGTTGGGTGGGGCATGTCTGTCTCCTGGAGGATGAAACCCATCTGGTGTGGGCTGATGGTGTTGGATAACGGTTCTCAGGCTGCGCCGAAGCGCTTTCGGATGTCGGCGGCAGTGGCTAGTGGGCGCCCCAGCGCCTGCGCGGCTTCCACCGCCTGGCGCACCAGTGCGGTGTTGTCGGGGGCAACGCTGCCGTCCTTGCACAGCAGGTTGTTTTCAAACCCCACGCGGGCATGGCCACCAAACACGGCGGCGGCGGCCACGCAGGCGTTTTCTGCCGCACCGAAGGCGCACACAGCCCAGGGCTCGTTGCCGTCATGGGCGTTCAGAAAAGGCAGCAGGTCGCGCGGGCTGGAGGTCTGGCCCGCGCTGTAGCGGCCCAGCACAAACAGCAGGAACCAAGGCGCATCCGGCACCACACCACTGGCACGCAAAGCCTGCCAGCGGCGCAGGTCGGCCACGTCGTACAGGATGACCTGCACCATGGTGCGGCGCTGGGCGAGACCAGTGAAGAAGCGCTGCAGTCCGGCTTCGCCGATCTCGGGCTTGTCTACTTCGCGCAGTCCGATGGACACGGCCTCGGGTTGCAGGGCGTCCACCATGGCGATCTGCGCGGGGGCCTGGTACACGCCTGCGGCTTCGCTGGTGATCTGGATGACCATCGCGTCGCCCACGGCCTGGCGCACCACGCGCTGCGCCTCGCGGTAGCCTTCGACATCGAGGCTGTGGCGGCCTTGCGCGTCGCGGATGTGCATGTGCAGCATGGCGGCTCCCGCGTCCAGGCAGGCCTTGGCCGTGGTGGCCAGCGTGGCCGGTGTGATGGGCACGGCCAGGTGGTCGGCGGGCTGCTTGTAGGCGCCGTTGGGCGCCACGGTCACGATCAGTGGGTCGGCCCACTGGCTGGCAATGGTGGGTGATGCGGGCGATGCACTCATGCGCGGGCTCCGGTGGTCGTTGGGGTGTCCGTCTGTGACGTGTCGGTGGGGGGCTCGATGGTGGGCAACTCGCTGGCAAGCAAAGCCAGGCCCTGGCGCAGCAGCGTGTCGTAGCGCGCGCGTTCGGCCTGCTTGCGGTCTTCGGGCCAGTCAAAAAAGCCCTTGCCCGTCTTCATGCCGAGCTGACCCTGAGCCACCTTGTCGCGTAGGGCCTGGGCGGGTACGTCGGTGTTCGACAGCGTGGGGTACATGGTGGCGGCTGCGGCGGTGTGCACCTCAATGCCTGCGTGGTCGCGCTGCAGCACAGGGCCTGCCGCCAGAAAGCGGAAGCCAAAGCCAAAGCGCACGGCGGCGTCCACGTCTTCGGGCGAGGCAATTCCTTCGTCGATGAGTGCAAAGGCCTCGCGCGAGAGCGCGTGCTGCATGCGGTTGGCCAGAAAGCCGGGCTTGTCCTTCTTGACCAGCACCGGCACGCTGCCGCAGCCGCGCATGAAGGCGTGTAGCCAGGTGCCCAGTGCCGGGTCGCTGCGCTCGCCCAGTACCACCTCCACCAGCGGCACCAGGTGGGCGGGCATGAAGAAGTGCAGGCCCAGCATGCGCTGCGCCGTGGCCAGCCCCTGGGCGATGGCACTGATGGGAAAGCCCGAGCTGTTGCTGGCCAGCACGGCGTTGGGGGGGGCCACGGTTTCCAGCTCGGCAAACAGCTTTTGTTTGGCGGGCAGTTGCTCGGTGATGCATTCCACCACCAGCACAACGCCGCTCCAGTCCACGTCCTGCAGGCTGGCGCGCGCCTGCACCGGGCCGGCGTGGGTGGTCTGGCCAGCGGCGGCAAGCTCCTGGGCGATGTGGGGCAGCAGGTGGTCGCGGCGGGCGGCGTGGGGGTCCACCACCGTGACCTGCGCGCCGCCCCGGGCCAGGACCACGGCTACATCGGCCCCCATGGTGCCTCCGCCTACCACCACGGTGCGTGCGTTGCGCGGCGAACTGTTCTCCATCGTGTCTCCTTGTTGCTCTCAATCTGCTCAAGCGGTGTGCTTGCGTTGAATTCAGTCTAGGGGCCCCACATTGCGCGGTCCAGACGTCTTTTTCGATAGACTGATCGGCTATGAAGATCAATTGGTCCGCCCGCGAGGTGGATGTGTTCCTGTCGTTGGCCGAGACGCTGAGTTTTCGGCGCACGGCCTTGCAGATGCACCTGTCGCAGTCGGCGGTGTCGGGTACGGTGGCGCGGCTGGAAGAGATGCTGGACGTGCGCCTGTTCGAGCGCACCACGCGCACCGTGCAGCTCACGCTGGCGGGCGAGGTGTTTGCCGAGCAGGCGCGGTTTCTGCGCCATCAGATTCACGAAACCGTGCGCCGCGTGCAGGAGGTGGCTCAGCTGCAGGTGGGTCGCGTGGCGCTGGCGGCGCTGCCGTCGCTGGCAGCCGGGGCCGTGCCCCGCGCGTTTGCAAGGTTTGCCGCGCAGCACCCGGGCGTGCAGATGGAGCTGATCGACAGCCTGGCAGGCCCAGCGTTTGACATGGTGCGTGCCGGGCGGGTGGACTTTGCCCTCACCGCAGCCAACCCCGCCTATGCGGATCTGGACTACACCCCGCTGGTGTCCGACCGCTTTGTGCTGCTGATGGGGCGCACGCACCCGCTGGCCAGAGGGCGCAGCGCCATTGCCTGGGCGGATGTGGCCGAGCTGCCCCACATCTCCATGCCCACGGGCACCAGCGTGCGGCAGTACACGCAAGAGGCCTTGCTGACGCACCGCATCCGCTTTGAACCCCGCTACGAGGTGGAGCACCTGGCCACCATTGCGGCCATGGTGGCGGCGGGGCTTGGTGTGAGCGCGTTGCCCGAGCTGGCCGCCCAGGTGGTGCGCCGGCCCGAGGTGGTTACGCGGGCGCTCAAGGCGCCCGTGCTGCACCGGCCCATCGGGCTGATCACGCTGCGCGGGCGGCCGCTGTCGCTGGCGGCGCAGGCCATGGTGGCCTTGCTGCGGCAGGAGGTCGAGGGTGATCACACCCGGGCTGGCTGATGGCGCGTCCGGCGAATGGTCTGGCACGATATGGGGTGGTCCTGTGGCGGCGGTGGCGAGACAATGGCGGCATTCCTTGATCCACCCTTGGTAGCCCCATGAGCATTCCCTCCCGCGTCCGCCTCATCGACGTTGGCCCCCGTGACGGCCTGCAGAACGAAAAGACCCCGGTGCCCGCCGCCGTGAAGATCGAGCTGGTGCACCGCCTGCAGCAGGCGGGCCTGAAAGAGATCGAAGTCACCAGCTACGTCAGCCCCAAGTGGGTGCCGCAGATGGCCGACAACCACGAGGTGATGGCGGGCATTGCACGCCAGAGCGGCGTAGCGTATTCGGTGCTCACGCCCAACCTCAAGGGGTATGAGGCGGCGGTGCTCGATAAGCCCGATGAAATCGTCGTTTTTGGCTCCGCCAGCGAGGCCTTTAGCCAACGCAATATCAACTGCAGCATTGCCGAGAGCATTGAGCGCTTTGCCCCCGTGGTGCAGGCAGCGCTGGCGGCAGGCATCCGCGTGCGGGGGCCATGAGCTGCACCGTGGGCTGCCCGTACGAAGGCGAGATTGCATCCGAGCGCGTGGCTTACCTCGCAGGCCTGCTCAAAGGCATTGGCGTGCAGCGGGTGGATGTGGCCGACACCATTGGTGTGGGCACGCCGCGCAAGGTGCAGAAGGCGCTGGAAGCGACGCTGCAGCACTTTGGCATCGACGATGTGTCGGGCCACTTCCACGATACCTACGGCCAGGCGCTGTCCAACACGCTGGCGGCGTTGGAGCTGGGGGTGTGGAACTACCAGTCGTCCGTGGCCGGGCTGGGCGGCTGCCCTTATGCCAAGGGCGCCACCGGCAATGTGGCGACCGAGGATGTGGTCTACATGCTGCACGGCATGGGCATCGAAACGGGGATTGACCTGGACCAGCTGATTGACGCTGGCGCTTACATTAGCGGCTTTCTGGACCGCAAGCCCAACTCGCGTGCGGCCAATGCCCTGCTGACCCGGCGTGCGGGTTGAGCGCAGAGAACCTGTTCAAAGCGCGGTGCGTACTGCGTCGCGGTGGATCTTGAGGATAGACCTATGTGTGGAAGTGAACTGACCCCCTTGCCCGATGGCGTGCAGCGCGTGGCTGCCGCCTTGCTGGACAAAGGCCACCCGCATGCCCCGCGCATGCTCGACAACTCGGCCCGCACGGCACAGGAAGCCGCCGACGCTTTGGGCATTGCCATGGGGCAGATTGCCAAGAGCATCATTTTTCGGCGCAAGAGCGACGACGTGGCCGTGCTGGTGGTCACCTCGGGCGACAGGCGTGTGGACGAAAAGAAGGTCGAAGCCCATGTGGGCAAGGTGGGCCGCGCCGATGCGGACTTCGTCAAATCGCGCACGGGGTTTTCGATTGGCGGCGTCTCGCCCGTGGCCCATGCCACACCGCCCGTGACGCTGATTGACCAGGACCTGCTGCGCTTTGACGTGGTGTGGGCTGCTGCGGGCCATCCGCATGGCGTGTTTCCTCTGCACCCGAGCGACTTGCAGCGCCTGACGGGCGCCCCAGTGGTGGACGTGGTGCAGGCGGTGGCACCTGCGGCCCCGGTGAGCGCTCCAGCCACAGGGAGCGCAGGCGCATGAGTGCTACTGAATCCATAGCTTCTCGTGCTTTATTGATGAGCGATGCGGGCTATTTTGATTTGAACTCTGACGAAGTGGTGCCATCGCCGTGCATTTCGGTGTGCCGCCTGACGGACGACCGCATGCGCTGCGAAGGCTGCTTTCGCACGATTGACGAAATCCGCGCCTGGTCGGGCGCCGACAGTGCGCAGCGGCGTGCCATCTGGGTGACGTTGTTGCAGCGGGCCGGTGTGGCCTTGCCTGCACCGTTGGCCGCGCATGGCGTTGCGTCTTGAATTGGCGCGAGTCCTATAGATCCGTTCACGCTGAGCCTGTCGAAGCGCCGCGCCGTGCGTGATCGGGTTCAGCCTCTGTGTGTAACCCAGGAGCCCAGCCCATGAAGCACATCACGTTTTATCTGGACTTTGTGTCGCCCTATGCCTGGCTGGCGTTTGAGCGTTTGCCTGATGTGTTGGAGGGCCTGAGCTATAGCGTGGCTTACCAGCCGGTGCTGCTGGGCGCCTTGCTGCAGCAGCACGGCAACCCCGGCCCGGCGGGCATTGCCCCCAAGCGCGACTGGACCTACCGCCACGTGACCTGGCTGGGCCATGCGCAGGGCACGCCACTGCAGATGCCTGCGCGCCACCCGTTCAACCCACTGCCTTTGCTGCGCCAGGCGCTGGCGTGCAGTGACGACGGCCGCATCAACCGCTTTGTGGCGGGCGCGGTGCTGCGCCATGTGTGGCAGGGCGGGCACGACGCGCTGGACGCCGAGCGGCTGAAGGTGCTGGCCGCGCAATTGAGCGAGCAGATGCGCCTTGGGCAGGACATGCACAGCGATGCCCCCAAGGCGCTGCTGCGCGCCAATACCGAGGCGGCGCAAGCCGCCGGGGTGTTTGGCGTGCCCGCGTTTGGGGTGGATGGCAAGGTGTTTTGGGGGCTCGATGGCTTGCCCATGCTGCGGGCCTACCTGGCGGGGGACGCCTGGTTTGATGGCCCGCAGTGGGATGCGGTGCAGCAGGTGCCATCCGGCTTGCCGACGCCCGCCGAACGCAAGGCCTGAGTTTCCTTTTGCTATCGAATGTATAGCTGCTTGCGATTGTAGATAAAGCGCTGGCGGTCAATTTATCTTGGGTTTTGGCAAAGTGCCTGCCCGGCCCGCTGGGCCGTGCGATTGCAAGCCCCCAGCAAGCGCGCGGTGGTGCAATGGGCGCACTTGGTTGCACACCTTGGAGACAGCCCCGCATGCCCAACGCCTTTCCGTTTTCCTTGTCGCCTTTTGACTGCCTGGACCCGGAGGAACAGCGCCAGGTGCGCGGCAGTGTGGACATTGCCTACTTTCCGCAGAACGCGGTGATCCTGGAGCCTGGGGCGACGCCGTTGCACCTGTTCGTCATCGTCAAAGGCTATGTGCAGCAGCTCGACGATGGCGACGTGGTGGCCACCCTGGGACCGGACGATTGCTTTGACGGGCGCAGCCTGGTGGCCGGGCGCGTCAGCAGCCGGTTTGTGGCGGCGCAAGAGGTGGTGGCCTACCAGCTGGCGCGGCAGACGGTGATTGAGCTGATTGCCAGCAATGCTACGTTTGGCGCGTTGCTGTTTTCTGACCTGGGGCATAAGCTCAGTGTGCTTGCCGAGCGCCAGCAGCCGCGCGAGCTGCCGTCGCTGAGCCTGTCGCGCGTGGGCGAGGCCTTTTTGCGGCCTGTGCACAGCGTGGATGCGGGCACCGACATCCTGAGCGTGGTGCGCCTGATGCGCGAGCAGCGCACCTCCAGCGTGGTGGTGCTGGATGCGGTGGCGGGGCGCAAGGGCATTTTCAGCCGCACCTTGCTGCAGCAGGCCATTCTGGATGGGCGGCCCCTGCAGTCCATGCCGGTGGGGGACTGGGCGAAGTACCCGCTGATCGAGATCCGCTCCACGGAGCCGCTGGGTGACGCCATGGCCATCATGCTGCACCACCGCATCCACCGCCTGGTGGTGGAGGAGGGCGGGCAGATGCTGGGCGTGCTGGAAGCGCTGGATTTGCTGAGCTACCTCTCCAACCAGTCGCACATCGTCACGCTGCAAATCGAGCAGGCCCGCGACCTGGAGAGCCTGGGCAGCGCGGCGCTGCAGATCAGCAAGGTGATTGCGCTGCTGTTTCGCAGCGGCTCGCGGGTGGGCTTGATTGCGCGGCTGGTGCAGCAGCTCAATGCCCGGCTGTTTGAGCGGGCCTGGCAGCTCATTGCGCCGCCTGAGTTGGTGGCCAACAGCTGCCTTTTTGTGATGGGCAGCGAGGGGCGCGGTGAGCAGCTGCTCAAGACCGACCAGGACAACGGCCTGGTCTTGCGCGAGGGCTATGCACCACCGGCCGATCTGGCCGAGATCTGTGCGCGGTTCTCGGAAGCACTGGGCCAGTTTGGCTACCCTCCGTGCCCTGGCGGCATCATGCTCAGCAACCCCGCCTGGCGCCGTTCGGTGCCCGATTTTGCGGCCACGCTGCGCCAATGGGTGTGGCAGCCCGATGGCGACAACCTCATGCACCTGGCCATTTTCATGGACGCCCACGCCGTGGCGGGTGACGCCAAGCTGCTGGCCCAGGTCAGTGACAGCCTGCACCAGTCGGCCACCGACAACGACGCTTTGCTGGGCCGGTTTGCCGCCGCCATCGACGCCTTTGGCTCGCATGGCGGGTGGCTGAGCAAGCTGTTCTCGTTGGGCGAATCGCCCGCGCCGCTGCACTTGAAGAAGGAGGGGCTCTTTCCCTTGGTGCATGGCGTGCGCAGCTTGGCCCTGGCGCACCAGGTGCGCGCCACCTCGACCACGGCGCGGGTGCAGGCGCTGGTGGGCCTGGGGGCCTTGTCGCCGGGCGAGGGTGAGGACCTGGTGGAGGCGCTGCACGTGCTCATGGCCCTCAAGCTCAAGACCGGACTGGCCGAGCAGGCACAGGCAAGGCCGGTGAGTGGCACGGTCACGCTGCCGCAGCTCAGCAGCCTGGACCGGGATCTGCTCAAGGACGCACTGGGCGTGGTCAAGCGCTTTCAGCAGTTGCTGCGCACCCGCTTTCACCTGGGGGCGCTGTGATGGGCCGCGCGCTGGCGGGCTGGGCACGCCCAGGCGCCGATGGGCAGCGCCCGCAACTGGTGCCCGGCTGGGGGGCGCTGCGCCGCCGCTGGCTGGCCCACCGCCTGCGCGATGCCCGCTTTCAGCCACTGCTGCAGCCGCCGCCGGCGAATGAGTGGGTGGCGCTGGACTGCGAAACCACGGGCCTGGACGTCCGCAGTGACGAGATCGTCTCCATCGGCGCCGTGCGCATTGTGGGTGACCGTATCCTGACCAGCGAGCGGCTGGAACTGCTGGTGCGGCCCGAGCGCGCCGTCTCTGCACACAGCGTGCGCATCCACCGTCTGCGCACGCAAGACCTCGCCGACGGCCTGCCGCTGTACGAAGCGATTGAGCAACTGCTGGCCTTCATCGGCAGCCGCCCGCTCGTTGGGTACTACCTGGAGTTTGACGTGGCCATGCTCAACCGGGCCGTGCGCCCCTTGCTGGGCATTGGCCTGCCGCAGCCGTGCATCGAGGTGTCGGCGATGTACTACGACTACAAGTTCCACCAGTTGCCCCCCTACCAGCAGCACGCCAACGCGGACATCGACCTGCGCCTGAGCACCTTGATGCGCGACCTGGAGCTGCCTGAACGCGATGCGCACGACGCCGTCAACGATGCGGTGATGGCGGCACTGGCTTTCATCAAGTTAAAGCACTTGCGTTCTTCCTGAGGGCCGCGCTATCAAAGACCGCAGGGAGTTATGCAGGACATCTCCAGGGTTTTAAAACGGTGGTTCGCCGTGAAAAACGTTGCAGAATTTTGACGGATGCGTTTCAAAGTGTTGCGTAAATGCATAAATCAAGGCGATGGTGGCAATTTGCCGCGAGTTCGGGAGGGTGTAACACCTAAAATTTCGCAAGTTGTAGCTGCAGCTCGGGCGGAGACCCCGCACAAGCTGGATGCCACTCCTCCTGATGGACTAAAAGCAAACAAGGAAACCTCATGCAAAAGACGAATCGTTTGGCACTGGCTGTGCTGGCTCTCCTGGGCACCACCACCGCTGCTTTCGCTCAAAGCAGCGTTACGCTGTATGGCCGTGTGAACACCACGGTGGAACGCCAAGAAGTGGGCGATGTCAAGACCACTGGCTTGTTCAACAACTCCTCGCGTTTCGGCTTCAAGGGTTCTGAAGACCTGGGTGGCGGCCTGAAGGCTGGCTTCCAACTGGAAAGCGGCTTCAACTCTGACACTGGCGCTTCCGCCACTACTTTCTTCGGCCGTCAAAGCGAAGTGAATCTGTCCGGCGGCTTCGGTGCCGTGCGTCTGGGCCGTTTCACTGCTGAGTCCTACTACGCCACTGCTGACTACGTCAGCATGCACAACCATGACACCGGTTCGTCGTCCGACGCGTTCTACGCATACGTGATGCCCGATGCCAACAAGATTGCTTACCGCACTCCCACTTTCGGTGGCCTGACCATTGACGCCGCTGTGGCTCTGCACGAGCAGCCTACCGGCAAGGCTGGCAAGAACGCTTTTGATCTGGCTGCCAACTACAACCTGGGCGCTCTGGCCCTGGGCGCTGGCTACTCCAAGCAAGGCGACGTGAACCAATTCGCAGCCCGCGCTCTGTACACCTTCGGTGCTTTCACCGTTGGCGGCTACATTCAGCGTGACGAAGACGCTTACGTCCTGAACGGCGGCAAGCGCAACACCTTCCGTCTGGCTGGTGCTTACAACCTGGGCGCTTCCGAATTCCACGTGAACGTGGGCCGCGCTGGTGAGTACAAGAACCTGAACGACAGCGACGCTACCCAATACACTCTGGGCTACAACTACAACCTGAGCAAGCGCACCAAGGTGTACGGTTACTACACCCACGTGAACAACAGCCGCAACGCTGCTTACCAATCTGGCGTTGCTGGTGCTGACTTCAGCTCCGTGGCCGTTGGTATCCGCCACAACTTCTAATTGGGCTTCAATGCTGGCAGCCTAGGCTGCCAGTCTTGGCTTGATAGAGAAAAAGCCTCGCATCCTTTGGGATGCGAGGCTTTTTTGCTTTGGGGCCTGGCAACGGAGGTGATGGCGGGTGGCAAGCCGGACCGCTGGGGAGGCTATCTTGCCCATACCCGCTAATCTGCTGCGCTGTTTGCCGTGTTCTGCCGAGTTTCCAGGAGGGTGGGGTTTTTGGGGCTGTAGGGAGTGGATGTGCGAGATGAGCATCCACTCCAGTGAGTTCTGGCAATCGCCATCTCTTGCCGGAACATCTGTTTCAGCCGTCTTTGAAGGTGTCGATCTGTTGGACACCTGAGGTGCTTGTAGGCCTGTCCCAAGGGCTTTGGCAGGCGCTGTCATCCCCACGGAGGGCTTGGTGTGGAGAGACTGCGCGTCCTCGCCTGCGGACTGGCTTCAGAAGGAATTTGGGGAGATGAGGGCGGGCACACTGTGGGTGCTGCCGTATGCCCTATGCCCCCTGCGCGTTGGCAGGGGGCTTTGGACGGGCTGTTGCCGCCCTTGATGAGTGAGTTTGGCGGGAGCCTGGTGGCGGCGCTTCGCGGCGCCTGAAGTACCGCCAGGCCTAGCAATCGCTCAGTGGCCCGATGCGCCGGAGGCGCCCAGCCCGGTTTCCGAGCGCACTTGCTGCGCAGGGAAGGCGGCTCGTTCGCGCTGGGCGTTCGCGCTGCGGTCAAGCAGCGAGAAGATCCAGATGCCCGCGAAACCAATGGCCATGGAGAACAAGGCGGGCGAGGTGTAGGGGAACAGTGCGCTGCCTTTGGGGTTGCCCAGCACCGCTTCCCACACAGAGGGTGACACCACCGTGAGGCCCACGGAGGAGACCAGCCCCATGAAGCCACCGATCACAGCGCCCTTGGTCGTGCAGTCCTTCCACAGCACGCTCATGAAGAGCACCGGGAAGTTGGCCGATGCGGCAATGGCAAAGGCCAAAGACACCATGAACGCGATGTTCTGCTTTTCGAACACGATGCCCAGCACCACGGCCACAAGGCCCAGCGCCAGTGTGGTGATGCGGGATACGCGCAGTTCGGCGGCGCTATCGGCCTTGCCTTTCTTGAACACCGTGGCGTACAGGTCGTGCGACACCGCAGAGGCGCCCGACAGCGTCAACCCTGCCACCACCGCCAGGATGGTGGCAAAGGCCACGGCAGAGATGAAGCCGTAGAAAACGTCGCCACCCACCGACTTGGCCACCAGCACGGCGGCCATGTTGGCGGTGCCTGCGCCGCCTTTGATGACGCCCGTGACGGTGTCGGCAAACTCAGGGTTGGTGAGCACCAGTGTGATGGCGCCGAAGCCGATGATGAAGATCAGCACATAGAAGTAGCCGATCCAGGTGGTGGCCCAGAATACGCTCTTGCGGGCTTCCTTCGCATCAGGCACCGTAAAGAAGCGCATCAGAATGTGGGGCAGGCCGGCCGTGCCGAACATCAGTGCCATGCCGAAGCTGATCGCGGAGATGGGGTCTTTGATAAAGCCACCGGGGCCCATGATCGCCAGGCCGATCTTGGCAGCTTCTTCGGCAGGCTTGCCAGAGTTGGTGGCAATCGCGGTCTTCACCGCAACGCCCTTGGTAAACAGCGCTTCGGGACTGAAGCCAAACTGTGCCATGACCATGAAGGCCATGAAGGTCACCCCGGCCAGCAGCAGGCAAGCCTTGATGATCTGCACCCAGGTGGTGGCTGTCATGCCGCCAAAGAGCACATACACCATCATCAGTCCACCGACCAGCACCACGGCGATCCAGTAGTCCAGGCCAAACAGCAGCTTGATCAGCTGGCCTGCGCCCACCATCTGGGCGATCAGGTAAAACGCCACCACCACCAGCGTGCCGCTGGCGGCAAACGCACGGATGGGGGTTTGCTGAAAGCGATAGCCCGCTACGTCGGCAAAGGTGAACTTGCCCAAGTTGCGCAGTCGCTCGGCCATCAGGAAGGTGATGACGGGCCAGCCCACCAGAAAGCCAATCGAGTAGATCAGGCCGTCGTAGCCCGACGCCATCACCGCCGCAGAGATGCCCAGGAACGATGCGGCCGACATGTAGTCGCCTGCAATGGCCAGGCCATTTTGGAAGCCGGTGATGCCGCCGCCGCCGGTATAGAAGTCAGCTGCTGAGCGGGTTTTGGCTGCGGCCCATTTGGTAATCCAGAGCGTGCCCGCCACGAACAGACCGAACATGATGATGGCGGTCCAGTTGGTGGACTGCTTGGCCGCTTCACCCACATCTCCACCGGCTGCATGGGCCAGAGGGACGAAGGCCAGCGCGGCGAGGGCTGCCGCAGTGGCAGCGAAGTTTTGCGTTTTCATCGTGCGGCGTCCTTGAGGATGGCTTGGGTCAATGCGTCATAGCGCCCATTGGCGCGGCGCACGTAGATGCCGGTGATGACGATGGTGAACACGATGATGCCAAAGCCCAGTGGGACCCCCAGCGTGGTAACACCGTTACCGATGGGCTGCGCGAGGAAGGGCTTGTTGAAGGCGATCAGTGCGATGTACCCGTAATAAACGAAAAGCATCAATGCGGTAAGCAGCCAGCCAAAACGGTTGCGCTCGCGCTTGAGCTCCAGGTACTTCGGGTGGCTCTGAATTCTTTCTGCCACGGGGTCGGTCATGTTCATCTCCATAGGTTTCGGGATCTTTTGCAGCGCCATGCGAATGCCGCTACATACCGACAACGATTCTGAAAACGGGGACTGACCGTCCACTTACGCAGGCCGTGCGTCGGCCTAGGGGTTTGTCCTTGGCAGGGTTCACCCGTAGGTGAGGGGTCCGGATTTACCCCAACGCCTTGCGTCGCCCATTGGACAGAGTCCGGCGTTTTCACTCGAAAAAACGCCGATTTCTCGCATGAAGAAAAACACCATAAGGGTTGGCACTGATCCTGGCTTCTTGCTCCGGAGAATTGTTTTTTGGGGCGGAAACAGGTGTGTGACTTTGTCAGTTTTCGGTCAGATAACAGCTTGATATTGCGCCTCACGGAGCGGCGAGGCTGTTTGGTGTATCGCCTTTTTCGCATCCGAAAAAACCTATACAGGAGACACACACCATGGCAACAACCCATCCCGCACCGCGGCCGATGTCGCCCGAAGAGAGGAAGGTCATCTTCGCGTCGTCACTCGGTACCGTTTTTGAGTGGTACGACTTTTACCTATACGGCTCGCTGGCCGCCATCATTGCCAAGCAGTTCTTCAGCGGGCTGGATGCGGGCTCTGCCTTCATCTTTGCCCTGCTGGCGTTTGCGGCGGGCTTCATTGTTCGCCCCTTTGGTGCCATCTTCTTTGGCCGCTTGGGCGACATGATTGGTCGCAAGTACACCTTCCTGGTCACCATCTTGATCATGGGTTTGTCCACGTTCATCGTGGGCATCTTGCCCACGTATGCGTCGATCGGTGTGGCCGCTCCGGTCATCCTGATCATCCTGCGCTTGCTGCAAGGCTTGGCGCTGGGGGGGAGTACGGCGGTGCAGCCACCTATGTGGCCGAGCACGCACCGCACGGCAAGCGCGGCGCCTACACAGCCTGGATCCAGACCACTGCCACACTGGGCCTGTTCCTGTCGCTGATGGTGATTCTGGGCACCCGCACCGTTTTGGGTGAAGAAGCCTTTGCCGACTGGGGCTGGCGCATTCCGTTCATCGTGTCGATCCTGCTTTTGGCTATCTCGGTGTGGATTCGCTTGTCGATGAACGAATCGCCGGCCTTCCAGAAGATGAAGGCCGAAGGCAAGACCTCCAAGGCCCCGCTGACCGAGTCTTTCGGCCAGTGGAAGAACCTGAAGATCGTGATCCTGGCACTGGTGGGTTTGACCGCTGGCCAGGCCGTGGTCTGGTACTCGGGCCAGTTCTATGCGCTGTTCTTCCTGACGCAAGCGCTGAAGGTCGATGGCGCCACTGCCAACATCTTTGTGGCCGTTTCGCTGCTGATTGGCACGCCATTCTTCATCGTGTTCGGTTCGCTGTCGGACAAGATTGGCCGCAAGCCCATCATCCTGGCAGGCTGCCTGCTGGCCGCGCTGACGTACTTCCCTGTGTTCGGTGCCCTCACCAAGGCAGCCAACCCTGCCCTCGCTGAAGCCCAGGCCAAGAACCAGGTGATCGTGACCGCTGATCCCAAGGAATGCTCGTTCCAGTTCAACCCCACTGGCACCTCCAAGTTCACCAGCTCGTGCGACATCGCCAAGCAGGTGTTGGCAGGCGCTTCGGTGAGCTATGAGAACGCCGTTGGCGCCGCTGGCACCCCCGCCTCCATCAAGATCGGTGAAACCGTCATCGCCTCGTACACCAGCAAGGGCTTGCCCGCTGATGAAGCCAAGAAGAAGGACGGCGAGTTCAAGAAGGCCGTGGCCGATGCGCTCAAGGCCGCTGGCTACCCAACCAAGGCCGACCCAGCGCGTATCGACAAGGTCATGGTCACCGTGATCCTGACCTACCTGGTGCTGCTGGTGACCATGGTGTATGGCCCCATCGCCGCCATGCTGGTGGAAATGTTCCCCACCCGCATCCGCTACACGTCTATGTCACTGCCTTACCACATCGGTAATGGCTGGTTCGGCGGCTTGCTGCCCACCACGGCGTTTGCCATCGTGGCCCAGACCGGCAACATGTACAACGGCCTGTGGTATCCCATCATCATCGCCGGTGCGACGGTGGTGATCGGTGGCCTGTTCATCAAGGAAACCAAGGACGTGGACATCTACGCCAACGACTGAGCCAGGCGCTGACGCGCTGATGTGCTGAGTACAGGGCCTGCCGCACGCAGGCCCTGTGTTGAATCAAGAGGCTTCGGGTGTCCGCGCCACCGATCTGGGTGGCTTTGCTCTGCCTGAGGCCTCTTCGTTGAACAACCCCATCTCAGGAGATACGTATGTGGAAGATTGCCGTTGGTTTTGCTCTGTTCGCGGCGCTGTCGATTTTTGTGATCATCAAGGCCGGGGACAAGGCCGACATGGGCGGTGAAAAGCACGGGGCTGATGCCGTGCACGCCCCCGAACCCGCCGCAGCCGCCAGCACCCCCGCTCCGGCCGCCAGTGCGCCTTGATGCGACACTGTAGGGCAGTCTGCGCTGCTCGCATCACTCGCGTCACCCAATAAAAAGGCCCGCGTCCTTGATGGACGCGGGCCTTTTTATTGGGCTGATGCCATTCTTGGGGGTCAGCGTTTGAATTTGCCGTCGGCGCCAATGATGGCCAGGTCTGCAAAATCCAGCCCTGAATGGTCGGTGGCGCTGTAAGACAATTCCAGCCCACCCAGGTCCAGCTTCTTGATGCTCTCCAGGCCTGCCTGCAGCTTGGCCCGGTCAGGCTTGGGGCCTGCGCGCTTGATGCCTTCGACCAGCACCTTGGCGCTGACAAAGCCCTCCAGCATGGCCGGGGTGAGGTCTGCAATGTTCTTGGCTTTGGCCAAGTCCATCGCTTCCTTCACCAGCGGGTAGTTGAGCGAACGCTCTGACGGCAGCACCTGGGTGACCACAACCCCCCGTGCACTATCACCCAGCGCCTTGATGAAGCCGCCCGAGGCGTTGTTGGACAAGGTCACGATCTGCCCGGTAACGCCCGCGCCGCGCAGCGCCTTGATGCCATCCACCACCGCCGCCCCGGTGCCCACAAACACCACGGCTTGGGGCTGCTTTTGTGCCACGCGCGGTGCCAGTGCCGTGAAGTCGGGTTTGGTGCGGTCGAACTTCTCCACAAACAGGGCTTCCAGCTGGTTGGCCTTGAAGCCCGACATGGCGCCCGCTAGGGCGTCCGAGCCGAAGGTGTCGTCCACGTGCACCACGCCAATGCGCTTGATGCCCAAGGTGTTCAGGTGGGAGATCGCCTTTTCCACCTCGTGCTGGTAGGGCGCGCGCACGTTGAACACGTACTTGTGCACAGGCTTGTGCAGGGCAATGGCCCCGGTCGATGGGCCCACCAGGGGTACGCCATGCTGCTCCAGCAGCGGCAATATGCCCTGCGTGTGGGGGGTGCCCCGGGTCATGAACAGACCCAGCACGCCCTTTTGCTCGATCAGCACCCGTGCGTTGTCCAGCGTCAACTTGGTGTCGAATTTGTCGTCGAGCGTCAGCAGCTCAATCTTCTGCCCGCCCACGCCGCCCTTGGCGTTGACATGGTCCAGGTACAGCGAGGCACCTTGGGATGCCTCTTGCACGGTGGCAGCGGCCGATCCGGTGACCCCCACCGTCTGCCCAATCAGGATCTGGGCCTGGCAGGTGCCCCAGGCCAGCAGGGCCAGCGTCAGGCTAGTGCGCAACCATGGAAGGGATGGCTTCATGAGGATGTCTCCTTTGTCGTGTCTGCGGGTGTCCGCAGTGTATTTACAAAGGGTGACACCAACCTCCCACAGGGGTTTGGGCTGTCAGCAAGCCGCCAGCCTGGGGTGAGGGTCTGGTAACGATTCCCTGCGGGATCGTCGACGGGCCCTCCGTTCAGCGTCGGAACTTGCCGTCCGTACCGATGATGGAAAGATCGGCAAAGTCCAGCCCCGTATGGTCGTCAGGGCCGTAGGTGACTTCCAGCCCGCCCAGGTCGAACTTGCGCAGGCTCTCCAGCGCCACTTGCACCTTTTCTCGGGTGGGCTTGGGGCCGGCGCGTTTCAGGCCTTCCACCAGCACCTTGGCTGCTGCAAAGCCTTCCAGCATGGCCGGACTGATGTCGCCCAGGCCCTTGGCACGCGCCAGCTCTTGTGCCTCTTTCACCATGGGGTAGGTCACTGCGCGCTCATTGGGGTAAACCTGGGTCACGATCACGCCCCGTGCATTGGCCCCCAGGCTTTTGACAAAGCCCGCCGAGGCATTGTTGGACAGCGTCACGATCTGCGCGGCAGAGCCTGCGGCGCGAATGGCGTTGTTGGCATCCACCACGGCAGAACCCGATGCAATGATCAAAACCGCTTGCGCGTCGGCTTTGGCGAGCTTGGCCGCAATGGGCGTGAACTCTGGCTTGGCCCGGTCGAACTTCTCTTGCAGCACGGGGGTGATCTTGGCGGCGACCAGGCCCTTTTGTGCCCCGGCCAGACCATCGGCGCCAAAGCTGTCATCGGCATAGACCACGCCGATGCGAGAGATGCCCATGGAGGCCAAGTGGGTCATGGCCTTTTCGGCCTCACGCTGATACGTGGCGCGCACATTGAAGACATATTTGCGCACGGGCTGGTGCAGCACCATGGCGCCGGTGGAGGGCGCCACCAACGACACGCCATGCTTGTCGAGCAGCGGAATGATGGCCTCGGTGTGTGGTGTGCCCCGGTTCAGAAACAGCGCCAGCACGTTGTTGTCTTCGATCAACTTGCGGGCGTTATCGGCCGCCAGTTTGGGGTCAAACTTGTCGTCCAGCGCCACCACCTCGATCTTTTGTCCATTGACACCGCCTTTGGCGTTGACGCTGTCCAGGTAAAGCTTGGCACCGTCTGAGGTTTCCTTCACGCCAGCCGCCACCTGGCCGGTGAACCCGGCGGTCTGCCCGATCAAGAGTTGGGCATTTGCAGCGCCCAGCGCCGCGCACAGGGCCACGGCAGCCCCGCATTGTTTCCATGCACGCATGGTTGTCTCCTTGTGTTTCTTTGTTGCCGGTACTTTAACGGACTCTTGTAACCAACTGAAAGCGCCCTTGCTGGGCGCACTGGTTTGCGCGGGCCCGGTTTTTGGGGTCTCGTGCTGCTGCCATGGCGTTGTCAGCAGGGGCTGCCTAGAATGTTTCGCCTCACTCCCCAACGTCCACCTACAAAGCACTCCATGACCCAGGGAACCATCCGCATCCGTGGCGCACGCCAGCACAACCTCAAGAACCTGGATCTGGACATCCGCACCGGAGAACTCACGGTGGTCACCGGCCCCAGCGGCTCGGGCAAATCCAGTCTGGTGTTCGACACGCTCTACGCCGAGGGCCAGCGCCGGTATGTGGAAACTTTCAGTGCTTATGCGCGCCAGTTCCTCGACCGCATGGACAAGCCCGCCGTGGACAAGGTCGAAGGCGTACCCCCGGCCATTGCCATCGACCAAACCAACCCGGTGCGCTCCAGCCGTTCCACCGTGGGCACGATGACGGAGCTGAACGACCACCTGAAGCTGTTGTTCGCGCGTGCCGGCCAGTTGTTCGACAAGCAGACGGCACAGCCGGTGCGTCACGACACGCCCGAGACCATTTATGCGGAGCTACAGCAGCGCAGCGCCGCAGCGGGCGACCCGCGCATCGTGCTGACCTTCCCCGTAGAGTTGCCCGCCAACACCAGCGCAGAGCAGGTTGAGCAATGGCTGTCTGCCAGTGGCTTCACCAAGGTGCAGGCTGAGCGCGAAGTGGGCACTCCCACAGGGCCACGCAAGGTGCTGGACGTGGTGGCCGACCGCTTCCGCCTGGGCAACGCCGAGAAGGTGCGTGTGATTGAGGCGATCGAGGTGGCACTGAAGCGCGGCACAGGGCGACTCAACGTGTATCGGCTGGTAGATGAAGGGGAACCGGATTTGTGGCGTTTCTCCACCGGCCTGCACTGCCCCGACAGCGACCTGCGCTACAGCGACCCCATCCCCTCGGCCTTCTCGTTCAACTCCGCCGTGGGCGCGTGCGACAGCTGCCGGGGCTTTGGCCGCGTGATCGGCGTGGACTACGGCCTGGTCATCCCCAACGACAAGCTCACGCTGCGCGCCGGTGCCATCAAAACCATCCAGACGCCTGCATGGAAGGAGGCGCAGGACGACCTCATGCGCCACGCAGAGGCGGCGGGCATTCCGCGCGACACGCCCTGGTACAAGCTCACTGACGACCAGAAGAAATGGGTCATCGGCGGCGCGCCCGGCTACAAGGACGGCCAGTGGAGCAAGCAGTGGTATGGCATCAAGCGCTTCTTCGAGTACCTGGAAAGCAAGGCCTACAAGATGCACATCCGCGTGCTCTTGTCCAAGTACCGCAGCTACACGCCATGCCCCACCTGCGCCGGTGCACGCCTCAAGACCGAAAGTCTGCTCTGGCGCATCGGCCGCAAGGAAGACGCCGATGCGGTGCTGGAGCCCGGCAAGCGCTTCCTGCCCGAGGGCGTCCAATGGTCGCGTGAGCAGTTGGAGGCGTTGCCCGGCCTGTGCCTGCACGACCTGATGCTGCTGCCCATCGACCGCCTGCGCCAGTTCTTTGCGCGCATGCAGTTGCCAGTGGGTGACGACGCCAAGGGTGGCGATGCCCAGGCGCTGAAGCTGCTGCACGAAGAAATCACCACGCGCCTCAAGTACCTGTGCGACGTGGGCATCGGCTACCTCACGCTGGACCGGCAAAGCCGCACGCTCAGCGGCGGCGAGGTGCAGCGCATCAACCTGACCACGGCGCTCGGCACCTCGCTGGTCAACACGCTCTTCGTGCTCGACGAACCCAGCATCGGCCTGCACCCGCGCGACATGCACCGCATCACCGAGGCCATGCTGCGCCTGCGCGATGCGGGCAACACGCTGGTGGTGGTGGAGCACGATCCGGCCGTGATGCTGGCGGCCGACCGCATGATCGACATGGGTCCCGGGCCGGGCCGGCTGGGTGGGCAGATCGTTTTTGACGGCACCACGGCCGACCTGCGCCATGCCGACACGCTCACCGGCGCCTACCTGGGCGGCCGCAAGCATGTGGGCTTTGGCTTCAAGCGCATGGTGACGGAATCCACGCCACGCCTCATCCTCGAAGGCGCGCGCGAGCACAACCTGCAGAACGTGTCGGTCGAGTTTCCGCTGCAGCGCCTGGTCACCGTCACCGGCGTCAGCGGCTCGGGCAAGTCCAGCCTGATCCAGGACGTGCTCGCCCCCGCGCTGCTGCGCCACTTCGGCAAGGCCACGGATGCGCCGGGCGCGCACGACCGCATGCTGGGCGCCGACCACCTGTCGGACGTGGTGTTCGTGGACCAGTCGCCCATCGGCAAGACCGCGCGCTCCAACCCCGTGAGCTATGTGGGGGCATGGGACAGCATCCGCGAACTCTTTGCCGTGGCGCCGCTGTCCAAGCAGCGCAGCTACACCGCCGCCAAGTTCAGCTTCAATAGCGGCGATGGACGCTGCCCCACCTGCGGGGGCTCAGGCTTTGAGCATGTGGAGATGCAGTTTCTGAGCGACGTGTACCTGCGCTGCCCCGACTGCGACGGCAAGCGCTACCGGCCCGAGATTCTGGAGATCACCATTGAGCGTGGTACCGAAGGGCCCTCCGGTAGCCGCCGCAGCCTCAACGTGGCGGACGTGCTCGCCCTCACGGTGGCCGAGGCAGCCGACCTGTTTGCGGGCGACCGCGATGTGATCCGCGCGCTGCAGCCCATCGTGGATGTGGGGCTCGAATACGTGGCGCTGGGCCAGCCCGTGCCCACGCTCAGCGGCGGCGAGGCGCAGCGCCTCAAACTCGCGGGTTTCCTGGCCGAGGCCGCGCGCAGCGCGTCCAAATCGCGCCAGACGGTGGCGCGCAAGGGCACGCTGTTCCTGTTCGACGAGCCCACCACCGGCCTGCACTTTGACGACATCGCCAAGCTCATGCGCGCGCTGCGCAAGCTGATCGACGCAGGGCACTCGCTCATCGTCATCGAGCACAACCTCGATGTGATTCGCGCCAGCGACTGGCTCATCGACCTGGGCCCCGAGGGCGGCTACGCGGGCGGCCTCATCGTGGCCGAGGGCACGCCCGAAGATGTGCGCCAGCACGCCAGTTCGCACACCGGCCTGGCCCTGCGCGACTACGAACTGACCCTGGGCATCGGTGGCCACTCGGTGCACGAAAAAGCTGCTGCGCTACGAAAACAGGAGCGTGCTGCGCTTATGGATAAAGCGCCAGCGGCGAAAAACGCCATTGAAATCATCAACGCCAAGGAGCACAACCTCAAGAACCTGAGCGTGGACATTCCGCGCGGCAAGTTCAACGTGGTCACCGGCGTGAGCGGCTCGGGAAAGTCCACGCTGGCGTTCGACATCCTGTTCAACGAAGGCCAGCGCCGTTACCTCGAATCGCTCAACGCCTATGCGCGTTCCATCGTGCAGCCCGCCGGCCGGCCCGAGGTGGATGCGGTGTACGGCATTCCGCCCACCGTGGCCATCGAGCAGCGCCTCTCGCGCGGCGGGCGCAAGTCCACCGTGGGCACCACCACCGAGGTGTGGCACTTCCTGCGCCTGCTGTACGTCAAGCTCGGCACCCAGCACTGCACCAAGGACGGCGCCGCCGTGCAGCCGCAGACGCCCGAGAGCATCGCGGCCCAGCTGCTCACGCAGTTCCGGGGCCAGCACATTGGCCTGCTTGCGCCGCTGGTGATGAACCGCAAGGGCGTGTACACCGAGCTGGCTGACTGGGCCCGCCCGCGGGGCCATACGCACCTGCGCGTGGACGGTAACTTCCTCCCCACCACCAACTTTCCGCGCATCGACCGCTTCAAGGAGCACACCATCGAGCTGCCTGTGGCCAGCCTCGATGTGTCGCCCGAGAACGAAGCCGCGCTGCGCACGGCACTGGCCGACGCGCTCACCCATGGCAAGGGTGTGGTGCATGTGCTGAGCGACATGGCCAGTCTGCGCGCTGCGATGGAAAGCGGCCAGCCCACGGCGGGCATTGGCAGGCTGCAGGCGTTTTCCACCAAGCGTGCCTGTCCCGTGTGCGCCACGAGTTATGCCGAGCTGGACCCGCGCCTGTTCTCGTACAACAGCAAACACGGCTGGTGCCCCGACTGCGTGGGCACGGGTGTCAAGCTCACCAAGGACCAGCGCAAGGTGTTTGACGATTCGGTGCAGGACGACAAGGAAAAAGGCCGTGAGCAGACCTTTGCCGAGCCCGAGGTGGAAGACCTGGCCGACACCGCCTGCCCGAGCTGCAGTGGTACACGCCTGAACGCCACCGCGCGTGCGGTCAGATTTGCAGGCGTGGGCATCACCGACATTGCCGCACTCTCGGTAACCGACGTGCGCCGCTGGATCGAGACCCTGCGCATCGAAGGTGGCATGACCCAGCGCGAGGCCGACATCGCCCGCGACCTGGTGCCCGAGATCCAGAGCCGCCTCGAATTTTTGGAAGAAGTGGGCCTGGGCTACCTCACGCTGGACCGGGGGGCGCCCACGCTCAGCGGCGGCGAGGCGCAGCGCATCCGTCTGGCCGCGCAGCTGGGCAGCAACCTGCAGGGCGTGTGCTACGTGCTCGACGAGCCCACCATTGGCCTGCACGCACGCGACAACCAGATCCTGCTCAATGCCCTGCACAAGCTGGGCGACAAGGGCAACACGCTGGTGGTGGTGGAGCACGACGAGGACACCATCCGCCGCGCGGACCACATCATCGACATCGGCCCGAGTGCGGGCAAACGCGGCGGGCGCCTGGTGGCGCAGGGCAGCGTGGCCGACATCACGGGGGCCGAAGACTCGCAGACCGGCCGCTACCTGCTGCACGCGATGAAGCACCCGCTGCAGCTGCGCCGCAGCATGGTGGCTGGCGAGGTGAGCGCCGAGGCCACGGCCGCCTTTGCACAGTCCGAGGCGGCGGCTCCCACCGGCCGGCAGAGCGCGGCCGTCAAGAAGCGTGCGGCCCAGGCCGCATCGCTGGCGGCTGACGCGTTGACCGAGGCCAAGGAACGCGCCGCCATGCGCTGGCTCACCGTGCATGGAGCGCAGCTGCACAACCTGCAGAACGTGACCGCCACCGTGCCGCTGCACCGCCTGGTGGCGGTGACGGGCGTGAGTGGCTCGGGAAAGTCCACGCTGGCGCGCGACGTGCTGCTCGCCAATGTGCAGGCCTGGGTGCAGCAGCGCAGCACCAAGGCCGGGCGTGATGCCATGGATGCAGGCAAGGCGCCGCCGCTGGTGGGTTGTACGGGCCTGTCGGGCTTCGAGAGCATTGACCGTGTGCTCGAAGTGGACCAGACACCCATTGGCAAGACGCCGCGTTCCTGCCCCGCCACCTACATCGGCTTCTGGGACACCATCCGCAAGCTGTTTGCCGAAACACTGGAGGCCAAGGCCCGTGGCTATGCCGCCGGGCGCTTCAGCTTCAACACCGGCGAAGGCCGCTGCCCCAGCTGCGAAGGCGCGGGTGTGCGCACCATCGAGATGAGCTTTCTGCCCGATGTAAAGGTGCCGTGCGAGACCTGCCACGGCGCGCGTTTCAATCCCGAGACGCTGGCCGTGACCTGGCGCGGCAAGAGCATTGGCGATGTGCTGCAGATGGAGGTGGACGAGGCCGTGGGCTTCTTCGCCACCATGCCCAGCATTGCGCACCCACTGCAGCTCTTGCAGGACGTGGGCCTCGGCTACCTCACACTGGGCCAGCCGTCACCCACGCTGAGTGGTGGCGAGGCCCAGCGCATCAAGCTCGTGACAGAGCTGACCAAGGTGCGCGACGAGGTGGGCCGACGGGGCCAGAAGGCGCCGCACACGCTCTACGTGCTCGACGAGCCCACCGTGGGCCTGCACATGGCCGACGTGGACAAGCTCATCCGCGTGCTGCACCGCTTGGTCGATGGCGGCCACAGCGTGATCGTGATCGAGCACGACCTGGATGTGATCGCTGAGGCCGACTGGATCCTGGACTTGGGGCCTGAAGGTGGCAACGCGGGCGGTCGCATTGTGGCGGCTGCGACGCCCGAAGACGTGGTGGCTGCGGGCACGCACACCGGCAAGGCGCTGGCGGCGGTGTTGGCGCGCTGAGCCGTGCGCTTCACGGGCCACCGGTTGCGTTCTGGCCGATGGCCGTGCGGCAGAGTGCTGCACGTTGTGGATGGGGCGCGCACAACCGTGCTGCCCGATGTCCTACGCGCGGCGCTGAACATGGCGCACGCGCTGTGTGGCGGTGGCAATGACGACGACCCGACGCCCAGCAATGAGCCTGGGGTGCTCACCGTGACTGAATCCACGGTGGATGGCCTCAACGGGGTCTACGGCAACGGGGCCTTGAATCTGACGGACGTCGAGCGCTCCAACCCCATTGGTTCCACGCCCGAGCTGTGCGCCTTCCGCTTTGATGGTGCCAACAAGGTGGGTTCGTCGGCCACGGCGTTTGGCGATCTGCGCTACCGCAGCAATACCGAGGCACTGTACGTGGCGTACCTCACCTTTGCTGGCCGTGAATTTGCCAGTGGCGACGCCATTGACACGGCGGTGGTTCGTAGCCTTGACCGTGTGGAGCTGACGCGCAAGGTGCTCACGGCCACCGATGGG
Source organism: Acidovorax sp. 1608163 (assembly GCF_003669015.1). NCBI lineage: Bacteria > Pseudomonadati > Pseudomonadota > Betaproteobacteria > Burkholderiales > Comamonadaceae > Acidovorax > Acidovorax sp. 1608163. Next base: position 720,591 of record NZ_CP033069.1, read on the forward strand.
TCCGGGGCCACGGTGCGTGTCAGCGGCATTGTGCCCATGCGCCCTAACCGACCTGCAGGTTGTTGATGTAGCCCCCGCCCTGCGCGCCAGCGGGGCCCCTCTGCAAGACTGAGATACTCGGGTTTTGACCGCCGCTGGATCTGCGGCGGCAGAACAATCTCAGGGAGTGGGGATGCAGGTGAAGCAAGTGAAGCCTTGGCTGGCAGTGGCGGGTGCTGGCGTAGTGCTGGCGGGTTTGGCCGCAGGAATCTGGTTTGGTGGGGTGCAGCAGCATGTGGCAGGTGCGCAGCCCTTGAGCGGTGGTGCAGGGCAGCCCGCAACGGCCAGTGCCGTGGGGCGAGGGGATACGGACAGCGCGCAGCGCGATCAGGCCATGGCACCGCTGCGCGAGGTGCTGGCCAATTACCGCAAGATCATTGTGCTGCTGGCCGATGAGGCCAAGCTGGGGGCGGCAGAGAAAGCCGCCGCCAACCAGGCGGGCATGGCGCTGTTCCACGCCAACATTGCCAAAGCCAAAGAGCTGGTGGCGTTGCTGGAAGAGGGGCCATTGGCCGCACCGCGTGTGCGGCTGCAGGTGCTGCCCGCGCTGCTCGACTATGTGGAGAGCGACCCGGAACTGTTTGACGCCGACCGGCTGGCCTTTCGCGAGGTGCTGCGCCAGTGGCAGGCCACCATGGCGCGCGACGGCACTTTGCCCGCTATCAAGCTGCACAAGCGCATTGGCGAAGACCTGGATGCGCTGGCCGAGATCGAGCGCAACTACGAAAAAGAAATCCGTGAGGTCTTTGGCCGCTTTGAAAGCCGGGGCATCACCTTGAAGCGCGAGCGCTGGGACGACTACGTGGCGCAGTTGCAGCGCCTGTACCCGCGCGAGGCCATCCTGCGCGACCATGGTGTGGTGTTGCCATACCCCGAGCCCGCCGCTGCGCCAGGGGCCGGTGACAAGGGCAAAGGCAAGGCTAAGACCACTGAAGGCGCGGAGTTCTCGGGCCGCGACCTGCCCCCCAAGACCATCGTGCTGACCTTTGACGACGGCCCGCACGGCACTTACACGCCGGAGATCGCGGCCATTCTCAAGCAGTACGACGTGCCGGGCGTTTTCTTCCAGGTGGGCAGCAACCTGGGCACCGTGGGCGCCGACGGCAAGCCGCATTTGAATGCGCGAGCCCAGGTCAGCAAGCAGCTGCAGGCGGCGGGCCATGTGCTGGCCAACCACAGCCTCACGCATGCGCAGCTGTCCAAGCGCAGTGGCGATGCGCTGCGCGATGAAATCCTGGTGACGGACAAGCTGCTGACCTCGGTGGACGAGCGCCGCTCCGTGCTGTTCCGCTTTCCGTACGGCGCGCGCAACGCCGAGGGCATGGACATCCTGAGCGCGGCGCACCTGCGCTCAGTCATGTGGAATGTGGACTCGCTGGATTGGGCCGACCCGGTGCCTGCATCGATTGCCCAGCGCGTGCTGTCGACGCTGGAGAAGGAGGGCAGGGGCATCATCCTGTTCCACGACATCCACGAGCGCACCGTGAAGGCGCTGCCCGGCATCCTCTCCAAGCTGGTGGCCGATGGCTACCAGTTCGCCACCTGGGATGGCAAGGCCTTTGCGGTGCCCAAGGGCGCGCAAGCCGCAGCAGCGGCAGCTCCGGGCCCCGCTGCTGCGGCGGGTGGCTACAGCCAGTCCTGGGCGATTGTGGTGGGCATTGACGAATACGCCCGCTGGCCACGCCTGCAGTACGCCGTGCGCGATGCGCGCTCGGTGCGCGAGACGCTGATCCAGAAGTTCGGCTTTGCGGCCGAGCGCATCGTCACGCTGGAGAACAAGGAAGCCACGCGCACCAACATCCTGGCCGCCTTCCACGACAAGCTGGCCCATGGCGGCATGCAGAAGAACGACCGCCTGTTCGTCTTCTTCGCCGGGCACGGCGCCACGCGCAAGCTCACCTCGGGGCGCGACCTGGGCTACATCATCCCGGTCGATTCCGACCCACAGCAGTTTGCGACCGATGCCATTCCCATGAGCGAGCTGCAGAACATTGCCGAGAGCGTGACCGCCAAGCACACGTTGTTTGTGATGGACGCCTGCTACAGCGGCCTGGGCCTGACGCGCGGGGGCGGCAATGGCAACTTCCTGCGTGACAACGCCAAGCGCGTGGGGCGGCAGATGCTGACGGCCGGTGGCGCCGACCAACTGGTGGCCGATGGCGGGCCCAACGGGCACTCGGTTTTCACCTGGGCGCTGCTGCAGGGCCTGGGCGGCAAGGGCGACCTCAATGGTGACGGCATCATCACCGCCACCGAGCTGGCCGCGTATGTGGCGCCTGCCGTGGCCTCCGCCTCCAGCCAGACGCCCGCGTTTGGCAGCCTGCCGGGTTCCGAAGGTGGCGACTTCGTGTTTGAGCTGCCCACCGAAACCGAGTTCTTGAGCGCGCAGAGCACCCAGCTGGGCAGCGAAGCGATTGCCATGAACACCAAGCTCGATGCGGGCAAGCCTGCCGCCGTGCCAGCGCCTCAGTCTGCCGCCTCTGGTGCCGCAGGCCCCGTGCCCAAGGTGGTGGCGCCCGTGGTGGTGAAGGACCTGCAGGGCAACGACCAGAAGATCACGCCCCCGCAGGCGGTGGCGTTGTCCAACCGCCAGCTTGCACAGCGCGCCAACGACCGGGGCCTGCAGCTCTACCGCGAAAAGCAGTACGAGCAGGCCGAGGCCCAGTTCACCGAAGCCCTCAAGCTGCGGCCCGACTTTGCGCTGGCCGCCAATAACCTGGGCTTCATCTACTACCGCCAGGACAAGTTTGTAGAGGCGGCGCGCTGGTTTGACAACGCCATCCGCATGGACCCCTCGCGCGCCGTGGCCTACCTGAACCTGGGCGAAGCCCATGAAAAGGCGGGAGATGCCGAGCGTGCCAACAAGGCTTATGCGACCTATCTGGAGCTGGCACCCAAAGGCCCCGCTGCGGACAAGCTGCGGGAGCGCCTGGGGCAACGCTGAAGGGGCATCGGGCTGGGGCATCGGGCGCTGGGCGCCGTGTCCGGCGCTGTCCTACAGGCAGGTGGGCGGCTGTCTGATGTGGCCAGTGGGGCGCCGTGCCTACGATAGCCCCAGTGCCCAGCCCGCTGATCCCACAGCCCCCGTGGTCGGTGATGCAGGTTGTCAGCACGGGGTTACCCCTGGGACCGGTCGTTCTCTCCTCCCTCCCCTCTTTGACCGGTCTTTTTATCCCGCTCCCCCAGTCCCTGGGCGAGCGGGATTTTTTATTCCAAGGCATGCACAATCAAACGCCCACGCTGAAGTGCCTGCGCAGAATGGGGGATGGCTTCCCCCGGACGCTTGCCTCCTCCGCTCTGACGGGCCCTGCACCATGCTCCCATTCCTTCACCGCCGCCACTTATCGCATCCCCCGTATTTCCGGTACTGCGGGCCGCAGCGTGCCGAGCCGCTCCCCAAAGCGGTGGGCCCAGGCCCCACACGGTGAGTGACATGGATACCCCGCATGCGCCTGGTCCTCACCCTTCGCCCCCATCGGGGCAAGTGGTGTGGCTGCACCCCGCCGCGCCGCCCAAGCCTGCCGAGGGTGCGCCCTGCAACGGCTGCGGCCTGTGTTGCCTGGCCGAGCCCTGCCCGTTGGGCGTGCTGGTGTCACGCCGCCGCCATGGCGCCTGCGTGGCCCTGCGCTGGAGCGATGCCGACCAGCGCTACTGGTGCGGCATGGTGGCCGACCCGGCCAGCGTGACCGGCTGGCGCCACCCCTGGGTGGTGCGCGGCTTGTCGCGCCTGGCGCGGCGGTGGATTGCCTCGGGCGTGGGGTGTGATGCGCAACTGCAGGCGCAGCCACCGTCTTTCGGTGTGTGATTTGCTATTGAAATAATAGCTGCTAGCGCTTGTCTATCAAGCGCTAGGCGCCAATATGGCTTGAAACTCTGCAGCGGGCGGCTGTGTGGCCTGCATGCCCAGCCGTGGTGCCAAGTGGATGCCTGCCAGCATGCAACGCACCGAGCCACCGGCCAGTTCGATGGTGGGCACGGCCAGGGGCAGCAGGGTGGCGTGCTGCTCCACGGCTTGGCGCTGTGCGGGCGTGAGGCTGGCGGCCGCCCGCGCCGACAGGGCGAGCACGGGGCCCGCCGTGCCCTGCAGTTCCAGCGCGTTGGCGGCAAAGTCTCCGATCTGCTCCGGGCTCAGGTCGATCATGGTGCGGCCGCTCTCCCACAGCCGCTCCTGCACCTCGCGCCGCCGGGCCGGGTCGCTGACCATGTGAAAGCCGCCCATCGCAAAGCCGGTGCCAATGCACAGCATCACGTTGGTGTGGTAGCAGGGCTGGCCTGCCGCATCGGCCGTGGCAAACACCAGGGGCTCGTATTGGAAGTGGGTGCAAAAGCGCTCCAGCGCCACCGGGTTGGCCCGGTGCGACTGGGCGGTGTAGGCCACGCGGCCGATGTGGTCGAGCACCATGGCGCCTGTGCCTTCGAGGAACACGCCGTCCTGCTCCAGGCCGGAGTAGTCCACCACCTCTTGCACGCGGTACTGGGCCTTGAGCTGCTCGATGATGTCGTGGCGCCGCTCGCGGCGGCGGCTGGGCGCGTACATGGGGTACAGCGCCACATGGCCGCCCGCGTGGGTGGAGAACCAGTTGTTGGGGAACACCGAGTCGGGCGTGCCGGGCTGCCCCGGTGCGCTGGTGTCGTCAAACAGGTGCACGCGCACGCCCGCCTGGGCGATGCGGGCCGCGGCCTCGGTCACCTCGGCATGGGCGCGGCGTGCCAGCTCGGTGGGCGGTGCACCGCTGCTGCGCTGGTAGGCGTTGTCGGCGGCGGTTTCGGGGTTGGGGTGGAAGTGGTGCGGGCGCACCATCACCACGGCGGCTGGGGCTTGCATGGACGGGAGTGGGCGCTGGCCGTGGGGCAGGGCAGGGGATGTCGTTGCGGTCATGGCGAAGGTGCGTGGGTAGGGTTACGCCACGCGGCGCAGGGCCATGCGCTGGCGGTCGCCACGGGTGCGGCCAAACAGGTCTTTGGGGTCGCCATCGGTGGGAACCAGCTCGACCTCAGTGCCCAGGTGGCGGGCGGTGGCCAGCTGGTGCACGTAACGCAGGGCCGAGTAGTCCTCCAGCGCAAAGCCCACGGAGTCAAACACCGTCACCTCCTGTGCCGATTGTCGTCCTGCCGCTTGGCCGCTGAGCACGCGCCACAGCTCCGTCACCGGGTGGTCGGCGGGCAGCTGCTGGATGTCGCCTTCGATGCGGGTTTGCGGCTCGTATTCCACAAAGATGCGGGCGCCGCGCAGCACATCGGCGTGCAGCTCGGTCTTGCCAGGGCAGTCGCCGCCCACGGCGTTCAGGTGCATGCCGGGCTCGATCATCTCGGGCGTGAGGATGGTGGCGTTGGCCTTGTCTGCGGTAATGGTGGTGACGATGTCGGCACCCCGCACCGCCTCGGCCACCGAGGCGGCTGGCACCACGCGCAGGCCGGGCACGGTGGCCAGGTTGCGCTGCAGCTTGGCCGTGGCGGCGGGGTCAATGTCGAACACCCTCAGCTCGTCCACACCCAGCAGCGCATGGAACGCCAGGGCCTGGAATTCGCTTTGCGCGCCGTTGCCGATGAGGGCCATGCGGCGCGCACCGGGGCGGGCCAGGGCGCGTGCCGCCATGGCCGAGGTGGCGGCCGTGCGCAGCGCGGTGGTCAGCGTCAGCTCGGACACCAGCAGCGGGTAGCCTGTTGCCACCTCGGACAGCACCCCGAAGGCCATCACCGTGGGCAGGCCGCCCGCTGGGTTGTGGGGGTTGCCTGGGTGGCCGTTGACGTACTTGAAGCTGTAGAAGGTACTGTCGGCCACGGGCATCAGCTCGATCACACCGCCCGCGCTGTGGCTGGCCACGCGGGCGGTTTTGTCAAAGTCGGGCCAGCGCAGGTAGTCGCTTTGCAGGTGCTCTGCCAGCTCGGTCATGAAGCGGGCGGGGGTGATGTCGTGGACCAACTGGGCGAGGGTGGGCAGGTCGATCAGGCGGGTCATGGGGTGTCTCCAATTCAGCGTTGTGGTGTGCTGAGGGGAATTTTCCGGAGGGCATGCGCCAGCGAACAGCCCACAAGCTGCTCAAATAGTCCTGTAAATTGGCGTTTTGTCTGATCGAGGTGGCTAAATGTTCAAAATCGATGACACCGACCGCGAGATCCTGAGCATCCTGCGGGCCGATGCCCGCACCCCGGTGGCGGTCCTCGCGCAAAAGCTGCGCATTGCCCGGGCACCGTGCAGAACCGCCTTCGCAAGCTGGAGGACAGTGGCGTCATCACCGGGTACACGGTGCGGCTGCGCCCGGAGTCCGAGCCCCAACGCATCCGGGCGTGGATGAGCATCGCCGTCGAAGGCAATGCCGCACCCGAGGTCATCCATGCCCTGCGCGGTGAGCCTGCCGTGGGCACCTTGCACACCACCAACGGGCGCTGGGACATCGTGGCCGAGGTGCGCTCTGAAAGCCTGGAGGCGTTCGATGCCGCGCTGGGGCGCATCCGCCTGACCCCGGGCATTGCCAATACCGAAACCAGCATCCTGCTGTCCACCTACAAGGCGTGAGGCTCAAGATGGGCAAAGCAAGCTAAGCCCACGGGGCGTGAAACTGGCGCGGTGCAGGTAGGCGACCACCGCGCAAGGGCCGCCCCGCCGCGCTGGCGGTGTCCCCCATCCCGAATTGCGTAGCAATTCGAGAGAAGGGGGAAGGCGCGAAGCGACTCAGGGGGTTGTGCCACATTCGCGACAGCGCCTAGGGGGTTTCCGCATGCCCTTGCGCCCGTGTCTGCAGTCCAATGGCGCAGTCTTTGTTTTGCTTGTTCAGGAGCTCCGCCATGCAACGTCGCCAGATCCTCCAATGGGGGGGCGCCAGCCTCGCCGCCCCGGCATTTTTGGCGCAGGCCCAGAGCTTTCCAAGCAAGCCCATCAAGCTCGTGATCGCCTTCCCGGCGGGTGGCCCCACCGACATCACCATGCGTTCGCTGGCCGACAACGCCAGCAAGATCCTGGGCCAGCCCGTGATCGTGGAGAACAAGCCCGGCGCCGGTGGCACGCTGCCCGCGCAGGCGCTGCAGGGCGCGGCGGCCGATGGCTACACCGTGGCGCAGATTCCTCTGGGCGTGTTCCGCCTGCCCTACACCACCAAGATCAACTGGGACCCGGTCAAGGACATCAGCTACGTGCTCAATGTCACCGGCTACGCCTTCGGCCTGGTGGTGCCAGCCGATTCCCCGCTCAAGACCTGGACGCACTTTGTGGCCTGGGCCAAGGCCAACCCCGGCAAGCTGAGCTACGGGTCCACCGGCACCATGACCAGCCCGCACCTGACGATGGAACTCATCGCCCAGCAGCTGGGCCTGGAGTTGCTGCACGTGCCCTACAAGGGCAGCGCCGACCTGATGCAGTCCATCCTGGGCGGGCAGATCATGGCGGCGGCCGACTCCACCGGCTTTGCGCCGCAGGTGGAGGCCGGCAAACTGCGCGTGCTCAACACCTGGGGCGCCGAGCGCCTGGCCAAGTTTCCTGACGCACCCACGCTCAAGGAGCTGGGGCTCGACCTGGTGCAGAACTCGCCCTTTGGCATTGGCGCGCCCAAGGGCACGCCCGAGGCGGTGGTCAAGCGCCTGCACGATGCCTTCAAGCAGGCGATGGAGCAGGACAGCTACAAGACGGCGCTGGCCCGCTACGACATGGTGCCCATGTACATGAGCACATCGGCCTACAAGAAGTTTGCGCAGGACACGTTCGCGCGCGAGAAGGCGCTGGTAGAGAAATTGGGCTTGGCCAAACCCACCTGAGGCCAGGCCCTTCGGAGGGTGCAATGCGTTCCGTGTGATGATCTGCAGCATTGAACGGAATACACACGATATGGCATCCCCCTCCGACAGCATCAGCATGGCCCTGTTCTGCGACTTTGAAAACGTCGCCCTGGGTGTGCGCGATGCGCAGTACGAAAAGTTCGACATCAAGCCCATCCTGGAGCGCCTGCTGCTCAAGGGCTCCATCGTGGTCAAGAAGGCCTATTGCGACTGGGAGCGCTACAAGGGCTTCAAGGCCACCATGCACGAGGCGAATTTCGAGCTGATCGAGATCCCCCATGTGCGCCAGTCGGGCAAAAACTCGGCCGACATCCGCCTGGTGGTGGACGCGCTGGACCTCTGCTACACCAAGTCGCACGTCAACACCTTCGTCATCATCAGTGGCGACTCGGATTTTTCGCCGCTCGTGTCCAAGCTGCGCGAGAACAACAAGCAGGTGATCGGCGTGGGCGTGAAGCAGTCCACGTCCGACCTGCTGATCGCCAACTGCGACGAATTCATCTTCTACGACGACCTGGTGCGCGAAAACCAGCGCGCCCAGGCCCGTCGCCAGAACCCCGGCAGCAACCCGCCACCTGCGCCCCGTCGCAGCCCTGAGGAGGAACGCAGCCGAAAGGAAAGCCAGGACGCGCGCCGCACCCAGGGCGTGGAGTTGGCGGCCGAAACGTTTGAAGCCCTGCTGTCCGAGCGCGGCGACACCGGCAAGATCTGGGCGTCGGTGCTCAAGGAGGCCATCAAGCGCCGCAAGCCCGATTTCAGCGAAGGCCGCTACGGCTTTCGCACCTTTGGCAACCTGCTGGAAGAAGCCCAGGCACGGGGCCTGCTGGAGTTTGGCCGCGATGAAAAATCGGGTGCCTATGTGTTTCGCAGCCTGGGCCAAGGCGCGGGAGGGGGCACCTCCGTGAGGCAGGACTTGCGGCAGGACCCGCGACAGACCGCGCAGCCAGATGCGGCGGCAGAACGCGCGGACCACAGCGTCCCTGCGCGGCATGACTTTCATGCGGTGGCAGTCGCGCCAGAGCGGCCAGCGGGAGGCGGTGATGCCCCTAGCACCGCAGGCCGGTCGCGTGGTCGCCGTGGCGAGGCGCAGGGCCGTGCAGAGGCAGTTTCAGAGGCCTTGGCGGAGAGCGATGAAGGCATGCACGCCGCATCGCATCAGCCTGTGGCAGAGCCCCCGATGGACCGTCCGGTGAGCCGCTATTTCTCGACGCCTGCAGTGCCTGTCGCTGCGGAGTCGACCGTGCCGCCCACCGATGTGGTGGCCCACGCTGAGACCACGGCGGAGGAGCAGACCACAGCGCAGAAGGCTGCGGTGACAGGCCCAGGCGATGAAGCCAATGAGGCCGCGCCCGCGGCCAGCCGCCCTCGGGCCCAGGGGCGCAGCAGTACCGGCAAGAGCGCAGCAGCGGGCAGCAGGGCGGCAGCCCCGCGCGCGCGCAGTGCAAAGAGCGCAGGGGCTGCCCAGCCCGCCCTGCCCATTGCCGCTGAGGCCCCATCGCCTGCCGAGGCACAGGCCCAAGCCCCTGCCAAAGCGCCAGCGCGCACGCGCAGCCGGGCGCGCAAGCCTGCGGACAAGTCGGCAGGGTAAGAGCGGCGAACAAAACTAAGCGAAGCGGCCCTGGCTAGGCGTTTCGCCGCAGGCAGTACAAGCGGTACGACAAGGTGAGACAACGACGCCAGGGGAGTTTTGTGAGCCGCTCTCAATCGGGCAGCGCTGCGGTGTTGTGCGGATGGGCTGTCAGCCCCGCACGGCCCACCGTGCGCGCACTTCGTCGTAACTCGGGGGCGTGCAGCCCGCCCGTTCCACACAGTGGCTGGCGCTGGCCAGGGCGTGCTGCAGCGTGCTGCGCAGGCGTGCTGCGTCCTGGGGCGCGGTGAGCCCGCCGGGGCGCAGGGCCAAGGCTTCCTGGCCGCGCTCGGGGCCCGCCAGCAGGGCGGTGATCAGCCCCGCCAAAAAGCAATCGCCCGCGCCCACGGTGTCCACCACCGCCAGCGGCGCGGCCTCGCGGGCGTGCTCTGCCAGGCCATCCCTTTGCAACAACCAGGCACCGTCGGGCCCCAGTGTCAGCGCCAGCCACTGCGCTGGCGTGTGCTGCAGCAGGTGGTGGGCGCGCTCCAGCGCGTTGGCGCCCGGCGTGCCCAGGGCCTCCAGATCGTCGTCGCTCACCTTGATGAGGTGGGCTTGCTGCAGCGCGGCCATCACGTTGGCGCGGTAGGCGGGGGCATCGTCCACGGCCGACAGGCGCAGGTTGGCATCGACCACCACCATGCGCCCCGCAGCACGCTGGGTGGCCAGCCAGGGCTGGTAGACAGCGGCATCCTGGGCCACCAGGGCCAGGCACCCCGTGGCCACCACTTGCAGGCCAGGGTGTGCGGCGCAAGCGGCGTTCAGGGCCTCGGCTGTCACGGCCCGGTCGGCCACGCCGTCGCGGTAAAAGCTATAGCTGGCCTTGCCTTGCGCATCCAGCGCAGCCAGGGCCAGCGCGCTGGGCTCGCGCACGGGGGTGGGGGCCGCCAGCGTGACCTGCGCCGTTTGCAGCCCCTGGGCCAGCTGCCGGCCCAGCAGGTCGCCCGACAGCGGGTTCAGGTACAGCGTGCCCACCCCTTGCAAGCCCAGCGCCCGCGTCAGGTTGTACACCGCGCCGCCAGCGCAGGGGCGCAGGCGGCCGTCGGGTTCTTCGATCAGGTCAAACAGTGCTTCGCCCGCCGTGGCTACCAGCAAGGGGGACGGCCTGGGGGGCGACGATGTCAGACCTTGTGATGGGGTGGCTGCAGCGCTGGGCTGGGGGGTTGGGCCTGTGGCGTGGGCCACTGTTTGGCTAGGGAAAACCATAAGTAAATCCACTTGATTTATTAAGTTGTGGCGCACTATAGTTCGATCCCATCCACCCGGCAAGGGTGGTTGACCCGAGGGGCCGCAGCTGACGCGCCACCGGGTGTTTGCAGCCTATTCACAGGAGACAACCGTGATGCAACGTGCCCCCGCTTTTGTACTTTCTGCCATCGCTCTGTCGGGCGCTATGGCCTGTGGCCTGGCCCAGGCGGCCGAGCCCGTGATCGGCCTGATCACCAAGACCGAGACCAACCCTTTCTTTGTGAAGATGAAAGAGGGCGCCACGGCCGAAGCCAAGAAGCTGGGCGCCAAGGTGGTGTCTGCCGCAGGCAAGACCGATGGCGACAACGCAGGCCAGGTCACGGCCATGGAAAACCTGATGGCCGCAGGTGCCAAGACCATCCTCATCACCCCCAGCGACGCGAAGGCCATCGTCCCCGCCATCAAGAAGGCACAGGCCAAGGGCGTGATGGTGATTGCGTTGGACAGCCCCACTGACCCGGCCGACGCGACCGATGCGCTGTTCGCCACCGACAACTACAAGGCCGGTGAGCTGATCGGCCAGTACGCCAAGGCCGCGCTGGCGGGCAAGAAGCCTGTGATTGCCATGCTGGACCTGCACCCCGGCCACCCCGTGGGCGCACAGCGGCACAACGGCTTTTTGAAGGGCTTTGGCCTGCAGGCCAACGATGCCAAGAGCAACGAACTCTCCCGCCCTGCCGAGGTGGCTTGCATGGCCGACAGCTTTGGCGACCGCGCCAAGGGCCAGACCGCCATGGAGAACTGCCTGCAGAAGAACCCCGACATCAACCTCGTCTACACCATCAACGAGCCCGCAGCAGCCGGTGCCTACAACGCCCTCAAGGCGGCAGGCAAAGACAAAAGCGCCCTCATCGTGTCGGTGGACGGCGGCTGCGCCGGGATTGCCGATGTGGGCCGGGGCGTGATCGCAGCGACCAGCCAGCAATACCCGCTGCGCATGGCCGCCTTGGGGGTGGCTGCGGGCGTGGAATACGCCCAGTCTGGCAAGAAGGTGAGCGGCTACACAGACACCGGCGTGACGCTGATCTCTGCCAAGCCCCTGCCCGGTGTGGACAGCAAGGATGTGAAGACGGGCACCGATCTGTGCTGGGGCGCGAAGTAAGCCTTTGGCTCCTCGCTGCTGACCGCGTTGCTCCGGGCCGATGCCCGGCGCCCGGCGCGCTGACTGACCGACCTCCTTCCAAGCCATGAACACCACTGCCTCCAAGCTCCCGCCGCTGGCCACGCTCGGGCCTTTCATTGCGCTGCTGCTGGCCTGCGGCTTCTTTGCGCTGCAGAGCGACCGGTTTCTGACCGGCCAGAACTTCGCGCTCATCCTGCAGCAGGTGATGGTGGTGGGCGTGATCGCCATCGGGCAAACGCTGGTCATCCTCACGGCAGGCATTGATTTGTCGTGCGGCATGGTGATGGCGCTGGGCGGTGTGGTCATGACCAAGGTGGCGTCGGACTACGGCCTCTCTGCCCCCGTGGCCATTGCCTGCGGTATGGCGGTGACCACGCTGTTCGGCATGGTCAACGGCCTGCTGGTCACCAAAGTCAAGTTGCCCCCGTTCATCGTCACGCTGGGCACGCTCAACATCGCCTTTGCCGCCACGCAGCTGTATTCGGGCGCGCAGACCATCACCGAGATTCCAGAAGGCATGACCTTCCTGGGCAACACCTTCCAGCTGGGCGGTACCGCCGTGGTGTGGGGGGCGGTGCTGATGCTGGCGCTGTACGTGTCCATGTGGTTCTTCCTGCGCAACACGGCGCCCGGCCGCCACGTGTATGCGGTGGGCAATAACCCCGAGGCCACGCGCCTCACCGGCATTGCCACCGACAAGGTGCTGCTGGGCGTGTACATGCTGGCCGGGGTGTTCTATGGCGTTGCCGCGCTGTTGTCCGTGGCGCGCACCGGCGCGGGCGACCCCAATGCTGGGCAGACGGAAAACCTGGACGCCATCAGCGCCGTGGTGCTGGGCGGCACCAGCCTGTTTGGCGGGCGCGGCGTCATCCTGGGCACGCTGGTGGGCGCGCTCATCGTGGGCGTGTTCCGCAACGGGCTCACGTTGATGGGCGTGTCGTCCGTGTACCAAATCCTCGTCACCGGCATCCTCGTGATCCTGGCCGTGGCCACCGACCAACTCTCGCGCAAAGGAGTGCGTTGATCATGACCGCCTCCACACATACAGCGAACACCCCGCTGGTCATGCAGGCCAAGGGCCTGGTCAAGCGCTACGGGCAGGTCACCGCGCTCGACGGCGCTGACTTTGAGCTGCGCGCGGGCGAGATCCTGGCCGTGATTGGCGACAACGGCGCGGGCAAATCGAGCCTGATCAAGGCGCTATCGGGTGCCACCGTGCCCGATGAGGGTGAGATCTTGCTCGACGGCCAGCGCATCCAATTCAAAAGCCCCATCGATGCGCGCAAGGCGGGCATCGAAACCGTGTACCAGGACCTGGCCGTGGCCCCCGCCATGACGATCGCCGAGAACCTCTTCTTGGGCCGCGAGCTGCTGCGCCCCGGCTTGCTGGGCAGCGTGCTGCGCATGCTCGACAAGAAGAAGATGTTGGAAGAAAGCGTGGCCCGTATGGCCGAGTTGAAGGTGGGCATTCGCTCGATGACGCAGGCGGTCGAAACATTGTCGGGCGGCCAGCGCCAGTGCGTGGCCGTGGCGCGGGCGGCTGCCTTTGCTCGCCACGTCGTCATCATGGACGAGCCCACCGCTGCCCTCGGCGTGAAGGAGGGCAACATGGTGCTGGAGCTGATCCGCCGTGTGCGCGACAAGGGTCTGCCCGTCATCCTCATCAGCCACAACATGCCCCATGTGTTCGAGATTGCCGACCGGATCCACATCGCCCGCCTGGGCAAGCGCGCGGCCGTGGTCAACCCCAAAAAGATCAGCATGAGCGACACCGTGGCCGTGATGACCGGGGCCATGGCTGCATCCGACCTGCCCGCCGACTGCCTCGCCTGACTACGTTGCCATGCTCAAAAACATCGACCCCCTGCTGACCCCCGACCTGCTCAAGGTGCTGGCCGAGATGGGCCATGACGACGCCATCGTGCTGGCCGACGCCAACTTCACCGCCATGAGCCTGGGCGTGGGCAAGCCCGTGCTGCGCCTGCCCGGCATTGGCATGGCGCGCGCTGTGCAGGCCGTGGCCAGTGTGCTGCCCCTGGCGCAGGATGTGTCGCACCCCGTGGCCTACATGCAGGTGGGCGGCACTGAGGTGCCGTACCGATCGGCCCTGCAGCGCGAAACCATGGATGTGCTGGCACGCGAGGGTGTGCGCAGCGAGCAGGCCGAGGGTGTGGAGCGCTTTGCCTTCTACGAACGTGTGAAGAAGGCCTACGCCATCGTGGTGACGGGCGAGCTGCAGCCCTGGGGCAACTTCCTGCTGCGCAAGGGCGTCATCGGCGAAACTCTGCGGGATTGATCAAGCTCGCGTTCAATCACCGGGACCCGTTCGGGCTGAGCCTGTCGAAGCCCTGCGCGGCGCTTCGACAGGCTCAGCGTGAACGGTTTTGTATTTTCGAAGGCCACTTGGTATGAACCTCCCGCCCACCATGCTGGAAACTGACCCATCCCCGCCCCCCGCAGACCTGGGCGAACCTGCCAGCAACGGCCCGGCACTGCTGCGCCAGCGCGGATCCAACCACGTGGGGCTGCGCCAATTCAACGAGCGCGTGGTGCTACAGGCCCTGCGCACGCACGGCAGCCTGGCCAAGGCCGAGATGGCGCGCGTCACAGGCCTCACCGCACAAACCATCGGCCTGATCACCGCCCGGCTGGACGAGGACCAACTGCTGCGCCGCGAAGCCCCCGTGCGTGGCCGTGTGGGTCAGCCCTCGGTGCCCATCGGACTGAACCCGGACGGCGCCTTTGCCATCGGTATCAAGATCGGCCGGCGCAGTGCCGACTGGCTGCTGGTGGACTTCACCGGCCATGTGCGTGAGCGCGTGGTGCTCGACTACGCCTTCCCCGACATCGACGTGCTGCTGCCCGCCATCCGCACGCACCTGAACCAGTTGCTCGACGGCCTGGGCCCGCTGCGCTCGCGCGTGGTGGGCGTAGGCGTGGCTGCGCCGTTCCAGCTCGGCGGCTGGCACCGCATGCTGGGGCTCACCGAGGCGCAATCCGAGGCCTGGAACAACATCGACCTGGCCGAGCAGGTGCAGCAGATGACCGAGCTGCCCGTGAGCTTTGCCAAGGACACCTCGGCCGCCTGCGTGGCCGAGCTGTTGCAGGGGCGCGGGCGCGACATCCCGAGCTTTCTGTACCTGTTCATGGACACCTTTGTGGGCGGCGGGCTGGTCATCAACTCGCACCTGCATCGCGGCCTGCATGGCAACGCAGGCGCCGTGGCTTCGCTGCCGCTGGCCCCCGCGCAACCGGGCCAGGCCCCCGCGCAGCTCATCAGCCAGGCCTCGCTGTGGGAGTTGGAGCAGCGCTTTCGCGAGCATGGCCTGGACCCCATGGCCGCCTACGACAAGCGCGTGCTGCAGGCCCCGTGGCTGGAGCACAGCCGTGCCTGGATCGCCCACGCCGCGCGGGCGCTGGCGCATTGCGTGGTGTCGGGCGCGGCCTTTCTGGACCTCGATGCCGTGGTGCTCGATGGCGCCGCCGCCCCCGAGCTGCTGCAAGCCCTGTGCGAAGGCGTGCGCCAGGCGCTGGCCGACTACAACTGGGAAGGCCTGCACCAGCCGCCTCGGCTGGAACTGGGCAGCATCGGCTCAGACGCCCGTGCCCTGGGCGGTGCACTGCTGCCATTGCACGCCTGCTTTGCGCCAGACCATGAGATTTTTCTCAAGGCGTGATGCCCACGCAGCACGATCATGGACTCGACCTCTGTGAACTTGAAATATCCGTTCGGGTTGAGCCTGTCGAAACCCAGCGCGGCCTTGGACTCTGCGCTCAGTGAGCGGTGCAAGTAGGCCCAGGCCGGAGTAATAGTGCTAGTTTGCTATTGAATCAATAGCTGCTTGCGCTTGATTGGCGGGCGATACGGCTTTTTGGGCATGAGGTGCATGTCCCTCATCTGCTGCGAGGGGCGCTGATCAACGGTTTGCCAGGATGGCCCGCGCCACTTCGGCAAACCCTGCGCCGCGCTCGCCCTGCGTCACATAGCGCGGCAGGTGCTGCAGCTGCGGCACAAACCGCGCTACGTTGGCCACGCCCACGCTGTGCTCAAAGTGCTGGAACATCAGCTGGTCATTGGTCGAATCACCCACATACACCCAGCGGTCCATCTCCGCATCCAACTCCCGCTCCCACAGCTCGCGCACGATCCAGCGTGCACCTTCGAGCTTGTTGTGATCGCCAAACCAGCCATTGATGTGGATGCTGCTCACCGTGGCGTTCATGCCCGCCGCACGCATGAGGCGCACAGCATGGTCGATGGCATCCTGGGGCAGGTGCGTGAACTCGCTGTGGTCAATCGCGATGTCCGTCTCCCGCCCCGCCGAGTCCGTGGCGCGGCGTGCCCCCGGCACTTCGCTTTCGATCTGCGCCAGCACCTGCTGCATGCGCGCATAGTTTTGCTGCCGAATGGCTGGAGCCTGTTGATATGATTTTGATAGCTGCCAGCGCTTATTTGATAAGCGATGGAGGCCGATTTCATTCAAATATTCTGCCGCCCGCCGCAGTGCAACAGCCCCGTTCTCCGCCACGAT
Organism: Acidovorax sp. 1608163; assembly: GCF_003669015.1. Classification (NCBI taxonomy): domain Bacteria; kingdom Pseudomonadati; phylum Pseudomonadota; class Betaproteobacteria; order Burkholderiales; family Comamonadaceae; genus Acidovorax; species Acidovorax sp. 1608163. Next base: position 736,930 of record NZ_CP033069.1, read on the forward strand.
GGCATCCACGGGCCACTGTGCCGCAAACGGCTCACTCCAACCCACTGGGCGGCCGGTGATGGCCACCACACTCAATCCAGCAGCTTTGAGATCCGCCAGCGCTTGCAGGGCATCTGGGGTGATGGCGCCATCGGTGGTGAGGGTGTCGTCGATGTCGGTGAACACCCCGCACAAAGGGGGATATGGCTTGCCGAGCCAGCTAGCAAGGGGAGGAATGGGCGAATGCACGGCAATGCCCTCCGTTGTCGCCTCAGCAGTTGTCATTGCTTGGCGAATTCGATGATGGCGCGGTAAAAATGATCGGAGCCGTCTTTGGGGTTGTCAGACCGTAGTTCCATCCGGTTCACGCCATGCTCAGCCCCTCCCTTGAAGCGGTCGGGGATCACGGAGAAGTAGTACGGGCTGATGAATCTTGCGCCACCGTTGTAGTGCGACTGCATCGCAGCCACATGCGTGCCACTGAGTTTCCACTGCTGTGGGTTGAACTCTGGAACCCCGTAGTCGGTGATTTTGCGCTGCGCAACAAACTCCCGCACCCATGCACTGTCGGTGGCACCACCGTACATGTTCAAACCTTGCTTCCAGGGTGCGCTGCCGTTCAGAGTTTGATCGGCCGCGAAAAGCTGGGGATTCCAGGAAGAATTGACGCGGGGAACGATCTGGTGTGAGTACAGCTTTTCTGCAGGCAGGCCAGCACGCAGGGCGCGGTCATAAAAAACATTCAAAAAACCATATACCTGTGACTCTCGGTACAGATTCCAGTCGCGGGCCAAGGGGTTGTAGTACACGTCCTGCAAGCCGCGTGGCATATCGAGCCAGGTCCGTACGCCAGGCAGTTTTTTGGAATTCTGAACATCTTTGATGGCCGTGAATCGCACGGGCTTCACCGGCCCTTGATCTCGGGCCACCACGGCAAACTCCACCTCGCCCACTTTGTATTGCGCCCCCCGCGATTGCGCTATCACCTGGGCCGTGTACCGGCCTGGGGGCAGCGCACTGTAGTCGTAGTCAATGCGGTAGCCCGTGTTGGGTGTGGTGATGGATTCTTCGGCTCTGTATACGTCCAGCCGGTTCATCCCGCGCTCAACGGGGCCTACCCGTTGCCCATTGACGTACAAATCCAGTTGCTCGATTGTTTTGTTGGGATCCCATAGCCATCCCGCAATAGGCAGCGTGCCGTCTGCATGGGCATCGTAGTGTTCGCCGAATGACGTCAGCTTTTCTTTGCGAATGTCTTTCGAGGGGGCAGGCACAACATCAAATGAGGCGTAAGAGAACCCGTTGCGGGCGTTGAATTGTTCAATGCCCTTGTACTTGTTTCGCAGCCACTGACGAAAGCCCGCGACTGAGCTGCTGCTGTAATCCGTTACCTGGATGTCTTGGTAGCTTCCCATGCCTCCTTCAAAGTTGGGAAACATGTGATGCAGCTCCCCTGCCAGGGTGTAGGCCACAATGCGGCTTTGTACGGCCTTGGGCAACGCCTTGATGCGCTTGGCTAGGTAGTCCAGTGCTTCAAATCGGTACTGGTTGACTGGAATGGCCGCATCTGCGGACAGCGTGTACGGGATGATCCGATAGCCAAAGTAGTTAAGTTCCAGAGGCTTGCCGTCCCGCAACTGCATGAGGTTGACCGGGTCTTTGCGCAGTGCGTCCGCCAGCGGGCTCACGGAGTCAAAGTGATCTGCAGAAAAGTACACCACCACAGGGCGTTTCACTTCTGCAATGACATTTAGGAATTGGTCGACCTTGGCTTTGTCGATGGCCCAGCCTTGAGGTGTTTTCTGATAGATCGATAACAACTGCAAGGTGGCTGTGTAACCTACTTGCACGCTGCCCTTGGCTCCCCCGGGCTCCAGCGTGTCCAGCAGGCGCGAGATGGCGGCAGAGCCGTTGCGCTTGCGTTGGCTGCAATAGGCGTACGCTGCATCAATGTCTTTCACGCTTGCATCAGCGACAGCCTCATCACACAGGTACATCCCCTCTACCGTGGGGGCGATAACCATGGGGGTGCGCTGGATTGGCATGGGTTGCTGCGCATGCGCAGGTATGCCGTTGGCTATCAAAAATACGAGTGTCGCAAATCGCAGGTTCAGTATCTGAGTCATTGGGTATCGCCCTTAGCGGGGGACTCTAACGAAAGGCTTAGGGGTTCGGTCGGGAGATTGCTCACGTCGTAGTGCAAGAAAGCAATCAGGCACTGAATGCCAATCAGGATCGGTAGCGCCGCCAACATGACCGTGCCGCTGGTTGCTGGGTGGTTGGACAGCGCGCTATCGAGCCAGTGCATAGCTCCAAATGCCGAGCCAACGATCACCAGCAATGTTCCAAAGATGCTGTAGAGCGTGCCGACATTGAAGTCCCTTACCAGGTAGTTGTACACATACCGGCGCCACAAGCGTGACGCGTGCTTTCTCAAAAACTCCGGCAGCACTTTGCCAATCTTGAGGTTGGACTCCTCGTCGGCATAGACAGAGTCCATGGGGATGTCTTTGACAACGGCGCGCAGCGTGTTGAGCCGAAACAGCATGTCTGTTTCGAAGAAATAGCGCTTCTCCAACTTGTCCAGCGGCAGCTCTGCCAGCACACAGGTACGAGCCGCCGTGTACCCGTTGGTGGGGTCCATGATGTTCCAGTATCCGCAGCTGAGCTTGGTCATGAAAGACAGCACCGCATTGCCGAACAACCGAACAGGCGGCATGCTTTGAACGGATTCAGGACGGAAAAACCGATTCCCCTTGGTGTAATCCGCTTCTCCGCGCAGCAATGGACGGACAAATTTGGGCAGAAGAGCGGGGTTCATTTGTCCGTCGCCATCAATCTTTACCACGATGTCCATGCCGTCGGCGATGGCTGCTTTGTAAGCGGTGACGATGGCCCCACCAACGCCCCGATTCTCTGGATTGAACAGCACCCGTACGCGTTGGTCTAGATTATGTTGTTTTATATACTGGCCGCTGCCATCGGGACAAAAATCGTCCACAGCGTAAATGGTTTCTACTTCTGGGCCGATTCTATTAATAACGTCCAAAACATGTTGAGTGACTTTGTAGCACGGGATTGCGACTGAAATTCTCATAGAATCCTCAGCTTGTGGATGCTAAAGCTACGCCTGCCAAAATAAGTAGCCCTCCAGCCAATGTTTGCCAATGAAGAGGTTCCCCTAAGAAAATCCAAGCCAGTGTGGGCACAATAATAAATGCTAAACCCATGAATGGATAGGCTAAATGTAATGGGGCACTACGGAGAATCCAAACCCACCCAATTGTAGTCATCGCATAAAGTGCCAGTGAAGCAAGCAGCCAGCTGTTGAGCATCCAGTCCATCAGGCTTGGGTGCGGTGGAAGTGCCGTAGCAGCCTTTTTGAATAAGAGTTGACCTATTGAAATAAATGTTACGCATGCCAGGCTGGATGCTATTAATATTGAATTCATTGGTTTGCTATCAATGTACGAGGTGGGAAGTTGCATCCCATGGATGACGACTTTCTAGAAACTGCGTGTTTTTCCACTGGAGCACTGTGCCCACAGGGCAGTTCAAGACAGTTCGCAAACTACCTGGCTGATGCGGCCGTAATTCATTGTTTGCATGAGTTACAAGCTGCTCTGTCTTACCGTTTCCGGAGAGCGCTAAAAGTAATGGTCTGCGATTAATGGGTTGAAGGATTTTCCCTTCGTCAGTTTGGTATGAAATCTCTGCTTTGCGACAAGCGCCGCCTTGAGGGGGGGTTAAGGTCAGCTCTGTTTTCCATAAGCCGTTGAAAACTGCTGATTCTGTAATTTTATTTATGGATTCCTGATTTATTAGGACCTGAAATGCAGCGGGGGATTCTGTGACGACCCACGTATTTTTTTCTTTGTAAACCAGTCCATATGTTTTTGTTTGACTGTTGAGGCTTATTTCTAAGTGTGAAATATTTTTCCCCAAATGGTCTGGGTCGATTTTTATTTGCTCTCTATTTTTGATTGCGTTGAAAATGATGGGGGTAGAGAAAATTAGGAGTGCAATCTTTAAGAGAACTTTAAAAATTTTCGCATCGGAATTTGTTGTGAAACCTATTCTCCATTGATAGCTTTTGAATGTGCTCTCAAAATTTAACGATGCAAGGATTTTGGAGAATCCATAAGAAGTTATAAGAATAAGCCAAGGGTCTAGAAGTGCTGAGCTATACCGACTATTGTATAAAATAGGTAGCAATTGAGCTAGCATAAGAAAAAATATACAAAATAAAGCCGCTGAAAAAATTTCTGTGGCTGTCCAAGGGGGGCTTTTTGCAAAAAATGAGCCACTGTGTTTTTTTTCTTGAATTTTTTTGTGAATTGCTGTCAGCAGAAAAGTACCAACAGTTAATATTTCAAAAATTCGCATCTTCCGCAGGGCACTGCCAAACGCATCTACCTGTGAGGGGTGGTGCATCAGCCACCACCAAGCTTTGCGAGCGAAAAATAAGAGACCTTCAAAAAAAGACATCGACTTTATTTGCCATAGAGCCGCATTTTTTGCGATTCTATCCACTGCAATGCTTAGGTGATCACCCTCATTTAAGGCTGTAATTCCTAAGATATTTACATCGTAATTTAATCCAAGGAACGGTGGCTCTGTTCCTTGGAATAGGGGGTGGGTGCCTAGGTAAAGACCTGTGCCTGACCCTGTTCCCAGTCCCCAAAGGCCAAAGATTATTCCATTTTTAACAATCCATATGGCAGGGATAATTAGTGAAAGCGCTAGGCTGATTGCCATCGCACGACATGCGTTTGAGGTTTTGTCTATTTTTTGGGGTTGGCGCATGTTTGATGTTCCCATTTGTATTAAGCATGTGATTAGCAAAATGGGGGCGATAATTTGCAATACCGGCCGCGATAGCAGGGTAATAGTCAGCATCAATGCCGCAAGCCATATCGTAGTTGCATTGATTTTTTTTTGAATGATTATTTTTGCTGAAAAATAAATCCATCCAAAAACACCAAAGAGAAAAATAGGCTCGGTCAATTCTGTGGCGAAATATCGAGGTAACTCTGGGTGAATAGCCCAAAGAAACATCGCGAGTATTCCAGCGCGCAAGCCGCCAAGTAGGAGGCTGGTGTTCCACAAAAAGTAGACGCACCCTAGCCACAAGCCACCGTTCGCCAAGCGAATCCAATAGGGCTCCGCGCCCCAAAGGGCAGGCCAAAGATAGGCGAGCGGTACCACTCGATAGCTTGCGGGGGACAGAAAGAATGACCAACCCTGTTCCAAAAACAGTCTTGCCGCAGGCAGGTAGGTTTGTTCAGCGTCGGCGTGCACTACCTGATTGAATCGATGGTGTATGTTGATCCAGCCCGCGATTGCCGCCAGAGCGGGCCACAGCCATGCGCTGCGACCTCTGAATTGAGCGTAGGGGAAAAAAGGACTCATGAATTGGCCTGCAACGCCAACCCCGCATGCTCCCGCAGCGGATGAAAGTGAATCTTCGGAAACCGCTCCTGCGCCAGCCGCACGTCGTACGGTGAGGTGCACAAATACGCCAGCGTGTCGGCTGCGTCGTGGGCCATGCGCAGGGGGTAGGCGTTTTCAAACTCGCGCAATTCGGCGGGGGTGTTTGCGGTGATCCAGCGGGCGCCTGTGTATTGGCAGCCTTCCAGGCGCACGTCGGCGTCGTACTCTGCTTTCAGGCGGTGTTGCACCACTTCAAACTGCAGTTGGCCTACAGCGCCCAGGAGCATGGCGCCGCCTGCGTCGGGTTTGAAGACCTGGATAGCGCCTTCTTCGCCCAGTTGGGCCAGACCTTGCTGCAATTGCTTGGTGCGCAGGGGGTTCTTGAGGATCACGGTCATGAACAGTTCCGGCGCGAAGAAGGGCAGGCCCGTGAACTGCAGGTTGGCGCCATCGGTGATGGTGTCGCCCAGCTGCACGCCGCCGTGCGTGGTGAAGCCGATGATGTCGCCCGCGTAGGCTTCTTCCACCGCTTCGCGGCGCTGGCTCATGAAGGTGACCACGCTGGTGGGGCGCAGTTCTTTGGCGGTACGCTGTACCTTGAGCTTCATGCCGGGGGTGTACTTGCCCGAGGCCACGCGCACAAAGGCGATGCGGTCGCGGTGGTTGGCGTCCATGTTGGCTTGCACCTTAAACACCACGCCGGAGAAGCCTTCGTCTTCGGGCTGGATGGTTTTGACCACCGGCTGCTTGTTGACTTCGAGTGTGCTCACGCGGGGGCCGGGGGCGGGGCCATGTCCACCAGCGCGTCCAGCACTTCCATCACCCCGAAGTTGTTCACGCCGGAGCCGAAGAACACGGGGGTCAGCTTGCCCGCGAGGAAGGCATCGTGGTCCCACGCGGGCGATGCGCCCACGGCCAGTTCCATGCTCTCCAGCGCGGCATCAAATTCGGCACCGAAGCGTGCGCGCAGCGTGGTTTCATCGGACAAAGGGATGGCCTCGAAGTCCTGCGGGCGGCGCTCGCTGCCGGACTCGAACACCGTCATGGTCTTGGTGCGCAGGTTGATGATGCCGCCGAAGGCCTTGCCCTGGCCCACAGGCCAAGTCATGGGGCAGCAGGGCATGCCCAGCTCGCGCTCGACCTCGTCCATGATGTCCAGCGGATCGCGCACTTCGCGGTCCATCTTGTTGACGAAGGTGATGATGGGCGTGTCGCGTTGGCGGCAGACCTCGATCAGACGGCGGGTCTGCGCTTCCACGCCGTTGGCGGCGTCAATGACCATCAGGGCCGAGTCCACCGCCGTGAGCACGCGGTAGGTGTCTTCGGAGAAGTCCTTGTGGCCGGGGGTGTCGAGCAGGTTGACCACATGGTCGCGGTAGGCCATCTGCATCACCGACGAGGCCACCGAGATGCCGCGCTGCTTTTCGATTTCCATCCAGTCGGAGGTAGCGTGGCGGCTGGCCTTGCGGCCTTTGACGGCCCCGGCGATCTGGATGGCGCCCGAGAACAGCAGCAGCTTTTCGGTCAGCGTCGTTTTACCCGCGTCGGGGTGGGAAATGATGGCAAAGGTGCGGCGGCGCCGGGTTTCTGGGGCGTGGGACACGGAAGTTCCTGGAATGGGAGGGCAAGCGCTGCAGGTTGCAGCGTTGCCAGATCAGACTTTGCAAAGGTCTGTTGTTGCGCTGAAGAACAGCGCAGTTAACAATTATTTTACCTATGCGTGAAACTGCGGCTGCGCAGGTTGTTACCTGGTGTGCAAGGTCTGCGCAGGCGCTGCAGGCTGAATCGTACCTTGGTGGTCTCTTCGATTCGTGTCCGGATCGTTACCTACCAGAACGGGTGCCCGTTGAAAGTCTTGCTTCTATAATCCGCCCATCCGAGGAGCGTTGCAGCGCCCCCTGCTACCTGCGGGGCGTGAGGCTCGGAGTCATCAAGCAACGACGCTCATCCACTTTTCGTGCGGTGAGTTGCATCTTCCCCCGTCAAGTGGCTTTTCAAACCTGCTTTGGAGCACACCATGAACGCACGCGTCAACGCCCCGGTCAACACCGACTGCATCATTGCCGACATCGGCCTGGCCGAATGGGGCCGCAAGGAAATCCGCATCGCTGAAACCGAGATGCCCGGCCTGATGGCCATCCGCGAGGAATTCGCGCCCAAGCAATCGCTCAAGGGTGCGCGCATCACGGGCTCGCTGCACATGACCATCCAGACGGCGGTGCTGATCGAGACACTGCAAGCGCTGGGCGCGGAAGTGCGCTGGGCTTCTTGCAACATTTTCTCCACGCAAGACCATGCTGCTGCTGCCATTGCCGCTGCGGGCACTCCTGTGTTTGCCGTGAAGGGCGAGACGCTGGTCGACTACTGGGACTACACCCACCGCATTTTTGACTTTGGCGCTGCCGGTACAGAGGGCGAAGGCCCCAACCTGATTCTGGACGACGGCGGCGACGCCACGCTGCTGATGCACCTGGGCAAGCAGGCCGAAAAGGACCAGAAGGTCTTGGCCAACCCTGGCAGCGAAGAAGAGCGCATCCTGTTTGCCGCCATCAAGGCCAAGCTGGCGGTGGACGCCACCTGGTACAGCCGCAAGAGCGCCCAGATCATTGGCGTGACCGAAGAGACCACCACAGGCGTGCACCGCTTGAAGGAGATGTCGGCCAAGGGCAACCTGATGTTCCGTGCGATCAACGTGAACGACTCGGTTACCAAGAGCAAGTTCGACAACCTGTACGGCTGCCGCGAATCGCTGGTGGACGGCATCAAGCGCGCCACCGATGTGATGATCGCTGGCAAGGTGGCGGTCGTGGCTGGCTACGGCGACGTGGGCAAGGGCTCGGCCCAGGCTTTGCGTGCCTTGAGCGCCCAAGTGTGGGTGACCGAGATCGACCCTATCAACGCCCTGCAAGCCGCGATGGAAGGCTACAAAGTCGTGACCATGGAGTATGCCGCCGACAAGGCAGACATCTTCGTGACGACCACGGGCAACCGCGACGTGATCACGTTCGAGCACATGAAGGCCATGAAGGACCAGGCCATCGTCTGCAACATCGGCCACTTCGACAACGAAATCCAGGTTGCCAAGCTCGAAGAGCACTGCCAGTGGGAAGAGATCAAGCCCCAGGTGGACCATGTGATTTTTGCCGACGGCAAGCGCATCATCTTGCTGGCCAAGGGCCGTCTGGTGAACCTGGGCTGCGGCACAGGCCACCCCAGCTTTGTGATGTCGTCGAGCTTTGCCAACCAGACGATTGCGCAGATTGAACTCTTCACGCACAGCGACTTCTATGAAAACGGCAAGGTCTATGTGCTGCCCAAGCACCTGGATGAAAAGGTGGCACGCCTGCACCTGAAGAAGGTGGGCGCCATGCTGTCGGAGCTGACGGACGAGCAAGCGGCCTATATCGGCGTGCCCAAGCAAGGCCCTTACAAGCCTGACACCTACCGCTATTGATGGCTGGGGTGGGAGATTGCTCCTGATTTAGGAGCTGCTAGCGCTTATCTGGTAAGCGCTAGCCCCTGTTTTTATCTGAATTTTCGTCGACCGACGAGAGAGAACGCATGCGCGCAGACGTATTTTTGGTGGAAGGTGGCCATGCGGCCACGCGCTCGCAAGCGCAGCGCTTGATCGCCTCGGGGGTGGAGTGGCGCCTGACGCCCTTGTCGCCCTGGAACAAAGTGGCCAAGAACGGGGATGACATTCCGTCGGTGGCCGAGGTGCGGCTGCTGGACGATGCCGAGGCCAAATACATCTCGCGTGGCGGGCTCAAGCTCGAAGGCGCTTTGCAGGCCACGGGCCTAGCCGTCCAAGGGCTGCGCTGCCTGGATGTGGGGCAGAGCACCGGGGGCTTCACGGATTGCCTGCTGCAGCACGGTGCGACCCAGGTGGTGGGCGTGGATGTGGGCCATGGGCAGTTGCACGAGCGCCTGCGGGGCGATGTGCGCGTGGTGGGCGTGGAAGGGCTCAACGCCCGGGCGATGACGGCCGAGTCGCTGCTGGAAGGCTGCGAGGCGGCCTTGTCCGAAGAGCTGGTGCAAGACCACGAAGACAACGACACCCAGCCGGTGGCCCCCTACAGCTGGATGCGCAATGGCGGCTTGATCGATGAAGAGTACGACGACAGTGACGACGCCAAAGAGCAAGACGTAGAGACCTTCAAGGCCGAACGAGCCGCCAAGGCCCGCGCGCGGGCTGAGGGCACTTTGCCCGTGGTGCGCCAGCGCCGAGAGGGGCGAGAGGATGTGCAGGTCACGCCCGTGTTTGACCTGGTAACGGGTGACCTGTCGTTCATCTCGCTGACCTTGGTGCTGCCCGCCCTGGTGCCCCTGATGGCGCCGCAGGGCCGTTTGCTCATGCTGGTCAAGCCGCAGTTCGAATTGCAGCCTGGCCAAGTCGGCAAGGGCGGCATTGTGCGCGACGAGGCTTTGTATGCCGTCGTGGAAAAGCGCATCCGTGATTGCTGCGCAGAGCTGGGCTTGCAGGTGCTTGCGTGGATGGAAAGCCCCATCCAGGGCGGCGATGGCAACCGGGAATTTTTTGTGGATGCAAGGAGGACGGCATGAACGCTGCCAAGACAGAAGCCACCGGATTTCCGGTGAGTCTGGAGTTTTTCCCCCCGAAAACGCCCGAAGGGGCTGAAAAGCTGCGCGCTGTGCGCCAGCAGCTGTATGCGCTGCACCCTGAGTTTTGCTCCGTGACCTATGGCGCCGGTGGCTCCACGCAGGAGGGCACGTTCACCACGGTGCGTGAAATCCTCGCTGAGGGCGTGAGTGCCGCATCGCACTTCTCGTGCATCGGCGCCACCCGCCAGTCGGTGCGTGAGCAACTGGCCGTGCTCAAGGGCATGGGGGTTCGCCGCCTGGTCGCCTTGCGGGGCGATCTGCCCAGCGGCTACGGTGCGGGCGGCGAGTTCCAGTACGCCAGCGATCTGGTTACCTTTATCCGCGAAGAAACGGGCCGCGACTTCCACATCGAGGTGGCTGCCTACCCAGAGGTGCATCCCCAGGCACGTTCGCCAGAGGCTGACTTGAAGGCTTATGTGGCCAAGGTGCAAGCGGGCGCAGATGCCGCGATCACCCAGTATTTCTACAACAGCGATGCCTACTTCCGATTTTTGGAAGACACCCAGAAGCTGGGCGCCAACATCCCCGTGGTGCCAGGGATCATGCCCATCTCCAGCTCCACGCAGTTGATGCGCTTCTCCGACGCCTGTGGCGCTGAAATCCCCCGCTGGATTCGCTTGCGTCTGCAGGGTTTTGGCGACGATACCGCCAGCATCAAGGCGTTTGGCCTGGACGTGGTGACAGACCTGTGCGATCAACTGCGCAGTGCGGGCGTGCCTGCCTTGCATTTCTACACCATGAACCAAAGCGCCGCGACTTTGGAAATCTGCCGCCGTCTGGAGCTGTAGGCGTGCAGCTGCGACAGGGCGCCCTCTGGGCGCAGGCACACTGCCGCGCAATGGACTCCCTGCACGCTGCGCTGGCACTGGCGTGGCGGTGCGGTGGCTGCGCAGCCATTTGGGTCGGCCTGGCTGCATCCACAGATGCGCTGGCGCAGGGCCTGGCGGCACCGGCGCCCGTCGCGGCTGGTGTGCCTGCCGTGTCTGCAGCGCCAGAGGCCAGTTCCCCCGCTTTGGTGGAGGTTCCTGCTCCGTCTCCCGCCTCGGACGCGCGGCGCGCAGCACAGCGTTCATCCATTGATTTGCTGGCGGATGTAGACGGTGCGGAAGAGGACGATGACGCCGACGTGCAGCCCAGCGAGACCGGGCTGGCTTCCTGGTATGGACCAGGTTTTCACAAGCGGCGCACGGCCAGCGGGGAGCGCTTTGATATGCATGCCCTGACGGCCGCCCACCGCACGCTGCCGTTTGGCACGTTGGTCTGCGTTCGCAGCCAGGCCACAGGCCGCGGAGTGGTGGTGCGCATCAACGACCGCGGCCCGCATGTGGCCAACCGGGTACTGGATTTAAGCCGTGGCGCGGCGCTGGCGCTGGGCATGGGCGGCTTGGGGCTTAAACCGGTGGATGTGTTTCCGCTGGGTTCGGGCGAAGACACTTGCCCGCCCAAACGCCCTGAGTAGCTTGGAACGGTGGCCTGGCCCGCCAGAGGGCCGGGCCAGGGCATGGATGGTCAGCCCCCGGATTCCAGCGTATGCGTGGCGTGCTTGTCCTGGGCCAGCAACTCCACCATTTGTGGCAGCGCTTCTTTCAGCGCGGCTTTCAGCGTGAAGGGTGGGTTGATCAGAAACATGCCGCTGGCTGGCAGACCTGGGCGCTTGACTTCGCCTGCTGCGTCTTCCGTTATTTTGCTCGATTTGACGGTCAGCGTGGCATGCAGCCAGCTCTTGCCGGCCTTTGTGGCCATGGTCTTGAGTCGGCGGGGCAGGTCATGGGCCTCGGGGCGCGGAATGATGGGGTACCACACGGCGTACGTACCCGTCGCAAAACGCTTGAGCGAATCGGCCACCATGTCCAGCACCTTGCCGTAGTCGCTCTTCATTTCATAGCTGGGATCGCACAGCAGCAAAGCGCGGCGGGCCGGTGGCGGTAAGAATTTCTTGATGCCTTCAAAGCCGTCTTCATGCAGCACGGCCACTTGCCTGCCCGCATTGAGCTGGGCCACATTGCCCGCCAGTGCGCGCATGTCGGTCGGGTGCAACTCAAACACCTTGAGCTTGTCGTGTTCGCGCAGCAGCCGTTGGCTGATGAAGGGGGAGCCGGGGTACACCTTGGTCTTGGTGCCCTGGTTGAAGGCGCGCACCATGTCTACGTAGGCTGCCAGCGCCGGGGTCAGGGGCGGTACTTCCGGGGCGACCAGCCGCAAGATGCCATCGGCGGCTTCGGCGCTGGTGCTGGCGTAGTCACCGTCCAGGCGGTACAGGCCGGCGCCCGCATGGGTGTCCAGCACGGTCAGTGCCGCGTCTTTCTCCGTAAGGTATTGCAAAGTGGCAATCAAAACGGTGTGCTTGAGCACATCGGCATGGTTGCCCGCGTGGAAGGCGTGGCGGTAACTGAACATGTCGCTATGGTAACGATTGCGGGCCGTCTCTTGGGGCGTACCCTGATCTATCTCGGCCAGTGGTGCGTGCGTTCAAGGCAAAATCGAGGGCATTCGGGCAGGCTGTGATGTTTTTGGCAGACAGTCTGCTTTTTGTTGCCTTTGTACCTGCGGTGATGCAGCATCATCGCCTGTGTCAGCGGGCTGGCGCTGGGCTGGTGCCCGCTGAATTTTGCTTTAGACGCTGGACTGCCACGCTTTTTTCACCATGACCGAACGTTCCAGTCAAACCTCTGCCAGCGGCGTAAGCCACGTCGATGCGCTGCCCCCTGGCACCCGCTTGGCGGAGTTCGAGATTCTGGCGTTGCTAGGGGTGGGTGGCTTTGGCATGGTCTACAAGGCGTTTGACCACTCGCTGCACCGCGCTGTCGCGATCAAGGAATACATGCCCTCGGCCCTGGCCGGGCGTGCGCAGGGACAGTCGCTGTGGGTGCGCTCTTCGTCAGACCAGCAGACCTTCCAGGCGGGCCTGGCTTCTTTTGTGGGCGAGGCGCGTCTTCTGGCGCAGTTTGACCACCCCTCCCTGGTGAAGGTGTTCCGCTTTTGGGAGGCGAACAACACGGCCTATATGGTCATGCCCCTGTACAGCGGCATGACGTTCAAGCAAGCCAGGGCGCAAATGCGCATTCCGCCGCCAGAGGCCTGGCTGCGCAAGGTGCTGTGGTCCGTGCTCGGTGCCTTGCAGGTGTTGCATGAGGGCAAGACGCTGCACCGCGATATTTCGCCGGACAATATTTTCTTGCAGGACTACGGCCCCCCAGTGTTGCTCGATTTGGGGGCTGCACGCCATGCCATCAACGACCAGGGGCGTCAGCACACGGCGGTGCTCAAGGTCAATTACGCGCCTATCGAGCAGTATTCCGAGTCCGATGAGGATCTGCGCCAGGGGCCGTGGAGTGACCTCTACTCTTTGGCGGCAGTGGTGCATGGCTGCCTGTGCAACGACACTCCGCTGCCCGCCACCTTGCGCTCCATCCGTGATCGCATGGTGCCTTTCTCTCGCGTGGCCAAAACCGTCAAGCGCCAATTGGGTGTGGAGTATTCCGCGCCCTTTGTTGCAGCCATCAGCCAGGCATTGGCATTGCGCCCCGAGGATCGGCCGCAGAGCATTGAGGCCTTTTTGCACGCCATGGAGATGGAGTCGCCCCCCGAGGGGGTTGCCGATTTCGACTTCCGGGCCGATTTGGGGGACATCTGGGTAGAGCCTGCCGATCAGCCAGGCCCTGGTTTGGTCACCCCGACGGTGGATGTGACCTCTGCGCCCAAAATCATCGCGGATATCCAGGCGCAGACGGAAAAGGCGTTGGGGGCGCAAGACGCTTCGGCCGCCAATGATGCGCCGTTGCGCAAAGCCTCTGATGGGGATGCCTCGTATGCAGCCTCTGGGCCCGATACGGTGGCGGTAGATGCGGCAGACACCGTTTTCATGGACCCCGGGGACACCGTGGTGCAGGATGAGCATGGGGCAAGCCACGCCGCAGACGCGCGCGCGGCGGCAGCTTCCTCATACAGGGGACGTGCCAGCAAGTCGGGCGGTGTGCAGGACGCGACGCCTCGGCGTGCGCATCGCACCTCCGGGGCGCGGCGCAGCCGTGGCTTGGGCTGGGGCGTCGTTTTGGTGGCGTCTTTGTTGGTGGTCGGGGCTGCCGCTTGGTGGACCCACGGACGCAAAGCGACTGTGGAAGACGACATCATCACAGAGCTGGCGCAGCCTGCGATCGCACCACCGATGCCGGAGGCGTCGGCCCCTGACACGACTGCGTCGGAGCCGTTGCTTGTGGCCAGCGAGGTCGTGGCCGCAACTGCGTCGGCTGCCGCGGTCGATGCGTCCCCGGCCTCGACAGCTTCGGCTGCAGTCCCACCGGCAAAGCCAACGGCGCGCAGTGCTGCGGCCAAAAAAGCCCAACCCGAGCCAGCGCCTGCTCCCCAGGTGGTGGAAGCCCCACCCCCGCCACCCCCGCCTCCGCCAGAACCCAAGCCCAGGCCCACCCCTGTACGGGCTCCCAGTCCCCAAGAGGTGTGTGCCAATGCGAGCTTTTTTGCCAAGCCCATGTGCATTCACCAGGAATGCCAAAAGCCTTCGCAGGCTGGGTTGGCTATCTGCGTCGAAACGCGCAAGCGCTACGAAGCGGACGAGCAGCGTGCGCGGCAAATGTCCAACTGAGCCGATCATCCTGGGCGCTGGCTGCGCCTCGTTTCTTCGTTGAACAGCCTTTCTGCGCGGTCGGCGTTCTTTCTGCCGACAGATCAGGCTTGTGCTGGTTGCGTTGAACTTCGTATAATGGCGGGCTTCGCAGCGATTTAGTGGCCCCGCGGCGAACACTTCTTACCACCTAAGAGGCTTCCTTCAGAGAAGCACCGACCGTGGAAAAGGGCCCTCAAACCCCTCTTGAAAAGAGAAACTCATGTCTACATTCAGCGCAAAGCCCGCTGAGGTCGTGCACGAGTGGTTTGTGGTTGACGCGACCAATAAGGTCCTCGGACGAGTAGCCAGCGAAGTTGCTCTCCGTTTGCGCGGCAAACACAAGGCCATTTACACGCCTCACGTCGATACCGGTGATTTCATCGTCGTTATCAACGCAGCACAACTCAAGGTCACTGGCACCAAGTCCCTGGACAAGGTGTACTACCGTCACTCGGGCTATCCCGGCGGTATCACAGCCACCAACTTCCGCGACATGCAAGCCAAGCACCCTGGCCGTGCTCTGGAAAAGGCTGTCAAGGGCATGCTGCCCAAGGGTCCCCTTGGCTACGCAATGATCAAGAAACTCAAGGTGTATGGCGGTGCAGAGCATCCCCACGCCGCCCAGCAGCCCAAAGCGCTGGAAATCTAAGGAGCCTTGAGATGATTGGTGAATGGAACAATGGCACCGGCCGTCGCAAGTCCAGCGTCGCCCGCGTGTTTCTGAAAAAAGGCTCCGGCAAGATCACTGTGAACGGCAAGGACATCCAGTCCTACTTCGGCCGTGAAACATCGATCATGATTGCCAAGCAACCCCTGGTGCTGACCAACCATGTCGAAACTTTCGACATCCAGGTCAATGTCCATGGTGGTGGTGAATCCGGTCAAGCCGGTGCAACCCGCCACGGCATCACCCGCGCTCTGATCGACTACGACACGACGCTCAAGCCCGCACTGAGCCAAGCTGGCTTCGTGACGCGTGACGCCCGTGAAGTGGAACGTAAGAAGGTCGGTCTGCGCTCTGCACGTCGTGCAAAGCAGTTCTCGAAGCGTTAATCTTCGCGACCTTGCGAGGCGGGGGGGCTTGCACCCTGTCTCTCAGAAACCGCCTTCGGGCGGTTTTTTCGTTTATGGTGCGCACTTCGCAAAGAGGGATGGACCGTTCATGCGTTTTCGTTTGCTTCGTCGTCGTTTGACGATCAGTGCGCCCCGCGTGGCGGTGCGCAGCGCACTGCCTTGGCCTCTGCGCTGGCTGGTTTTGGCCTTGGTGATGGGGCTCAGTGGTGCAGCGGCGTTGTGGGCGTTCGAGTTTGGAAAATCCATCGCTGGCCTGGAGTCTGGTACCCGTGATGACATCCTGCGCCTGCGCACAGAGGTGGAAGAACTGCGGGAGCAGTCGCAGCAACGCCAGACCTTGTCGCAGACTGCCGAGAGCCTGCTCACCGCTGACCGCGCGACGCTGGAGCGTCTGACAGCCCAGGTGAGGCAACTGGAAACTGAAAACCGCATGTTGCGGGATGATCTGGGCTTTTTTGAAAAGCTGATGCCCGTTTCCAATACGGATGGGGTAGCCATCCGGGGCTTGCAGGCGGAAGTGGTGGGTGGGGTGCAATTGCGGTGGCAGGTGCTGGTGATCCAGGCGGCGGCCCGCAACGCGTCTGACTTCAAGGGACGACTGGAGTTGGTGGTGACCGGCACCCGGGAGGGCAAGCCTTGGACGCAGATTTTGCCGCCCGAGGGGCAGCCGCTGCAATTTCGGCAGTACAGGCGTCTGGACGGCTTGCTTCCGCTGCCTTTGAATGTCGTGGTAAAAACTGTGACTGCCCGTGTCTTGGAGGGGCAGGCGGTGCGTGCAGTCCAGGCCACTGAGTTGGATTGACATCGACGGCGGGATTTGGCTGCGACCCTGGTGCCCGCAGGCGCGCACTAGGCCATGCCAGTCGCTGCCAAGCATTCGGCAGACTTTAGATTACCCATGTGCGGGGCATTCTGTGGCTTGCCCTGATCCCTTCCTTCATTTGGTGCCTTGATGTGCACTTCAGGAGTCCCTTTATGTTCTCGCGTAAAAAACAGCCTCCCATCAAGAGTTTGATTGCCCATGGCACCCGGATCGAGGGCAATGTGCTGTTTGAGGAGGGCATTCGGATTGATGGCGATGTCATTGGTGATATCCGCGCCGCCACAGAGCAGCCCAGCATTTTGGTGATTTCGGAGACAGCGCGGGTGGATGGGGCGGTGCATGCGGACCATGTCATCGTCAATGGCTCGGTGGTGGGGCCTGTGCATGCCGCAGAGCTACTGGAGCTGCAGCCCAAGGCGCGCATCACTGGCAACGTGCACTACCGTGCGCTGGAGATGCACCAGGGGGCCATGATTGCCGGGCAGCTCTTCCCTGCCGCCGTGTTGGTGGAAGAAAAGCCCCCACTCAAACTAGCGTCAAACAATTCCTGAGGCGGTGGCGCTGCCGTGTTGCAGTACCATCCCAGCCAAATACTGAACCCGGAGTTCCCCATGAGCGCTGTTGCCGAAAATGTCTCCACCGAGATGCCTGCCCCGATTCTGTTCACGGACAGTGCCGCCGCCAAGGTGGCCGATCTGATTGCTGAAGAGGGCAACCCCGATTTGAAGTTGCGGGTGTTTGTGCAGGGTGGCGGCTGCTCTGGCTTCCAATACGGCTTCACTTTCGATGAGATCACCAACGAAGACGACACCACCATGACTAAAAACGGTGTGTCGCTGCTGATCGATGCCATGAGCTACCAGTACCTGGTGGGTGCAGAGATCGACTACAAGGAAGACCTGCAAGGCGCCCAGTTCGTCATCAAGAACCCGAACGCCACCACGACCTGCGGTTGCGGTTCGAGCTTTTCGACCTGATCAACAGATGTCGCCCCTTTTTGAGGGGGGCTTATGCGGGGTAGATCGCCCCGAGTACACGGGCGCCTTGGGCGCCCGTGACGTTTGGCAGGCTGCCCGTCAGCCCTTGCAGGGTTTGGCGGGCCAGCCAGGCAAATGCGCTGGCTTCGACCTGCATGACAGGCAAGCCCAGGGCGTCCGAGGGTTGTACCAAGACGGGGCCTAGCAGGGCCTGCAGCCTTTGCATGAGGTGGGTGTTCAATGCGCCCCCGCCGCACACCTCCAAGCGGGTGGCGCATTGCCCGTGCAAGGTGGCACTGTCGGCACAGGCGCGGGCGGTGAATTCGGTGAGAGTGGCCTGCACATCCGCAGGTGGGATGTCGGGATAGGCCTGTAACTTGGCATCCAGCCAGTGCACATTGAAGAGATCGCGCCCGGTGCTTTTGGGCGGCAACTTCTGCAAAAACGGCTCCTGCAGGAAGTCGGCCAACAGCCCTGGGTGTACGGAGCCGCTTGCAGCCCACTGGCCTTGCGCGTCGTAGGGGTGGCCTGTGTGCCGCTGGCACCAGTGGTCCATGAGTGCATTGCCCGGGCCGCAATCAAAGCCGATGACCGGTCCGTGGGCGGGCAGGATGCTGATGTTGGAAATGCCGCCGATGTTTAGCGCCATCACTGTCTCTGTGGCGCTTCCAAAGATGCCTTGGTGGAATGCAGGTACTAGCGGTGCGCCTTGGCCGCCTGCGGCAACATCCCGGCTGCGAAAGTCGGCCACGACCGCAATGGCTGTGAGCTCTGCCAGCAGGGCGGGATTTTGCAGCTGCAGGGTGTAGCCCGTGCCGTCAAATTCCTGGGGGCGATGCCGCACCGTCTGGCCATGGGCGCCTATCGCGCGCACTTCACTCGCCTGGACATGGGCGTCCTGGAGCAGGGTGTTGACCAGCTCGGCGTAGATGCGAGACACCGCATTGCCTGCCAGTGCAGCGCGGTGCAGCTCGTCTGCGCCCGGGGTGTTGAGTGCGAGGAGGTCGCTCTTGAGCCCCTCTGGAAAGGGCTGAGCGCGGTAGCCCAAGACCTGGAGTTGGGGCCCTGCAAAGTCCACCAACACTGCATCGGCACCATCGAGTGAGGTGCCAGACATCAGGCCAATATAAAGCTCGCGCATGGATCGGGCCGTCAAGCGGTGTGAGGCAAGCTGCGGCCCGCTGGGGCTGGCCGAGTGGGCTTGGCGTTACTGGGCGCTGGCTTGCTGAAGCAGCTCTGCCGATGACAGCTGGATGCGCATGGCAGATGCCAGGCGGTCAAACGCAGCGCGGGCGGAGGCCGACACGGGGGCGGCTGCTTCGCTTTGCTGGGCGATGGTTTGCGGATCTTGGTGCTGGCCGTTGATGCGGAATTCAAAATGCAAGTGCGGGCCTGTGGCCCAGCCGGTGGAGCCCACGGCCCCCACGGTTTGGCCTTGCGAGACCGATTGCCCGTTCTTCACGTCGATGCGGCTCAAATGGGCATAGACGGTGACATGCTGGTTGCGGTGCTTGACGAAGATGACGTTGCCAAAACCGTTTTGCACGCCAGCAAACTCCACCACACCATCGCCCACCGTGCGCACTGCGGTGCCTGTGGGGGCTGCGTAGTCGGTGCCCAGGTGGGCACGCCAGGTTTGCAAAATGGGGTGCAGGCGCATCTTGAAGCCGCTGGTCACCCGGGAGAACTCGACCGGCGAGGCCAGGTAGGCGCGGCGCATGCTCTCGCCTTCCAGGGTGTAGTAGGCGCCCTTGGAGGCTTCGGTCTCCTGGAACCAGACGGCCTGGTGGGTCTTGCCGTTGTTGCGGAACTCGGTGCTCAGCACGCGGCCGCTGCGCAGGGGCTCGCCATCGGCCTCCAGCGTTTCGTACACCACGGCAAAGCGGTCTTCCTTGCGCAGCGAACGGTGAAAGTCGATGTTGCCTGAGAAGATCTCGGCCACTTGCACGGCCACGCCATCGGGGATGTTGGCGGCGTCGGTGGCTGCAAAGAGGGAGCTGCGGATCACGCCCCCGGCCAGGCGCGTGCCTTTGGTCAGTGGTGCGGTTTCGATGCGCGAGGAAAAGCGCTCGTCCTGGCGCTCTACCACCAGGCGGCGGAAGGTGCCGCTGTCATCGGGGGCCCAGCGTGCAGTCAGGCGCACCAGGCGGTGGTCGTCGGTGGTCTCTGCCGAAATCAGCCGACCAGCTCGGCCCAGCAAATTTTGTCGCACAGCATTGTCAGAACGCAAAAAAGCGGCCGCTGCCGGGTCTGCCACGCCCATGCGCTGCAGCAGAGACTCTGCCGTGTCGCTGCTGCGGGTTTGTTCAGAGCGGTACAGCGAAAAACCGGGGGCGTCGAGCGATTCCAGGGCCAGGTTTTCTGCCAGCGATTCGACGGGGTAGCTCACCGTCTTGGTGGGCAGCTCAGAGGCGTCGGGCCCCAGCGAGGCCACGGCGAATGCGCCACCGCCGCCGGTCAGCAGCAGGGCTGCGATGGCGGCAGTGATACGTCGGGGGTGTTTTTGAGCGGTCTGGGACAGTCGATCAAGCAAAGCCAAGCTGGCGGTGGTCAAGCCGTGAATCAATGTTCTATCCCCAGAGGTGAGTGTGTCTTCGCTCAAGACCTGGGCCAGGGGCCCTGCGGAAGTCGGAGGCACAGAGATGCAAACAAGGCAATTTTCAGCGGGTGAAACCCGGGCCGAAACGGCGGGCCTACTAGAATCCGCCTTTGCAATGGAGCCCGAGTATAGCGGCGCGTCATCCTCAGACATCGAAAAAAACCCTTATGAATCAATCAGCTGTTACAACAAGCCCGCTGTCCGATGGTGTACGCCAGGCCCTCGAAATTTCGCTGCGCGGCGTGGAAGAATTGCTGCCGCAGGATGAGTGGACCAAGAAGCTGGTGCGTTCGGAATCCACTGGTCAACCCTTGCGCATCAAGCTGGGCCTGGACCCCACGGCCCCCGACATTCATATCGGCCACACCGTGGTGCTCAACAAGATGCGACAGTTGCAAGATCTGGGCCACCAGGTGATCTTCCTGATCGGTGACTTCACCACCTTGATCGGTGACCCTTCCGGGCGCAACAGCACGCGCCCGCCGCTCACGCCCGAGCAAATCAAGTTCAACGCAGAGACTTACTACACGCAGGCCGCCAAGGTTCTGGACCCTGCGCGCACCGAGATCCGCTACAACAGCGAGTGGTGTGATGCCCTGGGTGCGCGGGGCATGATCCAGCTGTCGGCCAAGTACACGGTGGCGCGCATGATGGAGCGCAACGACTTTCACCAGCGTTTTACCGATGGCAGTTCCATCAGCCTGCACGAGTTCTTGTACCCGCTGCTCCAGGGCTACGACTCGGTCGCCTTGAAGAGTGACCTGGAACTGGGTGGCACGGACCAAAAGTTCAATTTGCTGATGGGCCGCCATCTTCAGCAGGAGTATGGGCAGGAGCCGCAGTGCGTGCTCACCATGCCGCTCTTGGTGGGGCTGGACGGCGTGGACAAGATGTCCAAGTCCAAGAACAACTACATCGGTATCACCGAAGAGCCCAACACCATGTTTGCCAAGGTGCTGTCGATTTCGGACACGCTGATGTGGGACTGGTACACGCTGCTGTCGTTCAAGAGCCTGGCCGAGATCGCTGCGCTCAAGGCCGAGATTGCCGGCGGGCGCAACCCCAAGGACGCCAAAGTGATGCTAGCCAAGGAGATCACCACGCGCTTTCACAGCGCGGCGGCGGCCGATGCGGCGGAGCAGGATTTCACCAACCGCAGCAAGGGCGGCGTGCCGGACGACATCCCCGAAGTGGCTCTGACGGGCGCGCCACTGGGCATTGGCGCGCTGCTCAAGCAGGCCAACTTGGCCCCCTCGGGCAGCGAAGCCAACCGCCTGATCGATGGCGGCGGTGTGCGTGTGGACGGCAACGTGGTCAGCGACAAGGGCCTGAAGCTGGATGCTGGCACCTACGTGGTGCAGGTGGGCAAGCGCAAGTTTGCGCGTGTGCAGCTGGGTTGATTCGGATTTATGTGAAAAAGGGCGCTAGCGCCCTTCAAATAAGCGCGGGAAGCTATCGAAAGTGTAGCGTTCTGCGCTTTTTTATGGGCGTCATGCCTTGGCACAACCGCAGCGTCAACGGTGCTGGGGTTCTGAAGCGGGCTTTTTGGCGCCCGTTCCTATTTCTGCCAGCGCAAAGGGGGTTCTGCCGCCGCCGGGCGGGCTGCCGGTGGGAGGCTGCTGACCACCTGGTTGCGGCCCTGCTGCTTGCCCCGGTACAGCGCCTCGTCGGCACGGTGCACTGCGTCCAGCAGGCCCTCGTCCGCCTGCACGGTGGCCACGCCGATGGTGACGGTGACCTGCAAAGGCGGCGTGTGGCCGGGTTTGAACAGATCTGCACTGATGGCCTGGCGCAGCCGCTCTGCCAGGTGGTCGGCGCCCGGTGCGTCGGTGTCGGGCAGCAGGATCAGGAACTCTTCACCGCCCCAGCGGCAAATGCTGTCGCTGGCGCGGGTCACCCCCAGCGCCCGGCGGTAAAAGTCCTGCAGCACCTGGTCGCCTGCCTTGTGCCCCAGGGTGTCGTTGATGCGCTTGAAATGGTCGATGTCGCACAGCAGCAGGGCAATGGGCTGTGCCTGCCGGGGCTGGCGGGCCAGCTCGGCGCGGCCAATTTCCATGAGCCTGCGGCGGTTGATGGCGCCGGTGAGGGGGTCGGTCGATGCCTGCCGGGTCAGCACCTCTTGCGCCTGGGTCACCACGTTGTAGTAGCCCCGGGACAAGATGATGAACGTCAGCAGCAACGTGACGATGTTCTGGTAGCGCAGCAGGCTTTCCAGCGTGTTGCCCAGGGCGTAGACGGGTTCGTTCTGGCTGCTCCAGCCGTCCAGCCCCAGGTAGATGAACGACAGACACACCGCAATCGCATATTTGGTGGTTTTGTGGTCGTTCGATGACAGCATGGCCACCGGGATGACCGGGAGCATCAGGTAGTGAAACCCCGTGCCCCAGCCGATGAACACTGTGGCAGCCGCGGCGTGCACGGTGATTTCGCCAATCAGCAGCAACGTGGCCGCCCGCAGGTGCCCATCGGGGCGGGCCAGCCAAAAGGCCAGCGCATGCGTGGCCACGCTCAGCACATTCAGCGCCGCCAGGGCATCGACGT
This sequence comes from Acidovorax sp. 1608163, assembly GCF_003669015.1. Taxonomy (NCBI): domain Bacteria; kingdom Pseudomonadati; phylum Pseudomonadota; class Betaproteobacteria; order Burkholderiales; family Comamonadaceae; genus Acidovorax; species Acidovorax sp. 1608163. The sequence goes on from NZ_CP033069.1 coordinate 759,600, forward strand.
CAGCCCAGACAAACAGCGCGATGTACAGGCTGTGCACCAGCATGCACAGTGCTGATGCGTGCCGGATCAGCAAGCGGAAGTTGTCTGGTGGGGGCTCGATGGTGTGCATGGGGCCAAGGGGCTGGTGCGGTGTTGGGTGGAGCTGCAGAGGCTGAGTGAACTAGGCCCCCAGTGTCCTCCTGCGTGGGCGGGTTGTGGCTGGTGTTTTCACTGGGGGCTTTGGCGCTGCTTGACGGTGGCCTGCGAGATCGCCCACAGGGCTCCTTGAACAGGTTCTCAGTCCAGATGGTCTTGCGTATCGGGGTCGGGGACATCGCCAATGGCGGCGCGGGTGGCGGCGGCCTGGGTCTCCAGCCAGGCGCTGAAGGCCTGCACCTCGGGCCGGTGCCCGCTGCGCGGGCCCACCAGCATCCAGTAGGCCAGCGGCGAATCCAGCCGGTGCCCCGGCAGCACCTCGATCAGGTCGCCCGAGGCCAGCGCGTCGGCAATCAGCGGCATGCGGGCCAGCGCCAGCCCCTGGCCGCTGAGCGTGGCCTGCACGATCTGGTGCGCGTAGTTGAAGTACAGCCAGCGCTGGGGCTGCAGCTTGGGGCACTGCTGCACATCAAACCAGCGCCGCCAGCTCAGCCACTCCAGGTGCTGGGTGCGGTGCGCGTCGCCTGCTTCAATCAGGGTGAACTGGGCCAGGTCGGCCGGTTTGCGGATGGGGGGCGCTGTTTTCAGCAGCCAGGGGCTGGCCACCACGGCCAGTTGCTCGCCACACAGGCGGCGTGCGCCCTGCATGCCGGGGCCGGGCAGGGCGTAGCGCAGGGCAATGTCCACGTCCGAGGTGTCCAGGTCCACGCTCACGTCGCTGGCATCAATGCGCAGGTCAATGCCCGGGTGCTGGTGCTGAAACTCCTCCATGCGCGGAATCAGCCACATCGACGCAAAGCTGGCCCAGGTGGTGATGGCCACGCTTTTGCGCCCGGCGGTCTGGCGCACCAGGCGCACTGCGGCGTCCATGCGCTCCAGGGCGGGCACCACGGCGCGTTGCAGTTGTGCACCCGCGCTGGTCAGCTCCACCGCGCGGGTGTGGCGCAAAAACAGGGGTACACCCACTTCTTCTTCCAGCGCCTGGATCTGGCGGCTCACGGCCGATTGGGTCAAGGCCATCTCATCGGCCGCGGCCCGGAAGTTCAGGTGCCGGGCCACGGCCAGAAAGGCGCGCCAGTGCCCCACGGCGACGGGACGGGTGCGTTGGATGGCGGGGGCGTTGGGGTCGTTGGGCATGGCGCGGCGGTGGGTGTATTCATGCGGTCTTCGCATCAATAGGGTAGCGCGTTTTCATTGGACGCAAAGGGTTTGCAGCCGGATCATTGGGCCTCATTAAAGCCCTTCGTGGCAGAAAGGAGTCCCACATGCCATGCCATGTTGTTCCCGCATCGCAATCCTCCGTGAGTCCCGCCAGCCCCGCCGCCCTGTTGGCGGGATGCTGGAAGCTGGAGGCACGCCGCGCCCTCTCACTGCGCCCGCGTGAGCCTGGTGTGTTGGAAATTGCCCAGGGCCGGGCCTGGGTCACGCTGACCGGGGCCGCACAGGCCTTGCCCGCAGACCACGTGCTGCACGCCGGAGACCGCCTGAGCCTGTTGCCCGGCCAGCATGCGGTGGTCGAGGCCTGGGGGCTGCCTGGCGCGGTGGATGCTGCTGGCGCGCTGGCCTTTCGCTGGGACTGTGCCCTTCCCGCAGCAGGCCTTGTGGCATCTGCCCCTGTGCGTGCCGAGGGGGCTGCTGCCGTGGTGGTGTGCTGGGACCGCGCTGTGGCGCAACCCCTGCGCGATTTGCGCCTGGCCCTGGGGCAGGGCGGCCGCGCCGTGGTGGGGGCTGCGGCCGATGCCGCGGGTGCGGTGGGGCGGCTGGTGCTGGGCCTGGCGCGGTTTGCGGCCTACCGCCTGGCAGGGGCGTGGCCGCGCAGGCTGGCCTGAGTCCGTTAGCGCATTTTCTCAATCAAATGGGCTGCTAGCGCTTGCAGATAAAGCGCTAGCAGCTTCTATTTTGGTAGCGATTGGTGGGCAATTAGTGGGCGGTTGATTGGCGGTTAGTTGGCGGCCAGTGGGCGTCTGTCAGCCGCCATTGGCGCCGATAATGCGGGCAGGCCTGCGCAGTGGCGGCACTGCGGGCCACTCCACACCCCCCATTCCATGACGCAACTCGACATTCTCATCATGGCGGCCGGCAAGGGCACGCGCATGAAAAGCCGCACCCCCAAAGTGCTGCAACGCCTGGCTGGGCGCCCGCTGCTGCACCATGTGCTGGACCAGGCCGCGCACCTGCAGGCCCGCAGCGCCATCGTCATCACGGGGCACGGTGCTACAGAAGTAGAAGCGGCTACCGCTGGCGCAGCAAGCGCTGCAGGCAGTTTTGACCTCAAATTTGTGCGGCAGGAGCCGCAGTTGGGCACCGGCCACGCGGTGCAGCAGGCCGTGCCCCACCTGCGTGACGATGGCACGGCGGTCGTCCTCTCGGGCGATGTGCCCCTGACCCAGGCCGACACCCTGCGCGCCCTGGTGGCCGCCAGCGAAGGCCGCAAGCTGGCCCTGCTGACGGTGACCCTGCCCGACCCCACGGGCTACGGCCGCATCGTGCGCAACGCCGAAGGCGCCGTGCAAGGCATCGTCGAGCACAAAGACGCCACGGAAGCCCAGCGCGCCATCACCGAGGTCTACAGCGGCATCATGGCCGTGCCCGCGCGGCTGCTCACGCCCTGGCTGGCGCGGCTCACCAACCACAACGCGCAGGGCGAGTACTACCTCACCGACATCGTCGCCATGGCCGTGGCCGACGGTGTGCCCGTGGTCGCCCACCGCATCACCGACGCATTGCAGGTGGCGGGCGTGAACAGCCCGCTGCAACTGGCCGAACTGGAGCGCGCCCACCAGCTGCGCCAGGCCCGAGGGCTGATGGAGCAAGGCGTGCGCCTGGCCGACCCCGCCCGCTTTGACCTGCGCGACGACACCCGCACCGGCGTGCGCGGCGAGCTGGTCTGCGGGCAGGACGTGGAGATTGACGTGAACTGCGTCTTCACCGGCCGCGTGGAGCTGGGCGAGGGCGTGAGCATTGGCGCCAACTGCTGCATTGCCAATGCACGCATCGCGGCGGGCGCGGTGATCCACCCCTACACCCACATCGACGGCGAAAAGGCCGGAGCCACCGTGGGCGAGGGCGCCTTGATCGGCCCCTTTGCCCGCCTGCGCCCCGGCGCGCAGCTGGGCCGCGAGGTCCACATCGGCAACTTTGTCGAAGTGAAGAACAGCACGCTGGCCGACGGTGCCAAGGCCAACCACCTGGCCTACCTGGGCGACGCCACGGTGGGTGAGCGCGTGAACTACGGCGCAGGCAGCATCACCGCCAACTACGACGGCGCCAACAAGCACCGCACGGTGATCGAGGCCGATGTGCACGTGGGCAGCAACTGCGTGCTGGTGGCGCCGGTGACGATTGGCGCGGGTGGCACGGTGGGTGGCGGCAGCACCATCACCAAGAGCACCGAGCCTGGCGCACTGAGCGTAGCGCGTGGCAAACAAGTCAGCATTGCCAACTGGCAACGCCCGAAGAAGCAGCCGAAGGCTTGAGAAGCTGAGAACCGAGCGCCATGCTTGACGAAGACATGACCCCCGACCTCACCCCTGACCAGTTGCGCGCCGCCCTGGCTGCCAGCCAGCAGCAGGTGGCCGACATGGCGACTGCGCAAGAGGCGTTCTTGCGCGTGGTCTCGCACGACCTGCGTGCGCCGCTGCGCCACATCACGTCGTACGGCAAGCTGGTGCGAGAGGTGCTGGGCGACCTGCCTGCCGATGTGCTGCAAAGCCCGCCGCTGCAAGAGGCGCAAGAGTTCGTCGGCACCATGGAGCAGTCGGCCCGCCGCATGGCGCTGATGCTGGACGGGCTGCAGGCCCTGTCGCGCGTGGGCCGCGCACCGCTGCAACTGCAGCCGGTGGACCTGGCCGCAGCGGTGGCCAAGGCGCGGGCCGCCCTGTCCGCGTTGGCGGGCGCCGACGCTGTGCAGTGGGCGGTGGCCACCGGCCTGCCCACCCTGCAGGCTGACCCGGCCCTGCTGCACGAGTTGCTGGTGCAGTTGTTAGGCAACGCCCTCAAGTTCAGCCAACGCCAACCGGCTGCCTGCGTTGCCGTGCGCGCTGTGCCTGCGGAGCGCGGCGCTGGCTGGGTGGCGTGGGAGGTGCAAGACAACGGCGTGGGCTTTCACCCCGAGCGCGCTGCGGGCCTGTTCGGCATCTTCCAGCGCCTGCACCGCGAAACCGAATTTGACGGCGTGGGCGCAGGCCTGGCCGTGTGCCGCACCATTGCCGAGCGCCACGGCGCCCACATCACCGCCACGGCGGCGGTGGGGCAGGGCTGCACCGTGCGTGTGGAGTGGCCTGCGGCGGTGGTTATTTGCTATTGAAAAGATAGCTGCTGGCGCTTATTGGGTAGGCGCTAGTGGCACTTTTGTTTCAAACTTTGCCCGCTTGGTGCTGAAGAACGCCTTGGCGTTGCGCACGTTCGCATCGGCGGTGAACAGCCGCTGCGACAACGCCAGGTAGCCCGGCATGTCGCGCGTGTGCACCACCAGCACAAAGTCGGGCCCCGGCGACACGCGCCAGCACTGCTGCACCTCGGCATCGGCCACGGCGCGGGCTTCAAAGGCATCCAGCGCCTCGGTGCTCTGGCGGTCCAGGCTCACTTCCACAATGCAGGCCAGCCCGTGGCCCTGCACGGCGGCCAGCCGGTCGGGCTGCAGCAGGGCCACCTGCCGCTCGATCAGCCCCACATCGTGCAGCCGCTTGACCCGCCGCAGGCAGGTGGGGGGCGACACATGCACCCGCTCGGCCAAGGCCTGGTTGCTTTGGGCAGCATCGTGCTGCAGCAGGTCCAGCAGCTGCAGGTCGATCGCATCGAGTGATATGGATTCCATGATTGATTTGTTTTTGAAATTTAATTTCTCCGTAGTGAATTGTAGAAATTAAATTTCAAAATTGAAGATATGTTGAGTGCATATTTCTTTGGTGCCTGCCTACCATCGCCCCATCGGTTTTAACGGAGGCATCCACCATGTGCGGCATCGTCGGCGCGGTATCCACGCGCAACATCGTTCCCATCCTTGTGCAGGGCCTGCAGCGGCTCGAATACCGCGGCTATGACTCTTGCGGCGTGGCGGTGCATGCCGCCAGCCTCGATGCCTCGCGCCACGGCACGCCCCAGGGCGGCTTGCAGCGCGCCCGCAGCACCGCCCGTGTGGCCGAGCTACTGGAGCAGGTGGCCACCGACCATGTCGATGGCGCCACCGGCATCGCCCACACCCGCTGGGCCACGCACGGCGCGCCCGCCATGCACAACGCCCACCCCCACTTCAGCCACGGCACGGGCGATGCCGCAAGCCAGCCAGGCCGGGTGGCGCTGGTGCACAACGGCATCATCGAAAACCACGAAGAACTGCGCGCCGCCCTGCAGGCACGCGGCTACGTGTTTGTGAGCCAGACCGACACCGAAGTCATTGCCCACCTGGTCGACAGCCTCTACCAAGGCGATTTGTTTGAGGCCGTGCAGGCCACCGTGGCCCAGTTGCACGGCGCCTATGCGATTGCAGTCATCCACAAGGACGAGCCGCATCGCGTGGTGGGCGCACGCGCAGGCTCGCCGTTGATCTTGGGTGTGGGCAAGGACGCCAGCGCCGGTGCGTCGGCTTCCCGTGAGCATTTTCTGGCCAGCGACGCCATGGCCCTGGCGGGTGTGACGGACCAGATCGTCTACCTGGAAGAAGGCGACCTGGTGGACCTGCAACTGGGCCGCTACTGGATCGTGGGCAAGGACGGCAATGCCTTGACGCCCGCACAGCGCCCCGTGCGCACCGTGCTGGCCCACAGCGGCGCGGCCGAGCTGGGGCCCTATCGCCACTACATGCAAAAGGAAATCTTCGAGCAGCCCCGTGCCATTGCCGACACCCTCGAAGGCGTGGAAGGCATCGTGCCCGAGCTGTTTGACGGCGCAGGCCTGCACGGCGAGCCCGGTGCCGCCGCGTGGCGCGTGTTCAAGGAGATCGACAACGTCCTCATCCTGGCCTGCGGCACCAGCTACTACAGCGGCTGTGCCGCCAAATACTGGCTCGAAGAGATCGCGGGCATCCCCACCCAGGTGGAGGTGGCCAGCGAATACCGCTACCGCACCAGCGTGCCCAACCCGCGCACCCTGGTCGTCACCATCAGCCAAAGCGGCGAAACCGCCGACACCCTGGCCGCGCTGCGCCACGCGCAAAGCCTGGGCATGCAGCACACGCTCACCATCTGCAACGTCGCCACCAGCGCCATGGTGCGCGAATGCAAGCTGGCCTACATCACCCGCGCGGGTGTGGAGATTGGCGTGGCCAGCACCAAGGCCTTCACCACGCAACTGGCGGGGCTCTTCTTGTTGACGCTGGCCCTGGCGCAAAGCAAAGGCCGCCTGACGGCAGAGCAAGAAACCGCCCACCTCAAAGCCATGCGCCACCTGCCCGTGGCCCTGCAGGCCGTGCTGGCCCTGGAGCCGCAAATCATCAGCTGGGCCGAAGACTTCGCCCGCATGGAAAACGCACTCTTCCTGGGCCGGGGCTTGCACTACCCCATCGCCCTGGAAGGCGCGCTCAAGCTCAAGGAAATCAGCTACATCCACGCCGAGGCCTACCCTGCGGGTGAACTCAAGCACGGCCCACTGGCCCTGGTGACCAGCGCCATGCCGGTGGTGACCGTGGCGCCCAACGACGCGCTGCTGGAAAAGCTCAAGAGCAACATGCAGGAAGTGCGCGCCCGCGCCGGTGTGCTCTACGTGCTGGCCGACGCCGACACCCACATCGAAAGTGCCGAAGGCCTGCACGTGATCCGCATGCCCGAGCACTACGGCCCCCTGAGCCCACTGCTGCACGTGGTGCCGCTGCAGCTGCTGGCCTACCACACCGCCTGCGCACGGGGTACCGATGTGGACAAGCCACGCAACCTGGCAAAAAGCGTGACGGTGGAGTGAGTTAGAAGCGGTGGGTGACGCCAACCCCCCAGCGCAACACGTCGCTGGACACGCTGCCGTCACCGCGTTTGACTTCCAGTTGCCGCACTGCGGTGTACAGGCGTGTGCGCTTGGACAGGTCGTACGTCACCATGGCGCTGATGCCGCTGGCGTCGATCACCTTGCGGTCTTGTGCGTCGCGGTTAAGCGAGCTGGCGTAGCCCAGGGCCACGGTGGCTTGCCCAAAGGGCACATCCACGCCCACCTGGTATTCGTTGGCGGTTTGGCCGCCAGTCACGCGGTGGTCGGTTTGCCTTTGCAATGACGCGACCACGGTGAAGGCTTTGAAGCGGTGCTTGCCGGAAACCAGGTGGTAGCGGTTCTCGCCCGTGGTGTAGAACTCGCGCTGAAAGGAATAGCCCACGCGCGTGGTGTCGTCGTCATAGATCACATTGCCTGTCACGGTGCGGGGGGCGGCGGTGGCGGTGACGCCACCTTCGCCCATGCCCACGCTGACAGCGGCGCTGAAGTCGCGGTACTCGGGCGTTCCGTACTGGATGGTGTTGTTGGTGCGTGCGAGGTAGTCGCTTCCGCTCACTGCGGGCAGCCCGTTGCCTGCGGTGGTGCTGGCGGACCAGGTTTGGCCTGTCGATGCAAAGCCGGACGAGTCGTACAAGTGGTTGACGGGCCCGCGCAAGGCGTCGTAGGCCGTCAGCATGCGTCCGAGCTTGAGTTCGCCAAACGGCCCGCTCAGGCGCACAAAACTGTTGCGGTTGAAGCCGCCGTTGGAGGCAGACACGGTGCTGATGCCCCCGGTGTCGATGGCAATGCCTTGCTCCAGGACGAAGTTCAGCTTCAGCCCGCCGCCCAGGTCTTCGGTGCCCTTGATGCCCCACCGGCTGGCTTGGGCGCCGCCGCTCTCCACCATGCCCACCGAGCCGGTGGCTGCACCGGCCTTGGTTTTCTGTACACCAGCCCAGCCATCCACGATGCCGTAGAGCGTGAGGTGGTTGCTTTGGGCGTGTGCTGCCGTGGGGCCCCAGCCCAGGCAGGCGGCCAGGGCCAGCCCGCAAGTGGTGGCAGGGGCACGCAGGGATTTCAAACTTCGCACAAGAGTCTCCTTTGATTTATTAACATCAGTCGTCTGACGTGTTGGAGTGTGCGCAAAGTTGAAAATTTAGGGATTCGGACAAACCCGAGGTGGACCAGGGATCCTCTGCGCGAATCGAGCGGCAAGTGGGCACTGTGGATCGGGATGGGCTGCAAGGCGCAAAGCGCAGCAATAGCCGTAGCTGTTGCGAGCATTGGCAACGCCGCAGACCGCCCGAGCCCGCAGATGCACACGCTGATGCACGCGGCACGGTGATTGGTGCAGAGGATCCCTATGCGTCTCCGCGGGCAATGCGCAGTCGCTCGCGGCTGTGGATCAGGTGCATGAGCATGGCGGCGCGGGCGGCGGCGGCATCCTGGCGGCGGATGGCGTTGTAAATCTCTTCGTGCTCGCGCTGTGTGATTTCCTTGTTGTGCTCCAGCGAGGCGAGGGGTGCTCCGAATGAGGGAGCCTGGGGCGGTGTGTCGGCAGGGGTTGCGCGGGGGCGTGGAATGGTGGCGCTGCCCAGGTTGCGCAGCACCTCTTCAAAGTATTCATTGCCTGTGGCGCTGGCAATTTGCACATGGAAGTTGAAGTCGTCTTCCGTGGTGCTGGCGCCTGAGCGCCGGTGTTGTTCAAAGGCGTCCAGCGCCGCCCGCATGGCGATGAGGTGGGCGTCTGTGCGGCGCAGGGCCGCCAGGTGGGCGGCCTCTGATTCGAGGCTGATGCGCAGCTCCAGCATGGCCAGGACTTGCTGGATGCGAACGTCGCGTGACGTGGCGGCCAGCAGGGGGCGTGTTTGCTGAGAGCTCTCCAGCACAAAGGTGCCCACCCCTTGGCGTGTGGTCACCAGGCCGCTGGCCTGCAGCCGGGAGACGGCCTCGCGCACCACAGACCGGCTGACGCCAAATTCGCGCATCAACTCGGGCTCCGGGGGGACGCGGTCGCCTGGCTGGAGTGTGCCGTTGTGAATGCGTTCGGTCACGCCGTCGACCACGCGCTGGGGTTGGCTGATGGCGCGCGCTGGCGGGGTTGGGGTGGAGGTTTGTGCACTCATGAGGGGGTGGCCGGTGTGTTTCGACTATATCTTGCGGTGCTGGGTCTCTGGCTTGGCGCGGATGTGGGTGGTGTGCTGGGTTTAGGGTTTGTCCTGATTCGCTGGGCGTATGTCTAACTAACAATCAACTCATCAGACGACTGACGAGAAAATCTCATGAAAATCGAGCGTGTCACAGGCACCGTATTCACCTTTCCTACCTTCCGTGTCGTAGACAGCGCAGGGCATTCCCATCCAGGGCCTGAGACGCAAGGGCGCATGGCTATGCTGACCATCACCACAGACGATGGGCACCAAGGCCACGCCTTTGCCCCCCCTGAAGTGATTCGGCCGTATGTGGTGGAGTCCTATGCGCGCAAGGTGCTGGTGGGGGCCGACCCCTTCATGCGTGAAAAGCTCTGGATGTCTTTGGAGCATTGGCAGCGTGGCAGTGCGGGTCAATTTACCGACCGGGCTTTGGCTGCCATCGAGCAGGCGCTGTGGGACTTGGCCGGGCGTGCGCTGGGGCAGCCGGTCTATCGGTTGCTGGGCGGCTATCGGGACAAGGTGCCCGCTTATGGCAGCACCATGTGCGGTGACGAGTTGAAAGGGGGCTTGTCCACCCCCGAGGAATATGCGGCCTTTGCCGAGAAATTGGTGGCGCGTGGCTACAAGGCCATCAAGCTGCACACTTGGATGCCTCCGGTGTCGTTTGCGCCCGATCCGGGCATGGACATCAAGGCCTGTGCGGCCGTGCGTGAGGCCGTCGGGCCCCACATTGCGCTGATGCTCGACGGCTACCACAACTACAGCCGCATGGATGCGCTGCGCATCGGCCGCGCGCTGGAGAAGCTGAACTTTGCCTGGTTCGAGGAAATGATGAACGAGCAGAGCATGGCGTCCTATGCCTGGCTGTCGTCGCAGCTGGACATTCCCATCGTGGGGCCTGAGAGCCTGGGCGGCAAGCACCACAGCCGTGCGGATTGGGTGCGCGCCGGGGCCTGCGATATTCTGCGGGCGGGCGTGCCGGGCGTGGGCGGGATCACCCCCACCTTGAAGGTGGCCCACTTGGCGGAATCGTTTGGGATGGACTGCGAAGTGCATGGCAACGGCGCCGCCAACCTGGCGGTGTGTGCCGCCATTCGCAACTGCCGCTGGTACGAGCGCGGGCTGCTGCACCCATTTTTGGAATACGACGACAAGCCCGCCTACCTGCGCAGCCTGCCCGACCCGATGGACCGCGATGGCTTTGTGCATTTGTCGCAGCAGCCGGGCTTGGGGGAGGATATTGATTTCGAGTACATCGAGGCGCACGCCGTGTCTCGCTACTGATGTTGGAGTGGTTGATTCAGGCTGCCACCCCGTTGCCCTTGTGCGTCCCTCGCGTCCCTTAACTACTTTCAGCTTTCCTAAGCGCATTTGCCATGCCAAGCCAATTTGAGAGCATGCCCTCCTCGCCTGCGTTGCTGCACCGTCGGCAATGGATGGCGATGGCGTTGACGGCAGGTGCCGCCACGGCGCTATGGCCTGCCGCCCACGCAGTGGCCGTGCAGGTAACGCCCTCTGCCACGCCGCAAGACCAGCTGATCATGGGGATCAGCATGAACAACCTGCTGTCTCTGGACCCGGCCGGTGCCACGGGAAATGGCGTGGTGGAGATTGCGGCCAACCTCTACGACTTCCTCATCGAACTCCATCCCGAGGACACCACGCGCATTGAGCCTGGACTGGCGCAGCGCTGGGAGGTGGGGGCCGACGGGCGCAGCCTGGTCTTTCACCTGCGCGAGGGGGCGCGGTTTCAGTCCGGAGCGCCCGTCACTGCGCAGGATGCGGCCTGGTCGCTGCACCGGGTCTTGCGCCTGAACCTGGCACTGGCCACGCCTTGGAAGGGCTATGGCTTTACCGCCAAAAATGCAGAGCGCCAGATCCGCGCCCTGGATGAGCACACCTTGCGCATCGATCTGCCGATTGCCACCGATCCGAAGATGGTGCTCTATACCTTGGCCACGTCGGTGAGCGCCGCCGTGCTGGACCGGCAGACCGTGCTCTTGCACGAAAAAGACGGTGACCTGGGCGCTGCCTGGCTCAACACCCATGCGGCGGGCTCGGGAGCGTTCCGGTTGGACCAGTGGCGGGCCAAAGAGATTTTGATGATGAGCCGCTTTGACGGGTACTGGCGCGGGCCTGCCCGATTGCGCCGGGTGGTCATGCGGCACATGACGGAATCGCAGTCGCTGCGTCTCATGCTGGCGCGTGGCGATCTGGACATGGCCACGGGGCTGTCGGTGCCGGACATCCAGGCGCTCAAGACCACGCCCGGCATGGTGGTGCACACAGTGCAGCGCGGGACGATGTACTACGTGGCCATGAGCATGCAAGACAGCAAGTTTGCCGATCCGCGGGTGCGGCAGGCGGTGCGCAGCCTTATCGACTACCAGGGTATCGACCGTGCTGTGATGCCCTTTTACGGGCGGCTGCAGCAGCGGCCTGTGCCCCTGGGTTTGTCGGCCACGTTGCCGCAGCCCGGGTATGTGCTGGACGTTCCGGCGGCGCGAGCGTTGTTGGCGCAAGCGGGTTTGGGTGACGGGTTTGACACCACGATCCGGGTGGTGGCCGAAGCGCCTTTCATCAACATTGCCACCAGCGTGCAGTCCACCTTGGCGCAGGCGGGTATCCGCGCATCGGTGCTGCCGGGCACGGGCAACCAGGTCTACGGGGCCATGCGCGAGCGCAAGTTCGAGATCGTGGTGGGGCGGGGTGGGGGTGGGGCCGAGCCCCATCCTCACTCCAGTTTGCGGGCCTTGGCCTACAACCCTGACAACCGCGATGCCGCCCGCCTGACCAACTTCCAGGGCTGGCGGACCGGGTTTTACAGCCCACGGTTGAACGGGATGATTGAGCAGGCCTTGCTGGAGCCAGACCCAGGGGCGCAACAGCGGGCGTACCAGGCCATTCAGCGGGTATACGAAGACGAGGTGGGGCCCATCTTGCCGATCTCCCAGATGGTCGAGACCGTGGTGTACCGCAACACCGTGCAAGGCTATGTGGGGCACCCTTCGGCAACCACCCGTTTGCATGGTGTGTTCAAGGCATCGGCGCCATTGGGTGCGGCGGGCCATGGCTGAATGGCAGGCACTGCGCTTCCGGGCGATCGTGGGCCTTGGAGTCGCCCTGATGGCGGTGCCAAAGGCCTTTGACCCGAGCGCAGATGGGCCTGCCGAGCGTTTGTTCAATCAATAGACTGTCTGAATAAAGACAGCACGGAGACAGATTCACATGTCCACATCCATAGCCTTGCCTGCACACGGCGAGTCTCGTGCACGCCGCTTTGCGCGCCAGTTCCATTCGGTTGGGGCGCGGGCGCTGACGGTCTTGATGACTTTGCTGGGCCTCTTGGCGCTGACCTTCGTCATTGGCCGGGTCATGCCATTGGACCCGGTGCTCTCCATCGTGGGGCCTGACGCCGACCGATCGACCTATGAACAGGTGTACCGGCAACTGGGGCTGGACAAGCCCTTGTGGGTGCAATTTGGCTACTACCTGCGCGACCTGTTGCACGGCAACCTCGGGCAAGCGGTATTGACGGGCCACCCCGTGGTGAGTGACCTGGCGCGGGTGCTGCCCGCAACGATAGAGCTGGCCACGCTGGCCATCTTGCTGGGAACGGGCCTGGGGGTTCCCTTGGGCGTGTATGCCGCCACGCGCAAGGGGCGCTGGGGTGACCATTGCATGCGCTTGTTCAGCCTCATGGGCTATTCCACGCCGGTCTTCTGGTTCGGCATGATGGGGTTGCTGGTCTTCTATGCCTGGCTGGGTTGGGCCGGAGGCATCGGGCGGGTGGGGATTGCCTTTGAGGGGGCCGTTCCGGTCGTCACAGGGTTCTTGTTGGTGGACACCCTCTTGTCAGGCGACGTTGCAGCCTTTCGCAGTGCCTTGCGGCACATCACCTTGCCCGCGTGCATTCTGGGCTTGCACTCCATGGCCTACATCAGCCGCATGACGCGCAGCTTCATGCTGGCCCAGCTGTCGCAAGAGTACGTGCTGGCCGCAAGGGTCAAGGGCCTGCCGGAGCGCACGGTGGTGTGGGGCCACGCCTTTCGCAACATCCTGGTGCAACTGCTCACCATCGTGGCGCTGGCCTACGGTGGGTTGCTGGAAGGGGCAGTGCTGATTGAAACCGTTTTTGGGTGGCCAGGTTTTGGCCAGTACCTCACCAGCAGCCTGTTGCTGGGCGACATGAGTGCCGTCATGGGATCGGTGCTGGTGGTGGGGGTGATCTTCGTGGTGATCAACCTCGTCACCGATGCGCTGTACCGGGTGTTTGACCCCCGCACCCAGCAGCAACGCTAAAGCCCACGCCGTCGCTACCGCTTACGCCCAGGGAATATCCCGATGAACACCTCTCAGACCTTGAACCCTTCGGCCGATGTTGCCGCTGTGCCCATAGCCATGTCCCAGTCTGCACCCACCACCCAAGCCACCACCGCCACCCAGGCCCTGCTGCGCGAGCTGGCACGCATGTCGCGCCGTTTGCTGCGCAATCCGCTGACGGCTGCCGGTGTGGCCGTGATTTTGGGGCTGGTGGCAGTCGCGCTATTTGCGCCGTGGATTGCAACCCAAGGCCCCTATGCGCAAGACCTCTCTGCGGCCTTGCAAGCGCCCAGCGCTGCGCACTGGTTTGGCACCGATGAGTACGGCAGAGACGTCTTCTCTCGCCTGGTGCATGGCGCGCGCATCACGCTGTATGTGGTGGCGTTGGTGACGGTGATCGTGGGGCCCATTGGCTTGCTGGTGGGCATTGTTTCGGGCTACTTTGGTGGATGGGTGGACACCGCCATGATGCGCGTGACCGACATCTTCCTGTCGTTTCCTGGCTTGGTGCTCGCCCTGGCGTTTGTGGCGGCCTTGGGGCCTGGCCTGGACCATGCTGTCATCGCCATCGCATTGACCAGCTGGCCCCCGATTGCGCGCTTGGCACGGGCCGAGACCCTGTCGCTGCGGCACGCCGACTTCATCACCGCAGCACGCCTGCAAGGCGCGTCTGCCTCGCGCATTCTGCTGCGGTACATCGCGCCGCTGTGCCTGTCGTCGGTGGTGGTGCGCCTGACCATGAACATGGCCAGCATCATCCTGACGGCGGCAGGGCTGGGCTTTCTGGGGCTGGGGGCGCAGGCGCCGCTGCCCGAGTGGGGCGCCATGATTTCCGAGGGGCGTCGGTACATGCTGGATTCGTGGTGGCTGGTGGCTGCACCCGGCGGTGCCATTTTGTTGGTCAGCCTCGCGTTCAATCTGCTGGGTGATGGTTTGTATGACGTACTGGACCCGCGCAGCGAATAAGCACCAAGGAATCGAGGCACACATGACAACCTCCAGCGAATCCCCTCTTTTGCAAGTGCAGGATCTGCGCGTGCAGTTCACCTCGCCCGACGGCAGCACATCCAACGCCGTGCGCGGAGTCTCTTTCGCGCTAGGGCGCGAGAAGCTCGGCATTGTGGGCGAATCGGGCTCGGGCAAGTCCACCGTGGGCAGGGCCTTGCTGGGGTTGCACCCGCGCAATGCCAAGGTAGACGCCACCCGATTGCAGTTTGATGATGTCAACCTGCTGCAGGCCAGCGCGGCACAAATGCGCGGGATACGCGGGCGGCGCATGTCCATGATCATGCAAGACCCGAAGTACTCGCTGAATCCGGTCATGCGCGTTGGCGACCAGATTGCAGAGGCCTACCTGGCCCACCACCGCGCCAGCCGAGCACAAGCGCGCCAGCAGGTGCTAGCCATGCTGGAGTCCGTGCGCATCCGCGACCCTGAGCGGGTGTACGGGCTCTATCCCCACCAGGTCTCGGGGGGGATGGGGCAGCGCATCATGATCGCCATGATGCTGGTCCCTCAGCCCGAGGTGGTGATTGCGGACGAGCCCACGTCCGCGCTGGATGTCTCGGTACGCATGCAGGTGCTGGACGTGCTCAATGAGCTGGTCGCCAGCAGAGGGCTGGGCCTGATTTTCATCAGCCACGACCTGAACCTGGTGCGCCACTTCTGTGACCGTGTGCTGGTGATGTATGCCGGGCGCGTGGTGGAGAGCATTGCCGCTGCAGACCTGGGCCAAGCCCGCCATCCCTACACCCGCGGACTGTTGGAGGCGCTGCCCAGCATGCAGAACCGGCGTGAGCACCTTCCCACCCTGCAACGCGACCCGGCCTGGGTTGACGGAGTCGCCGCATGATTGACGTTGAACAACTGAGCCTCTCTTTTGGGCAAGGCACTGGCGCCGCACGCGTGCTGCACGATGTCTCGTTTTCTGTGGCACAAGGAGAGTCCTTTGGCCTAGTGGGCGAGTCTGGCTCTGGCAAGACCACCTTGCTGCGCTGCCTGGCGGGCCAGTTCATGCACTGGAGTGGCGCCCTGCGCCTGGGAGGCCAACCGCTGGGACGTACATTCGATCGCGCCAGGGCCCGCATGGTGCAGATGGTCTTTCAAGACCCCTATGGCTCACTGCACCCGCGCCACACGGTGCAAACTACGCTGGCCGAGCCGTTGCAAATCCACCAGATGGACGCCCAGGATGAGCGCATTGGCGCGATGCTGCGCAAGGTGGGGCTGGACGACAGTTTCAGGCACCGGTATCCGCACCAGCTGTCCGGGGGGCAACGTCAGCGCGTGGCGATTGCGCGGGCGCTTATCTTGGAGCCTCGGGTGCTGCTGCTGGACGAGCCGACCTCGGCATTGGATGTCTCGGTGCAAGCTGAAATCCTCAACCTGCTCGTATCGCTGCGCAAGCAGGAGGGCCTGACGTACCTCTTGGTCACGCACGACCTGGGGGTGGTGGCGCACCTCTGTGATCGGGTGGGGGTGATGCAGCAAGGCCGCATCGTTGAAACCATCGACACTGCCTCCCTGTGCTTCGGGGCTGCCCAGCATGCCTACACCCAGATGCTGGTGGAGACCACTCTCATGCACGGACTGCACGTGCATGCGCAGACGGACGACGCGTGCGCCATGCCCGCCTGACCTGCGGGCTACCGTCTACAGCGCGGATGCCACGTTGGCATCGCAGCCACACATCAGCCCTGCTTTGGTGGCGGGCTCTTGGGCAGGGCGCGCAGCTTCCATCGCAGCGCTGCGCCCGCCATCGTGGCGGCAAACAGGCCGATGGCCACGGCATTGAGCAGTGCGCCGTTGCCCCGCCATGTGAGGTCATGCAGGCCAGCGAACAGCCGCACCACCAGTGACAGGTGCAGTGCCAGCAGGGGCAGATAGAAAAGGCGGCTGAACGGCAGCTTGATGCGCGCGATGGCAGGCAGGATCACTGGCGCATGGCCCATGATCATGCTCACGATGAAGCCCAGCCCCAGCGCGTGCAGGGCGGCGTCGCGCAAGGGCCAGCCCAGGGCTGTGGCCACCCAGGCGATCCCTGCCAGGGCCAGCCAGGCGTAGCCACCCAGCAGGCAAACGGCCATATAGCGTGGCAGCCCTGGGGCAGCCACGGTGCGCCGTGCAATGTCAAAAACGCCGAGCCACAGCGCCAGCAGCAACAGCGAAAGGCCGTAGAGCACACCACCTGTGCTCGCCGAGAAGATGGTCACGCTGGCCCCTGCGACCAGGGCGATCAGCAGCACGCCCAGCGCCAGCTGGGCGCCTGGCCGCCGGCGCATGAGCCGCGTCATCTCCAGCCGCTCGGCGGCAATCGTCATCACCAGGAAGGCAAACCACCAGGGCAGGCAGGCCGTGTTGCCCGGCTGGTGCCAAAACAGCAGGCAACCCACCAGCCATGCGAGTGCGCCCGCCAGCAACAGAGCGGTGTGGGCTGCACGCTGGCGCTGCACTACCACCAGGTTGACCCCTACAAAGACGGCGGCCGCGATGCTGAGCAAACCTGCGGCCACAGAGGTTTGCGCCGCCATCAGGCACAGCCCGCCCGCGCCGGACGCGGCGGGTGCCAGCCAGGCAAACAGTCGTTTCACGGCCACGGCCCGTTCGATGCCGATGACGGTGCCCATGAACCCGCACACCATCAAGGCGCCGTGGGCCACGGCGGCGTGGCCTGCCCAGCCAGTGGGGGCCATGGCCTGTGGGAGTGGCACCCCTGCACGCAGCAAACCACCGGCCATGCCCCCAGCAAGGCCGCGATGCCCAGAGCCAGCACCACCAAAGGCCAGGCGCTGGCTTTGGCCGCCGCCGCTGGGTTGTGGGCGAGGTGGGTGGGCTGGGGAGGGTTCACCATCCCATGAAGCGCTTGGCGCTCGGGCTCATGCGTTCGGTGGTCCACGGTGGCTCCCAGACCAGTTCCACCTGAATCTGCAAATCGGGCGGCATGTCGCGGTCCAGTTCGGTTTCGATCTCTTCGATGATCAGCTCGGTCACCGGGCAGGCCGCAGAGGTCATGGTGACCAGGGCATGGAGCTTGCCTGCGGTCACCGTGACGCCGTAGATCAAGCCCACATCCACCACATTCATGGCCACCTCCGGGTCCACCACGCGGCGCAACGCGGTCAAGATGGGCTGACGCAGCTCCTCTGGGCCGTTGTAGGGAAAGGGGGCTGGATCGGTGTGACTGGTCATAAGGTGGTGCCATCAAGTGGCATGCGGCTCAATCAAAAAGCGGTTATGCCGTGGATACATACCGCCTGTGAGCGGATTAAACACCAGGCACCCAACTCCACAGCCCCCCGTCGATCAAGGTTTCCATGGTTTCATGAGGCTGGCGCAATGCCCTGCCTTCAGCCCCGCTGCTGCAAAAGCCCCGGGTGCTTGGCGACTACCACCTCAACGGCGTGACCACGCACCTGCAGGAGGGGCGGGTGTTTTGAGGCGGCGGGCGCTTCAGGCTCACGGTTTTGAATGAAATGATGCGCTAGCGCAACCAGATAAAGCGCTGGTAGCTATTGTTTTAATAGCATTTGCGGCCTGTATCGCCACGGCGCAGTGGATTGGGGGCGCCCGCAACGCGCTGCGGGGTTGGTTGCACTGGCGCACACGGGCCGCGTGCCCCGGGCATGCCAAGGGGCCATGCGCCGCCAGCCGCCACCCGCTGCCAGCAGCACGCGGGCTGCAAAGTCGGGTAACTTCGGGGCAGAGCATTCCTTGACCCGGGCATTTGGCCCATCACCCCCCAACGCACATGACCCGCGCCGCCCCAGCCCTTGCCCTCACGGCCCCAGTCTCCATCGCCCCAGTCTCCGTGGCCGCACTTGACCCCCGCATTGCGGGCCTGCGTTGGCAGAACGCCTGCGCCTGTGTGGCCCCGCAGGGAGAGCGCGCATGAGCGCGACCCCACCCCTGGCCGCCAGCGGTGCCCTCGGCGAGGCCGCACCGGTGCCGCGCACCTACGGGCTGGTTGCGCACCGGCGGCACCGCACCGCGCATGGCAGCGCGCACACCTGCGCATTGGCGCATTGGGCCCACGCAAGCGAGCCCGCTGTGCGGGCCCTGCAACTGCGCATTGCCGCCGTGGGTGGGGCTGCCGATGCGCTGGAGCGGCTGGGCTTGCTGCAGACCTTGCCCGCATTGCACCGCCTGCCGTATGGGCACGAGGGTGGGTTGATGAAGCTGGTCTCCCGCGTGGCAGGGGGCATTCGGCCTGAGGATGAGCTGGCCGGTGTGGTCTACCTGATGGACCCGCTGGACCCGTCCTCGCTGTACCCCGAGGCGCAAGCGCTCAAGCGCCAATGCATCACCCACCGCAAGCCGCTGCTGCTCACCGTGGCTGCGGCCATTGAATGGATGGCGGTGGAGTGGGCCAACGCCGGTGGCCCCGCGTTGCGTGGTGGCGCGGCAGGCGGCATCCGGCCCCTGGCGCAGCAGGCGCTGGCCTTGATTGCGCACGACTCCATGAAGGCGCGCATGGTGGAGTTTGCAGACCAGCATTTCGAGGTGCTGTCGCGCACGCCGGTGCGCTACGCCACGGGTACCACGGGGCGCAAGCTCAACGAACTGGCCTGGGCCCGGGGTTGGCCTGCCGACACGCCCTGGGTGCACCCGTTTCGCAGCGGCCCCATGGGCGGCGATGCCCAGATTGCCGAGCTGGTGCTGGACCGCCGCTGCCAGAAGGTGGTCTTTTTTGAAGACGTGCACGTGGCCCGCCAGCACGAGGCGGACATCCAGCTGCTGGAGCGCGCCGTGTGCTCGGTGGGTGATGAGGCCGCCTGCCTGCACACCTTTGACATGGCCGACGCCTGGGCGAGGGCCTGGCGCTAGCGCGTGTTGCCGCTAGCCCCGCGCGGCCTCAAGGATGCCAGTGGCTGGCACGCGCAGGCACCGCGCTGGTGGCCGAGGTGTTGCCAGCCAGTGCATAAGACAAGGCATTGGCGGCGGTGACCACGGTCTGTGCCAGGGTCTCCAGCTTGGCCATGGGCAGGCGCGATGCGGGCCCGGAAATGCACACCGAGCCCAGCAGGCGCCAGTGCATGCCAAACACAGGGGCCGACACGGTGGCCACGCCTTGCTCGCGCTCGCCAATCGAGCAGTGGTAGCCGCGCCTGCGGATCTCCTCATACACATCGCCCGGCTCGCCTGAAAACGCCAGGATCACGCGCCCGGGCGAGCCTTTGTCCAGCGGCAACCCCTCGCCCATGCGCGCGTGGTGGCGCAGGGCTTGCGGCCCCTCCACCCGTACCAGGCAGGTGCGCACATTGCCTTCGCGCACGTAGAAAGCGGCGCTCTCACCGCTGGCCTGGGTGAGGGCGCGCAGCGCGGGCTCCAGCACGTTTTGCACATCAAAGCCCGCCTGGTAGCGCGCGCCCAGCCAGCCCGCTGCGGGGCCCAGGCGCCACTCGCCATCGTCGCGCTGCACCATGTACCCCGACAGGGCCAGGGTGCGTGCCAGGCGCAGCACGGTGGTCTTGTGCAGGCCGCAGCGGCGGCTCAGCAGGGCCAGCGAGAGGTGCGATTCGCCCAGCGCAAAGGCTTCGAGCAACTGCAGTGCGCGGGTCACGGCAATCACCCCGCCGCTTTCCTTGGTGGCATCGCTGTCTGTGGGGGGGGCAACGGCGGGTGAACGGGCCGCAGCAGGGGGGGGCAAAGGGGCTGCTGCGGCTGGAGGGCGGGCGCGTGGCAGGCGGTTGCTCATGGTGCAATGTGTTTCGTTGTGCGAAACGCAATTGTATGGGTTGAAACGTTTTTATAAAGTCGCGCCACACCACGCAGCAAGCGTGGGACCGGTACACCCATCACGGAGACAAATCGCCATGCCTATTTCCACGCCCACGCGTTCCTTGCGTTCGCGCCTGTTTGTGGCAGCTGCCGCTGCTCTGGCCCTGGCCCTGCCCACCGCCTCGGTGCTGGCACAAGCCGCCTACCCCAACAAGCCCATCCGCCTCATCGTGCCGTTCCCGCCCGGCGGCGGCACCGACATGATTGCGCGCACCGTGGCGCAAAAACTGGCGGACCAGAACAAGTGGAACGTCATCGTGGACAACCGCCCCGGCGCAGGCGGCAACCTGGGGGTGGACGCCACCGCCAAGTCCGCGGCCGACGGCTACACGCTGGTCATGGGCCAGACCAGCAACCTGGCGATCAACCCCTCGCTCTACGCCAAGCTGCCCTACGACCCGATCAAGGACCTGGCCCCTGTGGCGCTGGTGTCTTCCTCGCCCATCGTGATGGCGGCACCGGCCAACTCGCGCTTCAAGACTTTTGCCGACGTGGTGGCCGCGTCCAAGGGCAAGCCCGATGCGCTCACCCTGGGGTACTCGGGCAACGGCACCGTGGCCCACCTGGCGGGTGAACTTGCTGAAAACGCCGCAGGCATCCAGCTGCGCCACATCCCCTACAAGGGCGCGGCCCAGGCCATGACGGACCTGGTGGGTGGGCAGATTGATCTGTACATGTCTTCCGTACCCACACTGCTGGGGCAGGTGCGCAATGGCAAGCTCAAGATCCTGGCCATCACCTCGGCCAAGCGCTCATCGCAACTGCCCGATGTGCCCACGCTGGCAGAGCAGGGCTACAAGGGCTTTGAAGCCGTGACCTGGTTCGGCATCCTGGCGCCCGCAGGCACGCCCGCCCCCATCGTGGCGCAGCTCAACAAGGCCATCAACCAGGCGCTGCAGCAAGCGGATGTGATTGACAAACTCAAGTCCGAAGGTGGCGATGTGCTGGGCGGCACCTCAGAGCAGTTCAGCGCCTTGCTGCGTACCGAAGTTCCTCGCTGGGCCAAGATCGTGAAGGACTCGGGCGCCAGCCTGGACTGATAGCGCCGCGCCACGCTCATCCCCGCTGACAGCCCATCGCCATGACCCGCGATTGCTTTGCTACGCCCGTACCGTTCTCGGCGGGTACGGCCGCACCGCACACCGCGCTGCCTGCGGGGGCGTGCGACAGCCACATGCACGTGTACGACCAGCGCTTTCCCGCAGCGCCGGGGGCAAAGCTGCTGCCGCCCGATGCGTCGGTGCAGGACTACCGCGCGCTGCAGCAGCGCCTGGGCACCGAGCGCACGGTGCTGGTCACGCCATCCACCTACGGTTCGGACAACCGCTGCATGTTGCAGGGCCTGGCCGCGTTGGGTACGCAGGCCCGGGGCGTGGCCGTGATCGATGGCAGCGAGAGCGATGCCCAGCTGCAAGCCCTGCACGACGCGGGCGTGCGCGGCGTGCGGCTCAATCTGTCGCTGGGCGTCACCGGCACGGTCGATGCCATCGTGCCCCTGGCCCAGCGCATTGCACCGCTGGGCTGGCACTTGCAACTGCTGATGCCGCCCGATGTGCTGGCCACGCTGGGCGATGTGCTGCGCCGTGTGCCCGTGCCGCTGGTGTTTGACCACCTGGGCCGCATCGCCCCCGAGCAAGCCGGGAAGCACCCAGCCCACGCACTGCTGCTGCAGCTGCTGGGCGAGGGCAGGGCCTGGGTCAAGCTCTCGGGCGGCTACATCGTCAGCGCCACCCACGCGGTGGACGACCCGGCGCTTGACGCGCTGGCCGCCAGCTACCTGCGTGCCGCTCCGCTGCAGGTGCTGTGGGGCAGCGACTGGCCCCACGCCACCGCCAGCGCTGGCCTGCACCCCGTGCCGGACGACGCATTGCAAATCGACACCCTGGCGCGCTGGTGCGATCAGGCCGGTGCCGATGCGCTGCACCGCGTGCTGGTCACCAACCCTGCCGCGCTCTACGGCTTCTCGCCGGTCTCGACTTCTTCATCCCCCACCCCTGTCTGAGGGCCTTGCACCATGACCTCTTTGGTATCTCCCCTATCCACGCACGGCGCGCAGCGCCGCCACCTGTTGACCACCCTGGCCCTTGCGGGCGCTGGCGTGGGGGCGGGGCTGCCCGCCTGGGCGCAAAACGATTGGCCTGCGGGCAAGCTCATCACCTGGGTGGTACCGTACCCCGCCGGTGGCAGCACCGATGTGCTGGGCCGCAACATCGCCCTCAAGCTGGGCGCGGCCCTGTCCACCAACGTCATCGTGGACAACAAGGCCGGCGCCACGGGCACCATTGGCGCGGCCTACGTGGCCAAGGCGGCGCCCGACGGGCTCACGCTGCTGGGCACCTCCATCGGCCCGCAGGCCATCGCCCCGCACCTGATGGCCAAGCTGCCCTACGACCACATCACGGCGTTCGAGCCCGTGATCACCGTGGGCACCATTCCCCACATCCTGGTGGTGGGCTCCAATCAGCCGTTCAAGACGGTGGCGGACCTGCTGGCCGCCGCCAAGGCCCAGCCCGGCAAGCTGGCGTTTGCCTCGGGCGGCAACGGCACCATTTTGCAAATGCAGGGCGAGCTGCTGCAGCAGCAAACCGGCGCGCGCTTTATCCATGTGCCCTACAAGGGCGACACCCCCGCGCTGCAAGACACGCTGGCCGAGCAGGTGCAGTTCATGTTTGCCCCCGCAGCCGCTGCACTGCCGCATGTGCAGTCGGGCAAGTTGCGCGCCCTGGCCGTCACGTCGGCCCAGCGCCTCAAGGCCCTGCCTGCCGTGCCCACCATGGGCGAGGCGGGGCTCAAGGACTTTGTGGTGGAGCAGTGGCAGGCCGTGTTTGCGCCCGCCAAGACGCCCGCCGCCATCGTGCAGCGCTTGAACCGCGAAATCGCCGCCACGCTGAAAGACCCCGCCCTCATCGCCCTGGCCGACAAGCTGGGCGTGACGCTGGTGGGCGGCACGCCCCAGCAGCTGGGCGACCTGCAAAAGGCCGACTCGGCCAAGTGGGCCAAGGTCATCAAAGACGGAAACATCAAGGCCGACTGATACCCGCGATCCCCCCATTGTCAAAAAAGCAAAACGCTGCTTCTTCGTTTTCATTACTTCAACCGGACCACTCCCATGAGCCAACTCCCTGAAATCATCCGCACCATCGACCGCGTGAGCGGCGACGTCGTGGCCCAAGCCTCTACCTACCAAGCCGCCATCCTGGCCGACGTGGCAGGCCGCCGCGGCACCATGCATGGCCGCGTGGCGCCTGTGCACCAGTCCATGAAGGTGGCTGGCCCCGCTTTCACCGTGGAAGTGCGCCCTGGCGACAACCTCATGATCCACGCCGCCATCGCCCTGGCCCAGCCGGGTGATGTGCTGGTGATTGATGGCAAGGGCGACCAGACGGCGGCGCTGATGGGCACGCTGATGCTCAGCGCCTGCAAGAAGCGCGGCCTGGCGGGTGTGATCGTGGACGCCTCCATCCGCGACAAGCTGGAAATTCTGGAGCTGGACTTCCCCGTGTTCAGCGCGGGCTTCAACCCTGCAGGGCCCACCAAGTACGTGCCCGGCCGCATCAACCACCCCATCAGCGCCGGTGGCGCGGTGGTGAACCCGGGTGACCTAGTGGTGGGCGACGCCGACGGCGTGGTCGTCATCGAGCGCGAAAAAGCCCCCGCCATGCTGGCCCTGGCAGACAAGAAGGTGGCCGACGAAGCCGCCCGCATCGAAGCCATCGCCCGTGGCGACACCGCATCGAAATGGCTGCCCGCCGCCCTGCGCGCTGCGGGTGTTTTGAAGGAAGGGGAATCGCTGTGAGCAACGCTACCCACCCCGTCATCATCGTGACCGGCGCCGACCTGGCGCAACAAGCCCTCGACCTGCTCACAGGCTACGAGATCGTCTACGCAGGCAAAACGCCGACGGAAGAGGACATGGTGGCCCTGTGCGGTGCGCACAACCCCGTGGCCATCATCGTGCGCTACGGCAAGGTGGGCGCTTCGGTGATGGACGCGGCCCCCGCGCTCAAGGTCATCTCCAAGCACGGCAGCGGCACCGACACCATCGACAAGGTGGCTGCCAAGGCCCGTGGCATTGAGGTAGTGGCCGCCGTGGGCGCCAACGCTGCCGCCGTGGCCGAGCAGGCCTTGGCCCTGTTGCTGGCCTGCGCCAAATCGGTGGTGGCATTGGATGCGCGCATGCACGCTGGCCACTGGGACAAGGCCACGCACAAGAGCCTGGAGCTGGGCGGCCGCACGGTGGGCCTGGTGGGCCTGGGCGCCATCGGTCTGCGCTTTGCCAAGATGGCCGACGCCTTGGGCATGCGCGTGATCGGCTTTGATCCGTTTGCCAAGAACCTGCCCGCGTACGTGCAGGCGGTGGATCTGGAGACGATCTGGCGCGAATCGGATGCCATCTCGTTGCACTGCCCGCTGACCGACGAAAACCGCAACCTGCTGAACGCCGCCACGCTGGCGCAATGCAAGCGTGGCGTGATTGTGGTGAACACGGCACGTGGTGGCCTGATCGACGAGGCCGATCTGCTCGCCGCCGTGCGCTCGGGCCAGGTCATGGCGGCGGGGCTCGACAGCTTTGCGGTGGAGCCCATGACGGCGGGCCACCCCTTCCAGGGCGAGAAGCACTTCATCCTCAGCCCCCACATCGGCGGCGTGACGAGCGATGCCTACGTGAACATGGGCGTGGGCGCCGCCCAGAACCTGCTGGCCGTGCTGGCCCGCAGCGCTGTGGCAGCCTGAGCGCCGTTCCATCCACAACAACAAAAAGGCCCTGGGCCGCGCGCGCATCGGCGTTGCGCTGCACCAGCGGCCCCCGGAGACAAGCACCATGCCACAGCGTTTCAAGAAAAATAGGCCGCTAGCGCGCTTGGATAAAGCGCTGGCAGCTATTGTTTTAGTAGTAACAGCCACCACGGGCATGCTGGGCGCGGCACCCGCGCAAGCCCAGGTGCAAGGCTCCTGGCCAGACAAGCCCCTTAAGCTGGTGGTGCCGTACCCGGCCGGTGGCAATGCCGACAACACCGCGCGCCTGCTGGCCACGCAACTGGGCCAACGCCTAGGCCAGCAGGTGGTGGTGGACAACCGCCCTGGTGGTAGCGGCACCATTGGCGCGGCGGCGGTGGCCAAGGCCCCGGCCGATGGATACACGCTGCTGCTCGATGCCACGGCCTTCACCGTCAACCCCAGCCTGTTCCCCAAGCTGCCGTTTGATGCGGTCAAAGACTTTGCGCCCATCTCGCTGGTGCTGCAGGTGCCACTGCTCATGGTGGTGCCCACGGCATCGCCCTTTCAGTCGGTGGCCGATGTGGCCAAGGCCGCCAAGGCGCGGCCGGGCCACCTCACCTACGCATCGGCGGGCAACGGCGGCGCGCAGCACCTGGCGGGCGAGCTGTTCAAGCAGGGGCAGAAAGTGGCGATCACCCACATCCCGTACCGGGGTGGGGCACCTGCGCTCACCGACCTGATCGGCGGGCAGGTGGATGTGATGTTCAGTGCCACCACGGCCAGCGGGCCGTTCGTCAAAAGCGGCAAGCTGCGGGCGCTGGCCATCACATCGCCCCGCCGCGCTGAGGGCTGGGAGGCCGTGCCCACCGTGGCCGAGTCGGGTGTGCCGGGCTTTCAGGTCAGCGAGTGGAATGGCTTGTTCGCCCCCGCAGGCACGCCGCGCCCCGTGCTGGAGCGGCTGGAGGCCGAAACCCGCGCCATCGTGGCCAGCCCCGAGATGAAGAAGCGCTTTGCCGAACTGGGCGTGCAGGGCGTGGGCTCCAGTGCGCAGGAGTTCAGCAGCTTTTTGAAAGCCGAAACCACGAAGTGGGCCGAGGTGATTCGCACCAGCGGCATCCGCATTGATTGAAGGAGTCTTCGCCATGTTGAAGAAAAATACACCTCTGGCGCTCGTCCCTAAAGCGCTGGTAGCTATGATTTTGATAGCGTATGGCGCCGCCCATGCACAAGCAGGTGCGGCAGGCTACCCCACCAAGCCCGTGAAGCTGGTGGTGGGCTTTGCCGCCGGTGGCCCCACCGACGTGGTGGCGCGCGCGTTTGCCGACCACGCCAGCAAGGCGCTGGGCCAGCCGTTCATCATCGACAACAAGCCGGGCGCGGGCACCATCATTGCCGCCCAGGCCGTGGCCAGCGCCCCGGCCGATGGCTACACGCTGCTGTTCGGTGCCACCAACCACACCATGATTCCGGCGCTGTACCAGGGCCGCGTCAAGTTCGATGCGGTGAAGTCCTTCCGCCCCCTGTGCACGGTGGCCAGCAGCCCCACGGTGCTGGTGGTGGCCCCCAGCCTGCCGGTCAAGACACTGGCCGATTACCAAGCCAAGGCCCGCGCCGAGCCCGGCCGCGTGACGGCGGGCACCGCCGGGGTGGGCAGCTCGGGCCACTTTGCCACCGAGATCTTTGCCCGCGCCCAGGGCCTGCAGCTCAACCACGTGCCCTACAAGGGCGCCGCGCCCGTGGTGACGGACCTGATGGGCGGGCAACTCGACAGCTCCTTCGCCACCCTGGGCTCGGTGCTGCCGCAAATCAAGAGCGGCAAGCTGCGTGCGCTGGCCGTGGGCGCGCCCCAGCGCTCGGCCCTGGTGCCTGAGGTGCCCACGTTTGCCGAAGCGGGCGGTGGCCACTACGCTGCCGACGTGTGGTACGGCGTGCTGGCCCTGGCAGGCGTGCCCGAGCCCATCGCCCAGGCGCTGGAGCGCACGGCCGCCGACTTTGCCAAGAGCGAATCGGCCGCCGAAAAGCTGCGCGGCCTGGGGATGGATGCCGAATCGGTGTGTGGCAATACCTTTGCGACCCGTGTGGCCCGCGAAGCTGCAACGTATAGCCAGATTGCCAAAGCGCTCGATCTCAAAGCTGATTGAGCCGCCCTGTTGTAGAACCTAGAACTGATTGGAGACACGTATGTTTCGCTTCCTCAAACCCCTGATCGCTGCCTGCGCCCTGGCCGCTGGCGTGGCCCACGCCGCCTTCCCCGAGCGGCCCATCACCATCGTCGTGCCCTACGCCCCCGGTGGCGCGGCCGATGCCGTGGCCCGTGTGGTGGCCACCCGCCTGGGCGCCAAGCTCGGCGGCAGCGTGATCGTGGACAACAAGGCCGGTGCCAGCGGCACCATTGGCGCCAGCTTCGTGGCCAAGGCCCCGGCAGATGGCTACACCATGCTGTACGACGCCACGCCGTACTCCATCAACCCGCACCTGTTCCCCAAGATGCCGTATGCCGCCAACGCACTGCAGCCGCTGTCGCTGGTGCTGCTGGCGCCCAACGTGCTCATCGTGAAGGCCGATGCCCCCTACAAAAACGTGGGCGAGCTGATTGCCAAGGCCAAGGCGCAGCCAGGCAAGATCAACTTTGCCTCAGGCGGCAGCGGCACGGTGCAGCGCCTGGCGGCGGAGCTGATGGCCCAGAAGCTGGGCCTTGACATGGTGCATGTGCCCTACAAGAGCGGCGGCCCCGCCATCACCGACGTGATGGCCGGCCAGGTGGACTTCATGTTCGGCACCGTGGCCGCCACTTACCCGCATGTGGCGGGCGGCAAGCTGCGTGCGCTGGCCGTGTCGGCGCCTGAGCGTTCCAAGCGCCTGCCCGATGTGCCCACGGTGGCCGAGGCGGCCATCCCCGGCTATGAGGCCTATGAGTGGAACGGCGTGTTCCTGCCTGCGGGTGTGCCAGCAGAGGTGGCCACCAAACTGCAGCAGGCCCTGCAAGAGGTGCTGAAAGAAGACGAAGTGAAGCAGCGCCTCGCCGACCTGGGCGCCCAGCCCATCGGTTCGACGCCCGCAGACTTTGCCGCCTTCCTGAAGAAGGAAGACGCGAAGTGGGGCGAGGTCGTGAAGAAGGGCAATATCAAGCTGGATTGACCGATGCCTTTGCCAGCGCTGACCACACCCGTGCCGCACTCTGTGGGCCTGAACCGCCCGCAGCGCCGGTTACTCCCCGGCGCGTGCGACAGCCACATGCACATCTTTGACCCGCGCTTTGCGCCGTCAGCCCACTGGCCGCGCACGCCACCGGTGGCGCCTGTGGCGGTGTACCGGCAGCTGCAGGCGCGCCTGGGCAGCACGCGCGCGGTGGTGGTCACGCCATCGACCTACGGCACCGACAACGCCTGCACCCTGGATGCGCTGGACCAGTTGGGCGACGCTGCACGCGGTGTGGCCGTGGTGGGCCACGGCGTGGGTGCCGAAGAGCTGAGCCACCTGGCTGCGTGCCGTGTGCGCGGGCTGCGGGTCAATTTCGTCTCACCCCAATCGTGGGGCACCACCACGCCCGCCATGCTGGCCACGCTCGCGCGCAAGGTGGCCGAGCACCCGGCGTGTGCGGGCTGGCATATCCAGATCTTTGCGCAGCCGGAGCAGCTCATCGCCCTCGCGCCCCAGTTGCATGCGCTGCCCGTGCCCCTGGTCATCGACCACCTGGGCCGCATCGATCCCGCCGAAGGACCGGCCGCAGAGGCCTACGGCGTGGTGCGCGGCCTGCTCGATGGTGGCAACACCTGGGTCAAGCTCTCGGGCGCCTACATGCGCTCGACCGTGCACGGCCCCAGCTACGCCGACACCCTGCCGCTGGGCCAGGCCCTGGTGCAGGCCGCGCCCGAGCGCCTGGTGTGGGGCAGCGACTGGCCGCACACCACCGAGACGCCCGGCACCGTGAACGATGCCGATTTGGTGGACCTGCTGCAGGCCTGGGCTGGCAGCGACGCGGCCATGGACCGCATCCTGGTCGACAACCCGGCGCGGCTGTATGGTTTCGATGCCGTTCCCGCCGCCTGAACGAATTGGAAAGACCCCACCATGTTTTTGTTGCAAGCCCCTGAGGTCCGCGATCTCGACCTGTTCACCTCCATGCCCGAGCCCTTTCGCCGCCGCGAGCGCAGCGACTGGGCTGACGCCAACCGGGGCGGCACCATCACCGATTCGTTTCTGGAAGGCCCGGTGTTCGACGACGCAGGCAATCTCTACGTCAGCGACATCCCCTGGGGCCGGGTCTTTCGCATCAACCCGCAGGGCGACTGGGCGCTGGTGGCCGAGTACGACGGCGAGCCCAACGGTCTCAAGTTCTTGAAGCCCGGCACGCTGCTCATCACCGACTACAAAAACGGCCTGATGCAGCTTGACGTGGCCACGGGCGCCGTCACCCCGTACCTGCAGCGCCGCAACAGCGAGCGCTTCAAGGGCGTGAATGACCTGATCTTTGACGCCGAAGGCAACCTCTACTTCACCGACCAGGGCCAAAGCGGCCTGCACGACCCGAGCGGCCGCCTGTACCGCCTGCGGCCCAATGGTCAGCTCGACTTGCTGCTGCACAACGTGCCCAGCCCCAACGGCGTGGCCCTGTCGCCCGACGGCCGCGTGCTCTACCTGGCCGTGACGCGCGGCAACTGTGTGTGGCGCGTGCCGCTGCTGCCTGATGGCAGCGTGGCCAAGGTCAGCCAGTTCTTCACCTCGTATGGCCCCAGCGGCCCCGACGGCCTGGCCGTGGATGCCGAGGGTCACCTGCTGGTGGCCAACCCGGGCCTGGGCTATGTGTGGGTGCTGAACCATCGGGCCGAGCCCGTGCAGGTGCTGCGCGGTGCGCCGGGCAGCTCGACCACCAACCTGGCCTTTGGCGGCGAGGGCCGGCGCACGGTGTATGTGACCGATTCGACCCACGGCCGTGTGCTGCGCGCCGAAATGCCTGCGGCGGGCTTGCCACTGCACCGGGCATAAAAAAACCGCCAGCGCTTTACAGCACCTGGCGGCTCTTTCAGACCCCGGTTCAGACCGAGGTCAGTGCGGGCTTACTTGCCTGCTTTTTCAGCCTTGCGCTTGGCGGCCTTGGGGTCCACCACTGCCTTGAACTTGGCACCGGCCACGAACTTGGGCACGGTGGTTGCAGGGATCTTCAGGGCTGCGCCGGTGGAGGGGTTCTTGCCAGTGCGTGCAGCGCGCTTGGCGGACTTGAAGGTGCCAAAGCCCACGAGTTGGACGGCATCGCCCTTCTTGACGGCAGTCTGGACGGTGTCGATCAGGGTTTCCAACACAGCGTTGGCGGCTGCTTTGGACAGGTCATTCTTGGAAGCCAGGATTTCAACGAGTTCTGCGCGGTTCATAGATGCTCTAGGTTAAAAAAGTTGAAGATGCCCGGTTTATAGCGCAATCGCCGCTGCTTGCGTTGCTTGCGCTCAGTACCGCAGCGGATTTTCTGGCAAAAAAGAGGGGCATTGCCCCCGTCAGCGGGACTTCAGGCGCCCCACCCAGAAGTCTCCGGCAAATTGGACCAGGCTCACCAGCACGATGAGCACCGCGATCACGGCGACCATCACGGTGGTGTCAAAGCGCTGGTAGCCGTAGCGGATGGCCAGGTCGCCCAGCCCACCGGCGCCCACGGCGCCTGCCATGGCCGATGCCCCAATCATGGACACGAGGGTGATGGTGAAGCCCCCGATGATGCCGGGCAGGGCCTCGGGCAACAGCACATGGCGCACGATGTGCCAGCGCCTGCAGCCCATGGCCTGTGCGGCTTCGATGAGGCCCTTGTCCACCTCGCGCAGGCTGACTTCGGCAATGCGCGCAAAGAAGGGCGTGGCGCTGATGGACAGCGGCACCACCGCCGCCCACAGGCCAATGGTGGAGCCCGTGATGAGCCGTGTGAGCGGGATCAGCGCCACCAGCAACACAATGAACGGGGTGGCGCGGAACGCGTTGATGATGGCCCCGGCAATGCGATTGAAGCGGGGCCAGGGCAGGATGCCACCGGGGGTGGTCAGCACCAGCAGCACCGCCAGCGGTGTGCCTGCCAGCAGCGCAATGCCGCCGGAGACGCCGACCATGGTGATGGTGTCCAGCAGCGCCAGCCACAGGCGCTCGAGCATGATGTCAGACATAGCCCAGCTCCTTCGCGTGGTGGGCCAGGTGGCCCAGAACCAGGGTTTCCGCCGGGACGTTGCTGCGCGTGGCGATGATGAGGCGGCCATGGGCATGGCCCTGGATGCGGTCAATGCCGCCATGCAGCAGCTGCGCCTTGTGGCCCAGCGTGTCGGCAATGCGGCCCAGGTCGGGCTCGATGCCGCCCTCGCCGGTGAAGGTGAGCTGCAGCACGCGCAGCGCCTCGCCCGTGGCGGGGGGCGCAGGCTGAATGCTGTGCAGCAAATCGTGCGGAAGGCCCTGCTCCACGGTGCGCAGCAGGGCGCGGGTGGCATCGTGCTCGGGTTGCCCAAACACCTTCCACACGGGGCCTTGTTCGGCAATGCGCCCTTGCTCCAGCACCACCACCTGGTCACAGATTTCGCGGATCACGCTCATCTCGTGGGTGATGAGCACGATGGTCAGGCCGAGCTTGCGGTTGATGTCGCGCAGCAGCGCCAGGATGGCGTGGGTGGTCTCGGGGTCCAGCGCCGAGGTGGCCTCGTCACACAGCAGGATGTCGGGGTGGTGCACCAGGGCGCGGGCAATGCCCACGCGCTGCTTTTGTCCGCCCGACAGGCGTGCCGGGTACACGTTCTGCTTGCCGTCCAGTCCCACCAGGTGGAGCAGTTCGTTCACCCGCTCGCGCACCTGCGCGGGCCGCACACCGGCCACCCGCAAGGGCAGGGCCACGTTGTCAAACACCGTTTTGGCCGACAGCAGGTTGAAGTGCTGGAAGATCATGCCTACGCGCCGGCGCAGGGCCACCAGCCCGTCTTCGTCCAGCGTGGCAATGTCTTGCCCTGCCACGTACACATGCCCGGTGCTGGGGTTTTCCAGCCGGTTGATGGTGCGCAGCAGGCTGGATTTGCCCGCCCCGCTGCGCCCGATGATGCCGAAGATGCTGCCTGCAGGCACCGACAGGTCAATGCCCTGCAGTGCGTCGACGGCCCCCGTGCTGGCGGCGTAGACCTTGCCGACCTTGTCAAAACGGACGGCATCGTGGCGGGGCGAGCCGATGGTGTCTGCCCCGCTGGCGGGGGAGGCCGTGGCCACCGTGTGGGGCGTGGGGAGGTGGGTGGTGCTGGGGGCTTTGCGTGAGGGCTTTGCTCGCGAAAGTACGCAATACCGGGCAGCAAGATGCGGTTCAGTGACATGGGGGGCTCCTGGTCAGGGCTGTGGGGCGGTGCGCGTGGGGCGTGCTGCCGTCGGTGGCTGTCAGCCTTTGGGTTGCCAGGCCAGCGTGTAGAGCTTGGCGTCGTTGGCGTTGGACTTGAACAGCTGTTCGCGCACAGCGGGCGACTCTTGGTAGAGCTGGATGAAGCGCAGCACCCGGGCGTCTGCCACTTTGTCCTGGCGTGTCACGAAGCGAATGGCGTAGTAGTTGTCCGAGATGCCGGAATACAGCAGCGCCGAGCTGGCAATGTCGCGCTTGCCTGCGGCCACAAAGTGGCTGGGGTAGCCCTGGGCCAGGTCCAGGTCGTCGATGGCGCGCACCAGCTGGGGGCCTTCCACTTCCAGCAGCTTGAGCTTCTTGGGGTTGGCCACCACGTCGTTGACGGTGGCGCGGGTGCCCACGCCGTCTTTGAGCTTGATGAGACCGGCCTTCTCCAGCAGCAGCAAGCCCCGGCCCTGGTTCACGGGGTCGCTGGCCACGCCCACTTTGGCGCCTTCCTTCAGGTCCTCAAAGCGTTTGATGCGGTAGGAGTACAGGCCGATGTTGGACAGCACGCCCACGCCCGCCACGCCAAATTTGTAGCCGCGTTCTTTGATGGCGTTGTCCAGAAAAGCCTGGTGCTGAAAGTAGTTGACGTCGATGTCCCCGGAGGCCAGGGCTTCGTTGGGGGTGGTCCAGTCGGTGAACTCGACCAGCTTCACGTCCAGCCCTTGCTTCTTGGCTTCCTGGATGGCGACTTGCACCGAGTCGGCCAGTGCGCCGGGGGTGACGCCGACCTTGAGCGTCTGTGCGGTGGAGGCCAGGCTCCAGGTGGCCAGCAGGGTGCCGGTGAGTGCGCTTGCGATGGCCAGGGCGATGCGTCGGGTGGTGGTGTGCATGGGTGGGTTCCTTGGGGTGGGTTGCTGCAGGGGTGGCCGTGCCTTACTTGCTGAGCCAGGCCAGCGTGTAGAGCTTGGTGTCGCCGCCAAACGATGTGTGGGTCTGGTCGCGCACGGCTTGTGCTGACTGGAAGATCTGCACAAACTTGCGCACCCGTGGGTCGTTGACGTTGTCTTTGCGTGTGACGAAGCGGATGGCGTAGTAGCTGTCCGAGGCCCCGGTGTAAAGCAAGGCCTTGCTGGCCACCTCGGGCTTGCCAGCGGAGACAAAGTGTGCGGGGATGCCCTGGGCCAGGTCCACGTCGTCAATGGCGCGCACGAGTTGGGGGCCTTCCACTTCAATGAACTTGAGCTTTTTGGGGTTGCTCACGATGTCGTTCACCGTGGCCCGGGCGCCCAGTCCTTCCTTGAGCTGGATGAGCCCGGCTTTCTCCAGCAGGCCCAGGCCCCGGGCCTGGTTGACGGGGTCGTTGGCCACGCTCACGCGGGCGCCTTCCTTGAGTTCGCTGAAGTTCTTGATCTTGTAGGAGTACAGGCCAATGTTGGGCAGCACGCCCACGCCGGCCACATCAAATGGGTAGCCGCGCTGACGGATGGCGTTGTCCAGAAACGCTTGGTGCTGGAAGTAGTTGATGTCCAGATCGCCAGAGGCCAGGGCCTCGTTGGGTGTGGTCCAGTCGGTGAACTCGATCACCTTCACGTCCAGCCCTTGCTTGCGGGCCTCGGCCGCTGCGGCGTGCAGGGCGTCGGCATGCACGCCGGTGGATGCGCCTACTTTCAAGGTCTGTGCCTGTGCGCCCAGGGCGATGGCCAGGGTGGCGAACAGGGTGCTCAGGATGCGTGCGGGGTAGGTCATGCGGGGCTCTCTTCCGTGGTCGGTGTGGTGGTGGGTGTGGCGCTGTGTGCCGTGGCCGGTGGATGGGCCGCCGCAGGGGCGGCATGCCGCCAGCGGGCGGCGGGGTGTTGGTCGGGCAGGCGATCGCCTTTGCCAAACAGCTTGTGGCGCAGGCTGCCCTGCGTGTAGCTGCTTTTGTGCAGGCCCCGGTTCTGCAGCTCGGGGACGACGATGTCGATGAAGTCCTCAAAGCTCTCGGGCACCACGGTGCGTGTCAGGTTGAAGCCGTCCACGCCGGTGTCGTCCACCCACGATTGCAAGGCATCGGCCACTTGGTCGCCGGTGCCGACGATGGCGGGGTAGCGGCCTCCCAGGGCGTATTGCTCCAGCATGCCGCGCCGCGTCCACCCCTGGCGCTTGGCCAGAGCCACGGCCGATTGGATGGAGTTGGTCTGGCCGTAGGCAATGGGCTCGTCCAGCCCGTAGCGTGCAAAGTCGATACCGGTGCCTGCGGCAAAGTGGGCCAGGCCAGCCTCGGGGTTGGCGTAGCGGCGGTACTCGGCGTCTTTGTCGCGGGCCTCGGCCTCAGTGTGGCCGGGCACCACGCTCACGCCCAGCACGATCTTCAGGTCCTCTGGCGCACGGCCTGCGTCCGCAGCGGCTTGCCGCAGGGCGACCACGCTCTCGCGCACGAGGGCTTTGTTGTTGCCCGAGATGAAGACGGCCTCGGCATGGCGGGCGGCAAAGGCCTTGCCCCGGTCGGACGTGCCTGCCTGGTAGATCACGGGCGTGCGCTGCAGTGAGGGGGCCGTCAGGTTGACGCCCTCCACCTGGTAGTGGCGCCCGTGATGCGCGATCTTGCGCACGGCGGCGGGGTCGGTGTAAATGCGCGCGCCCTTGTCGGCTTTGACTGCATCGTCGCGCCAGCTGCCTTCGAGCAACTGGTAGAACACATCGAGGAACTCCTCGGCCTGGTCGTAGCGGTCGTCGTGGCCGATTTGCTGGGGCAGGCCAATGGCGCGGGCCGCGCTGTCGAGGTAGCCGGTGACCACGTTCCAACCAATGCGGCCCGTGGTGAGGTGGTCCAGCGTGCCAAAGCGGCGGGCCAGCAGGTAGGGGTGTTCGGTGGT
Source organism: Acidovorax sp. 1608163 (assembly GCF_003669015.1). Taxonomy (NCBI): domain Bacteria; kingdom Pseudomonadati; phylum Pseudomonadota; class Betaproteobacteria; order Burkholderiales; family Comamonadaceae; genus Acidovorax; species Acidovorax sp. 1608163. The sequence goes on from NZ_CP033069.1 coordinate 794,783, forward strand.
CGGGTTGACGGTGACGCCAAAGCCCAGGTGCTGGGTGACGGCCGCCATGGCAGAGACCAGCACCACCGGGTCGTTCACCGGCAGTTGGATCGACTCGCGCAAGGTGAGGTCGATGCCCGCTTGGTACACGTCGTACACGCCCACGATGTCGGCGATGAACAGGCCGTCGAACAGCCCGCGCTCAAGGGTGCGGGCCAGGTCGGTCCAGTAGGGCAGGGTGTTGTACTCGGTGGATCGGTCACGCGGGTGCGTCCACAGGCCATGGTTGATGTGCCCCACGCAGTTCATGTTGAACGCGTTCAGGACGATGGGCTTGCGTTGGCGGGTGGTGGGTGTGGGGCTCATGGGTGGGGGCCTTAGGCTGCAGTGGCCAATGCGGCTTGCGCAGGGGTTGCGAAGGGACGGGGGCTGGGCGCTGTGGAGGGCGCTGCGTGGGCAGGCGGGTGGGCCCCGTCTGTGGCTGCGGTCAGGCTGCGGGCCAGGCCTGAGAGCACGGCATCGGCCTGGGGTGGGTTGAAGCGGTGGCACTGCACGTCGCGCAACATGCGCTCCAGCGGGTGCTGGCGCGACAGGGCCTGGCCGCCAACGATCTCCACCGCCAGTTGCACCACTTGCGTGGCGCAGCGGCCCACGGCCACTTTGGCCACGGCCACGGCGTCGCCCAGGTGTTCTTGCAGGTGCGGGTTGCGCTCCCAGTGCTCGGCTACGCCGTAGAGCTGGCTGCGGGCGCTGGTGAGCAAGAAGGCGATCTCGCCCAGCTTGGCCTGCACGGCCGGGGCGTCGATCACGGCCTGGCCGCCCAGGCTGGCGGCGCGGTAGTTGCGGGCAAATGCCAGGGCTTCATCGCGGGCGGCTTCGGCAATGCCCAGGTACAAGGCGGGCAGCTGCAGGCCCCAGGCCCGGCTGCCGATGGAGAAGCTGCTGGGGCGATCAGGCCCCGGGCCGTAGCGGTGCACCAGTGCGCTGTCGGGCACCCAGACGTTGCGCAGCTCGATGTCGTGGCTTTCGGTGGCGCGCATGCCTGCCGTGTCCCAGGTGTCGATGATGTGCACCCCCTCGCCGCGGGGGACCAGAAACTCGCCGTAGGACGCTTCGCCCTCAATGCGGGCGTACACCACCATCTGCGCCAAGGCCGGGGCCGATGAGCAATAGGCCTTGCGCCCCTGCAGCACCCAGCCTTGGGCGCTGCGCCGGGCCACGGTGCCGGGGGCTGCACCGCGCATGAGGTTGCCGTGGTCGCGTTCGGTCACCAGGATGTTGATCAGGTGGCCTTTGTGCACCACGTCGTGCGCCAGGCGGGCGAAGGCCTCGGCGGGCCACGAGGCGGTGTGCGAGAGGCAGCCCAGCGCCATGAGGTGCCAGCCCAGACACAGCGCGGTGGCGGGCGCCACGCGCCCCAACTGGTTTTGCCAAAGCAGCGTGCGGTACAGCGAAAGGCCCTCGCCGCCCAGGGCCCTGGGCAGGGTCAGCGCCAGGGCGCCGTCGGCGCGCAGCAGGGCGAGGTGGTCGTGCGCGAAGCGGCCGTCACGGTCGTGCTGCGCCACGCTGGGCGCCATCTGGCGGGCCAGTGCGTCGGCGCGCTCAATGGTGGCCTGGTCCAGGGCATCGCGCACGCGGGTGTCCAAGGTGCTCATGGGGTGTTGCGGGGCGGGGCAGCCAGCGGTGATGTCAAAACAGGCCGGATGTGGGAGGCTGCGTGCCGGTCAGCAGCCAGTTGCCCACGGCTGCGGCCTTCCATTGGCGGGGGTTGTGGTTGGCCACGGTGCGCGCGTTGCGCCAGTGCCGGTCCAGGTTGTGGGTGCGCAGCGTGGCGGTGGCGCCAGCCACGTCAAACACCAGCTCTGCGGCCTTCAGGGCCGCCTGCACGGCAAAGTGCTGGGCCTGGGCGACCTCGATGGATGCGGTGGTCAGAGCCTCTTGCGTCAGCCCCGCGTGCCAGGCGGCATCGATGGCCAGGGCGGCGCGCAACACGGCGCCTTCGGCGGCATAGGCCTGCGCGGCAATCTGGCCCACGGTCTCTTGCACATAGGGGTCGTCCACCGAGCGGGTGGCCGTGCTGTGCTTGATGGGGCGGGCGTGCTCGCGGGTGAAGGCGATGGCGTCGTTGAGCGCATTGCGGGCGATGCCAGCCTCCACCGCAGCCAGCACCAGCTGGTAGTACGGGGGCAGGGGCGAGCGCCGGTCGCGGGGCATGGAGGGGCGAATCTCTTGCGGTTGCACTTCGACCTGCGTGAACACCGTGGTGCCGCTGGCCGTGAGGTGCTGGCCGATGGCGTCAAAGTCGTCCACCAGGTCCAGGCCAGGGCGTGCGCGTGGTACGACGAAGCCGGTCTCCTGGCCGTTGTCGTCGAGGGCGAAGGAGCTGACCCAGTCGGCGTACAGCGCGCCGGTGCTGTAGAACTTGGTGCCGGTGATGTGCCGTTGGCCTGTGTGCGGGTCTTGCGTGATGCGTGCGGTGATTTGCCCGTTGGGGCCGCCACGCTCCCACCCTGCGTTGCCAAAGATTTCGCCGTCTAGCAGGCGGGGCAGCCAGTGCTGCAGCTGCGCGGCATCGCCTGCCGCCAGCAGGCTTTCGACGAAGCCAAAGCCGGGGCGCAGGGCTTGCGCGATGTTGGAGTCGGCGGCGGCAATGTCCAGTAGCAACTCGAACAGGTCGCGCACCGTGCCCCCTGGCCCCCCGTGCTGGCGGGGGATGCGCAGGGCGAACAGGCCTGCCTCGGCCAGAGTGCGTATCCAGGCGTAGGGCAGTTGCCTGCTTCGTTCGCGGTGAGATGCGCCGGCCGCGATTTCGGGCAGCAGCACTTTGATGCGTGCCCGCAGTTCGGCGGCATCGCCGGGCACTTGCACCACGCCGGTACGGTGCGGGACAAAGCCGGATTCTGGCGTGGCGGGGGCGGCGCGAAGGGCCGTGGGGGTGGGCGATGCGCGGTCTGCGGTGGTGCTGGTGTGGCTCATGGCGGGCTGAGGGATCAAAAGTGTCGGTCGATGATCCAGCGACCTGGCCTGCGCGCCAATGAATCATTCCGTCTATCCATATGTGGAGCCCGACGCAGGGGCTGCCTGCCCTGTCAAAACCCTGGTCGCAGCGTTGGTCCCAGTAGGACATTCTGGGAAGAGTTTTAGATGAAAAGTGGCTCTAGCGCTTGATTGATAAGCGCTAGGTGCTATAAAAATAATAGCAATTAATGGCTGAGAAGGCGGTGGTTGCGTGGAGGCCTCTGACGGCGGGTGGGCCGCCAAAGGGGCGCGGCAGAGTCGGCGGCGTGGCGCGAACCAGGCGTGCAGGCTGTTTACAAAATTCAGCAGTTTTTCTGGGGTTGCGTTGCTGTAATCGGGGGGGCTCCCAGCCCCCGCATGGGGGAACACCAACAAGGCGCATGCCGTGGGGCCTGATGGGCTGGCGCTGTATTCAAAAACACCGAGAGAGAGGGATTTCCCATGATGTATTCCGTATTTCGCAGGCACCGCTGGGCGGTGGCTGCGCAGGCTTTGGCCCTGCTGGCCGCTGGGTGCGGCGGAGGCGATGGCGCGCAGTCGGGCGTGGCCGATGCGAACCAGGCCGCAGAGGCGGTGACAGCGCAGGCCAAAGCGGCAACGGCCGAGGTGGAGCTGGTGGCGGTGCAAGCCACGGCCAGCTCGGCGGAGCGGGGCGACTTGTCAGCGGCGGCGGCAATCGACAAGAACCCGGCGACCCGCTGGGGTAGCAGCTTTTCAGACAACCAGTTTTTGGTGCTGGACTTCGGCAAAACGGTGGCCATCGACCACGTGAAGATCCAGTGGGAGGCCGCCTACGCCAGCAGCTACCTGCTGCAGGTGTCTAACGACCAGGTCACCTGGACTACGGTGAAGGCCGTGACGTCGGGGCAGGGCGGTGTGGAGGATTGGAGCGGCCTGGCCGCCAGCGGGCGCTACCTGCGCATGCAGGGCGTCAAGCGCTCGGGGGGTACGGATATTCGATTTATGAAATCAGCGTTTTCTCAGGCGAGCAGGTGGCGCCAGTGCCCACTCCGGTGCCAACCACTCCCACCGACCCCACGCTGCCGCCCGATGTGCTGACGCGCCCTGGGGTCGCACTCAGGCCTGTGGCGGTCACAGCGTCGTCGGCCGAGAACGGTGGCACGGCGGCGGCCATGGCCGTGGATGGCAACGCCAGCACGCGCTGGGCCAGCAAGTTTGAGGACAACTCATGGATTCAGTTTGACTTTGGCCAAGTGGTCTATGTGGGCGCGATGAAGCTGGTGTGGGAGAACGCCTATGCCAAGGAATACGCCATCGAGACCTCGGACGACGGTGCGTCGTGGGCGCCGCTGCGCTATGTGGGCAAAGGCACGGGCGGCACCGAGGAGTTTTTGAACCTGGGGGCTAAAACCCGATTTGTCCGCATTCGCGGGGTGGCGCGTGCGACGCAGTATGGTTATTCGCTGTTTGAGGTGGAGTTCAAGGCGCCGGGGAGCGACAACACCATTGCCCCCGTGGCCCCTGTGGCGCTGGCTTTCCCGGCCAACGGCGCGGGCCTGGTGCCGCTGCCCAAGGCGCAGGAGCCGTTGGAGACCCTCCAGTTCAAGCTGGCCGATGGCACGCTGGTGACGCGCTTTGGTGCCCGTGCGATGGGGCGCCATGGCCGTGAGCGCGGTGAGGAGTGGAACGAGGTGGGCTACGGCCCCAATGAAACGGTGGACGCGGCCACCGGTGCGCCGCGCGACAAGGGGCCGGGTGCTTATCTGCCCTTTGTGCCGCAGTATTTCAAGAACCGTACCTGGGGCCTGGAGATTCTGGACAACAGCCGGGTGCCGGGCGTGACCAAGCCGACCTTGCAGGTCAACCAGTTCAACACGGTGGATTTTCTGGTGGGCGGCATTGCGTTCTTCCGGGGCTTTGATCGGGTGGGAGTGACGGGCTACGGGTGGATGAACCCCGGCGAGGTGGTGGGCAACCCCAGCATTTGCCCTCCCATGCCATACCCGGCCAGCGGCAAGCTGGGCAATCCGATTTGCTCCTTGCTTATCAAAAATTACCCGGGCCATAGTGCGTTGGATGCCGATGGCTTCCCCAATGGCAAGAACGTGCCCGCCCGTTCGCTGGTGGTGGGAGATGTGATTGAAGTGGCGCCTTCCATGTTCTCTACGCGGGAAGCCATGGCCGCACGGGGGGACGATGGCGGCATCCGTTACTACTCGGGTGAGTGGGTCTATGTGGTGGGCACGGGGCTGGTGCCCTGGTATGGCGTGCAGCCTCGGCTGAACTCGGTTCCGTTGCCTGCAGACACCCTCACCGGAGGGCTCGGGTCTGTGTCGTACAACTATTCGGACAATGGCGACCAGATGTTCCAGCAGCCCCAGAACCACACGGGCATGCAGAACATGCAGCGGTTTGTGGAGGGGCGGCGCATCATCCACACGAACTTCACCACCGGTGACCACAACGAGCCAGGCAATGACCGCTATGCCGCGGCGGTGGGGTTGCAGGGCACGCGTTTCAATCAATCGGCCTGCGTCGCTTGCCACGTCAACAATGGCCGCAGCCCGGCGCCCCTGGCTGCCAACCAGCGTCTGGATCAGATGGCCATTCGCACCGCTTCGCTGGGCGCCAATGGGCAGCAGTTGACGCACCCGGTGTATGGCGCCGCCGTCCAGATGAACGCGGTAGCGGCCGGTGGCAGCAAGCGCGATTGGGGCAACGGTGTGCGGGTGTCAGGCTTTCAAAAGCGCACGGTGCGCCTGGCCGATGGGCTGGTGGTGGAGTTGTCCAAGCCGACGCTGGCATTCGATGGGCCGGTGCCTGAGGTTTATTCCTTGCGTGCTGCGCAACCGATGCTGGGCGGTGGGCTGCTGGAGGCGATCGCAGAGGCCGATGTGCTGGCGCGGGTGCGCAGTGCGCCGGACGAGGATGGCGTGAAGGGGGTTGCCAACTACGTGCTGGACCCCGAGACGGGCGAGACCCGCTTGGGCCGTTTTGGCTGGAAGGCATCGAAGGCGAGCCTGCGCCACCAGGCGGCAGCCGCTCTGGTGCTGGACATGTCCGTCACCTCTCCGGTGTACCCGCAGCGCGCTTGCGTGGGTGGGGCTGCCACCTGCAAATCTGGGGCAGCGGAGCGCGGTATCTCTGAAGCGGATCTGCAATCCATCTCCAACTACCTGGCCCTGGTGGCCGTACCCGCCCAGCGCAGTTTGCCCAGCGGCTTCCCCAAAGGCGTGGCGCCGCTGGACGAGCACCGAGTAGATTCTGCCCAGGTGGTTTTGGGCTCCAAAATCTTCCAGTCGGTGCGCTGCACCGCATGCCATGCGGCTGAGATGAAAACGGGCACGGGCCATCTGATGGCGGAACTGAGAGGGCAGACCATTCGCCCCTACACCGACCTGCTGTTGCACGACATGGGGGCAGACCTGGCCGACCGGTACGCAGAAGGTCAAGCACAGGGCGCCATGTGGCGCACCGCGCCGCTGTGGGGCATTGGCTACTCCGACAAAGTGATGGGCAACGGCGGCAAGGCGGGTTATTTGCACGACGGCCGTGCCCGCACTTTGACGGAGGCGATCCTTTGGCATGGTGGCGAGGCCGAGCGTGCGCGGCAGCGCTTCGAAAAGCTCGGAACGGCGGACAGGGACGCACTGCTGGCGTTTCTGAGATCGCTGTGAGAACGGGCATCCCCAGGGTGCCACCACCGTAGAGTCCGCTGCGCTAACAGCAAAGCCCTGCCCCCGACGTGAGGGGCAGGGCTTTTTTGTTGAGGGGCTGAGTGGGGGCGCCTATTTGGCGGGCTTTTCCGCGTCGGACTTGGTCGTTGGATTCAGCGTCTCAGGCAGCGTGGCGCGCTGCTGTGCTTCTGGCGCACTGGGAAGGTACAGCGGCCCGCGCTGTCCGCAGCCCACAAAGGCTGCCGCACTGACTGCAAGGACAATGACCCTGACTAGAATTTGGGTTGCTTTCAACATGTGCGAATTGTAATGACCGATCTTGAATTCATGGATATCGCCGAGAAGCTCCTGCGCACAGTCGAGCGCAGTTGTGACTCGATCAACGAAACCTCAGATGCGGACATCGACAACCAGCGGTCGGGCGGGATGATTACCCTCACCTTCCCTAACCGCAGCCAGATCGTCATCAACCTGCAAAAACCGCTGCACGAGGTCTGGATGGCTGCCAAGTCGGGGGGTTATCACTACCGCCACGATGGCAGTGTTTGGCAAGACACCAAGGGCGGTGGCGAGTTCTTCGCATGCCTGAGCCGCGATGCCTCTGCGCAAGCAGGAATGCGCCTGGCGTTTCAGCAGGATTAGTCGCTCTCCAAGCAAAAGGCCCCACTTGAACGTGGGGCCTTGCCTTGGGTGGGGCTGCTGTGAGCAGCGGATTGACAGGGCCGGGAAGAGTGTTCCCAGGCCCTTTTTCTCAATTGCGGAACAAATCGAGAATGCGTTTGCGCTCTTCGGTCACAGGAGGCTGCGCGGCGGATGCAGCGGTGGGGCCCGCAGTGGGCGCTGCAGAGGGGTTGCGGTCTTCCAGCCCGACGCTTGGAACGCCGCTGCGGGCATATTCTTCGTAGAACCATTCACCGCCCATGTTCACCAACCCAGTGGGCACCTTGGGCTCTGAAACAGGGACTCCCTTGAGTGCGCGCTCCATGAAGCTGATCCACACCGGCAGGCTCAGCCCACCGCCTGTTTCACGGCTGCCCAGATTGCGTGGGGTGTCGTAGCCAATCCATGTCACTGCCGCCATGGTCGGCTGATAGCCCGCAAACCATGCGTCTACCGAATCATTGGTCGTCCCGGTCTTGCCAGCCAAGTCAGGCCGCTTGAGCGTGGCTTGCGCCCGGGCAGCCGTCCCAGAGCGGGTCACCTCTTGCAGCAGGCTGTTCATGACGAAAGCATTGCGGGCATCGATGGCGCGGTTTTGCTCTTCCAGCACGGGTGTGGTGGTCTCGGACAAGATACGGCCTTTGTGATCGGTCACCTTGGTGATGAGCCAGGGGTTGATGCGGTAGCCGCCATTGGCAAATACCGAGTAGGCCGACGCCATTTGCAACGGAGTGACCGAGCCCGCTCCCAGCGCCATGGTCAGGTAGGCGGGGTGTTTCTCGGGGTCAAAGCCGAAGCGTGAAACCCACTCCTGCGCCGTCTTGGGGCCGACGGCCTGCAAGATCCGAATCGAGATCATGTTTTTGGAGCGTGCCAAGCCCGTGCGCATGGTCATGGGTCCGTCGTACTTACCGTCGTAGTTTTTCGGTTCCCAGGGCTGTCCGCCCGTCACGCCCGCATCGAAGAACAGCGGTGCGTCGTTGATCACGGTGGCAGGCGTGAAGCCTTTTTCCAGAGATGCTGAATAGATGAACGGCTTGAAGCTGGAGCCAGGCTGGCGCCAGGCCTGCGAAACGTGGTTGAACTTGTTCTTGTCGAAGTCGAAGCCACCGACCAAGGCCTTGATGGCTCCGGAGCGTGGATCGACCGCCACGAACGCGCCTTCTACTTCAGGCAGTTGGGTGATTTCCCAGGTGTTTTTGGGTGTCTTCACAATCCGGATGATTGCGCCCCTGCGAATCTTGATATTAGGGGGCGCTTTGTCGCTCAAGCCTGATTGGACGGGCTTGAGTCCATCGCCTGTGATTTCAATGGCATCGCCATTGCCTCGGGCCACTACCACTTTTTTGGCGGACGCCTCCAGCACCACGGCCGCCAGTACGTCGCCGTTGTCCACGTGGTTGGTCAGCGCATCGTCGATGGCTTCCTCAACCTCCTGGCCAGTACCTGCAGGAAGCGAGACAAACTTTTCAGGGCCCCGGTATTGCTGCCTGCGTTCATAGTCCATGATGCCGCGGCGCAGGGCCGTGTAGGCCGCTTCCTGATCGCCCGCGTTCAGTGTGGTGTAGACGTTCAAGCCGCGCGTGTAGGCTTCGTTACCGTATTGGGTGAAGATCAACTGGCGTGCCATCTCGGCCACGTATTCAGCGTGCACGCGGGTGTTGCTCAGCCCGGAACGGATCTTGAGTTCTTCCTTCTTGGCATCCACCGCCTCTTGCTCGGTGATGAACCCGTTTTCTTCCATTCGCTCAATGATGTAGAGCTGCCGTGACCGAGCCCGCTTGGGGTTGCTGATGGGGTTGTAGGCCGATGGCGCTTTGGGCAGGCCCGCGAGCATGGCGGCTTCCGCAATCGAAATGGATTTCAGCGGTTTGCCAAAATAGGCTTCAGCCGCAGCAGAAAAACCATAGGCACGGTTACCCAAATAAATCTGATTCATGTAAATCTCAAGAATCTGATCTTTGGAGAGCATGTGTTCTAGTTTGAATGTGAGTAATATTTCGTAAATTTTGCGAGTAAATGTCTTTTCTGAGGACAGGTAAACATTTCGGGCCACTTGCATGGTAATTGTGGATGCGCCCTGGCTTTTTACCCGGCCCATGTTGGCCAGACCCGCGCGCACCATGCCCTTGTAATCGACGCCGCCATGCTGAAAGAAGCGGGTGTCTTCAATGGCGAGCACCGCATCTTTCATCACCTGCGGAATTTCCTGGATCGGCGTGAGATTGCGCCGCTCCTCACCGTACTCGCCCAGCAAGGCGCCCTCGGAGGAGAACACCCGCAGCGGCAGCTTGGGGCGGTAGTCCGCCAAGTCAGACACATCGGGAAGGTTGGGGTAGGCAACGGCCAGCGCTATGGCGATGGTCAAAGCCAAGCCAAAGGCGGCAGCGGCGGCAAGGCCTGCGCACCAAAGCAGAATTTTCAGAATGACACTCAACCATCGGCTGCCTGCGCTTCTTTTGGACGTTTTTTGCTGAGGGGTCTGATCGGGAGAGGGGGGCGTCATATCGCTCCGAATGGCTGTTCGCAGCATTATAAAAATGCTGACACAAATTTACGGTCTGGAACTTGTCTTTGGGGGCTCGGCCGTATCCATTCTTCTGGATTGGCGAGATTGCGGATGCTACGGGCGCTGAAAAAATCGTCTGGTTTTGGCAACGCTCTGCAGTTCAAAGGCGGGCAAAATTCTTTGCTGGAGAACTATCTTACTGATAGCATTGAAGTGAAGTGTTAAGTTTTGTTGCGTCATTTTGACAAGTTACAGGGGACCAATCTTGATCTCAATGGGATCTTTGTTCAGTCGCCAGGCTGCGCCTCTGCTGGGTATCGACATCAGCTCATCCAGCGTCAAGCTGGTGGAGTTAGGGCGGGACAAGGCGGGAGGCCTTGTTCTGGAACGTTGCGCTATTGAACCGCTGGAGCGGGGATGGATCACTGACGGCAACATCGAAAAGTTCGATGAGGTTGCTGAGGCAGTGCGTCGCCTTGTGAAAAAAAGCGGGACACGCACAAAGAACGTGGCGTTGGCTTTGCCTTCATCTGCCGTGATCACCAAAAGAATCACTTTGCCCGGTGGAATGACCGAGCAAGAGCTTGAAGTGCAGGTGGAGTCTGAAGCCAATCAATACATTCCTTTTTCTTTGGACGAAGTGAGTTTGGACTTCTGCGTCATCGGCCCTAGCAAGAGCTCGCCGGGGGATGTTGAAGTTTTGATCGCTGCTTCCAGACGAGAAAAAGTGCAGGACCGACAAGGTCTCGCGGAAGCCGCAGGCCTTAAGCCCATCGTTGTTGACATTGAATCGAACGCTTCCAGATTGGCTGCGGGTCGTCTCATTGAAGCACTTCCAGGCAAGGGCTCCAATGCGATGGTCGCGCTGTTTGAGGTGGGGGCTCTGACGACAAGCATGCAAGTCATGCTGAATGAAGAGGTCCTGTACGACCGAGATCAAGCCTTCGGTGGTGCGCAGCTGACGCAGTTGATCGTTCGTCAATACGGATTTTCTGTCGAAGAGGCGGAAAGCAAAAAACGAAGTGGTGACCTTCCAGAAGATTACCAATCGGCTGTGTTGCGTCCTTTCGTTGACAGCATGGCACAGGAAATTGTGCGTGCGCTGCAGTTCTTCTTCACAAGTACGCCCCATAACCGCGTTGATCACATTTTGCTTGCAGGAGGATCTGCTCCTCTGCCTGGTTTGACAGAAGCCGTGACCCAGCAGTCGGGATTTGCATGCAGTTCCGTCAACCCGTTTGACGGCATGGAAATCGGTAGCGGGGTACGTCTGAAAAAGATGGTGCGTGAGGCGCCGTCATATCTCACTTCTTGTGGGTTGGCAATGCGGAGGTTCCTGCGGTGATCTTGATCAATCTACTTCCGCACCGTGAAGCCGCGCGAAAGCGCCGCCGCGAAGCGTTCCAAGCAGCGCTGTTTGCATCGTTTTTGATGGGTTTGGTCATTGCTGGAGCCATCTATTGGTGGTTACAGTTATTGATTACTGAGCAGCAGGACAAGAATAAGTTCCTCAAGCAAGAGATTGCTGTTCTTGAAAACCAAATCAAGGAAATTGCCACGATTGAAGATGAAATTGCAGCCTTGGTTGCGCGACAAAAGGCTGTCGAGAATCTTCAGTCAGATCGGAATATTCCTGTTCATTTACTCAATGAGTTGGTTAAGCAGCTACCCGATGGCGTTTTTATCAGCAATTTTAAGCAGACAAACAAGACTGTAACGATGCAAGGCATGGCTCAGTCCAATGAGCGAGTTTCAGAGCTGCTGCGCAATCTCTCTAGTAACACCCCTTGGATTTCCAAGCCTGAACTGGTTGAAATCGTGTCTGCGAATGTGCCTCTGTCAGCCAAAGATCAGCGTCGCGTTTCTGCCTTCAAAATGACATTCACGTTGATGAGTCCTGTCGATTCGGCAAAATCTTCAGATATGGCGGCTGGCAAGGCCGGTGTGACGGGGAAACCATAAATGGCCAAGAAAAAATCCTCGCCGCAATTTGATTTTGCGGAATTCCAAGGAAAACTAACCAGACAGTTTAGCGGACTGGATACCAAGGATCCATCTCTTTGGCCTGCTCTGCCGCGGGCGCTGCTGTATGTTGTCACCGCAGTCGCTGTCGCTGTTCTTCTATGGTTTGTTGTCATCAAAGACTACGAAGCTGAGTTAGAGAAGGAGCGCAACACTGAAATTACATTGCGAGCAGATTACCAAAAGAAATTGATAAAGGCCGTCAGCCTTGATGCGTTGAAAAAACAACGTGAGCAAGTGCAACAATATGTGATTCAACTGGAGAAGCAGTTGCCTAGTAAAGCTGAAATGGCTGCGCTTTTGTCAGACATTAATCAGGCAGGCTTGGGGCGGAGTCTTCAGTTCGAGCTTTTTAGGCCAGGGCAACTGGTGGCAAGAGACTACTATGCTGAATTGCCCATTTCGTTGAAGGTCGCGGGTAAATATCATGACATTGGTGCTTTTGCGTCGGATGTGGCCCATCTCTCGCGGATTGTGACCCTGAATGATTTGTCAGTGACAGCTAATCCTAAAGATCCAAGCACTTTGACCCTAGAGGGTACTGCTCGCACTTTCCGTTATTTGGATAGTGAAGAAATTCAAGCTCAACGTAAAGCAGCTGCGACAAAAGCAGGAGGCGCTAAATGAGTGCTTGTAAAGCATTATTGGCTGTAACGGTCGCCGCTCTAACTTCCGGATGCATTTCTTCGGGCGAGGATGATTTGCGTCAGTGGATGGCCAGCGAACGTGCTCAGGCAAAACCTAGAATTACGCCGATTACGGAGCCGAAGAAATTCGAACCACAGGCCTACACCGTGGCCTCTGAGTTGGACCCATTCAACTCGCTCAAATTGACGCAGGCTTTGAAGCGTGATTCCTCGCAGACCGGTGCAAATGCAGCGCTCATAGCGCCAGAGCAAATCAGGCGCAAAGAGCCTTTAGAGGCATTTCCATTGGATGCGATGGTGATGGTTGGTAGTTTGAGTAAGAGTGGAAAACCGACTGCTTTGCTCAAAGTCGATAAACTGTTGCATCAAGTTCAGGTCGGAAGCTATTTGGGGCAAAACTACGGACGTATCCTGAGTATTTCTGAATCAGAAATAAAAATTCGAGAGATTGTTCAAGATGCAACCGGAGATTGGACAGAGCGAATGACTTCACTTGACCTACAAGAGGGTGCCAAAAAATGAAGCAACAAAGTGATTCCATAATGAAAGTTTTTCAACATACAGCTGTTGCAATCTGCATCACTTGCTTGTCAACAGCTGCGCTGGCACAGCAAGCTATTCGGTCTGTGACCGGTTCATTGCAAGGTGGGGCTGAGGTTCTTCGGGTTGATTTGGCAGAGCCTCTTGCAGGTTTGCCAACCGGCTTTGCGACTCAATCGCCTGCGCGTATTGCTTTGGATTTTCCAGGGGCCTCCAATGCAACTGGAAAAAATGCTGTTGACATCAATCAGGGTAATTTGAAGTCTGCCAATGTCGTGGAAGCTGGTGGGCGTTCGCGCATCGTCCTCAATTTGAAGCAGCCTACGTCATATCGGGCTGAAATTCAGGGTAGTGCGCTGCTTATCATGCTAGACCCCGTCAGTGCTTCTTCAAGTGCTCCTGTGCAGCAAACCGCAAAGTTTGCCGATAGCTATAACAATGAAGTTTTAACACTGAAGGACATCGATTTTCGGCGAGGCGCTGATGGGGCTGGTCGAATTGTCGTTGAATTGCCAAACAACCAAATTGGTGTAGACCTCCGGCAACAGGGCAAAGGTCTGGCCATTGAGTTTTTGCGATCAAGCTTGCCCGAGGGGCTGCGTCGGCGTTTGGATGTGGCTGATTTTGGGACTCCCGTTCAGTCAATCACCACGACTCAACAAGGCGACAAGGTGCGCATGCTTGTCGAGCCCATAGGTGATTGGGAGCACAGTGCCTATCAGAGCGACAATCAATTTGTCATCGAAGTTCGGCAGAAGAAAGTCGATTTATCAAAATTAACCCAAGGCCCTAATTACAGTGGTGAAAAGCTTTCTTTGAATTTTCAAAATATTGAAGTTCGATCTCTGTTGCAGGTGATTGCTGATTTTACTAATTTCAATATTGTCACTTCTGATACGGTTACCGGTGCGCTGACCCTTCGATTAAAGGATGTGCCTTGGGATCAAGCCTTGCAGATCATTATGGATGCCAAGGGTTTGGGTATGCGCAAGACCGGTAGTGTTTTGTGGATTGCACCAAAAGATGAAATAGATGATCGTACCAAAAAAGATTATGAGGCGGCACTTTCAATTCAAAAGCTAGAGCCATTAAGAACTCAAGCATTTCAGTTGAATTATGCTAAATCAGTGGATATGGTGACGCAGCTGACTACCAGTTCTTCTGGTGCCAGTGGTGGTGGAACGTCCAATAGATTTCTTTCTGAGCGAGGAAGTGCTATATCGGAGCCTCGTACCAATCAGATTTTTGTGACGGATACTCCAAATAAACTGGAGGAGGTTCGTAAGCTGCTTTCAACATTGGATGTCGCAGTGCGTCAGGTGATGATTGAGGCGCGCATCGTTGAGGCTCGCGATACTTTTGGCCGCTCGCTTGGTGTAAAGCTGGGTGGGGGTGATCTTCGTGCACAGTTGGGCGGTGATGGTGGCTATGGAATCGGTGGAAATAACCGTGTCGCTTTTGGAACGAGTTACGCAAACGCCACAAGTTCTGCGGGCTATGGAAGTACAGTCAATACTGGTGGAACATTTGTTAATTTGCCAGCATCGCTTTCTGGTGCCGATAATTTCGGATCTTTCGCTCTTTCTATATTTAATTCGGCAGCGAATAGATTTTTAACTCTTGAACTTTCGGCCATGGAGGCGGATGGGCAGGGGAAGATTGTGTCTAGCCCGCGTTTGATCACTGCTGATCAAACCAAGGCTTTGATTGAACAGGGTACAGAGTACCCATACTCTGTAACTGCTCCCAATGGGGCCACTACCATTGCGTTCAAGAAGGCAGTTTTGAAGTTAGAGGTTACCCCTCAGATTACTCCCGAGGGAAATATTATTCTTGATTTGGATGTCAGTAAGGATAGCAGGGGCGAGACCACAACTCAGGGTGTTGCTATTGATACAAAGCACATTAAGACGCAGGTCCTGATTGAGAATGGCGGAACGGTGGTGATTGGCGGTATTTTCGAAATGGAAGAATCCAATCAGGAAAATAAGATTCCTTTATTGGGTGATGTTCCTGTTGTTGGTAATTTGTTTAAAAATAGAACAAAAGAATCGGTCAAGCGTGAGATGTTAGTTTTTATAACGCCAAAAGTTATTACGGATCGCACCGTTAGTCGTTGATTCTTTTTGAAAAGAGGGTGTTGAATTATGAAATTTTTCGGAAATTTATTTGCGATAGCGACTATCGCACTTCTGGCGTCTTGCGGCGGCGGTGGTGGCAGTGCTGGTACGACGCCCGGTGGTACTGCAGCCACTGTTGCAAGCTTTGACTATGTTTTAGATAAGAGTTCTATTTCGAATTCAGGTGCGGACGAGGCTACGCTAACCGCTACCGCTTTGGATGCAAATAATAATCCTGTCTCGGGCGTTGATTTCAAAGTCAACGTTAGTTCTGGTATTTACACTCCGACGAATACCACTACTGACACATCAGGTAAGGCTGTTGGCAAAATATCGATGGGTGGTAATAAATCGAATAGATCTATTACAGTCAATATGACTGTGGGTGGCAAGGCAAAGACAGATACAATTACGGTGACTGGAAGCGATATTGCTTTGTCGACTGTGCCCGCTGCGCCTGCGCCTGGTGCCAGTGTCGTGTTGACAGTCAAAGTGGTGGATGTCAATGGTGTCGGTATTGGTAATGCCCCTGTGACTCTTTCCGGTAGCTTGGGGTTTAAAGGGTCTGTAACTACCGACTCGACTGGTACCGCCACAGCTAGTCTGTCTGCCGCTCCAACTGCCGTTGGTACTTACACTGTCGTAACGGCGGCATCCGGTGTTACAAAAACCCGAGAGATTCAGATTGTGGGTCCAACTGGCAGCGTTCCAGATGCGGTTGGTACAATTTCTGCCGCTAGCCTTGCCATCACGCCCAATACAATTGCCCCAAATTTGACCGGCGGCTCTACAAACAAAGCTGCTTTGCGCGCAATATTTCAAGATGCTTCGAATCGCGCTATCAAAAATATTCGAGTCCGTTTTGAAATTGTGGAGCCAAGCCTGGGTGCTGGTGAGCAAATTTCTACTGGTTCAGCAACGGTTTATACCGATCAAAATGGTGTTGCAACCGCAGATTACATTGCGGGAACTCGGTCCAGCCCAACGAATGGCATAGTTATCCGTGCCTGCTATGGGTTGACTGATGCTAGTATTGCTAATGGTGCTTGTCCCGATTCCCGTTTGGCAACGATGACGGTTGCAAACTCTCCACTTTCTATTACACTGGGTGATAATAATTTGCTTACTGCAGGGGGCAATAGCCTGACATACATCAAGAAGTTTGATGTGGCTGTTGCCGATGCAGCAGGAAATGCGGTGGCTAATGCGCAGATTTCGGCGAGCGTAGATCTTCGTTACTATCGTAAAACGTTTGGGTTGAAAAGTGTTTCAAGCGTTGTTAGATATGTGGATAGTGCGGACACTATTGTCTCTCCATTCTATTGTGCCAATGAAGACTCTAATAGAAATGGATTGCTTGACTCAGGGGAGGATGTGAATGGAAATGGTACTATTGAGCCTCGGAAGGCTGATGTGATTATTTCATATGTAAACGGCCAAGTCACTGGGTCTAATGGTCGGGCTACTATTCAGGTTGAATATCCGCAGAGTGTGGCTTACTGGATTGATTATGCGGTGAAGGTCACAACTAATGTGGCTGGTTCCGAGGGCTCAGTTGAAAAAATATATGTAACTGAGGCGTTGGAGTCAGATTTTGAAAATGGATCTTTCCGTAAGCCCCCATATGGAGCCTTGGGATGTAATTCTCCTAACTAAATATTGAATAATCAAAAAGAGCAGCTTGTCTGCTCTTTTTGTTTTTGTACTTACTTTGCTTGGTATGTTTTGTAATTATTCAACTGTTCATGTCGATCTTGGGGCGCGTTCTTATCAAATCGAAATTTGTGAGGATGTTTTTTCAGACGCTGCTTATTTTTCTTCTTGGTCTGGTTCCTTTGCGCTGATTGTCACAAACGAAGTAATTGCTCCGTTGTATTCTGATAGGCTGAGGAAAAAGATCGAAAATTATTTCGGCCGTGTGATAGTTATTATTTTGAATGATGGTGAGTTATGCAAAAACTCTAAATCGATTGAAAAGATATATGATGTCCTTCTTGAAAATGGATGTGATCGTAAGACGGTTATTTTTGCCCTAGGTGGTGGTGTGGTGGGGGATATGGCAGGTTTTGCTGCTTCTACCTATATGCGAGGTATTCCCTTTGTGCAGGTGCCAACGACACTGCTAGCACAAGTGGATTCATCGGTGGGCGGAAAGACGGCTATCAATCATCCCTTGGGAAAGAACATGATTGGGTCTTTTTATCAGCCCCAGTTGGTGATTTGCGATATCGGTACTTTGGATACGTTGCCTGCTCGGGAGATAAGCGCAGGTCTGGCTGAGGTAATTAAATACGCGCCCATCTATGATGCTGCCTTTATGGACTGGCTTGAGTTGTCGATGGATGGCTTAATGGCTAAAGACCACCTATTGCTCGCATATGCTGTGAAGCGATGCTGTGAAATCAAGGCAGAGATCGTTGGGGTGGACGAGCGAGAGTCAGGTCTACGCGCCATCCTGAATTTCGGTCACACTTTTGGCCATGCCATTGAGACAGGCATGGGCTACGGTGTTTGGCTTCATGGTGAAGGTGTGGCTGCCGGCATGGTTATGGCGGCAGAGTTGTCTCGCCGTTTGGGTATGTTGGATGCTGCGTTCGTTGAGCGTTTAAAAGCGCTGATTCAGCGCGCGGGGTTGCCAATCAAGGGCCCGGTTATCGACCCTAAGGACAATGCAGGTCGCTACCTAGAACTGATGCGCATCGACAAGAAATCTGAAGCTGGTGAAATCCGGTTTGTGTTGATCGATGGGCCGGGCAAGGCTGTGGTCCGTCCAGCGCCAGACGCTTTGGTGCGTGAAGTGATCGACGCCTGTTGTGCTTAATTGCTATGCTTTTGATAGCTTCTAGCGCTTTCTGTTAAAGCGCTAGAGTCAGTTTTGAATGGAACTTCCATTGCTTGCTCCATACGCCTGTGATCCTGCGTTTAGCAGGGGGCGCCAATATCCAGAGATTGCTGCGCCAACGCGTACGGAGTACCAGCGGGACCGGGATCGGATTGTTCATTCCACGGCGTTTCGGCGGTTGGTTTACAAGACGCAGGTCTTCTTGAACCACGAAGGAGATTTGTTTCGCACCCGGCTAACCCATTCTTTGGAAGTCGCTCAGTTAGGGCGGTCTATTGCCCGCACGCTGTGCATTAACGAAGACCTGGTCGAGGCGATTTCACTGGCGCACGATTTGGGGCACACGCCATTTGGGCATGCGGGGCAGGATGCTTTGAATGAATGCATGAAGCCCTTTGGGGCTTTGAGCACAATCTGCAAAGTTTGCGGGTGGTGGACCGCTTGGAAGAGCGCTATCCCGCCTACGATGGTCTGAACCTGAGTTTTGAGACCCGAGAGGGAATTTTGAAGCACTGTTCGCCTACAAATGCGCAGTTGCTTGAGGTGAGCGAGCCGCAGGGGGTGGGGGCGAGGTTCTTGCAAAAAATGCGACCCAGCTTGGAGGCCCAGTTGTGCAATCTGGCGGATGAGATTGCGTACAACGCCCACGATATTGATGATGGTGTGCGTTCTGGGTTGCTCTCCATGGCCCAGCTGGAAGAAGTGGCCTTGTTTGATCGCTATCGCGCAGAAGCGCTGAAAGAGCACCCTCAGCTGGCTTCACCATCCATGCAGCGGCGCTGTTTGCATGAGTCGATTCGTCGCATGCTCAGTGCGCAGGTGTATGACGTGATTGCGGCAACGCGCTTGGCATTGGATGAGTGTCAGCCCGCCGATGTTCAGGCTGTACGCAGGATGCCTGTGCTGGTGCAGTTCAGTGCATTCATGCGTGAGCAATCCTTGGAGCTCAAGCGGTTTTTGTTTCGGGCTTTGTACCGCCATCCGCAAGTGATGGAAACCACGGGCAATGCCAAACGCATCGTACGGGAGTTGTTTGCGATCTATGTGGACCGCCCTGCTGAGATGAAGCCGGCTTATGCCGAAAAAGCACAGCAAGGGGATGCGCAGGCCCGGGCTGTGGTCGTGGCCGATTACATCGCTGGCATGACTGACCGGTTTGCCATTCGGGAGCACGAGCGTTTGTCTGGTCAGCGTCTGATGGGTTGATCCAGAAGGAGACAGAAAGGGGCACGCATACAATCCGCCTCTTTCTTGCTGCGGCTTTGGCCTCTTTGTGCGATGACTTTGACCACCCCAGATAGCTCCAGCGCGACCCCTTTGGCCCAGGATGGCTCGGAGGCGATCGTGATTGAAGACACCGTCCGTTGGCTGGAGCGCGCCGTGATTGGGCTCAACCTCTGCCCCTTTGCCAAGGGCGTGCATGTCAAAGGGCAAGTGCACTATGTCGTCAGCGCGGCCACGGAGGCCGACACCTTGCTGGCGGATGTGCGTCGGGAGTTGCTGGCTTTGTCTGATATCTCCCCGGAGGTTCGAGACACCACGCTCCTGATGGCGCCTCGCTGCATGGCTGATTTTCTGGACTTCAACGATTTCACCGCGTTGGTGGACGATTTGGTCCAGGCGTTGGATTTAGATGGCCTGCTGCAAGTGGCTTTTTTCCACCCACAATTTCAGTTTGCTGGCACGCAGCTGGACGATGTCTCCAACTGCACCAACCGAACGCCGTACCCCACCTTGCACCTGCTGCGCGAAGAGAGCATTGACCGGGCGGTGGCGGTGTTTCCAGAGGCGGACGCCATTTTTGAGCGCAATATCGAAGTTCTGGAAGGTCTTGGCACCCAGGGTTGGGCTGAGTTGGATGTGGGGGCACGCTGTCCCGTGCACGGCGTCATGGATCGCTCTGGTGAAAGAAAGTAAGGCATGGCAAGCTCACAAACAAAACGCAAAGGCATGCCGGATGCAGGTCGCGCATCCAGCGGGGCGGTTGGCGGTAAAAGGCCGTCAGAGTCATCTTCTGTGCTGGATGAGTTGCGCCCGGGGCAGTCTGTCGAGCTGCTCAAAGAGTTGCACATACTGACCCGCGATGGTCGCCTGAACCAAGACACCCGTCGCAAGCTCAAGCAGGTCTACCACCTCTTCAATTTCATCGAACCTTTACTGAAAGAGTTTTCAGAAGAGGGGCGCAGTCCTGGACTGGCCGACCACGGGGCTGGCAAGTCCTACCTGGGTTTTATCCTGTACGACTTGTTCTTCAAGCAACTGGGGCGCGGGCATATTTACGGCATTGAAACGCGTGCCGAGCTGGTGGAGCGGTCGCGTGGATTGGCGTCCCAGCTGGGCTTTGATCGCATGTCGTTTTTGAATCTCTCTGTGGCCGAATCCATGGGGGTCGCAGAGTTGCCAGAGCAGATGGACGTGGTGACGGCTTTGCATGCCTGCGACACCGCCACCGACGATGCCATTGCGTTTGGTCTGCAAAAGCGGGCCCGTGCCATGGTGCTGGTGCCCTGTTGCCAGGCTGAGATGGCCGCCTGCTTGCGCCGCGACAAGGCGCTGCAGTTGGCGCGCACTCCATTGGCAGAGCTTTGGCGGCACCCGCTGCACACCCGCGAGCTGGGCAGCCAAGTCACCAACGTGTTGCGGTGCCTGTACCTGGAGGCGCGTGGCTACCAGGTGACGGTGACGGAGCTGGTGGGGTGGGAGCACAGCATGAAAAATGAGCTGATCATTGCCCGCTACACCGGGCAAAAAAAGCGCAGCGCGGTAGAACGCTTGGCAGCCTTGTTGGATGAGTTTGGCCTTCAGCAGTCCATGGGTCACAGATTTGGGTTGGAGGCAGAGGCGGTGCTGTCATAACCGCCATTGGGTGTAAATAGGGGACGCATTTATCATCGTTCCTTTTTGCCGCATGGCCGCTTTGGCCAACGCCTCCCATGGCCCGTTTGCCCCGACTGACTTTGCCCGGTTACCCGCACCATGTGATTCAGCGGGGCAACAACCGCCAGCCCATTTTTGCCGATGCCGACGACTTTGAAGTCTTTCTGGCGCAATTGACAGAGCAGGCGCTCAAGCATGGCGTGGCAGTGCATGCCTATGCGCTGATGGAGAACCACTTCCACTTGCTGGCGACACCTGATTCTGCAGACGGGCTGCCCAAGATGATGCAATCGGTGGGCCGCACTTATGCCCAGTACTTCAACCGCCGCCATGGTCGCACCGGCACTTTGTGGGAAGGGCGCTACCGCTCTACGGTGCTGGAAGCGGAGGCTTATCTTTTGCCTTGCATGGTGTTTTTGGACCTGAATCCGGTGCGTAGCGGCTTGGTGGTGCAAGCCTCTGACTACCGGTGGTCCTGCGCATCCCATTGGCTGGGCCTGCGTCATGACCGTCTCCTGTCACCCCATGCTTGCTACTGGGCGCTGGGCAACACTCCCTTCGCGCGCGAAGCCGCCTATTTGGCCCTGCTCGAGTCTGGCTTGGCCGCATCGCAGCAAAAGTCTCTGGTGGACTCTGCTTTGAACGGGTGGGCGCTGGGGTCTGCGACGTTCTTGGAAGAAATCCAGGCGAAGACAGTGCGCCGCGTGACCCGCTCTCAGCCTGGAAGGCCTCGCAAAGCGCAGACTGACCACTGATTGCGAGCTGCCCAAAGGGATTGGTGCGCCCTAATTTGATATGTCCCCAATAATTTGTTGATGAATTTTGTTGGAATTTAAATAGTATCTGACCCTATTTAATCTGCTTGCATCCCATGTTGCATTGCACTAATCTCGGCATCCCTGCGAAAAATATGAGGAGTGCGCCATGACCACGGCTGCCGAGATCCAGCATCTGCAACAACACGGTTTGTATTCATCGGGTAACGAACACGACGCCTGCGGCCTCGGGTTTGTGGCCCATATCAAGGGCATCAAGCGCCACGACATCGTGACGCAGGCCCTGAAGATTCTGGAAAACATCGACCACCGTGGTGCTGTGGGGGCCGATCCGCTGATGGGCGATGGCGCCGGCATCCTGATCCAGATTCCCGACGCGCTGTACCGTGAAGAAATGGCCAAGCAAGGCGTGACCTTGCCAGCGGCTGGCGAATACGGCGTCGGCATGATCTTCCTGCCCAAGGAGCATGCCTCGCGTCTGGCTTGCGAGCAGGAGATGGAGCGCGCCATCAAGGCCGAAGGCCAGGTGCTGCTGGGCTGGCGCGATGTGCCGGTCAATGTGGACATGCCCATGTCCCCCACCGTGCGCAAAAAGGAACCCATCCTGCGCCAAGTGTTCATCGGCCGTGGCAACGACGTGATCGTGCAGGACGCGCTGGAGCGCAAGCTGTACGTGATCCGCAAGACGGCCAGCGCCAACATCCAGGCGCTCAAGCTCAAGCACAGCAAGGAATACTACGTTCCATCCATGTCCAGCCGCACCGTGGTCTACAAGGGCCTGCTGCTGGCCGACCAGGTGGGCGTGTATTACAAGGACCTGTCGGACGAGCGCTGCATCTCGGCCATCGGCCTAGTGCACCAGCGTTTCTCCACCAACACCTTCCCCGAGTGGCCGCTGGCTCACCCCTACCGCTACGTGGCGCACAACGGCGAAATCAACACCGTCAAGGGCAACTACAACTGGATGAAGGCGCGCGAAGGCGTGATGGCCTCGCCCGTGCTGGCGGCTGACCTGCAAAAGCTCTACCCCATCAGCTTTGCCGACCAGTCCGACACCGCCACGTTCGACAACTGCCTGGAACTGCTGACCATGGCGGGCTACCCCATCAGCCAGGCCGTGATGATGATGATCCCGGAGCCCTGGGAGCAGCACACCACCATGGACGAGCGCCGCCGCGCCTTCTATGAATACCACGCCGCCATGCTGGAGCCTTGGGACGGTCCAGCCTCCATCGTGTTCACCGACGGCCGCCAAATCGGCGCCACGCTGGACCGCAACGGCCTGCGCCCCTCGCGTTACTGCATCACCGATGACGATCTGGTCATCATGGGCTCCGAGTCGGGC
The DNA here is from genome assembly GCF_003669015.1 of Acidovorax sp. 1608163. Lineage (NCBI taxonomy): Bacteria > Pseudomonadati > Pseudomonadota > Betaproteobacteria > Burkholderiales > Comamonadaceae > Acidovorax > Acidovorax sp. 1608163. The sequence goes on from NZ_CP033069.1 coordinate 817,756, forward strand.
GTGCTGCCCGTGCCTGAGAACAAGATCGTGCGCAAGTGGCGCCTGCAGCCCGGCAAGATGTTCCTGATCGATCTGGAACAAGGCCGCATGATCGACGACGACGAGCTCAAAGCCAACGTCGTTAACACCAAGCCCTACAAGCAGTGGATCGAGAACCTGCGCATCAAGCTCGACAGCATTGAAGCCGGTGCCCAGGCGGCTGCGCCCCAGGCTGCTGACCTGCCCCTGCTGGACCGCCAGCAAGCCTTTGGCTACACCCAGGAAGACATCAAGTTCCTGATGGCGCCCATGGCCAAAAACGGCGAAGAAGGCATTGGCTCCATGGGCAACGACAGCCCGCTGGCCGTGCTCTCGGGCAAGAACAAGCCGCTGTACAACTACTTCAAGCAGCTGTTCGCGCAGGTGACGAACCCGCCGATCGACCCGATCCGCGAGGCCATCGTGATGTCGCTCAACAGCTTCATCGGCCCCAAGCCCAACCTGCTGGACATCAACCAAGTCAACCCACCGATGCGGCTCGAAGTGAGCCAGCCTGTGCTCGACTTTGCCGACATGGCCAAGCTGCGCGACATCGCACAGTACACCCAGGGCAAGTTCAAGAGCGCCACCATCGACATTACCTACCCACTGGACTGGGGCCGTGAGGGCGTGGAGGCCAAGCTGGCCTCGCTGTGCGCGCAGGCTGTGGACGCCATCAAGGGCGGTGCCAACATCCTCATCATCAGCGACCGCGCCGTGAGCGCCACGCAAGTGGCCATTCCCGCGCTGCTGGCCCTGTCGGCCATTCACCAGCACCTGGTTGGCGCAGGCCTGCGCACCACGGCAGGCCTGGTGGTTGAGACGGGCACCGCCCGCGAAGTGCACCACTTCGCCGTGCTGGCGGGTTACGGCGCCGAAGCCGTGCACCCCTACCTGGCCATGGAAACCCTGGCCGACATGCACAAAGAGCTGGGCGGCGACCTGTCGGCCGACAAGGCCATCTACAACTACGTCAAGGCGATTGGCAAGGGCCTGTCCAAGATCATGTCCAAGATGGGCGTGAGCACCTACATGAGCTACTGCGGCGCCCAGCTGTTCGAGGCCATCGGCCTGAACACCGAAACCGTGGGCAAGTACTTCACCGGCACCGCCAGCCGCGTGGAAGGCATCGGCGTGTTCGAGATCGCTGAAGAAGCCATTCGCATGCACAAGGCGGCGTTTGGCGACGATCCCGTGCTCGAAACCATGCTGGACGCCGGTGGTGAATACGCTTGGCGCGCCCGGGGTGAAGACCACATGTGGACGCCTGACGCGATTGCCAAGCTGCAGCACAGCACGCGCGCCAACAACTGGAACACGTACAAGGAATACGCCCAGCTGATCAACGACCAGAGCAAGCGCCACATGACGCTGCGCGGCCTGTTCGAGTTCAAGATCGATCCCGCCAAGGCCATTTCGATCGACGAAGTCGAGCCTGCCAAGGAAATCGTCAAGCGCTTTGCCACCGGCGCCATGTCGCTGGGCTCCATTAGTACTGAGGCCCATGCCACGCTGGCCGTGGCCATGAACCGCATTGGCGGCAAGAGCAACACCGGTGAAGGCGGCGAAGACGCCGCGCGTTATCGCAACGAACTCAAGGGCATCCCGATCAAGAAGGGCGACACGCTCAAGAGCGTGATCGGTGTGGAAAACGTCGAAGTCGATCTGCCTTTGCTGGACGGTGACTCGCTGCGCAGCCGCATCAAGCAGGTGGCGTCGGGCCGTTTCGGCGTCACGGCCGAATACCTGTCGTCTGCCGACCAAATCCAGATCAAGATGGCCCAGGGCGCCAAGCCTGGCGAAGGCGGCCAGCTGCCCGGCGGCAAGGTCTCCAACTACATCGGCAAGCTGCGCCACAGCGTGCCGGGTGTGGGCTTGATCTCGCCCCCTCCACACCACGACATCTACTCCATCGAGGACTTGGCCCAGCTGATCCACGACCTGAAGAACGTGGCGCCTCACGCGGGCATCAGCGTCAAGCTGGTGTCTGAAGTGGGCGTGGGCACCATTGCGGCAGGCGTGGCCAAGTGCAAGAGCGACCACGTGGTGATCGCCGGGCACGACGGCGGCACGGGCGCTTCGCCCTGGTCGTCCATCAAGCATTGCGGCGGCCCCTGGGAAATCGGCCTGGCCGAAACCCAGCAGACCCTGGTGCTGAACCGCCTGCGCGGCCGTATCCGTGTGCAGGCCGACGGCCAGATGAAGACCGGCCGCGACGTCGCCATCGGCGCGCTGTTGGGCGCGGACGAGTTCGGCTTCGCCACCGCTCCGCTGGTGGTCGAGGGCTGCATCATGATGCGCAAGTGCCACCTGAACACCTGCCCCGTGGGCGTGGCCACGCAAGACCCCGAGCTGCGCAAGAAGTTCTCGGGCAAGCCTGAGCATGTGGTGAACTACTTCTTCTTCATTGCGGAAGAGGTGCGCCAGATCATGGCCCAGTTGGGCATCAAGAAGTTCGACGACCTGATCGGCCGCACCGACCTGCTCGACATGCGCGCTGGCCTCTCGCACTGGAAGGCACGCGGCCTGGACTTCAGCCGCCTGTTTGCTCAGCCCAGCGTGCCTGCCGACGTGCCGCGCTTCCACGTCGATGTGCAAGACCACAACATCGAGCACACGCTGGACCGCAAGCTCATCGAGCGCAGCCAGCCCGCCATTGAAAAGGGCGAGCGCGTGCAGTTCATCGAAGTGGCCCGCAACGTGAACCGCTCCGTGGGCGCCATGCTCTCGGGGGCTGTCACCCGCGCCCACCCCGAGGGCCTGCCGGACGACACCATCCGCATTCAGCTGGAAGGCACGGGCGGTCAATCGTTCGGTGCGTTCCTCACACGCGGCATCACGCTGTACCTGATTGGCGATGCCAACGACTACACGGGCAAGGGCCTGTCGGGCGGCCGCGTCATCGTGCGCCCCAGCATCGACTTCCGCGGCGACGCGGTGCGCAACACCATCGTGGGCAACACCGTGATGTACGGTGCCACCACGGGTGAGGCCTTCTTCAGTGGCGTGGCCGGTGAGCGCTTTGCGGTGCGCCTGTCGGGTGCCACGGCGGTGGTCGAAGGCACGGGTGACCACGGCTGTGAATACATGACTGGCGGCACCGTGCTGGTACTGGGCAAGACCGGCCGCAACTTCGCAGCGGGCATGAGCGGCGGTGTCGCCTATGTCTACGACGAAGACGGCCAGTTCGACACGCGCTGCAACATGTCCATGGTCACGCTGGAGCGCATCCTGCCAGCCTCGGAGCAAGAAGCCACGGTGCCGCGCGCCATCTGGCATAACGGCCAGACGGACGAAGCCCAGCTCAAGAAGCTGCTGGAGGACCACAACCGCTGGACGGGCAGCAAGCGTGCGCGCGAACTGCTGGACAACTGGGCGGCATCGCGTGGCAAGTTTGTCAAGGTCTTCCCGACCGAGTACAAGCGTGCCCTGGCTGAAATTTATGAACAAAAAGTGCTGGAGGAGTCCGCTACACCAGCGGTAGCTGCTACCAAAAAAGAAGCGGCCCCTGCCAAGTAAGGCAGCGCCGTTCACCTTCGCACAGCATTCATAAACAAGGACACCGTCATGGGAAAAACTACCGGCTTCATGGAATACGAGCGCATCGAAGAGGGCTACAAGCCCGTTGCCGAGCGCTTGAAGCATTACAAGGAATTTGTCATCGGGCTCGACAGCGCCCAGGCCAAGGTGCAGGGCGCGCGCTGCATGGACTGCGGCACGCCGTTCTGCAACAACGGCTGCCCGGTCAACAACATCATTCCGGACTTCAACGACTTGGTGTACCACCAGGACTGGAAGAGTGCGATCGAGGTGCTGCACAGCACCAACAACTTCCCCGAGTTCACCGGCCGCATCTGCCCCGCGCCCTGCGAGGCCGCCTGCGTGCTCAACGTGAACGACGACGCCGTGGGCATCAAGTCCATCGAGCACGCGATCATCGACCGCGCCTGGGAAGAGGGCTGGGTCAAGCCCCGCCCCGCCAAGCACCAGACGGGCAAGAAGGTCGCCGTAGTGGGCTCGGGCCCTGCAGGCCTGGCTGCAGCCCAGCAACTGGCACGCGCAGGCCACAGCGTCACGCTGTTTGAAAAGAACGACCGCGTGGGCGGCCTGCTGCGCTACGGTATTCCTGACTTCAAGATGGAGAAGTCGCACATCGACCGCCGCGCCAAGCAGCTCGAAGCCGAAGGCGTGGTCATTCGCACCAGCGTGTTCGTGGGCGCCGCCAAGGATGGCCTGGGCAAGGACTCCAAGGTCACCAACTGGGCCAAGGAAACCATCACGCCCGAGCAGTTGAACAAAGAGTTCGACGCCGTGCTGCTGACTGGCGGCGCCGAGCAATCGCGCGACCTGCCTGTGCCCGGCCGTGACCACGATGGCATTCACTTCGCCATGGAGTTCCTGCCCCAGCAGAACAAGGTCAATGCAGGCGACAAGCTCAAGGGCCAGATCCTGGCCACGGGCAAGCATGTCATTGTGATCGGTGGCGGCGACACCGGCAGCGACTGCGTGGGCACCAGCAACCGCCATGGCGCGGCCAGCGTGACCCAGTTCGAGGTGATGCCCCAGCCCCCCGAGGTGGAAAACCGCCCGCTGACCTGGCCCTACTGGCCGCTCAAGCTGCGCACCAGCTCCAGCCACGACGAAGGCTGCGTGCGCGAGTTCGCCATCTCCACCAAGGAGTTCACGGGCGACAAGGGCAAGGTCAAGAGCTTGACCACCGTGCAGGTCGAGTTCAAGGACGGCAAGCTGGTCGAGATCCCAGGCACCGAAAAGCACTACCAGGCCGACCTGGTGCTGCTGGCCATGGGCTTTGTGAGCCCGGTGGCCGCTGTGCTCGACGCCTTTGGCGTGGACAAGGACGCCCGTGGCAATGCCCGCGCCACCACCGAGTTCGACGGCGGTTATGCCACCAACGTGCCCAAGGTGTTTGCGGCCGGTGACATCCGCCGGGGCCAGTCGCTGGTGGTCTGGGCCATCCGCGAAGGCCGCCAGGCCGCCCGTGCGGTGGACGAGTTCCTGATGGGCTACTCCGACCTGCCACGTTGATAGAGCCCGCAGCGCTTGCGCTGTGGCCCACCCAAGCGCCCTGCGGGGCGCTTTTTCTTTTGCTATTTATTTGATAGCTGCTAGCGCTTATCAAATAAGCGCTAGGCCATGGTTGGGCTCAAAGTGCCCTTGGCGTCGCAAGCGCCCATGGGGTACGGGCAGCGCCATAGCGGACAATAGAGGGTTTTGCGCTGCAGGTTGCCTGCGCGCGCTGGGTTTCCTGTTTGTGATTTGAGAGCCGATAGCCATGAAAAAAACCGCCGCCGCCCTGGCCCTGCTGGGTGCCCTGATTGCTGGATGCAGCAAAACCGACAACCCCGCACCTGCTGCTGCGCCAGCGCCTGCCGCCGTCACCAAAATCGTGGTGGGTCTGGACGACAACTTTCCGCCCATGGGCTTTCGCAACGACAAGAACGAACTGGTGGGCTTTGACATCGACATGGCCCGCGAAGCCGCCAAGCGCCTGGGCGCCGAGGTGGAGTTCAAGCCCATCGACTGGAGCGCCAAAGAGGCCGAGCTGTCGGGCAAGCGCGTGGACGCCTTGTGGAACGGCCTGACCATCACCGAAGAGCGCAAGCAGAACATTGCCTTCACCGCGCCGTACATGGAAAACCACCAGATCATCGTGGTGGCCGCGCAGTCCAGCGTCAAGACCAAGGCCGACCTGGCGGGCAAGGCCGTGGGGGCCCAGGAGGGCAGCAGTGCGGTGGACGCCGTGAAGAAGGAAGACGCGGTTTTCAAGACCTTCAAGGAGTTCAAGACCTTTGGCGACAACGTGACCGCGCTGATGGACCTGTCCACCGGCCGTCTGGACGCGGTGGTGGTCGATGAGGTGGTGGGCCGCTATTACGTGGCCAAGAAGCCCCAGGAATACGTGGTGCTGGATGCCCACTTTGGCACCGAAGACTACGGCGTGGGCGTGCGCAAGGACGACGCCGCTTTGCAAGGCAAGCTGGACAAGGCCCTGGCCGACATGAAGGCCGATGGTGCTGCCGCCAAGATTGCTGAGCAATGGTTTGGTAAGAACATCATCAAATAACAAGGTACAACCCCCTGAGCGGCTGCGCCGCTTCCCCCTTCTCTCGTCTCGCTGCGCGAGCCGGGAAGGGGGACGCCACCAGCGCGGCGGGGCGGCGCGGCCAGCTCAGGCCCTTGCGCGGTGGCCGCTGGCTTGGGCCGCGCCCGTGCTGACGGCCGCGTACAAAACATACTGAACTGTCGCGACAGCATGGACTACGTTCTCTCCCTCCTGGGACCGCTGGCGCAGGGCGCCACGGTCACCCTGAAGCTGTTCGCCATCACGCTGGCGCTGGCCGTGCCGCTTGGGCTGGCGCTGGCGCTGGCGCGGGTGTCGCGCAGGAAGGCCCTGTCGGGCTTCGTCAGCGGCTACATCTGGCTCATGCGGGGCACGCCGCTCATGCTGCAGATGCTGTTCATCTACTTTGCGCTGCCGTTTGTGCCTGTCATTGGCGTGCGGCTGCCGGATTTTCCGGCGGCGGTGGTGGCCTTTGCGCTGAACTATGCCGCCTACTTTGCAGAGATCTTTCGTTCGGGCATTCAGTCGATCGACCGGGGTCAGTATGAAGGCGCCAAGGTGCTGGGCATGACCTATGGGCAAACGATGCGCCGCATCGTGCTGCCACAAATGGTGCGGCGCATTTTGCCGCCCATGAGCAACGAAACCATCACCCTGGTCAAAGACACTTCGCTGATCTACGTGCTGGCCCTCAACGACCTTTTGCGCGCAGCGCGGGGCATTGTGCAGCGCGACTTCACCACCACGCCCTTTATCGCGGCGGCGGCTTTTTACCTTGTCATGACCCTGGTGTTGACCTGGGGCTTCCAGCGTCTGGAGAAGCGTTATGCCAAGCACGACGAGTGAGCATGGGGCCATGGACAACCCAGGCCAGCCCATGATCGAGGCGCGCGGTATCCACAAGGCCTTTGGCCGGGTGCCTGTGCTGCGCAATGTGTCGCTCACCGTGGGGCAGGGCGAAGTGGTGGCGCTGATCGGGCCTTCGGGGTCTGGCAAGAGTACGTTTTTGCGCTGCCTGAACCACCTCGAAACCATTGACCGTGGCCACATCGCCATTGAAGGCCAAACCTTGGCCCAGACCGATGCTGCCGGGCGTTGCAGCTACGCGAGCGAGACCGAGGTGCGCCGCATCTGCCGCAAAACTGGCATGGTGTTCCAGCACTTCAACCTGTTTCCGCACCTCACGGTGCTGGAGAACCTCATCGAAGCGCCCATGGTGGTGCAGGGCATGGCGCGCGATCAGGCCGTGGCCCGTGCTGAGGCATTGCTGGACAAGGTGGGGCTGCGCGCCAAGCAAGACAACTATCCCTCGCGCCTGTCGGGTGGGCAAAAGCAGCGCGTGGCCATTGCCCGGGCGCTGGCCATGGAGCCCGACATCATGCTGTTTGACGAGCCCACATCGGCCCTGGACCCTGAACTGACCGGCGAGGTGCTGCGCACCATGCGCGCCTTGGCCCAGGAGCGCATGACCATGCTGGTGGTGACGCACGAGATGGGTTTTGCCCGCGAAGTGGCGCACACCGTGGCGTTCATGGACCAGGGCGAATTGCTGGAAACCCGCCCTGCGGCCGAGTTTTTTGCGGGGCCGGGACATGAGCGCAGCCGCGCTTTCTTGAACCATATGCTGTGAGGTCGCCCCGCACTGGCCCGGTTTTGGCGAACACAGCATTCGTGTTTGGGAAACAAACAAACACGAATGTATGTATGTTGCCTTGCGTTACCATAGCGGCCGTTGTGGCGAATCGCTGTCCGCGACAATCCGGGTTTGCCCCTGTCTTCTCGACTCTCCCTTCTTTTTGAATGCCTGACGCTTCTGCCCTCGTTGATTTGCGCAACGTGACCTTCTCCTATGGGGACCGGGTGATCCTGCGCGACGTATCGCTGCAAGTGCCGCGAGGCAAGGTCACGGCGCTGATGGGGGCCTCGGGCGGTGGCAAAACCACGGTGCTGCGTTTGATTGGCGGGCAGCAGCGTGCCCAGCACGGCCAGGTGCTGTTTGATGGGCAAGAGGTGGGCCGCATGGACACGGCGGGCCTGTTTGCTGTGCGCCGCCGCATGGGCATGCTGTTTCAGTTTGGCGCGCTGTTCACCGACCTGAGCGTGTTTGAAAACGTGGCCTTTCCGCTGCGCGAGCACACCGATCTTTCTGAGGCACTGATCCGTGACGTGGTGCTCATGAAGCTCAACGCCGTGGGCCTGCGCGGCGCGCGCGACCTGATGCCCAGCCAGATCTCCGGCGGCATGGCCCGGCGCGTGGCGCTGGCCCGCGCCATCGCGCTGGACCCAGAGCTCATCATGTACGACGAGCCTTTTGCGGGGCTCGATCCGATTTCGCTGGGCACCACAGCCCAGCTGATCCGGCAGCTCAACGATGCCATGGGGCTGACCAGTGTGCTGGTCTCGCACGACCTGGCCGAGACGTTCCGACTGGCCGATCACGTCATCATCTTGGGCGCCGGTGTGGTGGCCGCGCAGGGCACGCCCGCCGAGGTGATGGCCAGCACCGATCCGCTGGTACACCAGTTTGTGCATGCCTTGCCCGTGGGGCCTGTGCCGTTTCATTACCCTGGGTCTGACGCTGCGCAGGATTTTGGCCCTCTCACAGGCACCCGCTCATGAACTGGTTCCACCCCGCAAGCGTGGGCTTTGCCGTGCGCTCCAAGTTGGCCGATGTGGGGCATGGCGCCCGCCTGTTTGCCCGGCTGCTGCAATTGGTAGGGGCGGTGTTTGCGCGGCCCGCTCTGGTGCGCGACCAAGTGCATTTCTTGGGCAACTACTCGCTGGCCATCATTGCCGTGTCGGGCCTGTTTGTGGGCTTTGTGCTGGGGCTGCAGGGGTATTACACGCTGCAGCGCTATGGGTCTTCCGAGGCGCTGGGCTTGTTGGTGGCCTTGTCGCTGGTGCGTGAGCTGGGGCCCGTGGTCACCGCCTTGCTGTTTGCAGGCCGTGCGGGCACGTCGCTCACGGCCGAGATCGGCTTGATGCGCGCGGGCGAGCAGCTCAGCGCCATGGAGATGATGGCGGTGGACCCGGTTCGCCGCATTCTGGCGCCGCGCTTTTGGGCGGGCGTCATCACCATGCCATTGCTGGCCGCTGTGTTCAGCGCGGTGGGGGTGATTGGTGGATGGGTGGTGGGCGTGCTGATGATCGGTATCGATCCCGGCGCGTTCTGGAGCCAGATGCAAGGCGGCGTCGATGTCTGGAAAGACGTGGGCAATGGCGTGCTCAAGAGCCTGGTGTTTGGTTTCACCGTGACCTTTGTGGCGCTTTTGCAGGGCTTTGTGGCCCGCCCCACCCCTGAGGGCGTGGCACGGGCCACCACCCGCACGGTGGTGATTGCCTCTCTGTCGGTGCTGGCGCTGGACTTTGTCCTCACGGCCTTGATGTTCAGTATTTGACCCCGGCCCGGCCGGTGGTGGAAGGAAGCAGCGATGCAACGCTCAAAAAATGATGTGTGGGTAGGATTGTTTGTGATGCTGGGGGCGGTGGCGCTGGTGTTTTTGGCGCTGCAGTCGGCCAATTTGCTGAGCCTGAGCTTTCAAAAGGGCTACCGCATCACGGCGCGTTTTGACAACATTGGCGGGCTCAAGCCCCAGGCAGCCGTGCGCAGCGCGGGCGTGCTCGTGGGGCGCGTGGAATCCATCACGTTTGACGACAAGACCTTCCAGGCGCGGGTCACGCTGTCGATGGAGGATCGCTATGCTTTCCCCAAAGACAGCTCGCTGAAAATCCTCACCAGCGGCCTGCTGGGCGAGCAGTACATCGGCATTGAAGCCGGGGCCGATGAAAAGAACCTGGCTGCGGGCGACACCGTCACCGCCACGCAGTCGGCGGTGGTGCTCGAAAACCTGATCGGGCAATTCCTCTACAACAAGGCCGAAGACGGCAGCAAGCCCGCCGCAGCGGGGACGACCAAATGAAAACGACATTGACAGCCACGCGGGTGGCCCGCTCCACAGCGTTGCACGCCTTTGCTGCGCGCCAGGCCCGCCGAGCCATTCCTTTGCTGGCCGTTGCCGCCTTGGCAGGCTGCGCCACGGGGCCGCACTCCAATCCGGACGACCCGTTCGAGTCCTACAACCGCAGCATGACCCGCTTCAATGACCATGTGGATGAGGCGGTCCTCAAGCCGGTGTCCACGGCCTATGTGGAGGTGACGCCTGCACCCGTGCGCACTGGCGTGAGCAATTTCTTTGGCAACCTGGCCGACGTGTGGTCGTTTGTGAACAACGTACTGCAACTGCGCGCCGAAGGCGCCGCCAACAGCTTCATGCGCGTGAACGTGAACACCCTGTTTGGCTTGGGTGGCTTGCTGGATGTGGCCAGTGAAATGGGCATCGACCGCTCGCGCCAGGACTTTGGTCTGACGCTGGGCCGCTGGGGTGTGGGCACCGGGCCTTACGTGGTGCTGCCGCTGTTGGGGCCCTCCACGTTGCGCGACACCGTGGCACTGCCTGTCGATGCGGCTGGCAACCCGGTGCGGTATGTGGACCCTGTGGCGGCGCGCAATTCGCTGTACGCGCTGCGCATCGTCGATACGCGGGCCAATTTGCTGCGTGCGGGGGCGGTGATTGACAGCGCTGCGCTCGACAAATACTCCTTCACGCGGGACGTGTTCATGCAGGTACGCCAAGGGCAGTCGAGCGAACCTCTGTTCCGGGACGATGCCGACAAAGGCGCCAACGACGGCATGCTGCCCCCAGAACCCGACCGTTGAGTAGCGCATGGGTGGGCTGAGCAGCCAGCAGGCCTTGGCCTGGATGTTGCAGTTGCTTGCACCTTGGTACACGGCTGAAGCCTCTGTGCAGGTGGATGACCACAAAATCCTACGAAGGGCCGCACGGTGTGCGGCCGGAGCTGAAAAGACATGATGAATCGACGTTTGTTGGGCCGTGTGGCCCTGGTTGCTGGCACCGTTTTGGCCCTGGGCTTGCCCATGGTGTCCATGGCAGCCGATGAAACACCGGATGCGCTGATCAAGCGCCTGTCGGTGGATGTGCTCAACACCGTGCGCGGTGACAAGGCCATCCAGGCGGGGGACATCAACAAGGTGATCGCACTGGTCGACAAGACCGTGATGCCCAACGTTAACTTCCGCCGCATGACCGCTGCGGCTGTGGGGCCAGGCTGGCGCCAGGCCACGCCTGAGCAGCAAAAGCGCTTGCAGGAAGAGTTCAAGATCCTGCTGGTGCGCACCTATGCCGGTGCCCTGGCCCAGGTGAACGACCAGACGGTGCAGATGAAGCCCCTGCGTGCCGGAGCCGAGGACAAGGATGTGCTGGTGCGCACCGAAATCGTGGGCAAGGGCGACCCGATCCAGCTGGAATACCGGCTGGAGAAGACGCCGGGTGAGGGCGCTGGCTGGAAGATCTACAACCTCAACGTGCTGGGCGTGTGGTTGGTCGAGACTTACCGCAGCCAGTTTGCGCAGGAGATCAATGCCAAGGGCATCGATGGCCTGATCGAAACCCTGGTGGCGCGCAACAAGTCCAACGCCGCCAAGGGCTGAAGGCGCTGATAGCGCTGTTTGCACACTCAAGCCTATGACCACCACTGCCCCCGCCGCGCTGCGCCTGCCTGCCGAGCTGACCCACCGGCAGGCCACGGCCTGCCTGGCCCAGTTGCTGCAGTCCCTGAAGGGCGCTTTGCCCGGCAGCGCTTTGGTGGTGGACGCCGCGCCCCTACAGGTGTTTGACACCTCGGCGCTGGCGGTGCTGCTTGAATTTCGGCGCGAGGCGCTGGCTTCGGGCCTGGGGTTTGGCGTGCAGGGGCTGCCCGGTGCGTTGGCGGGCATGGCCGGCCTTTATGGGGTAGATGGCCTGCTGAACCACGCAGTTTGATGGGCGCAGGCGAGCGCAGATGTTGCCCAAGCCTTAAAATCAGGGGCTTCATGCCCGCAGTCTCATTCCAAGCCATCTCCAAGACCTTTGCTACGCCCAAAGGCCCTTTCCAGGCACTGAACCAGGTCAGCCTGGACATTGAACAAGGCGAGTTCTTCGGACTCCTCGGCCCCAACGGGGCCGGCAAAACCACCCTCATCAGCATCCTCGCCGGGCTGGCCCGTGCCAGCAGCGGGCGCGTGCTGGTGCAAGGCAGCGATGTGCAGGCGAACTACGCCGACGCCCGCCGCAAGCTGGGCATCGTGCCGCAGGAGTTGGTGTTTGACCCGTTCTTCAATGTGCGCGAGGCGCTGCGCATCCAGTCGGGTTACTTCGGCGTGAAGAACAACGACGCCTGGATCGACGAACTGCTCGAAAACCTCGGCCTGGCCGACAAGGCCAATGCCAACATGCGCCAGCTTTCGGGCGGCATGAAGCGCCGCGTGCTGGTGGCCCAGGCGCTGGTGCACAAGCCGCCCATCATCGTGCTCGATGAGCCCACGGCTGGTGTGGATGTGGAACTGCGCCAGACCCTGTGGCATTTCATCGCCCGGCTGAACAAGGAAGGGCACACCGTGCTGCTCACCACCCACTACCTGGAAGAGGCCGAGGCCCTGTGTGGCCGCATCGCCATGCTCAAGGCGGGGCAGGTGGTGGCGCTCAACCGCACGTCCGAGCTGCTCAAGGCCGCTTCGGGCAGTGTGCTGCAGTTCAAGACCGACGCCATGCTGCCCCCCGCGCTGGCTGCCGTGGCCCGGGTCACCGGCCGTATCGTGCAATTGCCTGCGCACGACGCCGCCGAGATCGAGAACCACCTGGCTGCGCTGCGCATTGCGGGCGTCGATGTGCAGGACATGGAGATCCGCCGGCCTGATCTGGAAGACGTGTTTTTGCAGGTGATGTCCGGAACCTCGGCATCGAACATCCGCCTGGAGGGCGTCGCGATATGACGGGTTGGCAAACGCTGTTTTACAAAGAAGTTTTGCGGTTCTGGAAGGTCAGCTTCCAGACCGTGGCCGCGCCCGTGCTCACCGCCGTGCTGTACCTGCTGATCTTCGGCCATGTGCTTGAAGACCACGTCAAGGTCTACGACCGCATCAGCTACACCGCGTTCCTGGTGCCCGGCCTCGTGATGATGAGCGTGCTGCAAAACGCCTTTGCCAACAGCTCGTCCAGCCTCATTCAGAGCAAGATCATGGGCAGCCTGGTGTTTGTGCTGCTCACGCCGCTGTCGCACTGGGCCTGGTTTGTGGCCTATGTGGGCTCGTCCATTGTGCGGGGGCTGGCGGTGGGCTTGGGGGTGTTTGTCGTCACGCTGGCGTTTGCGCGGCCCGAATTTGCGGCACCCCTGTGGATTCTGGTGTTTGCCTTGCTGGGGGCCGCGCTGCTGGCCACGCTGGGGCTGATTGCCGGGCTTTGGGCCGACAAGTTCGATCAGATGGCGGCGTTCCAGAACTTCATCATCGTGCCCATGACCTTCCTGTCGGGCGTGTTCTATTCGATCCAGTCGCTGCCGCCTTTTTGGCAGGCGGTGAGCCACCTCAACCCGTTCTTCTACATGATCGACGGCTTCCGCTATGGCTTCTTTGGCCAGAGCGACACGTCCCCTTGGCTGAGCCTGGGCATCGTGGGCATTGCCTGGCTGGCTGTGAGCGCGCTGGCCGTGCACCTGCTGCGCACCGGCTACAAAATTAGAAACTGACATGACTGACGCAAAACAAGGTTCAGGCAAGCGCTTCCCTCTAGGGATCCTCTGCACGAATCACCGCGCCGCGTGCATCTGCGGAATCGGGCGGTCTGCTGCGTTGCAAATACTCGCAATAGCTACGGCTATTGCTGCGTTTTGCGCCTTGCAGCCCATCCCGCTCCACAGTGCACACTTACCGCTCGATTCGTGCAGAGGATCCCTATGACGAGGCGGATGTTGCATCCCGATTTGCGTCAGTTCTCACTGACTCCGAGCGCCCCTCTATGACCGCTGACCAACTCAAAGACCTCATCGCCGCTGGCATCGCTTGCGAACACATCACGCTCGAAGGCGATGGCCGCCACTGGTATGCGACCATCGTTTCGGCCACGTTCGAGGGCCAGCGCACCCTACAACGCCAGCGTGCGGTGTACGCCACCCTGGGCAACCGGATGCAGACCGACGAGGTGCATGCCTTGTCCATGAAAACGTTCACCCCCGCCGAATGGGCGGCCCAGCAAGCCTGAGTGGTTTGCTCCTGTATTGATAGCTGCTAGCGCTTATTGGATAAGCGCTAGAGGCACTTTTTATTATTATTCTGGTTTTTTGAGATGGACAAACTCCTGATTCGCGGCGGCCACCCCTTGCAAGGCGAGGTGCTGGTGTCTGGTGCCAAAAATGCCGCCCTGCCGGAGTTGTGCGCCGCACTGCTCACGGCCGAGCCTGTGACCCTGCTCAACGTGCCCCAGCTGCAGGACGTGAGCACCATGCTCAAACTCATCCGCAACATGGGCGTGACCGCCGACCGCTCGGACGACGGCACCGTGCGCATCGACGCCAGCGCGCTCAACACGCCCGAAGCCCCGTACGAATTGGTCAAGACCATGCGCGCCTCGGTGCTGGCGCTCGGCCCGCTGCTGGCCCGCTTTGGCGAGGCCACGGTGTCGCTGCCCGGCGGCTGCGCCATCGGCTCGCGCCCGGTGGACCAGCACATCAAGGGCATGGCCGCCATGGGGGCCGAGATCGTGGTCGAGCACGGCTACATGATCGCCAAATTGCCCGCAGGCTGGAAGCGCCTGAAGGGCGCCCGCATCACCACCGACATGGTCACGGTGACGGGCACCGAGAACTTCATGATGGCCGCCGCACTGGCCGAGGGCGAAACGGTGCTGGAAAACGCCGCGCAGGAGCCCGAGATCACCGACCTGGCCGAGATGCTGATCGCCATGGGCGCCCAAATCGAAGGCCACGGCACCAGCCGCATCCGCATCCAGGGCGTTGAAAAACTGCACGGCTGCATCCACCGCGTGGTGGCCGATCGCATTGAGGCAGGCACCTTTCTGTGCGCCGTGGCCGCTACGGGCGGTGATGTGGTGCTGCGCCATGGGCGCGCAGACCACCTCGACGCCGTGATTGAAAAGCTGCGCGAAGCGGGCGCCACTGTGCAAGCGGTGGAGGGCGGCATCCGCGTGCAAAGCGCGGGCGCGGCCACGCTCAAGGCGCAGGGCTTTCGCACCACCGAATACCCCGGTTTCCCTACCGACATGCAGGCCCAGTTCATGGCGCTCAACTGCATCGCGCAGGGCACGGCCACGGTGACCGAGACGATTTTTGAAAACCGCTTCATGCACGTCAACGAGCTGGTGCGCCTGGGCGCCAAAATTCAGGTGGACGGCAAGGTGGCCGTGATCGAGGGCGTGCCCCGCCTGTCCGGCGCCACCGTGATGGCCACCGACCTCCGCGCCTCGGCCAGCTTGGTCATTGCCGGCCTGGTGGCCGATGGCGAAACCATGGTGGACCGCATCTACCACCTGGACCGTGGCTATGACTGCGTGGAAGCGAAGCTGCGCGGCATTGGTGCCGACATTGAAAGAGTGGCATGAAGGGCAACCCCCTGTGCGGCTTCTCCGCTTCCCCCTTCTCTCACGCTGCGCGTGGGAAGGGGGACGACGCCAGTGCGGCGGGGCGGCCCTTGCACGGCGTCCCGTGCATGGTGCGCTCACAGATCACAGTGCAGTAGCAGGCAAGAAACAGTGAGTAAAGACATGACGATGATCACCCTGGCGCTTTCCAAGGGCCGCATTTTTGAAGAAACCCTGCCGCTGCTGGCCGCCGCGGGCATCGAGGTGCTGGAAGACCCCGAGAAATCGCGCAAGCTCATCCTGCCCACCAACCAGCCCGATGTGCGCGTGGTGCTGGTGCGTGCGTCCGACGTGCCCACCTATGTGGAATACGGCGGCGCTGACCTGGGGGTGACGGGCAAGGACACCCTGATCGAACACGGCAGCCAAGGCCTGTACCAGCCGCTGGACCTGCGCATCGCCAAGTGCCGCGTGAGCGTGGCCGTGCGCAAAGACTTTGACTACGAGCGCGCCGTCAAGCAAGGCTCGCGCCTGAAGGTGGCCACCAAGTACACCTCCATCGCCCGCGAGTTCTTTGCCACCAAGGGTGTGCACGTGGACATGGTCAAGCTCTACGGCAGCATGGAGCTGGCCCCGCTCACTGGCTTGGCCGATGCCATCGTGGACCTGGTCTCCACCGGCAACACCCTCAAGGCCAACCATTTGGTTGAGGTGGAGCGCATCATGGACATCAGCTCGCTGCTGGTGGTCAACCAGGCGGCGCTCAAGCTCAAGCGCGAGCCGCTGCGCCGCATCATTGATGCCTTTGCGTCTGCCATCCCTGCCGAAAAGAACTGAACCGCACCCCGCGCACCACACTATGAATTTAGTAGCTGCTCCCGCTCGTCTTTCAACCGCTGCAGCCACTTTTGAGGCTGATTTTGCAGCCCGCCTGCATTGGTCTGCCGACACCGACGCGGCCATCGAGCAGCGCGTGGCCGACATCCTGGCCGATGTGCAAAAGCGCGGCGATGCGGCGGTGCTGGAGTACACCGCCCGCTTCGATGGTCTCTCGGCCCCCGACATGGCGGCGCTGGAGCTGACCCAGGCCGACTTCAAGGCCGCGTTCGACGCCATTCCGCAGGCTCAGCGCGACGCCCTGCAGGCCGCAGCGAAGCGCGTGCGCAGCTACCACGAGGCGCAAAAGAAGGCTTCGGGCGAGAGCTGGAGCTACCGCGACGAAGACGGCACCTTGCTGGGCCAGAAGGTCACGCCGCTGGACCGTGTGGGCATCTACGTGCCCGGTGGCAAAGCGGCGTACCCGTCCAGCCTGCTGATGAACGCCATCCCGGCCCATGTGGCGGGTGTGCAAGAGATCATCATGGTTGTGCCCACGCCCGTGCGCGGCAGCGTGGCAACCGGCGGAACGGGCGAGGGTACCTCGACGAAGGGCGAGCGCAACGAGCTGGTGCTAGCAGCCGCCTACGTGGCCGGTGTGACCCGCGCCTTCACCATCGGCGGCGCGCAAGCCGTGGCGGCGTTGGCCTACGGCACGGCCACCGTGCCCAAGGTGGACAAGATCACTGGCCCCGGCAACGCCTACGTGGCCAGCGCCAAGAAGCGCGTGTTCGGCACCGTGGGCATCGACATGATTGCAGGCCCGAGCGAAATCCTGGTGCTGGCCGACGGCACCACGCCGCCGGACTGGGTGGCCATGGACCTCTTCAGCCAGGCCGAACACGACGAGTTGGCGCAGAGCATCCTGCTGTGCCCCGACGCCGCCTACCTCGACGCCGTGCAGCGCGAGATCGACCGCCTGCTGCCCACCATGCCGCGCGCCGAGATCATCGCCAAGAGCCTCACCGGCCGGGGCGCACTGATCCTGACGAAGGACATGGAAGAAGCCTGCGCGATCAGCAACCGCATCGCACCGGAACACCTGGAGGTGAGCAGCACCGACCCACACCGCTGGGAGCCGTTGCTGCGCCACGCGGGCGCGATCTTCCTGGGGGCCTACACCTCCGAAAGCCTGGGCGACTACTGCGCAGGCCCCAACCACGTGCTGCCCACCAGCGGCACGGCACGCTTCTCATCCCCGCTGGGCGTGTACGACTTCCAGAAACGCAGCAGCCTCATCGAGGTGAGCGAGGCGGGCGCCCAGGTGCTGGGCACCATCGCCGCCGAGCTGGCCTACGGCGAGGGCCTGCAGGCCCACGCACAGGCGGCCGAGATGCGCCTGAAGACCCCCCTCAAGCCGCGCTGATCGCCCCGCGCGGCAGCGGCTGCGACGGTGCGGCGGCTGCAGCGGGTACTACGCTCAGTGGTGGCGCTGGCACCGTCGCTGCGGGCGGGTAGGTCGCGCCCGCCTCGGCCTGGTGCCGCGCCCACAGCAGGCGTGCTGTGCGTGGCCCCTCGGCGCTCACGCGCAGGCGGGCCGGGCCGGTGAAGGACAGGCGCTGGCCTGCTTCCAGAAAATAGTCTTCCAGCAACCCGTCGCAGGTCACCCAGACGCGGCCGTCTTCCACTTCCAGCAAAGCGATTTCGCCCGCGCGGAAGTCCAGCACCTGCACAGCCTGCCGTGGCGGCAGGGGTTGGCGCTTCCATTGAAGGGACAGGGCACCCGGTGCAGTTTGGGCGGCGGTGGGCGGCGAGGGGAGGGGGCGGGGCTGTGTGTTCATGGCGTCCACTGTGCGGGCAGGTGGCGCTGAAGGCCAGCCACAGGCAGGCGCTATCTGGGGCAGTACAGATGGGCAGTACAGTGCATCTGTACTGTACGCACCCATGCAGCTCTGTACTGGCTGCCTGTGGGCTTGTCAGTACAGAATGCAGCCATGGCTACCGATGACTCCCCACCGCTGTACCTTCAGATTGCCGAGCAGCTGGCGCAGCTGATTCGCAACGGCACCTTGGCCCGGGGCGAGAAGCTGCCCTCGGTGCGTGAACTGGCGCGCCAGCACGGCGTGGCGCAAACCACGGTGGTGCAGGCCTACCACTGGCTGGAAGATGCCAGGCTGGTCACTGCGCGCCCGCGCTCAGGGTTTTTTGTGGCGGCGCGGCCTGTGAGTCTGCCCGAGCCCAGCACCCCGCGCCCCATGCGCCGGCCGCGTGACGTGTCGGTGGACTGGCTGGGGCAGCGCATTCTGGGGCGCCAGCAGCCCGAGGGCATGTTCTCGTTCAGCAGTGGCACTCCCGGGCCGGATCTGTTCAACCCTGACCGCGTGCGCCGCGCCGTGACCCGGGCGGCGCAGAGGCACCGGCACTTGCTGTGCACCTACCCGTCGTCGTCCGGCCATGAAGAGGCCCGCCGTGCCTTGGCGCGCTATGCCGTGGGATTGGGTTGCAGCCTGGACCCGGAGAACATCGTGGTCACTGGCGGCTGCATGGACAGCATTGCCCTGTGCCTGCGCACCGTCACCCAGCCGGGCGATGTGGTGGCGCTGGAGTCCCCCACGCATTTCTCGTTTCTGGAGGTGCTGCAGGGCCTGCACCTCAAGGCGTTGGAGATTCCCACCCACCCACGCCACGGTTTGTCACTGGATGCGTTGCAACTGGCGCTGGACACGCAACCCGTCAAGGCCGTGTTGGTGGTGCCGACCCTGAGCAACCCCTTGGGCAGTTGCATGCCGCAGGGCGAGCGCAAGCGGTTGGCGCAGATGGCCTCGCGCCACGGTATCGCGGTGATCGAGGATGCGATCTACAACGATCTGGTCGAGGTCAATGAGATGCGCCGTGCCGTGAAGTCATACGACACCACGGGCCACGTCATGCTGTGCGACTCGTTCTCGAAAACGCTGGCACCGGGGCTGCGCCTGGGGTGGGTGGAGGCCGGGCGCTGGGCCAGCAAGCTGCGGGGCATCAAGGACTTGCAGGCGGGCGGGCAGTCGGCGGTGCTGGAGCTGGCACTGGCCGATCTGATCACCCAGGCGGGCCATGCGGCGTCCATGCGCCAACTGCGTGCTGCGGTGGCGGCCCGCATGGACGCGGTGCGCAGCACCATCGCCGCACATTTCCCGCAAGGCACGCGGGTCAGCGATCCGCCAGGGGGCCTGCTGCTGTGGGTGGAGTTGCCACGCGGAATGGACGCCAACCGCTTGCACGAGGCCTGCTTGCCCGAGCGCATTTTGGTAGCGCCTGGCACGCTGTTCAGCGCCAGTGGCCGCTTTCGCAACTGCCTGCGCATCGGGGTGGGCGGGGATTGGTCGCTGGAGCATTTGCAGGCCCTGGCACGCGTGGGCGACATGGCCTGCCACCTCTGGGCCGAGCCTGCGGCGGCCTGACGGACCGCAGGGCGCGCACGGCCGCCTGCAGCCGCGTTGGCCCGAATCTGCTCAGCCTGCGACTTGCCGCAAGGCAGGGCGCATTTGGCGCGTCACAGGGTCGATGTGGGCCGTGGGGATTTGGTAGGCACGGTCGTCAAACAGGTCAATGCCGCACTTGAGGTTTTCGATCCAGTCGAAAAAGTCGTTGATGGCCTGCTTGCCCATGATGGGGGCGCCGTGTTGGGGCACCAGCATGGCGATGTCCAACTGCCGTGCCATGGTCACCCACAGTCGCAGGATCTTGTTAGACACCATGTAGCGGCGGTGAAAGCCTTCCATGCGCGGGATGTGCGCCTTCAGGTCGGTGATGGGGCGAGCGGCTTCTGCGCCAGACATCATGGACACCGCCAGGTCGCCTGTGAACAGGATCTTGCTAACCGGGTCGTAGAAGTGGAAGTTGCCTTCGGAATGCATGAAGTGCGCAGGCAGCAGCACCAGCTCGTGCCGACCCAGGGGCAGATGGCCGCCGCCGTCGGGCACGCCGATCACGCGGTTCTCAGTCTTGCCCACCTTGGTGAAGTGCGGTGCAAAGCGCTCCCACACCCGCGAGATGACCAGCGTGGCCTTGGTGCTGGTCATCCAGCGGTCCAGCGAGGCAATGATGTCTGGGTCGGCGTGGGAGGCGATCAGGTACGACAGCTTGTGTGGGGGGAAATGCTTGGTCATCCCCATGAACAGCTCGTTGAATGCCAGGTTGCCACCGGGGTCGATGATGGCCCCGGTGTCATCGTCCACGATCAAAAACTGATTGGCCTGCACTGCCTGTCCATCTTCCTCGATGAGGTCGGTGAACATGAGGCATGCGTGGTTCTTGTCACGATAGAGTTCGATGGCCATGTCAGTGCGTAGGAGCAGTAAAGCGCCGACTGTACGAGTGCCCCCAAAAAGCCTAATTGATTAATATCAAGTCCGTCACGATGAAGACACAATTTGCAACGGTGGCTTAAGAATCACCACTCCGCGAAGCTGCCGTCCCGGTGGCGCCACACCGGATTGCGCCATTGGTGGCCTTGCTGGGCGCGCTCCTGCACATAGGCTTCGTTCACTTCAATGCCCAGCCCAGGGCCTTGTGGAATGGCCACCATGCCGTCCTCGTAAGAGAAGACTTCGTGGTTGCTCACATAGTCCAGCAAGTCGTTGCTGGCGTTGTAGTGGATGCCCAGGCTTTGCTCCTGGATGAAGGCGTTGTAGCAAACCCCGTCCAGCTGCAAGTTGGCCGCCAAGGCGATGGGCCCCAGCGGGCAGTGCAGGGCCAGGGCCACGTCGTAGGCCTCGGCCATGGCGGCGATCTTGCGCGTTTCGGTGATGCCGCCCGAGTGCGATGGATCGGGCTGGATGATGTCCACATAGCCTTCCGACAGGATGCGCTTGAAGTCCCAGCGCGAGTACAGCCGCTCGCCCAGCGCAATGGGCGTGGACGACAGGTGGGCCAACTCCTTGAGGGCCTCGTAGTGCTCGCTCAGCACGGGCTCCTCGATGAACATCAGCCGATACGGCTCCAGTTCTTTGAACAGCACCTTGGCCATGGGCTTGTGCACCCGTCCATGGAAATCCACGCCAATGCCCACGTTGGGGCCCACGGCCTCGCGCACCGCGGCCACGTTCTGCAGGCAGCGCTCCACCTTGTCAAACGTGTCCACGTACTGCAGTTCTTCGGTGCCATTCATCTTCACGGCGGTAAAGCCCCGCGCCACGGCCGCTTTGGCAGCAGCCGCCGTCTCGCTGGGGCGGTCGCCGCCAATCCAGCTGTAGACCCGGATGCGGTCGCGCACATTGCCCCCCAGCAGCTCGGACACCGGCACGCCCAGGGCTTTGCCCTTGATGTCCCACAACGCCTGGTCAATGCCCGCCAGCGCGCTCATGTGGATGCCGCCGCCCCGGTAAAAACCGCCCCGGTACAGCACCGTCCAGTGGTCTTCAATGCGCCGGGGGTCTTTGCCGATCAGGTACTCGCCCAGCTCTGCCACGGCGGCAGCGACGCTCTGGGCGCGGCCTTCCAGAATGGGCTCGCCCCAGCCCACGATGCCTTCATCGGTTTCGATCTTGAGAAAGCACCAGCGGGGTGGCACAAGGTAGGTGGTCAGTCGGGTGATTTTCATGGATGCAAAAAGGACCGTAGAGGGTTGGGTTCAAACCGCGCTAGTTGGATACGCGTGGCGCCAGGCCTGGACGAATGCAGCCGCGTTGCGGGCCACTTGCTCGGCGCTGTCGCCGGGGCGGTACAGGGCCGAGCCCAGGCCAAAGCCGCTGGCCCCCGCCGCGGCATAGGGCGCCAGGTTGTCGGGGGTGATGCCGCCCACGGGCAGCAAGGCCACGGGCGGGCGCAGCACGGCGCGCCAGGCCTTGAGTACCGCTGGGGCCAGGGCCTCGGCCGGGAACAGCTTGAGCACATCGGCCCCTGCGGCCAGAGCCGCAAAGGCCTCGGTCAACGTGGCCACCCCGGGGGCGCAGGCCAGGCCCGCCGCCTTGGCCGCGCGGATCACTGCGGGGTCGCTGTGCGGCATGACGATGACTTGCCCGCCCGCAGCGGCCACGTCGGCGCAGGCCTGGGGTGTGAGCACGGTGCCCGCGCCCACCAGGCAGTCAGCGGGTAGCGCATCGCGCAGTGCGCGGATGCTGGCCAGGGGCTCGGGGGAGTTGAGCGGCACTTCGATGGTGCGAAAGCCAGCGTCGTACAGCGCGTGGCCAATGGCCACCACCTCGTGGGGCTGCACCCCGCGCAGGATGGCGATCAGGCCGCACTGCTGCAGGGCCTGGATCAATGGCGTGTGGGTGGCATTCATGCGGCTTGGCTTTGGGTTGTTGGGGTGGGCAGCGGGCCTGGGGCTATCAGCCCAGCAGCCCGGGCGATGTGCCACAGGCCGCTCACCGTGGCCTGCGCGGCCACCGTGGGGGCGTTGAATCCATAGGCCTGCAGGGCGATGGCATAGCGGCGGCACAGGTCGGCCTCGCCGCACAGCACCAGGGGCATGGGCGAGCTACTCGCGTGCGGGGCAGGCGGGTACAGGCGCGCCAGGCTGGCCATCTCGTGCCCAATCAGCAGGCCCGAGAGGTAGTCGGCCTGCGCGGTCGCGGGCAGGGCGCCGGTCAGCCCCAGCGTGCGCGTGCTGAAGATGTGCGACAGCAGCCCCAGTGCCGCATCGCTGCCGCGAGCCACCTGCAGGCCTTGCGCAAACGCGGTGTCGTGGGGTGCGGCCGGTGCCTGCATCGTCTTGCCCAGGATGGTGTGCTCGCGCAGGGCGGCAAACACCTCGCCCGTCATGAAGGTGTGAAACTGCTCGATGCGGTGCTGCCGTGCCACCACCCATTTGCTGTGTGTGCCTGGAAGGCCCACCAGTACTGGGCCTGGGCCTGCTAGGGCGGCATCGGCCAGCACGCCAAGCACCTGCGTTTCTTCCCCGCGCATCACATTGGGCAAGGCCCCGCGCTGCAGCAGACCGGGCACGATGTGCAGGGGCATTGCGTTGCCACGGTGCACCACAGTCAGCCCGCGTGCCAGGGCGTCGAGCGAGGTGGGCGTGTCCAGGTACTTGGCCTCACGCCAGCCCTGCGCGCTGCCCACCATGCCGCAGGCCAGCACCGGCAGAGAGGGCAGGGCGGCCAACCAGTCGCCGCAGGCGTCTTGCAAGGCACGCTCGAAGGCCGCGCCGGGTTCCGTATCGGTGTGGCCTGCCGGTGCCGGGGGCAGGTTCATGATGCCCCAGGGGCGGTGGCGCTGTTCCAGCACCTGTCCTTGGTCATCCAGGCGAAAGGCACGCAGCGCGCTGGTGCCCCAGTCCAGGGCGACCAGGCGGGTGTCAGAGAGGTGGGCGGTGTCTGCCATGGCGGCTCACTTGCCCCAGCGCAGCACCAGCGGGTCCAGGCGGCGCGCAATATCGATCAGGCCGCGCCGCACCTCGGGGTGCATGGCCGGGAAGGGGTGGCGGCCTGCCTCGCAGGCGATCACGCCGCCTTCCTTCATCAGCGCCTTGGCCGTGAGGATGCCGCCCTGGCGGTTCTCGTGGTTGATGAGCGGTAACCAGCGTTGGTACAGCGCAAAGGCCAGGTCGGCATCGCCCTGGCGGTGCGCTTCGATGATGGGGCGGATGCCATCGGGGAAGGCGCCGCCCGTCATCGCGCCCGTTGCCCCGGCATCCAGGTCTGCCAGCAGGGTGATGGCCTCTTCGCCGTCCCACGGGCCTTCGATGGCATCGCCGCCCAGACGGATCAGCTCGCGCAGCTTGCTCGCGGCGCCGGGCACTTCGATCTTGAAGTAAGCCAGGTTCTCGATCTCCTGCGCCATGCGCGCGAGGAACGGGGCCGACAGCACGGTGCCGCTGGCGGGCGCGTCCTGCACCATGATCGGAATGCGGATGGCATCGGACACGCGGGCATAGAACTCGTAGATCTGCGCCTCAGGCACGCGGAAGGTGGCGCCGTGGTAGGGCGGCATCACCATCACCATGGCGGCACCCATGTCTTGCGCGGCGCGGCTGCGCTCGGCGCACACGCGGGTGCCGTAGTGGGTGGTGGTGACGATGACGGGCACGCGGCCCGCCACATGCTCCAGCGATGTGCGGGTCAGTGTCTCGCGCTCGGCATCCGACAGCGAGAACTGCTCGGAGAAGTTGGCCAGGATGCAGACGCCGTCCACACCGGCGTCGATCATGAAGTCGAGGCAGCGCTTCTGGCTCTCGAGGTCGAGCGTGCCGTCTTCGTGGAAGGTGGTGGGCACCACGGGGAAGATGCCGCGATAGCGAGGGTTCTGAAGGGAATGCGTGACTGGCATGGCGGGTATAGGTAAATTGATTGAAATAGGGCTCTACCGCTTGTCCATAAAGCGCTGGTAGCTATCAAATTTGTAGCGAATTTTGCAAGGGGCGTGGCCCAGACGCGGGCAGCCGCGCAAGGGCCGCCCCGACATGGACGATGTCGCGTTCGCTCCGTGCGCTGGCTGCGTCCCCCTGCCCGCATTGCGCAGCAATGCGAGAGCGGGGGGAAGGCGCGAAGCGACTCAGGGGGGTGTTCCATGTCAATGCGAGTGCCGTGGCACACCGGCGCCCCGGCAGCCAACGAGGAAGTCAAAGTCGCAACCATCGTCGGCCTGCAGCACATGGTCCACATACAGGCGCTGGTAGCCGCCGCGCCCGCCGTTGTCCGTGCCAGCCAATGCGGCCAGGCGCGCGGCCAGCTCCTCGTCGCTGATGTCCAGGTGCAGTCGGCCGTTGTCGCAGTCCAGCTCGATGAAGTCGCCATCGCGCACGGCAGCCAGCGGGCCGCCCGCAGCCGCCTCGGGCGCCACGTGCAGCACCACGGTGCCGTAGGCGGTGCCGCTCATGCGGGCGTCGGAGATGCGCACCATGTCTTTGACGCCCTGGCGCAGCAGCTTCGGGGGCAGGCCCATGTTGCCCACCTCGGCCATGCCGGGGTAGCCCTTGGGGCCGCAGTTCTTCATCACCATCACGCAGCTCGCGTCGATGTCCAGGTTCTCATCGACGATGCGCTCCTTGTAGTGCTCCAGGTTCTCGAACACCACGGCGCGGCCCCGGTGCTTGAGCAGCTCGGGCGAGGCGGCCGAGGGCTTGAGCACCGCGCCACGCGGCGCCAGGTTGCCGCGCAGGATGCAGATGCCGCCATCGGCGATCAGCGGGTTGTTGATCGGGCGGATCACCTCGTCGTTGTACTGCGGGGCTTCGCGCACGTTGTCCCACAGGCTCTTGCCGTTGACGGTGAGGGCGTTGGGGTGGGGCAGCAGGTTGTTCTCGCCCAGGCGGCGCAGCACGGCGGGCAGGCCGCCCGCGTAGTAGAACTCTTCCATCAGAAAACGGCCCGAGGGCTGCAGGTCCACTAACGTGGGCGTGCCGCGGCCGATGCGTGTCCAGTCCTCCAGTTCCAGCTGCACGCCGATGCGCCCGGCAATGGCCTTCAAGTGGATCACGGCGTTGGTCGATCCGCCAATGGCCGCGTTGGTGCGGATGGCGTTCTCGAACGCTTCGCGGGTCAGGATCTTGGAGAGCGTGAGCCCTTCGTGCGCCATTTCCACAATGCGGCGGCCCGACATGTGGGCCAGCACGTAGCGGCGCGCATCCACGGCGGGTATGGCTGCGTTGTGCGGCAGCGAGGTGCCCAGCGACTCGGCCATGCAGGCCATGGTGCTGGCGGTGCCCATGGTGTTGCAGGTGCCTGCCGAGCGGGACATGCCGGCCTCGGCCGCGAAGAACTGGTGCTCGTTGATCTCGCCCGCCTTCAGCGATTCGTGCAGGCGCCACACGGCCGTGCCCGAGCCGATGTCCTTGCCGTCGAGCTTGCCGTTGAGCATGGGCCCGCCCGTGACCACGATGGCCGGTACGTCGCAGCTGGCCGCACCCATTAGCAGTGCGGGCGTGGTCTTGTCGCAGCCCACCAGCAGCACCACCGCGTCGATGGGGTTGCCGCGAATGGCTTCTTCCACGTCCATGCTGGCCAGGTTGCGCGTGAGCATGGCCGTGGGGCGCAGGTTGGATTCGCCGTTGGAGAACACGGGGAATTCGACCGGAAAGCCGCCTGCCTCGTAGATGCCACGCTTGACGTGCTCGGCGATCTTGCGAAAGTGCGCGTTGCAGGGCGTCAGTTCAGACCAGGTGTTGCAGATGCCGATGATCGGGCGGCCGTCGAACTCATGGTCCGGGATGCCCTGGTTCTTCATCCAGCTGCGGTACATGAAGCCGTTCTTGTCGGCGGTGCCAAACCATTCGGTGGAGCGGAGTTTGCGCTTGGGGGTAGTCATGGTGGGGATCAGAGAGAATCAGAGAGGAAGAAAGAGAGCGTTGAATCAGTGGCGCTGGGCGGTGCGGTGCGTGAGCAGGCGTTGCAGCAGGCAGAAGACAAACAGCAGCACCCCGACGACGATGCGCGTCCACCAGGAGCTGAGCGTGCCGTCGAAGGAAATCAGGGTCTGGATGATTCCGAGCATCAGCACGCCAAACAGCGTGCCCGCCACATAGCCCACGCCGCCGGTGAGCAAGGTGCCGCCAATCACCACGGCGGCAATGGCATCGAGCTCCATGCCCGTGGCGTGAAGGCCGTAGCCCGACAGCATGTAGAAGGTGAACACCACCCCCGCCAGCGCAGAGCACAGGCCCGACAGCGTGTACACGCCCACCAGCGTGCGGCGCACGGGCAGCCCCATCAGCACGGCCGAGTGCTCGCTGCCGCCCACGGCATACACGTTGCGGCCAAAGGGCGTGCAGTGCGCGATGAACGCTGCGGCCATCAACACCCCCAGGGCGATCAAGGCGCCCAGCGAAATCGACATGGATTCGCCCAGCGACCAGCGCCACTGGGCCATCTCAGAGTAGCCCTCGTGGGTGATGCTGATTGAGTCAATGCTGATGAGATAGCACAGGCCGCGTGCGAGGAACATGCCCGCCAGCGTCACGATGAAGGGCTGCAGCCGAAACCGCTCGATCAAAAAGCCCATGCAGGCACCAAACACCGTGCCCATCGCCAAGACCAGTGGAATGGCGGCGGTGGGGCTCCAGCCATGGCGCTCCACCAGCGATGCCAGCACCATCGTGGTCAGCGCCACCACCGAGCCCACCGAGAGGTCGATGCCGCCGGACAGGATGACAAACGTCATGCCCACCGCCACGATCACCAGGAAGGCGTTGTCGATCAGCAGATTGAGAAACACCTGTGCTGAAAAAAAGCCGGGGTACAGCACAGAGCCCGCTGTGGCCATGGCGGTGAACAGCGCGATGGTGGTGGCCAGGGGCAGGTATTTGGGGTTCAGGCGCGGGCGGGACGCTGCCGAAGCTGCAGGCACTTGGGCTGAATGCGGGGCCTCGGTCAATGGGGCTGCGTTCATCAGGGGTTGGGGCAGGCTGCTCATGCCGACACTCCTGTCGCTGCAGGGCGGCGCGCCATGGCGCCCACGCTCGCCCGAAACTCGGGGGATTGCAGCAGCATCACCAGGAACACCACGATGGCTTTGACGACCAGGTTGATCTCTGGCGGCACGCCCAGGGAGTAAATGGCATACGTGAGCGACTGGATGATGAGCGCGCCCACCACACTGCCCACCAGGCTGAAGCGCCCACCCGTCAGGGCCGTGCCCCCGAGCGTCACCGCCAAGATGGCGTCCAGCTCCAGCAGCTGGCCTGCGTTGTTGCCGTCAGCGCTTTTGACGTTGGAGCAGATCAGCAGCCCGGCCATGCCCGCGCAGACCCCGCAAAACGCATAGGCCGCCACCACCAGGCGGCGGGCCTGCACCCCAGCCACCCGGGCCGCCGCGGGGTTGATGCCCACCGCCTGCACAAACAGCCCCAGCGCAGTGCGGGTGACGGCCAGGTAGAGCACGGCAAACACGGCGGCCACCACAAACAGCGAGAACGGAAGCCCCAGCAGGTAGCCGCCCCCGAGAAAGAAAAACGGCGTGTAGTAGATGGTGATGATCTGACCGTCGGTGATGAGTTGGGCAATGCCCCGGCCCGCCACCATCAGGATCAGCGTGGCAATGATGGGCTGCATGCCCACCTTGGCCACCAGCAAGCTATTCCACAGGCCGCACAGCAGCGCGATGCCGATGGCCCCGGCAATGGCCACGGGCAGCGGAAACCGGCTCTCGGTGCCCGACACCGCACCGCCAACCATCCACGCCGCCACCGCAGCGGCAATGGCCACCACCGCACCGACCGAGATATCGATGCCGCGCGTGGCAATCACCATCGTCATGCCCAGCGACACCAGCACCAGTGGGGCTGCGCGGTTGAGGATGTCGATCAGGCTGCCGTACAGGTGACCATCGCGCCACTCGATGTGCAGGAAGCTGCTGTTGAAGGCAGTGTTCACGCCCAGCAGCAACAGCAGGGTGATGAGCGGCCAGGCCAGCCGGTGGCGCAGCAGGGCGGTCACAGGGAAGATGGTGCTACGTTCAGACATAGAGGTCATCCATGGCGCTGCGCAAGACACTGGCGCGGCCTAGGCGATGGCAGCCGAGCAAGGGCCGCCCCGCAGTGAGGGCTGCGTCCCCTGCCCGCATCGCTTAGCGATGCGAGAGCGGGGGGAGGCCGCGAAGCGGCTCAGGGGGGTGTTCTCTATGTCAAGCATGGTTGGCTGCAATCAATTCATACACATCGTCTTCGCTGCTGCCCGCAGGCAACTCACCCACCTTTTCGCGTTCGCGCAGCACCACGATGCGGTGTGCCACGCGCACCACTTCGCTCATTTCGGAGGAGATGAACAGCACCGCCATGCCCGCCTGTGCCAGACGCAGGATCTGCTCCATGATTTCCTGCTTGGCGGCTACGTCGATGCCGCGCGTGGGCTCGTCCAGGATCAGCAGGCGGGGCTCGGTGGCCAGCCAGCGCGCCAAAATGGCCTTTTGCTGGTTGCCGCCCGACAAGAGGCCAATGGGCGTGTCCACGCTGGCGGCTTTGATGCCCAGCAGTTGCACGTAGCGCTGCGCCATCTCGGCTTGCTCGGTGCGCGACAAAAAGCGCGACAGCCCCAGGCGGGCCTGCAGCGCCAGCGCAATGTTCTCGCGCACCGACAGCTCGGCCACGATGCCGTCGGTCTTGCGCTCTTCAGGGCACAGCGCCAGGCCGCTGGCAATGGCGTCCATGGGGCTTGCGAAGGTGATGGCTTTGCCGTCCACCCGCAGCACACCCCGGTCCGGGGCTTCCATGCCAAACAGCAGCCGTGCCAGCTCGGTGCGGCCCGAGCCCAGCAGCCCCGCCAGCCCCACCACTTCACCCGCCCGGATCTGCAAGTCCAGCGGCTTGAGCTGCCCCGCCTTGCCCAGGCCCTCGGTTTGCACCAGCGCGGGCGTGGCGGCGTCCACCGCATTGGGCGCGGGGGCATGGGCGCTTTGTGCGGCCAGCTCTCGCCCCAGCATGGCGGCAATCAGGGCTGGCGCGGGCAAATCGCTGGCCAGCCATTCGCCCACCCAGCTGCCGTTGCGCAGCACGGTGATGCGGTCAGAGACGGCATACACCTGGTTCAGAAAGTGGCTCACGAACACGATGGCCAGCCCCTCGCCGCGCAGCTTGCGCAGCACCTGAAAGAGCTTTTGCACCTCGTCGTCGTCCAGGCTGGAGGTGGGTTCGTCCAGAATCAGCACGCGCGATTCGATGCTGATGGCCCGCGCAATTGCCACCAGCTGCTGCACGGCCACGGGGTAGTCCGACAGCAAGCGCGTGACGTCGATGTCCAGCCCCACGCGTTGCACCAGTGCCTGGGTGCGCTGGTGTACTGCGCTCCAATCGATGCGAAAGCCCTGCGCCCAGCCGCAGCGGGGGTAGCGGCCCGCAAAGATGTTCTCGGCCACCGAGAGGTTGGGGCAGAGGTTGACCTCCTGGTACACCGTGCTGATGCCCAGGCGTTGCGCCGCCAGGGGCGAATCCGGCCACACGGCTTCGTCCCCCAGTCGCATCTGCCCGCCGCTGGCTTCCAGCACGCCCGTCAGCACCTTGATCAAGGTGGACTTGCCCGCACCGTTTTGGCCCATCAGCGCGTGGATCTCGCCCGGGTACAGGTTGAGCTGCACATCGCGCAGCACGGGGATGCCCGCAAACTGCTTGTGGATGCCCGAGAGCTGCAGCACGGGAGTTGGGGATGGGCTGTTCATGGGGTTACAGACATCCGTGGTCGTCCGCATGGCCTGCCAAACTGGCGCGGCCAAGCGAGCGCCCCCGTGCAAGGGCCGCCCCGCCGCACTGGGGGCGTTCCCCTCCCGAGTCGCGTAGCGAGTCGAGAGAGGGGGAAGGCGCGAAGCGACTCAGGGGGTGCTTCATTCTTCATGCTTTGTTTTTGTTGTAAACGTCCACGAGCACTGCGGCCAGCAGCACCACGCCTTTGATGACCTGCTGGTAGTCAATGCCAATGCCCAGGATGGACATGCCGTTGTTCATCACGCCCATCACAAAGGCGCCAATCACCGCGCCCATGACCTTGCCCACGCCGCCCGAGGCAGAGGCCCCGCCAATGAAGCAAGCGGCAATCACGTCCAGCTCAAAGCCCAGGCCCGCCTTGGGCGTGGCGGTGTTCAGCCGCGCGGCAAACACCAGGCCTGCCAGGGCGGCCAGCACGCCCATGTTGATGAAGGCATAAAACGACAGGCGCTCGGTTTTGATGCCAGAGAGCTTGGCGGCTTTTTCATTGCCGCCCATGGCGTAGATGCGCCGGCCAATGGTGGTGCGGCTGGTGACAAATTCAAAAAACACGATCAGCAGCGCCATGACGACCAGCACGTTGGGCAGGCCCTTGTACGAGGCGAGCAGGTAGCTGAAGGCAATCAGCAGCAAGGCAAACACCGCCGTCTTGATCGCGAAGAAAGCCGCAGGCTCAGTGTGCACGCCGTGCTTGAGGCGGTTGGCACGCTCGCGCACCGCCGACACCGTGAGGGCCACAGCCACTGCCAAGCCCAGCACCATGGATGTGATGCGAAGCCCTTCGCCGTTGGCAAAGTCGGGAATGAAGCCCGAGCTGAGCATCTGAAACGACTCAGGAAAGGGGCCCACCGACTGCCCTGCCAGCAACGCCAGCGCCAGGCCCTTGAACACCAGCATGCCTGCCAGCGTGACGATGAACGAAGGAATGCGCGAGAAGGCCACAAACCAGCCTTGCACCGCACCAATGAGGCCACCGCACACCAGGCACACCAGGGTGGCGGGCACAAAGTGCCATTGGTACTGCACCATCAACACCGCTGCCAGTGCACCAATGAAGCCGCACACCGAGCCCACCGACAAATCGATGTGCCCCGCCACGATCACCAGCAGCATGCCCAGCGCCATGATGACGATGTAGCTGTTTTGCAGAATCAGGTTGGTGAGGTTGAGCGGCTGCATCAGCGTGCCGTCGGTCATGTACTGGAAGAACCCCATGATCGCGACCAGCGTGATCAACATGCCGTATTCGCGCAGGTTCTGTTTGGCGTGGTCCAGCAGTGACCGCGTCGAGAGGGTGGTTCCACCCGAAGCGGGCGTGGCCGAGGCCGTGGTAGTTGTCTGGCTCATATTTTTTATACGTTGCGTTGCTGGTTACTGTCCGCTGCGTGGGCATGGGTGCGAAGCGCCTCGGCTGGGGCATTGACAATCGCACGCATGATTTTTTCTTGCGACGCCTCAGTCGTGGGCATCTCGGCCACCAAGCGGCCTTCGTTCATCACGTAGATGCGGTCGGAGATGCCCAGCAGCTCGGGCATCTCTGACGAGATCACGATCACGCATTTGCCCTCGGCCGCCATCTGGGCGATGAGGGTGTAGATCTCGTACTTGGCGCCCACGTCGATGCCGCGCGTGGGCTCGTCCAGGATCAGCACCTCGGGGTTGGTGAACAGCCATTTGGCCAACACCACCTTTTGCTGGTTGCCGCCCGAGAGGTTGAGCGTCTTTTGGTCCACGCCTGAGCAGCGCAGGCGCAGCTTGTGGCGGTAGTCCTGCGCCACCTGGTGCTCTTTGCCGTGGTCGATCACGCCCGCTGTGGCCACCCCTTGCAGATGGGCCAGCGAGACGTTGAACTGGATGTCTTCGTTCAGCACCAAACCGTTGCCCTTGCGGTCTTCGGTCACATAGGCCAGGCCGTTGTGTATGGCCTTTTCCACGGTGCTGACATCGATGGGCTGGCCGTTGCGCAGCACCTCGCCGCTGATGCGGCGGCCCCATGAGCGGCCAAACAGGCTCATCGCCAACTCGGTGCGGCCCGAGCCCATCAGCCCGGCAATGCCGACGATCTCGCCGCGCCGCACCTGCAGGTCAATGCCTTTGATGAAGGGCTGTTCGTTGCGCTGGGGGTGGTAGGCGCGCCAGTTGCGCACCTCAAAGGCCACCTCGCCGATGTTGGGTTGGCGGTGCGGGTAGCGGTCGGCCATCTCGCGGCCCACCATGGCCTGGATGACGCGGTCCTCGCTCACCGCCTGCGCGTGGCAGTCCAGCATCTCGACGGTGCTGCCATCGCGCAGCACTGTGATGGAATCGGCCACGTGGGAGATTTCATTGAGCTTGTGCGAAATCAGGATGCAGGTGATGCCCTGGCTTTTGAGCTCCAGCAGCAACTCCAGCAGGGCGTGGCTGTCGGTTTCGTTCAGGCTGGCCGTGGGCTCGTCCAGGATCAGCAGCTTGACCTTGCGCGACAAGGCCTTGGCAATCTCGACCAACTGCTGCTTGCCCACGCCCAGGTGGGTGATGAGGGTGTCGGGCGACTCTTTGAGTCCGACCTTGTGCAGCAGGGCCTGCGTCATCTGGTGTGCGGCCATCCAGTCGATCACGCCCCGCTTGGCGGGCTCGTTGCCCAGAAAGACGTTTTCGGTGATGGACAAGAGGGGCACCAGGGCCAGCTCCTGGTGGATGATGGCCACGCCCAGGTGTTCGCTGTCGCGAATGCCCTGGAACTTGCGCTCTTCCCCCTCAAACACGATGGCGCCGCTGTAGCTGCCGTGGGGGTAAACGCCCGAGAGGACTTTCATCAGCGTGGATTTGCCCGCGCCGTTCTCGCCCACGATGGCGTGGATTTCTCCGGCGCGTACCCGCAGGTTGACCTTGTTCAGGGCAACGACGCCAGGGAAGGTTTTGCGGATATCCCGCATCTCTAGCAACATGGTGGTGTCTGATCTGGATGGCTCGTGCACGGAGGCTTGCAGCCGGTGATCGATAGGGCGGGATGGGGCCGGGCACCCGTGGTGCGTGGCCCCACCCATCGGGGTGCAGGCTTACTTGACCTGCGCTTCGGTGTAGTAGCCGCTGCCGATCAGCACGCCATTCCAGTTGGAGGCATCCACCGCCACCGGCTTGAGCAGGTATGAGGGCACCACCTTCACACCGTTGTTGTAGGTCTTGGTGTCGTTGATCTCGGGCTGCTTGCCCGTCAGCACTGCGTCCACCATGTTGGCAGCCACCTTGGCCAGCTCGCGGGTGTCCTTGAACACGGTGGAGTACTGCTCGCCCTTGAGAATGGACTTGATGGAAGGCACCTCCGCGTCTTGCCCGCTGACCACGGGGCAAGGCTGCTGGGCGGTGCAGTAGCCCACGCCCTTGAGCGACGACAGGATGCCGATGGAGATGCCGTCATAGGGCGACAGCACCGCGTGCACCTTGTCCTTGCCGTAGTAGGCTGAGAGCAGGTTGTCCATGCGCGCTTGCGCCACGGCGCCGTCCCAGCGCAGCGTGCCCACCTTGTTCATGCCCAGCTGCTTGCTGCGCACCACCAGCTTGCCGCTGTCCAAGTAGGGCTGCAGCACGCTAATGGCGCCGTCATAGAAGAAGAAGGCGTTGTTGTCGTCGGGCGAGCCGCCAAACAGTTCGATGTTGAACGGGCCCTTGCCTTGCTTGAGGCCGAGCTTGTCCACCAATGATGTGGCTTGCAGCACGCCCACCTGGAAGTTGTCGAACGTGGCGTAGTAGTCCACGTTCTTCGATCCCTTGATGAGGCGGTCGTACGCGATGACCTTCACGCCCTTGTCGGCCGCGCTTTGCAGCACGCGCGACAGCGTGGTGCCGTCAATCGACGCAATCACCAGCACCTTGGCGCCCTTGGTGATCATGTTCTCGATCTGGGCCAGCTGGTTGGGGATGTCGTCTTCGGCGTATTGCAGATCGGTCTTGTAGCCGCGCTCCTTGAGCACCTTGACCATGTTGTCGCCATCGGCGATCCAGCGCGCAGACGACTTGGTGGGCATCGAGATGCCGATGCTGCCCTTGTCCTGGGCCGATGCCAGCGATGTGGCGCCCACGGCGGCCAGTGCGACGGTGGCCAAGACGGCCTTGAAAATTGCTCGCTTCATTTGATTCTGTCTCCTAGTGTTGTTTTGATGGGCTGAGGCTCGGGTACGCCGGACCTTATGAAACTGTCGCTGCCCTAGGCGAGTGCCACCGCGCAAGGGCCGCCCCGCCGCGCTGGTGGCGTCCCCCTCAGGGGGAAGACGCCGCAGGCGGCTCAGGGGGAATCAATACTTCCGCTTAGGGAACTCTTGTGCCGCGATTTCCATCGGGAAGATGCCTTCCTCGGTCACGATGCGCTTGGGCACGGGCTTGCCGGCCTTGATGTCTTTGACGGCGCTCATCAGCTGGGGGCCCAGCAGAGGGCTGCATTCCACCGATACGTTCAGCTTGCCAGCCATCATGGCTTCAAAGGCGCCCTTGACGGCATCGATGGAGATGATGGTGATGTCCTTGGCGGGCTTCATGCCCGCTTCTTCGATGGCCTGGATCGCGCCAATGGCCATGTCGTCGTTGTGTGCGTACAGCACATTGATCTTCTTGCCCTCGGCCTTGAGGAAGGCTTCCATCACCTCCTTGCCCTTGGCGCGGGTGAAGTCGCCGGTTTGCGAGCGCACGACCTTGAACTTGGGGTCGGCCTTGATGATTTCCTCAAAGCCCTTCTTGCGGTCGATGGCCGGGGCGGAGCCCACTGTGCCCTGCAGCTCGACGATGTTGACTTCGCCCTTTTGGTCCTTCATCTTCTCGACCAGCCAGCGGCCGGCCTTGCGGCCTTCTTCCACAAAGTCCGAACCCATAAAGGTGACGTACAGCGAAGTGTCCTTGGTGTTCACGGCGCGGTCGGTCAGCACCACGGGGATCTTGGCGGCCTTGGCCTCGCGCAGCACGGGCTCCCAGCCCGATTCGACGACGGGCGAGAAGGCGATCACGTCCACCTTCTGGGCAATGAAGG
Organism: Acidovorax sp. 1608163; assembly: GCF_003669015.1. NCBI lineage: Bacteria > Pseudomonadati > Pseudomonadota > Betaproteobacteria > Burkholderiales > Comamonadaceae > Acidovorax > Acidovorax sp. 1608163. The sequence continues at coordinate 853,206 of NZ_CP033069.1, forward strand.
CGCGGATGGCCTTGATCTGGTTTTCCTGCTTTTGCTGTGCGTCCGAGAACTTGAGCTCAATGCCGGCTTCTTTGGCGGCGGACTTGATGGACTCGGTGTTGGCGGTGCGCCATTCGCTTTCTGCCCCGACCTGGCTGAACCCGAGCACCAGGGGCTTTTGGGCCCAGGCGGTGGGCGCCAGCAGCCCGGCGGCCGAGGCGCAGGCGATGGCGGACCCGAAGGTGCGGCGATTGATGGTCATGGTGTGTTGTCTCCTGTCTGTTGTTGCTATGGTTTGGGTGAGGGGGAACGCTGCAGGTGCGTTGCGTGGCGCCGCGTCTTTCAGACAGGGGCAGCGCTGGTGTGCACCGTAAATAGGGGTTGGGTTCAGGCCAGCATGTAACCGGTCTTGACGGTGGTGTAGAACTCGGCGGCGTAGCGGCCTTGTTCGCGGGGGCCGTAGCTCGATTCCTTGCGGCCACCAAACGGCACATGGAAGTCCACGCCTGCGGTGGGCAGGTTCACCATGGTCATGCCCACAGCGGCATGGCGCTTGAAGTGCATGGCGCGCTTGAGCGAGGTAGTGCAGATGCCTGCGCACAAGCCAAACGGGGTGTCGTTGGCCAGCGCCAGCGCGTGGTCGTAGTCGTCGGCCTTGAGCACGCAGGCCACGGGGCCGAAGACCTCTTCTCGGGCAATGCGGTGCTCTGGCTGCGCCAGGAACAGCGCTGGACTCATGTAGTGTCCGGGGGTGGGGCGCTCCAGCAGTTCGCCGCCCCACACATGCTCGGCCCCCTCATTCCTGGCGATGTCGAGGTAGCTTTGGTTGTGTGCCAGCTGGTGGCTGTCCACCACGGGGCCCATTTCGGTGCCGCGCTCCAGTGCATGGCCGACCTTGAGGGTGGACAGCCGTTGGCGCAGCCGCGCGACAAAGGCTTCGTGCAAGGGGGCTTCCACAATCAGGCGGCTCGATGCGGTGCAGCGCTGCCCGGTGGAGTAATACGAGCCTTGCAGTGCGCAATCAATGGCCTGCTCAAAGTCCGCATCGGCCAGCACCACCAGCGGGTTCTTGCCCCCCATCTCCAGCTGCACCTTGGCGCGGCGCAGCGTGGCCGAGCGCAGGATGCGTTCGCCCGTAGCGACCGATCCGGTGAAGCTCACCGCGTTGACCAGCGGGTGCTCCACCAGCGTTTGGCCCACTTCGCGGCCGCTGCCCATCACCATGTTGAACACGCCCGCAGGCAGCCCGCAGCGGTGGATGATTTCTGCCAGCGCCCAGCCGCAGGCCGACACCAGCTCGGCGGGTTTGAAGACCACAGTGTTGCCGTAGGCCAGGGCGGGCGCAATCTTCCAGGCCGGGATGGCCATGGGGAAGTTCCAGGGCGCAACGATGCCCACCACCCCGACAGGCTCGCGGGTCACATCCACCTGCACGCCCTGGCGCACCGAGGCCATCAGCTCGCCCTGAATGCGCAGCGCCTCGCCCGCAAAGAACTTGAATATTTGCCCGGCGCGGGCCACCTCGGCCACGGCCTCGGGCAGTGTTTTGCCTTCCTCGCGGGCCAGCAGCGTGCCCAGCTCGTCTTTGCGGGCCAGCAGCTCGTTGCCCACCTGGTCCAGCACATCGGCACGCCGCTGTGGGGCGCTTTGGCTCCAGTAGGGAAAGGCGTCTGCGGCGGCGCGGATGGCTTGCTCGGTCTGGTTGCGGTCGGCGCGTGCGTACTCGGCTACCACTTCACGGGTGTCGGAGGGGTTGGTGCTGACCCCCGTGGTGGTGCCAATCTCCCAGCGACCGTTGATGAGGTTTCTGGGGGTTTGCTGCATATCGCCGAGTCGCATGGAGACCTTTGCTATGGATGAGTGGCAAAGTCTAGGTTGTGTTTGGATATCAATCCAATCGTTTTTTCGGCAAAATAGATATCACTCTCTGCATTCTGGAAAACCCCATGAGCAACTACAACCACTGGTTCATCCGTGCCCGCTTGAAAACGCGGCAGCTGCTGTTACTGGTGGCCTTGGCCGAGGAGGGCAACATCCACCGGGCCGCCCAGGTGCTCAGCATGACCCAGCCTGCGGCCTCCAAGCTGCTCAAGGACCTGGAGGACGTGCTGGAGGTGCCGCTGTTCGAGCGCTTGCCGCGCGGCATGCGCCCCACCTGGTACGGCGAGACCATGATTCGGTACGCGCGCATGGCATTGGCCAACCTGAACCAGGCGCACGATGAGCTGGTGGCGCTCAAGTCGGGCCATTTTGGGCAGGTGGGGGTGGGGGCCATCACTTCGCCCGCGCTGAGCCTGCTGCCCGCCGCGATTGCCCTGGTCAAGCAGGAGCACCCCAGCTTGCGCATCACGTTGGACATCGAAACCAGCCCGGTGCTGCTGGAGCGGCTGGACCAGGGCAAGCTGGACATCGTGATGGGACGGCTGTTTGCCGAGCACGACAAGGGCAATCTGCGCTACGAGCCTTTGACCGAGGAGATGGTCTGCGCGGTGGCCCGGCCAGGGCATCCGCTGTCGGGCATGACGGGGTTGACGCTGCGCGATGTGGTCTCGGCCGGCTGGATCGTGCCGCCTGCGGGCAGTGTGCTGCGCCACCGCTTTGACCTGATGTTCCAGCAAGACGGCCTTGCCCCGCCGACCAATACGGTGGAGACCTCGGCCTTGCTGTTCATCACGCGCATGCTGCAGCAAAGTGACATGGTGGCGGTGTTGGCGCTGGATGTGGCGCAGTACTACGCCTCGCATGGCATCGTGACGGTGTTGCCGTTGGCGATGCCGTGTCACATGGATGCGTTTGGCATCATTACCCGGGCCGATCGGTTGTTGTCGCCAGCGGCCAAGGTGATGATGAAGGCGATCAAGCAGACGAGTCTGGTGCAGTATGGTCGGCGGTTGGAGTTGGGGGATTGATGGTTTGGGGTGAAATTTGCTGCTAGAGCTTGTGGAATAAGCGCGAGCAGCTATTAAATTTGTAGTGATTGTCTGGGCTTTTCTCTGCCCGGTCGCACCCCTGTCCGTTCGGGCTGAGCTTGTCGAAGCCAGGGCGTGTGCGTTGATCGGACCGCATGCCTTTGCCCAGGGTGGGGGCCGGGTTGTCGCCCCGGCGGGCGACTCACTTTCTTTTGCTTCGCCAAAAGAAAGTAAGCAAAGAAAAGGCGACCCCAAGTCTGCGACCCCTTCGCTTTGCGAAGGGGCAAACCTGCGTCGTGGCGGTTGCGGGGTGCGCTGCGGAACTCACTGCGCTGCGTAGCAGCTCCGCTCAGACAGCCGCAGCGAGTCAGTTCACGAAGCATGGGCGCTACGACGCCCATGCCACCCCGCAACCGCCCCGCCGCAGGCGCAGCCACAGGGGGTGGATAGCCAAACAGCCGAACATCCCAACAGCCACACGTGTCGTCGCTGCGCTCGACCCAGCCAGCGCTGCACCCAGCGCGTGGCGCATGCGCCCGCGAGATGGGGCCGAGCGCAGCGATGGCCCGAAGGGATGTTGGTTGTTCGGCTGCCCCATCCCCTCTGTATGCGCCGAGGAGCGCAGCGGTCAGCGGATCAGGGCTCGCGACTGTTTGAGCGCAGTGAAACGAAGCGAGTTTGAGCGAGACCCCGCTGGACGCGAGCACCGCAGGTTGCCCGAAGCGAAGCGCAGGGACGCAGACAGTGGGGTCGCCTTCTTTTGCCTTCTTTTCTTGGCGACGCAAGAAAAGAAGGTGCCCCGCCGGGGGCACATCCCGGCACCCGCCTTCAGCACAGGCATGCCGTCCGATCAGCGCGCAAGCCCAGGCTTCGACGGGCTCAGCCCGAACGGGTTGTGCTCCACGCAACCCTAAACGCCCCTGCGCAAGGATGCAGAATTGCTTTAAAAATGATAGCTGCCAGCGCTTTCTAAATGAGCGCTAGAGCCATTTTTGAATAAAAAATCAAACCCACCCAGCATCCACCTTGAACTCCTGCGCCGTGCACATGGCCGCATCGTCCGAGGCCAGGAACAACACCATGCGGGCGATGTCATGCGGCTGCAGCTTGTCGGGCAGACACTGGTTGCGCGCAAGCTCCTTCTCGCCCTCCGCATCCAGCCAGAGCTTGATCTGGCGCTCCGTCATCACCCAGCCCGGTGACACCGTGTTGATGCGAATGCGGTCCTGCCCCAGTGTCTTGGCCAGCCCCCGGGTGAGCCCGTTCACCGACGACTTGGCGATGGCATAGCACGGGTAGCCCGTGCCCTTGCCCTGCCAGCCGGTGGAGCCCAGGTTGATGATCGAGCCCGCCCCCAGCCGCCGCATGCCGGGCACCGCCGCCTGGATGGCGAAGAACGCGGGGCGCTCGTTGATGGCGATGCGCTCGTCGTAGTAGTCGGGGGTCACGGACTCCAGGCTGTGCCGGTCGTCGCTGGCCACGTTGTTCACCAGGGCCGAGAAATCGCCCAGGGCCGCCGCTGCATCGTGGATGGCGGCCTGCAGGGCTGCAATGTCCTTGACATCGCAGGCACGCCACCATGGCCGGGGCAAGCCCGCATCGGCCAATTGCTGCACCAGGCGTTCACTGGCCTCCTGGGCTACGTCGATGAAGGCCACCTTGGCCCCTTGCTCTGCAAAGGCCGACACGATGGCCGCCCCAATGCCACTGCCGCCGCCGGTGACGAAGACGCTGCGGCCGTTCAGGCTGGGAAAGCGTGCCATGGCAGGGGTGGATGGGGCAGGGGCAGAAGCGCTTGAAAAATTTGACATATCAATTTAAATATCAATCAATGAATAAAAATAAGTATTCAAGTATCAATTGACGTTGATAAGATGCCCGCCGTCAAGAGGCATCGCCCTGAGCGGCCCCTAAAACGGTTCAAAAAACACAACGGAGACAAACGTGGGCCTTTTGAAAACACCGGGCGCGGCGTGGGCCATGCCCCCTGTGGGCGCTGTGCGCTGCGTGCACGCCGCAGGGGCGGCCTTGGGCGAGGGCGTGCTGTGGTCGGTGCGCGAACAGGCCCTGTATTGGGTCGACATCCTGGGGCGGCAGTTGCACCGCTGGCGCCCGGGCGACGGCAAGCGTGCCCAGTGGACTTTTGACGAAGAGATCTCTGCCGTGGCAGAGCGCCGCGATGCCCCAGGCCTGCTGGTCACCCTGCGCCGGGGCTTTGCCTGGTTTGATCCGGCCACCGGCACCCCGCCGCGCTATGCGCACCAGCCTGCGACCGAGCCACCGGGCAACCGCTTCAACGATGGCAAGTGCGATGCCCAGGGGCGGTTTTGGGGCGGCACTATGGACTTTGACTGCCAACAACCCACGGGGGCGCTGTATCGCTACGACCCCGACGGGCAGTGCTCGCGGCACGACGAAGGCTTTGTCGTTACCAACGGCCCCACCTGGGCCGGTGCGGCGCAGGGCGGGCACCTGTACTTCAACGACACGGTGCAGGGCTGCGTGTACCGCTACGACTTCGATCCCGTGCGCGGCAGCGTGTCGAACAAGCAACTGTGGCTGCGCCTGGCCGAGGGCGATGGCGTGCCCGATGGCATGACCACCGATGCCCAGGGCCGCGTGTGGATTGCGCACTGGGGCGGTGCCTGCGTGAGCTGCCACCACCCGGAGACGGCGCAAGAGCTGGGGCGTGTGCACCTGCCCACCAGCCACGTCACCAACTGCGCCTTTGGCGGCGCAGACCTGCAGACGCTGTTCATCTCCACCGCACGCACGGGCCTGTCGCCAGAGCAACTGGCCGCGCAGCCTTTGGCTGGTGGCCTGTTTGCCGTGGATGTGGGCAGCCCCGGCGTGCCTGCGCATTTGTTTGGCGGATAGGCGCAGGCCATGCGCAGTCCAGCCTGTTCTGCACCCGCTCTGAGCCTCCCTTGATCGAAAGACACAACCCCATGACCCTTGCGTCCAACCCAGCCTCTCACCCCGTCGTCTGGCTGCACCATGCCGACCAGCACCTGGGCCTGGTGCCCACCTTGGGCGGCAGCGTCGCTGCCTGGCAAATGGACCATGCCGCCAGCCCCGAGGGGCGGTTGAACCTCTGGCGCCCCTGGGATGGCGCTGCGGCGGACCTGTACCAGATGGCCTCGTTTGCCATGGTCCCCTGGTCCAACCGCATCAGCGGCGGTGGTTTTGCGCAGGGGGGGCAATTCCACCCCATGCAGCCCAACCGTGCGGGCGAGCCGTATCCCATCCATGGCGATGGCTGGCTGCAGCCCTGGGATGGGCGCCAGGTGGCGGACGACACGCTGGAGATGTCGTTGCGCTCTGACCGCTTTCAGGGCAACCCTTATGACTACGAGGCGGTGCAGACCTTCCGCTTGGTGCCCGGTGGGCTGGACCAGCAGGTGCTGGTGCGCCACCTGGGCACAGAGCCCATGCCCTATGGCCTGGGCTTGCACCCTTGGTTTTTGCGCACCCCACGCACACGCATCAGCGCCCCGGTGGCCTCGGTCTGGCTGTGCGGGGACGACCCCATCCCCGTGCGCGAGACGGCGGACTTCCCGCCCGGTTGGGACTTGAATGCCGGCATCTCGGCCCACGGCGATCTGATCGACAACGCCTACACCGGCTGGGGCGGCACGGCGCAAATCGATTGGCCCGAGTGGGGCGTGCGGCTGCAGGCGCACATGCCGGACTTTGCACAAGACGGTGGGGCCGCGCAACACTACTGCCTGATTTACCGGCCGCCGCAAGGCTCGGCGTTTTGCTTTGAGCCCATCACCCAGCCCATCGATGCCTTTCACCTGCCCGGCCAGCCAGGCCTGCGGGTGCTGGCCAAGGGGGAGGCGCTGCGCCTGAGCGTGCAATGGCGGTTTGGGCCGTTGGCCGCCGCATAGGCAGCAGGGGGCACCTGGCTTGCGTCAGCCGGTGACGCAGCGCACCTGCGCGCCTTCAAACTTGTAGCCCACGCCATAGATGGAGCCGATGAGTTCGGTGCCCGGCGTCACGGGGGCCAGCTTGCGCCGCAGGTTTTTGATGTGGCTGTCGATGGCCCGGTCGCTGATGGCGCGCTGGTCCTCATGCAGGCGGGCAATGAGCTGCGAGCGCGACAGCACGCGGCCTGGGGCCTGCGCCAGGGTGCACAGCAGGCGGAACTCCAGCGGCGTCAAATCCAGCGCCTGCCCCATCAGGGTGGCTTGGTAGCGGGCGGTGTCGATGACCAGCTCGCCCACGCTGTCGCTGTGGGCCGGTGCCGATGCACCCGGCGGTGCCCGACGCAGCAGCGCCTTGACGCGGGCCACCACCTCACGGGGGCTGAAGGGCTTGCAGATGTAATCGTCTGCACCGGTCTCCAGGCCCATCAGCCGGTCCATCTCTTCGATCTTGGCCGTCACCATGATGATGGGCACATTGCTGAACTGGCGCACCTCCTGGCAAATGCCCAGCCCGTCGCGGCCGGGCAGCATCCAGTCGAGCAGCACCAGGTCGGGGCGCTGCTGGCGCAGCATGTGCAGGGCGGCATCGCCATCGCTGCAAATGCAGGTCAGGTAGCCTGCCGCCGCCAGGTAGTCGCTCAGCAACTGCGCCAGGCGCGGTTCGTCTTCGACGATCAGGATTTTTCCGCTGAGGTGGCCTGGCGTCATGAGAGTGTGGGTTGTGTCGGTGCGAGTGGCAGCTGGACTTGTATCCACAGGCCTCCCAAGGGCGACGGCATGGCGCGGATGCTGCCCGCATGCGCCAGCACAATGCTCTCGCAGATGGACAGGCCCAGGCCGCTGCCGCCGCTGCTGCGGCTGCGTGAGGACTCCACCCGGAAAAAGCGCTCAAACAGCTTGGGCAGCAGCGCTGCGTCCACCCCAGGGGCAGAGTCCTGGATGTCCAGCACGGCGTTGTCGCCCTCGCGCTGCAGGCTGATCTGCAAGCGGCCAGGCGCCTGGGTGTAGCGGGCAGCGTTGGACAGCAGGTTGTGGATCAACTGGCGCAGGCGGCCTGGGTCGGCCTGCACCATGAGGGGGGAGGGTGCGGGGGGCGGCAGAACCAGCTCCAGCCCCAAGTCCTTGCATCGCGCCACAAAGCCTTGGGACTCGCGCTCCACCAGGGCGGCCAGGTCCAGCGGCTCTTTCTTGTATTGCAGGGCGCCCAGGTCGGCCATGGACAACTCGTGCAGGTCGTTCACCAATTTGGAGAGCGAATGCACTTCTTGCTGCAGCATCGCAAACGCCTGCGGTGTCGCAGGGTGGATGCCGTCTTCCATGGCTTCCAGCTCGCCCTGCAGCACGGCCAGCGGCGTGCGCAGCTCGTGCGAGATGTCGGCGATGTAGTTGCGGCGCAGCTGTTCGTTGCGCTCCAGGGTGAGCGCGAGTTGGTTGAAGTCTCGGGCCAGCTGGCCGATTTCGTCCTGGCGGTCGGTGTGGACCCGTGTGGTGTAGGCCCCCGCGGCCAGGCTGTGGGTGGCCTTGGCCACGGCGCGCACCGGGGCCATCAGCCGCCGGGCCGTCCACCAGGCCAGCGTGGCGGCCAGCAGCACAGCAAGCCCGCCGGTGGCCAGGCTGGCTTTGAGTTGATCGTCCAGAAAGCGCAGGGAGGCGGCGTCGGTCACGCTCTGCACCGGGGCCATCACAAGCCACCCCACAGTCTGGCCCTGCACGGTGATTTCCCGTTGCACGCTGTTGGCCAGGATGTGGGGAAAGCCGATGACATGCTGGCGCTGGCTGTCCAGCAAGGACATGCGCAGCCCCGCGCCGAGCAGGTCAGAGGCGATCAGCCCCTGGGTGGCATCGTCAACGTCCCACATTTGGCCCTTGTGCTTTTCTGCCCGGACCAGGCCAAACCACACCGGGGGCTTGTGCCTCACAAACTCCCAGTCCTGGTGCTCTGCATAGGCTTCTTGCAGCCGGGGCAGCGATGCCTCCATGCGCAAGGTGGCTTGTTCATTGATGTAGCCAATGAAGCCCCGCTGAAAGCTGTATTGCGTGGTGGCGCCCAGCAGCAGCGTGACCAGCATGGCGATGGCCAGCATGGCAAGAAAAAGCTGAACGGTGATGCTGGTGCGTCGCATGCGGGGCCCTGGGGAGGATGGCATTGTCCCCCAGCGGGTGCGTGGCGCAAAGCGCGGGCCCATTTGCCAGAGGGGCTGCCAGGGGCTCCAAATTTCCTCCACATTTGGGCGCGAGCATGGCGCCATCCCAATGTGAAGTGAGTGCGTTGCCATGCCTGTTTTGTCTGAATTGCGGTCTCTCAAAGACCGTTCGTTGTTGCCCTTGCGCGCATCCCTGGTGGGTTGCGCGTGCCTGGCCCTGGTGTTGGGGCTGGGCGGCTGTGTGGACCGGGCCGGTGCCGCGCCCGGCGAGACCAAGGCCACCGCAGTAGGGGTGGTGGTGCTGGCCCCCGAGAAGCTGGATGTGGACACCGAACTGCCTGCGCGCGTGGCATCGCACCTGGTGGCGGAGATTCGCCCCCAGGTGGGCGGCATCATCAAGACCCGCCGCTTTGCGGAAGGGGCTCTGGTGAAGGCCGGGCAGGCGCTGTACCAGATCGACGCTGCCAGCTACCAGGCCGCCTACGCCAGTGCCCAGGCCAGCGTGGCCAAGGCAGAGGCCGTGGTGGATGCGAACAAGCTCACCGCCCAGCGGCAGGCGGCCTTGGCCGCCATTGAGGCCGTGAGCCAGCAAGAGCACCAGGATGCGCAGGCGGCGCTCAAACAGTCGCAGGCCGAGCTGGCGGTGGCCCGTGCTGCGCAGGAGACGGCGCGCATCAACCTGTCGCGCACCACCATCGACAGCCCCATCTCGGGCCTGGTGGATGTGTCGACCGTGACGCCGGGTGCCCTGGTCACCGAGAACCAGACGACCGCGCTCACCACCGTACGCCAGATCGACCCCATCCAGGTGGACATCACCCAGTCCAGCGCCGAGCTGCTGCGCTGGAAGCGCGAACTGGCCGAGGGGCGCTTGCAGCGCGTGGGCAAGGACGATGTGCCCGTGAAGCTGCTGCTGGAGGATGGCAGCGCCTATGCCCGCACCGGCAAGCTCAAGTTCAGCGGGGTGTCGGTGAACACGGGCACCGGCTCCATCACGCTGCGCGCCAGCTTTGACAATCCCGATGGCCTGTTGCTGCCCGGCATGTACGTGCGTGCCGTGGTACAGGCAGCGGTTGCCCAGCAGGCGATCTTGGTGCCCCAGCAGGCGGTGAGCCGCACCAGCATGGGGTCGGCATCGGTGCTGGTGGTGGACGAACAGAACAAGGTGCAAAAGCGCGCCATCGTGGCCGACCGGCAAGTGGGCAATCGCTGGCTGGTTAGCGAGGGCCTGGCGGCGGGCGACAAGGTGGTGGTCGAGGGCTCGCAGAAGGTCAAGGCGGGTGAGGTGGTGCAAGCGCAGGTGGTGGCTGCGGCAGGCGCAGCGGCAAAAACTGCGGCAAATGCAACAGCAACCGTGGCCGCGCGCTAAGAGGCTGAACCATGGCACGTTTTTTCATCAACCGCCCCATCTTCGCGTGGGTGCTTGCCATTGTGGTCATGCTGGCGGGAGCCTTGTCCATCACGTCCTTGCCGCTGGAGCAATACCCCGACATCGCTCCGCCCCGTGTGACGGTGAACGCCACCTACCCGGGGGCTTCGGCCAAGACGATTGAAGACTCGGTCACGCAGGTGATCGAGCAGAAAATGAAGGGGCTCGATGGCCTGCTGGCCATGTCTTCCAGCAGCTCCTCGGCAGGCACGGCCAGCATCACCCTGAGCTTTGTGTCGGGCACCAACTCTGACGTGGCCCAGATGCAGGTGCAGAACAAGCTGCAGCAAGCCATGGCCCAGCTGCCGCAAACGGTGCAAAGCCAGGGGGTCACGGTCACCAAGACCGGCACGGACTTCCTGATGGTGATTGCCTTTGTATCGGGCGACGGCAGTGCCAGCGCGATTGACATTGGGGACTACATCTCCTCCAACCTGGTGGACATCATCAGCCGGGTGGACGGCGTGGGCGACATCCAGACCCTGGGCACAGGGCACGCCATGCGCATCTGGCTGGACCCCGCCAAGCTGGCCAGCTTTGCGCTGATGCCCTCGGACGTCAGCACCGCCATCACGGCGCAGAACGCCCAGGTGTCTGCAGGCCAGGTGGCCGGGCTGCCCGCCACAGCGGGGCAGCAACTCAATGTGACCATCACCGCCCGCAGCAAGCTGCAGACCGTGGCGCAGTTTGAGGAGATCGTGCTCAAGACGGGCAGTGATGCCAGCGTGGTGCGCCTGCGCGACGTGGCGCGGGTGGAGCTGGGGGGCGAGAGCTACTCCATCGCCTCGCGCTACAAGGGCCAGCCTGCTGCGGCCATGGGGGTCAAGCTGGCGGCCGGGGCCAATGCCATTGGCGTGGCCAATGCCGTCAAGGCCAAGCTGGTCGAGCTGCAGCCCAGCTTTCCTTACCACCTGGAGCCGGTGATGTCTTACGACACCACGCCGTTCGTGAAGGTGTCGATCGAAGAGGTGGTGCTGACGCTGTTCGAGGCCATCGCGCTGGTGGTCTTGATCATGTATGTCTTCCTCCAGAACTGGAGGGCCACCCTGATTCCCGCCATTACGGTGCCGGTGGTGCTGCTTGGCACGTTTGGTGTGCTGTCGGCGTTTGGGTATTCGGTCAACAGCCTCACCATGTTTGGCATGGTGCTGGCCATCGGGCTGCTGGTGGACGATGCCATCGTGGTGGTGGAGAACGTTGAACGCATGATGACCGACGAGCGGCTAGGGCCCAAGGAGGCCACGCAGCGGTCCATGCAGCAAATCTCGGGTGCTTTGGTAGGCATTGCCTTGGTGCTATCGGCGGTGTTCATCCCCATGGCGTTTTTTGGTGGATCGACCGGCGTGATCTACCGCCAGTTCTCCATCACCGTGGTGTCGTCGATGCTGCTGTCGGTGGCGGTGGCCATGAGCCTGACGCCCGCGCTGTGCGTGACCTTGCTCCAGCACGCCCCAGAGGGCGGGCACCACGCCGTGGCCCGCTGTGGGTGGCTTGGCAAGTTCTTCCAGGCGTTCAATCGCGGGTTTGAGCGGGGCAGTGCATCGGTGGAGTCCGTGACGGGCGGGCTGCTGCGTCGCAGCAAACGCATGATGGTGGTGTATGGCGCGCTGGTGGTGGCGATGGTGGCGCTATACCACCAGTTGCCCACCTCGTTCTTGCCGGACGAAGACCAGGGCGTGCTGATGGCCGAGGTGCGCCTGCCCGCAGGGGCGACCGATGAGCGCTTGAAGGCCTCGCTGCAGGCGTTTGAGAACTGGCTGGGCCAGCAGGCGGATGTCGAGGGCTACACCATGATCACCGGGATCAGTGGCGACCAGGCCTCGGGCCGGGCGTTCATCCGCCTCAAGGACTGGTCGGAGCGCAAGGGCGCGGGCCAGAGTGCCGCAGACATCGCCCGCCGCGCCAACCAGGAGCTGTCGAGCCTGCGCGATGCGCGCGTGTTTGTGATGCAGCCGCCCACCATCCGGGGGCTGGGCTCCAGCGGTGGCTTTGTGGTGCAGCTGCAAGACCGCAACGGCCTGGGGCACGAAGCCCTGGCCAAGGCGCGGGACCAGTTTCTGGAGCTGGCCCGCAAGCGGCCCGAGTTGAGCCAGGTGCGCATCAGCGGGCTGGACGATGCCCCCCAGCTGGGCATCACCATCGATGACCGCAAGGCGGGCGCGCTGGGGCTGAGCACCAGCGACATCAACAGCACCTTGTCCACCGCGTTGGGCGGCACCTACGTGAACGACTTTGTGGACCAGGGCCGCGTCAAAAAGGTCTATGCCCAGGGCGATGCCGCCTTTCGCATGAACACCGACAGCATCATGCAGTGGTTTGTGCGCAATGCGCAGGGCGTGATGGTGCCGTTCTCGGCCTTTGCGCAAACCTCCTGGACCTATGGCGCCCCCAAACTGGAGCGCTACAACGGCATGGGTTCTTACGAGGTGGTGGGCGAGGCGGCCAAGGGCGTCAGCTCGGGCACGGCCATGGCTGCGGTGGAGGAGGTGATTCGGCAACTGCCCCCAGGCATTGGCTACGAATGGTCGGGGCAGTCGTACCAGGAGCGGCTCTCGGGCTCGCAGGCTCCGGCGCTTTATGCGCTGTCGGTGCTGTTTGTGTTTTTGTGCCTGGCAGCGCTGTACGAGAGCTGGTCGGTGCCGTTCTCGGTGATGCTGGTGGTGCCGCTGGGGGTGATCGGGGCGCTGGTGTTCACCTCGCTGGCCTCGTTGACCAACGACGTTTACTTTCAGGTGGGCTTGCTCACCACCGTGGGGTTGGCGGCCAAGAACGCGATCTTGATCGTGGAGTTTGCCAAACTCCTGCAGGAGCAGGGCGTGGGCTTGGTCGATGCCACTTTGCAGGCCGTGCGCCAGCGCCTGCGGCCCATATTGATGACCTCGCTGGCCTTCATGTTTGGCGTGCTGCCCCTGGCGCTGGCCAGCGGTGCGGGGGCGGGCAGCCGACGGGCCATTGGCACGGGCGTGTTGGGCGGCATGGCCAGCGCCACGGCGCTGGGCATCTTCTTTGTCCCGGTGTTCTTTGTGTTGATTCGCAGCCTGTTTGCGCGCAAGAAGGCTTCGTCGGGCCAAACCCCTGCTGCAATGAAGGAGGCCACATGATGATGCGCAGCAATACCCTGTCCTTGTTGCTCAGTTGCGCCATTCCGTTCTTTGCGGGGTGTGCCAATCTGGCGCCGGACTATGTTCAGCCGCCAGCCCCTGTGGCCGCGCAATGGCCGCAGGAGCTGGGCGTCAAGGCGCCGTCGTCGGCGTCGCCTGCCGTAGAGTGGACGGATCTTCTGGCGCTGCAGCCGCTGCGTGAGACGGTGGCGCTGGCGCTGCAAAACAGCCGCGATGTGCGGCTGGCGGTGCTGGCGATCGAGAAGGCCCGCGCCACCTACAACATCCAGGATGCCGCGACATGGCCCACGCTCAACGGCACAGCATCCATGAGCGCTGCGCGCACACCGGGCCAGGCCAGTGCCTCGGGCGTGTCCAGCACCTCGCGCAGCTACAGCGTGGGGGTGGGCACTTCGGCCTATGAGGTGGACGTGTTTGGCCGCGTGCGCAATCTGCAAGAGGCGGCGCTGCAGAACTTCCTGAGCACCGAGCAGACCCAGCGCAGCGTGCAGCTCTCGCTGGTGGCCGAGGTCACGACGGCTTGGCTGACCATGGCGGCAGACCGTTCGTTGCTGGCGCTGGCGCAGGACACCCTGCGCAGCCAGCAAGCCACCTTTGACCTGGTGGCCAAGCGCCAGCAACTGGGCGCGGATTCGAGCCTGACGCTGGCACAGGCGCAAACCACGGTGGACAGCGCCCGCCGCGATGTGGCTGCGTATGAAAGCCAGGTGCGCCAGGGCAAGTACGCGCTGGAGCTCTTGGTGGGCACGGCGGTGCCTGAGCATCTGCTCCCCACCGGGGCGGTGGACCTGGCCTCCAGCGCTGTGGTGCTGGGCGTGCCTGCGGGCGTGCCCTCGTCGGTGTTGCAGCGCCGCCCGGATGTGCTGGCGGCCGAGCATGTGCTCAAGGCCAGCAATGCCGACATTGGCGCAGCCCGTGCGGCCTTGTTCCCTCGCATCAGCCTCACCTCCTCGGTGGGCACTGCCAGCCGCAGCCTCTCTAACCTGTTCCAGGGCGGTGCCTGGAGCTTTGTGCCCTCGCTGACCATCCCGTTGCTGGACGGTGGGGCATCGCGTGCAGAACTGCGAGTGGCCGAAGTCAGCCGCGACATCCAGGTGGCGACCTATGAAAAGGCCGTGCAGACCGCCTTTACCGAGGTAGCGGATGCGCTGGCGGTCCGCGCGTCCCTGGCCGAGCGCCTGGCGGCGCAGAACTCGCTGGTGGGGGCTTGGCAGCGCAGCCTGACACTTTCGCAGGCGCGCTACCAATATGGCTCCTACAGCTATCTGAATGTGCTGGACGCACAGCGGTCGCTGTACACGGCGCAGCAAGCGCGCATCAGCCTGCAACTGGCCGACCTGGTCAACCGCATGACGCTGTTCAAGGCCTTGGGTGGCAGCTGGGCGGCGCAAGAGCAGAGCACCGGGGAATGACCCTGCAGCCCGTTGCACACACAAAAAAGCCGGTGGGCCAGAACACGCTGGCACACCGGCTGGGCTGACTGGGTTGGGTCTGTCGCTCAGGTCACTGGCGCCGGGTTGAACAAGACCAGTGCGTTGTGCAGCTTCCACTGCTCGGCCCAGGTCTTCTTGCGGCCACTGGCCACGTCCAGCATCAGGTGGAACAGCTCCCAGCCCACCTGCTCAATGGTGGCAGAGCCTTCGGCAATGGTGCCCGCGTTCACGTCCATCAGGTCGTGCCAGCGCCGTGCCAGGTCACTGCGGGTGGCCACTTTGATGACGGGGCACTCGGCCAGGCCGTAAGGCGTTCCGCGCCCGGTGGTGAACACGTGCAGGTTCATGCCTGCGGCCAGCTGCAGCGTGCCGCAAATGAAGTCACTGGCCGGTGTGGCCGCATAGGTCAGGCCCTTGGCTTGCAGCTTTTCGCCCGGGGCCAGCACGTTGGCGATGGGCGCCGAGCCGGACTTGACGATGGAGCCCATGGCCTTTTCCACGATGTTGGACAGGCCGCCCTTTTTGTTGCCTGGGGTGGTGTTGGCACTGCGGTCCACGCTGCCGCGCTGCAGGTAGGCGTCGTACCATGCCATCTCGCGCACCATGGCCTGGGCTACCTCGGGGGTGGTGGCACGGGCGGTGAGCTGGGCAATGCCGTCGCGCACCTCGGTGGTTTCAGAGAACATCACGCTGGCGCCGGCGCGCACCAGCAGATCGGTGCAAAAGCCCACGGCCGGGTTGGCCGTGACGCCCGAGAACGCATCGCTGCCACCGCACTGCACACCCACCACCAACTCGCTGGCAGGCACGGTTTCGCGGCGGCGGGCATTCAGGCGCCGCAGGTGGGCTTCGGCCTGGCGCATGATGGATTCCACCATCGACATGAAGCCCACATGGGCCTCGTCCTGCAGACACACCACGTCCAGTGCGGCAGGGGTGTTGCTGCGCTCGTCCACCAAGGGAATCGAGCCTGGGGGCAGCAGGCGCTCGGGCTGCAGCTTTTCACAGCCCAGGCTCACCACCATGACCTCGCCGCCAAAGTTGGGGTTGGAGCTGATGTTGCGCAGGGTGCGGATCGGGATCACAGCGTCGGGCGCATCAATGGCCACACCGCAGCCGTAGCCGTGCTCCAGTGCCACCACATCGTCCACATTCGGGTACTTGGGCAGCAGTTCTGATTTGATGCGCTGCACGGCAAAGTCCGTCACGCCCGCCACGCACTGCACGGTCTGGGTGATGGCCAGAATGTTGCGCGTTCCCACCGATCCATCGGCGTTGCGGTAGCCCTCGAAGGTGAAGCCCTCCAGTGCGGGCTGCATGACGCCCCGGGTGGTCGCCATGGGCAAGGCGTCCAGCTCACGTGCCTCGGGCATTTTCAGCAGGCGCTCGTGCACCCAGCTGCCTGCGGCGATGGCATCGATGGCGTAGCCAATGGGAACGCCGTAGCGCAGCACGGCCCCGCCAGCGGGCAGGTCCACCAGCGCTACCTTGTGCCCTTGGGGCACCTTGTCACGCAAGGTCAGGCCTTCAGGCAGCGTGGTGCCGGCAGGCAGGCCGCCATCGTTGGCCACGATGGCAACGTTGTCGCTCTCATGCATCCGGATGGTCAGGGGCTTCAGTGTCTCTGAGAGTGGGGTTTCGGACATCCATGTCTCCTATGATCGGTCGCTTCGCGTGCAGCCTGTGGTCTTGCATCACGGGTTTGGTAGCGGTACCATTTTAAACCACCAATGACAGAAAAAGACAACCCCAAGCGTTCCCGCCGCAGCAGCGGGGCCATCACCCTGCGTGACGTGGCCAAGCTGGCGGGGGTGGCGCCCATCACCGCATCGCGCGTGCTCAACACGCCAGACCAGGTGTCTGAAGAGGTGCGCCAGCGCGTGCTCGAAGCCGTGCAGCGCACGGGTTACGTGCCCAACCGCATGGCCGGTGGGCTGGCCTCGGCCCGCAGCCGCCTGATTGCGGCCGTGGTGCCCAGCACAGTGATGTCGGTGTTCATGGAAACCATTGAGTCGCTCAACAGCACCCTGTTCGATGCGGGCTACCAGCTCATGCTGGGCCAGTCGGGGTACTCTGCCGCGCGGGAGGAGTTGCTGCTGGAGGCCATCATCGGCCGCCGCCCCGATGGCATTTTTCTCACCGGCATCATGGGTGCGGGCAAGGGGCGCACGCGGTTGGTGGCGTCGGGCATTCCAGTGGTCGAGACCTGGGACCTCACCCCCACTCCCATCGACATGCTGGTGGGTTTTTCGCATCTGGACATTGGCCGGGCCGTGGCGCGCTTCTTCATGGAGCGGGGGCGCAAGCGCTTCGCGCTGGTGACGGCCGACGATGAGCGGGCAGGGCGCCGGGCCGCAGCGTTTTCAGAGGCCGTGGTGCAGGCGGGGCTGCCGCCGGTCACCGCCATCAGTGTGGGGGCGCAGCGTTCACTGCGCAGTGGCCGCGATGCCCTGGGGCGCCTGCTGCAGCAATGCCCTGAGGTGGATGCCGTGTTCTGCAGCTCCGACCTGCTGGCCCTGGGGGTGGTGACAGAAGCCCGCGCCCGCCAGTTGTCTGTGCCCGGCCAACTGGCCATCATGGGCTTTGGCGATGTGCCTTTCGTGGCCGACCTGCTGCCCGCACTGAGCACGGTGCACATCAATGGCGCGCACATTGGTCATCTGGCGGCACGCTACCTGATCGACTGCGCCGAAGGGCGTTCGGTGGATCGCCGGGTGGTCGAGGTGGACTTTTCCATCGTGGAGCGCGATACCACCTGAGTGCCTTTTGGGGCCATTTGCAAGGCGGGCTCGCAGGTTTGCGGCTTGTGTCGTCGCGCGCTATGGATGGCCCAGATTTCAGGGAAAACCCTCATTAAACCCTCGTTGACGACCCAATTTGGTACCGCTACCATTTGCGCATTGAAGATTTGGTAGCGGTACCAAATCTAGGCTTTGAGAAAAGGTGCGCCATGAATCGGCAAGCACTCAAGGCCTGGATGCAGGGCCGCATCCACAGCAGCGCCCCATGCTGTCTATGTGAAGGGTGCGCGGCTCACACCTCTTTCCAAAACCTGTAGGAGACAACCATGAAGAAACTGCTCTGCACCCTGGCTGCGGCCCTCACCGTGGGGTCGGCGTTTGCCTGGCCCGACAAGCCTGTCACCTTGGTCGTGCCGTTCCCACCCGGTGGCTCCACCGACCTGATCGCCCGCACCCTGATTCCCAAGCTGCAAGACAAGCTGGGTGGCACATTCATTGTGGACAACAAGGCTGGCGCGACAGGCACGATTGGGGCAGGCGCCGTGGCACGTGCCCCGGCGGACGGGCACACGCTGCTGGTTTCTTCGTTGGGTCCTTTTGTGATTGCGCCGCACCTGCTGACCAAGGTGCCCTACGACGCCCTCAAGGACTTTGACTACCTCACCGTGGCGGTGCAGGCCCCCAACGTGCTGGTGGTGCCCGCATCCTCGGCCCACAAGTCCCTGGCCGACGTGATCGCCTTTCAGAAAGCCAACCCCAACAAAATGACCTTTGCCTCCTCGGGCAACGGCAGCAGCGACCACCTCACGGCCGAGCTGTTCTGGCTGCAGACCCACACCAGCGGCATCCACGTGCCCTACCGTGGCGGCGGCCCCGTGATGACCGATCTGTTGGGCGCGCAAGTGGATGCGTCCTTCATGAACATCAACACCGCCATGCCGCAGATCCAGGCGGGCAAGCTCAAGGCGCTGGCCATCACCAGCGCCAAGCGCTCCCCTCTGCTGCCCAACGTGCAGACGCTGGAAGAAGCGGGCATCAAGGACGCCAACGTGTACTCTTGGCAAGCGATTGCGGCCCCCCGTGGTCTGCCCGCAGACATCAAGGCCAAGCTCAACGCTGCCATTGTTGCGGGGCTGAATGACCCCCAGGTCAAGCCCAAGCTGCTGGAGCTGGGCTTTGAAATCGTGGGCAACACGCCCGAGCAATTCGCCGCCTTCCAGGCCGCAGAGTTTGCGCGCTGGAAGAACCTGATCGCCGCACGCAACATCAAGGCCGATTGATGCCTGCGCAGCCGCTGCCTCTTGGGGCCGCGGCTGCGTTTTTGCACCGGCGCCGTCTTTGTGTGCGCCCACGCCAGCCAAGCTCTTTTCATCTTTGAACCTATGTCCAACGCATCTACCCCCCTTGTTACCGAACTCCGCGTGATTCCTGTGGCTGGCCGCGACAGCATGCTGCTGAACCTCAGCGGTGCGCATGCCCCGTTTTTCACGCGCAACATCCTGGTTCTCACGGACAGCTCGGGCCACACCGGGGTGGGTGAGGTGCCTGGTGGCGAGAAGATTCGCCAAACCCTGGAGGACGCCCGCGCCCTGGTGGTGGGGCAGCCCATTGGTTCCTACCAAAGCGTGCTGCAGCGCGTGCAGCAGAGCTTTGCCGACCGCGATGCCGGTGGCCGTGGCTTGCAGACCTTTGACTTGCGCACCACCATCCACGCTGTGACGGCGGTGGAATCGGCCCTGCTGGACTTGCTGGGTCAGCACCTGGAGGTGCCGGTGGCTGCCCTGTTGGGCGAGGGGCAGCAGCGCACCTCGGTGGAAATGCTGGGGTACCTGTTCTATGTGGGCGACCGCGCACTGACCGATTTGCCCTACGCCACAGACCCAGGGGCCGAGAACGACTGGTTCCGCCTGCGCCACGAAAAGGCGATGAACGCCCAGGCCATCGTGCGCCTGGCCGAGGCGGCCCGCGAGCGCTATGGCTTCAACGACTTCAAGCTCAAGGGCGGCGTGCTGCGCGGCGACGAAGAGGTGGAGGCCGTGACAGCGCTGCACGAGCGCTTCCCTGATGCCCGTGTGACGCTGGACCCCAATGGCGGCTGGCTGCTCAGGGACGCGATCCGCCTGGGCCAGAAAATGCGTGGTGTGGTGGCCTATGCCGAAGACCCCTGCGGCGCCGAAGACGGCTTCAGCGGCCGTGAAGTGATGGCCGAGTTTCGCCGAGCCACCGGCCTGCCCACGGCCACCAACATGGTGGCCACCGACTGGCGCCAGTTCACGCACGCGCTGTCGCTGCAGAGTGTGGACATCCCGCTGGCCGATCCGCATTTCTGGACCATGGCGGGCTCTGTGCGCGTGGCGCAGACCTGCCGCGACTGGGGCCTGACCTGGGGTTCGCACTCCAACAACCATTTCGACATTTCGCTGGCCATGTTCACCCATGTGGGTGCCGCAGCGCCGGGCCGCGTCACGGCCATCGACACCCACTGGATCTGGCAAGACGGCCAACGCCTGACCAAGGACCCACTGCAGATCGCGGGCGGCCACGTGCAAGTGCCCCAGAAGCCGGGCCTGGGCGTGGAGCTGGACATGGTCGAAGTGGAAAAGGCCCACCAGCTGTACATGCAGCATGGCCTGGGTGCGCGCGACGATGCCATTGCCATGCAGTACCTGATCCCGGGCTGGAAGTTCAACCACAAGATGCCCTGCATGGTGCGTTGATGTGGCCTGTGCGAAGCGGCCCCGGGTCCTTCGCATGATGTGAATCGCTGTCGGCTGCTACCGGCAGCAGGTGTGGGAATCCAGCCTGCACACCACGGGGTGGTGTGGGGCATCGTGGGCCTGGCCGGCGCCCCGAGATTTTGGGTTCGCTAGCACCTGGCATGCCAACGATAAAAATGGAGACAAGCATGCAACCATCCACCCAGAAACCGCGCCGTCAATTCCTCAAGGCGGCAGCAGGCACCGGGCTGGCCGTTTTGGGTTCAGGGGCTTTGGCGCAGTCTTTCGACTTCAGGCCCAACCAGCGCTATCCCGATCCGGCCGTTCAGATCCTGGACCCCAGCTTCGCCAAGTACCGCATCTACAGCAGCACCGTGGAGCAGGTCGCCACAGGCATGCGCTGGGCCGAAGGCCCCGTGTACTTCCCAGAGGATGGGGGCTATGTGCTGGTCAGCGACATTCCCAACAACCGCATCATGAAGTACAGCGAGCGCGACGGCAGCTTCACGGTGTTCCGCCAGCCCGCCAACTGGGCCAATGGCAATGTGCGTGACCGGCAGGGGCGCCTCATCACCTGCGAGCACTCCGTCACCCGCCGTGTGGTGCGCACCGAAAAGGGCGGGCGCCTGACGGTGCTGGCCGACAGCTATGAGGGCAAGAAGCTCAATGCGCCCAACGACATCGTGGTTAAGTCCGACGACACCGTCTGGTTCACCGACCCGTTGTTCGGCATCAACGGCGAGTGGGAAGGCTTCCGCGCCAAGCCAGAGCAAGCCTCGACCAATGTCTACCGCATTGGTACCGACGGCAAGCTGACGGCGGTCATCACCGACATCGTCAATCCCAACGGCCTGGCCTTCTCGCCCGATGAGAAGAAGCTGTACGTTGTGGAGTGGAAGGGCACGCCCAACCGCAGCATCTGGAGCTATGACGTCAATGCTGACGGCACGGTGGGCAACAAGACCAAGCTGATCGACGCCGCTGACCAGGGCGCCCTGGACGGCTTCAAGGTGGACCGCGATGGCAACCTGTGGTGCGGTTGGGGCAGCAATGGCGCGCTGCAGGCCGAGGCTTCGGAGCAAGGCGGGCGCAAGGTCTTCCAGCTCAAGGGGAAGCCCGAGGAACTGGATGGCGTGATGGTCTTCAACCCCCAGGGCAAAGCCATTGCCCACATCCGCTTGCCCGAGCGCTGTGCCAACCTGTGCTTTGGCGGCCCGAAGAACAACCGCCTGTACATGGCCAGCAGCCACTCGCTGTACGCCCTGTACGTCGAGGCGCACGGCGCGGTGTGATGCGGCGCAGGCCTGGGGCTACTGCTTAGGGGGCGCTCAGGACTGCCCCTCGGCCAATTGCCATAGCTCTTCGGCCAGGGGCGTCATCTCCCCTTTTTGGCGGTACAGCCGAATGTCGACTGGCACGTTCCAGGGGGCTGGACCTGCAGGCACCAGCAGGCCGCTGCGCAACTCCTCTGCCACCAGGCTCTGGGGAAGCCAGGCTACGCCACGCCCCTCCAACACCATGGTCTTGAGCAGCACGGCATGGTGCGAGGTGAAGACCGTGGGCGCATCGCCGAATGCCGCTGTCTGCGGGGCATCCTTTTCCAGCCGAGACAGGTGCGAGCGCATGATCCTGCCCAGGCCCGAGGCATCGCTGTAGGCCAGCATTTGCAGCGCTGGCGTGTCGCTGGCGCCCTGCATGGGCTTGGCCTGCACGTTGGCTGCAGACACGGGCCGCAGCACATCGCCCGAGAGCCGAAGCATGGGGTACTGCGCCTCGTCCAGACGGCTGGGAGCATCGGCATGCCCATGGCACAAAACGAATTGCACGCGGCGCTGCAGCATCAGGTCTTCGCAAGCGTGTGAACTGTCAGACAGGGTCTGTATCGGCCCCACCTGCAGATGGGCTTCCACCCCAGACAACCAGCGTGGAAAAAACGTGAGCGAAAGCACGTGGGTGGCCGCAAAGCGCAGGCTGGCTTGCGCCATGTGGTGGGCCGCACGGGCCTTGGTGCGGGCGGCCTCCAACTGGGCCAGCACTGCTTCGATCAGTGGCTCAAAACGTTGCCCAGCGGCGGTGAGTACGGCAGGGTGCGCGCTGCGGTCAAACAAATCCACCCCCACCCATTCCTCCAGCGCGCGGATATGGCGGCTGAAGGCCGGTTGGGCGATGGCGCGGGCCTCTGCCGCACGCGAAAAATTGCCGCTTTCGCACAAAGCCAAAAAGTCTTCCAACCATTCCAGGTCGAGGGGGCGATTGCCAGGTCCCATGGGGTCTGCTTTCTGCGGTGTCTACACGAGGTGGTGGGGGCTGGGTGCACAGATAGATGTATGCGATTGGAGTATTGGACGCCAGGCGGCACTGAGGAAATGATGCCTTTCGTGACGCACAAAGCCTTGTCCAACGCACGCACCGCAAGCCGCTTGAATTATCGGTGGGTCTTGGCGCCTTGTACGGCCCCAGCGTTTTGCTTGGGGTCCATTGGCAATCGCTTCGAGCGCACGCGCTTTCATTGTTCCAACCCCGCAAACACCATGAAGATCGTCAATATCCTTGAATCCACCCGCCCCATCAAGTCAGACATCCGCAACGCCTACATCGACTTCTCGAAGATGACGCTCAGCCTCGTCGCTGTGGTCACCGACGTGATCCGTGACGGCAGGCCCGTGATCGGCTATGGCTTCAATTCCAACGGCCGCTACGGCCAGGGCGCATTGATGCGCGAGCGCTTCATCCCGCGCGTGTTGGAGGCTGAGCCCGCCAGCCTGCTGGATGCCACCGGCGAGAACCTGGACCCGCACAAGGTCTGGGCCCGCATGATGATCAACGAGAAGCCCGGTGGCCATGGCGAGCGCTCGGTGGCCGTGGGCACCATCGACATGGCCGTGTGGGACGCCACGGCAAAAATAGCGGGCAAGCCGCTGTTCCAGCTGCTGGCCGATCGCTACGGCAACGGCACGGCCAACCCGCGCGTGTTCGTCTACGCGGCCGGTGGCTACTATTACCCCGGCAAGGGGCTCGATGGCCTCAAGAAGGAAATGGAAAGCTACCTGGAGCGGGGCTACTCGGTGGTGAAGATGAAGATCGGCGGCGCCACGCTGGCCGAGGACTGCGAGCGTATCGAGTCGGTGCTCAAGATCCTGGGCCCTGGCCAGCAGCTGGCGGTGGACGCCAACGGCCGCTTCGACCTGGCCACCGCCATTGACTACGGCAAGGCCCTGTCGCAGTACCCCCTGTTCTGGTACGAGGAAGCTGGCGACCCACTGGACTATGAACTGCAGGCAAAGCTGGGTGAGGTCTACCACGGCCCCATGGCCACGGGCGAGAACCTGTTCTCGATGCAGGACGCGCGCAACCTGATCCGCCACGGCGGCATGCGGCCCGACCGCGACTGGCTGCAGTTCGACTGCGCGCTGAGCTATGGCCTGGTCGAATACTTGCGCACGCTCGACATGCTCAAGGAGCACGGCTGGTCCCCCACCCGCTGCATTCCCCACGGCGGGCATCAGATGTCGCTGGCCATCGCCGCTGGCCTGGGCCTGGGCGGCAACGAGAGCTACCCCGACCTGTTCCAGCCCTATGGCGGCTTCCCCGATGGCGTGAAGGTGGAGAACGGCTACGTGACGTTGCCGCCGCTGCAGGGCATTGGATTTGAGGGTAAATCAGACTTGATCGCTGAGATGCGGGCGCTGGCCTCCTGAGCTCAGAGCACCCGCACTCCCAATTCGCCCACCAGCGCGGCCGCCTGGTCGCCAGAGATGATGGCGCCCTTGAAGAAGGGTGCCACCTGCGCCAGTTTCAGGCCGCCCAGGTCTACGCCGCGCAGGTCGGCGCCGTCAAAGCGCGTATTTTTCAAATGGGCGTCTCGCAAGCTGCCGCCTTCAAACAGCGCATCCCGAAAATCGCAGCCCCCCAGATCGGCCTCGGACAGGTCAAGCTGCGCAAGGGTTTGCTTGCGAAACGACAGGCCCCGCAAATCGGCGCCCACGAGCAGTGATTCGTGGAACTCCAGCCCCAGGGTGTGCGCCTCGCGAAAGTGTGCCCCGGTGAGTTTGACTTCGGCAAACAGCGCGCTGGACAGTCTTGCGCGTGTCCAGTCGGTGTTGTTGAGGTCGCAGCGGTGCCAGCGCGCATCGGTGCAGTCTGCGCGTTGCAGTTGGGCCCGCGCAGCGCGGCAGTCCAGCCAGCGGGTGCTGGTGAGGGTGGCGGCTTCCAGTGCGGCGTCTGCGAAGGTACAGCCGATAAAGGTGGCGCCGCGCAGGTCCATCTGTGACAAATCCTCGCCGTCAAAGGTGCAACGCTCAAACTGCAGTGCTGCAGGGGCGTCGGCCACCAGGCGTTGCAGATCGGCCCGCGACAGGTGTTGATCGGTTACGGGGCTGGTGGCCGTGGTGGTGGCTGTGGTGCTGGGGGTGGAGGTCATGAACAACGAAACCATGGGGCGCAGAAGGCGGTGGGTGAAAAGCCCAAGAGGGCAGGGTGCCGCAGGGCTTCAGTGCCCCGTGCTGCGGGAGAACAGGTGAATCACCAGTACCCCCGCCAGAATGAGGCCTATGCCAAGCAGCGCTGCGGTGTCCAGGCGCTGGTCGTAAACCACCCAGCCCACGGCAGACACCAACACAATCCCCACGCCTGACCACACCCCGTAGGCAATGCCCAGTGGCACCGTCTTGAGCGTGAGCGACAGCGCATAGAACGCCGCTACGTAGGCCACGGCGGTCAACGCCGAGGGAAGGGGGCGAGTGAAGCCCTCGGAGGCTTTGAGGGCGCTGGTGCCAATCACCTCGGCCAAGATGGCGGCGCCCAGCAGGGCGTAAGCGGGCAGGGGCATCAGTCTTCTTTCTGGCCGCACAGTTGCAGCAACAAGGCCAGGATGCGGGCGCGGTGCGCGTCGTCCAGGGCATACACATCCAGCATTTGCGAAAACCAGAAGCCATCTGCGGCCATCCGGCACACCAGCAGCCGGTCTGCCGCGCCAGGTGTTTCGGCGTCTGCGGCCAGCTCGGTCTGCATGGTCTGGTGCCAGCGCTCGCGGGCTTCGGGCAGGGTCAAGGCCAGCAGGCCAATGGCCCGCTGGGTCTCGACCTGGTTCAGTTGGTTGTGGGTGTCAAAGCAGGTGCGAATGTAGGCGCGGGCATGGCGCCCCGGCCCGGCGGGTTCACGTTCAAACGCCAGTGCCAGGTTCGCCTGGAATTCTTCAAACAGCTGATCGCACAGCGCCTGCAGCAAGGCCTGCTTGCTGCGAAAGTGGTGCTGCAGGCCGCCCTTGGTCACGCTGGCGCGGCGGGATACGGCGTCCAGCGTCACGGCGTGGGGGCCATCTTGTACCAGGATGTCGCGCACCACCATCAGTAACTGGCTGCGGATCAGTTCGGGCTGTTTTTGTCGGCGGTGGGCTTCTGTCATCACTACAAACCATCCGTATGGAATGTTTATTGTAGGGGTGGCCTCGGGAGCTGAGCCGGGTCTGGATCAATGTCCCCGGGCGCCCGTGGGGCCTTCACTGGACATTTCGTCCAGTGTGGTGGCCAGTGCACCTGACAAGCCTGAGAGCGCAGCCTGCGTCATATCCGGTAACAATCCGTGCCAATCACCGCACCCCATCGCCCCTGAACCCATTCCCCCGCCATGTCCCAAAACGTTCACACCCTGCACCTGTTCTTTGAAGACCCCATCCGGCTCAAATACTGCCAGCTGGTGTTCCAGTACCTGCAATCCGACAACACCGAGCAGGCCGAGCGCTGGGCCGAAAAGCTGGGCGGGGCTGACCTGGCCAAACTGTGGGACAGTGACTGGTTCAACCATGGCGTGCGTGCCCAAGGCCCGGGGCTGGTGCTGAACTTTGATTCGAGCACGCACGACGGGATTCCGCTGCAGATGCTGGAAGAGCTGTTTGCTCACGGCCTGCGCTCTGCCGTGGCCGAGGTGTTTTACGACCAGGTGGGTGAGACCGAGCGCATGTTCTTCGAGCAAGGCATGTGGGTAACCCGCCAGTCTTTTTATGCCAGCAACCCCACCCTGAAGGCTGTGGTGGAACGCGCTGACGACGATACAGAAGAGAGAGCGGGAGAAGAAGACGAGGAGGGTGCCAGCGACGGCACCAAGAACCCACGCAAGCCGGTGCCCATTGGCACCCTGCGCACCCAGCAGGACGAACGCGAGCGGGAAGGCCGCGAAGCGGTGGATGCCATGGTCGGCATGTTCAAGGACATGCGCGAAAGCGGCGTCAACCCGGTGGACGGAATCATGGGCATCTTCATGCTGAAGGCGGGCTTCAAGGGGCTGGTGCACGCCGCGCTGTTCACCTTGGTCACGGTGCTGCTGTTCAAGGGCTTTTGGTTGTGGATGGGTCTGGGCCTGCTGCTGGCGGTGGTGCTGCCGCTGTACTACATGAGCACGGAGCGCAAGTCGCTGTTCTCCTGAACGAGCGTCTGATGGCATGGGCCGCATACAACACATTGAAAACACAGAAACGAGGGAGAAAAAACGATGTTGACCGAGATTGAATGGTGGGGGGGCGTGCTGTTTATCGTGGGCGCCGTGGTGTATCGCATGGCCATTGGTGCGCTGGACAAGGATGCAGGGTTTGATGCCAACCGGCTGCTCTCGCACGTGTTCTTTCTGGCCCCGGCTGTGGTGCTGGCGGGCTACTTCTACCCGCTGGAGCGCCCGGGGTTGCGTTACGCCTACCTGGGCGTGCTGGCGGTGGCACTGCTGGCCATGGTGGCTACGCTGGGTATGGAAATCTGGGACAACATCCAGACCGCCAAAGAGGCCAAGGCCGCAGGTACGGGTCAAGGTAGCGCCAGTGTGGTGACAGACGCCCCCGAGACCCGCATGCTGGAGCCAGCTGCGCTGGCATCGGTGCAGGCGAGCCAGGGGAAGCAAGGCCAGGGCGAAGGCGGTGAGGGCGATAGCGAGGACGATGACGATGACGAGGAGGTCGGCACCTTCTACACCGTGCTGGGCATGCTGCTGCTCTACAGCCCGGTGTTTGTCGTCTGCGCTTTGGGCTGCTACAAGGCTTGGCCCATGGTGCAATCGCTGCTGCAGCGCTAAGCGCTTTTTCAACGGCCTGCATCCACAGACAGGCATGCCTTGTGCGTGTCCTGTCCAGGCCGTTCCCTTTTCCAGCCCGTACCTCCTTTTCCTCCATGGCCAGCGATTCTTTCTCCGTGCTTCTCTCGCTTTACATGCGGCGTATCCGTGCCAGCGCCTCGGGGGTGGCGACGGAGATTGGCCTGAGCCGTGAAGCCGTGAACAACTGGCGCAACGGTGTGTCAGTGCCCAACCCCCGCTCGCGTGACCGCGTGGTGGCCTGCACCCGCTACCTGCGCCTGACGGAGACCGAGTCCAACCGCCTGCTCAGTGCGGCGGGCTTTGAGCCCGAGTTTCCGCTGCAGGCCGAATCGGTGGGTGCACAGCCGTTTGCGGCGTTCCAGGACAAGCTGTTTGCCCAGCTGGCGCAGGCCATGCCGTACCCCATCTCGCTGCTGCTGTCGCCCGCGCACTGGGGCCAGCCGCCGTTTCGGCAAGAGCTGCTGGCCCGTGCCCGCGCGCAATACGGCGAGGGCGCGGTGCTGCACATCCAGCCGCCCTACAGCGTGAGCACGGCGGCCGACGAATACTTTGCCGCCATCGGCCGCCAGTGCGGGCTGGGCGAAGTCACCTCCGACTACGAATTTGAAGCCGCGCTGGAGCAGCGCCTGCTGGCGGGCGAGCGGCTGTTTTGCCTGGTCAGCCGCTTTGAGCAGGGCACCCCTGCACTGCGCGAAACCCTGGCGGGCATTTTGCGCAGCCTGAGCGAAATGCACAGCGGCCGTCTGCACCTGCTGCTGTGCGGCGGCGAGGCGCTGGCCGACCTCAAGTACCGCAGCGGCGACTTGTCGCTGCTCAACATTGCCCAGGTCAACCATTGGCCCGAGCCCACGCTGGACGACCTGGTGGTGCTGGCGCGCCACCGCTGGCCCGAGCAGCCCTGGGCCGTGCCCGTGCTGGCCGCTCTGCAAGACCTCAGCGGCGCCCACCCCGCCTTGTTTGAAGAAGGGCTGCAATGGCTGGTAGACCACGGCACCGCCGCACTGCAAGGCGATGTGGTGGCAGCGGGCGAGCTGCGCAGCCACTTGCTAGGCAGTGCACGCCTGTGGCAAACCTTTTTGCCGCTGGCGCAGGCACCAGCCTCGCGCCAGCGCCTGGCGCAACTGCTGCAAGCCCCCGACCTGGGCCGTGCTCGCCCGTACCTGCAAGACGACGACCTGCGCCGGCTGTTCTGGGGCAACCTCATCCACGTACGCGGCGCGGGTGACGCGGCGCGGCTGTATTGGCGCTGCCCTATCGTGCGCGAGGCTGGCTTGATGGTGCTGGAATCATGCTCGAACGAATGAGCCCGCTGCTCTCGCGCCCTGTGCTGCGCGCCATGGTCATTGCCGTGGTGACGTTGTTTGTGGCCAGCGCCATCTTCACCCCCCAGCTCAACCCCTTCACGCGCAGCGCTTTCCTTGCGGCCATGAATGTCGGCCCGGTGTGGGGCGAGGTGACGCAATGGCGCGCCGCCATGATCGATGCGCGCAACGAGCTGGGTGACTGGCCGCCGGACATCCAAAAATACGCCCCGCCCATTGCCAACGCCAAGCTGCGCGTCACTTCGCCACGCCCCAACGTGTTGCAGGGTGACATTGCCAACCACCCCGAGCTGGGCAAGATCGCTGGCACGCAGGTGATCATTGAGTTCCATCCCGACTCCTATACCTGGAGCTGCCGCCGAGGCAATCCGCCCGTGCCACCAGGCTACCTTCCCATCAATTGCGATGACGGCGTGACCGACGATAGGGAGCCGAGCAAGCCATCTGCCGCGTCCGCCTCCGACCCTTTTGGGTGGCTGCGGTCATTGATCATTGGGTGTGCTGTGATCTTTTGCGCCGGGGCGGTGGTATGGGTGGTGCGCCATCCCCTGATTGGCTCTGGCCAGCTGCGCCCCGCGCGCCTGCGCCGCACGCCCCTGGACCGCCTGCCGAAAATCGACCGCCTGCTGCGCTGGATGGGGCGGCTGGACGCCACCTTGCAGGCCGCTGAAGTCCGCACGGCAGACTGGCGCCGCGCTGTGTTGTGTGCCCAGGCGAACGGGCTTGACTACGCCACTGGCCTGGCCCAGACCCTGGCCGACAAAGTGGTGGCCCGCCA
Organism: Acidovorax sp. 1608163; assembly: GCF_003669015.1. Lineage (NCBI taxonomy): Bacteria > Pseudomonadati > Pseudomonadota > Betaproteobacteria > Burkholderiales > Comamonadaceae > Acidovorax > Acidovorax sp. 1608163. The sequence continues at coordinate 882,789 of NZ_CP033069.1, forward strand.
GCAGACCAGTGCCGATTGGGCACTGCCCGGCGTGGTGCTGGAGTGGCAGTTTGCCCCCGACCTGCCCGTGTCGCTGGACCGCTGCCTGGTGCTGGTGCCCACGCCGGGGCTCGACGAAGCTGCGTTGGTGCAAAGCCTGCGCGCTGCGCAGACCGGCAGCGACGTGCTGCTGGTGCTGAGCGAGCACAGCCTTGAGGCCCCGTGCCCCCTGCTGCGCGCCCACTGCGAAGACAGCGCCAACCTGCATGTGATGGTGGACAGCGCCAGCCTCACCGAATGGCTGCTGGGCGGCCAGGCCCTGCAGGTGCTGCTGCGCCTGCTGTCCACCCAGTTGCGCATCACCCGCATCTCGCCGTACCAGACGCGCGGTGGCGTCACGCGCGAAGGCTCGTTCTTCGGCCGCGCGCAGCTGCTGGCCCGCGTGGTCACCCGCGAGCCTGCCAACTACCTGGTGGTGGGCGGGCGCCAGCTAGGCAAAAGCAGCTTGCTCAAGGCGGTGCAGCGCCGCCTGCAGGGCCACCCGCACACCGTGTGCCACTACGTATCGCTGCGCGACCACCGGCTGGCACCCCGCCTGGCGCTGCAGCTGGGCCTGCCCGCCCACACCACGCTCGAAGACATCGTGGCCCACCTGCAGGCGCAAGCGGTGGGCAAGCGGCTGGTGCTGCTGATTGACGAGGCCGACCAGTTCTTCCGTGCCGAGTCGGACCAAGGCTATGCACAGTTGTCCACCCTGCGCTCGCTCAGCGAAGAGGGGCGCTGCTGGTTCATGCTGGCAGGGTTCTGGGATTTGTATGCCACGGCGGTGCTCGACTACCAAAGCCCCCTGCGCAATTTTGGCGAGGTGCTGACCATTGGCGGGCTGGAGCGCGTGGCCTGCCGCGAGCTGGCCACCGAGCCACTGCGCCGCCTGCGCCTGGGCTTTGCCAGCGATGCGTTGGTCGAGCGCCTCATCGACGCCAGCGGCCAGCGCGCCAACCTGGTGGCCATCCTGTGCCAGGAATGCCTGGAGGCCCTGCAACCCGGCGAGCGCGCCATCGAGGCCCACCACCTGAACCAGGCCCTGGCCTCGCAGGCGGTGCAAGACGCATTGGCCGGCTGGGGCCGCCTGAGCCAGGACGAAGCCGCCTGCCGCCTCGACCGTGTGGTGGTCTACCACACCGCCCAGTCTGGGCAGACCAGCCTGGTGGCCTTGGCACAGCTGCTGCATAGCCACGGCATCGCGGCCGATGCACAGGCCCTGCGCCAATCGCTGGCGCGACTGCAGCTGGCCTACGTGCTGCGCAAGCAAGAGGCCGAATACCGTTTTGCCATCCCGCTGCTGCAGGGCCAGTTTGAGCCCAGCGAGGTGGAGCAGCTGCTGCGCCAGGAGTTGGCTGTGTTGGGCAGGGACTCACGCTCCGCTGCATGAACCGCAACATCGAAACATGCCTGTGTTGAACCGGGTGAATTTTTGACCGAGGAACTTTCAATGACCGTACCAAACCCATCTGTCACGCCTGCATTGCCTCCTGAGTCCCGCTATGCCTCGGTGGTCCAAGACCACAAAGCCCTCTGGGGCGCCGTGCAAGATCGAGCGCACGAAGGAGAGGGCGACGGGCTGGTCGCAGCCATCGCCTTGCATGCCTCGCGGGCCCTGGTCGCTTATATCGAGTACGGAGAAGACATGGATTTCCCTCAACTGTGCTTGCTCGATCTGCGTTCGGATGCGGTGACTACCATCGACAGCGAGGATTTGATTGACTCCCCCATGATTGGTGGCATGGCCTTTACGGATGAAGACGCGGGACTGCTGGAGCTTCAGTTTCGCGACGGCAACACGCAGGTGGTGACGCTGGATTTTGACGCGCAATCCGTGCGCTGGTAGGCGGCTGGAGATCTCACCATGGCAAGCTCTTCAACGGTTGTCCTTGAACATGATTCAGGGTTCGAACACATCCTGTCGTCCATAGACCGCTTGGTCCGCTCCGGCGTCCACCCCGACCGCATCAGCGTGTCCCAGTACCCCGCGTCGCACTGGGCCTGCAGCCCCCGCTGGGCGCACTACGATGGTCCTGACGAGGCCGCCGTGGCCCAACGGGTGGATGCGCAAATGGCCTTGCTTGGCTTGCTTCTGGAGCATGGCGCCGATCCCAACAAGCGCAAGAATCGCAATGACACGCCTTTGGCCTTGTGCTGCGGGCAGTTGTGGGGAGGCGCTGGGGGGCGCTCTTTGGAGCGGCTGGGTTTGGTGCTGGCAGCAGGGAGTGACCCCCGCAAGACCAAGGACCCCGCGCTGTGCACCGCCCTCGGGCTGGAGGACATGCGTGGCGAGATTTGCAACATCCCATTTCGCGTGGATGCCCAAGTGGGGCATGCCGAAATGGTGTTCCAGGCGGTCGATATGCTGCTGGCGGCCGGTGCTGACATCGAAGCGATGGATCACCGCGAGATGTACAACCCGATCCTCATGGCCGCCTACATGGGGAGTGTGCCGTTGTTGCGCTTTTTGAAGGACCGCGGCGCTAATGTGCACTTCACCACCCCCGCAGGCACCAACGCGCTGATGCACTGTGCTGGCGATGTGGACGGTCTGAACCTGAGCCGCGCTGGCATTTCGGTGGCGTGGCAGCGAGGGGTCGACCCTGTCGCCACCACCCGCCAGCTGCTCGACTGGGGCCTGGACCCCGCTGCAGCCAACGCGCGCGCTCGCACCCCACTGCGCCTGGCCGTCAGCGCAGGCAACCTGGATGTGGCTGCAGTGCTGGCCGAAGCCCTGGCGGCCCAGGGCAAGTTGGTGGCTGCCGACGTGCGCCTGTTCCGGGGCACCGAATACGAATCCCGCGTGGCGGCGTTGACCACCTCCGTAGCCCCCAAAAAGCCCGCCAAGCCCAAGGCCGCTGCGGATGGCTCCGCCCAGCGCGCCACCTGGGAGCGTGCGCCCGGATTGATCGACGGGCCCACGGACTGGACCGTCAGCCAATACCCCGATTGGCTGCGCACCTGCCTCAAGGGCGTGATTGCCCACCTTGGCTCGGGCGCAGACCCGCGCGTGCCGCCTGGCGTGCTGTACCTGGAATACGACGACTACTTTCGTGGCCTGAAGCTGTCGCGCACCAAGTCGTATCTCAGCCGCAGCGGCGCGGTGGAAATGGGTGTCCATGTCTTCGATTGGTCTGTCATGCGCATCCGCTTCTCGCAGGTGGAAAACGACGACTGGGTGCTGCGCGAGGCGATTGATTTGCCCATGGCCCCAGGCGCACCGCCTGCCAACGACGTGCTGTGTGACGCCATCGGCCAGCTGTGCGCCCGCTACCTCAATACCCAGGCTTGACGCCGGTTGAACGCGTGCACACCGCCCCATCCACCTCCTTTTTCATCGCCCGACGCAATGACCACCAAGCCCAAGTGGACCGACCGCATCTTTAGCCCCATCCGCGTGCTGAACCGCGCCGACGGTCTGCACCTGGAGAAATTCACCGATGCCGATCTGGACCAGATCGCCGACTGCGACGACATCCTGGACATCCACCTGCGCAGCAACCGTACAGCGCAGCCGGTCGATCTGTCACGCCTGGCGCATATCCAGGGGCTTCGGCGCTTGAGCCTGGATCGCATGCAGTTCACCAACCTGCAGGCCCTCAAAGCCTTGCCGCACCTGAACTCGCTGACCATTGAATACTGCGACTTCAAAGACTTCGAGGCACTCAACGGGCTCAATGTTGAGACGCTGTTCGTGTGGAACAACAAGTTCACTCACTTCCCGGCAGGGCTCCAGTTGCCCAGGCTGGAGAGCCTGTACCTGTCACACAACCGCATCACCGACCTGTCGTTCGTTGCCAGCTACCCCACTCTCAAATGCTTGCATGTGAACGGCAACCGGATCACCGACCTGGCTCCTTTGGCTGGCTGCGCGGCCTTGGAGACCCTGTGGGTCGATGACAACCCGCTGACCACACTGGCGCCCCTGGCAGGTCGGCGCTACCAGCGATTGCATGTCAGCAGCGAGTTGAGCGCGGAGCGTGCGGCCTTACAGCTGGAGTTGCCCGAGGAGCCGTATGTGCGCGACCCGGAAAGCATCGAAGCCTCGCGTATCGCGCGGCTGATGGAGGCCAAGGATTGGCCGCAACTCTATGCCATCACCGACCTGTCTTTGCTGGGCGACGCGTTCTCCAGTCTGGTGCATGGGCACTTTGACGAGGAGATGGTGCGCGGCGCGCTGGCACACCCGGCCCCCGGCGCGTTCGATGCGATGGTGACCCACGGCCTGCGCCCGCACTATTGGGAAGAGTCCAAGCTGCTGGTGTCGGTGCTCAGCAGCTTCGGCGAGCGCTTGGTGGCCCCGCTGACCCATAGCTTTCACGCCGAGCTGGCCTTTTACCCGGAGTACGAACCGTTCTACGCGGGCAAACTCAAGCATGAGCACGCCACCATCGCCCGCATCCTGGTGGAAGCTCCCATCCCCGCGTTTGCCGACCTGTTCCTGGCGTTCTTCAACCTGCGCGAGGGCTTCTCCGAAGCCCACCTGCACCACTACAAGCAGCTGCTCGATGGGGTGGGCAAAGTGCAGTCTCCGCAGCTGGTGGAGCCCATCATCGACCTGCTGCGGTTCGAAAAGCACGTCCTGGGCGGAGACTCGGCGTTCATGAAAAAGGTCTTCAAGGCCATTGGCCAGCTGGGCGCGAGGGCCGATGCGGCCGTGCTGGCTGGCCGCTTTGATGTGTCCGCCGAAGCCCGCACCGATGTGGCCGAGGCCTACGAGGCCACCCTCAAGAAGCTGGAAAAGAAAAAGAGCTGATGCGCTGCAGCCCGCTGTGTTTTGCTTCTGCTGTTGAACCCGCCCCATGTCTGAATCCCGCCTGCACTACACCGTTTATTTTGCGTCCCGCACGCAGGCCGCTGCCTGGGCTGCCGAGGCCCAAGCAACGGCCGACATGCCGTTGAACGAGCAAGCCCGAGTGCTGGGCACGATGCTCGGCCTGGGCGAAGACGCCGGCGTGTCGTTCGAGTTCGCGGGCGCCGCGCAGCTGTGTGCCGAGCTGTCTGTCCTCGGGCCATGGAACCTGCTGGCCTCTGAAGGCTGGCCACCCGGGCTGGTGGAGCGAGGTGCCAAGCTGCTGAGCTGCGAATGGCACAACGGCCCCAAGGCAGAAGGCCTGTGGCTCAACGGCCCCAAGCCGGTCACGCGCAAGCAGTTTGATGCCGCTGTGCGCAAGCTGGACCCACTGGAAGAAGTGCACCAGTTGCTTTCCAAAGAACAATACGGCGAGGTCTTGAACCTGGTGCACCACCACGGCCTGGACCCCAACACGGTGCTGTACCACCGGCCGCTCATCGTGCATTTGCTCACGCCGCAGGCGGGCAAGGCCAGCGGCGTTTTGCCCACCGAGGCCATCATCGCCCTGCTGCAAGCCGGGGCGCGGCCCGATCCCCTGGCCCTGGTCACCCGCATGCCCAGCTTCACCTTGCCCGTGTTTCCGCTGCATTGCGCGGCCTACGCGTTTGACATTGCGCTGATGCAGGCGCTGGTGGACGCAGGCGTGGACGTGAACGCTGTGGACGACGAGGGGCACACGCCCTTGATGCAACTGGCCGATGCAACGCACTATTTGAGCAAGCCAGTCTCTATGGCCGTGCTGGCCGCGCAGTGGCTGCTGGAGCGGGGCGCAGAGGTCAACGCCGTGAGCCAGCACGGGGATTCGGCCCTGGCCGGGGGCGTGCACCGGGCGCTGCGCGATCTCCTCATGGCACATGGCGGCCGGGTGATCTGGCCGCACTACGTGCTGGAGTACGACGCACCGCAGCAGCAACTCAACGCGATTTCGTACCACGACCATGCGCGGCTGGATGAATTGCTGGCGCAGGCGCCGCCGGACGAAGCCCATCGGCATGGCTTGCTGAGCAGGGCTGTGGACGAAGGGAACCTCCCAGCGTTGGACCGGCTGTGGAGGCCGGGGGACCATGCGCTGATGTGCATCGACACAACCCCGGAGCCCCGGTTGCTGGCGGAATGCACCACGAAGCACGAAGGCACGGATGTGGCCACGATGCGATACCTGGTGCAGTGCAGCGCGCCCGAGGCCTTTCCCACGCGCGATACCGCCTGGCTGAATGCGGCCAACAGCTGCCTGAAGGATTTCAGCAGCCGCATCGTGGACCGGCCTGTGGAGTTGCTGGAGATAGTGCTCGCGCTCGGCTTGCCCGCTGAGCCACCGGCCGATGCGCAGCACACTCCCTTGGAGGCTGCTATCAACGCCCAGTCCGAAGCCAAGGTAGCGCTGCTGCTGGCCTACGGTGCCAACCCAAACCGGGTGCTGTACCACGGGGGCAATGCTTTGCATGAGGCGTTGGAGTGCAAGGCGACCCACTGCCTTCCTCTGCTGCTGCAGGCGGGGGCTGACCGCACCCACTGCGACCGCCAGGGCCGCACGCCGCTGCAGCTGGCGGTGTCCAAGCGCAACAAGGCCGCGCAGAAACTTCTGGCGGTCTGATGGTGTGCGCCTGTTCTCTCAGATTTTGAATAAAAATAGGCTCTAGCGCTTATTGTGTAAGCGCTAGCAGCTATTATTTTTGATATTCACGCCGCCTTGCGCTGGGCCTGTGCGTAGCGGCTGGCGGGGCGTTGCAGGCCCAGGTTTTCGCGCAGCGTTTTGCCCTCGTAGGCGGTGCGAAACAGCCCGCGCCGCTGCAGCTCGGGCACCACCAGGTCCACAAACTCGTTGAGCGACTGGGGCAGCACGGGTGGCATCACGTTAAAGCCATCGGCGGCGCCGTTTTCAAACCATTCCTGCATGCGGTCGGCAATCTGCGCCGGGGTGCCCACCACCACCCAGTGGCCGCGCGCACCCGCCAGGTATTCGTACAGCTGGCGCACGGTGTAGCCCTCGCGCCGCGCCAGTTGCAGCACCACCTGGGCGCGGCTGTTGATGCCCTTGGGCGGCTCGGGGATGTAGGGCGGCGGCGCGTCCAGGTCCCACTTTGACAGGTCTTCGCCAGGCCAGAAGGGGGCCAGCGTGGCCAGCCCCACGGCGGGGTGGATCAGCGCCTGCAGCTCGGCCCATTTGGCCTGGGCTTCGGCCTCGGTGCGGCCAATGACGGGGGAGATGCCGGGCAGCACCAGCAGCTCTTCGGGCCTGCGCCCGTACTTGGCCATGCGGCCCTTCACGTCGCGGTAGAAGGCCTGGGCTTCGACCAGGCTGGTCCAGGCGGTGAAGATGGCCTCGGCGCTGGCGGCGGCCAGCTCCTTGCCATCCTCGGACGAGCCTGCCTGCACGATCACCGGATAGCCCTGGGGCGGGCGCTCGAGGTTCAGCGGGCCTTCCACCTTCAGGTGCTTGCCAATGTGGTTGAGGGTGTGCACCTTGTCCGGGTCCAGGTACACGCCGCTGGCTTTGTCGCGCAGGAAGGCATCGTCGTCAAAGCTGTCCCACAGCCCCTTCACTACGTCCACAAACTCGTGGGCGCGTTCGTAGCGCACCGCGGGGTCGGGGTGGGCGTTCAGGCCAAAGTTGCCGTGCACGTTGTCGGCGCTGGTGGTCACCACGTTCCAGGCCGCGCGGCCCTTGCTGATGTGGTCGAGCGAGGCAAACTTGCACGCCAGCAGGTAGGGGTCTTCGTAGGTGGTGGACGCTGTGGCGACAAACCCAATGTGCTGGGTGACCGCCGACAGCGCCGCCCACAGCGTGACGGGCTCGAAGTGCGACAGGCGCCCCTGGCGGCTGAACGATTCGTGGTCGCCATGGTTGCGGATGCCCGGGCTGTCGGCCACAAACACCTGGTCAAACAGCCCGCGCTCTGCCGTCTGCGCCAGCTCGATGTAGTGGTCGATGTTGACGCCCGCATCGGCCTGCGCGCCGGGGTGGCGCCAGGCCGCAATGTGGTGGCCGGTGGCCATGATGAAAGCGCCGAGGCGCAGTTTGCGTGGAGTGTTGGGTTGGGTCATAGGGATGCCGATGGTTTGAACCGAGCGCGCAGCCTGCGAAACCGACGCGGCAAGTGCCAGTGCACCCGTGGCACCGGCTTTGCCGGGCCACCAGGTGCGTCCCCCGAAGGGAGAAAGCGCCGCAGGCGACTCAGGGGGCTATTTGCAGGGGCTACTCGGTGATCGTGATGCGGTGCAGCTTGCGGTGCTGGGGGAAGAAGTCGCCCACCGCGTAGTGCTGGGTGGATCGGTTGTCCCACACCGCCAGCGAGCCTGTTTGCCAGCGCAGGCGGGCCTGAAATTCGGGCACCTTGGGCAGCTCAAACAGCTGGGCCAGCAGGGCATCGCTTTGCGTGCGGTGCAGGCCCTTGATGTGGCTGGTGAAGGTGGGGTTCACATACAAAATCTTCTTGCCCGTGACCGGGTGCACGCGCACCATAGGGTGCTCCACCGGAGGGTATTTGGCGCGGGCGGCTTTCAGCTCTTCGCCGCTGGCGTCCTTGCGCAGCAGGTATTCGGTCCAGCCACTGATCTCCCAGGTGTGCACGGCCGTGAGGGTTTCCAGGTAGGCCTGCAAAGGCGCTGGCAGGCTGGCGTAGGCGGCCGTGAGGCTCGCCCACAGGGTGTCGCCGCCGGTGGCCGGAATCACCTGGGCGTACAGGCTGGTGCCCAGCGGCGGCTGTTCGCGCCAGGTGATGTCGGCGTGCCAGTTGTTGGAGGCCTTGGGCCGCTCGGCCGTGCTTTCCACAATCTCGATCTCGGGGTGGCTTTCCAGGCGCGGGAAGAAGGCTTTGACCTCGGCCACGCCGCCAAAGGTGCGCGTGAAGGCGATGTGCTGCGCAGGGGTGAGCTGCTGGTTGCGAAAGAAGATCACCTCGTGCTCTGCCAGCGCAGCGCGCAGTTCCTGTTGCGTCGTGGCGTCCAGTGGCTGGGTCAGGTCCAGGTCGTGGATCACGGCGCCAATGGTGGGCGTGTACGGCTCCACCGTGAAGCGGGTGTACGTGGGGTTCAGGTCGTTGAGCTTGGACATGGGTTGCCTTTCTGCACCGGGTTGCTGTGTGTGGGCCGCCTGGTGGAGCCCACCAGCGTGCAACCACTGTAGGCAGGGGCTTTGCGCCAGCGAACGAAGCAGTTCGCATATGCATAGTTGGCAAACACAGCAGTGCATGGCGGTTCGTGTCTTTGCTTATGACCGACTCATGGCGGCAGATGCATGGCACGAATGCTTCGTTGGCGCAGTGGCCGGGCGCCGTCCCAATCGGGTCTCCGTGCAACCTCGGGGCCATGGGTGCATTGCCCCGGCTTCCAAGAACCTGTTCAAAGAAAGGCCTCCATGTTTGTGACCGTCCGCCGCCTACAGGCCCTGCTGGCCCTGACTTTGGCCACTGCGCTGCCTTGGCTTCCCTTTGGCGTGCATGCGCAGGCACCAGCGCAGCCAGCGCTGCAAACCATCCGCATTGGCGTGGCTACCGGCGGTGTGGGTTCTGACCCGGTGCGCCACGGCGGCACATCGGCCGCGCTGGCCTACACCGATGGGGCGGTGGAGGAGGAGTTCAAGAAAGACGGCATCAAGGTGCAGTGGATCTTCTTCAAAGGCGCAGGCCCCGCAGTGAACGAGGCGTTGGTGAACAAGCAACTGGACTTTGCCTGGCAGGGCGACCTGCCCTCGGTCGTGCACCGTGCCAGCGATGTGAAGACCAAGATCATCCTCGGCAGCGGCGTGCGCACGGGTCTGTATCTGGCGGTGCCCCCCGATTCGCCCATCCAGCGGCTGGAAGACCTCAAGGGCCGCAAGGTGGCCGTCTTCAAAGGCACCAATCTGCACCTGGCCGCCGTGCGCGCCCTGGCCGACAAGGGCTTGAGCGAACGGGATGTGAAGCTGGTGAACCTGGACTTGCCCAGTGCCGACGCCGCCCTGGCCACCAAAGACATTGATGCCGCCTTTGGCTATGTGAACGTCTTTGCCTTGCGAGACAAGGGCCTGGCCAAGGTGGTCTGGTCGGCTTCGGCGGATTCGTACAAATACACCCGGCAGACGGTGCTGTTGGTGACCGATGACTTTGCCGCCCGCCACCCCCAGGCGGTGCAGCGTGTGGTCACCACGGTGCTCAGGTATGCGCACAAATACTCGGATGAATCACGCCGTGCCGACCTGTTTGCCCTGTGGGGCAAGGCCGAGTACCCCGAGAAGGTGTGGCGCGAGGATTTCATTGGCCAGCCGCTCAAAGTGCGTCTGTCGCCGCTGCTCGACCCGTTCCTGGTCGCCCGCTACAAGGACGCGGCCGACGAGGCCTACAAGCTCAAGCTCATCCGCAAGAAGCCCGAGATCGAGTCCTGGTTTGACCGCCGCTACCTCCAGGCGGCCCTCAAAGAGCTGAAGCTGGAGGGGCACTGGCCTGTGTATGCCGCAGGCGGTGAGTTGCTGCAATAAAGCGAGGCGGCCAGGCCCGCAAACCCTCAGATGCCCACGGGGCGGCACCGGGGTTTTGAGGGGCTGGCGGCGCCGGCGTCTGCTGTTCCTCATAACCACGGGGCACGAGCTCACGCCCAAAACAGCTAAGTCAAAGCATATTGCAAATTACCATTTATTTTTATATCGATCGTCTTCTACATTTCTTTTGGTTGTTATGTGACCGGTCCCTGCCGTCAGGGGTTACCGGCTTGACGCGAAAGGATGTGCAGAGATGCCTTTTCACCCCGCTGTATTGGAGGCGCCGGCCACTGCTGTATCGGCCCCGGCCCCGGCTGCCAGAGCCACAGGCAAAGCGGCGGGGCGCCCTGGCCTGGCGTGGCTCGGCTTGACCTGGCTGTGGGCCTGGCCGTTTCCGCTGGCGGTGCTGGCCCTGTGGCAGCTCTCCAGCGTGCTGGGCTGGGTGCCAGAGCAGGTGCTGCCGCCACCGGCCGCCGTCTTTAAAACCTTCCTCGACCTGGCCGCCACCGGCGAGCTGTGGGACCACCTGCGCATCAGCATGGTGCGGGTGTTCACGGGCTTTGGCATCGGGTTGGGCGCCGGGCTGGCACTGGGCGTGGCCATGGGGCTCTCGCCCACGTTCCGCGACTACGTGTTTCCGCTGTTCAAGGCCTTCAGCCAGGTGCCGGTGATTGGCTGGCTACCGCTGCTGATTTTGCTGGTGGGCATTGACGAGGGGCTCAAGTTCTTGCTCATCGCCAAGGCCGCGTTGGTGCCGGTGGCCATCAACACCTGCCAAGGCATCCAGAACGTGCCGCAAAAACTGGTGGAGGTGGCGCAGGCCTATGGCTTCACCCGCTGGCAAATGCTGCGCAAGGTGGTCTTCCCGGCCGCCACGGCCCCCATCTGGAACGGCGTGCGCTATGGCCTCACCCATGCCTGGCTGGCGCTGGTGGTGGTGGAGCTGTTGGCGTCGTCCGAAGGCATTGGCTTTCTCATCGTGTATGGCCGCCAGCTGTTCCAGCTGGACGTGGTGTTGGCTGCCGTGCTGGCCGTGGGCATCGTCGGCTTTGTGCTGGACCGGGCCTTGGCCGCGACCGAAACCTGGCTGCTGCGCTGGCGCAAGCCCGGCCTGTGACAAAGCAAAGGGCGCCCATGTCTGATACCTCTTCCCTCCCGACGTCTTCAACCCCTGCATCGTTAGGTTCTGTGGCTTCCTCCAACGTTTTTCAGAAGGTGCCGCAGCGCCTGCGCGGCTGGGTGCTGCCTGCGGCCATCGTGGCCCTGTGGTGGGCGGCGGTGCAATCGGGCTGGTCTGACTCGCCCCTGCTGGTGTCGCCCGGGGCTGTGTGGCAGCGGGGGGTGAGCCAAGTGCGCAGTGGCGAGCTGTGGGTGGCCTTGTCGGCAAGCCTGTGGCGCATGGGCTGGGGCTTTGTGATCGGCTCGGCCGCTGGCCTGGCCGTGGGGGCCTTGCTGGGCTGGTCGCGCTGGGCCGAGCGGCTGGTGGGTCCCACCTTCCACACGCTCAAGCAGATCTCGCTGTTCGCGTGGATTCCGATGCTCTCCATGTGGTTCGGCCTGGGCGACGCCGCCAAGATCGCCTTTGTGGCCATGGCCGCGTTCTTCCCGGTGGTGCTCAACACCTTTGAGGGCCTGCGCAGCGTGCCGCGCGAGTACCTGGAAGTGGCCCGGGTGTACGAGTTCAGCGTGTGGCAAACGCTCACCCGCGTGGTCGCGCCCGCCGCTGCGCCATCGCTGTTCACCGGCATCCAGCTCTCACTCATCTACACCTGGCTGGCCACGCTGGGGGCCGAGTACCTGCTGGCCTCAGGCAAAGGCATCGGCAACACCCTGATCGACGGGCGTGAGCACTTCTGGATGGACCTGGTGCTGTTCGGCGTGGTGGTGATTGGCCTGGTGGGCTTTGTGCTGAACGCCGCATTGTCTGCCCTGGAGCGCCGCCTGCTGGCCTGGCGCGAGCGCACTGTGGCGCAGTACTGAGCCCGCCCGTCCATTGCCCATTTTTCTGAGGAAGCACCCACCATGGCGCATGCCGCAACCCTGGCCATACAAGGCCTGAACAAACAGTACGAAGTCAAGGGCGAAGCGCTGCCCGTGCTGCAGAACATCGACCTGACCATTGCCCCGGGCGAGTTCGTGAGCATCGTCGGCTCCAGCGGCTGTGGCAAGTCCACGCTGCTGCGCCTCATCATGGGGCTGGAGGGGGACTACCAAGGGCAGTTGCTGCTCAGCGGCCAGCGCATCAGCGGCACCAGCTTGAACCGGGGCATCGTGTTCCAGGAGCACCGTTTGTTCCCCTGGCTCACGGTCGAGAAGAACGTGGCCCTGGGCCTGCTCAACGCGGGCCTGACCGAAGGGCAGCAGCGCGCCACCGTGCGCGACCACATCGAGCTGGTGGGCTTGCAGGGCTTTGAGAAGGCCTACCCGCACCAGCTCTCGGGCGGCATGTCGCAGCGCGTGGCCATTGCGCGTGCGCTGGTCAACCGGCCCGACATCCTGCTGCTGGACGAGCCCTTTGGCGCGCTCGACGCCATGACCCGCGCCCACCTGCAGCAAGAGCTGCGCCGCATCTGGCAGCAAGAGGGTATCACCATGATTTTGGTGACGCACGACGTGGAAGAGGCCGTGTACCTGGGCGGCCGCGTGGTGGTGATGGAGCCACGCCCTGGCCGTATCCGCCGCGTGGTGCCCGTGGACTTGCCCCACCCGCGCGAGCGCACGTCGTATGCCTTCACCACCGTCAAAGACAGCGTGATGCGCGAGTTTGCCGCCCACCCCGCCGCCGACCTGGCCGAGCCCCCCTTGCAGCGCGATGTGCACCTGCCGCCGCCAGCGCAGTGGCAATTTGCCATTTGATGGCGCGCCGGAATCTGTTCGCTTTCTTCCCCCTGCCCAAAAGGCCTTGTATGACACAACAAAAAAATCCCTCCCTCTCTGCCCCTTCCCTGTCGCGTGCCTGGTCTCGCCGGGCCGTGCTGGCCAGTGGTGCCGCCGCCCTGGCGGCGCCCATAGTGCTGCGCGCGCAAACCCCGGCCAAGGTCATTCGCATTGGCTCGCCTGATTTGGGCACGGCGGGCAAACCATCGCCTGGCAGCAGCGTGCTGGCCGTGGTGCAGGCCCACAAGTGGCTCGAAGAAGAGTTTGAAAAAGACGGCATCAAAGTCGAGTGGAACTTCTTTCGCGGGGCGGGCCCGGCGGTGCACGAGGCGGTGTCTGCCAAGCAGCTGGACGTGATCTCGCTGGGCGACCTGGCCGCCGTGATTGGCCGAGCACGCGGCCTGCCCACGCGCTTCATCACAGCATCGGGCCGGGGCAGCAACAGCTACCTGGCCACCGCACCGGGCGTGTCCATCCACACCGTGGCCGACCTCAAGGGCAAGAAGGTGACCGTGCTCAAGGGCACGGCCTACCAGCGCCCATTCGACAACCTGCTGGCCAGCGCTGGGTTGACGGAAAAAGACGTCAAGCTCATCAACATGGACTGGCCCAGTTCCAAGGCTGCCGTCGTCGCCGGGCAAATTGACGCCACCTTTGGCGGCGCCGACCTGTTCCTGCTCAAAGACAAGGGCGTGAACATTGCGCTGAGCACCAAGGGCCGTGGCCCCGCCTACACCATCAATGCCGGCATTTTGGCCACGGATGACTTCCTGGCCCAGCAGCCCCAACTGGCCCAGCGCCTGGTGCGCCAACTGGTGCGCGGCGCGCAGTGGGCGTCGCAAGAGAAAAACCGCGACGCACTCATCAAGCTGTATGCCGACAACAGCGGCAACCCCGAGGTGGCCTTCCGCGAAGAGCTGGCGGGCGACAGCCTGGGCGCCCGTTTCTCGCCATTGCTGGACGACGGCTTCATTGCGGGCTACCAAGGCGTGCAGGACGACGGCCTCAAGCTCGGCTTGATCCGCCAGGGCTTTGACGTGAAGGCCTGGTTCCAGCCCGCACTGGTGCAGCAGGCCATCAAGGACCTGAAGCTGGACAAGCAATGGGCCGAGACCGATGCCACCGGCAAGGCCAAGGGGGCTGCATGAGCAAGGTTTCCACCCCAGCCACCGCTGGCACACCTGCCACACCCGCGACAGCGGCGCAGCGCCCCAACATCATCTTTGTGCTGGCCGACGACCTGGGCTGGGCCGACCTGAGCGTGTACGGCCAGACCGACTTCACCACCCCGCACCTGGACGCCCTGGCTGCCGAGGGGGTGCGCTTTACCCAGGCCTATGCCAACTCGGCCGTGTGCTCGGCCACGCGTTTTGCGCTCATCACGGGCCGCTACCAGTACCGCCTGCGCGGCGGGCTGGAAGAACCCCTGGTGCGCAAGGCCAACGTGCACGGCCTGCCGCCCGAGCACCCCACGCTGCCCTCGCTGCTGCGCGATGCGGGGTACGACACCGCCTTGATCGGCAAGTGGCACTTGGGCAACCTGCCGAACTTCGGCCCGCTCAAGAGTGGCTACAACCGCTTCTTTGGCAACTACGGTGGTGCCATCGACTACTTCACGCACAAGCCCGCTGTGGGCGAGGCGGTGCCGCGCGACCTGTACGAGGGCGAGGTGCCGGTGGAGCGTGTGGGCTACTACACCCAGCTGCTGGCCGACGAGGCATCCCACTGGCTGCGCGCGCGCGATACGGGCAAGCCGTTCTTCTTGTCGCTGCACTTCACTGCGCCGCATTGGCCGTGGGTGGGGCCCGAGGACGAAGAAGTGTCGCGCAACCTCAAGGACATCTTTCACTACGACGGCGGCAACCTGCAGACCTACGCCAAGATGGTGCGTTCGCTCGACCGCGCCGTGGGCCAGGTGGTGCAGACCCTCAAGGAGCAAGGCATTGACGACAACACCATCGTCGTCTTCACCAGCGACAACGGGGGCGAGCGCTTTTCCAAGACCTGGCCCTTCACCGGCCAGAAGACCGAGCTGCTCGAAGGTGGCATTCGCGTGCCGACGCTGCTGCGCTGGCCTGCGGGCCTGCAGCCCCAGGTGAGTGAGCAGGTCACCGCCACCATGGACTGGCTGCCCACGCTGCTGGCCGCAGCCGGTGTGCAGCCCGACCCGGCCTACCCCCCTGACGGTGAAAACATCCTGCCCGTGCTGCAGGGCCAAGCGCCGGAGCATCCGCGCACGCTGTTCTGGCGCTACAAGTCGCAGCGCCAGCGCGCCGTGCGCGAGGGGCGCTTCAAGTACCTCAAGATCAACGACAACGAGTTCCTGTTTGACGTGGAGGACGACACGCTTGAACGTGCCAACCTGCGCAGCAAGCACCCCGAGGTGTTCGAGCGCCTGCGTGCCGCCTGGGATGCGTGGAACGCGCAGTTCCTGCCCATCACCGACGAGGTGGTGACGCACGGCCTCTCGCCCGACATCCAGGCCGACCGCTATGCGCCCGACCTGACGCGGCGCGGCATGTAGGGCTTGCGTGGCTTGCAGGGGCGGTGTGCCGCGCCCACCGCTACCTGCCCTTGCCGAGTGCTGACTGTGAATCCCCCTTGCGAGAGAACAATCCAAAATGAACTTCCAACAATTGCGTTCCGTTCGCGAGGCCGTGCGTTGCGGCTTCAACCTGACCGAGGTGGCCGCCTTGCTCTACACCTCCCAACCTGGCGTGAGCCGCCAGATCCGTGAGCTGGAGGAAGAGCTGGGCGTCGAGATTTTTGTGCGCGCAGGCAAGCGGCTGACGGGCCTCACGCCCCCTGGCCAGGCGGTGCTGCCGATTGTGGAGCGCCTGCTGCAGGATGCCGACAACCTCAAGCGTGCCGGGCAGGACTACAGCTCCAGCCACGAAGGGCGCCTGTCCATCGCTGCCACGCACTCGCAGGCGCGCTATGCCTTGCCCCATGTGGTGCGCGATTTTCGGGCCATGTTCCCGCAGGTGTCGCTGCACCTGCACCAGGGCTCGCCCAAGCAGGTGGCTGAGATGCTGCTCAGCGGCGAGGCCGACATTGGCGTGGCCACCGAGGCGCTGTCGCACTACGACGCCCTCGTCACGCTGCCGTGCTACCGCTGGACGCACAGCATCGTGGTGCCGCCAGGCCACCCGCTGCTGGAGCTGCAAGAGCCCGTCACGCTGCAGCAGTTGCAGGAGTTCCCCATCATCACCTACGAGCTGGGCTACACCGGCCGCTCGCACATCGACGAAGCCTTTGCCCGCGAGGGGCTCAAGCCCGATGTGGTGCTCTCGGCCATGGATGCCGATGTGATCAAAACCTATGTGGAGCTGGGCATGGGCGTGGGCATCGTGGCCTCCATCGCGGTCGATCCCGAGCGCGACCGCCACCTGCGCATGCTCGATGCGCGCCACCTGTTCGAGGTCAACGTCACCCGCCTGGGCGTGCGCCGCGGCACCTGGCTGCGGGGCTATGCGTACAGCTTCATCGAAACCTTTGCCCCCACGCTGACCCGCGAGGCGGTGGAGCGCGCGGTGCGGGACTTGCCAGCGCAAGAGTGAATGCGGCGCGG
The DNA here is from genome assembly GCF_003669015.1 of Acidovorax sp. 1608163. Lineage (NCBI taxonomy): Bacteria > Pseudomonadati > Pseudomonadota > Betaproteobacteria > Burkholderiales > Comamonadaceae > Acidovorax > Acidovorax sp. 1608163. The sequence goes on from NZ_CP033069.1 coordinate 899,568, forward strand.
TGCCCGTGCCTGGGGCCGCCGCATATCCATATCTGTTTTGATTCCTTCGCCCTGTGGGGCGGCCTTCCTAAGCTGTCTGCACGACCAGCGAAGGGCTCCCGATGCTGGATGTCATTCACCACTGCTCGCAGGCCGCTCCATGACCCAACCCCATTCGTCTCCCGTATCAACACCCTCATCCCTCCCCCGCCAGCTGGTCTTCGGCTTTGTCTTGCACGGTGTGGGCGCGGGCTGGGGCGACTGGCGCCACCCCAATGCGGTGGTCGATGCCAGCGTGAACTTCGGCTTCTACAAAGAGCAGGCGCAGCTGGCCGAGAAGGCGCGGTTTGACTTCCTGTTTGTGGCCGACAGCGTGCACATCACCGAGCGCTCCAGCCCGCATTACCTCAACCGCTTTGAGCCCCTCACCATCCTGTCGGCCCTGGCCGGAGCCACCTCGCACATTGGGCTGGTGGCCACGGTGACGGCCAGCTACAGCGAGCCCTTCACGGTGGCGCGCCAGTTTGCGTCGCTCGACCACATCAGCGGCGGGCGTGCGGGCTGGAACGTGGTCACCTCGTGGCTGGACGGCAGCGCCCGCAACTACAGCCGCAAAGAGCACTACGACCATGGCGTGCGCTACCGCCTGGCGCAAGAGCACCTGGACGTGGTGCAGGGCCTGTGGGATTCGTGGGAGGACGATGCCCTGGTGCGCGACAAGGCCAAGGGCCAGTTTCTCGACCCCGCCAAGCTGCACCGGCTGGACCACCAGGGCGAGTTCTTTTCGGTGGAAGGGCCGCTGAACATCAGTCGCTCCCGTCAGGGGCAGCCGGTGATCTTCCAGGCGGGCGCGTCGGAAGACGGCAAGCGCTTTGCCGCACAGCGCGCCGATGCCATCTTCTTCCATGCCGACACGCTGGAAGAGGCCCAGGCCTACTACCGCGATGTGAAGGCCCGTGTGGCTGCCGAGGGGCGCGACCCAGCCAAGGTGTTCCTGCTGCCCGGCATCCGTCCCATCGTGGGCCGCACTGCCGAAGAGGCGGAGCGCAAATACGAAGCATTGGCCGCCCTGGTGCCCATCGAGAACGCCATTGCGGCCCTGGCCCGGCCGTTCAACGACCACGATTTTTCCAAATACCCGCTGGATGCTCCCTTCCCAGACCTGGGCGACTTGGGCCGCAACAGCCAGCAAAGCGCCAGCGACAAGATCAAGCAGCACGCCAAGGCCCATGGCCTCACGCTGCGCGAGGTGGCCCTGTGGCACGCCCGCCCCAAGCGCACGTTTGTGGGCACGGCCGAGCAGGTGGCCGACGAGATCCAGCGCTGGTTTGAGCAGGGCGGCGCAGACGGCTTCAACTTCTTTGAAGCCCTGCCCAACACCTCACTCAAGGACTTTGCCGAACTGGTGGTGCCCGTGCTGCAAGCGCGTGGCATCTACCGCAAGGAGTACACGGCCCCCACCTTCCGGGGCAACCTGGGTTTGCCTGTGCCTGCCAACCGCTACACCGTTGCGCGTGCAAAGCCGGGTACGGTAGGTGGCAAGGTGGCAGAGCCTTTGCCCGAGGCGGTGGCTGCATAGTTCGCGTGGGGGCACCATCCCCATGCCCCGCTGAAAGACAAAAGGCCCGGAGTGAAAGCTCCGGGCCTTTTGTCTTGCCGGCACCCTGGCGGTGCAGGGCATCCGGCCATCCTGGCGATCGCTCAGATCACCCTAAAACCGTGCGTGCCGTCGCGCCCCAGTTGTTCCACCAGCCCAAACTCCCAGTCCAGATACGCCTGCATCGCCTCGCGTGGACTGTCTGTGCCTTCGTAGGGACGGCGGTAGCGGTCAATGCGCGGTGAGGCCAAGCGGGTTTCGCCTTGTTCCAGCGGCAGGCCCTGGGCAATCCAGGCCAGGGTGCCGCCTTCGAGCACCTGCACCGTGGCGCCCGTGATGCGGGCCACATCCACCGAAGCATAGCGGGCCAGCAGGCTGCTGCCGCAGGTCAGCACATAGTGCGGGGCTTTGGGGATGGTTTGCAGCGCCTGCGCCAGTTGCGAGCGCAGCACAAACCACGCGCCAGGGATGTGGCGTAGCGTGTAGTTGGCGCTGGTGGTCATGTCCAGCACCACCGTCTGGCCGGGGGCCTCGCGCTGCAGGCGCTCTGCCAGGTCGGCGGGGGATATCCATTGCGCGGGCTCCAGCAGCTCGGGCACGGGCTGGGGTGCCGGGCGGGTGTCGTGAAAGTCCGTAGTCTGCAGGTCGTCCAGCACCCACACATCCCAGCCCATCTGCGCCAGCCACGATGCGCTCATGTTGGCGCGCACGCCATCGTCGTCCACCAGCACCAGGCGGGCGCCGCGCACGGGGGCGGTGTGGTCGGTCTCTTGCACCAGCTGGCCGCCGGGCGCGTTGCGAAAGCCTGGCACATGGCCCCGGTTGAATTCTTCGGGCGTGCGCACATCCAGCAAGTAGGTGGTGCGCTCGGCTTGCAGGGCAAAGGCGTGCAGGTGCTCGGTGCGGGCGCGTTTCACTGCGGCGCGGTCGGCCACCTGGCGGGCTGCTTGTGCTGCAGTGGCGCGCTGTTCGGGCGTGTCGTGCGCAGGCTGGGTGTCAAAGCGGCGGCTGGCACCGCGTTCCAGCTCCTGGCCCGCCAGCAGCCAGCCAATGGTGCCGTTGCGCAGCGCCGCAATGGGGTTGGGCAAGCCAGCGTTGATGAGCGACTGCGTGCCGATGATGCTGCGCGTGCGGCCCGCGCAGTTGACGATGATCTGCGTCTCAGGCCGGGGTGCCAGCGCCTTCGCTCGCAGCACCAGCTCGGCCCCCGGCACGCTCACGCCGGTGGGGATGTTCATGGTCTGGTATTCGTCAAACCGGCGCGCGTCTAGCACCACCACGTCGGCCTTCTGGTCGATGAGGGCCTTCACTTCTTGCGCAGGCAGCGAGGGCGTGTGGCGCTCGGCCTCCACCAGTTCGCCAAACGATTTGCTGGGTACGTTCACGTCGATGAAGATCTCGCCACCCGCGTCGCGCCAGCCTTGCAGGCCCCCGGTCAGCAAGGCTACATCGGTATAGCCCAGGCGTTGCAGGGTGCGCGCTGCAGGCTCGGCCAGTCCCTCACCATCGTCATACACCACGATGGCCGTGCTGCGCCGGGGGATGCGGGTGTAGACCTCGATCTCCAGCTTGCCTGCCGGGAAGTTGGCGGCAAACAGCGGGTGGGCCTGGGCAAAGGGGTGTTCTTCGCGCACGTCGATCAGGGCAATCTCCTGCTGCGCCAGCAGGGCGTTGCGCACATCGGCGGTTGTCTTCAGGGGCACATGGGGCGCTTCTTGCGATATGGGCTGGGCTTGGGTCATGGGGGTTAGGCAAAGAAATCAGAGGGGACGATTGGGGCGATTCAAGGGGCCGGCTGGGGCGTTGCCGTGGCTGCGCGCAGCGCGGCATTGCGCTCGGCTGACAGGTCCCACAGGTTGGGCAACTCGGTATTGCTGTAGCCCGAGACAAAGGGCTTGCGCGTGCCGTCTTCGAGGTACACCGACCGCTCCACCGCGCCAATGTTGGCGCCATACACATGGATGCTGATGGAGGTCTGGTTGGCCAGGGCGTTGCTCACGCGGTGCACATCGCCAATGCGGGGTGACACCGCCTCCACCTGGCCCGGCAGCAGCCGTGTGGGCGCGCCTTCGGGGCCCCAGCGGCCTTCCGGGGTTTTGGCGTAGTGCTGGGCCACCTCTGCGCCGCGCAGCATGCCAATCAGGCCCCACACCGTGTGGTCGTGGATGGGGGTGGACTGGCCCGGCCCCCACACAAAGCTCACGACCGAAAAGCGCCCCAGCGCATCGGCGTGCAACAGGTACTGCTGGTAGCGGTCGGGGTGCGGCTTGGCATAGGCGGCGGGCAGCCAGTCGTCGTGCGCCACCAGGCGGCCCAGCAGGGCGCCGCCGCGTTCCAGCACATCGGGCTCGGTGGGGTTGCGCTGCAGCAGCGCCGCCAGCTCCTGCACAAATTCGCGCAGGCGGGCGAGGGTGGGGGTTGTGCTCATGTTCGCATTGCACCGCATTTGCGGCTTTTGTGCTGCTGAAACTTTTGCATATCGATGCGTGATTTTGTTCGTTCTCCCGAACGCGGGTTGGCCTTGCAATAGCGCCACGGTCGATAGGCACGGGTTCATCCCTGCTTTGGCGTTTCACAGGCTTCAACAGTTTCACCGTATTCACAGGAGGTTCGCATGGGCAAGGATCAAGGGGCAGCAGCATCGGGTGGTTGGTCGCGGCGGCGCGTGCTGCGCACGGCAGCAGGCGCCGGAGTGGCCGGTGCGGCGGCCGTGGTGGGCAGCAGTGTGCTGGCCCAAAGCAGCAAGCTGCGCCCCCTCACGCTGGCCTGGAACGCCAACGCCGTGTGCCTGTCTGCCGTTCCCGTGGCCATTGAGCGCGGCTTTTTTGAAAAGCAGGGCCTCAAGGTCGAGCTGGTGAACTTTGCGGGCTCTACCGACCAGTTGCTCGAAACCATTGCCACCGGCAAGGCCGATGCGGCCGTGGGCATGGTGCACCGCTGGATCAAGCCGCTGGAGTCGGGCCTGGACGTGAAGCTGGTGGGCAGCAGCCACGGCGGCTGCTCGCGCCTGGTGGGCTATGGCCCGGCGGGCATCACCAGCATCGCCAAGCTCAAGGGCAAGACGATTGCGGTGTCCGACCTCAACAGCCCCGGCAAGAACTTCTTTGCGGTGCTGCTGACCAAGGCCGGGCTCGACCCGGAAAAAGACGTGAGCTGGCGCCAGTTCCCCGGCGACATGCTGGGCCTGGCGGTAGAAAAGGGCGAGGCCCACGCCATTGCCGATGGTGACCCCAACCTGTTCCTGATCGAGCGGCGCACCAAGGGCCTGGTGGAGCTGGCCACCAACCTCTCGGGCGAATACGCGGCCAAAACTTGCTGTGTGGTGGGCGTGGGCGGCAAGCTCATCCGCTCCGACAAACCCCTGGTGGCCTCATTGGTGCGTGCCATCAACCAGGGCTCGGAGTTTGTAGCCGACTACCCCAACGAAACAGCCCGCATCTACAGCCCCTACTCCAAGGTGCCGGTGGAAGACCTGCGCGCCGTGCTGGGCACCCTCACGCACCGCAACCACCCCAGCGGTGTGGCGCTGCAAAAAGAGGTGGAGTTTTACGCCCGCGACTTCAAGCTGGTGGGCGTTCTCAAGCCCAACACCGATGCCGCGCGCTTTGCGCAGCATGTGACGGTGGACGTGCTGGCCTGACCGCGCCCCAGGAGTTGCACCATGGCACACAGCACCACGCTCATCCCCACGGGCTTGCCAGTAGCGGTTCCTTCCGCCTCGGGCTCCTCTGCACCATTGGCACGCCCGTCCCTTCCCGCCTCTGCGCATGCTGCGCCCAAGACCGCACCCATTGCGAAGGTCCCCGAGGTCCGCCTGTGGTGGACGGGCCTGTTCGCCGCACTGGCCTGGACGGTGCTGGGCACCATCACCTGGTTCTGGCCCAACCTGCCCGTAGGTTTTAGCGACTGGGCCTACACGCAGGAGTTCGCCGTGGCGGCCTGGGGCGTTGCGGCCGTGCTGTGGCTGGCAGTGGCCTGGCCCGCGCTGCTGGGGCGCCAGGCTGCACGCTTGCGCAGCGCAGGCCCCTGGCTCGGTGCCATTGCCGTCGGCCTGGCGGTGTGGGAGGTCTACACCGCCAAGCTGGGCACGCTGCCCCCGCCGTTCTTTGCCCCGCCGCAAAGCCTGGCCGAGGTGTACGTGACCGACTGGGCGCGGCTGCTCGACAGCGCCTGGAACTCGCTCAAGCTGCTGGCCCTGGGCATTGCGATTGGCGCCAGCGTGGGCTTTGTGGTGGGCGTGCTCATGGGCTGGTCGCGCCGTGCCAATTACTGGATTCACCCCGTGCTGCGGGTGCTGGGCCCGGTGCCCACCACGGCGCTGCTGCCCATCTCGTTTTACTTTTTCCCCTCCAGCTGGTCCACCGCCATCTTTTTGATTGCGCTGGGCACGGCCTTCCCGGTGGCCATCCTCACTTGGTCGGGCGTGGCCAGCGTGCACAAGAACTACTACGACGTGGCGCGCACCATGGGCGCATCGCCGTGGTTTCTGGTGCTGCGCGTGGCCATCCCGGCCTCGCTGCCGCAGGTGTTTGTGGGCCTGTTTATGGGGCTGGGTGCGGCGTTTTCCACCCTGGTGGTGGCCGAGATGCTGGGCGTTAAATCGGGCCTGGGCTGGTACCTCACCTGGGCGCAGGGCTGGGCCAGCTACCCCAACATGTATGGCGCACTCATCATCATGGCGCTGCTGTTTTCGGGCGTGATCTCGCTGCTGTTTGTGCTGCGTGACCGGGTGCTGTCTTGGCAAAAGGGGATTGTGAAATGGTGACTTCAACCCACGTCCCTGCAGCCCCCGCTGCGGAAGCTGAGGCGGCCACCTCGACGGGCGCGCGCATCGACGTGCGCAACGTGAGCCACTGGTTTGACCTGCCCGGCGGCGCTCTGCAGGTGATTGACGAGCTGGACCTGGCCATTGAGCCCGGCGAGTTTGTCGCCCTGCTGGGCCCCAGCGGCTGCGGCAAATCCACCCTGCTGCGGCTGGTGGCGGGGCTGGAGCCCGCGACGGCGGGCGAGCTGCTGCAAGACGGCGCACCCATTACCCAGCCCGACCCATCGCGCATCGTGGTGTTCCAGGACCCCACGCTGTTCCCCTGGCGCACCGTGTGGGACAACGTGGCTTTGGGCCTGCAGGCGCGGGGCTTGCTCAAAACCCATCGCCATCGTGTGGACCAGGCTCTGCAACTGGTGGGGCTGGAGGCCTTTGGCAAGGCCTTTCCGCACCAGCTCTCGGGCGGCATGGCGCAGCGCGTGGCGCTGGCACGGGCCCTGGTCAACGACCCCAGCCTGCTGGTGCTGGACGAACCCCTGGGCAAGCTCGACTCGCTCACCCGTCTGGCCATGCAGACCGAGCTGGTGGACCTGTGGCAGCGCACCGGCTTTTCGGCCCTGCTGGTCACGCACGATGTGGAAGAAGCCCTGTTCATGGCGCAGCGCGTGGTGGTGCTGTCGGAGCGGCCCGCCACCATCAAGCAGGTGCTGGTGAACGACTTGCCTTACCCGCGCCACCGGGGCCACCCGCGCTTGGCCGAGCTGCGGCACCAGGCGCTGGCACTGCTGGGGCTGGACGCGAGTTGGTGACGACCGCGTTTGACCTTGCCACAGCCCTTTGCCGCAGCGTGGGCGCTGCATGATGGCCTGGACCTTGCCCGCTGATCTGTTGGACGCCTTGCTGGCCCTGGCCCAGCGCAGCCAGCAAGCCCTGCAAGCAGCACTGCACGCCGTGGGCTGGCTGCCCGACGTGCACGGCCAGCCCGCGTGGCCGTGGGCGCAGCGCCTGGCGGCCGAGGTGCTGGCGCAAGAACCCCAACTGGCCCGCCAGGCTACGGCGCTGCTGGCCTGTGTGCTCGGCTTGGGTGTGCTGGCCCTGTTGGCGCTGCGCTGGCGGTGGGCGCGCTGGGCCTTGGCACCGGCCCTGTTGGTGGTTGCAGTGGCCGCCCCTTGGCCCGCGCTGGCCCTGTTGCAGGCCCCGGCTGTGCCCACCAGCTGGCACCGCTCGCCCACGGGGTTCACGGTGCAGTCCATCACGCAGGGGGCGCACATCTACCAGCAGCAGTGCGTGCGCTGCCACGGTGCCGACGGCAAGGGCGAGGGGCCCGATGCCGCAGGCTTACCCATGTGGCCGCCCACGCTGAACGGATCGCTGCTGTGGAAGCGGCTGGAGGGCGAGCTCTTCTGGCGCGTGCGCCACGGCATGCACAGCGCTGCAGGCGTGCAGACCATGCCCGCCTTCGCCCATCTGACGGACGAGCAGGTGTGGCAGGTGCTGGACTACCTGCAGGCCCACGCGGCAGGCCAGCTGCTGCGCGACACCGGCGCCTGGGCCCCGCCCGTGCGCATGCCCCAGGCTCGGGTGCACTGCCGCAACACGGGTGCCACCAGCGTGCGCCAGCTGCAGGGCCAGCGCCTGCGCGTGGTGCTGGGCGGCACAGCGGCCGCGCTGCCGCCAGACGACCCGCGCCTGCTCACCCTGTGGGTGCCCGCCCAGGCGGTGGCGGCTGGCGACCCTGCCGACCGCGCCGAATGCACCGTGCAAGAGCCCGATGCCCTGCCTGTGCTGGCCTGGGTGCTGGGGCAAGCGGCCGATGGGGATCAGGGCCTGCAAGACGCGCAGGGCGCGCAAATGCTGGCGGACCGCAACGGCTGGCTGCGCGCCCGTGCGCTGCCAGGGCAGGGTGGGTGGTCGGAGGATGACCTGGTCTGCCGTGCCGCTGCGCCCGCCAATGCGGCCACCGCCCGGTCAGCAGCATCCACACCGCCCGCCGCTGATGGCCTCGAAGCCCTCATCCGCCGCATGGACGCCGAGCCCGTGCGCCTGCGCCGGGGTGGCTTTCCACATTAGGGTGTGTGGTGCAGTGGTGCACCGTTTACTCACAATTTGATAGCTTCTAGCGCTTATGGATAAAGCGCTAGGTGCCGTTTTGGTTAAATATCTTGGCACTATGCCACCCCATGCGACACCACGCACAGCTTGTTGCCATCCGGGTCCCGAAAGTACGCACCGTAGCAATCCGCGTGGTACCCGGGCCGCAGGCCCGGGCGGCCTTCGCACTGGCCGCCCAGGGCGAGCGCCAGCGCGTGTGCGGCATCCACCTGGCCTCGCGTGGCGGCCATAAAGGCCACCATCTGGCCATTGCCGGGGCTAGGGACTTCGCCGTTGAAGGGGCGGGCAATCACAAACAGCGGCCGGGGCCCTGGCGTGGACTCCCACCCCGCCCAGGGCCGCGTGGCATCGCAAAAGCGCTCTTGGGCGCCCAGTGTTGCCAGCACCCGCCGGTAAAACGCCAGGGCGCGTTCAAAGTCGGAAATGCCCACGAACACATGGGAGAGCATGGCGTTATTCCTCGGTGCGGGCTACGCCCGTTGCGACTGGCTCAGCAGCACCACTTGCAGCCGGTCCAGGTTCTGTTCGTTGGCAGGCACCACAAAGTCGCGCAGCTGGGCGGCCACCTCTGCACTGTCAAACGTTTGGGCCCACGCCAGGTGCGTGTGGTTTTCACCTTGCGGGCGCAGCTGCACCGTCAGCGTGAAGTGTGGGGCCACCACATGCTCAATCACCACCAGTGCATCGGGCTCGATGGCCCGGAAAACGCACTCGTTGGGGTAGTGCTTGCCGTCCGGGCCGTGCATCACAAACACCCACCGCCCCCCAGGCGTGAAGTCGAACTGCTCAAAGGCATTGCTGAAGCCAGCAGGCCCCCACCAGCGGGCCAGTAGCTCGGGTTGTTTGAACGCTTGAAACACCTTGCGCGGGCTGGCGTGCAGCACGCGTTCGGTGGCCAATGTGGCGGCGCTGGCTTGGGGGGTGGATGGCATCGGGGGCTCCTGGCTGGTTGAGGGGGCTCGTCCTGTCCGTCTGTGGTTGCGCCTCGGTGCGGCGCAGTCACGCTTGCAATGTCCTGGGCTCGCCACCACACGATCAGCACCTTTCGCCGCTTTGGCCGCTTTCGCGGGTTTTGCGTGCTGTGCTTGCCTTGCGGTGGCCAGGTATGCAAAGCCAGAGTTTACAAACACGTTTTTCTTCGTTGGCGTGGCCGGGGCGGGCGCAGATCATGGGCTGCAAATTTCCCCCTCTTCCCTGTTCCAGGAGCCCGCTATGTCCGTCCAGTTCATCGGCATGATCCAGCCGCACGAAGTCTCTGAAACCATCACCCGCAAAGGCCCGGCAGTCGATCCAGCCTACGTGCGCGTGTTTGCGCAGGCGCACGAGCACGCGGGCTTTGACCGCATCCTGGTGCCCGCCAGCTCCTCCAGCCCCGACACGCTGCTCACCGTCAATTACGCAGCGTCCGTCACCGACAAAATCAAGTTCCTGCTGGCCCACCGCCCCGGCTTTGTGGCGCCCACGTTGGCGGCACGCCAACTCGCCACGCTCGACCACTACACCGGTGGCCGCGTAGCCGTGCACTACATCACCGGCGGCTCAGACGAAGACCAGCAGCGCGATGGCGACTTTGTCGGCCACGACGAGCGCTACGCCCGCACGGACGAGTACCTGGGCCTGCTGCGCCAGGTGTGGACGGCCGACAAACCTTTTGACCACGAAGGCGCGTACTACCGTGTCAAAGGCGCGTGGTCAGAGGTCAAGCCCGTGCAGGCCCCTTACGTGCCCATCTACTTTGGCGGTGCATCCGCCCCCGCCTTGCAGGTGGCGGGCAAGCACGCCGATGTGTACGCCCTGTGGGGCGAATCGCTGGAGCAGGCGGGCGACCTGGTGCGCCGCGTGCGCGCCGAGGCCGCGCGCCACGGCCGCACCGTGCAGTTCAGCATCTCGTTCCGCCCCATCCTGGGCGCCACCGAAGACGAAGCCTGGGCCCGTGCCTACCGCATCCTCGAAGAAACCCGCCGCCTGCGCGTGGACCAAGGCTACGCACGCGGTGGCCCGCAGCAAAGTGAGGGCGCTCGCCGTCTGCTGGCCGATGCCGCCAAGGGCGATCGCGTGGACGAACACCTGTGGACGGCCATTGCCCGCGAAACCGGCGGACGCTCCAACACCACCTCGCTGGTCGGCACGCCCGAGCAAGTGGCCAACGCCCTGCTCAAGTACTACGACCTGGGCATCACCACCTTCCTCATCCGGGGCTTTGACCCGCTGCTGGACACCATCGCCTACGGCCGCGACCTGCTGCCCTTGGTGCGCGCCAAGGTGGCCGAGCGCGAAGCCGCACGCGCCGCCCAGCCCGCCGAACGCAAGGCCGCGTGATGCCAGTGCACCCCCTTGCCGACGTGCAACCCACGGAACCTGCAAACGCTATGAGCCTTTTGATTCCCTCCGCCCCGATCCACCCCGCACACGGCACCCGCCGCCGCTGGCTGCAGCAGATGGGTGCCGCATCGCTGGGCATGGCAGGCACCTTGTCGGGCGCTGCCACCTGGGCTCAAATCAGCGCCCAATCCAGTGGACAGGCCGCCCTGGTGCTGGGCGACCAGGCCGGTGGCCTGCGCGCCCTGTTCGAGGCATCGCGCACGCTCGACGGCGCGCCCTTTGCATGGCGCTGGGCCAACTTCCAGGGCGCAGCCCCGCTGTTTGAGGCGCACCGCAGCGGCGCGGTAGACACCGCCATGGCGGGCGACTTGCCCGTGCTGGCCGCCGCCGTGGGCAAGACCCCGCTCAAGATCGTGGCCACCCGCGTCGGCCAGCCCGACTCGCTGGGCATCGTGGTGCAAGGCGACTCGGCCCTGCGCAGCGTGGCCGATTTGCGCGGCAAGACGGTGATCGTCTCGTCCGCACGCGGCAGCATCTCGCAATACCAGCTCTATGGTGCGTTGGAAGAAGCGGGCGTCAAGCGCGAAGAAGTCACCGTCAAGTTCGTGCTGCCCACCGATGCTGCCGCTGCGTTCGCGTCTAAGCAAATCGACGCCTGGGCCATCTTCGACCCGTACTACACCATCGCCCTGCAACAAGGCGGCCGCATCCTGCGCGACGGGCGCGGCATCAACACCGCGCTGGGCTTCATCACCGCCACCGACGCTGCCCTGGCCGACCCCGCCAAACGTGCCGCCATCGTGCAATACCTCGACCGCCTGGCCCGCGCTGGCGAGTGGGCCCTGGCCAACCGCGAGGCCTATGCCCAGGTCTACACCCAGCTCACCCGCCTGCCTATCGAGGCTGCTCGCACCATCACCGGCCGCGCCGCCATCGCGGCCCGTCCAGTGACGCAGGCAGACATCGCAGCCCTGCAGACGGTGGCCGATCGCTCCGCCCGCGACGGCATCCTGCCCACACGGGTGGACGTGGCGGCGATCACGGATGCGCAGGTGTGGCGCGGTGCGGCGTGATTGGGTTAGAGCCTTAAATTTGAAGAAAAAATGGCTCTATCGCTTGATGGATAGGCGCTGGAAGCTATTGAAATGAGAGCGATTTTGATCGCTGCTTTGGCTTTTTCGAGGCTGGAGGGCGTGGGGCGAAGCCCCGCAGCTTGCCGGGCCCATGCCATCCCGCCGCCCAGAACGTCTCAGGCTTTCTTTTTTTCCAAACGCGCCAGCGTGGCTTCATACGCCAGCAGCACATCCGGTCTTTCTTCAGCGGCCGCATTGAAGCGGCTGGCAAGCATGGCGGCGTCGGCCTTGCGGCCCAGTTGGCCAATGGCCTTGAAGATCTTTTTCATGAAGGCTGGGTCGCCGCCGATGATTTTCTGCTCAAAGCGCAGCAGGTCCATGATGGGCTCCGCCAACTGCGCAGACTTGGTCTTACCCACCACGTCGAGCAGGTGCTTGCAGAGGTACAGATAGTTCTCAGAGAAGCCTTCGCGCTCGTTGAAGAAGGCGAGGAACAGCTCGGTGCAGGCCGGGCTGGCGATACCCGTCAGGACGCACATGATGATCTCGTGCTCGGACTCCATCTTGCCGACGTAGAACTCCTCCTGGTAGGTGGGCCGTGCCAGCGCCGTGTAAAAGCACTCGGTCATCGGCGCGATGGTGCGTTCGCCGTTTTCACAGAGCACGTACGCCAGCAAGTCCGACATCGCTTTGTCCGGGCGCAGGCCGTTGGCGACCATGGCGTGGAATGCGCCCTCCGCCGGGTGCGCCAGTGCACCGCGCAGGGTCGCTGCGTCACCACGCCGATTCAATAAGCTAGCGAAGGCCCGGCCCAGCAGCGCCAAATCGGTGATGGCGTAGAGCGCTGGCCAATCATTTTTCGCCATCAGGTCGGCCACGTGGCGCGTTGCCTTAAGGTCTTCTGCGACGGGCTCCCCCCTGGGCCATTCATCCTGCTTAAGCCGCAGGGCGATCTGCTCTTCGTGGTGCTGTGGGTCTGCGTAAAAGCTGGTGAATTTTCTGCCCGCCAGCGGTGCCAGGCTGGTGACGGGATTGTCCTGCACGTCCAGGTCCACCACGGCCGGGCATGCGGCCAACGGGGACAGATCGGTGATCTGGTTGCGGTCCACATGCAGCAAGGCCAGACCGGGGTAGCTCTGTACGAAGTGCAGGTCAGCAATGTTGTTGCCCGACAGGAACAGGGCCTTGAGCTGCGGCAGGTCCAGCCCTGCAGGAATGGCCGTCAACTTGTTGTTGAACAGGAACAGGTGGCTCAACACCTTGAAGCCGTTGAGCGCATCAAAGTCCGAGAACCGGCAGTTGTCGATGATCAGCGTCCCCAGGCGCGGCAGTGCCCGCAGCGCCTGGAGGTTGGTGAACTTCAGCCCCTGCAGCTCCAGCTTGCGCAGGCTGGCGATGTGGGCGATGCGCGCCAAGTCCAAGGGCTCTTTCATCTTGCTGCGGTCCAGCGTCAGTTCGAGCACATCGTCGCAGTCGGCAATTTGGTCCAGTTCTTCACTGGTAAAGCGCTCCAGGCGCAGGCCATTGGAGTGGTTGAGTACCTTGACGCGGGAGTAGATCGAGTCGGTCCACTTGGATTTGATCTGGGCCATGGTTTCTGGTTGGGTGTGATGGAACAGGGGGCACAAAGCGCCCGAAAAGCGAGCTGCCAGCGTGAAGCGGGCTGCGTCCGTTGATCATAGGGGGCATCCCTGCGAACGCAGTGGACAGGTTGTCCAGTGGGCGCGTTGTATCAGCGGGAAGACGGATTTGGCCAAGTCGCTACGGCCACCTCCATGGGATACACGCCAAACTTCATTTGTTGTTGAGCCGGGTCTCTGCACCAATGAAGACCAGAGTGCCAATGTGGCGAAAAAAAGCAGAGTGAGCCCATCCCCTCAGTCGATTGGCACAGCCAAAGCTTGTGCTTGTGGTTCCCTTGCTTCGCTCCGTCTGCACCTTGATTGTTCGTTTGGCGTCTACAGTTCGCCCAATGAAAATCGCACTTCGAATTGCCTTTCTCCTGTTCGTGGTTGTTCCGGTTGCGGCTTGGTTCATTGTCAAGCCAGTTCGCGTCATCGCACCGGCTGCCTTCGGGATGCAATGCGCCAACAATTCCATCTGCGTGGAGACCCCAGAGAAACTGCCGGAAGCAACAACGCTCTATCGCGAGGCGCTCTCATTCGTTCACAACCATGTTGGCCCCATGAACGGCCAACCTTTGGTGGTGTTCTGCTCAACGCAAACCTGTGCCGACCGGTTTGGCCTAGGGGCCAGGTCTGCCGTCACCGTGGGCACCATGGGCACTGTCATCGGCCCTAACGCATGGCATGCGCATTACGTACGGCATGAGCTCATTCACCATTTGCAAGTGCAACAGTTTGGTGTCTTGCGTCGTGTCTTCATGCCATCTTGGCTGATTGAGGGCATGGCCTATTCACTGAGTGAAGACACCCGTGCTACGTTGGCTGAGCCTTGGCAGGGATACCGTGATCAGTTCAACAAATGGCTTGCGTCGGTTGGGCGGGAGAACATGTGGAGTGCTGCAAGTAGTTTGTAGTCCCCACCGCCTGCGCGCTTTGAGTCGCACCAGCGGCCCGAATCTGTTCTACAGAGAGGCCTAAGCCAAGGTTTGCATCCGGCTCACCCGCTTGCCCGCTGAGCCCGTTCGCATCATCACGGGCCTTGCCGTGGCCTCCAGGCCGGTCACTCTGATTGCTTTGGGCTCATATCCGACAGTGGGCATCCCTTCCCCAAAGCGGTCAATGATTCAGATAGATGGGCCTACAAAACGTATAGAAAGCGTTTCAGGTTTAGCCCAGTGGGACGCTATAGTTCGATGACTTAACGCTTGCCGGATGCCGCGGAATTTAAATGCCGGAGCAACCTTCAGGCGTCTGCTTGCAAACCCAAGCTGTTAGCCTAATCCCGGAAAATTCAATGCACAAAAGATCCTGCGTGGTCCAGTTCATGTCGCAGGTTTTGTGGAATACGTCGCGTTAGATTACATCATCCTCTGCATGCACCTCGGCATACTGATCGCTACTCTGTGCACATCGGCGGCCATCTTGGTAGCTCTGGAGGTTGGCTCGCCCACAGTTGCCGATGGGCCGGGCTCTGGCAACCAATTGCGCACAGCTCAAGCAGAGTTGCGCATCCTTCATGAGCTCGTTCTGCTGCACCGACAAACTCACAAAGCCTTGCCAAAGTCTCTTGTTGAGTTGGGTGGAACACGGGTTCCGCTAGATCCTTGGGGTCACCCCTACGTACTTGACCGCGTCGCAACAGGGGACGGTTTCATTGTCTACTCAATCGGAAAAGACGGGACAGCCCAAGCGGGGGGAGGTGATGACGTCGTCGTAGGGGACAAGAAGTACGCTTGCAAAGCCTACAACTTGACATGCTCGCCCAGCCCCTCCTATGTTGCAAAGGCGCTCTGTGTGGTTTCGATCCTAATTGTCGCTGTGGCGCTCTTTGGTGAATTCACATGGCGGCTTTGGAGAAAGCGTACCAAGAATGCAACCTAACCAGCTAGTCAACACGGACGCCATGCAGCATCAGGCCGCTGCGCTGCCTCCTCTCGCATGTCGCTGGTTACACGCACGTTGAACGGCCGCTTTCATTTGCGGTGACTGGCTGTTCCTGGTCGAATCTCGCCTTCAACCTGCGTCAATGGAAAGCAGCGGCCACCGCGCACCAAACCGCTTCGATTCGATGCGTTGTTGATAGGTTGACACGCTTGCCCTGAGCGGATTGTGTCTGACCCGCAGGTCGAACAAGTCTTCAAGCCCATGGGGTGCGACCACTCCTATCGAATCCTCGGTGTCCAGGTTCACGCCGACACAGGTGGCGAATTCTGGCCACGTTGCCACGCCTTCTTCAAGGGAACCGAGCGCAGGCACTATCTGTCCGAGGTGATCGGCGAACCAGTGGTGCACTGTGGCCTGGTTGGTGACCTCCCATTTCAAGGCTGGCAGGAGCGAACGCAGACGGCTCTCAAGACGGGCCTCTTGATGGGGGGCGTCAGCCGCGTCATCGAAGTAGACGACATCGACGTCTTCAAGGGCGGACGGTTTGTCAAACCCATGGAGGGTGTCCCATACCAGCGACCGTACGGCACCAGCGCCGATGCACCAAGAACCCAGGCCTAGCGAGCGGACTGCTACCAATGCAGACATCAAGCCTTCGGAGGAACGCACCATTGCAACCAGCCTTCGCTCCAGCTCTGGTTGGGAGTTTTGACTGCGTGGCATGGTTCTGTTTGATGTCGGGAATGCCAAGCTGTGGCGGCGTCGCTGGTGAAGGTCTGCGCTGCGGCAGACCACCGTAAGTTGTGCAGGACTTCTCTAGCCCTGCTGCCCAGGTGCAATCTCAAAAACATCTCCGTTCGTCGGTGTTGCCGACTCGTGATAGATGTCGTACAGATACTGCGCCAGCTCGGCCGGAGGCACATCAGAGGGGATCGCGAGGCCTGCGGCGCGGCGCTTGCCTTCGTTGCCTATGTGGTAGGCGGTCCAGGCGGTACCTGAGCGTTCGATGGCGATGATGCGTCCAAAAACATTAAAGCGGTGCGACATGGAGGAGGCGGCTCCTTTGGTAACTGCGTGACAAGTGGCTTGCTTTGGCGGAGGGGGCAATGGTCTCATGACCCCACCGCCCGCATCCCCACCAACCCCGGCATCGCCCCCCGCATTGCCTCCAAAAACAACCGCAGCCGTGCCGGATAAAACCGCGCATACGGGTACACCAGGTACACCGGCAGCGGCGCCGCATGCCAGTTGGGCACCAGGTGCAGCAGGTGTCCCTGGCGCACGTCGTTGTCCACGATCCATGCCGATGAAATGCACGCGCCCAGCCCCGCCAGGGCGGCGCTGCGCAGGGCGTAGAGGCTGTCGGTGGCCAAACGCGGGGTGATACCAAAGGTATGGGCTTCGCCGCCGGGCGCTTGGGTCAGCGTGACCTCGCGGCGGTAGAAGGTGCTCAGGGCCAGCCAGGGCAGGGGTTGCAGGTCTTGCGCGTGCTGGGGCGTGGGGCGCCCGGCCATGAGGGCAGGGGCGGCCAGCACGATGCGGGGCACTTCGGCCAGGCGCACGGCGACCACGGTGGGGTCGTCCACCGCGCCGACCTGGATGGCGCAGTCGATGCCTTCGGCGATGAAGTTGGGGCGGCGGTCGTGCAGCATCCATTCCACGTCCACCTCGGGGTAGCGGCGCAGGTAGGCCATCAGCGGGGCGATGAACTGGTCTTGCCCAAAGGCGTGCGGCGCCAGCACGCGCAGGGTGCCGCGCGGGGTGTCGGCCGTGCCGCGCAGGTCGTCCTCCATGGCACGCCAGTCTTCCAGCAGGGCCTTGGCGTGGGCAAAACAGCGGTCGCCGTCTTCCGTCAACTTCATCACATGGGTGGAGCGCTGCAGCAGCTTGATGCCCAGGCTGCGCTCCAGTGCCTGCAGGCGGCGGCTCACGGTGGGCTGGCTGGTGCCCAGCTGCTGGGCGGCGGCAGACAGGCTGCCGGCCTCTACGATGCGGATGAAGGTCTGCATCAGCTCGATGCGGTCGGCGCCGGGTGGTAAGGCATTGGTCATGCATTCAGCGTATAACAAATCTGCAGCGCAACCCACTACCCAGCGCGCCGCCGCTTGAGAACAATCGGCCCCTTCGTTGGCTAAACAGGGGTTGAGATGTCTTCCATTCAAAGTGCGCATGAGAACGGGGCGGCGGGTGCAGAACGGGCTGTGGTGGCGGTGAGCGCGCCGCTGCTGTTGCTGCTGGCCACTACGGCGGGGCTGAGCGTGGCCTCGCTGTACTACAGCCAGCCCATGCTGGGCGTGCTGGGGCCCGACATGCAGGCCGACAGCCGCGTGGTGGGTCTGGTGCCCACGCTCACGCAGCTGGGGTATGCGCTGGGCATCTTGCTGCTGGCGCCGCTGGGCGACCGGTATGACCGGCGCCGCATCATCGTCATCAAGTCCATCGCGCTGATGCTGGCGCTGCTGCTGAGCGGCCTGGCGCCCGGCATGGGCGCGCTGCTGGCGGCCAGCCTGGCCGTGGGGCTGGCGGCCACGGTGGCGCAAGACGTGGTGCCCGCTGCCGCCACGCTGGCCCCGGCCGCACAGCGCGGGCGCATGGTGGGCATTGTGATGACGGGGCTGCTGCTGGGCATCTTGTTGTCGCGTGTGGTCAGCGGCTTTGTGGCGCAGCAGTGGGGCTGGCGCACGGTGTATGTGGCGGCGGCCGTGGCGATTGCGCTGCTGACGGTGGCGGTGTGGCGCGGGCTGCCGCGCTTTGCGCCGACCACGCAGCTGGGCTATGGCGCGCTGATCGGCTCGATGGTGGCGCTGTGGCGCCAGCACGCGGCGCTTCGCCGCGCGGCCTGGGCGCAGGGGCTGCTGGCCGTGGGCTTCAGCGCGTTCTGGTCCACGCTGGCGGTGATGCTGCACAGCCAGTTCAACCTGGGCACGGCGGCGGCGGGCGCGTTTGGTCTGGCCGGGGCTGCGGGGGCACTGGCCGCCCCGCTGGCCGGGCGCCTGGCCGACAAGCGTGGGCCCGAGGTGGTGACGCGCTACGGCGCCGGGCTGGCCGCCGTGTCGTTTGCGGTGATGGCGCTGGCGCCGCTGCTGCCTGCGCAGGCCCAACTGGGCTTGATTGTGGTCAGCGCCATCGGCTTTGACTTTGGCGTGCAGGCCACGCTGGTGGCTCACCAGACCATCGTGTACGGCATCGACCCTGCGGCGCGCAGCCGGCTCAATGCGCTGTTGTTCACCGGCATGTTCATCGGCATGTCGGCCGGGGCGGCGCTGGGCAGCCTGGCGCTGGCGCAGTGGGGTTGGCTGGGCGTCGTAGCCCTGGCCACGGCGGGGTCGCTGGCAGCGCTGGGTGTGCGGCTGGCGGGCCGGTGATGGGTAAAAAGTGCCTCTGGCGCTTTCAGATAAAGCGCTAGAAGCTATTGAAATGATAGCGAATGGGCCAGCGCTAGCGCCCACCCGCTGGGTTTGTACACCGGTGGATCAGGCCTTTTGCACGTCGATGTGGTACAGGCCCCAGGGGCACAAGGCAAAGCGTTCCTTGAGTGTTTTGCCCTGGAAGGCGGGCAGCACATCGGCGTCGTACACGGCCCACTGCGGGCCCAGGCCGCCCAGGGCCATGGGTTGGCCGTCGATGTGGGTGGCCACCAGCATGCGGTAGGCATGGGCATCGGCCAGGCTGATGTTGACGGTGTAGCCGTCCACGGCGCGCAGCACCAGTTGCACGGGGCTGTTGGCGGGCACGCCCGCAGCGGCCAGCACGGTGGTGAGCAGCGGGCCCTGCAAGGTGTGGCGCTGGGCGTCGTACTCCAGCGTGGGCCGGATGGTGACCTGGGGCATGCGCTGCAGCGCGTCAGCGTCCAGCGCGTAGGCCTCGTTGAATTGGATACCGTGCTTGCCCATCATCTGGTCGATGGTGGTGTCCAGCGCGCCCCGGTTGGGCTGGGTGATGGCGCCGCTCACGGTCAGCAGCGTCGGGCCGCGCAGGGCGGCTTTGGGGGCCGCTTTCTGGGCCGCCTGGCTGGCGCTGGCCGCACCCCACAGGCCTGCCAGGCCCACGCCAGCCGCCACAAAATTGCGTTTATTCATCGCTGTCATCCTGGTCCCCTTTTGCGTCGGTTGAGGGCCGGATGGTAAGCGGTCAGCATGCCGGGCTGGGCTGGCTGTGTTTTATGCAGCCTTTGCCACCTGCGCGGCCAGGGGCGCGACCAGCGCTGTCTTGAAGCTCTTGTCCCACAGCGGCGCCACTTGCGCAGGCCCGTCCAGCACGCCCAGTTGCAAAAAGGTGTCGGCCACGGCCTGGTGGCCTTGCACTACGCTATCGTCCACGGCGCGCAGGTCGTAGTCGGTGCTGCGGTTGTTCCACAGCTCAATCAGGTCGCCCACGGCCACGCGGGTTTCGGCAGACTGGGCCTGGGCGTAGGCCAGGTAGTTGCTGTTGGCCCACAGGTAGGCACGGCGCAGGCGTTGCAGGTAGTCGGCAATGGCGGCGTGTTTGAGCGGGTCGTCCACCGCACGCGGGTTGGCGTAGATGGGGAAGTTGCCCGAGAGGTAGCCCAGCCCGGTTTTGAGCACGCGCGCGCCATAGCGCAGCCGCGCCAGCTGGCCGTTGTAGCCATAGATGGCCCAGGCGTCCAGGTCGCCCCGGTCAAAGGCCGAGAGTCCATCGGCCGGGGTGAGGTTGATGGCCTGGATGTCGTTGAAGCTCAGGCCCGCCTCGGCCAGTTGCTTGCTCAAAAAATAATGCGACGTGGTGGCACGCACATAGCCCACGCGCTTGCCCTTGAGGTCGGCAATGCGCTGGATGGGCGCGTCCTTGCGCGCCAGCGTGACCTGGTTGTTGAGGTCTTCGCGCACCACGGCGATGAAGCGCACCTGCGCCTTTTGGCGTGCGGCAAACAGGGCCGGGATCTCGCTGCCCGAGCCCACGTCCAGCGCGTCACCGTTCAGGGCCTCGATGTGCAGCACGCCGTTGTTCAGCTCGCGCCATTCGATGCGGTACGGCGTTTGCCCCAGGCCTGCGGCGGTGATCAGCGGGCGCCACAGGCCCTTGTAGGTGCCGATGCGCAGCGTGACTTTGGAGAGGTCTGCCGCCGTGGGGGCCGGGGGTGCGGCCCAGGCGGGCATGCTGGCCGTGGCGGCCCAGGCGGCGGCGCCCAGGCTGGCTTGCAGGAGGTGGCGGCGGTTCAGTGGATGGGTGTCAGACATGGCAGGGGTGAGGCGGGTTATATGGGTCGATGGAGAAGACCGCGAGATTCGGCCAAGCGCGGCCACTGCGCAAAGACTGTTGCGTAGCATCGATATGCAAGAAATGAGGCCGTCTTGCCGCTGCCCTGCCGTGGCTGCGGGCGCCGCTGCTGCACATGCCAAAACCGCATGTGGTCACGCGGATTTCTTCGTTGGCGGTGGGGGCGCGGGCTTCTATGGTGGGTGCGCACTGCCTTCTCTTCCTTTTTGAAACTCCCCACTGAAAGCCGCCGCCATGTCCGCCGTTCTCAAGCCCGTGCCCGATGTCTTTGCCGATGCCTCCGTCCACTCTGCGCCCACGGCCCTGGCCGTCAACCCCCACCCGCAGCGCAAAGACTGGTTTGATCCCGCCCCGGCACGCCCCACGCTGGAGGCAGAGCGTCGCTACCGCAAGGAGCGCCTGGCCGTGGCCTTTCGGTTGTTTGCGCAGTTTGGTTTTGACTATGGCCTGGCGGGCCACATCACCGCCCGCGACCCCGAGCGGCTCGACCACTTTTGGGTCAACCCGCTGGGCATCCACTTCTCGCAGATCAAGGTGTCTGACCTGCTGCTGGTTAACGCTGCGGGCGAGATCGTGGTGGGCGAGGGGCCGCTGAACCGTGCGGCCTTCGCTATCCACGCCGCCCTGCACGAGGTGCGCCCCGATGTGGTAGCGGCCGCCCACACCCATTCCACCTACGGCAAGGCCTGGTCGGCCCTGGGCCGCAAGCTTGACCCGCTCACGCAGGACGCGTGCGTGTTCTATGGCGACCATGGCCTGTTTGACGACTTCAGTGGCGTGGTGCTGGAGACGGACGAGGGCTTTCGCATTGGCAAGGCGCTGGGCCAGCACAAGGCCGTGATCTTGAAGAACCACGGCATCCTCACGGCCGGGCCTTCGGTGGAGTCGGCTGCGTGGTGGTACATCGCACTAGAGAACGCCTGCCAGGCCCAGCTGCTGGCCGAGGCGGCCGGTACACCCAGCCCGATTTCGCCCGAGGTGGCGGCGCTCACGCATTCGCAAATCGGCCGCCCTGGCGGGGCCGAGCATGCCTTCCAGAGCCTGTACGACATCGTGGTGCGCCAGCAGCCCGAGGTGCTGCAGTGAATGCGCCACTGACCTGGGAGCAGACGGCGCGCACGCTGGCGGTGGAGTTTGCCAGCCGCGCTGCGGCGCACGACGCCGATGGCAGCTTTCCGTTCGAGAACTTTGAGGCGCTGCACCAGGCCGGTCTGCTGACGCTGGCCGCCCCCCAGGCGCTGGGCGGGCAGGGCGCCACGCTGGCGCAGCTGGGCAGCGTGATTGGCGCCATTGGCTACGCCTGCCCGGCCACGGCTTTGGTGCTGACCATGCAGTACATCCAGCACCGCAGCATGGGCCGCGTACCCGGTTCGCGCCCGGCGCGCTCGTGGCCCGAGCCACTGGCGCGCAAGCTGGTGGCCGAGGCGGCGGCAGGCGTATCCCTGGTCAACGCCCTGCGCGTGGAGTCCGAGCTGGGCTCGCCCGCACGCGGCGGCCTGCCCGCCACCGTGGCGCGGCACACGCCCGAGGGCTGGCGCATCAGCGGCCACAAAATCTATTCCACCGGCTCGCCCATCCTGCGCTGGTACAGCGTGTGGGCGCGCACCGACGAGGTGGTTCCCCGTGTTGGTAATTTTTTGGTGCAAGCGGGCCTGCCCGGCGCGCGCATGGTCGAGACCTGGGACCACCTGGGCCTGCGCGCCAGCGGCAGCCACGACGTGGTGTTGGACGATGTGCTCATTCCGCTCGACCACGCCATCGACCTGCGCGCCCCGGCCGACTGGGCTGGCGGCGAGCCCTGGCTGCAGGTGGAGATGGCGGTGATGCTGGGCGCGCTCTACACCGGCGTGGCCCAGGCCGCGCGCGACTGGCTGGTGCGCTTTCTGCACGAACGCAAGCCCGCCAGCCTGGGCGCAGCGCTGGCTACCCTGCCGCGTGCGCAAGAGGCCCTGGGCAGCATCGAGGCGCTGCTGCTGACCAACCAGCGCCTGGTGGCCAGCCTGGCCCGCGATGCGGACGAGGGCGCGCCCCTGTCGGCCGTGCACAGCGGCCTCATCAAATCCATCACCACTGGCAACGCCGTGCAGGCGGTGGAGCAGGCCCTGGCCTTGACCAGCAACCACGGCCTGGCCCGCAAGAACCCGCTGGAGCGCCACCTGCGCGACGTGCTGTGCGGCCGCATCCACACTCCGCAAGACGACAGCGCCCGTGTGGCGGCGGGGCGCCTGGCGCTGGGGCTGTGAACGTGGCCGCTGTGCCTTCTTCCCTCTCTTCGCCTTCGCCTTCGCCTTTGTTTTTGCCACGCCCCGTGGTCATCAACCAGGCGGGCCGCGCTGCTGCCCAGGCCGTGCAGGCTGCGGGCCTGGGCGTGCAGCTGCTGGACGCAGAAAGCGATGCCCCCTGGGCCGTGGCCGCGCAGGGCGATGTGCTGCTGACCGGCCCGCGCAACGGCTGGCTGAAGCCACCACCAGCGCGGCCTGCAGGCTGGCCTGGGCGCCTGCGCTGGGTGCACGTGACGTCGGCCGGGGTGGACTACTACCCGCCCTGGCTGTGGGACGTGCCGCAGGTGAGCTGCTCGCGTGGCGTGGCCGCAGTGCCCATTGCCGAATACGTGCTGGCCGCCCTGCTGGACCATGCCAAGAACTGGACCAGCCTGCGCGTGCACAGCCCGCAGCAGTGGCGGGCCACGTTCGATCGCGCCACCCACAGCCCGCTGGCCTTGTTGCAAGGGCAGACGCTGGGCTTGGCGGGCTATGGCGCCATTGGCCAGGCCATCGCCCAGCGCGCTGCAGCGCTGGGCCTGCGCACGCTGGCCTGGCGGCGCACGCCTGCGGCATCGGCCACAGCGCCTCAGCCCCCGTCTCGCGCGCCTGCCGATGCGGTGCAGTGGGTGGATTCGCTAGAGGCCTTGCTGGCGCAGTCAGACCACTTGGTGTTGGCCTTGCCGCTGACGGCGCAGACCCACCAGGTGCTGAACGCACAGACATTGCAGCACGCCCGCCCTGGCTTGCACTTGGTCAACATTGCCCGTGGCGCGCTGTTGGACCAGACCGCTTTGCTGCAGGCGCTGGACGACGGCCGCATCGCCCGTGCCACGCTGGACGTGACCGACCCCGAACCCCTGCCCGAGGGCCACCCGCTGTACCACCACCCCCGCGTGGTGCTCACTCCGCACCTCTCGTGGTCTGCCGCCAATGCGCCTGCGCTCACGGCGCAAAAGTTTGCAGACAACCTGGGGCGCTATGTGCGCGGCGAGGCCCTGCACGATCTGGTGCGGGGCCACGGTAGTTACTGAAAGCCTGGGCATGGCCTGCCGCCGCGCAGTGCCGAACGGCCGCAAGACACCGCCACTGCAAACCGCATATCCAACTGCAAAACGCTTCGTTGGTGTTTGGGGGGCGGGCTGATGCAATGGGTGCAAGTTCATCCTGCCCCTCATCTGATCTGCCATGACCATGCAACGCCGCCAGTTCCATCGCCTGCTCACCGCCTCGGTGTCAGCCGCCTCTTTCCTCTCGCCCGTGCTGGTGCATGCACAGGCCAAAACCGTGCTGCGTGCGGGCGACCAAAAAGGTGGCTTGCGCGCCCTGCTCGAAGCGGCGGGTGAGCTTAAAGACCTGAGCTACGACATCAAGTGGACGGAGTTTCCTGCCGCTGCGCCGCTGGCCGAGGCCCTCAACGCCGACGCGGTGGACTTCGGCCCCATTGGCGACGCGCCGCTGCTCTTCACCCTGGCCGCAGGCAGCCGCGTCAAGGCCTTTGCCGCCAACCGCTCTGACCCCTATGGCACGGCCATCCTGGTCACGCCGCAGTCCACGCTCAAGGACGCCAGCAGCCTCAAGGGCAAGAGCATTGCTACCAACCGGGGCTCCATCGGGCACTACGTCACGCTCAAGGCGCTGGAAGCGGTGGGGCTCACGGCCGACGATGTGCAGATCAAGTTCATCCCGCCCGCCGATGCCAAGCTGGCGCTGACGCAAGGCGCAGTGGACGCCTGGGCCACCTGGGAGCCCTACACCGCGCTGGCCGAAACCAGCAAGCACGCGCGCGTGCTGGTCAGCGGGCGCGGCCTGTCGTCTGGCCTGAGCTTTTTGGCGGCCACAGAATCGGCCCTGCAAAACAAGCGCGCCGTGCTGCAAGACTTCAAGGCCCGCGTGGAGCGTGCCCAGGTCTGGTCGTACCAACGCCCGGCCGAGTTTGGCGCCGCACTGGCCCGCGTCATCGGCATCCCCGAAGAGGCCGCGCGCCTGCAGTTTGAGCGCCGCGCCACCCGCTGGCTGCCGATTGACGCGCAGGTGGTGGCCGACCAGCAGCGCACCGCAGACTTCTACCTGAAGGTGGGCCTGGTCAAGCAAAAGCTCGATGTGAGCAAGACGTTTGACAGCCAGTTCTCGCAGCTGGCCTGAGAACAGGTTCTGAGGCTGTTCAAAGCGACGAAGCACGGGCGCCAGAGCGTGGTGCCCGATGGGCGCTGGACAAGGCCCGCCCGCTCACACTGAGCTTGCGAGGACTCAACCCGGTGGAATGCCTACTGAAGAGGCGGCCTGAGAGCGGCTCACAAAGATCCCCCGGCGTTGTTGCCTCGCCTTGTCGCACCGCTTAGCCAGGGCCACCTGGCTGAGTCTTGTGATTCGCTCCCTTTGGCGGGATGGCCGCTGTCCAACTTGTGCGGGCAGTTCAGGCCCTGGGCGCTTCGCTCAGTCCAGTGTGAGCCGCTGCTTCTCCACCACGCGTTTGTATACATCCAGCTCGGCGCGGATTTGAGCGGCAAACTGGTCGGGGGTGTTCAGGATCAGCTGCGAGCCCGTGTCTTCAATGCGTTTTTTCACATCGGGCTTGTCGGTGGCTTGGATCACAGCGGCGGCCAGTTTTTCCACCACTGCCTTGGGCAGGCCTTTGGGGCCCACGATGCCGTAGTAGGCCATGCGGTTCACGGGCTCCAGGCCCACCTCTTTGAAGGTGGGAACGCCCGGCAACTGGGGCAGGCGCTGGGGGGCCGCCACCACGATGGGCACCAGCCGCCCCGACTGGATGAAGGGCAGAGCTGAGGGCAGGTTGTCGAACACGATGGGCACCTGACCTGCCATGGTGTCGTTGAGCGCAGGGCCCGAGCCGCGATAGGGGATGTGGGTGATGAAGGTGCCCGAGAGGCTTTTGAACAGCTCCATCTGCATGTGCCCGATGGAGCCTGTGCCTGCGGTGGCGTAGCTGTATTTGCCAGGCTGTGCCTTGAGCGCACGCACAAACTCCTGATAGTCGCGTACCGCAAGGCTGGGGTGCACGGCAAGCACGTTGGGTGTGGCGGCCACGTTGATGATGGGAGTGAAGTCGCTTGTCGGGTCATAACCCACCTTGGGGTTGATGGCGGGCCCTGCCGCTGTGGTGGACACGGTGGCCATGCCCAGCACGTAGCCGTCGGCGGGCTGGCGGGCCAGCTCTTGCGTGCCCAACGCGCCCCCGGCGCCGCCTTTGTTGTCCACCACCACGGGCTGCCCCAGCGCAGACGCCATGCCAGTGGCCACCACGCGGGCAATGATGTCGGTGGTGCCGCCCGCAGCAAACGGCACGATGAGCCGCACGGGTTTGATGGGGTAGGCTGTCTGCGCGGGGGCTGGGCATGCGCTGCGGGTGCGATGAGCGCGCTGGCGCACAGTGCTACGGCTACCGACCTCACTGCTGCTGCGGTGGCGGCGCTGGCCGGCAAGCAACGTGGGCGCATGTGGAGCGCCTGGGGCACGGGGTGAAAGGCGCGCAAGGTAGGGTTCATGGGTTTTGTCTCCTGGTTGGTTGGGGTTTGGCTTCGGAATCAGCGCGGGGGATGGGCGGCTGGCGGGTTCAATGCCCAGAGCGCTCGCCGGTCCATGAGGTGCTCTGGCCCCAGCTCTGCGCAGGTGGTGGCACCCAACATCGCCAGGTTGCGGTCCACCTCGGCGCGCAGCAGGTCGATGGCGGCGACGACGCCCGCCTCGCCGTCCACTACAGCGGCATAGTTGAAGGGGCGACCCACGAACACTGCCTGCGCACCCAGCGCCAGGGCCTTGATCACGTCAGTGCCCCGGCGAATGCCACCGTCCAGCATCACCGTCATGCCGCTGCCGACCTGCTCGGCAATGGCGGGCAGCACGCGCAGCGGGGCCACGGCGCCGTCGAGCTGGCGGCCGCCGTGGTTGCTGACGATGATGCCGTCCACCCCGTGCTGGCGGGCCAGTGCGGCGTCTTGCGGGCTGAGGATGCCCTTGACCACCAGCGGCCCCTGCCACTGGCGGCGGATGTGGGCGATGTGGCTCCAATCAAAGTGGTCGCGGGCGGCAAAGTCGCGCTGCACGCGTGAGGACAGGATGGGCGCGCCGCGCTCGGCAAACGAGTTTTCAAAATGCGGCATGCCGTGGCGTGCCAGGGTGCGCAGCAGCGTGCCCGCCAGCCAGCGCGGGCGCACCAGTCCGTCCCACGCCAGGCGCAGGCTGGGGCGCAGCGGGGTGGAGAAGCCCGCGCGGATGTTGTTCTCGCGGTTGCCCGCCACGGGGATGTCCACCGTGACCACAAGGGTCTGCACGCCTGCCTTCTTCACGCGCTGCAGCAGCGCGTCGATGCGCTCGGGGGTGCCGGGCAGATAGGCCTGGAACCAGGTGCCCGGGGCTGCGGCCATGACATCTTCGAGCCGGATCAGTGAGCTGCCGCTTTGCACGGCAGGGATGCCTGCCGCCGCCGCCGCACGGGCCAGCACGATGTCGCCCCGGTAGGCCGACAGGGCGGCAATGCCCATGGGCGCAACGCCGAAGGGGCTGGCATAGCGCTGGCCGAACAGCGTCACGCTCTGGTCGCGCTCGGCCACGTTGCGCAGCACGCGGGGGACGAGGGCCAGCTCGGCAAAAGCCTGGCGGTTGTCGCCCAGCGCCTGGTTGTCCTCGGCTGCCCCGGCCACGTAGCCAAAGATGGGGCGCGGCAGCACGCGGCGGGCGGCGGCTTCAAAGTCGTCCAGCGACAGAAGATTGGCAGTGCGGCCACTGCGGCGCGTGCCGCTGAAAGAGCCCCAGGCGTTGGGGGTGGGGGGTTGGGGTGTGGAGGTGCGGGAGGAGGTGGACATGGCTCGGCTCCAGGCAAGAGCGGGCAAGGGGGGCAAAGAGGACTGGAGGGCAGTGTCCTGAAACCGCAATAATCAAGAAAGCGAATTTATTGACACTCATTTGTTCGCCAAATCAGAATGAAATGGAAAACAAGGCGATGACATGACCCTCAAGCAGCTCGAGGCCTTCTACTGGGCTGCCACGTGCAGCAGCTTTGCCACTGCGGCCGAGCGGGTGCACCTGTCGGTGTCATCGCTGTCCAAGCGCATCACCGAGCTGGAAACTTCTCTGGGGCAGGTGCTGTTTGACCGCGCCGGGCACCGCGCAGCGTTGACCGAGGCTGGAACGCGCCTGGTGCCACTGGCCGGTGCTCTGCTGCAGCAGGCAGACCGCCTGCAACAGGAAATGGGCAGCACCACCGGCCTTCGCGGGCCCTGCCGCCTGGGGGTGGGTGAGCTCACGGCGTTGACCTGGCTCCCCCTGCTGGTCACCGCCTTGGTCGATGCGCACCCACAGCTGGACCTGAGCGTGCATGTGGACGTGGGCGAGGCCCTGGCCGATCGGCTGGAAAAGGGCGAGTTGGATGCCGCTGTGATCGCGGGTGCGGCCAGCCGCAGCGCCTTGACGTCGGTGCCGCTGGCACAGGCGGCATTCATGTGGTGCGCTGCGCCCCATGTTGCAAACGGCGTGCGTCGCATGGATGCCGATACGTTGTTGCGGCATCCATTGGTCACCTTGCCGCATGGCTCCGGGGTCACTCACCTGCTGGACGATTGGCTGCGGCAGGCTGCTGCACCGGAGCCACGGCGACTGGTCTGCAACCATTGGGGGGGCATCGTTGGGTTGCTTGCGTATGGTCAGGGCGTGGGCCTGCTTCCGGAAGGGCTTGCGCAGACCATGTGCCGACGCAAGGTGCTCCAGGAGTTGTCCAGCGCCGTTCCCTTGGGGCGATTGGACTATGCGCTGCACACCCGGCGGGATGACTTGCGACCACTGGTGACTGAGTTGCGCAGCCAGGCCGTGCAAAACGCCAATTTTGCGGAGGCAGCTGGGTTTTTCTGAGTCTCGCGCCTTGACGGGACACCCGCGTTGCAGTCCTCAGTCCATTGCCTTCGGCACGGTGCTCACCCCGAGGACGTGCGCTTTGACTTCGCCTTGCATGGTGTTTGCGGTTCAGTGCTTGCCCTTCCACGGCACCAGCACCCGCTCGGCCAGGCGCATGGCCAGTGAGAAGGAAAACGCCAGCGCGGCGATCACGCCGATGCCGACAAACACGGCATCGGTGGCCAGGAAGTGCGAGGCCGACATGATCATGTAGCCAATGCCCCGGGTGGAGGCGATCAGCTCGGCTGCCACCAGCGTGCCCCAGCCCACGCCCAGGGCGATGCGGATGCCGGTGAGGATTTCGGGCAGGGCCGAGGGCAGCACGATGTGGGTAAAGAGCTGTCCCCTTGTGGCGCCCAGCGACAGGGCGGCGTTGACCCGCTCCAGCGGCAGGGCGCGCACGCCGGCCTGGGCCGACAGCACCACGGGCGCAAACATGGCCAGGGCCAGCAGGGCGATTTTGGAGGTCTCGCCAATGCCCAGCCAGATGATCATGAGCGGCAGGTAGGCCAGTGGGGGCAGGGGCCAGTAGAACTCGATGGGCGCATCGAGCACGCCCTTGGCCCAGCGGTTCAGCCCCATCAGCAGGCCCAGTGGCACGCCCAGGCCTACGGCGATGACGGCGGCGCTGACGATGCGCGTCAGGCTGGCGGCCACATGCTCCCACAGGGTTGCGTTGGCATAGCCTTCGGTGAAGATGGTCACGCCCGTGGCCCACACCTCGGCCGGCGTGGGCATGAACAGGCTGGGCACCCAGCCGGTTTGCGCCACCAGCCACCAGGCCAGCAGCAGGGCCAGCGCGGCGCCGATGCTGATGGGCACGGTGGAGCGCTCGCCCACGCCAAAGCCCCGGGGCTTGACGGTGCGCGGGGCGGGGGGAATGGGCGCAGGGGTCTTGGTGGGCGCCTCAGCGCTTCCGTATTCATCGCCCTTTTCTGCAGTGGGCAGCAGGTAGTTCAAAACCAGGTCGTTCATGCCAGGGCTCCTTGTACCGTGAGTGCAGCGGCGTGCGCAGCGGTGTGCTCAGCGCTGTGGGCGCTGTCGGTGTGTTCTGAGCGGTGGACGATGTCGCGGATCTGCTCGCGCAGCTGCGCAAAGCCGGGCAGGGTCTTGATGGCCTTGGCGTTGCCTTCTTGGGCAAAGTGCTGCACATAGTCCAGGTCAAACCGGGCCACGATGCGCCCTGGGCGGGGCGACATGACGATGACTTCGGTGCCGAGAAAGATGGCTTCCTCGATGGAGTGGGTGATGAAGAACACCTGCTTGCCCGTGCGCTGCCACACGGACACGAGCAGCTCTTGCATCTGCTCGCGTGTCATGCTGTCCAGCGCACCAAAGGGCTCGTCCATGAGCAGGATGTCGGGGTTGGGCGCCAGGGCGCGGGCCAGGCCCACGCGCTGGCGCATGCCGCCAGACAGTTCATACGGCGCGGCATCGGCAAAGTCTTGCAGGCCCACCAGCTCCAGCAGCTCTTGCGCACGCTCGCGCCGCTGGGCGCGGCTGGCACCGGCAAACTGCAGGCCCAGGGCCACGTTCTCGGCCACCGATTTCCAGGGCAGCAGCGTGTCTTTCTGGAACACCACGCCCCGGTCTGCACCGGGGCGGGTAATGGGGCGGCCGTGCAGCGTGATGCTGCCTTCGGACAGCGGCAAAAACCCCGCCATGGCGTTGAGCAGGGTGGACTTGCCGCAGCCCGAGGTGCCCAGGGCCACCACAAAGCCGCGCGGCGGGATGTCGAGCGAGACCCGGTGCAGTGCCTGCACCGCGCGGCCATCGCGGGCCTCAAAGAAAACACTGGCGTCGCGCACAGACAGCATGGTGGGGCTCCGGTGGGGCGGTAGGGTGCTTACTTCAGCGCTGTGGGCGTGACGTACTTGGCGTAGCTGGTCTGCACCTGCGAGATCTTCTTTTGCTCCTTCAGGAAGGCCGAGGTTTCCTTGAGGATCTTGGCCACGCCGGATTTCTCGCCGCCGCCCAGCCAGGCTTCGCTGACTTGCTCGCTGCGGGGCACCAGGTTCAGGTTCTTGAGCCCGGCGGCCTGGTCGGCAGGGGTGCCGCCCAGCAGTTTGGCCAGTTGCTTGGTGTTCTCGCTGTCGGGGCCCCAGGCGGCCTTGTCGGTGGCGAAGGACTGGCTGTATTTGTCGATGACGGCGGCATAGTTCTTCAGGAACTCGGGGTGCTCTTTGGCAAATTTGCCCGTGGCCACCCAGGCGCTGAAGGTGGGGGCGCCTTTTTCAGCCACGTCTTTGGAGGTGACCAGCACGGTGCCATTCTTTTTGAGTTCGGTCAGGGCCGGGTCCCACACAAAGCCGCCGTCGATGTCGCCCCGGTGGTAGGCAGCCACGATTTCGGGCTGCGGAATGGCCAGCACCGTCACGTCTTTTTCGGTGAGGCCCTGGCTTTTGATGAGGGCCAGCAACTGGTAGTGGTCGGTGGACACGGGCGCTGCGGCCAGGCGCTTGCCCTTGAGGTCGTTCACGCTCTTGATGCCCGAGCCGTTGCGCACCACCAGGGCTTCGTCGGTGCCCGAGATGGAGGCCAGATAAAAGCCCTGGATGTCCAGCCCGCGCGAGGCAGCCGCGGCGTAAGGGCTGGAGCCCACATAGCCCACTTGCACATCGCCCGAGGCAATGGCGGCCACCACGTCGGCGCCCGAGTTGAACTTGCGAAAGTCGATCTGGTAGCCCGTGGTCTTGGCGAAATCGCCATTGGCAATGGCCACGGCCGAGGGCAGGGCGTCGGTCTGGTAGCCCACCACCACTTTCTTGTCGGCGGCCAGGGCGCTGAAGGCGCTGGCCAGGGCGAGGGTGCCTGCGGCGGCGATGGCCAGGGGTTTCCAGAATTTCATGAAAAGGTCTCCGTGTCGGTGATCGGGGTGATCGAGGGGTTGGTCCCTGCGGTGCAGGGGCGTCACGGAAATCCTATGTTTAGATGAATAAGTTGATATGGAAGGAAATCAACATAGCAAATGCAAATAACGAGCTTGGTGCGCCGCGCGGTTGGCGGGATGCTTGAGGCCACTTTCAGCCGCCTTTAGCCATCTTTTGCATTAGCTGCCACCATGACCTTGCACATCCAAGCCCTGGGCCCTGCCATTGGCGCCCTTGTCACCGGCATCGACCTGACCCAGCCCGTGAGCGACGCCCAGCGCGATGCGCTGCTGGCCGGGCTGCTCCAGCACCATGTGCTGTTCTTTGAGAACCAGCCCGTCACCCCCGTGCAGCAGCGCGACCTGGCGCGGCGCTTTGGCGAGTTGCACATCCACCCGGTGTACCCCACGCACCCGGACGCGGTGGAAATCATCGTGCTGGACACCGATGACAACAACCCGCCCGACAACGACAACTGGCACACCGACGTGACCTTCATCGACAAGCCGCCCATGGGTGCGCTGCTGTCGGCGCGGCACCTGCCGCCCTCGGGCGGCGACACGCTGTGGGCCAGCGGCATTGCGGCGTACGAGGCGCTGTCAGAGCCGCTGCGCAAGTTTCTCGACCCGCTGCACGCCGAGCACAGCTTTGTGCAGTCGTTCCCTGCCTGGCGCTATGCCCGCACGCCTGAGGAGCGCAAGGTGTGGGAGAGCGCTGCGGCCAAGTACCCCGACATTCCGCACCCCGTGGTGCGCACCCACCCTGTCAGCGGCAAGCGCGGCCTGTTCGTCAACGAAGGCTTCACCAGCCGCATCGTGGAGCTGGACAAGAAGGAGAGCGACGCGATCCTGGCCTTCTTGCGGGTGCACATCGCCAAGCCCGAATTCACCGTGCGCTGGCGCTGGAAGCCCTACGACCTGGCCTTTTGGGACAACCGCCTGACCCAGCACTACGCCACGGTGGACTACCTGCCCCACCGCCGCGTGATGCACCGCGCCACCGTACTGGGCGACGTGCCGTACTGAATCGGCTCGCCACTCATTGCTATGAAATGAATAGCTGCTTGCGCTTGATAGATAAGCGCTAGAGCCTGTTTTTATTGAAAGCCACCCCATGACCACCGCACAGGACACTCTGACCCTCGCCCCAGAACTGCAAACCCTCCACACTGCTGCCCAGGCCGAGGGCCTGACCTACGCCGGTGGCGTGCCCCCCGTACTGGCCTGGCGCCTGGTGCAGGCCAACCAGGCCGTGCTGGTGGACGTGCGATCGAGCGAAGAGCGCAAGTTTGTGGGCCATGTGCCCGGCAGCCTGCACGTGGCCTGGGCTACCGGCACAGCGCTGGTGCGCAACCCGCGCTTTGTGCGCGAGCTGGAAGCCAAGCTGGCCAAAGACGGCGGCAAGGACGCCGCCGTGCTGCTGCTGTGCCGCAGCGGCAAGCGCTCGGTGCTGGCGGCAGAGGCCGCAGCCGCTGCCGGGTTTGCCCATGTCTTCAATGTGCTGGAAGGCTTTGAGGGCGAGATCGACGCGCAACTGCACCGGGGCGGCAGCGACGGCTGGCGCTTTCACGGCCTGCCCTGGGTGCAGGACTGACGGATTACACCAAGGGCAAGACAATGGCCATTTTTGACATTGAACAGATCGTGCAATCGCTGCACGGCGTGCGCCGCGACTGGCGCGATGCGCAAAAGCGATCGCAGGAGCCCGGCGGGCGCGAGTTTCCGTCGCGCGATGCGTTGGCGCGGGTGGTAGAGCAGCTCAAGGGCGCGCTCTTTCCCATGCGGCTGGGCCCGCCCGACTTGCGCCAGGAGAGCGAAGACTTCTACGTGGCCCACACGCTGGACGCCGCCTTGCACACCCTGCATGCGCAGATGGTGCTGGAGCTGAAATACGGCGCACGCCACCAGCCGCGCGACACCCAGGACGTGGAGCAGCAGGCCCTGAAGGCCGCGCAGGACCTGGCCCAGTCGCTGCCCGACATCCGCCGCTTGCTCGACAGCGATGTGCTGGCCGCCTACCAGGGCGACCCGGCGGCGGGCAGTGTGGACGAGGTGCTGCTGTGCTACCCCGGCGTGCTGGCCATGATCCACCACCGCATTGCGCACCGCCTGTACCTGCTGGGGCTGCCGCTGCTCGCGCGCATCGTGTCGGAGCTGGCGCACAGCCAGACGGGCATTGACATCCACCCCGGCGCGCAGATTGGCGCGGGCTTTTTCATCGACCACGGCACCGGCGTGGTGATTGGCGAGACGGCGGTGATTGGCAAGCGCGTGCGCCTGTACCAGGCGGTGACGCTGGGGGCCAAGCGCTTTCCGACCGATGCCGATGGCGTGCTGCAAAAGGGCCTGCCGCGCCACCCGCTGGTGCAGGACGACGTGGTCATCTACGCGGGCGCCACCATTTTGGGCCGCGTCACGCTGGGCAAGGGGGCGGTGATTGGCGGCAACGTGTGGGTTACGCACGACGTGCCTGCGGGCGGCCATGTCACGCAGGCCAGCGCGCAGGCGTCGGGGCGCTTCCCGTCCATCCTGGCCGAGGTGGCGCTGTGACCACGCTCGTCAAAGGCTTTGGCATTGCGGTGCGCCAGTCGCGCGAGGCGCAGGGCTGGTCGCAAGAGCGGCTGGCCGAGCAGTCGGACCTCAACCGCTCGTATGTGGGCGAGATCGAGCGCGGCAGCGTCATCGCATCCCTGCACACCGTCGAAAAACTGGCCGGTGCATTGGGCGTGGCGCCCTCGGTGCTGGTCACACGCGGCGAGTCCGTGCACCAGAGGCAACTGGTGCGCGGCCTGCAGTTGGCGGCTATAGCCTGTTGAAGCGGGGCGCTGGAGCTTTGACACTGCAGCAGTGACTGGCTGGCCTGTGCGCACCCTGGTCTGCACTGAGAGGTGGGGATGTGGGGCGCTGTATCGGGCGGGCGGGTTTTCTGATTTTTTTCTTGTTTGTTTTCAACCTCACGGAGTATTCACATGTCGGCAACAGTGGGCGGAACCACCGCACTCAGCGATAGCGGCGCACGGCAACTCGCCAATGCAACCAAGACGGCACCCCAGCTTTCCACCATCTCGCCGCGCTGGCTCACGCACCTGCTGCAGTGGGTGCCGGTGGAGGCAGGCATCTACCGCCTGAACCAGGTCAAGAACCCCGAGGCCATCAAGGTGGCCTGCACCGCCAAGGAGAAGGAAAACCAGCTCCCCCGCACCTTCGTCGATTACGAAGAGAACCCGCGCGAGTACTTCCTGAACGCCGTGAGCACCGTGCTGGACGTGCACACCCGCATCTCCGACCTGTACAGCAGCCCGCACGACCAGGTCAAAGAGCAGTTGCGCCTGACCATCGAGACCATCAAAGAGAACCAGGAAAGCGAGCTCATCAACAACGCCGACTACGGCCTGCTGGCGCAGGTGACAGACGAGCAGCGCATCTTCCCGCTGACAGGCGCGCCCACGCCCGACGACCTGGACGAGCTGCTGACCAAGGTGTGGAAAGAGCCCGCCTTCTTCCTGGCCCACCCGCTGGCGATTGCCGCCTTTGGCCGCGAAGCCACGCGCCGTGGCACGCCACCGCCCACGGTGAGCCTGTTTGGCTCGCAGTTCATCACCTGGCGCGGCGTGCCGCTGATCCCCTCGGACAAGGTGCCTGTGGCCGATGGCAAGAGCAAGATCTTGCTGCTGCGCGTGGGCGACAAGCGCCAGGGCGTGGTGGGCCTGTACCAGCCGGGCCTGCCGGGCGAGCAAAGCCCCGGCCTGTCGGTGCGCTTCATGGGCATCAACAACCATGCGATTGCGTCGTACCTGATCTCGCTGTACTGCTCGCTGGCGGTGCTCACGCCCGACGCGCTGGCCGTGCTGGACGATGTGGAGATCAACAAGTACCACGACTACCCAGACACCTACAAATAAGGTGGCCGCGCGGTGACGAACCTCTCTCACACATCCTCTGCGGTGCCGCAGTCTCCGCTGGACACGGCTGCGCTCGCCCGCATGGCCTCGGCCCTGTTTGCGGCCCTGCCGGGCGAGCAGCCGGACCTGTCTGGTGCAGCCTCTGCCGTGCCGCGCCCTGCTGCGGCGGGCTTTCCGCCTGGCGTGCAGGCACCGGTGAACCTGGCCCCGGCGGGCTCGCCCCTGGCCAGCCCGGCCGGGCTGGGCCCCTCGGTGCCAGGCACGCCCTTCCCGCAAGGGCAGATTCCGGGCAGCAACCTGGTGCCCGCGTCGCCCACACCCGTGCTGTCGCTGGCGCACCGCGCCCCTGCGCTGGTGCCGCATGCCTCGGCGGGCAATGGCCTGCCCGATACGGTGGTCAGCACCTTGCCTGCCTACGAGCCGCGCTTGGGCTCGGGGGCGTTGGGCGTGGCGCCGGTGGCGGCTGCGCCCTCGGCTGGCTCGGTGCCTGCTGCCTCGGCAGCATCCGCTGCGTCCTCCGCCTCTGCGCCGTACTACTTTGTGGGCGAGCGCCCATCCGGCGCGGCGGCGCAGTCAGCGCCAGAGAGGGGTGATGGGCTCGATGCCTTGTCGCGCCTGCCGTTCCAGTCGTTTGATGCGGCCCATGTGCCCCAGGTCACATCGCCCACGGCAGGCCCGGGTGTGCCCAGCACGGTGCCATCGGCCGAGCCGCAGTTCTACTTTGCCAACGCGGTGGTGCTGCCCGGCGGCTACACCACGCCAGGCCACCCTGCAGCGCAGCGGGCGGGGGCCGTGCCTGCGTTGGCGCCCAGTGCGCACCCCGCGTTTGATGTGCATGCCATCCGCCGCGACTTTCCGGTGCTGTCTGAGCGGGTGAACGGGCGGCCTCTGGTGTGGTTTGACAACGCGGCCACCACGCACAAGCCCAAGGCGGTCATCGACCGCATCAGCTATTTTTACGAGCACGAAAACTCGAACATCCACCGCGCTGCGCACGAGCTGGCCGCCCGCGCCACGGACGCCTACGAAGGTGCCCGTCAACGGGTGAAGCACTTCATCAACGCGCCGGATGTGAACGAGGTGATCTTTGTGCGCGGCACCACCGAGGCCATCAACCTGGTGGCCAAGAGCTGGGGTGCGCAGCACATTGGCGAGGGCGACGAGATCATCGTCAGCAACCTGGAGCACCACGCCAACATCGTTCCCTGGCAGCAGCTGGCGGCCGCCAAGGGCGCCAAGCTGCGGGTGATTCCGGTGGACGACTCGGGCCAGGTGCTGCTGGACGAATACCAGAAGCTGCTGAACAGCCGCACCAAAATCGTGTCCGTCACGCAGGTGTCGAATGCGCTGGGCACGGTGGTGCCGGTCAAAGAGATCGTGGCCATGGCCCACCGCGCGGGCGCCAAGGCGCTGGTCGATGGGGCGCAGTCCATCTCGCACATGCGGGTGGACGTGCAGGACCTTGGCGCGGACTTCTTTGTCTTCTCGGGCCACAAGGTGTTTGGGCCCACCGGCATCGGCGTGGTGTGGGGCAAGCGCGAGGTGCTGGAAGACATGCCTCCCTGGCAGGGCGGCGGCAACATGATTGCCGATGTCACGTTTGAAAAGACGGTGTTCCAGCCCATCCCCAACAAGTTCGAGGCAGGCACCGGCAACATTGCCGACGCCGTGGGCCTGGGCGCGGCCATCGACTACGTGAACCGCGTGGGCATTGAGAACATTGCCCGCTACGAACACGAGCTGCTCGAATACGGCATGCAGCACCTGGGTGCCATCCGGGGCGTGCGGCTGATTGGCACGGCGGCCCACAAGGCCAGCGTGATGTCGTTTGTGCTGGCGGGCTACACCACCGAAGAGGTGGGCAAGGCGCTGAACGAAGAGGGCATTGCCGTGCGCACGGGCCACCACTGCGCACAGCCCATCCTGCGCCGCTTTGGTGTGGAGACCACGGTGCGTCCGTCGCTGGCGTTCTACAACACTTTTGACGAGATCGACCGGCTGGTGGCCGTGGTGCAGCGCCTGGCTGCGCAGCGCCGCGTGTAGTGGGTTTGAAGTAAAAAAGCTGCCTAGCGCTTATTAATAAAGCGCTGGCAGCTATCTTTTTGGTAGCGTATGGTGCGCAGGCTGCGCTCAGTCTGCCTTCAACCCGTGCTCAGCCCGCGCTCGTACCAGCCCTTGCTGCGGTTGACGATGTGCACCACCAGCAGCATCACGGGCACTTCAATCAGCACCCCCACCACCGTGGCCAGTGCGGCGCCGGAGTGAAAGCCGAACAGGCTGATGGCCGCAGCCACGGCCAGCTCAAAGAAGTTGGACGCACCAATGAGGGCCGACGGGCAGGCCACGCTGTGCTTTTCGCCCACGGCGCGGTTGAGCCAGTAGGCCAGGCCCGCGTTGAAGAACACCTGGATGAGGATGGGCACGGCCAGCAGGGCGATGACCAGCGGCTGCGTCAGGATCGCCTCGCCCTGGAAGGCAAACAGCAGCACCAGCGTGGCCAGCAGTGCACCGATGGACCAGGGGCCGATGCGCTGCAGTGCGGCATCGAGCGCCGCCGGGCCACGCGCCAGCAGGGCGCGGCGCAGGGCTTGTGCGATGAGCACGGGGATCACGATGTACAGCACCACCGAGGTGAGCAGCGTGGCCCACGGCACGGTGATGGCCGACACCCCCAGCAGCAGCGCCACCAGCGGCGCAAAGGCCAGCACCATGATGCTGTCGTTGAGCGCCACTTGCGACAGGGTGAACAGCGGGTCGCCCCCGGTGAGGCGGCTCCACACAAACACCATGGCCGTGCAGGGCGCGGCGGCCAGCAAAATGAGCCCGGCGATGTAGCTGTCGATCTGGTCGGCAGGCAGGTACGGCGCAAACCAGTGGCGGATGAACAGCCAGCCCAAGAGCGCCATCGAAAACGGCTTGACCAGCCAGTTCACCACCAGCGTGACGCCAATGCCCCGCAGGTGCTGGCGCACTTCACCCAGCGCGGCAAAGTCCACCTTCATCAGCATGGGGATCACCATCACCCAGATCAGCACGCCCACGGGCAGGTTGACCTGGGCGACTTCCATGCGGCCAATGGCCTGGAAGGCCCCGGGCCACAGCTGCCCCAGCCCAATGCCCACCACGATGCACAGGAACACCCAGACGGTGAGGTAGCGCTCGAACACGCTCATGGTTTGGGGGGCGGGAGGGCTGGCGGGGGCCGTGGTTGTCATGGGGCTCTTTGGGCAATCGGTGTGAGAGGGGATCAGTGGGCTGACAGTTCGCGGGCGGAGCTTTGCAGCACGGTGTGCTGCAGCTTGTCGGCGGGCAGGCTGATCAACAGCGACAGGCGGCGCTGGATGGCGTGCAGGGTTTTGCGGAAGGCTTCCAATTTTTCGGCCTCGCTGCCATCGCCTTCGGAGGGGTCGGCATAGCCCCAGTGGGCGGTGGCCGGGTGGCCGGGCCAGAAGGGGCACACCTCGCCCGCTGCGTTGTCGCACACGGTGATGATGAGGTCCATGTGGGGCGCGCCGGGGGCGGCAAACTCGTCCCAGCTTTTGCTGCGCAGCCCCTCGGTGGGGATACCGGCTTTTTGCAGCACCTGCAGGCCCAGCGGGTTGGGCTGCTGGTTATCGCGCGGGCTGCTGCCAGCGGAATACGCCCTGAAGCGCCCTTCGCCCATGGTGTTGAGCAGCGCTTCGGCCAGGATGCTGCGCGCCGAGTTGTGGGTGCACAGAAAAAGAACGTTCAGGGGGGGGCGGATTCGGTCATTCGGGGCCTCAGGTCAGCAGCAATGGTAAGAAGAGGATTTGGACGGGCCGCAGCACGCGGCCTGTGTGGAGGCCTGGGGTGCCGCAGCTGCTTTGGGGGCGCAGCAGGCGCCTTGCGGCGCCGCTGCCGCCTCATTGAACACAGGAATGTTTTCGAGCGTGTGAAAGTGCTCCCACGCCACGCCTTGTGGGTCGGTCACCCAGTGCTTTTCGCTGCGGGCGTAGCAGCAGGTGGTGGCGCCTTCGTCCAAGAGCGCCATGTCGGCGGCGCTGGCGCGGGCTTTCAAATCGGCCAGTTCGGCCGCGTCGTCGACCTGAAAGCCCAGGTGGTCCAGCCCCGGTTGGTTGCCCCGGGTCGAGATCGCAAAGTTCACGCGCGGGTCTTCCAGCATCCATTTGGCGTAGTCGGCCTCCACCCGCGCAGGGGTGGCGGCAAACAGGCGCGAGTAGAAGGCGATGCTGGCGGCAAGGTCGTCAACATGCAGGTGAACGTGAAAGCGCTTCATGGTGGGGCTCCTTGGAACAGGTTCTTGGCGGCAGTAAAAAGGGGAAGGCTCAGCAGGCACAACCAGCGGTGGCGGCGCTGGGCAGGCAGGCCTGGCCCTGGCAGCAGTTCTCGGTCAGGTAGCCGATCAGCGCGTTCATGCGCTCGAACTGGGCGCGGTAGATCAGGTTGCGGCCAGCGCGCTCTTGCGCCACCAGCCCGGCGTGGGTCAGCTCCTTGAGGTGGAACGAGAGCGTGTTGGGTGCCACGCCCAGGGCCTCGCTCAGTGCGCTGGGCGTCAGGCCCTCGGTGCCCGCCACGACCAGGGCGCGAAAAATCTCCAGGCGCGAGGCTTGGGCCAGTGCGGCCAGGGCTTTGACGATATCGTTGGTTTCCATAATTCAATGATAATTGAAATATGGAAATGATGGCAGGAAAAAAGCACCGACTGGCGGTGCTTTGGGGGGAACAGGTTCTTAGCCTCGGCGCGGGGGTTACATCCCCAGCGACTTGAGCAGGTCGTCGGTGTCGCTGTCGCCGCTGGCCGTTGTCGATGGGGCGGGTGCGGGCGCGTTGTGGGACTGGGCCATCAGGGCGTCGGGGTCCGGGGCTTCCTGGGCCTCGAAGTCGTAGAGCTTGATGAACTCGGTGCGGTCCATCGCCAGTTCCAGATAGAAGATGTTGTTATTGCCGGTGTAGAAGGTCACGCGGCGGGCTTCGGGGTTGTCCAGGTTGGCGTCCACGCTCAGCATCACTTGCTTGTTCAGCACCAGCATCTTGGGCTGGTTCTGGGTGATGTGGGTTTGCAGCTCGCGGCGGATCTTGCCGGTGAAGTCGCCCACCACCTGGTTCATCAGCTCGCCCATCACGTTGCTGACTTCGTCCGAGGTGTAGGAGGTGACCAGGTCGTCCTTGGACATGCCCATGCTCAGCAGGTAGCTTTGGTACAGCTCCATCGCGGCCGAGGCCGAGAAGTTGATGATGACCAGCCCGGAGAAGCCGCCATCGAACAGCACGAAGCAGCCGATGTCGGGTTTGAGGCAGGTTTTGGAGATGCGTTGCACCATGCCGGAGTAGTGAACCTGGCTTTGCGTGGCGACGGAGAGCACGCGCGTGACGGAGTTGCACAGGCTCATCAGCAGGTCTTCGGTGCCGAATACGACGGGTTTATCTTGGTGGCTCATGGTGGCTGGAGGCGGTGCGTTGATCAGGAAAGTCTGTGGCGTAGCATAGGCCATGAAAGCCTTTGCCACCAGATGCATTGCCCTGGTTGTGGGGCTGGGCGCAACAGGAGGTGTGTGCTTGCTGACATCGCGCGTGGGCGGAGGTCAGGGCGCGGTGGGCAGGGCCGGCTGCACAGGCTGGCCGTGCAGCCATTGCCGCAACAGGGGCTCGGCCGCGATGGCCTTGGAATACAGGTAGCCCTGGGCCTCGTCGCAATGCAGCTGGGTCAGCAGCGCGGCCTGTGCGGCGGTTTCCACGCCTTCGGCGACGGTCTCCAGCTTCAGGGCTTTGGCCATGCCGATCACGGCAGTGACGATGGCGCGGTTGCCTGCGTGGGTGTCCATGTCCCGCACGAACGACATGTCGATCTTGAGCTTGAACACCGGAAAGCTCTGCAGCCGCTCCAGCGACGAGTAGCCGGTGCCAAAGTCGTCAATGGACAGGCAAAAGCCCGCCTCGACCAGGCTGGATGCCACCAGCCGCGCCTTCTCGGGCTCGTTCATCAGGGCGGATTCGGTCATCTCCAGCTCGATCATGCCGGGCGCCACGCCTTGGGCGCGCACCAGGCGCTCTGCACGTTCCGCAAAGCCCTCGTCCATCATCTGCGCGGCCGACACGTTGACGGCCACGCGGGGCACAACGGCGGCCCCGGCTTGCTGCCAGTAGGCAATGTCGCGGGCGGCCTGGGTCAGCGTCCAGTCGCCCAGCTCGCCGATGAGGCCGCGCTCTTCGGCCACGGGGATGAATTCGCCGGGGCTGATCCAGTGGCCATCTTCATCGCACCAGCGCGACAGCGCCTCCACCCCGCACAGCGCGCCGGTGGCCAGGTGCACTTTGGGCTGGTAGTGCAATTGCAGTTGCGACTGCGCCAAGGCGCGGGCCAGCTTGGTGCCCAGGGAGATGCGGCGCTCCAGCTTCAGCCCCAGTAAGTCGGAGTACAGGTGGCTGCCGCCCCCGCGTGCCTTGATTTCGTACATGGCAATGTCTGCGTGCTTGAGCAGGTCTTCCACGTCCTCGCCCTGGTCGGGGAAGGTGGCCACGCCAATGCTGGCCCCTACCTCGAACTTGAGGCTGTCGATGAGCACCGGGCGGGTGAGCGCCGCTTGCAATTGCTGGGCACGCAGCAGTTTGTCTTCGCCTGGCGCCAGGGCGTACACGCACATGAACTCGTCGCCGCCCACGCGGGCAA
The DNA here is from genome assembly GCF_003669015.1 of Acidovorax sp. 1608163. Lineage (NCBI taxonomy): Bacteria > Pseudomonadati > Pseudomonadota > Betaproteobacteria > Burkholderiales > Comamonadaceae > Acidovorax > Acidovorax sp. 1608163. The sequence goes on from NZ_CP033069.1 coordinate 941,751, forward strand.
AGACATCGTCCTTGGCGCAGGCGGCGCGAAAGCGGGTGGCCAGCTCGGCCAGCACGTTGTCGCCCACGATATGGCCGTGGGTGTCGTTGATTTCCTTGAAACGGTCCAGGTCTACGAACAGCACGGCGGCCGATTGGCCGTGGTGCTGTGCGTGGTAAAGCATTTGCTGCGCCAGCATCATGCCGTTGGTGCGGTTGGGAAGCCCTGTCAGCGAGTCATAGAAGGCCAGGCGCTCCATGGCCTGCTCAGTGGTTTTGCGGTCGGTGATGTCCAGCACCGTGCCGTAGCCCCGGATCGGGTTGCCTTGGTGGTCCTTCTCGATCACGCCACGCGCTTCAATCCAGCGCAGACCGGGGTTGGAGTGCACCCGGCATTCGTAACGAAAGCGCCCCACCCGTTGCGCGGCTGTCCATTCGCCATCCACCCGTTGGCGGTCGTCTTCGTGCACGCAGGTCAGAAAGTCGGGGTAGGTGAATGGTTTGGCCACAGGCCAGCCCAGCAGGCGCGCTGCCTGGGGGGTGAGGGCGAAGGTGCCATCAAAATGGGTTTGCCAGGTGCCGATGTTGGCCACGGCCTGGGCGTTGAGCAGGTCGCGCGTGAGCTGGGTTTGCTCGCGCAGGTCTTCAAACACCAGCAGCAGGCGCTGGTCTTGCCCCTTGTCTTGCATGGGCAAGGTGTGTGCGGTGATGCTCACGGGCACGGCCAGCGGGTTGTGGTGGGGGCGCACCTCCACGGTGTCGCGGGCGCTTTGCTGGCGCAGGGCGGCGTCGATCAGGGTGGTGATGTTGGTCACGTCCATCACGTTGGCCAAGGGGCAGCCGCGCAGGCTGTTGGGGGCAAAGCTGAACAGCTTTTCAAAGGCGCGGTTGGCAAACACCACTTTCAGATCGGGGGTGGCCACCATGGTGCCGTAGGGCAGGTTGGCAAAGGCGGCGCCGTAGTCGCGCAGGTCGGCAATCAGTTCGTCGCGGTGGGCAATGTAGCTGTCGATGGCCAGGCCCACGTCCAAAAACACCACCTTGATGAGGGCCTGGAAGGTGTGCAGCAACTCGTCGGCCGAGGCACTGCTCAGCCCCTGCGCGATGCGCGGCAGCAGCTCGGTCAGGTAGTGGCTGTAGGCCCCCAGGTACCAGCCTGGCGACAGGCCCACCTTGGCATGCACCAGGCCGACGCGCAAGCGGTCGTCGAGATAGGCGCGGTCGTACACCCCGGCAATCAGGGACTTGAAATAGCTGGACTGGGATTTTTTGAGGCGAGCGAGGGTGCCTTCGTCCGGAATGAGTGCACGTGTTTCGCTGAAGGACAGCAGGTGCTCGTAAAACGACTCGATGAAGCCGGGGGCTTTGTCGCCCAGCAACCCGTTCAGGCGCTGTAACGCGTTTTCGTCCTGCGGCGTCAGCGACAGGAAATCCTTGCGGCGTTGAAAGTCTCGGCTGAGGTCCACAAAACTGCCTGTCAATGGGTTACCGAATGCGTCGAATGGAATGAGGACGCTGGCTGGCCAGCCCCATCTTGCGCCAATTTACCACCCTGAATAGATTTTGTTTACATTCCGAAACTTTTGGGTGTCATGGGCTATTGACGCTTGACGCCCGAAGCGCCTTAGGGCAGCCCAGCAAGCCGTTCATTTTTGAAAAATGACGGCATCCAGTTCCAGCGCGCGGACGCTGGATGCAGCCGACTCGGCCTCAGAGCGCGAGGCAAAAGGCCCCACCCGCACCCGGGTGCGGGTGCCTTTGGCGCTGTCCAGGGTCTGCCGGAAGGCGGGCAGGCCTTCGTTGAGCAGGCGGGACTGGGCTTTGCGTGCATTGCTTTCATCGGCAAACAGACCCACGTTGATATAAAAACCAGGCGCGGCGCCCACGGTGGTGTCGCTGGCGGCAGAGGCCTTGCCCTCAGCCTGGCGGGCCGCGGAGGATGCGGCAGGTGTTTTGCCTGCTGGTACAGGCTTGGCACGCGTGGACTCTGAGGCCTTGGCTGCTACGGCTTTGGAGGCTGCCGCCTGCTGCGCGCTGGCTTTGGGCGCCGGGGCTTCCTTGGCTTTGTCAGCAGGTTTCTCTGTGGGCTTTTCGGTGGCTTTTGCCGCTGGTTTTTCGGCCAGCTTTTCGACGGGTTTATCCGCTGGCTTGGCTGGTGTTTTCTCGGTCGCTTTACCAGCGACAGAGTCCGTCGTTTGAGAGGCTCCCTTGGCCCCATCGGCAGGGGCTTTGTCTGCTGGTGCTGCAGTGGGCTTAACGGCAATGGCTTGCGGTGGTGCTGCGGCCACGGCGGCTGCGGGCGGCGCATCTTCTGCGGCAGCGGCCACGGCCACTGTGGGTGCACTGGGCGGCTGCGGCTTGGGCTGCACAGCGGCCATGTCGGCCTTTTCTGCCACAGGGCGGCTGGCGGGGGTGAGGGTGGGGGAGGGTGTGTTCCAGCTGGCGCTGGGGGCCGCGGCCTGCGGCGCTGCCGCCTGGGCTGGCGACTCGCCCGTGAAGGTGCCTTGCGGGAAGACCAGGTAAGCGAGCAGTGCTGCACCCGCCAACAATGCATGCCCTGCGATGACCCAGGTCAGCCGTTTGCGCGACACCGCCTGCTTGGCCAGCAAGTCGCAGGCTTCGGGGATGTTGGCCGATGCGGCCAGTGCTTTGGTCACGCGTTTGCGGATGTCGGCGTGCAGGATGGCGTGGGCATACAGGCCCGGCACCACGCTGCCCAGCACGGCAAAGGCGCCCACCACGCCCCATTCCACTGCCTGCGGCCACTGCAGCAGCGGGCGGCCCAGGCCAAACACCAGCAGCGCCACGCCTTCGGCAGCGGCCACATACACCAGTGCGGCGCCCCAGAGCTGGCGGTACACCATCCAGCCCAGGGTGAAGAAGCAGGCGGCCCAGTGCCAGCTGGTCAGGGTGCGGCCCATGGCGTCGAGCCGGGCAAACGCCTGAACGTAGCGCTCTGTGTTCACAGGGCCCAGCGCGGCCCGGTAGAGGGTGGTGACGGCGCTGTCGGAAGGGGAGTCCAAGGACATCAGAGGAATGTGGGGGGCATGAACCGATGGGGCGGGCATAGCCCATTCTGGCATGCCCTGCCAGGATTTGATCGGTGGAAAAGCGCGGTTTGGGCGGTGCCCGGGCCGCGCGGGGGCTCTTGCTGGCCCCGTGTGGCACTTTGATGTACCACAAATGGCGCTAGCGCCTAATGGATAAGCGCTAGCAGCTATCAAAAAAGGAGTAAAGCGCGAGCCCCGCTGGAGGCCGTCACATCACGGGTCACCCACCCGTTCCTGTGAAAACGCCTCAGGCCCCGCGCACCATGGCCATGATTTGTCCGGCGTCCAGCGTGGCGGCCTTTTGCCGGATTTGCGGCAGGTACTGCGTTTGCATTTGCTTGGCAGGACCGAACAGGCTCTGAAAGGTGTCGCGCAGCAGGGCGGTGTCCATGGTGCGCCCCCCGGCGTAGTAGCGCTTGGCCACCTGGCCCAATGCGTAGGTGGTGGCAAATGAAAACGCCATGCCTGTGGCCGCGCCACCCAGCCCACCCAGGGTTTTGCCCGCCACCTTGCCCAGCAGACCGCCCAGCAGCTTGCGGCCAAACTGCTCGACATACTGCGATGCCATGCCCACCCCGGCGGCGGCGATGAATTCCTTGATGTGGCCCCGGTCCAGTTCCACGCCGTGTGCCTTGCCGATGGCGTGCACCATCTTGATCTGCAGCGGGATGATGGCCATTGAGGCCCAGGACTGGGGCAGCAGCTCCAGCGCGCCATTGAGCAAGGCGTAGTTCAGGATGGATTTGTCCAGCTCGGCATCGTGCGGTGTTGCGCTGGGCGGGGTGCCTTGCGCGGCCGCTGCCACAGGCAGTGCGGAGCGGGTAGGCGTGCCTGCGTTGTCCAGCGCCTCGGCCAGGGCCTGTTCTTCCTGGTCAAAGGCGGTGGTCTGCTGTGCGCCCAACTGCAAGGCTTGCTTGAGCGCTGCCAGAAACTCGCGCTCAGCGGGTGTTTGCTGCCCGTCTACATCGCACACGCACACGGCCATCTCGTAGGCCAATTGGCGGTGGGCTGGGTCTTGCAGCGCAGCCGTGGCCGCTTGCAGGCTGGTGCGGCGCAGCAGCACGTCCTGGTACAGGCGGGGCAGGTCGGGCAGGTTGCCATCGGCGGCCAGCGATTGCGCGATGCGGCGAATCTCCTCGCGCTCGGTGTCGTCCTTGGCTCCATCGGCAAAGGCGGCCAGCATGGCGATGGTGAGGACGGACTGTTGCTGTTGCAGGTTCATGGGGCTCTCTCTACGGGGGCAATGAATGGGCGCGCTGGGGCTGGCGCGGGGGGAAGCCTCGCATATCGGGGGGGCTTGGGGCCGCATCAATGGCTGACGGCGTGGGGTTTTTGGGGCCTGCTCCTGCTTGGCCTTTGAGGTCATCGCAGCGTGCCCTGCACCCTGGCCGGTTGCGGCCTACCATGGCGGCTTTGCATGTGAAGGGCCACCCATGACCACCACCCTCAAGATCGATTTCGTGTCCGATGTCTCCTGCCCCTGGTGCATCATTGGCCTTCAGGCGCTGGAGCAAGCGGCCGAGCGGCTGCAGGGCCAGGTGGCGCTGGATTTGCACTTTCAGCCGTTTGAGCTGAACCCGCAGATGGGCCCGGAGGGCCAGGACATTGGCGAGCACCTGCAAGAAAAGTACGGCGCCACGCCCGAGCAAAGCCAGAAGAACCGTGACGCCATCGCCGCGCGCGGCGCCGAGCTGGGCTTCACCTTTCGCATGGACAAGCGCAGCCGCATCTACAACACCTTTGACGCCCACCGCCTGCTGCACTGGGCCGAAGAACAGGGCTTGCAGAGTGCGCTGAAGAAGGCGCTGTTCCAGGCCTACTTCACCGACGGCCAGAGCCCTGGAGACCATGAGGTGCTGGTGCGTGTGGCGAGCGACGTGGGACTGGATGCTGCCCAGGCGCGTGAGGTGCTGGCATCGGGCTGCTATGCCGACGAGGTGCGCGAGCGCGAGCAGTTCTATCTACAAAACGGCATCCACTCGGTGCCCGCCATCATCGTCAACGAGCGCCACCTGATCCAGGGCGGCCAGCCGGTGGAGGTGTTTGAGCAGGCGCTGCGGCAGATTGCTGCAGAGGCCTGAGTAGTTGTCAAAAATGATAGCTGCTAGCGCTTATAGATAAAGCGCTAGAGGGTATTTTGACGTTGAATGAAAAGCGCCCCGCAGCGATGACCGCTGCGGGGCGTTTGTGGTGAGGCGGGCGGCTTACTTGCGCACAGGGATGGCCGTGGCCCGGTCCACAGGTACGGCGGTGAGGCTGTTTTGCGGCGAGCCATCGATGAGCTTTTCGGAATACGTCAGGTACACCAGCGTGTTGCGCGGGGCATCCACCATGCGCACGATGCGCAGGCGCTTGAACAAGATGGACATGCGTTCGCTGAACACTTCTTCTTGCTTCTTGAGCGGCTCGGGGATGCTGATGGGCCCCACCTGGCGGCAGGCGATGGACGCCTCGGCACGGTCTTCGGCCAGGCCCAGTGTGCCCTTGATGCCGCCGATGCGCGCCCGCGATACGTAGCAGGTCACGCCCTGCACGCCGGGGTCGTCATAGGCCTCCACGATGATGTCGTGGTCGCGGCCGATCCACTGGAAGGCAGTGTCCACCGTGCCAATCTTCTCGCCCGATGCGGCCAGGGCCACCCCCGGCAGGGCGGCTCCCAGCAGGGCCAGGGCCGCCAGCGTGTGGCACGCCATGCGGCGGGCGGACGTGGGCGCCATCATGCGGCAGGCCCTGCTTCGGTGCAGCGCTGCGCCAGATGGGCCAGCGCTTCCTCCACCTGGTCCACCAGCACCAGGCACAGGTCGCCCGGTTGCAGGCGGGCCAGTGCAAAGTCAATGGCCACAAACTCGCCCCGGATTTCTTCGACATGCTTGGTGCGGCTGGCGCCCGCCAGGCCTTCGCGCAGCAGCGCCATCACCTCGCCGTCGCCCCGGCCGCGCTGGGCCGCGTCCTGGTACAGGATCACTTCGTCGAAGGCGGCGCCCAGGATCACGGTTTGCGCACGGATGTCCTCATCGCGGCGGTCACCCGCCCCGCTGATGACGACGCTGCGGCGGTTGCCGGGCAGGGCGTCCACAGCCTGCACCAGGGCGCGCATGGCGTCGGGGTTGTGGCCGTAGTCGGCAATCACGGTGGCGCCGTGGTAGTCCATCACGTTGAAGCGGCCCGGGGCGTTGTCGCTGTCGTTCACAAAGCCCGACAGGCCGCGCCGAATGGTCTGCCAGGGCACGCCCGCAGCCCAGGCTGCAGCCACGGAAGCCATGACGTTCTCGACCTGAAAGCCAATGCGGCCGTTGCGAGTGATGGGTACATCACGCAGGTGGATGGACTCGCGCCACGAGCCTTCGGATGCCACGACCGAGTCACCGTCCACATACACGGTGCGGTGGCCTTGCGCACGGTGCGTGGCCATCACGGGGTGGTGGCGGTCCAGCGCAAAGTAGATCACCTTGCCGGGGCACGCCGATGCCATGGCCGCCACGATGGGGTCGGTGGCGTTGAGCACGGCATAGCCCGTGGGGGCCACGTTCTGCACGATCACGCGCTTGAGCACCGCCAGGTCTTCCACCGTGGTGATGTAGTTCATGCCCAGGTGGTCGCCTTCGCCAATGTTGGTCACCACGGCCACTTGGCAGCGGTCAAAGCCCAGGCCTTCGCGCAGGATGCCGCCACGGGCGGTCTCGAACACGGCGGCGTCCACCTCGGGGTGCAGCAGCACGTTGCGGGCGCTCTTGGGGCCGCTGCAATCGCCGCTGTCGATCTGGCGGCCGTTCACGTACACGCCGTCGGTGTTGGTCATGCCCACGCGCAGGCCCTGGGCCGTGAACAGGTGCGCAATCAGGCGTGCGGTGGTGGTCTTGCCGTTGGTGCCGGTCACGGCCACGGTGGGAATGCGGCCGTCGTCGCCATGGGCGTAGAGGCGGTCCACCATGGCCTGGCCCACGTTGCGGGGTTTGCCGTAGCTGGGGGCCAGGTGCATGCGCAGGCCGGGGGCGGCGTTCACTTCCACAAAGCCGCCGCCTTGCTCTTCCAGCGGGCGCAGCACGGTTTCGGCCACCATGTCTACGCCGCAAATGTGCAGGCCCACCATCTGGGCGGCCGCAATGGCGCGGGCGGCCACGTCGGGGTGCACGTCGTCGGTCACATCGGTGGCGGTGCCGCCGGTGGACAGGTTGGCGTTGTTGCGCAGGATGACGCGCTGGCCCTTGGCGGGCACCGAGTCGGGGGTCAGGTCTTGCATGGCAAGGCGGGCCACGGCAATGTCGTCCAGGCGGATCTTGGTGAGCGAGGTGGCATGGCCCTCGCCACGGCGGGGGTCCTGGTTCACCACTTCCACCAATTGGCGCACCGTGTGCTGGCCGTCACCCAGCACCTGGGGCGGCTCGCGGCGTGCGGCGGCCACCAGTTGGTCGCCGACCACCAGCAGGCGGAAGTCGTGGCCGGGCAAAAAGCGCTCGACCATCACGGTGCCGTAGTCGGCGGCGTTTTTGTAGGCTTCTTCCAGCTGGGCGCGGTCGGTGATGTTCACCGTCACACCCTTGCCCTGGTTGCCGTCTTGCGGTTTGACCACCACGGGCAGGCCGACCTTGAGGGCCACTTCCCAGGCTTCCTCCACGGTTTCGACGGGTTTGCCCAGAGGAACGGGCACGCCCGCAGCGTGCAGCAGGCGCTTGGTCAGGTCTTTGTCCTGGCCAATGGATTCGGCCACGGCGCTGGTCGAATCGACCTCGGCGGCCTGGATGCGGCGCTGCTTGGAGCCCCAGCCAAACTGCACCAGGCTGCCGCGCGTGAGGCGGCGGTAGGGAATGCCACGGGCCACTGCGGCTTCGACGATGGAGCCCGTGCTGGGGCCCAGGCGCTCGTCTTCGTCCAGCTCGCGCAGGTCGGCCACGGCCTTTTCGGCGTCAAAGCTGCCGTTGCCCAGCGCTGCCTGGATGAGTTGTTGTGCGTCTTCAAACGCCTTGCGGCCCACGGCTTCTTCGCTGTATTCGACGACCACCTGGTACACGCCCACATCGGTGGTGGCGGTGGTGCGGGCGAACGTCACAGGGCAACCGGCCTGCGCCTGCAAGGCCAGGGCCGCGGTTTGCAGCACATGCGCCAGCGAGATGTCGCTGTCGCCGCCTTCGGGGTGCAGTACCCCGATGGCAGGGAACAGGGCGCGCAGGCGCGCTTCAAAACCGGCGATCTTGCCAATGGCGCGTTCGGTCTCGCTGCAGGTCACCACGGCCTCAATGGCCATGTGGCGGCTCCAGAGATTGGGGCCGCGCAGGGCCCGGGTGCGGGTTACGTCCATGAATTTTTCTCTCTATGTTCCGTCAGTGTGCGGTGCTGTGCGCTGTGCACTCTGGTGTCATCGCGTGCAACAAGAAGGGGGTGTCTGCCAAGGTGGCTCTGTGCGGCTCAGTGGGTGCCCAGGGTCGTCACAGACGCAGGGCGGGGGCTCACCGGGGCTTGCAGCTCGGGCTCGAAGGTCTTGATGCCTGCGCCGATCAAGTCGGGGGCAATGTCCAGCGCCCAGGCTGCGCCAATGGCGGCCAGCAAGGCGTCGGTGTTGGGCACCACGGCGTTGCGGCCAAAGGTCAACTCGCCCAGGGTGCCCAGCACATGTTCAGCGCTGCCCGTGGCCAGCACCACACGGCCGTTCTTCACCAGCACGGCGCGGCCGTTGTCCTTGGCGCGGTGTTCCACGATGGCTGGCAAATCGGGGTTCTGTGCATACAGCACCACAGCGCCATCGCACAGCGGGGCGAGGGCTGCCACCTGGTCGATCGCGGCGTTGAGTACGGCGGCGCCGTCGTCCAGCACCACATCCACCTGGGTGCGCAGCACCTTGGTCATCTGGTCTTGCTCGTGCACATCGAATTCGGCCAGCGCGCCCAGGCCGTCCATGTCGGTCACCACGCCCACCTTGCAGCGGTCGTAGGCCAGGCCATCGCGCAAGATGGTGCGGGCATCGCTTTCGATCACAGCGGCTTGCACCATCTGGTTCATCAGCAGGCGGTGGGCGGCTTCCCAGTGGGCGCTGTCGGCAGACTCCACACGGCGGCGGTCCAGGAACAGGCCATCGCGGCACGCTAGGCCGGTGTGGTGGCCACCCAGGTGCAGCAGCCATGCCACCACGCGGGCAATGGTGGCCGTCTCGCGGGTGCCGGCCACGCCGACCACGGGGATGCGGCCTGCCGTGCCTTCCTGGTGCTCTTCGGAAGGGAACAGGTGCTCTGCAATCGCCTGCCCCACGGGGCGGGGGGCGCCCACGGCGGGCTTCAGGTGCATCAGCAGGCCAGGGCCTGCGTTCACTTCCACAATCGCGCCACCCTGGGTGTGCAGGGGCTTGGAGATGTCCTTGGCCACCATGTCGATGCCAGCGATATCGAGGCCCACCACCTTGGCGGCGAGCTGGGCAATGTAGGCGACCTCGGGGTGCACGTCATCGGTGCAGTCCACCGCCACGTTGCCGTTGCGCTGCACCACCACCTGGCGGCCTGCTGCGGGTACGGAGTCGGCGTCCAAGTCCTGGCGCTTGAGTTCAAGCAGCACTTTGGTGTCGGTGGCCAGATCAATGATTTCGAGCGGGTACTCTTCCTCGTAGCCCCGGCGTGGGTCGGAGTTAAGCTGGGTGTCGATGAGTTCCTTGACGGTGGAGCGGCCATTGCCGGTGATGCTGACCACCTCGCCCCGTGCCGCTGCCACGACCTTGCCACCCACCACCAGGATGCGGTGCTCGTCGCCAGGAATGAAGCTCTCCACCATCACGTCGCTGCCCTCGGGGTAAGCCACGTGGTAGGCCGCTTCGATGTCTTCTTTCTTGCGCAGGTCCAGCGTCACGCCCCGGCCATGGTTGCCGTCAGATGGTTTGACGACCACGGGCAGGCCGATGTCTTGGGCGGCTTCCCAGGCTTCTTCGGGGCTGTTGACCACCTGGCCTTCCGGAATCGGCACGCCGCAGGCCTTGAGCAGGCTCTTGGTGAGGTCTTTGTCACTGGCGATGCCTTCGGCGATGGCGCTGGTGCGCTCGGTCTCGGCCGTCCAGATGCGGCGCTGGCTGGCGCCGTAGCCCAGTTGCACCAGGTTGCCATCGTTCAGGCGGATGTGGGGGATGCCCCTGTCGGTGGCGGCCGTGACGATGCAGGCGGTGCTGGGGCCAAGGTACTGGTCGTCCACCTCGGTGCGCACGCGGGCCACGGCGGCTTGCACATCAAAGGGTTCGTCGTTGATGGCGGCCATGATGAGTGCATGGCCCTGGGCCAGCGCCACACGCGCCACGCTCTCGTCGCGGGCACGGAAGACCATGCGGTACACGCCGCGCACTGAGGTGCTGCGGGTTTGGCCAAAGCCGGTGGGCATGCCCGCCAGGTTCAGCAGTTCAATGACGATGTGCTCGAGCACGTGGCCGCACCAGGTGCCTTCTTGCAGGCGCTGCAAAAAGCCGCCGCGCTCGCCCACGCCACAGTGGTGCTCGATCAGGGCGGGCAGCCAGGCGGTCAGGCGTTCGTTGAAACCAGGCAGTGCGTTGGAGGGATGGTCTTCCAGAACCCCGAGGTCCAGCCAGACTTCCAGCACGGGGCGGTAGGTCCAGATATTGGGGCCACGCAGGTAGTTGATGCGAAGCAGTTGGATGTCGTCGATTTTTGCCATGGATCGGAGCGGTTCAGAGACACCGGACGGGCCGGACAGGGTTGCAATTGTGCGCCCGGTTGGGCTGGAAATTGGCGGGAAGAGGAGATGTAAGTGTCAGCTTTCGTAGGAGGGCCGTGTTTCGGTCAAAATTCCCGCATCTGCACAGGCTGCAGTTTTGGACTGTGGACTGCTGAAAAACAAAGAATATGCAACATCACCATTCTGTAGACGCCTCGGGTGTCTTTTCTGGCCCTTTGGGGGCCGATTTGCGGGCCATGCTCGCGCCCCAAGAAAACGTGTTGGCTACGTTACAGGTTGACCTGAGCGTGGATTTGCGCTTTGCCAAGGGCTGGGTGGTCGTGACCGCCAACCGCCTGATGGCTTGCGATGCGGGCTCCACCACCTGGCAAACCTGGGCTGTGGGAGAGGGGCTGTCGCTGAAGATGCAAGACCACGGTGGCGTGGGCACGCTGGAGCTGCACAGCCCTGAAAAGCGCCTGGCGTTCTGGCGATTCACCCTGGGCAACCACCCGCAGGCGCTGCGCCTGGTGCAGCGGTTTGAGCAGCAACGGGCGTATGCGGCGGATCCTGCGAGCGCCGCGCAAGAGGCTGACGACCCCGCCTGCCCCATCTGCCATACCCCGCTGCCGCCCGACACCGAAGAGTGCCCGGCTTGCGCACGCGCCCAACCCCCGCAAACGTCCACCTGGGTGCTGCTGCGCCTGTGGCGTTTTGCGCGGCCCTACCGCAAGCAATTGGCGGCAGGCTTTGCGCTGACGATGGCGTCCACGGCTGCGACCTTGGTGCCGCCGTACCTCACCATCCCGCTGATGGACGACATCCTGATTCCCTACCAAAACGGTCAGAAAATCGATCCAACATTGGTGATGGTGTACTTGGGCGGGCTGCTGCTGGCGGCGCTGGCGGCCTGGGGCTTGTCTTGGGCGCGCACCTACATCCTGGCGCTGGTGTCTGAGCGCATTGGCGCTGACCTGCGCACCACCACGTACGAGCACCTGCTGCGCCTGTCGCTCGACTACTTTGGCGGCAAACGCACGGGCGACCTGATGGCCCGGATCGGTTCGGAGACGGACCGCATCAACGTGTTCCTGTCGCTGCATGCGCTGGATTTCGTGACCGACGTGCTCATGATTTGCATGACGGCGGCCATCCTGTTCTCCATCAACCCCTGGCTGGCGCTGGTCACGTTGGTGCCGCTGCCGTTCATTGGCTGGATGATCCACACCGTGCGCGACCGCTTGCGCACCGGCTTTGAGAAGATCGACCGCGTGTGGTCTGAAGTGACCAATGTGCTGGCAGACACCATTCCCGGCATCCGCGTGGTGAAGGCCTTTGCACAAGAAAAGCGCGAAGCCCAGCGCTTTCGCGATGCCAACCAGCACAACCTGGAAGTCAACGACAAGCTCAACAAGACCTGGAGTCTTTTCACCCCCACCGTTTCGCTGCTCACTGAAATCGGCTTGCTGGTGGTGTGGGCCTTTGGCATCTGGCTGGTATCGCACAACCAGATCACGGTGGGTGTGCTCACCGCGTTCATTGCCTACATCGGGCGCTTCTATGGTCGGCTGGATTCGATGAGCCGCATCGTGTCCGTGACGCAAAAGGCTGCCGCGGGCGCCAAGCGCATTTTTGACATCCTCGACCACGTCAGCAACGTGCCTGACCCGGCCCAGCCGGTGAAGGTGGACAAGGTAGAGGGCTCCATCACCATGCAGGGCGTGGGCTTTCGCTATGGAAGCCGTGCCGTTATCAAGGGGTTGGACCTGGAAATCCGCGCGGGCGAAATGATCGGCCTGGTGGGCCACAGCGGCTCGGGCAAGAGCACGCTGGTCAATCTGATCAACCGCTTCTACGACGTGAGCGATGGCTCCATCCAGGTCGATGGCATCGATATCCGCCGCTTTGCGGTGGCGGACTACCGCCGCCACATCGGCCTGGTGCTGCAGGAGCCGTTCCTGTTCTTTGGCACCATCGCTGAGAACATTGCCTACGGCAAGCCCCACGCCACGCGCGAAGAAATCGTGGCGGCCGCGCGTGCTGCCCATGCCCATGAATTCATCCTGCGCCTGCCGCATGGCTACGACTCGCTGGTGGGTGAGCGCGGCCAGGGCCTGTCGGGCGGTGAGCGCCAGCGCATCTCGATTGCCCGTGCGCTGCTGATCGACCCCCGCATCCTGATTCTGGACGAAGCCACCTCGGCAGTGGACACGGAAACCGAGAAGGAAATCCAGAAGGCGCTCGATAACCTGGTGCAAGGCCGCACCACCATTGCCATTGCCCACCGCCTGTCCACCCTGCGCAAGGCGGACCGCCTGGTGGTCATGGACCGTGGCGAGGTGGTGGAAGTGGGCCCGCACGACGAGCTGATGGAAAAGCAGGGCGCTTACTGGCGCCTGTATGAAGCCCAGGCCCGCCGAGCCGAAGAGGACGCCCAGGCTGCTGGCGTGATCATTGACAGCAGCTTGTTGCACCCCGCCCACCCTGCGGGCAACCCTTGAGACAGAAGAAGAATCATGACTGCTCAGACCACTTCCCCTGTCTCCTCATCCACCGGTTTTTCGGGGCAATTGCACCGCAACCCCCATGGCCGCTTGGTGCTCACCCTGCCCGACGGCACAGCACATGAGGGTGTGGTGCCCGTGCGCGCGTTCCCCATTGCTGCGCCCCATGAAGGCTTGTCCCTGGTGGGCGCAGATGGGCATGAACTGCAATGGATCGATCGACTGGACACCTTGCCAGCCCCCAGCGCCAATTGCTTGAAGAAGAATTGGCAGTTCGGGAGTTTGTGCCTACTATCGAAAAAATCATTGCGGTGTCTAGCTTCTCAACCCCCAGCATCTGGGATGTGCAGACCGACCGAGGCGCTGCCCGGTTGGTGCTCAAGGCCGAAGAAGACATTCGCCGCCTGGCGGGCCGTACCCGGCTTTTGATTGCGGCGGGCGAGGGGGGGCAGTTCAAGGTGCCCGACACCACGGCGCTGGACAAGCATTCGCGCAAGTTGCTGGAGCGCTTTTTGTAAGCGGCGATGGTCTGGGTGGCGGGTAGTTTCTAGGGGTAAACCCTAGATTTGGTCCAATTGGCAAAAAAGGCCTTAATTTGCCCTTCTTTTTGCCGAAATGAAGTACGAAGAAGGTGGCAGAGCCACCGCATGTTTTCACTTCACCACGGGCCACTGCCATGCAAATGCCACCTGTCGACCGATCGCCGAGTTGGCGTCCTCAGGGCGCTGATTTGTATTCCACTGGCGCCTCCGGCGCCCCTGCGGTGCGTCCCATCAACGCACCCAATCCCGTCGAGTCTGCGGACCGACTGGGCGAGGGGGCGACCGTGCGAGAGCCTGACAAGCCGTCTGCCACCGACACCCAGAACCGCGACTGGACCGAAGTCAAGAAGAAGGAAACGGTGGAGGAGCCGCCTGAGCCGCCCAAAGAGCCTATCTACAAGCAGCTGCTGGAGTTGATCCAGTCCATGTGGCGCGCCAGCGGTAGCGCCGTGGAGGTGGCGCAGGACATCAACAAGATGACCCAGCAAGAGCGGCTGGCCCAGCAAGTCAAGCAAGAAGAGCTGACTTACTCCGACCCCAAGATCAAGCGCACGGCCGGGCTCTGACCGAGGCCTGGGGCTCTGCTGGGCCCGTGTTTTATTCCGCCTTGGCGCCTGCGCCTGCGCCTGCGCTGGCGCTTTCAGCGGGCGTTGCTTGTTCCGGTGCCTGGCTGTGCGAAGGCTGGGCCGCCTGGGCCGCTTTCTGGCGATCGCGCTCTGCACGGTATTTGGCGGCAAAGGCGCGCACTTCCTCGTACGAAACGTAGTTGTCGTGGTCGGTGTCGGCCTCGTCAAACGCTGCCGACAGGCGGGGGAACAGCTTGACCTCGGTGCGGCTGAGCTTGCCGTCGCCATTGAAATCCAGCATCTTGAACTCGCGCATGGCCTTTTGCTCGCCCTTGCTGGGGGCTGCGTTGGCGGTGCTGGTTTCTGTCGGGGCGGGCGCTGGGCTTTGGGCCAGCGCCAGGCTGCACGCCAGGGCGGTGCAGCAGGCCAGCAGGGTTTTCAGAAAAGACATGGGCGTGCTCCTGGGTGGTTCGGGGGATGGCTGCGGGCAGGTGGGCGTCATCAGGGCCCTGCAGACCCAGACCCCATCGCTGCTCCCGTTGGGTCGTCAGGGCAGCTTGGGACTTGGCAACGCATTTGCAAGCGTGTGAGTCCGCTGGCTCACCAAAGGTTGCAGTTCTTCACCGCCGTTTACCGTGACGGTATGGGCGCCCGCATCGCCAGGGCCCGGTTAGTCCGGGGTGCTTGGCGCGCTGGAATGGGCCGGGATGTTGGCGATGCCGCTGCTCACATGGCCCGATGGCACATGCTGCGCTGCCGAGTTGACGTGCCCCGTCTGGTCGTCAAAGAAGAAGTCAGGCTCAAATTCGCGCAGGAAGGGGCCTTTTTCGAGGCCACCCAGAAACATGGCCTCGTCCACCGCCAGGTTCCACTTCATCAGGGTGTTGATGGCACGCTCATGGGCTGGGGCGCTGCGGGCCGTGACCAGTGCAATGCGCAGGCGCATGCCCGAGGCACCCGCTTGCTGTTGCAGCTGGTGCAGGGCGGCCAGCAGGGGCTTGAATGGGCCACCAGACAGCGGCAGGGCCGCCTTGCTGATTTCATGCGTCTGGAAGGCCGCCAGCCCTTCGGCCTGGTACACGCGCTCGGCTTCGTCCGAGAACAGCACCGCATCGCCGTCAAACGCAATCCGCAGCTCGTTGGGGTAGTCCACCCCGGCGGCCACCGATTCGGTCAGCACCCGCGCCGCAGGGAAGCCCAGCGCCAAAGCGGCGTTCACGTCTTTCTCGTTGGCCGACAAAAACAGGTGCGCGCCCAGCGGCCGCAGGTAGCGGAAGGGGTCGCGCCCCTGGGTGAACACCCCGCGCTCCAGCGGCAGCCCGGCTTCTTTGGCTGAGCGAAAAATGCGCAGCGCACTCACTGGGTCGTTGCGCGAGAGGATGACCACCTCCACCCGCCGCGCCTGGGGCGTGTTGAAGGCCAGCAGTTTGCGCACCAGCTGAAACGCCACGCCGGGCTTGGCGGGCACCTCCAGGCGCGCTTGCTGCAGCTCCATGTAGGCCCGCGGGTCCAGCGGGTCAAAGACGCGGTTTTCTTCTTCAAAGTCAAACAGCGCGCGTGACGAGATCGCCACCACCAGTTTGTCGTCCAGCGTTACGGCCATGGTGTGGGTTCCGGAGGGGCTTTATTTCACAAACTTGTTCAGCTCGATGATGGGCTGCATCACCGCCAGCACGATGGTCATCACGATCAGGCCCATGCTCACGATGAGCAGCGGCTCCAGGATGGTGGCCAGTTGCAGCGAGCGCCGCTGCACTTCGGTCGAAATTTGCGTGGCGGCGCGCTGCAGCATCAAGGGCAGTTGCCCCGTCTGCTCGCCCAGGCGGGCAAACATGGACACCAGCCCCGGAAAGCGCTTCTTCTGTGCCAGGGCCGATGCCAGCGGGGCGCCTTCGCGCACCAGCACCAGCGCATCCAGCGCATCGGCGCGCATGGCGCGGTTGTTCAGTGTTTCGGCGGCGGCCTGCAGCGCCTTCAGGATGGGCACGCCCGCGCCTGCCAGCATGGCCAGCGTGCCGGCAAAGCGGGCCGCGTTGTAGCCGCGTGCCAGCTTGCCCACCACGGGCAGGTTCAGCCAGGCGGCGTCAAACTTTTCACGAAAAGACTCGAAAGTCAGCGCCCAGCGAGCGCCAGCAGCTATCAAAATGAGAGTTATCAGCATCAGCAAGCCATAGTGGCGGACCAAGTCGCTGATGGTCAGCATCATCACCGTGAGAAACGGCAGCGCCCGCTTGGTGCCTGCAAACACGCTGGCCACCTGGGGCACCACATAGCCCACCAAAAACAGCACGATGACGATGGCCACCACCGTCACGATGGCCGGGTACAGCGCCGCGCCGATGAGCTTGGCCTTGAGCGCCTGGCGGTCTTCCAGGTCATCGGCCAGGCGCTCGAGCACCATGCCCAGGTCGCCACTGTGCTCGCCTGCGCCAATCACGGCGCAGTAGATGTCTGAAAACTCGCGCGGGTGCTGCCCCAGCGCCCGGGCAAAGGTCGAGCCCGCATTCACCTCGGCGCGCAGCGCCGCCACCAGGTGGCTTTGCCGGTCGTCGTCGGCTTCTTCGCTCAACGCGGTGAGCGCTCGCTCCAGCGGCAAGCCCGAAGACACCAGCCCGGCCAACTGCCGGGTCCAGATCGCCAGCGCCGTGGCACCAAACACCGGGCGGGTGAACAGGCGCTGCCCCAGCGCGCTGCTGCCCCCTGCGGTGTTTTGTCCTGTTTGCACCAGCTCCACCGACATGGGCACCAGCCCCTGGGCGCGCAGCATGCCGCGTGCGGACTTGGCGGTGTCGGCCTCCAGCAGGCCTTTGCGGGTCTGGCCCTGGGCGTCCAGGGCTTCAAATGAAAAAGCGGGCATGTATCGGGTGGCAAGCGGTGTCGGGTTGCAAAGTGGGCAGGGCAGGGTGCTGCGCCGCCCACGATGGTAGCCGCTTGGTGTGAACCAAGGGCGGCCCAGGGCCCCAGCGTTTATTGATATCTTTTCTGATGGTCGCACAATGCCTCTGCGCCTGCGGCACGGGGCGGCAGGCCATGTCAGTCAAACACCAGGGAGTGAAGCATGCTCAAAACCAAAGTGGGACTTGTGACCGGGGCTTCTTCAGGCATTGGCCGCGCCATTGCACTGCAGTGGGCGCGCGAGGGCGCCAAGGTGGTGGTGTCCGATGTGAACACCGCTGCGGGCGAGGAGACTGCGGCGCTGGTGCGCGCCCAAGGGGGCGATGCGCTGTTTGTGGCCGCCGATGTGGGCAGCGCCGCTGACAGCGAAGCCCTGGTGCAGCGCACCGTGGCGCACTATGGGCGGCTGGACCTGGCCTGCAACAACGCCGGTATTGGCGGCCCGCAGGCCCTCACGGCCGACTACCCCCTGGACGGCTGGGCGCAAGTCATCAACATCAACCTCTCGGGCGTGTTCTACGGCATGAAGTACCAGATCGCGGCCATGCTGCAGAGCGGGGGCGGCGCCATCGTCAACATGGCGTCCATTCTGGGTGCTGTGGGGTTTGCCACGGCACCGGCCTACACGGCCGCCAAGCACGGGGTGGTGGGCTTGACCCAGGCCGCCGCGCTGGAGTACAGCGCCCAGGGCGTGCGCATCAATGCCGTGGGCCCGGCCTTTATCCACACCCCCATGATCAGCGGGCTGGAGGCCAACGCCGCCGTGCAGGCCATGCTCGTGGCCTCGCACCCCATCGGCAGGCTGGGCCAGCCCGAGGAGGTGGCCGAGTTGGTGACCTGGCTGGCGTCGGACAAAGCCTCGTTCGTTACAGGGGCGTATTACCCCGTCGATGGCGGCTATCTGGCGCGGTGATGCGTGCAGAGGGCCCCTAGGCTCAGGCCAGTGCGGTGGGCTCGCTCGCCATATCGGCGAGTGCCTGCGCGGCAATGTCCAGCGAACGCAAGCGCAGTGCCGGGTCGTACACATCGCACACCAGGATCAGCTCGTCGGCCCCTGTGTCCTGCACCAGCCGGGCCAAGCCCTCGCGCACGGTGTCGGGCCCGCCGATCACGGCGGCCGCCAGAAAGTCGCCAATCGCCGCACGCTCTTGCGGCTGCAGCCTGGCCGCAAATCCCTCGATGGGGGGCTGCAGGCTGATGCGGCTACCCGTCAGGATGCCCAGCACGCGCTGGTAGGTGCTGCTGGCCAGGTACTCGGCCTCGTCGTCGGTGGGGGCCGCAATCAACGGCACGCCAATCGCCACATGGGGCTTGGGCCAGGCGGCCGACGGGCGGTACAGGTTGCGGTACAGGTCAATCGCCTGGTGCAAAAAGCGCGGCGCAAAGTGCGATGCAAAGGCATACGGCAAACCCCGCTCGGCCGCCAGCTGGGCAGAGAACAGGCTGGAGCCCAGCAGCCAGATGGGCACATTGGTGCCCGCCCCGGGCGTGGCCACCAGCCGCTGGCCGGGTTCGGCCGGGCCCAGCAGGCGCTGCAGTTCGGCCACGTCTTGCGGAAAGTCGTCGGCCGTCTCTACCCGGCTGCGGCGCAGGGCGCGCATGGTGGTGGGGTCGGTGCCAGGGGCGCGGCCCAGGCCCAGGTCGATGCGGCCGGGGTACAGCTCGGCCAGCGTGCCAAAGGCCTCGGCCACCACCAAGGGGGCGTGGTTGGGCAGCATCACCCCGCCCGAACCCACGCGGATGCGCGAGGTGCCCCCCGCAATGTGCCCCACCAGCACGGCCGTGGCCGAGCTGGCAATGCCCGCCATGTTGTGGTGCTCTGCCAGCCAGTAGCGGGTAAAGCCCAGCGTCTCGGCATGCTGGGCGGTGCGCAGCGCAATCTTCAGGGCCTCTGCCACCGTGCCGCCTTCGCGCACGGCGACCAGATCAAGCATCGAAAGGGCGGGGCGGCGCAGAGTGGGGGCAAGTGCAGTGGTCATGCCTTCATTGTCTGCTGCTGCCAGCGTGGCTGCTGGGCGCGGGCGCTAGCCGCTGTCCGCAGCGGGGTTGCTGCGGCACGGGGCGAACGGGAGTGCATTTTTTTGATAGCCAAAACACAGGTTGCGATACAAAATGTTTCACGGAGGTGTATTTGCCATTCGCGGTGTACCTCTCTCCCGTTCATCAACCAAGGCAAAGCATGGGCTTTTTCAGCCGTTTTTTCAAAATCCGCGAGCAAGACCCAGACAGTGCAGAGACCACCTGGGCCTTGGAGGACAACGGCAGCGAGCTGGTGCTGGACCCCGAGTACGCCGCCACCCTGATGACCGAGCTGGACCTGGACGCCGCCATCACCAGCCATGAGGCCTGGCGCATGCAACTGGACGACCTGGTGCACGGCCGCTCCCCCGAAGTCCCGCAGATTGACCCCACCTGCCAGGCCGACCGCTGCGATCTGGGACGCTGGCTGGGCGGCACCGGGCGTCTGCGGCTGGGCCACTACCCGGCGTTTGACATGCTGGTGGCCCGCCACCAGTACTTTCACCAGCAAGCCGCCGCTGCGATCGACCTGGCCCAGGCTGGCGACGGGACCAAGGCGCAGCACTTGTTCAACACCAGTTGCCGCCATGCATCCAACCAGGTGCTGTTGCTGCTCAAAGAACTCAAGCGCGGCCTGGGACGCTGAACCGCCAGGGGCATTGCCTGCCAGGGCTGGGCGGTAGCCCGGCAGGTTGCTGTTTTTTGCTCATTTATTGATAGCTGCCTGCGCTTCATTGGTGGGCGCTAGGGCTTATTTAGCAATGGAACCCTGTAGCGTTGCAGGGGCCGATGCGCTCAACGGGTTCTGAAACCCTCGCGCCGCATCCTCGCGCAAGCCATTGCAGGCGGGGTCAAACGCTCTTTGAACGGGTTCTTACATTTGCAGACACACGGCTCCCCGGAAACAGGGTGCCGTATGGCTATATTTCGGCGCACTTGCTTCGGTTGGTCGGTGCGCTCGGAGCCATCTTCACGGCGCGCCCCGCGCTGACCGCGGCCTGCCAGCAGCACCTCCTGCTGCGTGCCGCAAACTCTGAGCCGGCGCTCAGTGGTCGGTGCCAATCCACTCCCTGTGAACCCCATGACTCTTCTGCAAAAAGTATTCGGCATCGATTTCAACCCCGCCGATGGGGGTGCCTACTTGTTTCGGCACCTTGGCATGCCTGGTGGAAAAGCCATAGTGGATGGCTCCCAAAAAGCGGTGCTGGAAGCCCATATCCGCAAAGCCTCGACCCTGACGGTGTGGCTGCTTGTGGTGAGCTTTATGTTGCTGGTGCTGGGCAAGCTGGCAGACAACGGGTGGCTGCTTTTGCCGCCGGTTTTGCTTTTGTTTGCGCTGATTGCCTGGCACTTTCGGTCGGTTCAGCGCATCGCGTTGTCGGCCCATGCGGGCGCTACTCTAGCGCCTGTCAGCACTCCAAAACCCACCGATGCCCAGGTCGTAGCTGCGCGCAAGGTGATGTTGGGCTTTGCTCTTGTTTGTGTGGCCCTGTCTGCATTGGGGGCCAGTGCAGCCCTGCTGTCACAGCGCAGCTTTTACGTGGTGGCGGGCTCGGTGGGGTGCGGGCTGTCTCTGCTGCTGGCCCTTGTGTTTGCGTGGGCGTGGATGAACGCCCGGCCCTCTGCCTGACATTGGGTCGCCGTGGTTTGCGGCGGCCCGGGCTGTTGGCTGCCGACGCGCATTGCGGCCTCTGTCGGTGTCATCACGGCCCAGTCGGGCCAACGTTTGAGCGGAGCCTTAGTAACTCCGCCCGCCCTTGTACATCGCGTGCTGGCGCCGGTTCAGCGTAGCGGCTTCGCCCAGGCGGCCCATGGCGGCGCCTGCGTGGGCGTGGGTGATGGCCATGCCCAGGCCGTCGGCCGCGTCGGTGCCGGGCAGGCCGGGCAGGCTCAGCAGACGCCGCACCATCTCCTGCACCTGGCTTTTGGCCGCGCGGCCATGGCCCACCACGGCTTTTTTCATCTGCAGCGCGGTGTATTCGGCCACGGGCAAGTTGCTGGCCACCAGGGCCGTGATGGCCGCGCCCCGCGCCTGGCCGAGCAGCAGGGTGGACTGTGGGTTGACGTTGACGAACACGATTTCGACCGAGGCCACATCGGGCTCGTAGCGGGCGGCCACCTCGGTAATGCCGTCAAACAGAATCTTGAGCCGCCCAGGCAAGTCGCCCAGCGCCAAGGTGGTGGTGCGGATGGTGCCGCTGGCCACATAGCTGAGCTTGTGGCCATCCATGTCCACCACGCCAAAGCCGGTGGTCTGCAGGCCGGGGTCAATCCCTAAGATGCGCATTTGCTATTGAATTTGTAGCTGCTAGCGCTTATTCAATAAGCGCTAGAGGCCAATTTTGTTTAAAGCCCGAAGTACCAGCGTGCCGAGTGGAAGAACACGGGGGCGGCAAAGCACAGCGAGTCCACCCGGTCCAGCAGCCCCCCCGCGCCGGTGACCGACATGCCCTGCATGCCCCAACTGGTCACGCCCCGGTCGCGTTTGAGCGCCTTCATCACCAAATGCCCCAGGCTGCCAGCAAAGCACGCCAGCAGCGCCATGCCCAGCGCCTGCCCAGGCTTAAATGGCGTGATGAACGACAGCAGCCCGCCCGCCAGCCCGCCAGCGGCCACACCGGCCAGCCAGCTCGCCCACTGAAAGCTCTGGCTTACCTGTGGCGCCACCGGCTTGTGCGGAAAGCGCCGACCCAGCAGATGCTGCACCAGCATGCAGGTTTGCACCACAAACACCAGGAAGAAAACGAGGAAGGCACCCTTTTCGCGGTAGCCAGGAAAGTCCAAAAGCAGCAGCGCTGGCACATGGCTCATGCCATACACGCAGACCATGATGCCCCACTGCAGCTTGGCGTTGCGCTCCAGAAAACGCTCAGGGTCGTTGGCCAGCGCGCTCACCACTGGCAGCGCCAAAAACACGTACACCGGGATGAACACCGTGAACAGGTCAAACATCTTGCTGCCCACAATGGTGAACTGCAGCGGTAGCACCACAAAGAACGCCAGCACCAGGCTGCGGTGGTCGCCACGCCGCGTGGGCGAGAGCGTGATGAACTCGCGCAGCGCGAAGAACCCCACGATGGCAAACAGCACCGTGGCCACCGTATCGCCCAGCGCCCAGCCAATCCAGAACACCGTTGCCATCATCCACGAGGTTTTGATCAGGCCCCAGAAGCGCTTGGCTTCCTGCATGCGCGCATCGGCCAACGGGTCGTCACTGGCGTGCTCGCGCAGCGTTCTGGCAAAGCCCCACAGAGTGGCCAGCGAGAGCACGCCAAACATGACGATGAACAAGGCACCGATCTGCTGCGAGGGGGTGAGGTTGCGCAAAAAACTATTCATTGGGTCACACCTCGCGCAGGGCCATCACCGCGCGGCGGGCGCGGTCGAGAAACGGGCGGCGCTCTTCGCCAGACTCCAGCGCAATCGGTGCGCCAAACGTCACCGAGCACAGGATGGGCACAGGCACTACCTCGCCCTTGGGCATCACCCGCTGCACGTTGTTGATCCATGCAGGCACCAGCACCACGTTCGGGAACATCTGCGCCAGCTTGAACAGGCCGGACTTGAACGGCTGGGGCTCATCGCCATGACCGCGCGTGCCTTCCGGGAAGATCACGATCGAATCCCCACTCTCCAGCGCGCGCACCAGCGGGGCGAGCGGGTCGCCCTCGGGCAGCGCGGCGCGCAATTCCTCGGGGCTTGGCTCACGGGGCGGCGCATCGGGCGCCGGGTCGGGGCCGCCAGCGGCGGCTGTCTCTGCCTCGGTGCTGGCCGGTGGCACGGCCAACGCTGCAGTGGCCTGCGCGGCATCGGCCACAGCGGGGGCCGCAGGGGCGGCTGAAGACGCGGCGGCTGCGCCGGGCGTGCGTGCCGGGCTGGCTTGCCGGTCCACATACACCGCGTTGAACACCGCCGTGGTGATCCACTGCTTGAACGGCGTCTTGGTCCAATAGTCCTTGGCCGCAATCGGGCGGGTAATGCTGCGCAACTCCTCCGGCAGCGCCGCCCAGATCAGCACCATGTCGGCATGGCTTTGGTGGTTGGCAAAGTAGATGCGCTGCTCCGCCTTGGGCGGGCACCCGTACCAACGCGCCTGGGACCCGGTGAGGAAACGCACCACGCCCAGCAAAAGGAAACTCATTAACTTGGCAAGCATGGCGGGGATGATACGGGGGTGCAGGCCAGCGACGCGGCGATGGCTGTGGGCAGTTCGCATTGCCAGGGATCTTCCTGGCATCTCACTTGTTCTGTGCCAAATCAACCGATGCTTCTGCTTGCTGTCGCAACCGGCTCAGCGGGCTATTCAAAGCACGTCGATTCTGACCAGGTTGTGGTTTACAGGCCCCTGGGGTTGCGTGATGCAGACGCCAGGGTACCTATTGATGTTTTGCAAGAGTTTAGGGTTCATTGGCTCGGTGTAAAACACCGCTTTCACGTAGACCAATTCATCAGGTTTGATCACCGTTTCCAGCAGATGGGCCATGTGCGCCCTCATGTGATCTTCCGTGCTGTGCGGGGTGAACTCAACGGAGCCATCCATGCGAAATATGACCAGATTGATCTTGAACTGGAACCCATCAATCTGTTTCGATGGGAGGCTCCCTACCCAGCATCCATCTATGTGCGGGTTCTCGCTGATCGCGTCGCGAAATAGGGTACGCGCCGTGGCACAAAGTGGTTCTAGTGGCTCGTTGGACTTCACCCGGTTTCGTAGACATATTTCAACTTCCGTTTCGAAGTTGTTCGAATGCCAGCGGACTCAGTTGGTCTAGGTGACTGTGCCGACGGATTCGATTGTAAAAACCTTCGATGTAGTCAAACACATCTGACTTGGCGTCTTGCCTGGTGGCATAGATATGGCGTTTGATTCTCTCCTTCTTCAAGCTGCTGAAGAAGGACTCTGCTACCGCGTTGTCCCAACAGTTTCCACGTCGGCTCATGCTTGGCACCAATTGGTTGTCCTTGCACCAGCGGGCGAAGTCGTCACTGCCAAACTGACTTCCTTGGTCGGAATGGATCATCACTGGACCCGTTGGGCGCCTGCGCCACACTGCCATCGTGAGCGCATCCAACACCAACTCTGTAGCCATGCTGGAGTTCATCGCCCAGCCGACCACCATGCGCGAGTACAGGTCAATTACGGCCGTTAGGTACAACCAGCCCTCATGGGTTCGGATATAGGTAATGTCGGTGACCCACACTTGGTTCGGTAGCGTGACCGTGAACTCACGTTGCAACCGGTTCGGTGCGGCAGTCGCAGGAAGACCGACTCGGTAGCGTGGCCGCTTGTAACCACGCACTGAGCGCAGTTGGGCCTGGCGCATCAGGCGTGCTACACGTTTTTGACCGCACGCCATACCGTCCTCTCGCAAGTCCCGCAGGATGCGTGGGCTTCCATAAATCCCGTGGCTGTCGTCAAAGGATTGCCGAATGCTTGCCAGCAAGACATCGTCGGCTAAGGCGCGTTTGGACTTTGGATTGGCCTTCCAAGCGTAATAGCCACTGCGCTGTACGCGCAGAACGCGGCACATGCTGCTGAGCCGGAACTGGCCTTTATGTTCGGCCATGAATGCGTACTTCACCCGGACAGCTTGGCAAAGTACGTTGCGGCCTTTTTTAGGATGTCGCGCTCCTCATTGGCCCTTTTGAGCTCCGCTTTGAGCCGGGATACCTCGGCCTTGAGCTGGCTTGTCTCTGCCCCCCCTGCGCTCGATTGCTCTTTGGCAAGCCGCACCCACAGGTACAGGCTTTTGTCCGACATGCCCAATCGCTTGGCTACATCCACTACCCCATGACCACGCTCGGTCACCTGTTTGACGGCTTCTGCCTTGAACTCAGCCGGGTATCGCACTCTCTTCATTTCTCACTCTCCAGTTCAATTTCGACCTTGATAGGTGTCTATTGAACCGGGTGAAGTCCAGCCAGCGCATGCGGTAGTGATCGAAGCACCACGAATGCTGGTGTTTATTGATCCATGACGTTTGGTAGTCGCGAAAGATGGACGCCCAGCTATCCGGGAAGGCTTCTACGCCAGCGCAGACGCTATTCCACTGCGGTGGCTCTATCGCGACGCAGAGGTGGTCGGCCCGCTGCTGGAGGCGCGGGTGGGTGTCGTACAGGCTCAGTGGGCGTGTTTTGGCGGTTGTCAGCGTGGATGCAAAGGACTCCTCTGCATAAAACTGCACCTTCGTGAGAATCATCTCAAGAATGTTTTGGGGTGGAGTGTCGGACTGCAGCTTCCATTGCACCCAATCTTTTTGCATTGCATGGTGCTGGATGTGCTCGTGCAGTTCCATCTTCACCAGAGCATCGATCAAGCACTTGGCCAGGCCGGCGCGTTTGGCGCAGTCGTCGGCTTCGTATTCGCATTGGTGCGACCATGCTGAGGACTGGCGCAGGAAAGCAGGAATGAACCTTCGGGCTGCGAGCTTTTGCAGCGACTGAATAAATCCGTCCTGTTCTGATCTGCGGCTCAGCAGAAAAATGCTCCACTTGTATCGGACCCGGTAAATCCATTGGCCCACCCGGTTGTGCTGACGAGAGAAGTGCCCCAGTTCATGGGCCACAACGGACTTGACTTCGTCGCTGCTCAGGTACTGCAGCAGTGGCAGCCCTATGCGCAGCGTTTTCCGTGCCCCGAACCCCAAAAAGCCGGGTGATACATAGGCCGATGCGTTCAATTCTTCGGTCAAAACGATGTGGTGGATCTTGCATTGGCCCACTGTCTTCGAAAGCTCAGTGACCCAGCGGTGAAGCACACTCCCTGGTGCTACGGCGATGGCATCGCGGTCATCAATGGGGTCTGGCCGATTGGCCCACAGCACGACCAAGAACAGCGTTGCTCCCGCCAGTGGCGCTGGCTTGGGCGAGTAAAAGACGGCGCAAAGCCAGGTGATCACCGCAGCAGGAACTAGTGCCAAGATGTAGTAAATGCTCTCTACAAAAATGCACAAAACCAAAAGTCTGAATTTTTGAAATATTGAAAACTGCATAGCGTTTCTGAGGGGTGCCGGTGGGCATGCCGAATGGGCTGTGCTGACTGGTGAGGATTGGAGCAGACCGCTGCGACTGGGCGGCTCGGCGCTTTCACAGATCGTGAGCAGATTGGGCGCTGTGAAACTGTGGATTTTGGGGCGTTCCGCACGGCTCGGGCGGTGCTTACCCCCAGATGCGGTACGCCCAGAACGCCTCTTCACGCAGGATGCCGTCATACAGCGCCTGCGGCGTAAAGCCGGTGATGCGGCGCGTGACACGGCACAGGTGCGACTGGTCGGCATAGCCTGCCCCAGCTGCTACCTCGGCCCATGACACGCTGCCTTGGTCGACATGGGCGGTCAGCGCATCAAAAAAGGCCTGCTCTGACTTGCCCATGCCGCGCAGCTCCCGCAGGGGCAGCCCAGCCCAGCGCTTGATGCGCCGCTCTAGCTGGCGCAGGCTGCGGCCGGGGGCGGACAGTGCCGCGCGTTGGGCCAGGTGGTTGGCCCAGTCGGTGTAGCGGTGTGCACTGTGCAGGGTGGTGGGTCTGCAAGCCTGCCAGCGGGGCTCCAAAAAGTCTTCCAGGCAAGCCAGGCGGCTGGCGCTGTCGGGCTGTGATTGCACGGCTTCCAGCAGGGGGTGCCAGTCAGGCGGCAATGCGGCCTGGGCATCGACAAAGCGGTTGGTCAGGGCTTCGGGCTCCAGCCCTGTCAGCTGGTGCAGGGCATCGGGCAGCAGCAACACCATCATGCCTTCGGTGGGGTCAGGGCACCAGCTTGTGCTGGGCGCCGTCTGTGGGCCACTGAGCACCCAGCGGCCGGGCAACGGAGCGCGCTCGCAGTCCAGTGTGGCCGCCGTGCCTGGGTTGCGCGGGACCAGCGTCTCGCCTTGACCCTCAAACCACCAGCTCAGGCTGCACAGGGGCGAGGCCGGGAAGTGGTTGAGCCGCTGCGCGTCGGTGAGCTCATACCCCATGGTGCTGCGCACCATGGCGGCGCGCAGGCAAGAGGTGAGCGAGGCCCTGGGCAGCCAGAGTTGGCCTGAAGGGATCAACCCGGGCGGGTGGTCTGCAGATAAAGGTGCCAAGGTGGCCATGGCCGCGGAGTGTACCCAGGAACCCTCTGCACAAATCACCGCGTCGTTTGCATCTGGGGTCTCGGGCGGTCTGCGGTGTTGCAAATACTCGCATAGCGATGGCGATGGCTGCGCTTTGCAGCCCGTCCCGATCCGCAGCGCACACTTGGCCAGCGCGATTCGTGCAGAGGATCCCTGGCCTCAGGTGTCGTATTCGTTCAATACGCGCAGCACCGGGTGACACACCATGCGGGGCATGAACACCTCCGTACACGCATCCCCCTCCGTCCAGACCGGGCTGAACTCTGCCACCGCTGCCATGGCGGCGGTGGCCGACCCAGCCGATGTTCCTCGCCCCTTGCAGCTCAGTGGCCCGCGCAGCCCCTGGTGGGGCCTGCCCCTGCTGCGTGACATGCGTGCCGACTACCTGGGCTTTGTCACGCGCCTGCACCAGCAGCACGGCGACCTGACCCGCATGCGCCTGGGCTACGAGGACGCGTGGGACCTGATGCACCCCGATCTGGTGCGCGAGGCGCTCATCACCCATGCCGACCAGCTGATCCGATGGGAGCGGGGCATTGAGGTGTTTGAACAGGTGTTTGGCCAAAGCGTGCTGGTGACCGAGGGTGCCACCTGGCAGCGCCAGCGCCGCATGCTCATGCCCGCCTTCACCCCCAAGCGCGTGGCCGGCTACGCGCAGCTCATGACCGATGCCGCCCGCCGTGCACTCGACGCTGCCGTGCCAGCGGGCCAGGGGCGCGCGCTGGTGCCGGTGGACGCGCTGTGGACGGATGTGGCCATGGACGTGATCTTGCGCACGCTGTTCAGCGAGTCGGCCCAGGCCGATGCACGCGATGCCGCCTGGGCCACGCAGACGCTGTCGGAGGCGGCCTTCCGGGAAATGTTCATGCCCTTCACACTGCCCGACTGGCTGCCTCTGCCGGGCAAAGCCGACAAGCGCCGGGCCCTGCGGGCGCTGAAGGGGCTGGTGCAGCGGCACATTGACGCCCGCCAGAGCGAAGCCCCTGTGGCCGACGGGGCCTCGGGTAAGCCCGAGCGCAGCGACTTGCTGCACATGCTGCTGGCGCTGCGCGACGAAAGCACGGGCGAAACCCTGTCGCCCCAGGAGGTTCTGGACCAGTGCCTGGTCACCTTCCAGGCTGGGCACGAGACCAGTGCCACCACCTTGCTGTGGTGGACGACGCTGATGGCCCAGCACCCCGAAGCCGCTGAGCGCGCGCGGGCCGAGGTGGACGCGGTGCTGCAAGGCGGTGTGCCCGGCCCAGAGCACCTGGCCCAATTACCTTGGCTGGGCGCCACTCTCAAGGAGGCCTTGCGTCTGTACCCGCCCATTGCTGCGCTGATGAACCGCCGCACCACCGCCCCCATCACCCTGGGCGGAGTGGCCGTGCCGCAGGGCGCCCTGCTGCGCATCACCCCTTGGGTGCTGCACCGCGATGCGCGCTGGTTTGCGCAGCCCGAGCAGTTCCAGCCCGAGCGCTTTCTGGACGGTGCACCGCCCGTCCCCAAGGGCGCGTGGATCCCTTTCGGCCTGGGGCCGCGCGTGTGCATTGGCCAGCACTTTGCGATGCTGGAGATGACGCTGCTGGCGGCCATGCTGCTGCAGCGGTACACGGTGCGCTGGCCTGATGCCGCACCGGCTTGCGCGCCCCGCTTGAACGTGACGCTGCGGCCTGAGGAGCGGGTGTTTGTCTGGCTAGAGCGCAGGGGCTGATCTTGGGTGGCGCATAGACACGGCTTATGTTGGTATTGCCCGCGTTGATCTTCCCGCTGGTCTTGGTGCTTGCCTTGCAGAAGCTGTACCAAATCCCCAAACAGCTTTGGCGGGCGGAACTCCACTTTTGCCCACAGCGGCGCGGCTGTTGGGTGATGGCCTGCGGCGTTGCCTACCTGGCTTTGTTGGGCTGCACCCTCAGGCTCGGCTTTGTGCTGGTGCAGGCGGGGTGGGCCTCAGACGAGCCCTTGTCTGCCTTTTTGGCGGTACTGGGCTGGGTGGCCGCCTATCCGTGCGTCTATGTGGGCGCGGCGTGGGCTTTCTATCATGGCCTGAAACCTCGGCCTGGGGTGGTGGGCTGAGCGATGCAGGGCTACCTCGGACAAGGTTCTACGGCAGCTCCGCACTCCCCATCCGCCCCAGAATCGTCCGCGTGCGCCCTGCCAGGTAGGCCGAGCCGGGCGTTTTCTCAAACCGCTTGGGCGCGGGCAGCATCACGGCCAGGCGGGCGGCGTCGGTGGGGGTGAGCTGGGCAGCGTTTTTGCGAAAGTAGTGCTGCGCGGCGGCCTCAGCGCCGAACACGCCTTCGCCCCATTCCACGTTGTTCAGGTAGATCTCCAGGATGCGCTCTTTGCTCAGCAGCTGCTCCAGCAGCAGGGTCAGCACAAACTCCTGGCCTTTGCGCAGCAGGGTGCGCTCGCCCGACAGCAGCAGGTTTTTGGCCAACTGCTGGGTGATGGTGGAGCCGCCACGGATTTTGGGGGCGCGCACGGGGCGGTCGGGGGTGCGGTTTTGGGCTTTGGCCACTTGGGCTTCGGCCTTGGCGTTGCGTTCCCAGGCTTTTTCGATGGCGGTCCAGTCCACGCCTTCGTGGTTCACAAAGCCGTCGTCTTCCGAGGCAATGACGGCGCGCTTGAGGTGGTCGGAAATTTTGGCGTAGGGCACCCACTGCTGGCGCCAGGGGATGCTGCCTTTGCTGCTCAGCAGCGTCCAGGCTTCAGACCGCTCGAAGGTGGTGGACTCGGGGTTGACCACCGCCATGGCCGCAATGCGCAGCACAAAGAACAGTTGCAGGGCCACCAGTGCGATCAGCACCAGGCCCAGCCAGCGGGCCAGTGCCTTCATGGTTGCATGGCTCCAAAAGTGGGGCGCTGCTGATGGCTCTCCTTGAACCGTTCACGCTGAGCTGGTCGACGCGCCGCGCAAGGCTCGGGCAGGCTCAGCCCGAACGGTCTATCCAGTTCATGCAAGTTCATGGCGATTCATGGCTCAGGCGGTCTGGCGCATTTCTTCCAGCACCTGGGCGGCGGGCGGGCGCACCCCGCGCCAAATGGCAAAGGCCTCGGCGGCTTGCTCTACCAGCATGCCCAGGCCGTCGCGTGCCGTGGCGCCGTGGGCGCTGGCCCAGTCCATGAAGCCTTGTGCGGCAGGGCCGTACATCATGTCGTAGGCCAGGCTGCCAGGGCGCAGCACGCTGGCGGCCACAGGCACTGCTTCACCGCTCAGGCTGCTGGCCGTGGCGTTAATGATGACATCAAAATCACCCTCTACCGCTTGTGGTGTAATCGCTAGCAGCTCTGCTTTTTGTAGCAATGCCAGTGCGCCATGCGATGCCACCAGCGCCTCGGCCTTGGCCACGGTGCGGTTGGCAATGGTGATGTGGCGTGCCCCAGCGTGCAGCAGGGGGCCCAGCACGCCTGCGGCGGCGCCACCCGCGCCCACCAGCAACACGCGGGCACCTTGCAGGGGCACACCGGCGTTGCGGGTGATGTCGGCCACCAGGCCCAGGCCGTCGGTGTTGTCTGCATGGACGCTGCCGTCGGCCTGAAAGCTCAGCGTGTTGGCCGCGCCTGCCAGGTGCACGCGTTCGCTGCACACGGCGGCGAGTTGGGGGGCTTCAAACTTGAACGGCACGGTGACGTTGCAGCCGCGCCCACCCTGGGCGGCGAAGTTGCGCACGAATTGCGCGAAGCCGTCCAGCGGCACCAGGCAGCGCTCGTAGTGGATGGCTTGGCCCGTCAGCTCGGCAAAGCGGGCGTGGATGGCGGGCGAGCGGCTGTGGGCGACGGGGTTGCCCATCACGCAGTACAGGTCGGCGGGGAGCGGCGAAGTGGTCATGGGAACAACAAGGGCTGCATGCTGGGGGCGGGGCAGAGGCTGAGGGTTTCTCTGCCTCTCAGTCCAGGGCCGCCGCGAAACTGGCTTGGCCAAGCCGCTGGCGGCGTCCCCCTGAGGGGAAGGCGCCGCAGGCGACTCAGGGGGCTACCTCACACTCGTTTCCAGCGTCTGGTCGCGGGTGAACTTGAAGCGGGCGACCATGGCCACCTGGTCGGCCTTGGCACGCATTTCGGGGGTGAAGTGGCCAAACGGGGCTGCCGAACGGGCGATGGCTTCGGCCCGGCGGTCCAGGGCGCCCTTGCCAGAGCCTTGCACCACTTCGGTGGAGAGCACGCGCCCGTCGTGGTTGACGGTGACGATCATGATCAGCTCGCCGTAGAGCTTTTTGCCGCCCTGTTCGGGGAAGTTCTCGGTGCCCTTGTCTTCCACCTTGCGGCGCAGCGCGTCGTAGTAGATCGCGTAGGCCTCTTCGCGCGTGGCGGGGCTGATGTAGCGCTTTTTGGGGCGCGAGTTTTCTTCGTTGATGCGCTTTTCAATCTCGGCCAGCAGCTTGACGAGCTGGCGGCGCTTTTCCTCTTGCGACATCTGCTCGCCGCTGTCGCTTTGTTTGCGTGGGTCGGGCTCGGGCATGGTGGCCAGCTGCTTGCGCAGTTGCGTGAGCAGCTGGGTTTGCTGCTCTTGCATCGCGTCCATCTTGCGCTGCATCTCTTCAAAGTCGTCGCCCACCGCCGTCAGGGCCGAGTAGGGCAGGGGGCTGGTGGCCCGGCCCTGGGCCGCTTCACCGCCGCCCGCCAGGTTGGACTGGGCGATGGCCTGGGCTTTTTCGGGCCGTTCGTTGGACTTGGCGTTGACCAGGATGACTTCCAGCGGCGTGTCCTGGAACACGCGGTTGAAGCCCTCGGGGTCGATGAAGCGCACTGAGATGAGGGCCGCGTGCACGGCCACCGACACGCCCAGTGCAATCTGCAGCGTGCTGAAGGAGCGAAAGAGCGAGCGGAGGTTCACGGCGTTGGGTGGTCAGCGTTGGCGTTGGTGGGGGTGTCGGCCTCATTGACGTCCACGGCAATGGCGATGGGGCCAGCCACGGCTTCGTCGTCGCCGTCGTCTTCCAGGGGCGCATCATCGCTGGCATCGGCGGGGTCGTCCAGCCGCTCGAGCACGGTGCCGTGCAGGTCCAGCGTGATTTCGTCCACCTCGCCCAGCTTGACTTTGAGGCGCGCGCCGCGCGGCAGGTTTTGCGCACCCAGCACGGGGAAGACCAGCGGAATGTCGTCAGCCCGCACCAAAAAGCTGCCGCCGGGGCCTTCCTTGAAGACGGTGGCGTTCAGCTCGGTGATGCCGTTTTGCTCGACGTATTTGAGCGTCCAGAAGCGTTCCATGCCTGCCTGGTAGCCGTTGTAGGCGCTGTAGGCGCCGTCAAAGCTGCTGATGATGGAGAACAGGTCCGCATCCTTGGGCTTGAACGGCGCTGCCAGCGCGGCCGTGGCGCCGTGGCGCGCGCAGGCAATGATTTGCCACTGGTTGACCAGGTCGGTGTAGCGGCGCAGGGGCGACGTGGCCCACGAATAGGCTTTGACGCCAATGCCCGCGTGCGGCAGCGCTTTGGTGCCCATGCGCACCTTCACGCCCGGCGCCATGCTGGCCTGGCTGCGGTAGATGCCGGGCACACCCAGCTCGGCCATCCAACTGCCCCAGGTGCTGTTGGCCACGATCATGGCCTCGGCCACGATCAGGTCGAGCGGCGCGCCGCGCTGGCGCACGCTGATTTGCACTTGCTCGTGGCCCGTGGGCTCGGCGCCGTTGTTGCCCACCAGACGGAAGTTGTAGTCCGGCCGGTTGAAGTTCTCGGGCTTGCCGCGTACCACTTCGCGACGGGCCTTGAGCTCTTTGGCCAGTCGGTGCAAAAAGGATAGCTGCGGGCGCAGGTCAGACAAGCGCTGCGGGTCGTTTTGGTGCTCAAACGCTGGGTTACTGAGCCATTCTTCGGTCACCACGCTGTCGAGCTGGTCGTGGCGCAGGTTGGCGGCCACGTGCACGCGCTCGAGCTTGGTCTCAGAGCCCTTGAACTCCAGCGTGGCCTCGTCGATGGTGACGTACAGCGACACGGCCGGGTTCGCGCGGCCTTCGTCCAGCGTGTAGGTCTGCACCACGTCGTCGGGCAGCATGGTGATCTTGTAGCCCGGCATGTACACCGTGGACAGGCGCGCACGGCCCAACTGGTCGATGGCGCTGCCCGGCTGGATGGCCAGGCCGGGCGCAGCGATGTGGATGCCCAGCACCACGGTGCCGGTGCCCAGGCCTTGTACCGACAGCGCATCGTCGATTTCGGTGGTCTGCGAGTCGTCGATGGAATACGCCTGCGCGGTGGACAGCGGCAGTTCGTCGGCAATGGCCGGTGCCGTGACGGCCGGAAAGCCCGTGCCCTTGGGGAAGTTCTCGAACAAAAAGCGCTTCCAGTGGAACTGGTAGGCGGAGTCGATAGCGCCAGCCTTTTGCAGCAGATCGAGCGGTGCGGTGTGCGTGGCGCGGCTGGCTTCGACCACGGCCTTGTACTCGGGCGCGTTCTTGTCGGGCTTGAACAGGATTTTGTAGAGCTGCTCGCGGATGGGCTGTGGGCATTCGCCCCGGCCCAGGGCCGCGGCCCACTCGTCGATTTGCGCCAGGAGGGCTTTTTTCTTCTCGATGGCAGCCAATGCCTGCTGCAGGATCTCGGCCGAGGCCTTCTTGAACCGGCCCTTGCCCGCACGGCGGAAGTAGTGGGGCGCGTCGTACAAGCGGAACAGCGCGCCTGCCTGCTGGACCAGGGTGGCGTTCTCGGAAAAATAGTCGCGCGCCAGGTCGGCAAAGCCAAAGTCGTCCTCGGGCGCGAATTCCCAGGCCAAGTCCAGCTCAATGCTCTCGGCCACGGCTTGCGCCTGGGCGATCAGCTCGGACGGCGCGGGTTTTTCAAATCGCAAAAGGATGTTGGCGGCCTTGACCTTGACCCGCTTGCCCGAATCGAGCTCGACTTGGGCGGAGCTTTCCGCCTCGGACAGGATACGTCCGGCCATGAATTTGCCGGCTTCTTCAAACAGTGCATGCATCCGGGGATTCTCCCATGGGCGATCAGGTGCTCTGGTTACCGTTGGCTGCAAGGTTGTTTTTTGGCCGCGCGGCGGTGGGCGCCCACCGTGTCACCTCATCTTGGTCGGTTTTTGGGTTTTTGCTATTTATTTGATAGCTGCTTGCGCTTATCTAAAAAGCGCTAGAGGCCTATTTGGCAGGGATTGTGCGGATCGCCACTATCATCCCCACCCTTCACCCCGTCTTTTCGGCCCCTGGCCCCATCTCCCGCGCGTTTTTCTGCGCGGCTTTAGCGCGTTCCCCGCCGATTTCGCGAACCCTTGCCGATGCCGTTCCCTGCTTTTGCAATGCCTTTGGGCGTGTTTGCCGTGCTGGCCGTGGCCCTGCCGTTTTTGTTTGCGGTGACGGCGCCGCCGTCGCCCAACTTCTGGCCACTGGTGTTTGCCTGGGGTTGTGGCGGCGTGCTGGCGGTGGGGGCGCTGGTGCGGGGTGCCCAGGTGCAGACCCGTGCGCAGGGCGGCCGCCTGTACCGGCAGGCCGCCCTGGTTTTGGCCTGGGGCCTGCTGCTGGCGGCTGTGGTGGGGAGCGTGGTGGGCTTGCTGCAGTACCTGGGGCAGAGCCCTGGGGCTCGCCGTGGATTCACCCCTCCAGCCCGGGGCAGGCGGTGGGCAACCTGCGCCAGCGCAACCAGCAGGCCACGCTGATGGCCATGGGGGTGTGGGCGCTGCTGTGGCTGTGGGTGCGTACCGCGCAGGCCGCCCCGCGCTGGCACCGCACCGGGCGTGGCTGGGCGCGCTGGCTGGGGGTGTCTTTGGCGGCGCAGCTGCCGCTGCTGGCCTTGGCATCGGCGGCCACGGTGTCGCGCACCGGGGCGCTGCAGTGGGGCGTGATGGTGGTCTTGCTGTGCCTGTGGCGCGGCACGCCCGCCAGGCGCGCCTTGCCCGTGGCGCTGCTGGGCCTGGCGGTGTATGTGCTGGCGGCCTGGGCCTTGCCCCAGGTGCTGCTGCACCTGACCGGGGTGCAGGGCGAGGGGCTGTTTGCGCGCCTGGCAGGCGATGGGCGCCAGTGCGCCAGCCGCCAGGTGCTGTGGTCGAACATGCTGCACCTGATTTCGCTCAAGCCCTGGACGGGCTGGGGCTGGGGCGAGATGGGTTATGCCCACTATGTGACGCTGTTCCCGGACGAGCGCTTTTGCATGCTGCTGGACAACGCCCACAACCTGCCCCTGCACCTGGCCGTGGAACTGGGCCTGCCCACCGCACTGCTGCTGTGCGTGGGGGGCGCCACGGTGGTGGCCCGTGCGCGCCCCTGGCGCGAGACCGACCCCGTGCGCCAACTGGCCTGGGGCTTGCTGGCCCTGGTGGGTGCGCACAGCTTGCTTGAATATCCGCTGTGGTACGGCCCCTTCCAGGTGGCGACGGTGTTTGCGCTGCTGTTGTTGCTGGGGCGCTGCGGTGGGGGCTGGGCGCGGAGGGGTTGGTGGCCAGGTTGGTGGCTGTGGCGCCTCGGGGCGTTGGCCTGCCTGTTGGGTGTGGGCTTGCTGGCCACGGCGGCCTACCAGTACCGCACCGTGAGCCAGCTTTACAAACCGGCGGACCAGCGCCCGGCAGCCCTGCGCGATGTGCGCGCCGTGCCCGTGCCTTCGGGCACCCTGTTCCCGGACCAGGTGCGCTTTGCCTGGCTCACCACGCATGCGCTGACGGCGGCCAACGCCCCACAGATGCATGCCGCAGCACTGGCGTTGCTGCATTTTTCGCCCGAACCCCGGGTGGTCGAGAAGCTCATCGCCAGTGCCCAGGCCCTGGGGCGCGACGATGAGGTGGCCTTCCATGTGCAGCGCTACCGCATCGCCTACCCGGCAGACCATGCGCGCTGGCTGGCCTCTGAATCCGCGCGGGCGGCCGCCGATGGCGCTGAAGACATCACAGAGGAGCGGGAGCCTGGGGCCAGCGCTTCTCCTTGAGCAAGCGCGGAGTCCCCTCTAAGCCAGGTCCAGAAAGCGGGTGATGCGGGGCAGGTGGTCTTCAAAGTCGCTCAGCGCATGCTCGCCGCCCTCCAGCAGGCACAGCTCGGCCTGGGGGTAGCGGGCTGTCATTTCGCGCCAGTCCAGCACCTCGTCGCCCTTGGCGATGATGGCCAGCTCGGGCGCCCGGGCGGGTTGGCCGCGCAGGTCCAGCGCTTGCAACTCGGCAATGTATTCCGGGAGAAAGTAAAACCGCTCCTCGGGGTTTTGCCAGGTGGTCTGCTCGCCGATGTAGCGCGCCAGGTCGCGGGCCGGGTCCACGGCGGGGTTCAGCATCACACTGAGGCAGCCCGCATGCTGGGCCACCCAGCTGGCGTAAAACCCGCCCAGTGACGATCCGATCACGCCCATCGCCTCCCGAGGCCATTGGGCAATGCCCTGTACCACCAACGCCATCGCTGCCTGGGGCGATGGCGGCAACTGGGGGCACCAAAAGGTGACCGCTGGATGGTGCTGCGCCACATGGGCCGCCATCTGGCGCGCCTTGGCCGAGGCGGGTGAAGAACGAAAGCCGTGCAGGTACAGGAGGTGGGTGGTGGTCATGGAGGCACGCAGGGGACGGATGGCATGGGGCAGGGGAATCACTGCTTTTTGCGGGGTGGCTCAGGCATAAGATATTCGGCACAAGGTGCGCTGCGCCGTGCAGTGCCTTGTTTTGCTACCTGCACCATGACCGATTTTGCCCCGCTTTCCGCTGCCAGACGATGGGCGCTCGGATCAGGCGACAAGCCTCCCGCCTCACTGGGCCGGTTTGAGTTAAAGACGCAACTGGGCCGCGGTGCCCAGGCCACGGTGTGGCTGGCGGTGGACCCGCGCCTGCAGCGCGAGGTGGCCATCAAGCTCATGCGCCCCTTGCAGGACCAGGACCCCTCCGTACTGGAGCCGTGGCTGCGCGAGGCGCGCCATGTGGGGCGCCTGGCCCACCCCAATATCGTTCCGGTGTTCGAGGCCGATGTGCAGGGCCTGCAGCCCTACATCGTGTTTGAGTATGTGCCTGGCCGCACGCTGGCCGCGCACCTGGCCCAGCAAGGTCGTTGCACGCCGCACGATGCCGTGGCGTTCATGCTGGAGGTGCTGGATGGCCTGCAAGCGGCGCACCAGGCGGGCATCGTGCACCGCGACCTCAAGCCCTCCAACATCATGGTCGATGTCCACCGCCATGCCCGGGTGATGGATTTTGGCGTGGCGGCGCCGGTGCAGGGTGCGTCCGATCCGCAGCAGATCAGCGGCACACCTGCCTACATGGCCCCGGAAGCCGTCGAAGGCGCCGCACCCACCCCGGCCATGGATGTGTATTCCGCCGCGTTGGTGCTGATTGAACTGCTCACGGGCAAACCCCTTATTCACCAGACGGACCCTTGGCAGGCGCTGTACCGCGTGGCCCATGAAGACCTGGCGCTGCCTGACGACCTGGGGCCGGGCGTGGACGACGGCCTGCGGGCCATTTTGCAGCGCGGCATGGCGCGCCGACCCAGCGAGCGCTATGCATCAGCGGCCGAGTTTCGCGATGCGCTGCGCGCCTGGGCCGCCCCGGCGAGCGCCCCCACGGCGGCGAGCAATGCCACGCTGGATTTTTTGCTGCGGCGCATGCGCCACAAAAGCGATTTCCCTGCGCTGTCGGATTCGGTGGCGCGTATCCAGCGCGTGGCCAACTCGGAAGACGACAGCATCAGCGACCTGACCCACGAAATACTGAAAGACGTGGCGCTGACCAACAAGCTGCTGCGCCTGGTCAACAGCGTGCATTACGCCCACGCCAGCCGGGGCACCATCAGCACGGTGTCGCGTGCGGTGAGCCTGGTGGGCTTCAATGCCGTGCGCAACATGGCCCTGAGCCTGGTGCTGCTGGACCATATGCAGGACAAGGCCCACGCCAGCCAGATGCGCGAAGAGTTTTTGCGCGCCATGATGGCCGGGTCGGTGGCGGCGGAGCTGTGCAGCACCAGCCAGGCCGCCGAGGAGGCCTTCATTGGCGCCATGTTCCAGAACCTGGGGCGCATGTTGTGCGAGTTTTACTTTCCCGAGGAGGCCCGGCAGGTGCGCAGCCTGGTGGCCTCGGGGCGGATGGAGGGCGGCGAGGAGTCGGCCGCTTTGCAGGTGCTGGGGCTGGGGTTTGAGGACCTGGGCGTGGGGGTCGCCCGTGTCTGGGGGCTGCCTGAGAGCCTGCAGCGTTGCATGCGCAAGCCGCTGGGCTCGCCCACGCAGCGCGCCCCCGAGCAAGGGGTGGAGCGCTTGCGCTGGGCGGCCATGGCCGCCAACGAGGTGGCCAGTGCGCTGCTGTTCAGTGAACCAGCCCAACTGGAGGCACAGTTGGCGCAGGTCGGCACCCGCTACGCGCGCACACTGGCCTTGTCGGCCGAGGCGATTGCAGAAGCCACCTTGCGTGCGCGCCACAAACTGGTGGCACTGGCCGAGGCGCTGGACTTGCGGGTGGAGCCAGGATCGCCCGCGGCCCGGTTGCTCAAGCTCCCCCTGGCAGCTGGTGCCGTGGCGGCGCCTGATGACGCCATCAGGTCCCATGAACTCAAGGCCAGCGAGAGCCAGCCCCTGCCTGCCGTGCTGGCATCCCAGGCCGGTGGCGCGGTGTCGGTGGCGCAGGTCAATGAAGTGCTGGCCGCAGGCATTCAGGACATCACCAATGCCATGGTGGACAGCTTTCAGCTCAACGACGTGCTGCGCATGATCTTGGAGACCATGTTCCGCGCGCTGGGTTTTCGGCGCATGGTGTTTTGCCTGCGCGACGCCAAGACGGAAGTGCTGACTGGTCGGTTTGGTCTGGGCGAAGGCAGCGAGGTGGCCGTGCGCGCCATGAAGGTGCCGCTCAAGGCCCCGGGCGACCTTTTTGCGGCCGTGTGCCTGCGCGGCGCCGATACGCTCATCAACGACGCCACAGAGCCGCGCATGCAGGCACGCCTGCCGCAGTGGTACCTGGGCGGCATCAACGCGCCTTCGTTCTTGCTGCTGCCGCTTCAGATCAAGGGGCAGACTTTTGCACTCATTTACGCCGACCAGTCTGCGGTGGGCGGCATTGTGGTGGATGACAAGGCCCTGGGCTTGCTGCGCACACTGCGCAACCAGGCGGTGATGGCCTTTCGGCAAGCGGGCTGAGGTCAGGCAGCCCGATAATCGCGGGATGGCCGCCGTTTTTGAAAAGACCTCGCTCTCGCAGCGCGTACTGCCCCTGTTCAGGGGGTTTGACCTGCCCTTGCTCCTTGTGGTGCTGATGCTGGCGTGCGCCGGGTTGGTGGCCATGTACTCCTCGGGTTACGACCACGGCACGCGGTTTGCAGACCATGGGCGCAACATGCTGATCGCCGCCACCCTCTTGTTTTTGGTGGCACAGGTGCCGCCCCAAAAGATCATGGTCTTTGCCGTGCCGCTCTATGCCGCAGGCGTGGCGCTGCTGTTTGCTGTGGCACTGTTTGGCATTACCAAGAAGGGGGCGACCCGCTGGTTGAGCATCGGCGTCACGCAAATCCAGCCCAGCGAGATTTTGAAAATCGCCATGCCCTTGATGCTGGCCTGGTGGTTCCAGAAGCGCGAGGGGCAATTGCGCCCGCTGGACTTTGCTGCCGCCGGGCTGCTGCTGGCCATGCCCGTGGGCCTGATCATGAAGCAGCCAGACCTGGGCACCTCGCTGCTGGTGCTGGCGGCGGGGCTGTCGGTGATCTTTTTTGCGGGCTTGTCCTGGAAACTGGTGCTGCCCCCCGTGGTGTTGGGCGGCATTGGCATCGCGCTCATCGTGTGGTTTGAGCCGCAACTGTGCGCCGATGGGGTGCGCTGGCCCGTGCTGCACGACTACCAGCAGCAGCGCATCTGCACCCTGCTGGACCCCACCCGCGACCCGCTGGGCAAGGGCTTTCACATCATCCAGGGCATGATCGCCATCGGCTCCGGCGGCATCACCGGCAAGGGCTTCATGGCGGGCACGCAGACGCACCTGGAGTTCATCCCCGAGCGCACCACCGACTTCATCTTTGCAGCCTATTCCGAAGAGTTTGGCCTGGCCGGCAACCTGTTTCTGGTCGTGTGCTTTTTGATGCTGGTCTGGCGTGGGCTGTACATCGCCCTGGGCGCCACCACCCTGTTTGGCCGCCTCATGGCCGGGGCGGTGTCGATGATTTTCTTCACCTACGCCTTTGTGAACATGGGCATGGTCAGCGGCATCTTGCCCGTGGT
This sequence comes from Acidovorax sp. 1608163, assembly GCF_003669015.1. Taxonomy (NCBI): domain Bacteria; kingdom Pseudomonadati; phylum Pseudomonadota; class Betaproteobacteria; order Burkholderiales; family Comamonadaceae; genus Acidovorax; species Acidovorax sp. 1608163. The sequence continues at coordinate 982,110 of NZ_CP033069.1, forward strand.
GGGGGTGCCGCTGCCGTTCGTCAGTTATGGCGGCACAGCCATGGTCACGCTGGGGATGGCGCTGGGGATTTTGATGTCGGTGGCGCGGGCGCAGCGCCAGGAGCCAGAGAAGGCGCGCACGCCGCTGTAGCGTTCACTCACTTTGCCTGTGGCCCCTGCGCAGAGCCCGCCGCAGCGTAGGGACAAGGGTCGCCACCCTTGCCGGACTGGGGGGCTGCGGTTAAAAACCGGGCTGTTGGTTTTCACATCCCCTGGAGGTGTTTCCGATGGCAGCGAAGTTTGAGCTCAAGAAGACGACCAATGACAAGTTCGTTTTCAACCTGCTGGCCTCCAATGGCCAGGTGATTTTGACCAGCGAGACCTATGACTCGCACGCGGGTGCCCTGCAGGGCATCGAGTCAGTCAAAAAGCATGCCCCGAACGACACCCGCTACGGTCGGCTGTGTGCCCGCAACGGTGCCCCTTATTTCACCCTCAAGGCGGCCAATGGCCAGGTGATTGGCCAAAGCCAGATGTACGCGGGCGCCAAGGCCCGTGATGCCGGGATTGAGGCAGTGCAAAGCCACGCGCTGGCGGCCAGCCTGCATGACCTGACGGCGCCATAGGCTTCGGCTACCCGCTGGGGGCCTGTTTCCCCCTTGCGCCGCGCGGGCGGGGCAGGGCGCCTAAAATGCAGCGATGACCTTTCGCTCCTCTACTGCTGCGCCCCAGCGTGCCGCCACCACCCAACGCATCGATGTCGCCCGTGAACTGCTCCTGACGCCCTTTGGGCTGGACGAAGGGCACTTGGCGCGTGCTCTGGCAGAAATCCGCGCCCACCAGGTGGACGACGCGGACCTGTACTTCCAGTACACCCGCAGCGAAGGCTGGAGCCTGGAAGAGGGGATCGTGAAAACCGGCTCCTTCAGCATCGACCAGGGTGTGGGCGTGCGCGCCGTCAGTGGCGAGAAGACCGCATTTGCGTATTCCGACGATATTTCTGAAGCCTCGCTGCTGGACGCCGCGCGCACGGTGCGCTCGATCTCGTCAGCGGCACAGGGTGGCCGGGTGCGTGTGCCCGCCAAGAAGATCGCTACCAGCCGCAGCCTCTACCAGGGCGTGGACCCGATTGCCTCGCTGGACAGCATCGCCAAGGTGGCCCTGCTGGAGCGCCTGGAGCAGCGCGCCCGCGCCAAAGACCCGCGCGTGGCCCAGGTCATGGCCGGGCTGGCCAGTGAATACGACGTGGTGCTGGTGGCCCGTGCCGACGGCACGCTGGCGGCCGATGTGCGCCCGCTGGTGCGCCTGTCGATCACGGTGATTGCCGAGCAAAACGGCCGCCGCGAAGTGGGATCGGCCGGCGGTGGTGGCCGCTTTGGCCTGGCGTATTTCGACGACGCCTTGCTGGGCAAGTATGTGGACGAGGCTGTGAACGCAGCCTTGGTGAATCTGGAGTCGCGCCCCGCACCGGCGGGCGAAATGACCGTGGTGCTGGGTTCGGGCTGGCCTGGCATTTTGCTGCACGAGGCAGTGGGACATGGCCTGGAAGGGGACTTCAACCGCAAGGGCTCCAGCGCCTTCAGCGGCCGCATTGGCCAGCGCGTGGCCGCCAAGGGCGTGACGGTGCTGGACGACGGCACCATTGCCGACCGCCGTGGTTCGCTGAACGTGGACGACGAGGGCAACCCCAGCCAGCGCAATGTGCTGATCGAGGACGGCATCTTGAAGGGCTACATCCAGGATTCGCTCAACGCCCGCCTCATGGGTGTGGCCCCACGGGCAATGGCCGCCGCGAAAGCTACGCCCACATCCCCATGCCCCGCATGACCAACACCTACATGCTGGGTGGCGACAAGGACCCGCAGGAAATCATTGCCAGCATCAAAAAGGGGCTTTACGCGAGCAACTTTGGTGGCGGCCAGGTGGACATCACTTCGGGCAAGTTTGTGTTCTCTGCCAGCGAAGCCTATTGGGTGGAAAACGGCAAGATCCAGTACCCCGTCAAAGGCGCCACCATCGTGGGCAGCGGCCCTGAGTCGCTCAAGAAGGTGACCATGATCGGCAATGACATGCGCCTGGACAGCGGCGTAGGCACCTGCGGCAAGGAAGGCCAGAGCGTGCCCGTGGGCGTGGGCCAGCCCACGCTGCGCATCGAAGGCCTGACCGTGGGCGGCACCGCCTGATGTGATGGCGGCGTGACCCCCGTGCGGGCTTAAAAACCTGTTCACAGTAGCTTGCTCTGGGGGGCGTGTGTTGGTTGCGCGCCTTGGCGAGTGGGTAAACCTCTCCACAGATGCCACAGCCCGGCGCAAAATGGTCGTATGCCCGCGTCGCGCACCCTTTTGCCGCAAAGTCTCCAGTCGTTCGGGGACATCAGCCGCTTTTTGCGCGAAGGGGTGGCCGACGAAGACTCCCGCCAGCTGCGCGACAGCCTGGGCCATTTGTCGGGGCTGATTGAAGACGCCGTGCGCACACGACGCACCAGCACCGACACCGAGGCCATTCAGCGCACAGCGGGGGCCTTGTTTCAGGGGGCTCGCGAGCACCAGTTGCTACTGACGGGGCTGGGCTCTGCTTGGCATGGCTTGTACGAATTCACCGCCTACCAGCGTGCCCTGTGGGAGCTGCGCACCGCCATCGCCGCCTGGAAGGAGGCGCTGGAGCAGCGCCACGCCAGCGAGGCGATCTGCTTCGATAAATTCGAGCTGCTGGCCTGGCGCACCCTGGGCGAGGCGCTGCTGTTGATCGACATGTACGAGTGCGACGGGCGCGTGGAAACGCCCACGGAGCAGAGTTCCGCACGCCCACCGCCTTCTTGGTGGCAGCGTGCGCGCCGCTGGTTGGGGCGGGGCAGCTGAACGGCGGTGGGGTGCCTTTGCGCGCCGCTCAGCGCGCCAAAATCCGAATTCCAGTCGCTTGGTAGTAACCCTTGGCTGCGCGATTTTGTGTGGCTTTTTGGGCCCAGCTTTGCGCAACGGGCTTGCGGAACCACCCGGGGGCTGTGCTACATTGATCGACATGCAAGTTCGCAGCGCGTTTTATTTTTGGTTTTTTATCTCGGTCCTAGGCGGATGAGAGGAAAACGCGCAAGCAACTAAAACACCTCCCCATACCAACCGCCGCAGCTGCAAAGCCCGGCGGTTTTTGTTTTTTCAGCCCCCTGTTTTTCACCCTTTCAATCCACACGAGGAAGCCAACATGAGCGTGCAAGCCAATCCCACCAGCGATGCCTGGTACCGCAGCGTCGACAAAACCAGCCAGACCGACGACGAACGTATCAAGGACATCACCGTGTTGCCTCCTCCAGAGCATCTGATCCGCTTTTTCCCCATCAGCAATACGCCGGTGGAAGGGCTCATCAGCCAGACCCGCAAGAACATCCACAACATCATGGCCGGCCAGGACGACCGCCTGCTGGTCATCATTGGCCCTTGCTCCATCCACGACCCTGTGGCCGCGCTCGACTACGCCCGCCGCCTGAAGGTGGTGCGTGAGCAGTACAAGGACATGTTGGAGATTGTGATGCGCGTGTACTTCGAAAAGCCTCGCACCACCGTGGGCTGGAAGGGCCTGATCAACGACCCCTACCTCGATGAAACCTACCGCATCGACGAAGGCCTGCGCATCGCGCGCCAGTTGCTCATCGACATCAACCGCCTGGGCATGCCTGCGGGCAGCGAGTTCCTGGATGTGATCTCGCCCCAGTACATCGGTGACCTTATCAGCTGGGGCGCCATCGGCGCACGCACCACCGAAAGCCAGGTGCACCGCGAGCTGGCCTCGGGCATCTCGGCACCCATTGGCTTCAAGAACGGCACGGACGGCAACATCCGCATCGCCACCGACGCCATCCAATCGGCCAGTCGGGGCCACCACTTCCTGTCGGTGCACAAGAATGGCCAGGTGGCCATCGTCAACACCAATGGCAACAAGGACTGCCACGTCATCCTGCGCGGCGGCAAGACGCCCAACTACGACGCCGCCAGTGTGGCCGTAGCCTGCAAGGACCTGGAAGCCGCCAAACTGCCCGCCACGCTGATGGTGGACTGCAGCCACGCCAACAGCAGCAAGCAGCACGAGCGTCAGCTCGATGTAGCGCGCGACATTGGTGGCCAGATCGCCAGCGGCTCGCGCAGCGTGTTTGGCGTGATGATCGAAAGCCACATCAATGCCGGTGCGCAAAAGTTCACCCCCGGCAAGGACGATGCTTGCGCGCTGGAATACGGCAAGAGCATCACCGACGCCTGCCTGGGCTGGGACGACTCGCTGGCCGCGTTGGCCGACCTGTCGGCCGCCGTGCAGGCGCGCCGCGCACGCTGAGATGGGGGCGGGGTGGCGTTGTGTGGAGGGCTGCTGTGTCAGGGAAAAGACCCAGGCAGCGGCCCTGGCGCAGCGTGTAAGCTCTGTTGACGGAGAGTCGTCGGAGAGCGGCCAGGCGCGCAGCCCGGCCGCTTTTTCAAGGGCTCTTTGAACCAGTTTTCACCCTCCCGACGCATTCAATAAGAGGTACCCCATGCACAGTGAAGTATCGGTCCGCCTGGCGGCAGACCAGGAGTTTCGTTTTGACCTGGCAGGCGCCGAGCCCATGGCCCACGAGGCTGGGCGCCTGTGGCTGGACGAGCAATTCACCGCACTCGACTGCGAACCCCTGCGCGCCAGTGGCAAGGTGCTGCTGGCCGACAAGGTGTTGACTGTGGCGCAGGCCGCAGGTGCCAGCTTGCTGTCGCAGCCTGACTGGGGCCAGCGGTTTGCACGCGCTGCCAGTGCCGCACTGGCCCGCCCCATTGTGCGGGTGGACGTGCCCGCCATGGCCGTGACCTATTGAGTCGGCCTACCCATGCAGACTCTGCCCATAAGGTGGCAGAGCATTTGAAAGAAAAATAGCTTCTAGCGCACTATCTATAAGCGCTAGAAGCTATTGTTTTTATAGCGCGTGACATGCGCTGATCGAGCGGGCAGTGGGGAGAATCCTTAACCCCTCAGCGATTCCAGCAGGCGCGCGTGGATGCCGCCGAAGCCGCCATTGCTCATGCACACGATGTGATCGCCCGGGCGGGCTGCTTGGGTGACCTGCGTGACCAGTGTGGCAATGTCTGGCGCGGTTTGGGCGCGCTGGCCGGGGCCTACGCCCAGCGGGGCGAGGGCGGCGGCGGCATCCCAGTCCAGCCCGGCGGTGTGGCAAAACGCCAGGTCGGCAGGCTCCAGCGCCCAGGGCAGTTGGCTTTTCATGGCGCCCAGCTTCATGGTGTTGCTGCGGGGCTCGAACACGGCCAGGATGCGTGCCTCAGGGCTCAGGCTGCGGCGCAGCCCGTCCAGTGTGGTGCGCAGGGCCGTGGGGTGGTGGGCAAAGTCGTCGTACACGGCAATGCCGCGCACCGTGCCGCGCAGCTCCATGCGGCGCTTCACGTTCTCAAACTGGCCCAGGGCCGCAGCGGCCACTGCGGGCGCCACCCCCACATCGTGCGCCGCTGCAATGGCAGCCAGGGCGTTGAGCTGGTTGTGCACGCCGGTCAGCGCCCACTCCACCCGCGCCACCTTGGCGCCTTGGTGCAGCACATCAAAAGCCTGCGGGTTGCCCTCGGCGCTGAAGTCGCTCACGGTGGCTCCAAAGCTGCTCACCTGGCTCCAGCAGCCAGTGTTCAGCACGCGGGTCAGGCTTTCTTCCAGCCCATTGGCCACCACGCGGCCCGAAGGCGGCACGGTGCGCACCAGGTGGTGGAACTGGCGCTCGATGGCGGCCAAGTCATCAAAAATGTCGGCGTGGTCAAACTCCAGGTTGTTCAGCACCGCCGTGCGGGGGCGGTAGTGCACAAACTTGCTGCGCTTGTCGAAGAAGGCGGTGTCGTACTCGTCGGCCTCGATCACGAACAGTGGGCGTTGGCCTTGCGCGCCCGGGCCGGGCTGAGGGCGCTGGCTGGCGCCCAGCCGGGCCGAGATGCCGAAGTTCAGCGGCACCCCGCCGATCAGGAAGCCAGGCTGCAATCCGGCGCTTTCCAGAATCCACGAGAGCATGGAGGTGGTCGTGGTCTTGCCATGCGTGCCCGCCACGGCCAGCACATGGCGGCTTTGCAGCACATGCTCGGCCAGCCATTGGGGGCCGCTGGTGTAAGGCAGTCCCGCATCCAAAATGGCTTCCATCAGCGGAAACTTCGGGCTGCCATCGGCCAGCCGGGCGCGGCTGACCACGTTGCCCACCACAAACATGTCGGGCTGCAGCGCAAGCTGGTCGGCGCCAAAGCCTTCGATCAGCTCAATGCCCAGGGCGCGCAGCTGGTCGCTCATGGGGGGGTAGACCCCGGCATCGCAGCCCGTGACCTTGTGCCCTGCCTCGCGGGCCAGAGCCGCCAGGCCGCCCATGAAGGTTCCGCAAATTCCGAGAATGTGTATGTGCATGGCCGGGGATTCTAATGAGGGCCTGCAGGGCTCTGGGGCCGGGTCGGCGCTCAGGCCAAGAGTCCGCACCCCTGCGGTGCCGATGTCCCTCTGAAGAGGTAGCAGGGGCGCGGAAATCTGCAGGGGGCGTTGCACCCCCTGCGGTGATCAGGCCTGGGTGTAGGCCGTCTTGACGGTGGTGTAGAACTCGGCAGCGTAGCGGCCTTGCTCGCGCGAGCCGTAGCTGCTGCCCTTGCGGCCACCGAACGGCACGTGGTAGTCCACCCCGGCGGTGGGCAGGTTCACCATCACCATGCCCGCTTGGGCGTGGCGCTTAAAGTGCGTGGCGTGCTTGAGGCTGGTGGTGGCAATGCCGCTGGCCAGGCCAAAAGGTGTGTCGTTGGCCAAGGCCAGGGCCTCGTCGTAGCCCTTGACGCGCTGCACGCTCACCACGGGGCCAAAGATTTCTTCGCGGTTGATGCGCATCTCGGGCGTGGTTTCTGTGAACAGGGCGGGGCGCAGGTAGTAGCCCGGGGCGCCGTCGGCGTTGGTGGCCAGGGCTTCGCCGCCGTGCAGCTTGGCGCCTTCCTTCTGGCCGATGGCGATGTACTCCAGGTCTTGCGCCAGCTGGCGGTCGTCTACCACAGGGCCGATGTCGGTGCCAGCCTTGCGGGCATCGTCCACCTTCAGGGTCTTCATCTTCTCGACCATGGCGGCCACGAAGCGGTCATGGATGCCTTCGGTCACGATCACGCGGCTGCTGGCGGTGCAGCGCTGGCCGGTGGAGAAGAAGCCGCTGTTCAGCGCAGCGCCCACGGCCACGTTCAGGTCGGCATCGTCCAGCACCACAAAGGGGTTCTTGCCGCCCATCTCCAGCTGCACTTTGGCGCCACGGCCCACACAGGCAGCGGCCACGCGCTGGCCGGTGCCGACAGAGCCGGTGAAGCTCACACCTGCGATGCGCTCGTCTTCAAGCAGCACGGCGCCCACTTCAGAGCCACGGCCCATCACCAGGTTGAACACGCCTGCGGGCAGACCTGCGCGGTGCAGGATGTCGGCCAGCGCCCAGGCCGAGCCGGGCACCACTTCTGCGGGCTTGAACACCACGGTGTTGCCGTAGGCCAGGGCCGGGGCAATCTTCCACGCAGGAATGGCGATGGGGAAGTTCCAGGGGGTGATCAGACCGATCACGCCCAGAGGCTCGCGGGTGATTTCCACGCCCACGCCAGGGCGCACCGAGGGCAGCACCTCGCCACCGGGGCGCAGGGCCTCACCGGCGAAGAACTTGAAGATGGCCGCAGCGCGGCCCACTTCGCCAATGGCTTCGGGCAAGGTCTTGCCTTCCTCACGGGCCAGCAGGTCGCCCAGTTCGGCCTTGCGGGCGATGATTTCGTTGCCGACAGCGTCCAGGATGTCAAAGCGCTGCTGGGGTGTGGACAGGCTCCATGCCGGGAAGGCGGCATGTGCGGCGGCCACGGCTTCCAGCGCCTGCTCGCGGCTGGCGACGGCGTAGTCGCCGATCATGTCGCGGGTGTCAGACGGGTTGGTGTTTTGGTAGGTGCGGACGCCTTCGGTCCATTGGCCGCCGATGAGGTTTTGTTTCATGGTCACTTGGGTGGGTTGGTGAGAAGAAAAAGGGAAGAAGCGGTTGATAGCGTTGAGTGGCTTGGGATAGCGTTCAATACGCGGCAGAGACCAGTTGTCCCGTGCGTTCAAACGCCTCCAGGTTGTCCATCACCCGCTGGCCCATGGCCTGGCGGGTTTCGTGCGTAGCGCTGGCAATGTGCGGCAGCAGCACCACGTTGTCCATGCCCAGCAGGGCTTCGGGCACCTGGGGCTCGTTCTCGAACACGTCGAGCCCGGCACCGGCAATACGGCCGTCTTGCAGGGCGCGGATCAGCGCGGCTTCATCCACCACCGTGCCGCGCGCCACGTTGACCAGGAAGCTGCGGGCCCCCAGGGCGTTGAGCACGGCTTCGTTGATGAGATGGCGGGTGGCCGGGCCGCCGGAGGTGACCACCACCAGGAAGTCGCACCAGGCGGCCAACTCGACCAGCGAAGGCTCGTGCGCCCAGGGCACCCCGGCTACGGGGCGGCGCGTGTGGTAGCGCACTTCCATGTCAAAGCCGAGGCCGCGGCGCGCGATGGTCTGCCCGATGCGGCCCAGCCCCACCACGCCCATGCGGGCGCCGCTGACCTTGCGGCCCAGTCCAAAACTGTTGCCACCCAGGCGGGCCCATTGCCCAGCGCGCACAAAGCGGTCGGCCTCGGCCGTGCGGCGGGCCACGTCCAGCACCAGCGCAAACGCGGTGTCGGCCACGCAGTCGTTGAGCACATCGGGGGTATAGCCCACAGCAATGCCCCGGGCCTTGGCCGCATCGACCGGCACCTTGTCCAGGCCCACCCCAAAGCTGGAAATCACCTTGACCGAGGGCAGTGCGGCCAGGTGCTGGGCCGACAAGCCAATCGCTGCACTGGTGACCACGGCATCAAACTGTGCTCCTTGCGCAGCCAGGAAGGCGGCCGGATCGGGTTCGTCGGTCAGGCGGTGCACGTTGTAGCGGGCGTGCAGGGCTTGTTCCAGCGCGGGTACCAATTTGCCAGCCTGGAGGATGCGGTTCAAGGTGTGCATGGAGTGGGTTCAGTGCAGTGGGTGCGGCGATTGGGCTGGGGGCTCAGGTGGGGCGCACGGCCTGGCGGGCCAGCAGACGCCATTGGCCGCCATCTTTTTGCCAGACGGTCAGTACCTTGATGGTGACGCTACCAGGGGTGCCACGGTCATTGGTGGCACCCGCCAGGGTGTGGCGCACCACGGCCACGTTGCCCGAGATGCTGATGGTCTGGTCCGAGAGCGTGATGGAGACAAAGTCAGAAGACTTGTCCATCAGCGCGCCGATGAAGCTCGCTTGCGTGTCTACCTTGCCGCCCGAGTGCCCATAGCTCAGCAGGGGGCTGGTCAGGCCGGTCAGCGTGGCCTGGTCCGGGTCGACCATGGCGACGCGCAGCTTCTCTACGACCGAAGCCACGGCTTGTTCTTCGGCAGAAGCCTGGGCGTGGGCCACCAGGGGGGCGGTGACCAGCGCAGCGGCCAGGGTCACGCCTTGTGCGCAGCGCAGGCTCCAGCGGGAATTGAATGGGTTCATGGTTGTCTCCTCAGGATGGTGGTGGGAAAAGCAGAAAGCCCCAGAGGGCTGGGGCCGGGATGGCGCTTGGAACCTGTTCAGAAGTTCGTGCGCCTTTTGGTTATGCGTTCTGCGTGGGGCGATTTACTGGGGGCCCAGGGGGGCCATCAGTGCGCGCAGTTGCTCGACTTCAGCGGGCTTGAGGTCGGACAGCGGTGGGCGCACGGGGCCAGCGCTGTGGCCGATGATGGTGGCGCCAGCCTTCACGATCGACACGGCGTAGCCTTCACCTTGGTTGCGCAGGGCAATGTAGGGGATGAAGAAGTCGCGGATCAGGCGGTCGCAGGTGGCGGTGTCGCCAGCAGCGTGGGCGTTGTAGAACTCCATCGCCGTCTTGGGGATGAAGTTGAACACGGCCGACGAGTACACGGGGCAGCCCATGGCTTTGTAGGCACCGGCAAACAGCTCGGCGGTGGGCAGGCCGCCCAGGTAGGCGAAGCGGTCACCCAGCGTTTGGCGGATGCTGACGAACTTCTCGATGTCGCCAAAGCCGTCCTTGAAGCCGATCAGGTTGGGGCACGTGTCGGCCAGCACTTGCAGGCTGGCTGGGGTCAGGCGGCAGCCGCCACGGTTGTAGACCACCACGCCAAACTTCACGCTCTTGCACACGGCTTGCACGTGGGCAATCAGGCCTTCCTGGCTGGCTTCTGTCAGGTAGTGGGGCAGCAGCAAAATGCCCTGGGCGCCCAGGCGCTCGGCTTCTTGTGCATATTGAATGGCCAGAGTGGTGCCGCCGCCAGCGCCCGCGATGATGGGGGTGCGGTTCTTGCACGTGGCCAAAGCCACCTTGATCACCTCGCTGTACTCGCCTGGCTCCAGCGAGAAGAACTCACCTGTGCCGCCTGCGGCGAACAGGGCCGAAGCGCCGTAGGGCTGCAGCCATTCCAGGCGGTCAGCGTAGGGCTTGGGGGCAAAGCGCAGGTTGCTGTCGAAGTCGGTCAGCGGGAAGGACAGCAGGCCAGCTTGCAATACGCTTTTGAGTTCTTGAGGGGACATGGTCGGGCTCCGTAGGAATGAAAAGGGTGGAATTCCTGCTACCAGCTAAGAACAGCGGCTCAGTGGCCTGGTCTCAGGAACATGAGGGATTCATGTTGTATGTCATCGTACAACATGAATCGCAAAAATAGTGTTCGGGTTAATACGGATAAGGCGATGTTTTGTGGCGTCAGCTGGCTTCGGCCTGTGCGCGGCGTCGGCGTTCGCGGCTATTGGCCAGGTGGGTGCGCATGGCGGCGCGGGCCGCATCCGGGTCTTGGCCCACGATGGCGTCAAAAATATTTTCGTGCTCACCGTTTACGCGGCGAAGGTACTGGCGGCGTTCGTCGCTTTGGTCGTCGGCGCTTTCCAGCCGTGCGCGCGGGATGATCATGCTGCCCAGCGAGCCCATCAATTCCGTGAAGTGGCTGTTCTGGGTGGCGCGTGCAATCTCCAGGTGGAACTGAAAGTCTGCTGCCACGGCATCGCGCCCTTCGTCCACCGCCTGTGCCACAGCGTTCAGGGCCTGGCGCATGGTGTTCAGGTTGGCGTCGGTGCGGCGCAGGGCGGCCAGGGCGGCGGCTTCGGTCTCCAGGCCGATGCGCAACTCCAGCACGGCAATCACATCGCGAAGGGTGCTGAATTGCTCGGGGGTGATCTTGAAGCCAGGGTTCTGCCCCATGCCCAGCACAAAGGTGCCAATGCCGTGCCGCGTCTCTACCAGGCCCGAGGCCTGCAGCTTGGAAATGGCTTCGCGCACCACGGTGCGGCTGACTTCGAACTCGGCCATGATGGCCGCCTCGGTGGGCAGCTTGTCGCCCACAGCCAGACGCCCATCACGGATGCGGTCGCCCAGGGAATCCACCAGCTCCAGGGCCAACGTGCGTGGTTTGCGGCGAAGGGCGGGTTCTGTGTTCATGTCTCGGTGTTATCCCTATGTGGATTCGTGGTACTACGTAGTACATTGCATTTCGTTGTACGACAACTGATGACGTTCAACCTATCAAGTGCGTCACTGTACCAAGAACCTGCCGAATTGCCATGCCTAGTCACCCGACGTCGATCCGATTCAACCGTATCTTGCTCACTGGCGCAGCCGGTGGCTTGGGGCGCGAGCTGCGCACCCGCCTGAAGGCCTACTGCACCACGTTGCGCCTGTCTGACATTGCCGACCTGGGCGACGCCCAGCCGGCAGAAGAACTGCACCCCGCCAAGCTCGAAGACGCCGCCGCCGTGCATGCGCTGCTGCAGGACGTGGACACCGTGGTGCACCTGGGCGGCGTGTCGACCGAGCAGCCCTGGGAGCCCATCTTGCAGGCCAACATCATTGGGGCCTACAACCTGTACGAAGCGGCCCGCAAGCAGGGTGTCAAGCGCATCGTGTTTGCCAGCTCCAACCATGTCACGGGTTTTTACCGCCAGGACGAGGTGGTGGGCCTGAAAGACCCCGCCCGCCCTGACGGCCTCTATGGCCTGTCCAAGGCCTTTGGCGAAGACCTGTCGCGCTTTTACTTTGACCGCTACGGCATCGAGACCGTGTGCCTGCGCATTGGCTCGTCCTTCCCTGAGCCGCGCAACCGCCGCATGCTGGCCACCTGGATGAGCTACGACGACCTGGAGCGCCTGGTGGTGGCCAGCCTCACGGCCCCCGTGGTGGGCCACAGCATCATCTACGGCATGGGCGACAACACCACCACCTGGTGGGACAACACCTTTGCGCGCCACATTGGCTACCGCCCGCAAGACAGCACCGAGCCCTTCCGCGCCAAGATCGAAGCGGCAGACCCCACCCCTGACATGAGCGACCCGGCCGTCATCTTCCAGGGTGGCCCCTTCGTGCGCACGGGGCCTTTCGAATGACGCAGCCTACCGTTGACATCCTGCTGCCCGGCCACCTGGATGCCGTGGGCGAAAGCCCGGTCTGGAGCGTGGCCGAGCAAGCCCTGTACTGGGTGGACATTGAAGCCCCGGCCTTGCGCCGCTGGTCCATGGCCGATGGCCAGCTCACGAGCTGGGCTGCGCCAGAGCGCATTGCCTGCGTGGCCCTGCACGCCAAGGGTGGCTTGATTGCCGGCATGGAAACGGGCGTGTTCCATGTGCGCCCCGGCGCTGCCGGCTTGCTCGATTGCACGCTGCTGGCCATGGTGCACCACCCTGAGCCTGGCATGCGCTTTAACGACGGGCGCTGCGACCGCCAGGGCCGCTTCTGGGCGGGCACCATGGTGCGCGACATGTCGCTGGCCCGGCCTGCGGGCGGCCTGTACCGCACCGATGCCGCCGGGCTCTCAGCCCCGCTGGTGCAGGGGCTGGTCACGCAAAACGGCCTGGGCTTCAGCCCCGATGGCCGCACCATGTACCTGAGCGACAGCCACCCCACGGTGCAAAAAATCTGGACGCTGCCGTTGCACGACGACGGATCGGTGGGCGAGCGCCGCCTGTTTGCGGATATGACAGACCTGCCCGGCCGCCCCGATGGCGCGGCCGTGGACGCCGAGGGCGGCTACTGGATCTGCGCCAACGACGCAGGCCTGGTGCACCGCTTCACGCCCGATGGCCGTCTGGACCGCTCCATCCGCGTGCCAGCCAGCAAGCCCTCCATGTGCAGCTTTGGTGGCCCCAACCTGGACCAGCTCTTCATCACCTCCATCCGCCCCGGCCAGCCCGTGGGCGACGACGTGGCCCATGGCGGTGCGGTGTTCGTCACCCGCCCTGGTGTCTGCGGACTGCCCGAAACCCCTTTTTCATCGACCACATCGGGGCAATGACCCCGTTACCCAAGGAGACAAGCATGAAATTTCCACACCTGTTGGGCCGCGTCACCGTAGCCATCGGCATTGCGCTGGGCAGCCTGGCTGCGCAAGCCACCGAGTTCCGTTCCTCCGACATCCACCCCGATGACTACCCCACCGTGCTGGCCGTGCGCCACATGGGTGAAGAGCTGGCCAAGGCCACAGGCGGCAAGCATTCCATCAAGGTGTTCTCCAAGGGCGCTCTGGGCATCGAAAAAGACACCATCGAACAAACCAAGCTGGGCGCCATCGCCATGACGCGGGTGAACGTGGCACCGATGAACAACATCTGCCCCGCTACCATGGTGCCCACCATGCCCTTCCTGTTCCGCGACAAGGAACACATGCGCAAGGTGCTGGACGGTGCCATTGGCGATGAGATTCTGAAAGACTGCGAATCCCAAGGCTTTGTGGGCCTGGCGTTTTACGACAGCGGCGCGCGCTCCATCTACACGGCCAAGAAGCCTGTGAAGACCCTGGCCGACGTCAAGGGCATGAAAGTGCGCGTGCAGCAAAGCGACCTGTGGGTCTCGCTGCTCGAAGCCATGGGCGCCAACGCCACCCCCATGCCGTTTGGCGAGGTGTACACCGCGCTCAAGACCGGCCTGGTGGACGCTGCGGAAAACAACTACCCCAGCTACGAAAGCTCGCGCCACTTCGAAGTGGCCAAGTACTTCAACAAGACCGAGCACTCGATGGCGCCCGAGATCCTGCTGTTCTCCAAGCGCGTGTGGGACAAGCTCAGCGCCGATGAGCAAAAGGCCATCCGCGCTGCCGCCAAGGAATCCGTGATCTACATGCGCAAGCTGTGGGACGAGCGTGAAGAGAAGTCGCTGGCCATCGTCAAGGCCGGTGGCGCTGAAATCATCGAAGTGGACAAGACCCCCTTCAAGACGGCCATGAAGCCCGTGTACGACAAGTTCCTGAAGGACCCCAAGCTGCAAGACATGGTCAAGCGCATTGAGGCTGTGAAGTAAACGCCCGCAAGGGTCTGCAAGTGGGCTGCGGGGGTGTCTCCGCAGCCATTTTTGAAATCACTCGTATGTTCAATCTCTACACGCGACTGTGCGCCTTCATTGCCCGCACCTGCCTGAAGGTCGGCGTCGCTGGCATGGTGTTGCTGGTGTTTGCGGTGCTCTACCAGGTCATTGGCCGCTACATCTTCAACGACACCCCCACCTGGGCAGAAAGCGGCGCAGTGCTGCTGGTGCTGTACGTCACCATGCTGGGCATGGCCGTGGGTGTGCGCGATGCAGGCCACATCGGCCTGGAGTCCTTTTTGGTGCTGGCGCCCGAATGGCTGCGCCTGAAGATGGAAATCCTGATCCACGTGCTGGTGCTCGTCTTTGGCGTGGTGATGGCCTGGAATTGCGGCGTGCTGGCCGAATCCGTCATGGACTACAAGATCCCCACCCTGGGCATCTCTGAGGCGTTCAAGTACGTACCGCCCGCGTTTGCCGGTGTGCTGGTGGCGCTGTTCTCGCTGGAGCACATCATTGCCCTGGTGCGCGGCACCGAGGTCGAGCCTGCCTGGCACTGAGATGAAACAACACCCCCCTGAGCGCCTGCGGCGCATCCCCCCGCTCTCGCATGGCGGTGCCATGCGGGCAGAGGGACGCATCCCTCGCTGCGGGGCGGCCCTGGCTCGGCTGCCCTGGCCCGGGTCCAGCCCGTTTCATGTGCCGTGTCATGAACGACCGAAGCGGTCCCTGCATACATCCCTTTGCCCTTTAACGTCCCAATAAAGATTCCACCATCATGGCGTTGACCATTCTGTGCGTGAGCTTCACGCTGCTGTTGCTGCTGGGCGTGCCCGTGGCGTTTTCGATTGGCCTGTCCTCACTGGCCACCATCCTGTACGAGGGCCTGCCCCTGGCGGTGGGCTTCCAGCAAATGATTTCGGGCATGAACCCGTTCTCGTTCCTGGCCATCCCGTTCTTCATCTTTGCGGGCGAAATCATGATGTATGGCGGCATTGCCGACAAGATCGTGGACTTTGCCAAGAGCGTGGCCGGCCATGTGCGCGGCGGCCTGGGCATGAGCAATGTGCTGGCTTGCACGCTGTTTGGCGGTGTCTCGGGCTCGCCCGTGGCCGACGTGTCGGCCATGGGCGCCGTGCTCATCCCGCAGATGAAGAAAGAGGGCTACCACGCTGACTACGCGGTGAACGTGACCACGCACGCCTCGCTGGTGGGCGCGCTCATGCCCACCTCGCACAACCTCATCATCTTTGCGCTGGCCGCAGGGGGCAAGGTGAGCATTGCCGCGCTGATCCTGGCAGGCATCGTGCCCGCTGTGCTGCTCACCGTGTGTAACCTGTTGGCTGCCTACCTGGTGGCTGTGAAGCGCGGCTACCCCGCTGGCACCTTCCCTGGCTGGGCGATCGTTTGGATTTCGTTCAAGGCGTCGGTGCCCGGCCTGGCCGTGGTGGTCATCATCATTGCGGGCATTTTGTCGGGGGCCTTCACGGCCACCGAGTCGGCCTCGGTGGCGGTGGTGTGGGCCTTGTTCCTGTCGGCGGTGGTGTACCGCCGCCTGACGCGTGAACAGTTCCTCAAGGCCGCCTCCAAGGCCGTCAAGACCACGGGCACCGTGCTGCTGCTGATCGGCATCTCGTCCATGTTCGGCTACCTGATTGGCCTGTATGGTGTGGCCGAGTTGACGGCCGAGGCCCTGCGCTCTTTCAGCACCACACCGTGGGTGATTTTCCTGTCCGTGAACGTGATCCTTTTCATCCTGGGCACCTTCCTGGACATGGCGGCCACCATCCTGATCTGCACGCCCATTTTCTTGCCCATCTGCCAGCAGTTCGGGATGACCACCGAGCAGTTCGGCATCGTCATGCTGATCAATTGCGCGCTGGGTCTGAACACGCCCCCCGTAGGCACCACGCAGTTCATCGGTTGCACCATTGGCGGCATCTCGGTGGGCTCGGTGATGAAGACCATCTGGCCCTTCTATGGCGCACTCATCGTGGCGCTGGGCCTGGTCACCTATGTGCCTTCGTTCTCGATGTGGTTGCCCAACCTGATCTTGAAGACCGGCTGATGGTTTGCTGAGGAGAAGCCGCAAGGCCTTAACGGGCGGGTGCCTAGCGCTCCCGCCCGTTTTTTCCTTGGGGCGGCCTCGTGTTGTTGTTTTCTTTGCTGCGGCGGGTTGGCGCAGCGAATTTGGATGAAAGACCGTTGCATGGGAATCTCCCGCTTTTCTGACCGAAAAACCGTTGTGGCCCTGGCGCTGCTGTGCTGCCTGCTGTGGGGCAGCTCCTACCCGGCCATCAAGACGGGCTATGAATGGTTTGGGATTGCCGCCCACGATGTGCCCACCAAACTGGTGTTTGCGGGCTGGCGCTTTCTGTGGGCGGGGCTGGCCCTGCTGGCCCTGGCACTGGCCACGCGCCGCCAGGTGTGGGGGCTGGGTGCGGGTGCCGCGCGCCAGCTGGTGGTGCTGGGGCTGGCGCAGACCACGCTGCAGTACGTGTTCTTCTACGTGGGGCTGGCCTACACCACCGGGGTCAAGGGCTCCATCATGAACGCCACGGGCACTTTTTTTAGCGTGCTGCTGGCGCACTGGATCTATCACAACGACCGTTTGAGCCACGCCAAGATCTGGGGCTGCGTGGTGGGCTTTGCGGGGGTGATGGTGGTCAACCTGGGGCGCGGCACGCTGGACATGGACTTCACCCTGCTGGGCGAAGGCTTTGTGGTCATTGCCGCCCTGGTGCTGGCCGCTGCCAGCATCTACGGCAAGCAGGTGTCGCAGCGCATGGATTCGATGGTCATGACCGGCTGGCAACTGGCCCTGGGCGGTGCGGCGCTGCTGGCCATTGGCTGGGGCTTTGGGGGCTCGCTCATCGGCTTCACCTGGCAATCCACCCTGCTGCTGGTGTACCTGGCGCTGCTGTCGTCGGCCGCGTTTTCGCTGTGGAGCTTGCTGCTCAAGCACAACCGGGTCAGCCAGGTCACCGTGTTCAACTTTTCCGTGCCGGTGTTTGGGGCGGTGCTGTCGGCCATCTTCTTGGGCGAGGCGCTGCTGGAGTGGAAGAACCTGCTCGCTCTGGTGCTGGTGTGTGCGGGCATCTGGCTCGTGACGCGCGATGCCCCGGCCCCCAAGGCACCCTCTGCGCCAGCCAAATAAAATTGGCACATGGCTTACACACTTTCACGCGACGCGTTTCAACAAGAGCTGCACGGCCAGCGCACCGACCTGTTCACCCTGCGCGGTGCGGGTGGCCTGCAGGTGGCGGTGAGCAACTACGGCGCGCGCCTGGTGCAAGTGGCCGTGCCAGACGGGCAGGGCGGCCTGGTGGACGTGGCCTTGGGTTACGACAACCTGCAGGGCTACCTCGATGGACAGCTCTCCATGGGCGCCTTCATTGGCCGCTGGGCGGGGCGCCTGCGCGCGGGGCAGCTGCATGTGCCCGGTGGCTGCACCCTGCAGTTGCCCACCAACAGCGGCCCGCACCACCACCATGGTGGGCCGTTGGGCAGCCGCTTTCAGGTGTTTGGCGTGACCGAAGTGCAGGCCGACGCCATGGTGTTGACCCACACCTTCCGCACCGAAGACGACGCCGTGCCCGGCACCGTGCGACTGACGCTGCACCTGCAGGTCACCCCCGACAACGCGCTGCACATGGATTGGATGGCCGAAGTGGCCGATGCCCCCACGGTGTTCAACCCCACGGGCCACGCCTTCTTCAACCTGGCGGGCGCGGGCAGCACCCTGGGCCACACGCTGCAGCTGCCTGCCAGCCGCTACGTGCCGCTGGCGCCCGATGTGTGCCCCACGGGCACCCTCGAATCGGTGCAGGGCACGCCGTTCGATTTTCGCCAGCCCTGCAGCGTGGCCGATGCCACCGCGCTGCCTCACGAGCAACTGGCACGGGCCGGTGGCCTGGACCATTACCTGGTGCTGGACGATGCCGCCTCAGTGTCCTTAGCCCCCGCTGCCACCCCTGGGCTGCGCCTGGCCGCGCAGCTGGCCGACCCCGCCTCGGGCCGGGCCCTGCAGGTCTGGAGCACGGCCCCCGGTGTGCAGGTGTATGCAGGCCATGGCCTCAAGGCCGACCCCGCCCGCGACCTGGGGCGTGGGCCAGGGCAGGGCAACTGGCTGTGGCAGCCGGGCGACGGTATCTGCCTGGAGCCCATGGAATACCCCGACGCGCCCAACCACCCCGCCTTCCCGGTGCAGTGGTGGCTGCCGGGTGACGTGGTGCGGGGCGCCATCGTCTACCGGTTCACGGGGTGATGGGCTGCCTCAGCGGCTTGTAGAGACCGGGTTTTCAGTCTTTTTGGCCTCTAGCGCTTTCTGAATAAGCGCTAGCAGCTATAAAAATAGGAGTAATTGGCTCTTGCTAGGGCTGGCGCAGGGCACGCTCTCGCCGCCTAAGTTTCGTCTAAGTGTCCCTGCCCACACTGCCTTCCATCGCAACCCTGATAGGAAAGGCAGACCATGAACTCCATCGCAAGCACACCCCGCCGACTCATCCTGGCCCTGGTGGCCGCTGGGGCTCTGGGCGGCACGGGTGCGGGGCTCCTCATGGGGTACCGGGCGCAGGCCAGCACGCCAGCCATCACCGCCCCCGCAGCCTTGCAAGCCGCACCGGCCAGCGGCATCGCATTGCCCAGCTTTGCGCAAATCACCGCGCAAAACGGGCCCGCCGTGGTCAACATCAGCGTGACGGGCTCCACCAAAGCCGCCCTGGCCGAAGACGATGACGACGACGGCCAGCCCGCATCGCGCCGGGGCCCGCAGCTCGATCCGAACGATCCGTTCTACGAATTCTTCCGCCAGTTCGGCATTCCGGGCGCGGGCGCGCAGGGCCAGCGCAATGTGCCCACGCACGGCCAGGGCTCGGGCTTCATCGTCAGCGCCGACGGGCTGGTGCTGACCAACGCCCATGTGGTCAAGGGCGCCAGTGAGGTCATCGTCAAACTCACCGACCGGCGCGAGTTCCGCGCCAAGGTGCTGGGCTCAGACCCCAAGACCGATGTGGCCGTGCTCAAGATCGACGCCAAGGACCTGCCCACCGTGCGCCTGGGCAGCACGCGGGATTTGCAGGTGGGCGAATGGGTGCTGGCCATCGGTTCGCCCTTCGGCTTTGAAAACAGCGTGACGGCGGGCGTGGTCAGCGCCAAGGGCCGCTCGCTGCCCGACGACAGCCTAGTGCCCTTCATCCAGACCGACGTGGCGGTGAACCCTGGCAACTCGGGTGGCCCGCTGTTCAATGCGCGCGGCGAGGTGGTGGGCATCAACTCGCAAATCTACAGCCGCTCGGGTGGCTACCAGGGTGTGTCGTTCTCCATCCCCATCGAGCTGGCCGCAAAGATCAAAGACCAGATCGTTGCCACCGGCAAGGTGCGCCACGCGCAACTGGGCGTGGCCGTACAAGAGGTCAACCAGGCGTTTGCCGAGTCGTTCGGGCTCGACAAGCCTGAGGGCGCGTTAGTGGCCAGCGTCAGCAAAGGCAGCGCGGCCGACAAGGCCGGGCTGGAGCCGGGCGATGTGATCCGCCAGGTGGACGGCCAGCCCATCGTGGCCTCGGGCGACCTGCCCGCCTGGGTGGGGCAGGCCCAGCCCGGCCAACAGGCCCGCTTGTCGGTGTGGCGCAAAGGCAAGCCGGTGGAGCTGACCGCCACCCTGGGCGATGCCAGCGACAAGACCAAAAAGCAGGCCAACGCGGAAGACGCCGTGGGCAAAGGCCAGCTGGGCCTGGCGCTGCGCCCGCTGGACCCGCAAGAGCGCCGGAGCCTGGGCGATGGGGGCGGCGTGGACGGCCTGGTGATCGAGCAAGCCCGCGGCCCTGCCGCTGCCGCCGGTGTGCAGCCGGGCGATGTGCTGTTGGCGATCAACGGTGCCGCAGTCAAAGACATCGCCCAGGTGCGCGCCGCCATGGCCAAGGCGGGCAAGTCGGTGGCGCTGCTCATTGAGCGCGACGGCGACAAGATCTTTGTGCCGGTGCGGCTGGGGTAAGCGGCAAAGAGGGCGGGGCCGTGCAATCTGCCTTGACCCCGACCCGCGTGGGTTGAGCCTGTTGAAGCCGGGAACTGGTTACGGCGGCACTTCGACAAGCTCAGTGTGAACGGGTGGGGGTGAATAGATTGGCTGAATCGATCAGCTGAATGCCAGGTTCCGTGCTCCCAGCCCCCGTCACTCCCCCGCCCGTTCGGGCTGCGCCTGTCGAAGCCAGGGCACAGCCTCGACACCCCACCATTCGCTATGCTTGCCCACCATGCGATTGCTACTCGTTGAAGACGACCCCATGATCGGCGAAGCCGTGCAAGACCTGCTGCGCGTCGAACAGTACGCGGTGGACTGGGTGCGCGATGGCGACGCCGCCGACACCGCCCTGCGCACCCAGGCCTATGACCTGGTCATGCTGGACCTGGGGCTGCCCAAGCGCGACGGCCTGGCGGTGCTGCGTGACCTGCGCGCCCGCAAAATCCGCACCCCTGTGCTGGTGGCCACGGCCCGCGACGCCGTGGCCCAACGCATCGAAGGGCTGGACGCTGGTGCCGACGACTACGTGCTCAAGCCCTACGACCTGGACGAGCTGCTGGCCCGCATCCGCGCCCTGCTGCGCCGCGCGGCGGGCCGGGCCGAGCCGGTGTACGAGCACCAGGGCGTGTGCATCAATCCCGCCACCCGCGAGGTGACCGTGCAGGGCGCACCCGTGGTGCTGTCGGGCCGCGAATGGGCGGTGCTGGAGCCACTCATCGCCCGCCCCGGCATGGTGCTGTCGCGCCAGCAGCTCGAAGACAAGCTCTACGGCTGGGGCGACGAGGTCAGCAGCAACGCGGTGGAGGTCTACATCCATGGCCTGCGCAAAAAGCTGGGGGCTGAGCTGGTGCTGAATGTGCGCGGCGTCGGCTATCTGGTACCGAAGATGTGATGGGCAAGCTCTCCGACGCTTTGCGGGGCTTACTACCGCGCTCCCTGCGCATGCAGCTGCTGGTGTTCTTGCTCGCTGCCATCGTGCTGGCCGGGGCGGTGCAGGGGGCGCTGGCCTACCGGGCGGCGCTGGCCGAGGCCGACGCGCTGTTCGACTACCACATGCAGCAAACCGCGCTGGCCCTGCGCTCGGGCCTGCCAGTGGATGCGCAAGGCCTGGGCCCGGGGCTGGACCCGGAGGACGAGAACCACGAATTCATCGTGCAGGTGTGGACCAACGAGGGCTTGCGCATTTTTGAATCGGCCGTGGGCGCAGCGTTGCCGCAAATCGCGGTGCTGGGCTTTACCGATGTGAAGGCGCGGGGCGGCACCTACCGCGTGTTTTCGATGCAGACGCGCTCGCAGGTCATTCAGGTGGCGCAGAACATGGCCGCGCGCCAGGGCATGGCCCGCAGCCTGGCGCTGCGCACGCTGGCGCCCCTGGCCCTCATGGCGCCGCTGCTGGTGCTGGCCGTGTGGTGGGGCGTGAGCCGGTCTCTGGCCCCGGTGGAGCGTGTGCGCCGCCAGCTCGCTCGGCGGCAGGCCGACGACCTCTCGCCCGTGAACGACGCTGCCCTGCCCGATGAAGTGCAGCCGCTGGTGGGCGAGCTGAATTTGCTGTTCGAGCGCGTGCAGCGCGCCTTTGAGGCCCAGCAGCACTTTGTGGCCGATGCCGCGCACGAGCTGCGATCGCCCCTGGCCGCGCTGCGCCTGCAACTGCAAGGCCTGCAGCGTGCAGGTGACGACGCTGCCCGCTCCGCTGCCGCCGAGCGCTTGTCCGCAGGCATTGACCGGGCCACCCGGCTGGTGGAGCAACTGCTGACCCTGGCCCGCCAGGAATCTGGCAGCGCACCCGCCGAACCCGTGGACCTGCGCGCCCTAGCCCAACTGGCTCTGGCCGACGTGGCCCCTGCCGCGCAGGCGCGCGTTATGGACGTGGGCCTGCTCGAGTCTGATGCCGCCACGCTGCCCGGCAACGCCGAGGCGCTGCGCATGCTGGTGCGCAACCTGCTCGACAACGCCATCAAATACACGCCGCCGGGCGGCCAGGTGGATGTGCAGGTGCGTGCACAGGGCGGCCATACCGTGCTGACGGTGGAAGACAGCGGCCCCGGCATTGCGCCCGAGCACCGCGAGCGCGCCATGCAGCGCTTTGTGCGCGTAACCGCCGACAGCAACCCGGACAGCGCCCCCGGCAGCGGCCTGGGCCTGGCCATCGTGCAGGCCATCGCCCAAAGGCACGGCGCCACGGTGGCGCTGGGTGCGTCCGAGCGTTTGGGTGGGCTGATGGTGGTGGTGCAATTTGCTATCAAATAGATAGCTGCTTGCGCTGGATGGATAAGCGCTGGGTGCCAAAAAACTTAGAAACCTGAAATGGGCCTGCGCGATGACCCAGCGTCGCCTGGGCGCCAGACGGCGCCTGGCTGGGCCCGCACAATGCCCACACCGCGTTCACCAGGGCCTTGCACGGCACGCAGGCCCTGCGGTATTTCAGGTAAGTCTCACACCATGCACTTCATCGTTCTGGGCGCAGGCGCCATTGGTTGTTATGTGGGCGGGCGCCTAGCGGCCCACGGCCAATCTGTTTGCCTGGTGGGGCGCCCCCACGCGCTGGCGCCGCTGCAGGCGCACGGCCTGCGGGTGAGCGACCTCGACGGCTTTGACCGCCAGGTGCCCGCAGCCGCTTTGGCGCGGGTGCACACGCTGGCCGATGCCTCGCCCGGGGCCGACAGTGTCATCCTGCTGTGCGTCAAAAGCGGCGCCACGGCATCGGCCGCGCGCGAACTGGCGGTGGCTTGCGCACCAGGCACCCCCGTCCTCTCGCTGCAAAACGGCGTGGACAACGTCGCCAGCATTGCCGCCCTGGCGCCGTGCTTGACGGTACTGGCAGGCATGGTGCCCTACAACGTGGTGCTGCGCGGCGCCCATGTGCACCGCGCCACCGCAGGCCCCATGCAGTGGCAGCGCGACGCCATCACCGAGCGCATTGCCCCGGTCTTCAACGCCGCAGGCTTGGCCACCGTGCTGCCGCCCGACATCTGCGCCGTGCAGTGGGGCAAGCTGCTGCTCAATCTGAACAACCCGGTCAATGCGCTGTCCGACCTGCCCCTGCGAGAGGAGCTGCTGGACCGCCACTGCCGCCGTGTCTTGGCCGCGCTGCAAAACGAGGCCTTGCACGTGATGGCCCAGGCGGGCATCGCCCCCGCCCAGCTCACGGCCGTGTCGCCCACCCTGTTGCCCCACGTGCTGCGCCTGCCCAATTGGCTGTTCACCCGGGTGGCCCGGCGCATGCTGCAGATCGACGCCACCGCCCGCTCATCCATGTGGGACGACCTGGAGGCCGGGCGGGTGACAGAAATCGACGCCCTGTGCGGCGCCGTGGTGCACTTGGCTGCCCAGCAGGGCATGGCGGCGCCGTTGAGTGTGCGGATGTGCGCGTTGCTGAGCGGGCCGAGGTTGCGCCTGTCTGGTGCGGAGATGCGGATGATGTTGGGGGTGTAGGTGCGGTGCTTTGTCGGGTTACACTGCGCTAACCCGACCTACGATGAGGCACTGTAGTTACCCGTAGGTCGGGTTAGCCTGCAAGGCGTAACCCGACGCACGCCCTTCACTCCCGCCCGACTCCCTCCAGGTCCGGCGCCACTTGCCCCCAGTCGGCTGGGTAAATCTCCGCCGCCACATAGCGCCGAAAACTCGAATACGGCCACTCCGATGCTGACTTAGCCCAGCCGTGCTTCACCGGGTTGTAGTGGATGTAATCCACATGGCGGGCGTAGTCGTCTTCGTCGCGAACCCGGTGCTCCCAATAGCGGTGTTGCCACACGGCCTGCTCCTGCTTGGCGGCGCGGGCTGCATCCTTTGCGCCGCGTTGATGCACAGGGCCATGTTTGGTGAACCAAGTCTTGATGAGCCGCCAGCGGGTGGCAAAGTCTGCATCGTCTGGCGGCAGCGTCCAGAGGCAATGCACATGGTCAGGCAGCACCACCATGGCATCGATGGAGAAAGGGCGCGATGCGCGCACCGCGCGGAAGGCGGCGCGCAGGGCTTCGACGGCGGCTTCGGATTGCAGCAGGGGGCGGCGCTGGTGGGTGACGACGGAGAAGAAATAGGTGGCGCCCGGGTTGAAGGCGCGGCGGTATTGCATGGGGTGGTGTGGGGGCGTAAGGAGGGGGTCGGGTTACGCTGCGCTAACCCGACCTACGGGCGTAGCGGGCGTTGTCTCCAGCGCCACATGCAGCCCCGCTTTCAGGCACCCCAGCGCCACCGAAGTCCGAAACCGCCGCACGTTGTCGTCGCCCTCAAACAGGCGCTGCGTCAGCGCTTCGTAGTCGGCCATCGAGGCCACGTTCACCACCAGCAGGTAGTCTGCTTCGCCCGTTACGCTGTAGCACTGCTGCACGGCCTCTTCGGCGGCAATGCGCTCGCGCAGCGGGGCGGTGCGGTCGGGGCGCTCGTTTTCCAGGTGCACTTCCAGCACGATGGTCAGTGGCTTGCCGACCTTCACCGGGTCCAGCACCGCCACGTTGGCGCGGATCACGCCGCTGTCTTTCAGGCGCTGGATGCGCCGCTGCACGGCCGGCGCCGACAGGTTCACGGCCTGCGCAATCACGCGCTGGGGCGTGGTGTTGTCGGACTGCAGGATGTTGAGGATGGCAAGGTCAAAGCGGTCAAGTGCAGCGGTGGTGGTCATGCAAGGCCCCTGGAGTGAGCGAAAGTTGCGTTCAAGGCCCCAAAACAGAGCCAAAAGCACGCACCAGACGCACTACATTTTTGCGCATGACTGCATCCCGTCTTCAACGTTTCTTTCCCTTCCTTGCGGTGCTGGGCTCCGTCACTGCCTTGGGGCTTGGCACTTCGTGGGCCAAGCAGGTGTTGTTTCCGGCCGTGGGCGCGCAGGGCACCACGGCAGTGCGGGTGGGCCTGTCGGCGGTGTTGATGCTGCTGCTGTGGCGCCCCTGGCGCTGGCGCCTGTCGCGGGCCGATGCAAAGGCCGTGGCCCTGTATGGCGCTGCGCTGGGCGCCATGAACCTCATGTTCTACATGTCCATCCAGACCCTGCCATTTGGCCTGGCCGTGGCCATCGAGTTTGCCGGGCCGCTGGCCGTGGCCATCTGGTCATCGCGCCGCGCTATGGACTTTTTGTGGGTGGCACTGGCCATGGTGGGCCTGGGCTTGCTCCTGCCTTTGGGGCTGAGCGGCAGCACGCTGGACCCGGTGGGGGTGATGTATTCGGTGGGTGCCGCCGTGTTCTGGGCGCTGTACATCATCTATGGCAAGCGGGCCGGGCATTTGCACGCGGGGCAGTCGGTATCGCTGGGCCTGCTGGTGGCCGCGATGGTGGTGGTGCCCGTGGGCGTGGCGCACGCAGGCGCTGCGCTGCTGTCCCCCTCGGTGCTGCTGGTGGGCCTGTGCGTGGCGGCCATTTCCAGCGCCATCCCCATCTCGCTGGAAATGATGGCTTTGAAGCGCCTGCCCAAAGAGGCCTTCGGCATCATGATCAGCATGGAGCCAGCAGTGGCTGCGCTGCTGGCACTGCCGCTGCTGGGGGAGCAGTTGAGCGCCATCCAGTGGCTGGCCATCGGGTGCATCGTGGCGGCGTCGATGGGCAGTGCCATGACGGCGGGGCGATCCAAGGCGGCGCACCTTGCCCGCAGTGAGCCTGTCACGGTCTCCGGATAACCCGGAGCGTGGCAGGAGGCTGCAGTGCCTCTTGTGTGGTCGGCCAGCCCAAGTGTCGGGTTTTACCCAGAGGCCGAAGGGGCTTTCTGCGACAATCCCTGGATAACAAGTGAGTGGATTGAGGGAAAGCCGTGCGAGCAGTGTTCGCCATCAAGGCGTGGGCTGCCGTAGCACCTGGCCTGCAAAATCAAGCGCAATGGTTGCAGTGGGCACAGGCCCCTGCCTGCCCGGTGGGTGTGGCCGAGGTCGATTTGGCCCATGTCCCGCCTATGTCGCGCCGCCGTCTGGGCCTGTTGGCCAAGATGGCGGTTTCTGTCGCCGATGCGGTATTGCCTTCAGGCCAAGGGGTGGATGTCCCCATGGTCTGGGCTTCGCGTTACGGTGATGCTGAAAAAATGATCGCCCTGCTCAAGAGCCAGGCCCAGCAAGAGCCTTTGTCTCCGACCGCCTTTGGGCTGTCTGTGCACAACGGCGTGGGGGCGCAGTATTCCATTCTGCGGGGTGTGCGTGCCAACGCCGTGTGCGTGGCTTCATCGTATTGCGCCCCTGAGGCCGGGGTGGTGGAGGCGGTGAGCCTGCTGCAAGAAGAGGGGCGCGAGGTGATGTTGGTCTGTTATGACCAGCCTCTCGCCAGCGAATACGCAGCTTTTCATGATGAGCCCGTGGCTGACTATGCGTGGTCGTTGCTGCTGGAGCCCTTGCGCTCGGGCTGCGAAGGGTTTGCGCTCCAGGCTTTGGACGCTGATAGCAGTTTTGAGCGCGATAGTTCTGCTGCTGCGCTACCGCACGGGTTAGATGTCCTTCATTTTTTGTTGCAAGCCCATCGCAAAAACATGGTCTGCTCTCATGCAGCGGGTCAGTGGCTTTGGGAGCGTGTGCATGCTTGAATCGATCAATAGGGTGTGGCGCATTGTGGCCACGGGGTTTTGCTTTTCTGTTTTTGGATTGGGCGGGCTGGTTTTGCGCTGCGTGGTGTGCCCGCTGCTCACCGTGGTGGTACGCGCGCCAGCGCGCCAGCAGCAGTGGTCGCAAACCATCATCCATTACTGCTTTCGCTGGTTTGTGGCCTTGATGAATGGGGTCGGTGTCATCTCCTATGAGGTGCATGGCCTGGATCGCTTGAAGCGGCGCGGACTGTTGATCCTCGCCAATCACCCATCGCTGATTGACGTGGTGTTTCTGATTTCCTTTGTGCGCCATGCCGATTGCATCGTCAAAGCGCAGTTGTCGCGCAACCCCTTCACGCGCGGCCCCATCCGTGCGGCTGGTTTCATCACCAATGGCGATGGTGCGGGTTTGCTGGAAGACTGCGTACGGTCACTCAAGGCGGGCAACAACCTCATCGTATTTCCGGAGGGCACGCGCACGCCGCTGAGTGGCCCCGTCAAGCTGCAGCGTGGCGCAGCCCATGTGGCTGTGAAGGGGCGTGTGGACATCACGCCTGTGCACATCCACAGCAGCTTGCCGATGCTGACCAAAGGAACGCCATGGTGGAAAGTGCCCGCACGCAAACCCCATTTCACGATCGAGGTCCGTGAAGATATTGAGATTCACGATTTTTGTGCATCGTCTGCCAGCGAAGCATTGGCGGCACGCCATGTGACTGAGCATTTGTCAGAACAACTTTTTAAGAGATCAGCCTGTGCCTCAACTTGAGCAAGAGATCAAAGAGATCATCATTTCGTCCCTGGCGCTGGAAGACATCACCCCAGACGACATTGACCCTGTGGCACCTCTGTTTGTGGAGGGCCTGGGGCTGGATTCCATCGATGCCCTGGAGTTGGGTCTGGCATTGCAAAAGCGCTACGGGCTGAGCCTGTCCGCCGATTCGGAGCAGACACGCCAGCACTTTGGCAGCGTCCGTTCCCTGGCTGCCTTCGTGGCAGCCCATCGCGCGCAGTAGCCCAGTCCCAGTCTGCGCGAGACAAGCACCACAGTTTTCACGGTTACTGCATATGAACAAAGAAGCCATTTATGAGCGCATCGCCTCTATCTTGCAAGAGACTTTCGAGATAGACGCCAGCCGCATCACCCCGGACGCCCGCCTGTACGACGATCTGGACATCGACAGCATCGACGCTGTGGATTTGATCGTCCAACTCAAGCCCTGGGTGGGCAAGCGCTTGAATGCCGATGCCTTCAAGGCTGTGCGCACGGTGCAGGACGTGGTGGACGCTTTGCACCAATTGGTGAACGAGCCCGCGCCCGCAGCCTGAACGCGACTACGACCTGCGCGCCATGCACAAGCTGGTGACCGCCATGCTGGTGGTGTTGACGGTGTTGTACCCACTGGGCGTATACCTGGCCATGGGCCGTGTGGCTCCGCAGTGGCTGGCCGTGCTGCTGGTGCTGCTGGCCGTGCTGCGCGCGGTGGTCACGCGCCAGCGCTTTTGGTGGGCAGTAGCCTTGGGGGCTGCGGTGCTGGCCCTGGCTGCCTGGTGGCAGGGCGATGCGCTGGCCGTCAAGCTCTACCCGGTGCTGGTCAACGCCGTGCTGCTGGTGGTTTTCACGTTCAGCCTGCGCCACCCGCCCTCCGTGGTGGAGCGACTGGCCCGGCTCACCGAACCTGGCCTTTCGACCTCGGGCGTGCGCTACACGCGCAAGGTGACGGTGGTGTGGTGTGTGTTCTTTGTGCTTAACGGCGCCGCCGCTGCCTATACCGCCACCTTCAGCAGCGACGCCACCTGGGCCCTGTACAACGGTCTCATCGCCTACATATTGATGGGCTGCCTGATGGGCACTGAGTGGTGCATACGGCAATGGGTGAGGCGCCGCGAAGCCATGGCCTGATCCAGAAAAACTGCTTTCCCTGTTCCAACAACTCCAAGAATCCAGGAATCGAGCAAAGGTGAATACTTTCTCAGCATTGTCCGAAGTGGCACTGCCGCAGTCGCGTGCGGCCACGCATGCGGTGGCGGCCGTGGGCGGGCGCACGGTATCGCATGCAGACTGGCTGCACAGCGTGCAGGCCTGGTGCGCAGCCTTCCAGAAGGTGCCGGGCACCGAGGTGGGCCTGTATTTTGACGACCCACTGTCCTTTGCGGCAGCGCTGTGGGGCGCCTGGCACGCGGGCAAGACGCCAGTGCTCGCCAGCGACCTGCAACCACACACCTTGGCACACCTGCTGCCCCAGGTGCAGGCGTGTGCGGGCCTGCTGCCGGACGCTGTGCTGCCGGACGGCGCTGGCGCCGCAGCCGTGGTGCTGCAGCCTCTGTCGTTGCGTGATGCGCGGGTGGTGATGTTCACTTCTGGCTCTACAGGCGCCCCTGAGCGCATTGCAAAGCACCTCTCTCAGCTGGATGCCGAAGTGCATGCCCTGCAGGCCGTGTTCGGCGCCCTGGCCGATGCGCCTGGCCTGCGCACGCTGGCCACGGTGTCGCACCAGCACATCTATGGCTTGTTGTTCCGTGTGCTGTGGCCGCTGGCCGCAGGCCGTCTGCTGGGCACTGACTTCTTGCGCTACCCCGAAGAACTGGTGGCGCAGCTGTCCGTGCCTGGGCCTGCGTTGCTGATTTCGAGCCCGGCCATGCTCAGTCGCCTGCCGGACCATCTGGACTGGGCGGCCGCGTCGCAAGGGCTGCGCGGCATTTTTTCGTCGGGCGGCCCTTTGCCTCCCGATGCGTCAGCGCAGAGCCTGGCCTTGTTCGGGCACTCGCCCACCGAGGTGTTTGGTAGCTCTGAGACCGGCGGCATTGCCTGGCGGCGCAGGGCTGAGCAGGGCGATGCCTGGCAGCCCCTGCCGGGCGTCCAGGTGCGCCTGGCCGACAGTGGCTGCCTCTTCGTGCGCTCGGGCCACTTACCCGATGCAGCGGTGTGGTGGGAGACTGCCGACCGTGCTCTGCCGCAGGACGGTGGTACAGGCTTTGTGCTGCAGGGCCGGGCTGACCGGATCGTGAAGATCGCGGAGAAACGCATTTCCCTGACGGCCATGGAAAACGCTCTGTTGGCCAGTGGATGGGCGACCGCAGTCAAAGCGGTGGTGCTTGAGTTGCCTCACTCTGCGGCCCGTGTGGGTATGGTGCTGGAGCTCAATGACGCGGGCTGGCTGGTCCTGCAGCAGCAGGGGCGCAGGCAGATGGGCGCTGCGCTGCGCAGCTTGCTCGAGCCCTGTGTGGACCGCGTGGCGCTGCCGCGCAGCTGGCGCTACGTGGCACGTCTACCGCAAAACGCGCAAGGCAAGACCACGCAGCATGACCTGCTGGAGCTGTTTCGCCCGCTGATGCCGCCGCCCCAATGGCTGCAGCGCAGTGCGCACCAGGCGACGGCCAGTTTGCGGGTGGATGCGCAACTGCGCGTGCTGGATGGACATTTTCCTGGCGCCCCCATCGTGCCAGGCGTGGCGCAACTGCACTGGGTTGTGGCGCTGGGCATGCAGGCTTTTGGCATCCCTTCGGCTTTTTTGCGGGCCGAGGTGGTCAAGTTCCAGCAACCCATCCTGCCCGGTGACACCGTGCAGGTCCAATTGCAATGGGTGGCTGACAAAGGGAGCTTGCAGTTTGCCTTGACCTCTGAGCGCGGATCGCATGCCAGCGGGCGACTGGTACACGGGGTGCAGGCATGACCGTGCCCAGGTTCAACCCGGTGGCCATCATCCCGGTCTACAACCACCCCACCACCATTGGCCGCATGGTGCAGGGCGTGCTGGACGCTGGCCTGCACTGCATCCTTGTGGACGACGGCTCCGAGCCCGGCTGTGCTGCGGTATTGGACGCGCTGGGTGTGCAGCATGGGGCCTTGGTCACGGTGCTGCGACTGGTGCACAACCAGGGCAAAGGGGGCGCCGTGATGACGGGGATGCGCCATGCGCTGGCAGCTGGCTACAGCCATGTGCTGCAGATCGACGCTGATGGGCAGCACGCCGTAGCCGACATCCCCGAATTCATTGCGTTGGCCCGAGCCCAGCCTGACGCCATGGTGTGTGGTGCGCCACGCTATGACGCCAGCGTGCCCAAAGCACGCCTGTATGGCCGCTATGCCACCCATGTGTGGGTGTGGATCAACACCTTGTCGCTGGACATCGAAGATTCGATGTGCGGCTTTCGTGTCTACCCGCTGCGCGACGCGATTGGCGTGATGGACGGCGCCCGCATTGGCAAGCACATGGAGTTCGATACGGAGATCCTTGTCCGCATGCACTGGAAGGGCGTGCCTTTCATCACGCAGCGCACGGCTGTGACCTACCCGCAGGATGGTTTGTCGCACTTTCGCGTGTGGCGCGACAACGTGCTCATCTCGGGCATGCACACCCGCCTGTTTGGCGGGATGCTGCTGCGCAGCCCTGTTTTGCTCGCACGCAAGCTGTTGGGGCGTTCCCGTCGCAGGTCGGTGGCATGACGGCACGCGCACCTCGGGCCCAAGCCACGACGCAGGATGTCACCTCGCAAGAGGTGCCGCACTGGGCGCATTTGGGGGAAAGCACCTTTGTGGCTGGCATGTGGCTGCTGTACCAGGTGCACCGGTTTCTGGGTCGCTGGCCGTTCCTGGCGTGTTTGTACCCTGTTGTGGCGTACTACTGGCTGGCCAAGCCGGTAGCACGCCGCGCCTCCTTGCAGTATCTGCAGCGCATGCAGGCGGCCCATGGCTTGTGGCCTGCGGTGCCGGGCTGGCGGCAGAGTCTGCAGCACTTTCGGGTGTTTGCGCAGGTGATTTTGGACAAGCTGTTGGCGCTCACCGGGCGTTACCGGTTCGAGCGCGTGGCTTTCGTTGGGGGTGAGTCGCTCGATGCTCTGCTGGCGCAGGGGCGAGGGGCGGTGGTGGTTACCGCGCACATGGGCTGCATCGAGCTGTGCCGCGCCATGGCTGAACGGCGTGAGGGGCTGCGGCTCAACGTTCTGGTGCACACGGCCCATGCCCAGCGCTTCAATCGGCTGATGCAGCGCCTGGCGCCGGACAGCGGAGTGCAATTGTTGCAGGTCACTGAATTCAACGCGGCCACCGCCATCATGCTGGCCGAGCGCGTGGCGCGTGGCGAGCTCATTGCCATTGCGGGCGACCGTGTTCCTGTGCACGAGAGCCGTGTCACGCACGCCCCGTTCCTGGGGCATGAGGCCCCTTTCCCTTGTGGTCCTTACATCCTGGCGGCGGTGCTTGAATGTCCGCTCTACTTCATGGGCTGCGTGCACGAAGGCGAGGGCTATGCCGTGGAGTTTGTGCCGCTGGCCGACCGCGTGCAGCTACCGCGGGCCCGGCGCGAGCAGGCCATTGCCGAGTACGCATCCCTCTACGCCCAGCAGCTCGAGCGCATGCTGTGCAAGGCGCCCTACGACTGGTTTAACTTTTTCCCCTTCTGGGAGCAAGGCGTGGCTGCGCGTCCTGCTTCCACTGCTTGATCCCATGATCAATGGACTCTCCCCCATGAGCTGCACCCCCGTGTCCTATTTTTCCAGGGGGCTCTTTTATGCCGACTGACAAAGAGCTGGCATCGCGCGATCGGCTGACTTGCGAGATCGACATCACACCGGCGTTTTACGACATCGACGTGATGGAGATCGTGTACCACGGCCACTACGTGCGTTACCTGGAGCTGGCGCGCAGCGCGTTGCTGGCGCAGTTCAACTACGACTACCCGCGCATGCGCGATTCGGGCTACGCATGGCCTGTCGTGGACATGCGCCTCAAGTATGTGCGCCCGGCCACCTTTGGCCAGACGCTCAAGGTGCGTGCCACCATCACCGAGTGGGAGAACCGCCTGCGCATCGACTATCTGCTGCGTGACGCTGCAACGGGCCACAAGGTCAACAGTGCACACACCATCCAGGTGGCGGTGGATATGCAGACACGTGCCATGTGCTTCGTCTGCCCGCCTGTGTTGTGGGAACGGTTGGGGGTGGCACCATGAGGTTCTCTGCATGGTGGTGGGCTATGGCACTGTGTGCGTTGGCGCTTGCTCCGGTGCATGCGGCAGAGCCTGCCGCGCAGGAGCTGCTTGCCCAGGTGCGCCAGCGTGTGCAGGACGCCCCTGTCGTGCGTGGCACCTTCGAGCAGCTCAAGACCGTCAAGGGCTTCAAGCAGCCACTTCGGTCCAGCGGCGATTTTGTTGTGGCGCGTGGCAGAGGCATCGTCTGGCATGTGCTGCGGCCGTATGAATCGCTGCTGGTCGTCAAACCTGACAGCCTGCAGTCGCGCGGCAGCGACGGCAAGGTGACCATGCAGATGCGGGCGCAGGATGAGCCGGTGCTGCGCACCGTCAATGCCATGCTGTTCGCCGTGATGTCGGCCAACCTGGCAGAACTCACCCAGCACTTTGAGGTGACGGGGCAGGTGGCGGCCAAGGGGTGGTCGCTGCACCTCGTACCCCGCGATCCCACACTGGCCCAGTGGCTTGCTGCCGTAGATCTGCAAGGCAACCAGTTCGTGCAAGAGGTCAAGCTGCAGGAGGCGCGTGGCGACAGCAGCGTGATTCGCATCACGGCCCCCGTGGCAGAAAACGCCTTGCGCCCGCAGGATGCGGCGCAGTTTGACTGAGGGTGGCGTAGCGCAATGCTTGTGAATTCCATGTCCCCCCAAGACGCCCAGCCAGGCTGGCTGTGGCGCACGGCGGCACTGGCCTGGCTGTTGGTGACCATCGCCGTGGGCGTGCACCAATGGCAGTTCTGGAAGCATGACGGCATTGACACCGACGTGATGGCCCTCTTGCCTGTGAACGAGCAGGCACCCGACGTGGCCCTGGCCACCGAGCAACTGGTGGGGCAGATGTCCCGCCAGGTGGTGGTGTTGCTGGGCACAGGCGAGTGGAACGAGACGCGCTCGGCTGCGCAAGTGTTCCGCCAGTCGCTGGGTGCGGGGGCTGGCGCGCTCCTGCGGGAAGACGCCATGGCGCAGAAGACCTCCATAGATGCCGCGCTCGGCTTCTACCAGCCCTGGCGCGATCGCCTGCTCACGCCCGAGCAGCGCGCCATGCTGGCGGGTACGTCCGATGCCGCACTGGTGCAAAAAGCGCTGCAGGACTTGTACCAGCCTGCTGTGCAGGCCCGCCTGTCCGATTGGGTGAGCGACCCCCTGGGCTTGTGGACACAGTGGTGGACTGCGCGCGGCGCGCAAAGCCAAGCGCGGCCACGCGACGGCGAGCTGTGGGTGGCGGCTGGCGGATTGCAGTGGTCGGTCCTGCAGTACACGCTGGAGGGCTCGGCCTTTCGCCTTTCGGGCGAGCCGGTACTGGGCAATGCGCTGCAACAGGCGCTGGCCAATGTGCAGGCGAAGTGGCCTGGCGCCCGCATGGTCGTGGCCGGCGTGCCCCTGCACGCTGAAGCAGCGGCTGTGCAGGCCAACCGCGAGATCAACACCATCGGCTGGGGCTCTCTTGCTGGCGTGCTGCTGCTGGCTTGGCTGGCCTTCCGTTCGCTGCGGCCGGTGGCGCTGGTCGGTGTTTCGCTGCTGGTGGGCTGCGCGGTGGCGCTGTCGGTCACGGCGCTGTTCTTCGCGCAGGTGCACCTGTTGACCTTGGTATTTGGTGCCAGCCTGGTGGGTGTGGCGGAAGACTATGGCATCCACTACTTTGCCAGCCGCCAGGGGGCGCCCGGACGCAGCCCGCATGGGCTCATGCGGGGGCTGATGCCAGCGCTGTGGCTGGCTTTGGGCACCAGCGCCATCGCCTATCTGGCATTGGGCGCTGCAGCCTTTCCGGGCTTGCGGCAGATGGCGGTTTTCTCGGTGGTGGGGCTCACTGCGGCCATGCTCACCGTGGTCTGCTGGTTCCCTTGGCTGGACCGGGGCAGCATGCCGCACAGCCCTGTGGCCCAGCGCATTGGCCAGACGCTGATGGCTTGGCCGCGCTGGCGCCATGCGCTGCCTGGCTCTGTGGCTGCCTGCTCGGTACTGGTGCTGCTCCTTTGGTTGCTGGGTGGCCTGCGCGTGCAGGATGACGTGCGCCAGTTGCAGAACGCCTCCACCCCTCTGGTGGCGCAGCAGCGCCAAGTGAGCGAGATCCTGGGCCTGCCCAGCCCTGCGCAGTTCTATCTGGTGCAGGGCAAGACGCCGGAACAGGTGCTGCAGCGAGAAGAGGAACTCAAAGATCGGCTCGACGCGCTGGTGGCGCGCCAGGTGCTGGCGGGTTACAGCGCCGTGTCAGATTGGGTTCCATCGGCCCGGCGCCAGGACGGCGATGCACAGTTGGTGGCCCGTGCCCAGACCGCCGTGTTCAAGGGGGTGAGCACGGCGTTGGGCGAAGACTTCGCGCTGGTTGGCCGCCCTGCATCTGCACCACTCACGGTGCAGGCCTGGCTGGCGCAGCCCATTTCGGCAGCCGCGCGGCCGTTGTGGCTGGGCGAGCGTGATGGCAGCTACCGCAGCCTGCTCATGCTGCGAGGTGTGAAGGGTGTCGAGGCGCTGCCCGTTTTGGAAGGCGCCGTGCAGGGCCTGGAAGGCGTGGCTTGGGTGGACAAGCCGGCCGAGATATCGGGCCTGCTGCAGCGCTACCGTATCTCCATGACCGAGTTGCTGCTGTTGGGACACGCACTGGTGCTGGCAGCTCTGTGGCTGCGCTTTGGCCGCAAGGCCTGGCGCGCCTGGATGCCCACGGTGCTCGCCAGCTTGGTGGTGGTGGGTGCACTGACGGCCACGGGTGCGCCCTGGCAGCTGTTCAACGTGCTGGCGCTCATGTTGCTGCTGGGCGTGGGCATCGACTACGGCATCTTCCTGCAGGAGCATGAAGACGACCCCCATGCCTGGCTTGCTGTGGTGATTGGCGCGGGCAGCACCTGGTTGTCTTTTGGTCTGCTCGGTCTGTCACAAACCCCCGCACTCAGGGCCTTCGGCCTGACGTTGATGTTGGGCTTGCCGCTGGTGTTGGTGCTAGCGCCCTTGTTTCGGGCGGGCATGGGCGATACGAACGACAAGAAAGTGGGGGCGAAATGATGCGCCAGCGAGAACGAGTTGACAGCCCCGACCGATTGGTGGCGAGGGCATGCGTGCCGTTGCTGGCCTTTGCGATGGCATTGCTGGCGGGCTGTGCCTTGCCGGGTGGCCCATCGGCTGGCGCAACCCACCCACCGTTGCTGGCGCTGGCACCCGCTGCCCTGGGCTGCACCGTGGGCGTACAGCAGCGGTTGACAGTCCAGCGCCCAGGCCAGCCTGCGCAGCAATTGGAAGCCTTGTTGGAGGTGGATGGGCAGGCTGTGCGCCTGGCCTTCTTCGTGATGGGGCAGGGCATGGGCACCATGGCCTGGGACGGCCTGCAGTGGGATACACAGCTTTCGCGCCACTGGCCTGCGCAGTTGACGCCTGAGCAAGTGCTCAGTGATCTGCAACTGGCTTTCTGGCCCACGCCGGTGGTACAGCAGGCTGTGGCGGCAATGGGGGCACCATGGCAATTGGAAAGCTCTGCCACTGGCCGTCGCCTGCTGCGTGATGGCAAGGAGTATGTGCGCGTGCAATTTGTGGAGAGTTCGGCGGTGGAGATCGTTTACCCCCAGGGCCCTTTCACTTTGCGGGTGGAGTCTCCTGGGGGCCCCCAACTGTGCGCTACTGCGCAGGAGCCGGTTTGATGTCCGCCACCACGCCCGTCTATCTGAACGCAGCATCGGCTTACAGCGCATTGGGGGTCGATGCCGAATCCATGCGTGCCCACCTGTTTGCGGACGCCGATCCCCAGACCTTGCGGTGGACAGACCAATACTCGCCGGGCCGTGTATTGCCCTTGGGGTGCTTGCCTGAGGGTGTTGAGCTGCCTGCACTGGACTTTGCACCGGCGCATCAGCGCTCTCGCAACAACGCGTTGGCCTGGGGGGCTCTGCACGCTTTGCAAGGTGCGGTCGCGCAGGCCATTGCACGTTTTGGTCCCACACGCGTAGCGCTCGTCGTGGGCACCAGTGCGGCCGGCATTGAAGAGGGTGAAGCCGCCGCCCGCTGCTTGTTCAATGAAGGGCGGTTCCCTCCTGGTTTTTCCTACCCTTTGCAAGAGATGGGGAACGTGGCTGAATTTTTGGCGCAGCACCTGGGTGTGCGTGGGCCAGCCCATACCATTTCTACCGCCTGTTCTTCTGGGGCCAAGGCGCTGGCGTCTGCCGCGCGGTTGCTGCGGGCGGGCATGGCTGATGCCGTGGTAGCTGGTGGCGTGGACGCGTTGGGCCGCTTTACCCTGGCGGGTTTCAGTGCGCTGGAGGCTGTTTCGGTCAAGCGCTGTAACCCTCTGTCCGTGCACCGCAATGGCATCAATCTGGGTGAGGCAGCGGCCTTCTTTGTCCTGAGCCGTGAGGCCGGGCCTGTCCGTTTGGCAGGCTGGGGCGAGTCGCAAGACGCGCACCATATGTCCGCCCCTGATCCCACGGGCCAAGGGGCTGCGGCTGCCATGCGGCAGGCACTCGCACGCGCGGGTCTGGAGCCCGCTGACGTGGACTACGTCAATCTGCACGGTACGGCCACGCCGCACAACGACGCCATGGAAAGCCATGCCGTGCACGCAGTGTTGGGCAATGGCGTGGCGGTCAGTTCCACCAAACCGCTCACGGGGCACGCTTTGGCGGCAGCCGGCGCGCTGGAGGCGGCCGTGGCTTGGCATGTGCTGCACAACAACCCGCAGGGCGTGCTGCCCGTGCATTGGTGGGATGGCATGGCCGACCCGGACGTACCCTCTCTGGCGCCTGTTGTACCCGGTCTGCGGTTAGGGCGCCCCGTTCGTGCCGTGATGAGCAATTCTTTTGCCTTTGGCGGCAGCAACAGCGCTCTGTTGTTCACAGCCGCCTGATGAGTGATGACAACGTGATGAGCAGCGAATTTCTTCCCATCGAAAACTACGTACCCCA
Organism: Acidovorax sp. 1608163; assembly: GCF_003669015.1. Classification (NCBI taxonomy): domain Bacteria; kingdom Pseudomonadati; phylum Pseudomonadota; class Betaproteobacteria; order Burkholderiales; family Comamonadaceae; genus Acidovorax; species Acidovorax sp. 1608163. The sequence continues at coordinate 1,019,754 of NZ_CP033069.1, forward strand.
CCGCGGCGTCATGCTGCTGCTGGACCGCCTGGTTGCCGCAGACGAGGACACGGCTGTGGCCGAGGTGACCGTGCCACGCGACGGTTTGTTTTTGCAGGACGCAGGCATGCCCTCTTGGGTCGGCATGGAATACATGGCACAGACAGTGGCCGCCTGGGCGGGCTGGCGCGCGCGGCAAAAAGGGCAAGCGGTCAAGATTGGCTTTTTGCTGGGCTCGCGCCGGTACGAGGCAGTGCAGCCCTTTTTTGCACCGGGTCAGCGCCTTAGGGTCAGTGTGCGCTGCGAGTTGCTGGGCGACAACGGCCTGGGCATGTTCGATTGCCGCATTCATGCAGACGGTGACGTGGAGCTGGCCAGTGCGCGCGTTTCGGTCTTTGAGCCCGAAGACGGTGGCGCCTACATTGCCGCTGCGCCAGCGGCAAGTTCCTGAGAGATCCAGTGGGCGAAGACTTTGCCTGGAGATTGGGCCGCTCATTGTGCAAGGGTTACGCCAATGCCCAGCTGCACACATCGGGCATCCAGCAACACACTAAAAATCGCCATCCAGGAGATGGGCAGTAGATGGACGGTAGATGGACCAAAGAATGAATGATCTGACACACACAACGACACCTACGTCGGCTTCGGACACCACCGTGCTGGTGACGGGGTCCAGCCGAGGCATTGGGCGCGCGATTGCGCTGCGTCTGGCGCGGGCGGGCCACAACATCGTGGTGCATTGCCGCAGTGGCATGGATTTGGCCCAGAGCGCCGTGGCCGAAATTGAGGCCCTGGGCCGCAGCGCACGCGTGCTGCAGTTTGATGTGGCCGATCGCGCCGCCTGCGCGGCCGCACTGGAGGCCGACATGCAGGCCCATGGGGCCTACTACGGCGTGGTCTGCAACGCCGGCATTGCTATGGACAACGCCTTCCCCGCCATGACCGGCGAGGAATGGGACCGCGTGGTGCACACCAACCTCGACGCCTTCTACAACGTGCTGCATCCCGTGGTCATGCCCATGGTGCGCCGACGCAGGCCGGGGCGCATCGTTACCTTGGCCTCGGTCTCGGCGCTCATGGGCAACCGTGGGCAGGCCAACTACAGCGCTGCCAAGGCGGGTGTGATTGGTGCGACCAAGTCGTTGGCCATCGAGCTGGCCAAGCGCAATATCACCGTCAACTGCGTGGCCCCTGGCTTGATTGACACCGAAATGGTCAGCGAAGAGGTGCTGGAGCATGCGCTGGAGTTGATTCCCATGCGCCGCATGGGCACCGTGGATGAGGTCGCTGGCGTGGTCGCCTTCCTCATGGGTGCAGAGGCTTCGTACGTGACGCGCCAGGTGATTTCGGTGAACGGAGGTATGGTCGGATGAACGCTTCCCCTGGAACTACCAAGCGCCGTGTGGTCGTCACCGGCATCGGTGCGTTGAGCCCGTTGGGCAACGATTGGGCCACGGTACGCAGCCACCTGCTGAGCGGTCGCAATGCCATCCGCGTGATGCATGAATGGGCTGACTATGAAGGCCTGAGCACCCAGCTGGGCAGCACGGTGGCTCCCTTTGAGCTGCCCGCGCACTACAACCGCAAGACCATGCGCAGCATGGGGCGTGTGGCGTTGATGGCCACGCGTGCCACAGAGCTGGCCCTGGAGAGCGCGGGTTTGTTGGGGGACCCCTTCGTCAAGAGCGGGCAGATGGGGGTTTCCTACGGTTCCTCCGCCGGCACGCCCGCTGCCATTGGCGACTTCGGGCGCATGATGGCCGAGAAAAGCACCGAAGGCATCAACGCCAACACCTACATCAAGATGATGTCTCACACGGCGCCAGTGAACATCGGCGTGTTCTTTGGCACCACGGGCCGCATCATCACCACGTCCAGCGCCTGTACGTCGGGCAGCCAGGGCTTGGGTTACGCCTACGAGGCCATTCAAAGCGGCAAACAACTCGCGATGCTGGCAGGCGGTGCCGAAGAATTGGATGCGACGCAGGCTGCCGTGTTCGACACCCTGTTTGCCACCAGCACCAAGAACGGCACGCCCGAGCTGACCCCACGCCCCTTCGATGTGGGCCGTGATGGCCTGGTGCTGGGGGAGGGCGCATGCACCTTTGTCCTGGAAGAACTCTCGCACGCCCAGGCGCGTGGCGCGAACATTCTGGCCGAGATCATTGGTTTCGCCTCCAACTCCGATGGCACCCACGTCACCCACCCCAACCCCATCACCATGGCCCAGGCCATGCGCATGGCTTTGGACGATGCGGGCTTGCCCCCTGAGGCCATTGGCTACATCAACGCCCACGGCACTGCCACGGACCAGGGCGACATTGCGGAGACCCATGCCACCCATGCCGTGTTTGGCGATGCGGTGCCTGTGAGCACGCTCAAGGGCTACATGGGCCACACCCTGGGGGCCTGCGGCGCGCTGGAGGCCTGGATGACGCTGGAGATGATGCGTGAAGGCTGGTTCGCACACAACGCGAACCTGGTCGAGCCAGACCCGCGCTGCGGCGCTGTGGACTTCATCATGGGTAAAGCGCGTCCGTTGCATACCGAAGTGGTGATGAGCAACAACTTCGCCTTTGGCGGTATCAATACCTCTTTAATCTTCAAACGATGGAGCCATCAGTAAATGAAATCTATGCGCAAAGTGGGATGGACGGGTGCCTTGCTCCTGGCGCTTGCGATGTCCAGCGGCGCCGCAGTGGCGCGCACGGCAGACCTCTACGAACCCCCCAGAGTTTTGACGGTGGGTAGCCAGGCTACAGATTTGCAACACAGCCGTGATCGCATCATTGCTGCGGGCCAATCCCTTGGGTGGGCCGTGGTGCGAGAGACCCCCGAACTGCTGGAGTTGCAATACGACAAGCAGGGCAAGCACCAGGTCACTGTCTCCGTCACCTATGACACTTCGGGCTACCTGGTTCGGTATGTCACGAGCACCAACCTCAATTACGCCGAAGTGGATGGGCAGCGCAAAATTCACCCCAACTACAACCGTTGGGTTCGGAACTTGATCAAACAAATTGGTGGGCAGTAAAGCACCCATTGGCTGAGCTGCTTTGCAGACCGGGAATCGTCCCTAAAAACGCAACAGGTCTTCTGTGAAAGGCCGGGAGAGAAAAATGAAAAAAGCGATTGTTTTGCTGGCGACCCTCACGGCCATGGGCTTGGTCCATGCCCGTGACGAAGTGATCACATTGCCCCTGGATGAAGTGGTGCGATTGGGGGTTGAACAAGGCAAGTTGGACGGTAGCGTGGCGTTCCACCTGTCCGGTGCGAACACCCCCAAGGTGGTCGCCCGTCTGGGTGAGGATGTCTCCAACAAGAAGACCAATAGTGTGGGCAAGGACACTGCCACCGCTTGCAAATGGGCTGCACTGTCTGCCTTGATGGCGTTCCAGCAATCGGCCAAGGAAAAGGGTGCCAACGCTGTGGTGGACATGCACAGCTTCTACAAGCGCAATGCGGTGAAGGACCCGGTGACCTTCCAGTGCCACGATGGCAACATCGTGACTGGCGTGGCCCTCAAGGGAACCTACGCAAACATCGCGAAATAACCCGGCGCTGAGGACGGCGATGGAGTTGGAGCCCGGTCTTCGGCTGCTGCTGGCCCCGCAGGCCTTGATGGGGGGCGCGGCGCAGCAGCTAGAGCCTGGGTGGCTGACTGCAAGCGAGTTGGCTCGCGCCGCGGCCATGCGCCAGCCTGGCCGTCACCACGAATTCATGGCGTGTCGCTATGCCCTGCGCCACCTGCTCGCTCTGGTCTATGGCCATGCAAGCAGCACTTGGCGGCTCGATGCTCCTGAGGGAAAACCGCCCCGGCTCAACACTGCGGTGCATGGGGCCGTGCTGGCTGCAAACACCCACTTGTCTTTGTCACATAGCGCTTCCCTGCTGGCTTGTGCGGCCTTTCGCCAGCCTGTGGGGGTGGATGTGGAAGTGGTGGATGCACGCGCGGGCAAGCGCGACGTGCTGGCATTGGCTGGCTTGGCCTGTACCGATGAAGAGATGCGCCAATTGAGCGCCATGGCGATGGGGCCGCAGCAGCGCCTGTTGTTTCTGCAGTGGTGGACGCTCAAGGAGTCGTACTTCAAATGCACTGAAACGGGGGTAGACTTTTCACGCATACGCCGCATTGAGTGCCGTCCTGCGAATGCGGTGCCGGGATCTGGGCAGCTGCTGGCGCGGGCGCAATCCTGGGTTGGCAGCACACCCGCTGGTGAAGATGTCGTGCTGTCTGTGTGCACATTGGACAGCGCATTGCCCGCTGCCCAAATTCAAAACTGCGCGGAGATTGCCTGGCGCCAAGAAACCGAGTGGATGCTGGTCGAGTTGCCGAGCACCTGAGAGCGGATGAAGTGTTCAGCCGCCATAAAAAAGTCCGCAAGGGCATAGGCTCTGGCGGACTGGTGATTGGTCCCCTCGACAGGAATCGAACCTAAATAAGCCAGAAAGAGGCTGAATTCGGCCGAATCTTTGCGTATGGTGGCCGGAAAACCGTACTGCCAATTTCGGCTTAATTCGGTGTCCCTGTCCCGCTTTTTGTCCCGGTATGTTGGCAGCAATGCGAAGCCTGAGAAAAAACTCCCGCCCTGTCGTTTTCCTTACTTGCTTTTGAGTCTTTCAATCAGCGCACCGAGGCACTGATTGAACTCAGCTACCGTGTCATCGGAATAGGTCCGTTTCACTTCGCCCTCGACCATTTTTGTTTCAGCTACGCGAAGATCCACCGTCGTCAGAACGTCAGTTTGGCCAGGCTTGCGGTTGTAGCCGAGCACAATCTTTTTTTGATCGAGTATTGCCTCGACTGTGGGCGTTGTGTCCACGTCGACTAAGCCCAGGAATAGGGCATACCCAGGTGTGTCTGAATCTAGTCGAACAGGCTTAGCTGATGGGGCCCGGCCCTTCGACGACCGCACAAAGGCGTTGGCTGGGGCAGTGGGGCGGCTCTCCGCGCCCATGCCGTCGATCAGCCCCAGTTTTAGTGAATACCCCAAGCCATCAGAGCCGTTTGCACGCAAGTAGTAAGAGCCTATGACCTTAACGGGCGCCCCTTGTTTAGTGCTGAAGTCACGGGTAAGACCCGCAAATTCAAACCCACACGCAGTGGTTTTGCCTTCGACAGATTCAGTTAGCGGAGTGACAAGAATTGTTCCTGCGAGCTTAGTTACCAGATCATCAATAGCCTTTGTCTCTGCAGGCGCTGCAGCAATTGAGGCACTGCTGGAGAGCACAGCAGCTGCAGTGATAAACGTTGCTCTTAGGTTCATATCGGTGCTCGTTTTCTGTCCCGAGAAGGATTGCCTTTAGACGTCAATCCGAAGGCGTTGTGATGAAGCCGACGAGCACAATTTGACTGTGGGGCCGATCTCATCAGGTGCAACTGGATGTTAGCAGCTGTGTTTTTGCCCTAGAAACGCGTCCAGCTTACGGCGTTCTGCCCCTTGATCGGCGCCCTGAATCCACCGGCTGTAGACGCGGAAGAACATCTCGGGCGAGTGGCCCATCTGCATGGCCACCCATCCAGGGGTAAGGCCGGCCATCAGGCACGTGGTGGCGAATGTGTGCCGGGTCTGCCGCGCGTCGCGCGTCCGCACCTTCGAGGCCTTCACCGCCGGCTTCCACCAGCTGCGCAATGGCTCGTCGGTTGTAGTGAACGGCGCGCCCTCGTCAGACGTGAAAACGTGCCCCGCCGGTACCGCCCGTTTCCCCATGGCGGTGCGCTGTCGCTCCAGGGCCTCCAATGCCCTGGCCGACAGCTCCACGTTTCTGGCGCTCCATGTCTTGGTGCCCTTTTCCTGAAAGCGGGTAAGGGCCACGTCCACCTTCATGTAGCCGGTTTTCCGGTCCACCTTGGACCAGCGCAGGGCGATCAGCTCGGAAGGCCGCAGCCCGGTGAAGAACGCCACCTCGAAGTAGTTGCGCGGTGGCCCGGCGGGCAGGGCGGCCAGGATGGCCTCCACCTCGTCTATGGTGAAAGGGTCAGGGCCTGGGCTCTGGTGCTTGCGCATTTCCACCGCCTCGAAAAGCGGTTCGCGCAGCAGCTTGGCCTTGTAGCCGTACTCCAGCACCTGGCGCAGCACGGTGGCGCTGTTGTTGAATGTCTTTGGGTTCGCCGGCATCTTGGCCAGCAGCGCCATGGTGGCGCGGTAGTCCAACTCCACGATGCGCTTCTCGCGCCAGTCGTCAAAGTGATAGCTTGAAAGCACCTGCGCGTAATGGTCGGCGGTGCTGTGCTGCAGCTCAGGCGTTTTGATTTTTAGCCACTCTTTTGCGAGCTGCTTGAACGTGAGGCTCGGCGCGTCGCGCTTCACGCGTGGGCTGTCGGGGAAGTAGTCCGCCAGCGAGAACGTGCCGCGCTCGATCTTGCCCAGGATCTCGGCGCGCAGCCGTTCGGCGTACTTGATGTTCGCCGGCGTCGGTGGAAGGTCCAGGCGTTCTTTCCCGAACCCCACCGTTCGCAAATCAATCTGCAGGTGCTGGTCTCGAATAACTACGCCGGCAGAAGGTTTGCTTGTAGCCCTTGGCATTGCGGTGTCTTGCGCCGGCCTCGCTTGCTTTGGATGCTCGGGCGCTTGTCGATGAAGTTGTATAGCTCTTGAAGGTCGATCATCTTACGGCCCTCAAACCACTTCCAGACGGTGCGCTCTGGCCACTCCCCCGACAACCCCGTGCGTTCGTGAAAAAATGAACAAGGCAGGCCGGTTTCCTCAGATGCCTTTTCCACTGTCACCCAGCGCAAGCTCATTGCGCGCCCCCTTTCTTCTTTGTCAGCATTGCGTTTAGCGCACGGCCCGCAGCCTCCACATGGTCCGCGACTTCTTTCGGCATAACGTAAACACTGGCCTTCGGTGGTTGCCCCTCTTGGAAGGCCGGCAGCATGCCCATGAATAGCTGTGCTTTTTCTTGAGCAATAGGCGCCAGCACCACGCGCCCGTCAATCTTTACGTAGACGGAAACCGCTTCTATGTTCATGCCGTGCCACCTTCCCGCGCCACCGCCAGCGCCGCCACCATCGGCCGCACCCAAATGGGCGTGCTGCCCAGCACGAACGTTTCGCCGTTCTTGGCCAGCAGGATGGTCTGGCCCATCACTGTGCCGATGGCCTTGGCCGACTTGCGCGGCACCGCGTTGCCGATGGCCTCGCGCCAGCGCTGGTCGCTCGGTCCATCCAGTACAAAGCGCTCGCCTCGATCAGCAGGCCCGCCAGCTGCGAACCATTCCTCGGGGTCGATGAAGCTCTGCAGCGCTGCCAGCTCCAGGGTGGTGAATGGCCGGTGCCAGGTGCCATCCAGTGACCTGATGCGCGCCACCAGCTTGTCGTTGGCCGATGGCATTGCGGGCGATGCGGCCAGCGCGGTGGCACCGCCGGCCGGCCTCGGGTCGGCCACGCTCCACGGCCCGTTGTCGTGGCAGGCCGAAGCACTGACCGCGCCGGCCGGGTCCGAGTAGTGCACCACGCCATAGTGCCCGCCGGTCAGGTAGTGGTCGCCCTTGACGCGCTTGATGTTCGGGCGCGGGTCGGCCACCGCCACCGCGCCTTCGCCGGAAGTGCTGCCCGCGATCACGGCGCGCGTGGCATCGGCCCATGGTGTGACGTGCCACTTACCATGCAGCTGCGCGGGGTCATCGCCCGCACGCGGATCAGCCACAGCCTGGCCAGAACCGTGCGCGCTTGTCACCGCCCGCGCCGTCCGGTCCCAGGCCACGATGCGGTATTCGTTCGAGTGCTTGTCGGGGCCGCCGTGCCGTGGGTCGGCCACGCTGTACGCGCCCTGCAGCGGTCCCTGCTGCCCGGCCACCGTGCCGGTGGGCTCGCCCCAACTGCGCACGCCCAGCGCCTGGCCATCTTTCCAGGCGGCCGAAGGTGCAAAGCGCGGATCAGCCACCGAAAAATCACCGTTCGTCGGCCGGCTCTTGCCTGTCACGGTGCCGGATGGCTCGCTCCATTCCTTCACGCCCATCACGCCGGGGTAGCACGCGGGCAACTTCAAGAACCTTTTCATGCACGCACCCAACGGCAAGAAGGACGGGATTCAAGTGATTCCCTTGTCCGAGGTGGCCGCAAAGGACGAGTTTTTCAACATCAAAAACGTGAGCCGCGACGACTTGCTGGCGGCCCACCGCATCCCGCCCCAGCTGATGGGCGTGGTGCCTGGCAACACCGGCGGCTTTGGCGCGGTGGAGCCTGCCGCTCAGGTCTTTGCGCGCAATGAAATCGGCCCTCTACAGACGAGGTTTCTTGAACTGAACGACTGGCTCGGTGAAGAAGTGGTTCGTTTCGTTCCCTACACGGTGGGCGTGAAGCCGGGAGGTGCTACTAAATAGATAGCTACTAGCGCCTGTTGGTAAGGCGTTTGGAATGATTTTTAGAAGAGAACTGCATTTGAATCTGTGATGTTCTTACGTGCTTTGTTCGATTTATGCTCTGTGGACGAAATTAGCTATGGACCAATAAATGACCAATCCGCAGGAAATGAAGACAGACAAGTTTGTCTTGTTACACATCCGTTGGAAGCAAGAGCAGTCCAATGAACAGACCATGCACGCCACTGCACCTGTCCCAGCGGGTATCGAGTCGGCGTACATCTATTGCAGGAGTTGTAATCGTCACTGGGATTCAGATTCATCAACGCTGGGAAGGGCTATTGGCCGTGTCGTAGTCACTTGTCCAGCCTGCCGTGAAAGTGAAACGCTTAATACAAAAGAATTCATGTAACTCGCGCCGTTTTTCGTATCTCCAAAAGCCACCCGCGAGGTGGCTTTTTTTTGGCCCCTACAGCACGCGTACCGCTTGACCCACCCCAGGCCATGCCCGCGCCCCGTTGTGCCCCTCGCTGGCCCCATGCGGGGGGGACCAGAGGGGGAGGGCGCCCCCATCCCCGGCCAGACCCGCACCCACCCCCATTCAGCCCGGCGGCGCGCAGTCGAGACCCCGCCGCGCCCGCCCTCTTGATAGGCCGGTTTTGCCGACCCTGCCGACCCCCGGCCGCTCTAGGCCTGGCGCGGCCTCGCGGCCCGTTTTGTGAGCCTTCCACATGACGGGATTTGTCGGGTTTTGTCGCTTTCCATGGCCGTGCGCTTTTTCTTGTGATGCTGTATATTTATACAGTGTTTTGCACTGTCTATCCACTCCACCTCAATGGCGTCAAACTGTCGCCGGCCGATGTCCGGGCCGGCCGGGTGTTTGGGTGGCTGACGATCAGCAACCGGGGCGTGCGATCTACTCCAGACCTATACGCGCGACTGTTTGCGCCGACTGGTCCTCAGCGACAGGGCTTGGATGAATTGATTGCTGTAATGGCGCATCCGAGGATTGAACGCACCGCACATGGCGGGTTTCTCCTCAGTGGCAGCGTGCATCCCGCTTTTGGTGGCTATGCACCGTTGAGCTGGTGGGTTATGCCGGCAGGGCACGGGTAGGGTTTTGTCCCGGCTTTGTCCCGTTTTTTTGAAAAAGCCTTTTAAATCAACGGCTTTCTGGTCCCCTCGACAGGAATCGAACCTGTATCTAGCGCTTAGGAGGCACTCGTTCTATCCATTGAACTACGAGGAGACTGGGCGCGATTGTAGGGGCTGCGGCCGTGGGTTTTGGGCGGGTTGAGATACTCAGTCGTACTTCATCGTGTAGATCAGATCCACCGCACTGTTGCTGCCCGCTTGCCCGCGCAGGGTGAGGCGGCGCGAGAGGTCGTAGAAGATGTACAGCGCGCCCATGGTGCCCGACAGGGTGCGTTCGTAGGTCACGTACAGGTCTTTGGACAGGCGTTTGCCGAAGGTGAGGGCGGCGGCGCTGGCGTCTTCGCCGGCTGCGGCGCTTTTGAAGCCGATCTCGTCCAGGCCCACGCGGCTGGCCAGGTTGGCGGTGACCGACTGGCCCCGGTTGCCCAGCAGGGTCAGCGCGGCTTGCTGCAGCACAGCGGCTTCGGCACCGCCTGCAGTGGCGTCGCGGCCCAGCACCACCCAGGCGAGCTTTTCGGCGTCGGGCAGTTCGGGGTCTGAGTACAGGCGCACCCGGGGCGCCAGGGCCGAGCCAGTGACCTGCACGCCTGCGCGCACGCTGATGTTGGGGCGCAGCGCCAGGATGTCGAGCGAGGGGTTGTTGTACGGGCCGTTGAAGCGGATGAGGCCGGTCTCCACGTCCAGAACCTGGCCCCAGGCGCGGTAGCGGCCCTCTTCGGTGCGCACCTCGCCCGTCACGCGCGGGGGCGCGCCGGGGGTGGGGCTGCTGCGCAGTTCCACCTCGCCAGTCAGCCGGGTGGTGATGCCGTGACCTTGCAGGGCAAAGTCGCGGCCCAGGTTCAGCGTCACGGCCATCACCGGGGGCTTGGCGGTGGTGATGCGCCCGGTAGGCTCTAGTATGGGTTGCTCGGCCTTTTGCTGGGCCTTGGCGGCGGCTTGTGCGCTGGCCTGGGCCTGCTTGTCGCGCGCGGCAGAGCGCACCACCACGTCAGAGCCCAGCGTGGGGGCGGATTCGTCGGGCAGCAAGATGGTGGCGCGGTCGGTGGTGAGCTGGCCGATCAGGCTGAACTGGCCTTGCTCCAGCGTGGCTTGCAGGTTGCCCGAGACGCTGACTTGCCGATCGGCACGCACGAGCACCTGCAGCGCTTTGGCCTGGGCTTGCAGGTTCAGGCTGATGCGGGGCGCTGCGTTGGTGGCCGGGTCGGCATCGGTCCAGGCCAGGCGGCCGGTGGCCGAGAGCGTGCCTCGCTCGTCAGGGGCTGCTGTGCGGTTGCCGCTTTGGCCCGTGATGCGGGCTTTGCTGCCGCGCCCGCCTTGCAGCTGGAACTCGGTCAATTCCACCTGGTTGCCGCGCAGGTTGGCGCGCAGGCGGCCGCCTTGCAGGTCTACTCCGTCCAGCAGGGAGCGCACAGCCAGGTCATCTGCGGCCAGCGTGCCTGCCCAGCGGGGGGCATTGCGGGTGCCGGACAGGGTGGCGTTGGCGTCCAGCGTGCCGCGCACGCGCCAGCCGGGGGGGCCAGGGCCGACCACACGCCCACGTCGGGCAGCCGTGCGCGCAGGGTGCCCGCCAGCGGTGCGTCGGCGGGCCAGGGGGGCTCACCCTGATCCCATTGGATGCGGGTGTTGGCACTGGCATCGATCTCGCCCGCGCGAGCACTGGCCCATTGCAGGCGGGCGCTGAGGGTGTCGGCCTGCAGTTGCACCGACAGCTCTGCCTGGCGTACGCCCGCCGTGCTGACGGCGGCTGCGGCGGTGGCCGCTTGCACGCTGCCAGCCCCCAGTCCCTGGCCGCTGCTGTGGCTGACCACGCCGGTGGATGCATCGCCGCCCAGAATGCGCACATCGCCCTGCGTGCGCCGCAGGCTGGCGCTCGCGCGTGGGGTGTCGGTGGTGTCTACGTTCCATTGGCCCTCCAGCAAGATGTCCGTGGCCAGGCCCAGTCGGGCCAGCAAAGGTTGCGGGGCCAGGGTGGGGGCTGTGGGCGAGGGTGTGGTGCCGGTTGCCGGGGAGGTGGCCTGCTCGGTGCCCAGCGCATCCACCCAGGCCAGTGGCAGGCCCTGTAGCGTGCCCTGGGTTTGCACGCGGGGCAGGGTGCCTGCCACCGTGGTCAGGCGCAGGGGCTGCCAGCGCAGTTGCACAGTGCCGGGCAGGGGGCCTGTGATCTGGGCTTGGCCTGCGGTGGCTTGCACGGCCCAGCCCAGAGGTTTGTGGGCAGCGGCTTTGCGGGGCTGTTCTTTGGCAAGCAGTTTGGCCGCTGGGGCACCGCTGTGCAACGACACGCTCCACGGCTCGGTGAGCTGGGCCGTCCAGGTGCCGCTCTGGCGCGTGTCTTGCCACTGGGCGCGCAGTTGGCTCCACTGGGCTTGCCATGTGCTGGAGCCTGCTGCAGCGCCCGCCCCAGTGCCTGCTGCCGGGGCGCTGAGGCCGCCGCTCAGGCGGGTTTGCAGCGACCAGCGCTGTGTGCCGGTGCGCGCCTCGCCTTCCACTGTCAGGTTGGCTTGGGTCATTTGCCCCTGCAGCTCAGCCTTCACCGCCCGCCATTGGATGGATGTGGCGACGTTGCTGGACGCGCCCGCTGGCAGCACCGTCTCCAGCTGGGGGGTGCTCAGCGTGGCTTGCACGCTAAAGGCAGGCTGGCCTGCGGGCCAGGCAGTGCCCTGCGCGGCGGCTTGCAGTTGTTGCTGCAGCGTGTGCCAGCCGCCATTCCACTGCCATTGCAGCTGCGCCTGGCCTTTGGCCGATGCCGCACCCAGCGCGCTTTGCAGGGCTGCGCCCACCCAGGGCAGGCGGCCCAGCCAGCGCAGGGTTTGCTCCGCATCGTTCACGCGCAGCAGGCCGTTGCCCTGGCCTGTGCCCGGGGCCATTTGCCCTTGCAGGCGCAGTTCGGTCCCAGGCACGGTCACGTTCAACAGCCCTTGCGCTGCCAGCGTGGGGACGGGTTTGGGTGTGGTCGTCTGCGCAGCCGCCTCTGCGGCTGGACCCCGGCTGACGCGTAGGTCGGTGGCTTGGGCCTGCAGTTGCAGGGCTTGCAGGTTCAGCTTCTCGATGCGCGCAGTGCCCCCGTTGTCCAGGGGATTCCACTGGCCTTGGGCCGAGAACGCATCGATGCGCAGCGCTGCAGCATTGCCTGCTGTGGTGCCTGGGCGGGCGGCGCGCACATCGGCCACAAAGCGCACGGTCTGCGTGGCCTGCGATGGCACGCTGGCCTGCAGGCTGCCTGACAGCGGTGCCGCTGCGAGTGCGGTGTGCAGCGCCGCGGGCGACAGGTTGCTCAGACGGGCTTCTCCCTCCAGCACGCCGCTGGCGGGCGTGAAGCGGCCTTGCACACGGAGGCTGCCCGCGTTGGGGCCAGCGCCCACGGTGGCGGTGGCGTTGGGCACTGCCCACTGCGTGCCGTTGTAGGTGGCCTGAGCTTGCAGTTGGGCCAGGGGCAGGCGCTGTGCATCCCACGGGCCGGGCTGGCGGTTGGTCACATCGGCCGCCAGTTGCCAGGTGGCGGGTTGCGGGGCATTGCCCGCCGTGGTGCCCAGGCTCAGGGTGCCCTGCAGATCGGTGGTGGGGGCCTGGGGCCACAGGGCGGCCAGGTTCACGGCTTGCAGGGTGGCCTGGGCTTGCTGCACGGGCTGGGCCGCCCAGGGTTGCACCGTGGCTTGCACGCTGGCGCGCATGGCGGCTGCTTGGGCCTTGGTGCCTGCCAGTGAGGTGCCAGGCTGCACATTCGCCTGCAACTGCAATTGGGCGGCTGTTGTGGCCAGCGTGCCTTGCAGGCTGGCGTGGGCGGTGGCTGCGAATGCTTCGGTGCGGCCGGGCAGGGCGGTGGTGAGGGTGCCATCCACCGTGGCTTGCAGTGCCATGGGCGCTGCGCCTTGCAGGGTGGCCTGCGCGGTGTACTGGCCCTGCGCCAGCGCCAGGTGGTCGATGCGCAGGTGGTGCGCCTGTCCGTCAAAACGGTACTGGCCTGCCAGCCCGTGCACCTGCAGTGGGGAGGCACTGGGCTTGTCGGCGGCGGTTGCGGTACTTGCTTGTTCCTCCGTGCCTTGTTCGGCCTGGCCCCATTGCAGTTGTGCGATCTCAAACGGCACCTCCATCGCCAGGGGAAGCAGCAGTTGCTCCAGGGGGGCGGTGGCGGGCGGTGGCTCGTTGGCCGGGTGTGGCAGGGGCGTGATGTGCACCTGCGCCGCGCTCACGGTGCTCAGCTGCAACTGGCGCTGCAGCAGGGGCGGCAGTTGCCAGCCCAGTTGGGCATCGCTCACTTCCACCGCCAGGGTGGGGCTGCTCCAGCGCAGCCAACCCACGCGGCCGCCGCTGCGCAGCGAGCCTGTGACGTCGCGGCTTTGCAGGCTTTGGCCTGCGGGCAGCCACTGGGCCACTTGCGTCAGGGCGGTGGCCAGTGATGTGGACTGCCCGGCCCACCACCAGGCGGCCCCGGCCACGCAGGCCAGGGTGATGCACAGGGCTGCCAGCGCCCACAGCAGCCAGCGCAGCACCTTGCGGGCCGGATGGTCCGTTGGGGCTGGGCCTGCGGCTGGCGTTGGTGGGGTGTGCGGTGTGGGCGAGGACGTGTCTTGTGGTGTCTGCATCAGAAGGTGAATCCCAGTCGCAAGTGCAGCCGCAGCTTTCTCGATTGAACGCCCCAGGCCAGGTCGGCCTGCAGCGGCCCCACGGGGCTGCGCCAGCGCACGCCTGTGCCTACGCCCACACGCGGGTCCAAGTCGCCCACGCGGTCGGCCACGGCACCGGCGTCCACAAACAGGGTGCTTTCCCAGTCGGTCATGTTGCCGCCATAGACGATGGGGCGTTGCCACTCCACGCTGGCCACGCCCATGTAGCGACCGCCGTACAGCAGGTTGTTGTCGGTGCGTGCACCGATGGCACGGTAGCCGTAGCCTCGCACGGTGGTGTCGCCCCCGGTCAGGAAGAGCTGGGCGATGGGGATCTCGGCGCTGTCGCGTGCCAGCACGGCGCCCACTTCGGTGCGCACGGCAATGCGGGCGCTGCGGGCCACGCCGTCGCCCGCCTCGACCCGCCCTGCGGGAAAGAACGATTGCCAGCGCACCAGCGTGCGGGTGAAGGGGTTGCGCTCAGGCCGCAGCGTGACGCCTGCGCCCAGCTCCACCGCAATGCCGTAGCCGCGCGTGGGGGCCGTGTTGCTGTTGAAGTAGCGGCCCGTCCAGCCGTAGTTCACGCTCAGGGCAGCGCTGTCCGCCGGAGCATTGAGGCCCTGGGCGCGCGAAGTGTCGTAGCGTAGGTAGTAGGTGCGGTCGATGTTCTTGGTGCTTTGGCTGCGCCCGCCCAGCACTTCCACGCTGTTGACGTCGTAGTCGCCCGTTTGCTGGCGCTGGGCCAGGCCCGAGGTGAACCAGCGCCAGCCGTTTTCGCCGGGCAGAGCGGTCCAGCCGGTGCCGATTTGCTGGGCCTTCTTGTCGAGCGAGAGCTTGTTGATGGCACGCCAGCCCTCAGTGGGCCATTGGTTGTGGGTGTGGTCGATGGACAGGCGCGGCCCGCTGTCGGTGGACACGCCCACACCAAACACCAGCTTTTGCAGCTTGGCCTCGCGCACCTGGGCGATCACCGGGGCGGCCTGCGGGGTGGGGCTGTCGGTGTCCAGCGTCAGGAACACCGCGTCGTAGTAGCCGCTGCTGGCCAAGCGCTGCTGGGCGTCCAGCATTTCGGCCTCGTCATACACGGTGCCGGTGGGCAGCCGCGCCAGGCGGCGCGCGCCGTCGGGGTCATAGCGTTCGTTGCCCTGCACTTTCAGCGGCCCGAAGCGGTAGGCCGGGCCTGGGTCGTATGTGACGGACAGGGCTGCCTGCTGCGTGTCCGCATCCACCTCGGCGCGGCTGTTGGTGATGCTGGCGCTGGGGTAGCGGCGCGCCTGCAGCTGGCGCAGGCCCGCGCTTTTGGCACTGGACCAGCCCGATTGCGTGAAGGCGCTGCCCTCGGGCAGGGCCCAGTTGCGTTGCACGCGCTCCAGCTGGCGCACCCGGGCATCGGGCTCCGCCTCTGCACCTTCGGTGAAGCGGATGTCAGCACTGGCAATGCGCGTTTGGGGTCCAGGCTCCACGGTGATGGTGACGGCATAGGGCGGTGTGGGAGCGGCCGCATCGGCGGGGGCTTCGCGCAGGCTGATGGTGATATCCGGGGCAAAGTAACCCAGGGTGCCCAGCAGCTCGCGCACATTGGCGTCGGCGGCGTGCAGCAGGCGGCGCAGCTCTTCGGCCTGCAGGTCGGGCAACTGGCGAAAGCGTTGCAGTTCCAGGTGGCGCTCCAGCGTTTCGCGCACCGTGTCAGGGGCTTTGATGTCCAGGCTGAACGTTGCTTGCGCTGCCGCCGTGGCTGCGTCGGTGGTGGCGTGGGTCTCGTCGTCTGTGGGGGCTTGGCGTGGCCACAGGCTGCAGCCTTGCAGCGCCAGCGTGCCGCAAAGCAGCAACGCCGACCATGGGGCCGGCGTTGAATGGGGCAGTGCCTTGCGCACGGTGCGCGCGCTGGCAGCAGAAACGGGCGTGAAAAAAATCATGTCAGGGGTGCAATGCCGCAATCGTGTTGCAGTAGTGCCTGAGTATGGAGGCAACTGCCTGGCACTATGCCCTGAAAACCCCGGCAGTTCTGTAGGACAGGGACTGTGGGCACCAGCGGCGTTGCGCCGCATGGCGGGGCTATGCGGCTACTTGGACAGCAGCCGCATGGTCTCTTCCAGCCCCTTGAGCGACAGCGGAAACATGCGGTTGCCGATGAGCTGCTGGATGATGCTGATGCTCTGGCGGTACTGCCATACGCCCTGCGGCTCAGGGTTGATCCATGCAAACTTGGGAAACGCGTGGGTGAGGCGCTGCAGCCACTCGGCACCGGGCTCCTCGTTGTTGTATTCCACGCTGCCGCCGGGCTGCAGGATTTCATACGGGCTCATGGTCGCGTCGCCCACAAAGATCAGCTTGTAGTCCTTGTTGTACTTGCGGATGATGTCCCAGGTCGGGAACTTCTCGGCAAAGCGGCGGCGGTTGTTCTTCCACATGAAGTCGTACACGCAGTTGTGGAAGTAATAAAACTCCAGGTGCTTGAACTCGCTCTTGACGGCGCTGAACAGTTCTTCCACGCGCTGGATGTGCTCGTCCATCGTGCCGCCCACGTCCATCAGCAGCAGCACCTTCACGTTGTTGTGCCGCTCGGGCACCATCTTGATGTCCAGGTAGCCCGCATTGGCTGCGGTGCTGCGGATGGTGTCGGGCAGATCGAGTTCGAGCTCATGCCCCTCGCGCGCAAACTTGCGCAGGCGGCGCAGTGCCACCTTGATGTTGCGAGTGCCCAGCTCCTGCTGGTCGTCGTAGTCCTTGTAGGCGCGCTGCTCCCACACCTTCACGGCGCTCTTGTTCTTGCCCGCGCCGCCAATGCGCACGCCCTGCGGGTTGTAGCCGCCGTGGCCAAACGGGCTGGTGCCGCCCGTGCCTATCCACTTGCTGCCGCCCTCGTGGCGTTCCTTCTGTTCCTCGAGGCGCTTCTTCAGCGTCTCCATCAGCTCGTCCCAGCCCATCTTCTCGATGGCGGCTTTTTGCTCGGGCGTCAGCTCGTTCTCCAGGATCTTGCGCAGCCAGTCGGCCGGAATCTCCTTGGTGAAGTCGGCCACCATCTCCACGCCCTTGAAGTAGGCGCCGAAGGCCCGGTCGAACTTGTCGTAGTGCTTCTCGTCCTTGACCAGCGTGAGGCGCGAGAGGTTGTAGAAGTCGTCCAGCGCCCATGCGTCATCGGACTTGGGGCCCACCACGCCCGCCTGCAGGGCTTCGAGCAGTGTGAGGTATTCCTTCACGGACACGGGTAACTTGGCTGCGCGCAGGGTGTAGAAGAAGTCGATCAGCATGGTTTTGGCCTCTAGCGCTGATTAGGAGAGCGGTGGCTGCTCTTAAGTTGATAGCAATGCGGCAAGGCTCAATCGCGCGGCTTGGCCTGCGCAGCCCGCCAGCCCCGGGCGCCGTGCAGCCCCAGCCCGCCGCCCAGCCCCACCAGCGCAATGCCGATCAGGCTGCGGGTGCCGTAGCCCGGTGCAAAGATGTCCAGGCCCAACACCAGGCCTGCACCAAAGCCCAGCAGGGCCCCGCCCACAAACCCCACGGCGTCAGACAGGCCCTCGGTCAGCAGGCGCTTGGACTCGCTCATGCCCGGCCTCAGCGGTTGCGCTGGTTCATGAACACCAGCTTTTCAAACAGGCTCACGTCCTGTTCGTTCTTGAGCAGCGCGCCCACCAGCGGGGGCACGGCCACCTTGTTGTCGGCGCTTTGCAGGGCTTCGAGCGGGATGTCCTCGGCCACCAGCAGCTTGAGCCAGTCGATCAGCTCGCTGGTCGATGGCTTCTTCTTCAGGCCCGGCAGGTTGCGCACGTCGTAGAACGTTTTCATCGCCACTGTGAGCAGCTCGCTCTTGAGCGTGGGGAAATGCACGTTCACGATCTGGCGCATCGTGTCGGCTTCGGGGAACTTGATGAAGTGAAAGAAGCAGCGGCGCAAGAAGGCGTCGGGCAGCTCTTTTTCGTTGTTCGAGGTGATGAACACCAGCGGCCGGTGCTTGGCCTTGATGAGTTCGCGCGTCTCATAGCAGTAGAACTCCATGCGGTCGATTTCGCGCAGCAGGTCGTTCGGAAATTCAATGTCGGCCTTGTCGATCTCGTCGATCAAAAGGGCTACGGGCTCATCGGCTGTGAAGGCCTGCCACAGCACGCCCTGGATGATGTAGTTGCGGATGTTCTTCACGCGCTCGGCGCTGTCGCCGTCATTGAGCTGGCTGTCGCGCAGGCGGCTCACAGCGTCGTATTCATACAGGCCCTGTTGCGCTTTGGTGGTCGATTTGATGTGCCATTGCAACAGTGGCATGCCCAGGGCCTGTGCCACTTCTTCGGCCAGCATGGTCTTGCCTGTGCCGGGCTCGCCCTTGATGAGCAAAGGGCGTTGCAGGGTGATGGCGGCATTCACTGCCAACATCAAATCCTGGGTGGCAACGTAATTCTGGGAACCGTGAAATTTCATAAGGGAAATCACCGAAACGTTGATGAATGGGCTTGACAGGTGCTCGGTATAATCAAACGCTGAGCGGGGCCCAGAACCGAACTTCCACGAGATTGTGCGCGCAAAATGAACAAAACGCTGACCACGATATTTGCCTTGGCTGTCGCTTCCGTGACCGCTGTTTCTCATGCACAGGAAGTCAAGGGTGACATCAAGGCAGGCGAGAAAAAAATCGCCATGTGCATTGGCTGCCACGGCATTCCGGGCTACCAGGCCAGCTTTCCTGAAGTGCACAAAGTGCCCATGATCTCGGGCCAAAGCGGCAAGTACATTGCCTCTGCCCTGGACGCCTACAAGAAGGGCGACCGCAAGCACCCCACCATGCGCGGCATTGCCGATTCGCTGTCTGAGCAAGACATTGCGGACGTGGCGGCCTACTACGAACAACACGGCAAGAAGGCCACCGAGCTGCCCGCCAAGCCCGCCCGCGAACCCAGCGTGCAAGTGGCCGAGCTGCTGAAGAAAGGCGCTTGCGTCTCATGCCACGGCGACAACTTCGCCAAGCCCATCGACCCGTCTTACCCCAAGGTGGCAGGCCAGCACGCCGACTACCTGTTCGTGGCCCTGAAGTCGTACAAGGCCGATGCGCGCAACGCCAACGTAGGCCGCAGCAACGCCATCATGGGCGGTGTTGCCAAGCAGTTCTCCAACGCCGAGCTCAAGGCCTTGGCCAACTACCTGGGCAGTGTCGAAGGTGATTTGCAGGTGGTGCCTCAGTCACGCTTTCGCTGATCCGCTGATCCGTTCAGTCCCATGCAAGAAAGCCCGCAATTGCGGGCTTTCTTGCTTTTGGTGTTCAAGGTCTGGAGGTGGCCTGATCGGCCATCGGGAGTTGCCTCTTTCAACGTCTTCTCAAGACGTTTGCTTGCACACCGATTTAACGCTGTTGTAGAGGATCTTGCCGTCGTAGATACCGAAGGCGTCTTCTTGCTGGCAGGTTTGCACCAGCACCACCTGCCCGTGCTGCTTGAAGGTGGTGGTGTGCGTGTGCTTGGCGGTGGCTTGGGTGCCGTCGGCACTCACCTTGATCTGGACGCCGGTTTGCTGCACGCTGGGCCGCAGGCTGTTGAACTCCAGCGTTTGCGCCGAGGTGCGCTGCTGGGCATCGCACAGTTCTCTGCGTTTGCCAGAGATCGTGGTGGCGGGCTGGGTGGAGTTGTCGGTGATGGAGAAGGTGATGTCTGGCGCAGCCAGCGCGCATTGCGCCTTGTAGTCGCCACGCACGCCCAGGTCCACGGCATGGCGCAGGATGCCGCTGATGGCGGCCTCGCTGAGCTTGCCCTTCACGGCGGCATTGTTGAAACCCGCCGTGCTTTTGGTGGGGGCGGCTGCCGGGGGCTCGCTGCTGCGGCAGTCCTTGTCAGAGTAGACCACCTGGCCGCGCGGGTCCGTGCACTTGTACAAGGTGTTGGCCCAGGCCGTGGGCCATCCGGCGCCCAGGAGCACGGCGGCAGCGAGCAAGGTGTGGGTGCGTGAAGAAGGCATGGCGTACAGCACAACAGGGTGTGAAATCAAAGTGGCCAAAGTGTAGCGGGCAGCCTGCGCGCAGAGTGTGCCGCCGGGCCCGGCTGCAGGTTGCCTTCGAAATGAAAATAGCTTCTGGCGCTGATTGAATAGGCGCTAGAAGCTATCAAAATAATAGCGTTTGATAGGCGGCTTGGCTGCGTTGCCAGTACCGCCCAGAACCCAGGTCCTCAGTCGCGGGTGGCGCGCCGCTGCACGGCAGCGATGTAGGCATTGCCATCGGGCGGGCGGCCCGAGCGCTGGCTCTCCCACAGCATCTCGCCCAGGCACTCCATAGCGGCGTGGTGCGCGTCGTGCAGCGAGTCGAGCCGCTTGGCCAGCAGTTCCACCGCCTGGCGAATGCCGCGCGGCTGGTCAATGCTGCACTGCTCGCTGATCGACAGGTGCATGGACAGGTGCAGAAACGGGTTGGTTTGCTGCGGTGTCTCGTCGTAGTTGCGCGCGATGGCCGCGTCCACATCCGACAGGTCTGCGTGGTACTCGGGGTGCTCGGCAATCCACAGGCTGGCCAGCGTTTCGATGGCTTCCATGGGCGCGCCGCTTTGGGCTTTGGCGTGCACGCCGCACAGGAAGCGGCGCACATCGGCTTGGGAGGGGCTGAACATGGGGCGCGAGCGTAGCACGCCCCTTCTTGCCTTGTGCTCAGCGGGGCTTGGTGGGCAGTGCGTCAGCGCGTCAGCGCGTCAGCGCCGTGCCGCCCCCATCATGCGAGAGATGGTCTGCGCGGCACGCAGCAGTGGCGGCAGCAGGGTTTGCTGCATCAGCTCGGCGCTGGTGCGGTTGGCCTGGCCGCTGATGTTGAGGGCGGCCACGGTTTGTCCGGCGCGGTTGGTGAGGGGCGCGGCGATCGAGATCAGGCCTTCTTCCAGCTCCTGGTTCACCAGGCACCAGCCCTGGGCGCGGGCCTGGAGGATGCGGCCCAACAGCGTGGGCAGGTCGGCGGCGGTGTGGGCGGTGAAGGGTTGCAGCTCCAGAGTGGACAGGCGGGCTTGCAGGGCGTCGTCGCTCAGCCCGGCCAGCAGCACGCGGCCCATCGATGTCCAGGGCGCGGGCAGGCGCGAGCCCACGCCCAGGTTGGTGCGCATGATTTTGTGGGTGGGCACGCGCAGCACGTAGACGATGTCCAGCCCATCGAGCACGGCGGCAGAGGACGACTCGCGCACCTGCTCCACCAGGTCTTCCATTACCGGCTCGGCCAGGTTCCACATCGGCAGGGACGACAGGTAGGCAAAGCCCAGGTCCAGGATGCGCGGCGACAGGCGAAACAGCTTGCCGTCGGTCTCCACATAGCCCAGCGTATGCAGCGTAAGCAGGATGCGGCGTGCCCCGGCGCGGGTCAGGCCTGTCTGGGCGGCCACCTCGCTCAAGGTTTGCTGGGGTGCGCTTGCGCTGAACGAGCGGATGACCTCCAGCCCCCGCGCGAACGATTGCACATAGCTGTCGCCCGGCTTGGGGGCGCTGGGCGGCTTGGCCGCAGGCGAGCCCGAGGTGGTCTCGGGGTTTTCAGGGGTAGGCATGGTGGGCTCAGTCTCTATAATTCATTATACGAACAAATGTTCTATATGCGAACAATTGGGATCGGTGTTTTGAATCGATGTGCTGATGGGCGTGCTGTCGGTTCAAGCCAAGGTTGGGGCGCCGGGGTGGTGGTCCCATCCATCCGTTTTGCAGGAGACAAGGATTCATGATCAACAAGATAGCCGACTCGGCCGCACAGGCGCTGGCCGGGGTGCGCGATGGTGCCACGGTGCTGATTGGCGGTTTTGGCACGGCCGGAATTCCCGGCGAGCTGATTGACGCCCTGATGGAACACGGCGCGCGCGACCTGACGGTGGTGAACAACAACGCGGGCAACGCCGACCAGGGCCTGGCGGCGCTGCTCAAGACCGGCCGGGTGCGCAAGATCATCTGCAGCTTTCCGCGCCAGGTGGACAGCTATGTGTTCGACGAGCTGTACCGCAGCGGCAAGCTCGAACTCGAACTCGTGCCCCAGGGCAATCTGGCCGAGCGCCTGCGCGCTGCGGGGGCGGGCATCGGCGCCTTTTTCTGCCCCACGGCTTATGGCACCGAGCTGGCCGCTGGCAAGGAAACGCGCGAGATCAACGGCAAGCACTACGTGCTGGAGTACCCCATCCACGGCGATGTCGCCCTGATCAAGGCCGAGCAGGGCGACCGCTGGGGCAACCTGACCTATCGCATGTCGGCCCGCAACTTTGGGCCGGTGATGGCCACGGCGGCCAAGACCACCATCGCCACCGTGCACGAAGTGGTCGAACTGGGTGCACTGGACCCCGAAGCCATCGTCACGCCGGGTATCTACGTGAGCCACGTTGTGAAGATTGCGCGCACGGCCACGCAGGCAGGTGGCTTCAAGAAAACCGCCTGATTGCATATAAAAAGAGCCTCTGGCGCACAAGGAGAAAGCGTGAGCAGCTATCAAAAACGGAGTAAAGACGAACTCGCCCGCCGCGTGGCGCAGGACATCCACGACGGCGCCTACGTCAACCTGGGCATCGGCCAGCCGACCCTGGTGGCCAACCACATCCCGGCAGGCCGCGAGGTCATCCTGCAAAGCGAGAACGGCATCCTGGGCATGGGCCCGGCGCCGGCTGCGGGGCTGGAGGACTATGACCTCATCAACGCAGGCAAGCAGCCCGTGACGCTGCTGCCTGGTGGGGCGTACTTTCACCATGCCGACAGCTTCGGGATGATGCGCGGCGGCCACCTCGATATCTGCGTGCTGGGCGCGTTTCAAGTCAGCGCCACAGGCGACCTGGCCAACTGGAGCACGGGCGAGCCCGGCGCCATCCCCGCCGTGGGCGGGGCGATGGACCTGGCCATTGGCGCCAAGCAGACCTGGGTGATGATGGATTTGCTCACCAAGCAGGGCGCCAGCAAGGTGGTGACGCAGTGCACCTACCCCCTCACCGGTGTCGCCTGCGTGAAGCGCATCTACACCGATCTGTGCACACTGGCCTGCACGCCCACGGGCCTGCAACTCATCGACACCGTGCCCGGCCTGTCACTGGCCGAGCTGGAGCAACTGGTGGGCCTGCCCATCCGCCCTGCAGCCTGATTCCGTTTTTAGATTCCAGGAGACAAACCCATGAGCCAACGACAAGCCTTTATCTGCGATGCCATCCGCACGCCCTTTGGCCGCTACGGCGGTGCGCTCAGCAGCTTGCGCACCGACGACCTGGGTGCCATCCCCATCAAGGCGCTGATGGACCGCAACCCCGACGTGGACTGGGCGGCAGTGACCGACGTGCTCTACGGCTGCGCCAACCAGGCCGGTGAAGACAACCGCAACGTGGCCCACATGAGCAGCCTGCTGGCGGGCCTGCCGATTGACGTGGCCGGCGCCACCATCAACCGCCTGTGCGGCTCGGGGCTCGATGCCGTGGGCACCGCAGCGCGCGCCATCAAGTCGGGCGAGGCGGGCCTGATGATCGCGGGCGGCGTGGAGAGCATGAGCCGCGCGCCCTTTGTCATGCCCAAAGCCGAAAGCGCCTTCAGCCGCAACAACGCGGTGTACGACACGACGATTGGCTGGCGCTTCATCAACAAGCTGATGAAGGAAAAGTACGGCGTCGACTCCATGCCCGAAACCGCCGAGAACGTGGCCACCGACTTCGGCATCGAGCGCGAGGCGCAGGACCGCATGGCCCTGGCCAGCCAGCTCAATGCCGTGGCAGCCATCAAGGCCGGCCACCTGGCGCGCGAGATCGTGCCGGTGCACATCCCCCAAAAGAAGGGCGACGCCATCATCGTGAGCCAGGACGAACACCCCCGCGAGACCAGCCTGGAAGCGCTGGCCAAGCTCAAGGGCGTGGTGCGGCCCGATGGCACGGTGACTGCGGGCAATGCGTCGGGCGTGAACGACGGCGCTTGCGCGTTGCTGTTGGCCGATGAGGCCCATGCTGCCAAGTACGGCCTCAAGCCCCGCGCCCGCGTGGTGGGCATGGCCGTGGCCGGTGTGGCGCCGCGCATCATGGGCTTTGGCCCCACGCCCGCCACGCTCAAGGTGCTGGCGCAGACGGGTCTGACCATCGACCACCTGGATGTGATCGAACTGAACGAAGCCTTTGCCGCGCAAGGCCTGGCCGTGCTGCGCGCGCTGGGCATCAAGGATGACGACGCCCGCGTGAACGCCTGGGGCGGCGCCATTGCGCTGGGCCACCCGCTGGGTGCCAGCGGCGCACGTTTGGTCACCACCGCCGTCAACCGCCTGCACGAGCACGCTGGCCAGTACGCGCTGTGCACCATGTGCATCGGCGTGGGGCAGGGCATTGCCATCATCCTGGAGCGCGTGTGAGCATGACCGAACAACGCACACCCGTCACCGTCGTCACCGGTGCCAGCAATGGCATTGGTCGCGCGATTGCCGAAGCCTTGCTGGCCCAGGGCCGCGCCGTGGTCAACCTGGACTACGTGCTGCCCACCTGGAGCCACCCGCTGCTCACGTCCTACCAGGGCGACCTGACCGACGAGGCACCGACCCGCGAACGCGCCGCCGAGATCGCTGAAAAGCACAACGTGACCGCGCTGGTGAACAACGCCGGCGCCACGCGCCCCGGCACCATCGACACCGCCACCACCGCGCAGCTGGACGATGTGGTGGGCCTGCACCTGCGCGCACCCATGCTGCTGGTGCAGGCGTTTTTGCCCACGCTGCGTGCCAGCGGCCAGGGCCGCATCGTCAACATGTCGTCACGTGCTGCCCTGGGCAAGGCCGACCGCATCGTGTATTCGGCCACCAAGGCCGGAATGATCGGCATGACCCGCACGCTGGCCATGGAGCTGGGGCGTGACGGCATCACCGTCAATGCGATTGGCCCCGGGCCGATTGCGACCGAGCTGTTCCGCCAGAGCAACCCTGAGGGCGCGCCGCAAACGCAGCGCATCCTGAACAGCATTGCCGTGGGCCGCATGGGCACGCCTGATGACGTCGCCCGCGCGGCGTTGTTCTTCCTGTCGCCCGACAACGGCTTCGTGACGGGCCAGGTTTTGTATGTGTGTGGCGGCACCACGCTGGGGGTGGCCCCGGTTTAGAGCAGCTCACACCCTGTCCTGATTTCCCCGCCCCCAAAGGGGCGCAACACCTTCTCGCCCGGGGCCGCAGAGCCCTGGTTGAGGCCATGGCGCGGTCAATTGCCGCAGCCATGGCACCGATTCCATCCACCTTTTGAAGGAGACAAACCATGAACCGCATTCCAACCACCCGCCGCCAGGCCCTTTCTGCCGTGGCTGCCGCAGCCCTGGCTGGTGCAGGCCTGCTGGGCAGTTCGGCCACGCTGGCCCAGAGCTATCCCACCAAGCCCGTCACCATCGTCGTGCCCTTTGCTGCGGGCGGCACCACCGACATCCTGGCGCGCATCATCGGCCAGGCGCTGACTGCTGAGCTGGGCCAGTCCGTCATCGTGGACAACCGCGCAGGTGCGGGTGGCAACATCGGCGGCGCCATGGCGGCCAAGGCACCGGCCGATGGCTACACGCTGTTCATGGGCACAGTGGGTACGCACGCCATCAACGCCAGCCTGTACAAGAAGATGCCGTTCGATCCGATCAAGGACTTTGCACCGCTGACCCGCGTGGCCAATGTGCCCAACCTGCTGGTGGCCAACCCCAACCAGCCGTTCAAGACGGTGAAGGACCTGATCGCCTACGCCAAGGCCAACCCCGGCAAGGTGAACTTTGGCTCGTCGGGCAATGGCAGCTCCATCCACCTGTCGGGCGAGCTGTTCAAGAGCCTCGCCAAGGTGGACATGGTGCACGTGCCCTACAAGGGCAGCGCCCCAGCAGTGACGGATTTGCTGGGCAACCAGATCGCCATCATGTTCGACAACATGCCCTCGGCCATCCAGCATGTGCGCAGCGGCAAGCTGGTGCCCATCGCCGTGACCACGGCCAAGCGCTCGCCCGAGCTGCCCAACGTGCCCACCATCGCCGAAGCGGGCGTGCCAGGCTACGAAGCCACCTCGTGGTTTGGCATGTTTGCGCCCGCCGGTACACCCGCGCCGGTGCTGGCCCAGCTCAACAAGGCGCTCGTGAAGGTGCTGAATCAGGCCGACGTGGCGAAGAAGATCAACGAGCAGGGCGCAGAAACCTACAGCGAGACCCCTGAACAGTTCGCTGCTTTCATCCAGGCCGAAAGTGCAAAGTGGGGCAAGGTGGTCAAGGAGTCGGGCGCTAGCCTGGATTGAGGGGGGGCGCGTGCCTGCTGCCCCCTGGGAGGTGGCGGTTTTGTAAAAAATGATAGCTGCTAGCGCTTATAAATAAAGCGTTATCGGCCATTTTTATAGTGAATTTCTCCGCCGCAGCGCGCTGTGGCGCCCTCCGAGGGCATGCGCTGTTGCTGTGGGGCCGGTGCAAGCCGCAGATGCGCGCGCATTCACAATAAAAAACCGAGATGCGGCAGGTGGATAAAGCGCTGGAAGCTATTGTTTTGATAGTAATTTTGCTCGACAAGACCGTTAACAGGCATTGGCTGAGAAACCCTCGAACCCGTGCGGGCGGTGCTGCCCGCTGCGTCGCCCATTCGCGCCACAATGGCGGCTGCTGAATCCCTCAGGGTTTTCCTATGCCTAATCCCACCCCATTGAGTGCCGAAATCGCCGCCACCACGGCCCGCATCGTCGTGGAAGAGGGGCTGGAATGGGGCCCCGCCAAGCGCCGCGCGGTGCGTGAGATGGGCTTGCCCGCCCGCACCCCGCTGCCCGACAACGACCAGGTGGAGGCCGCTGTGCGCGAATACCTGGATATTTTTTGTGCCGACACCCAGCCCCGCGAGCTGCGCGCCCTGCGCCAACTGGCCCTGGTGTGGATGGTGCGCATGGCCGAGTTTCGCCCGCACCTGGCCGGGGCGGTGTGGCATGGCACGGCCACGCGCCTGTCGGACATTTACATCCAGTTGTTTTGCGATGATTCCAAGTCGGCCGAGATTGCGCTGATCGACCACCATGTGGACTACGAGCCGCGCACGGTGACCGGATTCCATGGCGAATCGGTCGAAGCGCTCAGCCTGGGCAGCAAATGCGCAGAACTCAATGAAATGATTGGTGTGCACCTGATGATTTATGACCTGGACGATTTGCGGGGGGCTCTGAAGCCAGACGCCAAGGGGCGCACCCCCCGTGGCGATGTGACGGCCGTGCGCCGCCTGCTGGAAGAGACCGCCCCATGAGCGTGCCGCCTGATACCTCATCTACCGCCCCATCCGTTGACAACACGGCCCAGGCCGCGCGCAGGCGCTGGCTCTATGGCGCCGTGGCCGGGGCTGCGGCGCTGGGCGGCGCCGGGCTGGCGTGGTGGCGCTTGCAGCCCCATGCGCAGCAAGAGGGGGCTGAAGCTGCGCTGTGGGGCATGGAGTTCGACACCCCCGCGGGTGGCGCGCCCTTGGTGATGAAGGCTTTGCAGGGCCAGCCGGTGTTGCTCAACTTCTGGGCCACCTGGTGCCCACCCTGTGTGGACGAGCTGCCCATGCTCAACGCCTTCTACCGCGAAAACGCCCCCAAGGGCTGGCAGGTGGTGGGCTTGGCCATCGACCAGCCCTCGGCTGTGCGCAAGTTCCTGGGCCGCTTGCCGCTGGATTTCCCCGTGGGGCTGGCGGGCATGGGGGGCACGGAGCTGGGGCGCTCGCTGGGCAACCTCACCGGTGGCCTGCCGTTCACCGTGGTTTTGGGGCAGGGGGGCGTGTGCTGCATCGTAAAATGGGGCAGGTCACGGCCCAGGATTTGCAGCAGTGGGCCAGTTTGCGATAGGCGCTGTAGCGCTTTCGCAGGGCGCCTGCTTGGCCTTTGGCGCTGTTTCACCCGCCTTTTTGGCTTTGATGTTGGTGAAAATTACCTCCCAATCGCTGAGGTAGTACGAAATTAGAGTAAATTCGCGCCCTATTTAGTTTTATAGCCGTTGGAGCTTCCATGGATCTGCGAAAACTCAAAACCTTGATCGACCTCGTTTCCGAGTCAAACGTTTCCGAACTCGAAATCACCGAGGCCGAAGGCAAAGTCCGTATCGTCAAGAGCGGCGGCGCCGTGGTTCAGCAATATGTAGCCGCCCCCATGCAAGCCCCCGTGGCGGCTGCTGCCCCGGTGGCCGCCCCTGTGGCTGAGTTGCCCAGCCCTGCGGCTGCGGCGCCCACAGGCCATGTGGTCAAGTCGCCCATGGTGGGCACCTTCTACCGCTCGTCCAGCCCAGGCGCCAAGGCGTTTGTGGAAGTGGGCAGCCAGGTCAAGGAAGGCGAGACCATCTGCATCATTGAAGCGATGAAGATCCTCAACGAAATCGAAGCCGACAAGTCGGGCACCGTGACCCGCATCCTGGGTGAGAACGGCCAAGCCGTGGAATACGGACAGCCGCTGTTCGTCATCGAATAAGGCGCCCATGTTCAAAAAGATTCTCGTTGCGAATCGCGGGGAGATTGCTCTCCGTATCCAGCGCGCGTGCCATGAGTTGGGTGTGAAGGCCGTGATGGTCTACTCCGAAGCCGACCGCGACGCCAAGTACGTCAAGCTGGCTGAAGAGGCCGTGTGCATCGGCCCTGCGCCCTCGCCGCTGTCCTACCTCAACATGCCCGCCATCATCTCGGCCGCCGAAGTGACTGACGCCGAGGCCATCCACCCTGGCTACGGTTTCCTGTCGGAGAACGCCGATTTTGCCGAGCGCGTTGAAAAGAGCGGCTTCCAGTTCATCGGCCCTACACCCGACAACATCCGCACCATGGGTGACAAGGTGTCGGCCAAGCAGGCCATGATCAAGGCGGGCGTGCCTTGCGTGCCGGGCTCTGAGGGTGAACTGCCTGATGACCCGGTCCAGATCCGCCGCATCGCCAAGGCCGTGGGCTACCCCGTGATCATCAAGGCCGCGGGCGGCGGTGGTGGTCGCGGCATGCGTGTGGTGCACACCGAGGCCGCGCTGGTCAATGCCGTGCAGATGACCAAGGCCGAAGCGGGCGCTGCGTTCGGCAATCCTGCGGTGTACATGGAGAAGTTCCTCCAGAACCCTCGCCACATCGAAATCCAGGTGCTGGCCGACAAACACCGCAACGCGGTGTATCTGGGCGAGCGCGATTGCTCCATGCAGCGCCGCCACCAGAAGGTGATCGAAGAGGCTCCGGCCCCTGGCATCCCCCGCAAGCTGATCGAGAAGATCGGTGAGCGCTGCGTGGCAGCCTGCAAGAAGATCGGCTACCGCGGTGCGGGCACGTTCGAGTTTCTGTACGAGAACGGCGAGTTCTACTTCATCGAGATGAACACCCGCGTGCAGGTGGAGCATCCCGTCACCGAGTGGATCACCGGCGTGGACATCGTGAAGACGCAGATCATGGTCGCGGCTGGCGAAAAGCTGCCGTTCACCCAGCGCCAGATCGAGATCCGAGGCCATGCCATCGAGTGCCGGATCAATGCCGAGGACCCGTACAAGTTCATCCCGTCCCCCGGGCGCATCACCACCTGGCATCCCCCGGGCGGCCCTGGCGTGCGCGTGGATTCGCATGCGTACACCAACTACTTCGTGCCACCCAACTACGACTCGATGATCGGCAAGATCATCGTGCATGGTGACACGCGCGAGCAGGCCCTGGCCCGCATGCGCACGGCGCTGTCCGAGACGGTGATCGAAGGCATCAACACCAACGTGCCGCTGCACCGCGAGTTGATGGTGGACGCCAAGTTCATGGCTGGCGGCACCAACATCCACTATCTGGAAGAGTGGCTGTCGCAACACAAGCGCTGATAAAGCGCTGAGCAACCCCGCATGCTGGCACCTGGAAACGGGTGCCAGCATTTCATTTTTGCAAAGAGGCGTTTTTCATGTTTGAGCTGAGCCTGATGTGCCCTGAAGACCGCATCGAAGCGGTGAGCGATGCGCTGGATGCGCTGGACGCCTTGAGCGTTTCGGTGGAAGACGCGGACGCGCAGACCGATGCCGAGCAGGCGCTGTTTGGCGAGCCGGGCATGCCTCCGCCCAAGGATGGCTGGCAGCGCAGCCGGGTCGTGGCGTTGTTCCCCACCCAGGCGGCCGCCGAAGAAGCGCAGCAGTTGCTGGCAGTGCAGGATTTTTTTGAGGGTTGCCAGGTGCTGGGCATTGCCAATGTGCCCGAGCAAGACTGGGTGCGCCTGACCCAATCGCAGTTTGCCCCGGTGGACATCACCCCAGACTTCTGGATCGTGCCGACCTGGCATGAGTTGCCAGCGCAGGCGGTGCGCAGCATTCGCCTGGACCCGGGCCTGGCCTTTGGCACGGGCACACACCCCACCACCCGCATGTGCCTGCGCTGGATTGCGCGCAATGGGGCTGTGGCGGCCGATGGCACAAGCACCCTGGGGCGTGTGCTGGACTATGGCTGTGGCTCCGGCATCCTGGCCATCGGCGCTGCCAAGTTTGGCGCCGTGGACATTGATGCGGTGGACATTGACCCGGCAGCGGTCGAATCCACCTTGCAAAACGCGCAGGCCAATGGCGTGCAACTGAAGGCGGGTTTGCCTGACAAGGCCCAGGGCGAGTACCGCACGGTGCTGGCCAATATCCTGGCGACGCCGTTGCGGGTGTTGGCGCCTTTGCTGTGCAGCCATGTGGCGGCCGGGGGACACCTGGTGCTGGCCGGCATTTTGGAGCGCCAGGCCCAGGAGCTGCAAGAGGCGTACGCGCCTTGGCTTCAGTTGCAGGTGGCCGACAAGGAAGACGGCTGGATCTTGATGACGGCCAGCCGTTGATCTGTGCCTGCAGGCCCCGCAGGCTGCGGGGTGTGCGCTCTACAATCCATTGCAGATGAGCCAGATTACACGCTGCCCAGCCTGCTCGACCCAGTTCAAAGTGGTCGCGGATCAGCTGCGCATTTCTGAAGGCTGGGTGCGTTGCGGCAATTGCGCTGAGGTGTTTGACGCCTCCGAGTTTCTGATGCCCGCACCGCCGCCAGCGTTGCTGCCCGATGTCTCTCTGACCGATGTGCGCCCACCGCCCCAGCCCGTGGCGCGTGCGGATGAATCGACCAGGGCCTGGGGGCTCCCCCCGCATCGGCACCAGTCGCTGCCAGAGGGGCTGCCGTGGCCAAGCCGCAGGCCCCTGCGGCTGTAGCCCCTTCTGCTCCGGCCAGCAGCCCAGCCCGGGCGCAGGCCCCTTTGCCAGAGGTGCTGGCGGTTCCCGACCCTGTGCTGCCAGCCTTTCTCGCCGCAGCCTCAGCGGGTGACCGCGATGGGCATCCGCAAGGCACGGAGCTGGGTTTGGAGCCGTTGGCGCCGTTTGCGTGGGGTGGCGCACCTGCTGCTCCCACTCCCCGGAATCCGCCCCAGGTTTCGACCCCTGTTCCACCGCCTGTGCCAGTTCGGCCTGTGATCGTGGAGCGGCAGGAAAGCCGCATCCTGTCGGCCGATATGTTGGAGCTGGTGCTTCAGGGCACGCGTGCCCCCGTGCCCGTGGCCGCCCCTGAGGCTCCTGCTGCACAGGTAGCCCAGGCACCTGTGCCGCTGCCTGGCGGCTACGAGCTGCCCTACGCGGAAGATTTTGCAGACACTGCCCTGCTCCCAGAGGGTTTGGCAGAGGACCTGGAGTTGCCGCAGGGCCTTGCTGTGCCTGCGCCAGCCGATGGGGCTGCTGCGGCAGCACCGCAGGCCATGCCCGAGTCCGACTCCCAGGTCCATGCACCGTATCCTCCGTTGGACTTGCCCACCAAGCCCCAAGACCCGCCTGCCCAGCAAGCGGTGCAGGTGTCGGCCTTGGAGGAGGCTGCACAGGGCCAGCCTGCGGAGCGGCTTGAGCGGTTGGAGGGTGATGCAGGCAATGCGGGGCGTGCGAAAAAGCAGCCCCTGGAGACCTCGGTGTTGGGTGAGGGCCAGGACGTCGTAGATGGTGTCGACGGCGAGGTCGCCCCTGCTCTGGCGTTGCCTTCTGTGGCGTTTCCGTCGGCGCCCATCGATTCGGAGCGCAAGGAGCCGCCAGCTTCCTTCAGCGCCCCGGTGGAGCTGCTGACGGATGCGGCGGGCGATGATGGCGACGACGCCACCGCAGATGCCACGCCCACTGAAGATGTGAGTTTTGTGAAGGCCGCACGCCGCCGTGCGTTTTGGCGAAAACCCTTGGTACGAGTGGCCTTGGTGGTCGTGTCTCTTGGCTTGCTGGCCGTGCTGGCAGGGCAGGTGGCGGTACACGAGCGCAATCGCCTGGCGGCCATGGAGCCGCGGCTGCGCCCAGCCTTGTTGGCGCTGTGCGAGCCCTTGCAGTGCGCACTGGCGCCCCAGCGGCAGATCAGCGATGTAGTGATCGACAGCTCGTCCTTCAACAAAGCGCGCGGTGACAGCTATGTGCTGGCCATCACCATGAAGAGCCGTGCCACCCTTCCACTGGAAATGCCGGCCGTGGAACTGACGCTGACCGATGCGCAAGACCAACCGGTGCTGCGGCGGGTGCTGCTGCCCTCGGAGATGTCGGCGCCCCAAGAGCTGCCTGCAGGTGGCGAGTGGAATGCCGCCGTGTCTGTGCTGGTCACCACGGGGGGCGCGCGGGTGGCGGGCTACCGCCTGCTGGCTTTCTATCCTTGATTTTTCTTTTTTTGATTGTTTCCTATGGCTGCTCTCATTTGTGGTTCTCTGGCGTTCGACACCATCATGACCTTCGAGGGGCGC
The DNA here is from genome assembly GCF_003669015.1 of Acidovorax sp. 1608163. Taxonomy (NCBI): domain Bacteria; kingdom Pseudomonadati; phylum Pseudomonadota; class Betaproteobacteria; order Burkholderiales; family Comamonadaceae; genus Acidovorax; species Acidovorax sp. 1608163. The sequence continues at coordinate 1,052,383 of NZ_CP033069.1, forward strand.
TTTGCGGAGCAGATCCTTCCGGACCAGTTGCACATCTTGAACGTCTCCTTCCTGGTGCCGTCTTTGCGCCGTGACTTTGGGGGGTGTGCGGGCAACATCGCCTACAGCCTGAAGCTGCTGGGTGGCGAGGCCTTGCCGATGGCCACCTTGGGAACGGACGGTGCGGAGTACCTGCAGCGCCTCTCGGCTTTGGGCATCAGCGACCAGTTTGTGAAGCAGGTGGATGGCACCTACACAGCGCAGGCCATGATCATGACCGACCGTGACAACAACCAGATCACGGCATTCCACCCAGGGGCCATGATGCAGGCGCATGTGACCCGCATCACTGCAGACCCTCGGATCCGGCTTGGCATCATTTCGCCGGACGGTCGCAATGCCATGCTTGAGCACGCAGCACAGTTTGTGGCGGCGGGTATCCCCTTCGTTTTCGATCCAGGCCAAGGCTTGCCCATGTTCAATGGTGCCGAGCTGTCTCAGTTCATCGAGCAGGCGACTTGGGTCACGGTGAATGACTATGAAGGCAAGATGCTGTGCGACCGCACGGGCCTGAGTCTGTCGGACCTTTCGCGCAAGGTACAGGGCTTGGTCGTCACGCTGGGTGCCGAGGGTGTGGATGTGTGGGTGGCCGGCGAATGCACCCGTGTGGCACCTGCTCAGCCTGCGGCGGTGGTGGACCCCACGGGTTGTGGCGATGCGTGGCGCGGTGCGTTGCTGTTCGGCTTGGAGCAGGGTTGGCCGCTCGTGCGCTGTGCCGAGTTGGGCAACCGGGTGGGGGCGCTCAAGATCGCGCAGCGCGGCCCGCAGAACTACACCCTGGATTTCTCTCCGACAGAATACGCCTGAGGTGTGGTGCCATGGCGCGCTGTTGATGTGGCGCGCCCTACTACTTTGAGAGAGGGCGTTGGCAGGCACGGCCTCGTTTTTAGAACAGGTTCTCAGTAGTGTTTGGGCATAAAAAAACCCGGTGCAGGGCACCGGGTTGGGCTTGGTAAAGCGCGAATTCCTTAGGGCTTGGAGCCTGTAGGAAATGGCCAAGCAGCTTGGGGGTTCAGTGTGGTTTGGGCAGCAGGGGCTGCAGTCACGGCAGGAGCCTTCACCACTTTCTTTGCAGCAGCAGCCTTCTTTGCTGGAGCAGCAGCCTTCTTTGCTGGAGCAGCAGCCTTCTTCGCTGGAGCAGCAGCCTTCTTCGCTGGGGCAGCAGCCTTCTTCGCTGGAGCAGCAGCCTTCTTCGCTGGGGCAGCAGCCTTCTTCGCTGGAGCAGCAGCCTTCTTCGCTGGGGCAGCAGCCTTCTTCGCTGGAGCAGCAGCCTTCTTTGCTGGAGCAGCAGCCTTCTTTGCTGGAGCAGCAGCCTTCTTTGCTGGAGCAGCAGCCTTCTTTGCTGGAGCAGCAGCCTTCTTTGCTGGAGCAGCAGCCTTCTTCGCTGGAGCAGCAGCCTTCTTTGCTGGAGCAGCAGCCTTCTTTGCTGGAGCAGCAGCCTTCTTTGCTGGAGCAGCAGCCTTCTTCGCTGGAGCAGCAGCCTTCTTTGCTGGAGCAGCAGCCTTCTTCGCTGGAGCAGCAGCCTTCTTCGCTGGAGCAGCAGCCTTCTTCGCTGGAGCAGCAGCCTTCTTCGCTGGAGCAGCAGCCTTCTTCACAGGGGCGGCTTTCTTTACGGCCGGTTTTTTCGCAGTTGCCATCATGTTCTCCTTGGGTCAATTAGCAAAGAGCACTTCCTGTCTGCAGTGGACAAGAAGCGATCCATGGTGATGGACGCTTCTTGAGCTCCATCACCATGAATACGGAAACACCACCGCCGAGCCCCTTCTGTGAGGGTACTTGTGAGCGGGGTGTGGTGTAAGCGTCCATGGCCGAAAGTGCGCGATCTGATCAGTCCCAAGACAGGGCGCCGCCCGACTGGTACTCGATGACCCGGGTTTCAAAGAAGTTGCGTTCCTTCTTCAGATCGATCATCTCGCTCATCCATGGGAATGGGTTCTCTTCGTTCGGGAAGAGGGTCTCCAGGCCGATCTGGGTGGCGCGGCGATTGGCGATGTAGCGCAGGTAGCCTTTGAACATCGACGCATTCATGCCCAGCACGCCACGCGGCATGGTGTCTTCGGCGTAGCGGTATTCCAGCTCCACGGCCTTCATGAACAGGGCATTGATCTCGGCCTTGAACTCTGGGGTCCAGAGGTGTGGGTTTTCCAGCTTCAGCTGGTTGATCAAGTCGATGCCGAAGTTGCAGTGCATCGACTCGTCGCGCAGGATGTACTGGTATTGCTCGGCCGCGCCGGTCATCTTGTTCTGCCGACCCAGCGCCAGGATCTGTGTGAAGCCGACGTAGAAGAACAGCCCTTCCATCAGGCAGGCAAAAACGATCAGTGACTTGAGCAGTGTCTGATCGGTTTCGAGCGTGCCGGTGTGGAAGTTCGGATCCATGATCGCTTCGATGAAGGGAATCAGGAACTCGTCTTTGTCCCGGATGGACTGGACTTCGTTGTACGCGTTGAAGATTTCGCTTTCATCCAGGCCCAGCGACTCCACGATGTACTGGTAGGCATGGGTGTGGATGGCTTCTTCAAACGCCTGGCGCAGCAGGAACTGGCGGCACTCGGGGGCAGTGATGTGGCGGTAGGTGCCCAGCACGATGTTGTTGGCGGCCAGCGAGTCGGCGGTCACAAAGAAGCCGAGGTTGCGCTTGATGATGCGGCGCTCGTCATCGGTCAGCCCATTCGGATCTTTCCACAACGCGATGTCGCGCGTCATGTTCACCTCTTGCGGCATCCAGTGGTTGGCGCAGGTGGCGAGGTATTTTTCCCAGGCCCACTTGTACTTGAACGGGACGAGCTGGTTGACGTCCGTCTGGCCGTTGATGATGCGCTTGTCTGCTGCATTGACACGGCGGTGTGTGGCTGCTGGGGCCTGCTGTGCACTGGTTGCAGGCTGCGATGCCGTGGACTCAAAAGACAGCGGAGACTGCTCTGCTTGGCGGTTGTTTTGCAGACCGCCGTCCGTTTGATTTTGCGATGAGGGCTTGACTTCTTCGTCCCAGGTCAGCATAGATTTTCCAGTGTTCGGATTATGAAAGCAGTGCTGCAAAAAGGAAAGCACTGAAGCGTTATGCAGCAACGATTTGTTGCTTCACAGCACATGCGCAGCACACCAATTGGGGTCGGTGTGCCGCGTGGTTGTGGTTACTGGCACGCCTCGCAAGCCACATCGTCAATCGCCGTGAATTGAACGTCGGTGGCTGGCACTGCTGATGTGGTTGCGGCAGAGGCTTCGGGCGCGTTGCTGTGGGCTTGCGCGCCTTGGGCCGAAGTGCCTTCGGTACCGGACGAGACAGCGTTGAGCTGGCGCGTATTCACGGTGCTCATTTCCACGTGTGTCGCGCTTTGCGTGCGCAGGTAGTAGGTGGTCTTGAGGCCACGCACCCATGCGAGCTTGTAGGTGTCGTCCAGCTTTTTGCCCGATGCACCGGCCATGTAGATGTTCAGGCTCTGGGCCTGGTCGATCCACTTTTGGCGGCGCGAGGCCGCCTCCACCAGCCACTTCGGTTCCACTTCGAAAGCGGTGGAGTACAGCGCTTTGATGTCGGCGGGCACGCGGTCGATGGGGTGCAGCGATCCCTTGAAGTGCTTGAGATCCATGATCATCACGTCGTCCCACAGGCCCAGGCGCTTGAGGTCGCGCACCAGGCCGCCGTTGATCACGGTGAACTCACCCGACAGATTGGACTTGACCGACAGATTGCCAAACGATGGTTCGATCGAGGCATCTACGCCGATGATGTTGGAGATGGTGGCTGTGGGGGCAATGGCCACGCAATTGGAGTTGCGCATGCCGTCCTGCGCGATCTTCTTGCGCAGGGCATCCCAGTCCAGCGTGGCGGAGCGGTCCACTTCCACGTAGCCGCCACGGGCTTGCGCCAGCATGTCCAGGGTGTCGAAGGGCAAGATACCGCGGTCCCACAGCGAGCCTTTGTAGCTGGAGTATTGGCCGCGTTCCTTGGCCAGTTCGGTCGATGCCCAGTAGGCGTAGTAGCAGATGGCCTCCATCGACTTGTCGGCAAACTCGACGGCTTCTTGCGACGCGTAGGGAATGCGCAACTCATACAAGCTGTCCTGGAAGGCCATGAGCCCCAAACCCACCGGACGGTGGCGCAGGTTGGAGTCGCGGGCTTTCGTCACGGCGTAGTAGTTGATGTCGATGACGTTGTCCAGCATGCGCATGGCCACCGTGATGGTCTTCTTCAGCTTGTCGTGATCGATCTGGCCATCCTTCAAGTGCTGGCGCAGGTTGACCGAACCGAGGTTGCACACGGCCGTTTCGGTGTCGCTCGTGTTGAGCGTGATTTCCGTGCACAGGTTGGACGAGTGCACCACGCCAGCGTGCTGCTGGGGCGAACGCACATTGCAGGCGTCCTTGAAAGTGATCCAGGGGTGGCCTGTTTCAAACAGCATGGTCAAAATCTTGCGCCACAGGTCGGTCGCCTGCAAGGTCTTGCTGGGCTTGAGTTCGCCGCTGGCGGCCTTGGCTTCATAGGCCACGTAGGCCTTCTCGAAGTCTGCGCCAAATAGATCGTGCAGATCGGGCACGTTGGATGGCGAGAACAGGGTCCAGGTGCCCTTTTCCATCACGCGGCGCATGAACAGGTCGGGGATCCAGTTGGCCGTGTTCATGTCGTGCGTGCGGCGGCGGTCGTCGCCGGTGTTCTTGCGCAGCTCCAGGAACTCTTCGATGTCCAGATGCCAAGTTTCCAGATAGGTGCAGACGGCGCCCTTGCGCTTGCCGCCCTGGTTCACGGCCACGGCCGTATCGTTGACCACCTTGAGGAACGGCACCACGCCTTGGGACTCGCCGTTGGTGCCCTTGATGTGCGAGCCCAGGGCGCGCACGCGGGTCCAGTCGTTGCCCAGGCCGCCAGCAAACTTGGACAGCAGGGCGTTTTCCTTGATGGATTCGTAGATGCCGTCCAGGTCGTCGGGCACCGTGGTCAGGTAGCAACTCGACAGCTGCGAGCGCAGCGTGCCGCTGTTGAACAGTGTGGGCGTGCTGGACATGAAGTCGAAGCTGGAGAGCACTTCGTAGAACTCGATGGCACGGGCTTCCGGGTCTTTCTCATTGAGCGAGAGGCCCATGGCCACACGCATGAAGAAGGCTTGGGGCAACTCGATGCGGCTCTTGCGCACGTGCAGGAAGTAGCGGTCGTACAGTGTTTGCAGGCCCAGGTAGTCGAATTGCAGGTCGCGCTGGGGCTTCAGGGCTGTCGCCAGACGGGCCAGGTCGAATTTCAGCAGGCGTGCATCCAGCAGTTCGTTGTCCACGCCCTTTTGGATGAATTGGGGGAAATACTCGGCGTAGGCTGCGCCCATGTGGTCTTGCGTGACGTCCCGGCCCAGCACTTCGCGCACGATGGTGTGCAGCAGCAGGCGTGCGGTGGCGTAGGTGTAGTCGGGGTCTTTCTCGATCAGGGTGCGGGCCGCCAAAATAGACGCCTTGTACACCTCGTCCATGGGCACTCCGTCATAGAGGTTGCGCATGGTTTCTGCCACGATGGGGTCTGCCTTGATGTCTTTGCCCAGCCCAACGCAGGCCGATTCGATCAGGGACTGCAGGCGGTGCAGGTCCAGCGTGACGCGCTGGCCGTTGTCCAGCACATGGAGTACAGGCACGGCGGGGGCATGTTGCTTGACCAGATTGGCGCGCTCTTGTGTGCGGCGCTCGCGGTACAGCACATAGGCGCGGGCCACTTCGTGGTGGCCGCCGCGCATCAGGCCCAACTCGACTTGGTCTTGCACGTCTTCAATGTGGAATGTGCCGCCACCGGGGCGTGAGCGCATCAGCGCGCGGCTGACGCCCTGCGTCAAGGCGTCTACCACCTCGCGCACGCTGGCCGATGCTGCGCCCTGGGTGCCATGCACCGCCAAAAAGGCTTTCATCAGAGCGATGGCAATCTTGGGTGCTTCGAAGGGCACGACCGCGCCGTTGCGCCGAATGATCTGGTAGTGGCCTTGGGCGTTGGCTGCCGTGTTGGCGGCGTCGCCTGCGGCTTCTTCAGGGGTGGCGTGCGTGGTGGCGGGCGTGTTCAAAGCAGCTTGCATGGGTGTCCTCTTCTGTGGGCTGACTGGGGTGTGTGGGCAGCCGCTGGGGCTGCTGCAAAGGCGAGAGTGGTGCGCCAGCCTTTCGGCTGTCGCACACTATATATGGTGTGTCGATTGTGTTCAAGACACTACCGGTAGTGTAATGCCTTGGGTGTTGGGTTTCTGGAAACCAGCTGTTTTGCACCCCTTCAGGGGTGGGTGCAGAGCGTGAAAACCCGCTGTGCCACACGGTTTGGAAGAGCAGACCTTGTGGTGGTGCGGGCTGTCGCGGTATTTGGCCCGCTGCGGCGCTCAGTGCTTGGTTTGTCTTTTTGGAAGGGGGGCGATCCTACCCTGAATCTGCCCCGATTTTTAAACCTGAAAACAGGTCGGGTTTAGCGAGGGGTCACTTGACTGGGGAGTTCCAGGGTGCTTTGGGTCAGCAGCTCTGCCAGTTTGTGCCAATTGAATCCAGGCCCTGGGTCTTGCTTGCGCCCGGGGGCTACATGCTCATGCCCTGCCAGATATCGCAGAGGGTAACGTTCGGCCAAGGCATGGCAAAGCGCTGCCAGGGTGAGGTACTGTGCGGATTCAAAGCGATGCCCCTCCAGTCCCTCCAGTTCAATGCCAATCGAGTCATCGTTGCAGTTGGTTCTGCCGCGATAGGCCGACTGGCCTGCATGCCACGCCCGTTGGTCGCAGTCCACAAATTGCCACAGGCGCCCGCTGCGCTCAATAAAGAAGTGGGCCGACACCTGCAATCCACGGATCTGCTGGAAATAGGGATGGGCCTCCCAGTCCAGGGTGTTGGTGAACAACTGTTGCACGGCCCCGGTGCCGTAGTGCCCGGGCGGGAGGCTGATGGAATGCACCACGACCAAGTCCACTGACTGCCTGGCGTCCGCAGGGCGGGGGCCGTGGTTGGGGGAAGGTAGTCGCATGGCATCGCGGTGCCAGCCACCGTCCCACAGGTCTGCCGATGGGGCTGCGGCCATGTCAGCCGATCTCGTCCAGAAAGTCCTGGTCGTTGGGCACCGCAATGTTCAGTCGGGCGATGCGGTAGCGAATCTGGCGCAGGCTGATGCCGAGCCGCGCGGCCGTAGCGGTGCGGTTGAACCCGGATTCTTTCAGTGCCCGAACCAGAATGTCCCGCTCCTGCTGGTCGAGCCAGGCCTGCAAGTCGTTGGGCAAGGCGGGGCAATCTGCCGCCGAATGCGGCGTGCCGTGGGTGTGTTGGTCGGGCGTGGGCTCGGGGCGGGCTGAGGGTTGCGGCGGTGTGGCGTCGCCTTGCCACTCCACTTGCAATTCGTCCCCTTCGCTCAGCGCCACGGCGCGGTGCAACAGGTTTTCCAGCTCACGCACATTGCCTGTCAGGGGGTGCGATGCGATGGCCTGCAAGGCCGCTTCGTTCAGTCGGGGCACGGGCATGCCGGACTCTTGGCTGATGCGCGCCAGCAAGGTGGTGCACAGGGCGGGCAAGTCCTCCCGGCGCTCACGCAGTGGCGGTATCACGATTTCGATCACATTCAGGCGGTAGTACAAGTCCTGGCGAAAGCGCCCGGTTTGGACATCGGCGGCCAAATCGCGGTGGGTGGCACTGACGATGCGCACATCCACTGTTTCCTCCTGGGTCGAACCCAGGGGGCGCACGCTGCGCTCCTGGATCGCGCGCAGCAGTTTCGACTGCATGGCCAGAGGCAGGTCGCCGATCTCATCCAGAAACAGTGTGCCGCCCCGTGCCGCCTGGAAGTAGCCGTCGCGGTCCTGGTTGGCGCCGGTGTACGACCCTTTGCGCGCGCCAAAGAACTCTGCTTCGAGCAGGTTTTCCGGGATGGCGCCGCAATTCACAGCGATGCAGGGACCGTCCGAGCGTTGGCTGCAGGCGTGCAAGGCCTGGGCCACCAGCTCCTTGCCGGTGCCTGATTCGCCGTGCACCAACACGGGGGCCATGCCGCGCGCTACCTTGGCGATGCGCTGCTTGACGTTGCGCATGGCTTCGGAGTCACCCACCATACGTGCCAGCGCTGCGGGCACGATCCCTGGCGCAGTGGCAGCCTGTTCGCCACCAGAGGCCGATGAGCGCTGGGTGGTGCCCGCACGGGGCGCTCGGGGGGCGGGTGTCGCGCCGGTGCCCTGCACGGCAGAGGCCACGACCGAGCGGAACTGCTTGAGATCGACCGGCTTGGTCAGGTAGTCAAACGCGCCCGACCGCAGGGCCTCCACCGCGTTCTCTGCCGACCCATAGGCGGTCATGACCACACAGCGTTCGCGGCGTTGCTGGTCGCGCAGGTCTTGCAGGATCTCCATGCCAAAGCCGTCAGGCAGGCGCATGTCGGTGATCACCACATCAAAGGGGCGGCCCTTGAGCTGTTCACGGGCTTCTTGCACGGTCGAGGCGGTCTCGACGCGGTAGCCCTCGCGCAGCAAGGTCAACTCGTACAGGGTGCGCAGGTCGGGCTCGTCATCAATGACCAAAATGGAGGCAGCGGTGGCGTTCATGGTTCTCAGATCACGATGGAGTCGAATAGCGTGGCGGCTTCTTGGGGGCGTGTGGTGCGCCTGAACGCCACGGTGAAGGCATTGCCGCCGGTGTTGCCACGCGCGGTGGTACGGTGGGTGCGCTGGTAGCTGATGGAGGCGCCGTGCCTTTGGCACAGTTCGCGGCATATATAGAGGCCCAGGCCGCTGGAGCGGCTCTCTGAGGAGAAAAAGGGCTCGAACAGGTGGCGCTCCACAGATTTGTCCATGGGGGCACCGTCGCTCCAGACCTGCAGCGTGATCTGGCCTGTGACGCTGGTGCGGGTTTGCACTTGCAACGAGTCTTCATGGGGCCCCATGTAGCGCAAGGCGTTGTCCAGCAGGTTGACCAGTACCCGGCGCAGGTGCTCGGTATCAAACTCTACGTGCAGCATCGGCGCATTCAGCAGGATTTGCCCTTGGCGCTTGGCGGGGTCCTGGGCGCACCAGTCACTCCACACCTGGGCCACGCTGGCATCCAGTGCCAGCGTGGAGGCCGGCGCATGGCTGATCTGGTGTTGCACGCGGGCAATGTCCAGCACCTCCTCGGCAATGCGTGCCAGTCGGTCGGCGTTTTGCTGCACCATTTGTGCCAGTCGTTTTTGACCAGGGTCTTGCAGGTCTTCTTCCAGCAGCGCGTTGGCTTGGACGATGGCGGCCAGCGGATTGCGGATTTCATGCGCCACGGCAGCAGACATGCGGCCCATGGCGGCCAACTTTTCGGTGCGCAGGCGCGCCTCCAGTTCCCGCAGGTCATGCAAGAACATCACGCACAGGCGCTCTCCACGGCTTTGCGGGTCGGCGTGGGTGGATGTCATCCAGGTGCGTGCATGCAGCCCGGTGGGACTTTCGCCAGGGTGCAGCAATGCGACGTCGGCCGTTTGGGGGGCTTCCTGGTCAAACGTGCGGTGTGCCAGGTCCACCAGGGGCTGCCAGCCTTCGCACCGGCCCAGGGAAAAAGGCAGCTGGGTGTGCTGGCTCTCCCCCAGCAGGCCCTGAGCGGCCGGGTTGGCCATGCGGACCACGTCGCTTTCGTCCACCACCAGCACGCCGTCGCTCAAATGTTCGATCACCAGGGCACTCACCTGCGTCTGCACCTGCGCTGCCATCCTGTTGCGCTGGGCGACTTCCTGCTCGCCCACCAGCCGGGTGGCCAGTTGGTGCACCAAGTAAGTCACCACAAAATACCCGGTGCCCGTCAGCGCGCTTTGCAGGTAGCGCTGGGTGTCGTCGCTCAGCGATTGGGTGCTGCTCCACCAGGCCCACAGCAACAGCAGCAGCGTCACGGCGGCGGTGGTGCCCAGCGCCAGGGTCAGGGTGCCCAGTACGGCGGCCATCAGGATGGGCAGGCCGAACAAGGGGGTGAAATTCATGGCGCCCGTGTGCAAGAGCTGCAGGGCGCTGACCACGGCAATGTCCACGCCGATGGAGGGAAGCCACTGCACGCCGGTGCCCGCAGCAGGGGGGGCATGGCGCCCCAGAATGCGTAGCAGCACGGCGGCGCACAGGTAGGCCCCGCATACGGTCATCAAGACGGGGTCGCTGACTTGGTTGAACCACTGCCCCAGGATCTGCAGCACCAGCAGTGCCACGGCAATCATCACCCGTCCTGTGAGAAAGCCGCGCCACAGGCGCACAAAGGGCGCGTCCGCAGTGTTCAGCCGGGCGTCGGCCAACAGCGCTTCTTTCATGGGCGCAGCGCTGGGCCAGCGCGCAGGTGCTCAGCGCTGCAATAGGCCACGCCACGTTGCACAACCGCATCGCTGTAGGGCAGGTGCAGGCCGCAATGGGCGCAGGCCACCATGTCCTGGGGTTTGGGGGGGGCTGCGGGTGGGGTGCGTGCTGGCTGGGCGGGCTCACGCTTGCTGCGCCATACGCCCACGGCAATCACCAGCACGATGAGCAGGACCAGGTATTTCATACGCTGCGGCCCAGCACGACTTCCATCACGAAACGCGAGCCCACGTACGCCAGCATCAGCAATGCAGCGCCTGCGTACAGCACCCGCACGGCATTGCGCCCGCGCCAGCCAAAGCGTGCGCGGCCCAGCAGCAAGGTGGCAAATGTGAGCCACGAGAGCATCGAGAAAACGGCCTTGTGGTCCCAGCGCCAAGCGCGGCCGTACAGGGTTTCGCTGAACAGCCAGCCCGCCAGCAAGGTGGCGCTGAGCAGCACAAAACCGGCCGTCACAAAGCGAAAGGTCAGCCGCTCCAGCGTCAACAGAGGAATGCCACTGTGCGGGTCTTCGGCCTGGCGGATGTGGCGTTCTGCACGGGTCATGAGCCAGGCGTGCACCACGGCAGCGGCAAACAGGCCATAGCAGGCAATGCCCAAGGCCAGGTGCAGCGGCAGCCAGGCAGATGCCGCCACATGCAGCGGCTGCCCAGGAAACGCCAGAGCCAGCACGATGGTGGCGGCGCCCAGGGCGGCCAGCACCCAGCGTGCCTGCATCTGGGGAAAGAGCTGCCGCTCGACGGCATACACCGTCAATACCAGCCAGGCCGTCATCGACAAGGCCGGGGCAAAACCGAAGCGGGGCGCATCACCCCACAGCCCCCAGACCAGCAGGGCACCGTGCAACACCCATGCCACCAGCAGAGCGTTGCGTGTGGCGGTGGCGCCCAACCGGGCGGCGGCTGCGGCAGGTGCGGCGTATGCCAAGGCTGCGGCAAGGGCCAGCAACCAGCTGACGGGGGAAGCACTGGGTAAAATCATGGGTCACAGTTTAGCCTTTCGCCCGCTGCCAGCGCTTTGGCAAACCTGCCCACATTTGACCTGTGTGCGGGTAACGGGTAACCCTGGAACCTTTCCAAAATCTCCTATGGCCTCCGCACTTACCGACAAACTCACGCGACTCGTCAAGGAGATGCGTGGCCAGGCCCGCATCACCGAATCCAACGTGCAGGACATGCTGCGCGAAGTGCGCATGGCGCTGCTGGAGGCCGATGTGGCCTTGCCGGTGGTGCGCGACTTCATCGCCCGCGTCAAGGAAAAAGCCCTGGGCCAGGAGGTGCTGGGCTCGCTCAAGCCCGGACAGACGCTGGTGAGCATCGTCAACCAGGAGCTGGCCGCCACCATGGGCGAGGGCGTGGCCGACATCAACCTGGCCGCGCAGCCCCCGGCCATCATCCTGATGGCGGGCCTGCAAGGTGCGGGTAAAACGACCACCACCGCCAAGCTGGCCAAGCACCTGATCGAGCGGCGCAAGAAGAAGGTGCTGACGGTGTCGGGCGACGTGTACCGCCCCGCCGCCATCGAGCAGCTCAAGACCGTGACTGCGCAAGCCGGTGCCGAGTGGTTCCCCAGCACCCCGGACCAAAAGCCGCTGGACATCGCCCGCGCGGCGCTGGACTATGCCAAGAAGCACTACTTTGACGTGCTGCTGGTGGACACGGCCGGGCGCTTGGCCATTGACGAAGCCTTGATGAAAGAAATCAAGGACCTGCATGCCGCCCTCAACCCGGTGGAAACACTGTTTGTGGTGGACGCCATGCAGGGCCAGGATGCGATCAACACCGCCAAGGCCTTCAAGGAAGCCCTGCCGCTCACCGGCATTGTGCTGACCAAGCTTGATGGCGACTCGCGCGGTGGTGCCGCGCTGTCGGTGCGCCAGATCACGGGGGCGCCTATCAAGTTTGCAGGTGTCTCTGAAAAGATCGACGGCCTGGAGGTGTTTGACGCCGAGCGCCATGCGGGCCGCATCCTGGGCATGGGCGACATCGTGGCGCTGGTGGAGCAGGTCACGGCCGGGGTGGACATCGAGGCCGCCCAAAAGCTGGCCGCCAAGGTCAAGAGCGGTGACGGCTTTGACCTCAACGACTTCCTCTCGCAAATCCAGCAGATGAAGCAGATGGGCGGGCTCTCCAGCCTGATGGACAAGCTGCCGTCTCAGCTCACCGCCAAGGCCGGCTCCATCGATATGGACAAAGCCGAGAAAGACATCAAGCGCAAGGAAGGCATCATCCAGAGCATGACCCCGCTGGAGCGCCGCAAGCCCGATCTCATCAAGGCCACCCGCAAAAAGCGCATTGCCAACGGCGCCGGTGTGCATGTGCAAGAGGTCAACCGCCTGCTCAAGGAGTTTGAGCAGATGCAGGACATGATGAAGAAGATGAAAGGCGGCGGCCTGATGAAGATGATGAAGCGCATGGGCGGCATGAAAGGCCTGGGCGGCATGCCCAAGATGCCGTTTGGTGGCTCCTGAGGTGTTGGGTGCTATTTAATTGATAGCTGCTGACGCTTATGCATAAAGCGTTAGGCGCCAAAAGGAACGCGACTCTTGCAAAAGGGCCGCGTTTTTTTTTGGCAAGGCCCTTTGACGCGGTTGTCAGTGGGATGAGGGATTGGTATCGCCGCTGCTGGGCAATGGCAGTTCGGGGCAGGGCCAGTTCAGCAGTTCTGCCAGGCGGGTCGTGATCCAGGTGGCCTCGGCCACCGACACGCCCGACTCGGCCGTGCACAGCCCCGCATGGATGCGCAGCAGGATCTCTGTTTCGGACGGGGCCTGCACGTGGTACAGCGTTTGCGCGTGCTCCACCAGATGCCCCGACAGGTCTTCACACAGCTCGTAGCGGGCGCGAACGATGGAAACGGGTTCGCGCAGGCGCTGGCGGTGGTCGGCGTACACCGCCATGAACGAGGGCGGAACGTGGATCTGGTTGTCGTCTTCGAGCATGGCCAGATTGTGGCCCACTCACTGCACGCGGTTGAACACCAGCTTCTTCTGGGTTTCCGGGTCAAAGAAGTCAAAGCTCGAATCGCTCAGCGAGAGGATCTTTTGCTCCATCCGCACCTGTCGGTTGGGCTTGAGCTTTTGGTTGTTGATGTGGGTGAAGACCCGCTTGAAGTGGGTGCCGTCAAAAGACCAGTCGCCGCTGGAGGTGTTGTCTGCCAGCACGGCCCCGTCCGGGCCCTTGTACACCGCGTGCTGCGTGAACTTGCGGTTGTCCTTGAGTTCCGTGGTTTGCTGCAGCAGCCATTCGGACGTTTGCAGGGTGTGCTCCCATTTGCCCACCAGGCGGGCCTGGGGGATGGCTGCAGCGCTGGTTTTTGCGGCCGTTGCAGCTGGGGTGGTCGGGGTGTTTTGGGCCCACACAGCGGTGCTGGCGGCCAGGCACAAGGCCAGAAACAGGTGCTTTTTCACAGGGCTCTCCCAAAAAGCGCGAAGTGTCCCAGAGACCGGGCCCGCAAACTGCCCGCCGCGCGCCGTTGGGCGAAATGACCGGTGGCTCCTGTGTATTTGTTCGCGATTCTTCGGGTGTTTTTGGGGGCGGGCACCCCATAGCGGGCTGGTGGGACCGCGTGGTGGGTCAGTCGGGAGTGAACAGGCGCTCGAACTTGGCTTGGTCTGCCGCCAGCTCAAAGGTCACCACCTGGCCCATCTTCATGTCCGACAGGCGGCAGGCGGCATACAGCGTGGTTTTGCCGGCCAGCTCCATGGCATCCAGGTCAATGATGGCGTAGGGGTGGGGCACAAAGACCTGGTGCTCAAAAATCTCGCGGTATTGGTTGCGGGGCGAAGGGTAGAGCTTGTACTGGTCGGTGGTGATGGTTTGTGTGGCCATGGGCTCAAAAAAGTAAGGGCAGGGCGCGTGGCGGGCCAGCGTGGTGGGGGTACAGTGCGGGCGAATGCTACAGACATTCCTGTAGGGCTTATGCAAAGCGGGATGCAACCACCGCCTTGGCTTTCGGGCACGCCGCTTGGCTGACCCCTGTTTGCGTAAGCCATGTCCTGTAGAAACCCTGTTGAACTACCGAAAACATCCCCATGGCACGATCCAAAAGTGAATGGCCGAACAAGGTGCTGGCCTTGATCCAGTCCGGCAACCACGCCGCCGCAGTGGCGCAAATCAAGGTGGCCCCCACGGTGGGCGACATCACGCGGCTGCAAACCCAGCTGGCCAAACTGCCGCCATCGCCCGCGCTGCAGCAGCTGCAGAACTTTGTGGAAGAGGAGCGGGCCTTGCTGGCCGCGCCCCGCCTGCACCGTGCGCCATGAGCTACGGCCTATGACCCGCGCACAAGTTTCCATCCAGACCGCAGACTTTGACCTGTCTGCCGAAATTGCCGCGCTGCGCCGTGAAGACAAGGGCGTGGGGGCGGTGTGCAGCTTTGTGGGCACGGTGCGTGACCGCAATGAGGGCGACACGGTCGCCTCGATGGAGCTGGAGCACTACCCCGGCATGACCGAAAAGTCCATCGAGGCCATGGTGCAAGAAGCTTTCCGGCGCTTCGACATTTTGGGTGCCCGGGTGATCCACCGCGTGGGGCTGCTGCAGCCGCTCGACCAGATCGTGCTGGTGGCGGTGACCAGTGCCCACCGGGGCCAGAGCTTTCAGGCCTGCGAATTTTTGATGGACTACCTCAAGACCCAGGCGCCGTTCTGGAAGAAGGAAGAAACCGCCCAAGGCGCCCGCTGGGTGGATGCCCGGGTGAGCGACGACGCCGCGCTGGCGCGCTGGGGCATCACGGCACGCAACGCCTGAGCCCAGGTTGGGGGCTGTTCTTTTCAATAAAAATAGCTGCCAGCGCTCATTAAATAAGCGCTGGCAGCTATTGATTTGATAGTAACTGCGTGCTCCGTCGCCGCTGCACCCCACTGATCCAGGTCAATCTCTTCCTGTGCCCGCTGCCTTGAAATGAGGCAGTGCCCACCCCAACTGCAGGGCAATTCGGAGGATATGGACCATGCGTCTCGACAAATTCACCACCAAGTTCCAAGAGGCCCTGGGCGATGCACAGAGCATTGCGCTGGGCAACGACCACGCCTACATCGAGCCCGTGCACATGCTCGTGGCCATGCTCAAGCAAGACGACGGCCCCAAGGCGCTGCTGCAGCGTGCGGGCGCCAATGTGCCCGGCCTGCTGGCGGCGGCCGAAGCTGCCGTCAAGCGCCTGCCCCAGGTGCAAGGCAACGACCAGGTGCAGGGCGGCCCCGAGCTGGGCCGCGTGCTGCAGGCCACTGAGAAAGAAGCCATCAAGCGCGGCGACCAGTTCATTGCCAGCGAGCTGTTCTTGCTGGCCGTGATCGACAGCAAGGGCGAAGCCGCAAAAATAGCCAAGGACAACGGCCTCACCCGCAAGAGCTTGGAGGCTGCGATCGAAGCCGTGCGCGGCGGTCAGAAGATGGACAGCGCCGAGGCCGAGGGCCAGCGCGGCGCGCTGCAAAAGTACTGCCTGGACCTGACCGAGCGCGCCCGAGCAGGCAAGCTCGATCCGGTGATTGGCCGCGACGACGAGATCCGCCGCGCCATCCAGGTGCTGCAGCGCCGCAGCAAGAACAACCCCGTGCTCATTGGTGAGCCCGGCGTGGGCAAGACTGCGATTGTCGAAGGCCTGGCCCAGCGCATCGTCGCAGGCGAGGTGCCTGAAAGCCTCAAAGGCAAGCGAGTCCTCTCACTGGACATGGCCGCCCTGCTGGCCGGTGCCAAATACCGGGGCGAGTTTGAAGAGCGCCTGAAGACTGTGCTGAGCGAGCTGGCCAAGGACGAAGGCCAGACCATTGTCTTCATCGACGAGTTGCACACCATGGTGGGTGCAGGTAAGGGCGAAGGCGCGATGGACGCGGGCAACATGCTCAAGCCGGCTCTCGCGCGCGGCGAGCTGCACTGCGTGGGCGCCACTACGCTCGACGAATACCGCAAGTACATCGAAAAGGACGCTGCGCTGGAGCGCCGCTTCCAGAAAATTCTGGTGGGCGAGCCCACGGTGGAGGCCACTATCGCCATCCTGCGCGGCCTGCAGGAAAAATACGAGGCGCACCACGGCGTGGAGATCACCGACCCCGCCATCGTAGCGGCGGCCGAGCTGTCCCACCGCTACATCACCGACCGCTTTTTGCCCGACAAGGCGATTGACCTGATCGACGAGGCGGCGGCCAAGATCAAGATCGAAATCGACTCCAAGCCCGAAGCCATCGACAAGCTCGACCGCCGCCTGATCCAGCTGCAAATCGAGCGCGAAGCCGTGCGCCGCGAAAAGGACGAGGCCTCGCAGAAGCGCTTTGGCCTGATTGAGGAAGAGATCGAGCGCCTGCAAAAAGAAATTGCCGATCTGGAAGAGATCTGGACCAGCGAAAAAGCGCAGGCCCAGGGCTCGGCCCAGGTGCGCGAAGAGATCGAGCGCATCAAGCTGCAGATTGTCGAATTCACCCGCAAGGGCGACCTGACCAAGGTGTCTGAGCTGCAATACGGCCGCCTGCCCGATCTGGAACGCAAGCTCAAGGAAGCCCAGGCCAAGGAAGAAGGCAAGGACGGCGCCTCCACGCCCAACCGCTTGCTGCGCACCCAGGTGGGCGCGGAAGAAATTGCCGAGGTGGTGAGCCGCGCCACGGGCATCCCGGTGTCCAAGATGATGCAGGGTGAGAAAGACAAGCTGCTGCAGATGGAGACCAAGCTGCACGAGCGTGTGGTGGGCCAGCAAGAGGCGATTGCTGCGGTGGCCAATGCCATCCGCCGCTCGCGCTCGGGCCTGAGCGACCCCAACCGGCCCACGGGCTCGTTCCTGTTCCTTGGCCCCACGGGCGTGGGCAAGACCGAGCTGTGCAAGGCGCTGGCGGGCTTCTTGTTCGACAGCGAAGACCACCTGGTGCGCATCGATATGAGCGAGTTCATGGAGAAGCACTCGGTGGCCCGCCTGATCGGCGCGCCCCCCGGCTACGTGGGCTATGAAGAGGGTGGCTACCTGACCGAGGCTGTGCGCCGCAAACCCTACAGCGTGCTGCTGCTCGACGAGGTGGAAAAAGCCCATCCCGACGTGTTCAACGTGCTGCTGCAAGTGCTGGACGATGGCCGCCTGACCGATGGCCAGGGCCGCACCGTGGACTTCAAGAACACGGTGATCGTGATGACCAGCAACATCGGCTCGCACCTGATCCAGGCCATGGTGGGGCAGGATTCGCAGGACATCAAGGACGCCGTGTGGGGCGAGCTGAAGAACCACTTCCGCCCTGAGTTCCTGAACCGCATCGATGAGACCGTGGTGTTCCACGCGCTCGACGCGCAGCACATCGCCTCGATCGCCAAGATCCAGCTGCAGCTGCTGCAAACCCGGTTGGCCAAGATGGATTTGGAGTTGCAGGTGTCCGATGCCGCCTTGGCAGAATTGGCCAAGGTGGGGTTCGACCCGGTGTTTGGTGCGCGGCCGCTCAAGCGGGCGATCCAGCAGCGGATTGAGAACCCGCTGTCCAAGCTCTTGCTGGAGGGGCAGTTCCCTCCCAAGAGCGTCATTGCTGTGAACGTGAACCCGGTGCTGGAGCCGGGGGTGTTCCAGTTCAGCGCCGCGCCGCAGGGTTGACCTGCCAAGCGGCGGTGGCGGGTGCGCAGGCTGGTGGACACACCGGTGTCGCGCCCCGCCCATGTTGTGAATGAGAGGTGTGAGTTGAACGAAATTGTTGCGGGCCTGCTGCGCCTGGTGTTGCGTGTGGTGGTGTTGGCCATGGGCGTGGTGCTTTTCTTGAGCCTGCTGGCCGCCGTGCTGGTGCTGGCCCTGGTGTGGGCCTTGCGCGCCGCCTGGGCGCGGCTGACGGGCAAGCCCGTGACGCCCTGGGTCATGCGCATGGACCCGCGCTCGGGCTTCAGCACCGCCTTTCGTTCCACGCAGCGTTGGTCAACGGGTGGCCACCGTGGTGCGCCTGGGGCACCCGCATCGGGTGATGGCGTGGTGGATGAGCCCGCCGCACAGCACCGTGGCGGCATCCTGCCTGGGGCTGCCCAGGTGACGGACGTGGAAGCGCGCGACGTCCGCTGAAGGTTAGGGACCCATCTGCACGACGGCTATTGCTGCGCAGTGCATTGCGTGCGTCTTGCAGTCCATCCAGATCCTCGCAGTGCACACTTTCCGCTCGATTCGTGCAGAGGGGCCTCTGGCGCTTGCCGGGTTGCGCTGATGGCATTGCATTCCCTGTGTCGGGTGCCTGACGCAGGGGCGCCAGGGGTGCGGTGCCCAGGCGCCGCATGTGCCCTTTCGTGACGCACCCGCTGGTAGGGTCTCCTATGATCTTTGCATGACCCCTGCCGAAATACACGCCCAGTTCCAACTCCAGCACCAGGCCAGCCGCGCGCAAGTGGATGTGCCCCTGCTGGTGCGCCGCGAGCGTTTGCTGCGCTTGCAAAAAATGCTGGACGAGCACGCCCCCGTGCTGGCCGCCGCCGTGCAGGCCGATTTCGGCATGCGCTCGCCGCGCCTGACGGAGGTGGCTGACCTGTTTGTGCTGCGCAGTTTGCTGTCGCACACCCTGCGCCACCTGGGCCGCTGGATGAAGCCCCAGCGGGTGTTCACCCCCCTGTTTTTGCAGCCCGCCAGTGCCTGGATTGCCCGCCAGCCGCTGGGGGTGGTAGGGGTGATTGCGCCGTGGAATTACCCCATCCAACTGGCGCTGGCCCCCGCTATTACCGCACTGGCGGCGGGCAACCGCGTCATGCTCAAGCCCAGCGAGCTCACGCCGCACACCTCGGCGCAACTGGCGGCGTTGGTAGCGCAGTTCTTCTCCGCCGACGAGTTTTGTGTGGTGCAGGGCGATGCCAATTTGTCGGCCTTGTTTGCCTCGCTGCCGTTCGATCACCTGGTGTTCACCGGCTCTACCGCCGTGGGGCGCAAGGTGGCGCAGGCGGCGGCGCACAACCTCACCCCCACCACGCTGGAGCTGGGGGGCAAATCGCCTTGCATCATCGACGGCCACTGCGACCTGCAGGAGGCTGCCCTGAAGATCGCCCACGGCAAGCTGTTCAATGCCGGGCAAACCTGCGTGGCGCCTGACTACGTGCTGCTGCCCCGGGGGCGCGAGGCCGAGTTTGCCCAGGCCTACGGTGCGGCCGTGCTGCGCCTGTTCCCGAGCGTTGAGGGCAATGGCGACTATGCCTCCATCATCACTGCGCGCCACTACGCACGGCTGCGCACCATGCTGCAGCAGGCGCAAACCCTGGGCGCTGAGGTGCAGACCATTGACCCGTCTGTGGGCAAGCCCGCTTCAGGCAAGCCCACCGTGGGCACGCTGGGCGATGGCGCCAGCCGCCAGATGCTGCCCACGCTGGTGTTTGGCGCCACCTCAGCCATGCAGCTCATGCAGGAAGAAATTTTTGGCCCCATCCTGCCCGTCATTTCCTACGAGCGCTTGGACGATGCCATTGCGCACATCAACGCCGGGCCGCGCCCGCTGGCGCTGTACTGGTTTGGGCAAAGCGAGGCGGTGCGTGACGATGTGCTGGCCCGCACGGTCAGCGGGGGCGTGACGGTGAACGACACGCTGATGCATGTGGCCCACGACAACCTGCCGTTTGGCGGCGTGGGCGACAGTGGCTGGGGGGCCTACCATGGCGAGCAGGGCTTTCTGCGGTTTTGCCACCAGAAGTCGGTGCTGGTGCAGTCGCGCTGGTCCTTGGGCGCGTTGCTTTACCCACCGTATGGCGCCCGGTTTCAGCGTTTGATGGATTTGATGCGCCGCTGGTTTTGAGTTGGCGCGGACGCCGAGCCTGCGCAGGCTCAGGTCGGGTCCGCAGGCGTTTCTTCGGCCTGCTAGGCAGCAGGCTGGGGTTGCTGCAGCAATAGCGAAATGGCGTCGCGCAGCTGGCCGGTGGACACGGGCTTGTGCAGCAGCAGGGCCGAGGTGGACTGCGCATCGCGCAGGCGCTGGGGCGAGGTGTCGCCCGTCATGATGATGGCGGGCACCATGGCGCCCAGCTGGGAGCGCAGCGCTTGCAGCACCTGCTTGCCCGTTTCCTCATGCCGCAAGCGGAAGTCGGTGATGATCAACTCGGGGGTCATGCGCTCCAGGCTTTGCATGGCGTCGGCGCCGGATTCGGCCGTCAGGCATTCGCACCCCCAGCTTTGCAGCAGCGATTGCATGCCCATGCGCACGGCCTCGTCGTCGTCGATGGCCAGCACCCTCAGGCCTGCCAGGCTTTGCGGGTCCAGCACGGGCTGGGCTTCGTCCTCCAGGGCGCCTTGCCAGTTGTCCAGCCAAAGCCTGAAGACCGAGCCCTTGCCCAGGCGCGAGCGCACTTGGACGGTGGTGCGCATCTCGCACGCCAGCCGTTGCACGATGGCCAGGCCCAGGCCCAGGCCCTTGCGCCGGTCGCGTTCGGGGTTGCCCAGTTGGTGGAACTCTTTGAAGATGTCCTCCCACTGGTGCTCGGGAATGCCGTGGCCCGTGTCCCACACCTCCAGCGCCAGCCGGGCGCCGCGCTGGCGGCAGGCAATCAGCACACCGCCCCGGCTGGTGTAGCGCAGGGCGTTGGAGATGAAGTTGTGCATGACCAGATCGACCAGTGAGCGGTCTGCAAAGGCCGCTGCAGAGGTCTCGCGCGTGCGGTAGATGAGGCCTGCAGCATCGGCCTGCACACCGAACTCTTGCTCCAGCGAAGTGAGCAGCGATTGCACCGAGAAAGCCGCAGGGCGCACCTTGACGACCCCGGCCTCCAGGCGCGAATAGTCGAGCAAGGTGGTGAGCATCTCGGCCGCCGCGCCAGAGGCCGCGTGTGCGTGCTCCAGCACGGTTTGCTGGTGGGCGTTGAGCGGGCTGCGCTGCAGGGTTTCCAGAAACAGGCCCATGGCGTGCAGGGGCTGGCGCAGGTCGTGGCTGGCCGCGGCCAAAAAGCGGGACTTGTCGCGGTCGGCCTGCTCTGCGGCTTCTTGGGCGGCCAGGGCGCGGCGTGACTCGGCACGCAGCTCGGTCACCAGTCGCTCGTTTTCCAGCTTGAGGACGATGGAGCGCAGCGTGGCCTGCTCGCCGGTGCGCGCGTGCATGGAGGTCAGTGCGTAGTACACGCACACCATCAGCAGGGCGGGCCACATCACCACGCCGCCCGCCATGGCCAGTGCCAGCAGCACCCCGCCAATGGCAAACGTGAGGTAGATGATGTAGCCCCACAGCAGCGGTGCCCCCAGCCCCAGTGCGCCCGATGACACGGTGCTGATGATGCCGATGGCGTAAATCACGCTCTCGCCACTGCCCCAGTACAGCACCACGTGGGCCAGGCTGCCCCAGCTGATGCCCATGGCGCTCATGCACACCATCAGCCGCCACACGGCGCGCCTGGGGTGGTGTGCGGTGCCCTGGCGGTCAATGCCCAGCAGCACGGCGTACACACAGCTCACCACCAGGATGTGCGAGATCAGCCAGGCCAGCATGGCCTGCGGGTCGGCCACCGGGCGCATCACCCACAGTGTGCCAAAGGCCGTGGCCAGCGAGGCCAGCAAAGTCATCGGGAAGTTGTGGCGCAGCAGCGAGACCTGCTCGCGAAGGATTTCCTCGCGCTCCCACCGTGGCCAGGCCCAGCCCAGGCGTCCCATCAGGGACGGGGTGGACGTGTGCAATGGCGACGGTACCGCTGGTGGCGCAGCGGCAGGTTCTGGGTGGGTGGGCTCAGAGGGTGTCATGGCTGGGGGTGGCGACCAGGCCCATGCGCTGCGCTGTGAGCAGCGCCGCACTGCGGCTGTTGACCCCCAGTTGCCCAAAGATGGCGGCCACATGCACCCGCACGGTGTTCTCGCTCAGCCCCAGGTCGCGTGCAATCACCTTGTTGGGCTTGCCTGCGCACAGCAGCGCCAGCACATCCAGCTGCCGCGCCGTGAGGGCCGACGCACTGGCCCCGCGCGCAGCGGGTGGGGCCTGGCCGCTGCCTGCCGGAAAGCAGGGCAGCCCTGCCAATGCGCAGGTGATGGCGTCCAGGATGTCTTCACCGCTGGCCGATTTGGGTAGAAAACCGTCGGCTCCGCGCACCCGGGCCTCGTTCACCGCATCTGGCGCCACGCTGGCAGACACCAGCACGATGCGTGCCTTGGGGCAAGCCTGACGGATGAGGCGCAGGCCGTCCAGGCCACTCATGCCGGGCAACTGGATGTCCAGCAGCACCAGGTCTGTATCGGCCAGCTGCAGTGCGCAGGCTTCAGCCACAGAGCCCGCTTCTGCGATGGAGCCTACCGATGGGTGGTCCTGAACGATCAGGCGCAAGCCTGTGCGAAACAGGGTGTGGTCATCAACAAGCAGTAGGCGGGCAGACATCCACCAAGTATTGCCCACAAACCACCCGTTTGGACTAGTCCATTTTTGTTAGTCCATTTGTGCGATGGACGCGCTGCAGTCCGTTTTCTAGACTTTCTCCCATGCATTGAACGGTGCCTTGGAGTGCAAATGTCAATGCGTACCGACCTTGCTCAGAACCATCGCATCCATTGCATTCAACATCCACAGAGGGGCCCAACATGACCGCATTTGCCAACCGTTCTTCCGCCGCGTCTTCCACTGCGCAGCGCGCTGCTGCAGAGCGCCGCTCAGGTGCCGCCGCCTCGCCTGCGGCAGGCGGGGTGGGGGGGAACAGCGTGATCCAGATCCTGCAGGACAACTGCCCTGAGCTGGCGCTGCACGCGGGCATGGTGATCGAGCAGCTGGATGCCCAGGTGGGCACCTGGCAATTCTCTACCGATGCCGGGCAAACCTGGCGCACGGTGCGCACCGATTTGATCAACCGCGCCGGAAGCCTGGGCCTGGCCCTGGACCGCGACGCCTGCGTGCGGGTACTGCCTTTTGGGGGTAACCGGGTGGCGAGCGCACGGGTGGTTTTTCATGCAGTGCGCCGCAGCCATGGGCAGGGCAATGGCAGCTACCGCGCCTATGCCATCGATGACCGTGAGGACGACTCGCGCACCGTGACACTGGTGCTGAGCCTGGGGGCCATCAATGGCCAGCCGCCCGCTGTGCATGCACCCCGTCCGCGCAACAAGCGTGCCCTGGTGCAGCGTGCGGCGCAGGCCATGGCCGCGGGCGCCATGGGCAATGCCATGGCCATTGCCTGAGCGGCTTTGCGCGGCGTTTTCGTGGTCTTTGAGGGAGGCAAAAAGCGCCTGAAAAAGGCGCTTTGAACCCGCGCTGTAACCGAGCGCAAAGGGGTGGAAAACCGTTTGCGGCGACAATGCCGGTCCTTTCGTTTTTTTACACCCTGTTTTCGTTCGGTTTTTCCATGTCCAGTATCCAGGTTCGTCCCGCCACGCTTCGCGATGCAAAAGCCATTGCCCAGATCCACACTGTCTCTGCTCAAGAGGCCTACAAAGGACTGGTGCCAGACGAGCAATTGAAATCCATGTCGGTCGAAAAGCGCCAGGCCTACTGGCGCGAGGCCATTGAATATTGCGAGCCACAAGTGCAAGTGGCCGTGGACGGCGAGAAGATCGTCGGCTTCGTCGGTTACGACCGCTCGCGCGATGAAAAATCCCGCCCCACCACCGGTGAAATCTGGGCCATCTACGCCGCCCCCACGCATTGGAACCAAGGCGTGGGCCTGGCCTTGTGGGATGCCGCCCGTGATGGCCTGCAAGAAGAGGGCTGCACCAATGTCACCGCCTGGGTGCCGCTGCGCAATGAGCGCGCGCTGCGCTTTCACGAGATGGCAGGTTTCAAGCGCGAGCTGTCCACGGCCAAAACGGCTGTGATCGGCGGCGTGAAGATCGAAGAAGTGCGCCTGAAGCGCCCTATCAACGGCTGATCCTCCCATGATCGAATGGAGCAGCCAGGGCCAGGCCCACACCGCCCACTGGCGCTCTGAGAGCGGCGCCCCGGCCCCTCGCCGGGTAGTGGCCGCAGACGACACCCTGCCCGCAGACACTGCATACCGCCTCGCCTGCGAAGGCACAGGCCTGCTGTGGACGGGCGACTTTCAAAACGCGCGCATGCTGCTGCAGGCGCTGATGCGCCGCACCGACCGCAAGCCCGCCAAGGCCGCAGCCAAAGCCGCCAAAAAGGCGGCCTATGCCACACCGGCCCAGGCGTTTCACCTGCACCGGCAGGCCCAGGCGCAGCGGGCGCGGGTGCTGTCGTCGGTGTTGATCGTGCTCGAAGGCGATTACGCCATTGGGCTGCGCCGCGCGCCCGATTTGCGCCAGGCATGCGCCGAGGCCTGGGGCCCTGCCAGCGGCCAGCGCGTGGTGGCATCGCTGCGCGAACTGCTGGGCTTGGTGGGCGCGCACGAGTGGCGCAAAAAGGGCGTGGAAGTGCCCGCCTTGGGCGCCGCGCCGGGCAATCGCATTCACCCGCACTACGGCGTGTTCTCGCCCGTGCGGGGCGAGTATGTGGATTTGGTGGCGCAAACGCCGCTGCCGTCCAAAGCGCTGGCCTTTGATGTGGGGGTGGGCTCTGGCGTGTTGTCCGCCGTGCTGGCACGCCGAGGTGTGCAGCGCGTGGTGGCCACCGACCAGGACCCGCGCGCCATCGCTTGTGCCCGCGAGAACCTGCAACGCCTGGGCGTCGCAGGCCGCGTGGAATTGCTGCAGACCGACCTGTTCCCCGAAGGGCGTGCGCCCTTGGTGGTGTGCAATCCGCCCTGGTTGCCAGCGCGTGCCAGCTCGCCCATCGAGCGTGCGGTGTACGACGAGGGCAGTGGCATGCTGCGCGGGTTTTTGGCAGGCTTGGCAGCGCACCTGGAGCCTGGGGGCGAGGGCTGGCTGATTTTGTCGGACCTGGCTGAGCATCTGGAGCTGCGCCCCCGTGCCCAACTGCTGGAGTGGATCACGCAGGCCGGGCTGCAGGTGCTGGGCCGCCATGATGTGAAGCCGCACCACGCCAAGGCCACGGACGCCACCGATGCCCTGCACGCTGCGCGGGCGGCCGAGGTGACCTCGTTGTGGCGCCTGGGCGTGGCCTGAGACACGCCACGTTGCCGCCTGGCGGCTCTGCTGGGCCTGTTGCTGCGGCTGCGTTTTCAGGCTGGTGCTGCACTGGCTTCGCGCGGCAGCAGTTGGGCCATGCGCTCGCGAATGGTCTGAGCGCGCTCGGTGCCCGCGAGTTGGGCCACTTCTTCCAGCAGGGCTTCGCCCACGTCCAGCATGCTGTCGCGGTCGCGCGCTGAGCGCAGGGCGCTGTGAAAATGCTGGGCCATGGCCGGGTCGCGCCGGGCAAACAGCCGCTCGCAAATGTCGAACAGGTACATCCGGGCACCGGCCAGTGAGCGCAGGGCGTCACTGGGCTCGGTGGGTTTGTCGGTAGGTTGGCTTGCCGTTGCGGCCGCCGGTGTCGCCTTGGGGGCGCTGGCAGGGCTTGGCGATGTGTTGGGGTGGGTTGTGGAGGTTGCTGCGGGTGCGGTGGACGCCATTGGCGCCAGGTAGCCCTGGTTCAACAGGTGCTCCACGATCTGGGCGCCGCCGCCGTTGTACATGGCTTGCAGCTCGGCCTGGGGCTTGCCTTCTGCCAACAGCAGCAGCGAGCGCTCGCGCAGGCTCAGGGTGCGCATGCCGGGTGCCAGTTCTTGTCGGGCTTTGTCGGTTTTGAGAAGCAGCATGGCGGGCGTTGGCAAAGGCGGGGGCGCAGAAGGCAGTGGCCGGTATTGCAACAGCGGGCCGTGACATGGTGATGACGGGGTGAGGCCTGGGGCTAACCCCTGGCGTCGTTGTTCCGTGGTGTCGTAATGCTTGCACTGCCTGCGACGGAACGCCTGGCCAGGGCCGCTTCGCTGAGTTGTGTAATCCGCCCTGTGCACCGGTGCACCGGCGATGCTATATATTTGATAGCTGCTAGCGCTTTATCAAAGGGCGCTAGAGGCATTTTTGTCTTTGATTTTGCGAGTGCCGCGCGCAAACGCATGGGACTGGGTGAGTTGGCATGACGTTGTTGCTGGCCCCGATGGAGGGGCTTCTGGATTTTGTGTTGCGTGACGTGCTCACCCGGGTGGGGGGCGTGGACCGCTGCGTGTCCGAGTTCATTCGCATCACGGGCACTTTGCTGCCCGACAAGGTCTTTTTGCGCTACGTGCCCGAGTTGTTGCACGGCAGCCGCACCCTGGCGGGCGTGCCGGTGCGGGCGCAGTTGCTGGGCTCAGACCCGGTGTGCATGGCCGAGAATGCGGCGCGGCTGGCGGCCTTGCAGCCCGAGGGGATTGACCTGAACTTTGGTTGCCCGGCCAAGGTGGTCAACCGCCACGGGGGGGCGCGGCCCTGCTGCAAGAGCCTGAGCGCATTGCTGCCGTGGTGTCGGCTGTGCGCCGCGCCGTGCCTGCGCATTTGCCGGTGTCGGCCAAGATGCGCCTGGGCTTCAACGACACGCTGTTGATGCGCGAGTGCGCGCAGGCCATGCAAGACGGCGGGGCGGTGGAGCTGGTGGTGCACGCCCGCACCAAGTCCGACGGCTACCGCCCGCCCGCGTATTGGGAGCTGATCCCCGAAGTGCGTGCGGCCGTGCGCATCCCGGTGGTGGCCAATGGCGAAATCTGGACCGTGGAGGATGCCCAGCGCTGCCGTGCCGTGTCAGGCTGCGAGGCGCTGATGCTGGGGCGCGGCGCGGTGGCCGATCCAGGGCTGGCCCGCGCCATCCGGGCGGCCGATGCCGGGCGTGCAGGCACGGACACGGTGGTGTGGGCCGATCTGGTTCCGCATCTGGCGGCCTTTTGGCAACTGGTGTGCGATGGGCTGGAGCCGCGCCAGCGCGCGGGCCGCCTCAAGCAGTGGCTGAATCTGCTGCGCAGGCGCTTTCCCGAGGCTGAGCTGGCCTTTGAGCATGTGCGCACGCTGACGGACCAGCGCGCGATCACGCTGTGGATTGCGTCCATGCAGGCGCAAGTAGGCGCGCGCTAGGCCGTGTGAGCCAAGCGGCTACAGCAGGTGGTCGGGCGCCAGTGGCCCGATCAGGTGCAGCAGCCAGCGCAGCGGGGCACTGGCGTCAGGCTCGGTGGTGGTGTCTTGCAGGCCGCTGTGGGCAGGGGCTCGCCACGCCAGTTGGCCCTGCGCATCCAGCTCCACGCGCCAGGCGGCATCGCTCAGTGCGGCTTCGATCTGGCGTGTGGCCTGGGCGGCCAGCGTGCGGCTTTGGATCAGCAGGGCAATCTCGGTGTTCTGCAGCTGTGAGCGCAGGTCCAGGTTCATCGACCCTACCGCCAGCAGCCGCCCGTCCAGCACCAGCAGTTTGGAGTGCAGCATGGCCCGCGAGTTGCCCACGCCCGCTGACCCTGAATTTCCCCCCGCTGCGCCACTGCTGCCCGTACCCAGGAACACGCTGCGCAGCCCCGACAGTTCGCTGCGCATTTCATACAGTTGCACGCCCGCTTGCAGCAAGTCTGCCCGGTGCCGGGCGTAACCGGCATGGGCCAGGGGCGCATCGTTAGACGCCAGCGAATTGGTCAGCACCCGCACCCGCACACCCCGGGCGATGGCGCTGGCAAATGCCTGTTTCATGTCGGCCCCAGGCACGAAGTAGGGCGAGACGATGAGCAGCTCTTGGGTGGCTTGCCCCATGAGCTGGAGCAAGCCGTCTACCACCGTATCGGCGGGTGGGGTGGCTGCTTTGCTCGCCGTTGCCGTGGCTGGGGTCGCGCCTGGGGAGGGTGTTGGCGAGGGCACGGCGGTTTGCGGCGGCGCCGGGGGACTTGGCTCGGTGCTGTCTGCAGGAATTTTGGTGGGCTGGTCTACCAGCACGGCGGCAGGGGCCCAGGTCCAGCGTATCTGGCGCAGGTCCAGGGGTTGCTGGTTCCAGATGCGCGTGCGTTGGGCGCTGGCGGGCTGTTGCCCATCGGCGGTGGCTGCGGTAGTGGGGTTGCCACTGCCGGGTTCACCCAGGGGTTGTGGGCGCGGTCCATTGGGCGTGGCGGGGCGGCTTGGCATGTTCAGGCTCTCGCGCATGCGCAGCAGCTCGGGGCGCGAGATCAGTGACTGCACAGGGTAGGAGCGCGGGTTGTTCCAATACGCATCAAAGCTGCGCGACAGCGCCTGCACCACAGGGCCGGTGGCCAGCACATCCAGGTCGACAAAGTTACCTGACTCGTCATTGCCAAAGTAGGCATTGCCCAGGTTGCGCCCACCGGCGATGCCCATGGCGTTGTCGGCGATGAACAGCTTGTTGTGCATGCGCTGCTGTACGCGAGAAAAATCGCCCAGCAGGCTGAACATGCGCCCCAGCTGGGAGTTGCGGGCGCCCGTCAGGGGGTTGAACATGCGCATTTCGATGTTGGGCACAAACGCCAGCCGCATCACCTGGGCATCGCGCCCGGTGCTGTGAAAGTCGTCCAGCAGCACCCGCACCCTCACGCCCCGCTGGGCCGCGGCCACCACGGCCAGCATCAGCCGCTCGGTGCTGGCGTCTGCATGGATGGCGTAGTACTGCAAGTCCAGCGTTTGTTGTGCGGCATCCACCAGCGCCAGGCGGCTGCCGTAGGCCGCCTGGGGGCCGCTCAGCAGCACAAAGCCCGAGGGGTGGCGTGCCTTGTCAGCGCTGCGTTGTGTCTGCGCCCACTGCGCCAAAGGGGTTAGGCTGGGGTCTGCCAGCGCTGTGGAGACGGGGCGGTCCACCTGCTCAGGCAAACCCGCGCAGCCTGTGAGCGCGGCGCCCAGTGCCGCAACCGTCAGTACCCAACCCACACCAGTCCAGCCAGCCGAGCCGGACAAGGGCCTGCGGTGCGTGGGGCGAAGGCTGGGCAGGGGTGGGTGGGCGAGG
The DNA here is from genome assembly GCF_003669015.1 of Acidovorax sp. 1608163. Taxonomy (NCBI): domain Bacteria; kingdom Pseudomonadati; phylum Pseudomonadota; class Betaproteobacteria; order Burkholderiales; family Comamonadaceae; genus Acidovorax; species Acidovorax sp. 1608163. The sequence goes on from NZ_CP033069.1 coordinate 1,081,366, forward strand.
CGCATGCAGAGGTGGGGTGGGTGGCGCAGTTCTGGCTGCGCCCCAATGTATACCCACCCATGCGGGCCCTGGGTGTCAGACAACGCGCCTACCCGTGGCTGCGTTGTGCAGGGCCGCCGTGTGCGCCAGTGGCTTACCAGCTCACCTCGCGGTCGGGGGTGGCGCTGATCTTGTGGATGGACAGGTCGGCGCCATCAAACTCTTCTTCCTGGCTCAGTCGCAGGCCCACGGTGGCTTTGAGCACGCCGTAGACCACCACACCGCCGATGAGTGCCCATGCCACGCCCATCAGCGTGCCCATGAGCTGCCCGGCAAAGCTGATGCCGCCGAGCCCACCCAGCGCCTTGCTGCCAAAAATGCCCGCCGCCAAGCCGCCCCAGGTGCCGCACAGCCCGTGCAGTGGCCACACGCCCAGCACGTCGTCGATCTTCCATTTGTTCTGAGTGAGGGTGAACATCACCACAAAAATGGCGCCTGCCACTGCGCCCACCACCAGGGCGCCCAGCGGGTGCATCAGATCAGATCCCGCGCACACCGCCACCAGGCCTGCCAGGGGGCCGTTGTGCACAAAGCCCGGGTCGTTCTTGCCCATCACCAGGGCCGTCAGCGTGCCGCCCACCATGGCCATCAGCGAGTTGACCGCCACCAGCCCCGAGAGTTTGTCCACGCTCTGGGCGCTCATCACATTGAAGCCAAACCAGCCCACAATCAAAATCCAGGCGCCCAGGGCCAGGAATGGAATGTTCGATGGCGGGTGGGCCGAGATCGCGCCATCCTTGCGGTAGCGGTTGGCCCGGGAGCCCAGCAGCACCACGGCGGGCAAGGCAATCCAGCCGCCCATGGCATGCACCACCACCGAGCCTGCGAAGTCATGGAACTCTTCGCCCGTCAGCGACTTGATCCAGGCCTGAACGCCAAAGTGCTGGTTCCAGGCGATGCCTTCAAAGAACGGGTACACAAACCCCACTATGACCGCCGTGGCCAGCAGCTGCGGCCAAAAGCGCGCCCGCTCTGCAATGCCCCCCGAAATGATGGCCGGGATGGCTGCTGCAAAAGTGAGCAGGAAGAAGAACTTCACCAGCCCATAGCCACTTTGCAGCACCAGCGTCTCGGCCCCCACAAAGAAATGTGTGCCGTAGGCGACCCCGTAGCCCACCATGAAGTACACGACGGTGGACACCGAGAAGTCCACCAGAATCTTGACCAGCGCATTCACCTGGTTCTTTTTGCGCACAGTGCCCAGCTCCAGAAAGGCAAAGCCTGCGTGCATGGCCAGCACCATGATGGCGCCCAGCAAAATGAACAGAGCGTCCGTGCCCTGTTTGAGTGCTTCCATATCGTCCTCTTGCGTTTGATTGGGTGGTTTTGGTGCGTGCGTGGGTGCCGCAGACCAAATTTGCACCACGATAAAGCAAGAAATGCGCCTGAAATGTGCGCCATGGCGAGGTGTTGGGTGCAATGTGGTGCGCCCCATGGACTGCAGCGATCAGCGCCATGCCGCACGGGGCGTGCGTTGTCGCAAGATCGTGCCGATCAGGTTTTTGCGACGGATGGGCTCGGCTTCGGTCGTCAGGGGATCTTCTCTTGGATGCCCTTGTCGGTGAGACAGTCCGCACTGCATTAGGCTGTGATCTAAGTAAAAATAGCTGCTAGCGCTTATTCAGTAAGCGCTAGCAGCTATTAATTTGGTAGTAAATGAATGGCGCCGTTGGTACAGTCGGCAATGCGGGAGTGCCCTGTGCAAGCCCCGGCTAAGGCAGGGTAGGGCTGAGGGATGCCGCGTTGACTCGCCTGGGTGCGCTGGTCAGCGCACTGCCGTCACTGTGCGGCGGCTGGTGCTGCCAGCATGCGCTCCACATACCGTGCAATCAAATCAATCTCCAGGTTCACGCGCGATCCCGCCTTCAAACTTCCCAGCGCCGTGTTTTCGACCGTGTGTGGAATCAGGTTGATGCTGGCCTCGCATCCCGCTTCGGTATCGGTGATGCGATTGACTGTCAGACTCACCCCGTTGATGGTGATCGAGCCCTTGTAGGCCAGGTACTTGCCCAGATCGCGCGGTGCCAAGACCCGCAACTCCCAGCTCTCGCCCACCTGGGCAAAGTGTGTCACTTGCCCCAGTCCATCGACATGGCCCGACACCAGGTGTCCCCCCAGCCGGTCGTGGGCGCGCAGCGCTTTTTCGAGGTTGATGGGGCCGGGTGTGTCCAGTCCCGTGGTCTTGAGCAGCGATTCGGCCGAGATATCGACGGTGAACTGCAGCGCTTGGGGCTCCAGCGTGGTCACCGTCATGCAGGCGCCGTTCAGGGCAATGCTGTCGCCCAGACCTACGTCGTCCAGATACCCCTTTGGGGCTTGAATGACCAAGCGTTTGCCGTGGGCTTCTGTGGCGCCCAGAGGGGCGACTTCTGCAATGCGGCCTTGGCCGGTGATGATTCCTGTGAACATGGTTTTGAAAGTGTCAGGGTGTCAATGGTGGGGTCATGAACGATGGATAGCTGCCAGCCGTGCCAGCCTATGTGGCTCGGCGCCCAAGGCTCAAACGCTTAACAGTATCGAGCATGGGCGAATCCATGGTGGCCAAGCTGCTTTTAGGGACCAGTGCGGGAACCAGGCCTCTGGCCTCTCTTTCAGGTGATCGCGTCAACCTCTTTGCACTGGAAACATCCGTTCGGGCTGAGCTTGTCGAAGCCTTGCACAGCGCATCCTCTTGGCCGTGATGGTCGTGAGGCTGGGGGGTGTTTTTGTGGTGCTTCTGTGGATGTTGCGCACGGTACTTTTGAGGGCCTATGCGTCAACTGCGTGACTGCTTGTCGGTGTGATGCCAAAGCCATCGCGCCCGCGCACGCGGGCCACAATGCGCACATCTTCCCCCACCGGCTCCACGCTTTTGAATTCCAGCGCCAGGGCCTGGTCCAGCGCTGTCAACGGGCCGAACTGCGCCATCGACAACCCCAGGCCCAGCATCTTGGGGGCCAGGTACACCAGCATCTCATCCACCAGCCCTTCGCGCACGAATGAGCCATTGAGCTTGTTGCCTGCCTCCACATGCAACTCGTTCACCCCTTTGTGCGCCAAGTCGCGCAGCATCGCCGCCAAATCCACCTTGCTCTGTGGGTTGGGCAGGTGAATCACCTCCGCCCCTTGGGCCTCGAGAGCCCGTTTGCGTTCTTCAAATTGCACGTCTTGGGGGGCGGCGCAATAGATATAGCAAGCGCGGCCAGCTATAAATAAATGAGCGCTGGGGGGGGTCTGCAACTGGCTGTCCACCACCACCACGTGGGGCTGGCGCGGCGTGGGTACCTCGCGCACATCCAATCTGGGGTTGTCATCCAGCACGGTGCCAATCCCTGTCAGCACTGCACAGGCGCGTGCACGCCAGGCATGGCCATCCGCACGGGCTGCGGCAGACGTGATCCATTGGCTCGCCCCATTCGGCAGGGCCGTGGCACCATCCAACGACGCGGCGACCTTCATCCGCACCCAAGGCGTCTTACGCACCATGCGGCTGAAGAAGCCAATGTTCAGCTCGCGCGCAGCCTCCGCGCCGTCACCCACCTCTACTTGAACGCCAGCGGCCCGCAAGCGGGCAAAACCATTTCCTGCCACTTGGGGGTTAGGGTCCGCTATAGAGGCAACCACCTTGGCAATGCCTGCCTGAATCAACGCATCACAACAAGGCCCCGTGCGCCCATGGTGCGAACAGGGCTCCAGCGTCACATAGGCGGTAGCCCCGCGCACATCGTGCCCTTGCGCCTGGGCATCACGCAACGCCATCACCTCGGCATGCGGGCCTCCGGCCTTCTGGGTGAACCCTTGACCCAGAACGACACCACTGGCCGAGGCAATCACGCAGCCGACGCGAGGATTGGGGTTGGAAAGAAAAAGCGCCTGGGTGGCTAGCCCAAGCGCTTGGTAGATAGGGGAGGGCGCAGAAGTGTTCATTGCGCCCGTGATGGTAGCTTAGTGGCTACTTGTTCCAGCACTCGGTCACGATAGAGCCACTGGTAGCCCCGTCGGCCCCGCGTAAGCCTGTATTGGTAACTGTAAAGTTGCCGCATTTATCACCAACTTGCGCGCCTTTGGGGGTTGCTGTCAAGGTGAATGCGGATTGCGACGCCGGACCCCCGATAGAGATCGTGTAGCGCTTTGTTGTATCGGTAGCCCATGTCAGTGAGGCGGGTAACGCGGTTGGATAAACCCCTGTCGCTGTAGAGGCGCGCTCCAGCCACTGCTGTGCCTGCAGCAATCCCGCACGGGCGTCCGCCCGGTGACCCCGTCGGATGTATTCGCTGTAGCTGGGGAGGGCAATAGCAGAGAGGATGCCCACAATGGCCACCACAATCATCACTTCGATGAGGGTGAAGCCCTGTTGTGCTTTTCTCATATGTCGAATCATGGTGCTTCTCTTATTTCAGTTGGCGCCAGCTTGGGCGCAGCGATTGTTCTGGCAGGCAAGCGAAGTCTTTTCGGTTGTTTTTGATATCGATATCTTGGTTAAGGCAGCTGCCAGTATCCTTGCGGACCATGGTGTGGGAGCCTTTGGTGACCTGGGAGCGGGATACATTTTTGTCGTCTCCGCAGTTGCCGCTAGGGCAGTAACCTGGGCCGATGGGGGGGGAGTGTAGAACTTGCCATTTCCATCAAAGTCCATCAGTTGCACGGTGGGCCGCTTGCCGTCCATGAGGTTGAGCAGGGTCAGGTACTGGCGCTCTTCGTCCACCGTATTGGATTCACAGGTCTCAATATTGGGGTCCACGTCTGAGCCCTTGGCCGGCACTTGTGTGTAGACCGCCAAAATGTTGCTTCCATCATAGAACTCCATGGGTTTGAGCAGTCGCTCACCCACTGCAGGCAGATCCATGTACCACCCGTTGTAGTTGTACCAAGTGTCCTCCTTCAACTCGTCGGTCACATCCACGGTGGCATAGGTGGAGGTCACAGCTGAAATTTTTTGTTGAGCGAGCTTGGCTGTGGCAATCCCTTCACCCAAAGCTGCAGGCACAGGAACGCAGTTGGAGCCTTTTGCGCAACCTGCAACTCCCGGGTTTACCTCCAAGCGATCGCCCAGCGTGGTGGTCACAACGCTGTAACGTGTATTGTCAAGCACGGAGTACAAGGTTTGTACGGAGGAGTCATTCTCATCTGCTTTGGTCACATTACGGCCTGTGCCAAAACCCACCATCATGCCGCCTACTGCCACCGTCTTGGCACTGGCGCCACTGCCTACTTTCATGACGCGGTCGCTGGCCCGTACCGTGGGAGCTGTAGAAATGGATTGGTAGAGGGTGCGCGAACTGCTGCCCAGTGTTGCGGGCCCTGTGGCCGTGTACAAGGGGCTCCCGTTGAATGCCACTTTCCAGTCGGCGTCGCTTATGTTCGTGACGTCGAACTTCCACATATTGCCCAGGTTGTCGCCTGCGTAGACCACATCTGGACGTCCATCGCCATTGAGGTCTACCAGGCGAGGTGCTGCCAAGCCGTTGTCCTTGGCTTTGCCGCTGCCGACAGCATCGCTGGCAGCAGCGGGGATCCGCTTGAGCTCTTTATTTCCATCCAGATACTGAATCAACAATACAGGCCGTTGGTTGGCGCTGTTGTAGCCATTGCCCATAACCACTGCCCAGCGATCATTGTTCATGCGTGCGATTTGCGAGGCGCGCAGCGAGTTGGTTCCATCCAGCACGGGGCGTGCAGTGATGTTGCCAATATCCTTGTCCTCCGCTTCAGCTGTGTCGCAAGCCGTTTTCTGAGCCCCCGTCATGGTTGCGCAATTGGGAGTGGTTTCCGCTACCCGAGTGGTATCTTTGGTGCGATCAAGCACGACCAACTTCTGCGCGTTACCTACTGAAAATCCGGGCACGCCCGAGGCGGTATCTGCTGCATTGGGGTTGGTGACGTCCAGCACAAAGTATCCTTTGCCACCAGCGCCCATGGTGCCTACCAAGAATGTTCTCCAGTCAGGCACATGGACTGTAGGGTTGCCTGGATCCACTGTCCCTTGGTCTACATCGCCGGTCATGGGTGATCCATCCACAAAGAATCGGTGCTTGTTGTTGTATGCGGGGTCAACCAGCTGTGGCAGGCTTGCAATCACTCCGCGTGGTGCATAGGCAATCTTCTCTGTACCGTCAATGGCAGAGAAGCCGTGCAACAAGCCATCATTGCCACCCACGTAAATCATCGGGGTACGGTTCTTGTTGGCAAGCGTAAAAGTGTCATAGCCTTTCATTGCATAACTGCTGGAAGGGGTACCGGTGTACCAGACCACCGAATTGACAATATCCCCTTGGCGGCTCTTGCGCTCACGGAATGGCTTGGCTACGGTGTAGCCGGTGGTGTCGCTGCCTTGCAGCGTCTTATCGCCTCGAATGAAGTTGAGGCGGTTTTGACCGTTGGTTGCAACAGTCACCGTCGCATCGCTAGGATTTTTTCCCAGCAATGCTTTTTGAGCCGTGCTCAGGTTGCTTTCGTCAGTGGCCCATTGGAAGGCTACACCACCTTTGTCTTTGGTGGTGACCCATTGGTCACTCCAGCTCAAAATCAATCGACCAGTGAGGCTGAACGTTGCATCATCCAATTTGTCGGCTGTATTTTTGCCACCCCATGATGGAGTTGGGACGGTGGTGCCATCTTTTTGGACAGTCTCGGCCGTGACAAAGCCTTTCCAGGCATTTTTGGGTTCGTAATTCCCTGTGAATTTGCCTACCGAGTTGCGAGAGATGTTTGAACCGCTGGTGGCGGTGGAAGTCATCTCTGGGTCCACCGTGGTGTTGATTTGCTGGAAGATGTCGCGGAATGCCTTGGCCAGATCTTCGCCTTTCTCGACCGCGTAAAAACGGCCTCGACCATTGAGCGCTGCGTGCCACAAGTCGAGCGAGCGAACGGGCTCTCCACCCGTACTAAGGTTGGGCCATTTGATATTGCCAGTGATGAAGTCGGGCAGACTGCCGTTGGATCCCTTGTCATAGTTGAAAGGCACCATCAGCGTGGAGTTGAAGGTGGCATTGTTGCTGGCGTCACACGTTTGGCCTGGAGCGAGAATTTTGTTAGTGGTATTGCAGCGGTTCGGTGAATAGGCATTACCACCCCCGTCTGTTCCCGGCCACGTGTAAGCCATTTTGCTCAGACCAATGGTGTGGGTCACCATGTGAGGCCAGTTGGCTGGGTTATAGCGTGGGTTCCAGAATCGATCCAGAATCGCATCATTGCCAGCTTTGTCTTTGCCAAAATTTTCTGTCGCAGGTGCTTGGTTGTACTCTGCTGTGGGCTGGGGTAGGCCTTTCAAGCCGGTGGCACCATTGACATCGTCTACAGCTGTTTGTAACTTCTTAGACCAACTGGCAAAAGACCAGTCAGCTAAGTTATCGCTGTAAGTATCGGCATACAAGGCGTTTTTGGGCCTTGTGGCTGCATTGGTGCTGCCAAATACGGTGGTGTCGGGTAGCGATATATTCTTGGTGTTGTCGTCTTGCGATCCCCCGGAGACAGCTCCATTCCAACGACCGTCGGTCATGAAAATATGATAGTTGCGCCGACATCCAAGGTAAGGTGCGGCGGTAGTACCAGGAATGGATGCCCAAGGCCCATTTTTATCCAAGTTGGCTCGCATGTACTCATCTGCTTGTTTGAGCACGCCATGGGATGGTGTTGAGCCGCTCGGCTTGAGGTTGGTAAGGAATGCAAGAAAGTTGGTCCGATGAGTTCCTTCGAGGATCTTCATGGAGTTTGTCGCAAGTGTGGGGGCGCTTCCCGTGGTTCCAGGCAGTGTTTTGGGTGTGCCGTTGTTCCCGTTCATCGACTGCCAAGCCAGACGAATTTTCTTGTCTGACATTAACGCACTGTCGTATTTGGGATGGGTTGTATCAAAAATCGACTGTAACGAATACCTCAGTACATTCATCCGCCGGCTGGTGCTGGGCCAAGTTCCATCGGCATTGGGCGTTGTATTGTTGGTCGCTCCTGTGGCGCTTTCTGCATCAACCCGAAAATCCATACTGCCCGAGTCATCGATGGAAATGATGACGTTAGGCGTCACTCTGGGTTGCACGGTGCCGGGGGGGGCCTGCACCAAATCTACGGCCCAAACGCCGCTGGGAAGTAATGCTGCGCTGGCAGCGAGTGCGAGCAGATTTTTGCGAAAGCGAGGGGGCGTGTGGCGGTACATAGCGTACTCCTCAGAAAAACAGTGTTTTGATTAAATTAGCTGCTAATGCGCTTTGAATGCGTGCGGATTGCTCTCTTAATTATTTGAGAAATTAATCCATTGTCTTTTGTGGTGCATAGGTTTGCTGCAAAACCACTTGTGTGCCTGGCTTTCGGCCATAAGCGAGGGCTGTAATGCGATAAATCAAATTAGGACTGGTGTTGCCACCCAAATTCATGCGCAGTAGATTTTGGGCTCCCGATCCCACAATGAGGCCTGAATTCTGGGTGCTTTCGTCGTAACGTAATACTTCAATCCAATACCAGCCACCTTGGTTGGCGGGGGTTGCAATGTCCCACTGCAAGAGAGGATTGATGGGGGTGCTGATACTGCCCTTGCCTGCGCCAGTGAACTGCCCGTACCGCGCTCCTGTGGGTACCATTGCATTAAGGGCGGCTGTATCGTTCCAAAAATCCAATTTGCCTGCGCGTTTGGTACAAAGGCCACTTCCGCATCCTGTGGGTTTTTGACTTAGTTCTGCAAGCAAGAGGTCGCGCTCTGTAATGTCCAGTGGAATTTTTTCTGCAGTGCTTGTGCGACAAATATCGCCCAGGCCTACACACTCAGTGCCGTCAGCTTTCTGGTTGCGAATGTCCAGTTCCGCATCCTGAAGCAGGGATTGAACTGCTTCAAAGGTGCGTTGGTAGTCGGCATCGTTGCCAACCACCAATTCATTGAAAAGCGAAGTCCGCGATGCCCACAATGCCAAAAGCATGGACAGCATGACGAATATGATGACGACGAACAGCGCCACGCCACGCTGGTGCTTGCGGTGGGAGGGGTTGTGAATTGCACGGTGCATGATCAGTTCTTCAAGGTGGTTAGAGCGGAAGCAACTGTGCTTTTGTGAGGCCTTGACTACGCACCTGAAAGACATTGCGGTAGGTCACGTGCATGCGTTGGTTGCGAGCTCCTGCGAGCGTGGTCATGTCAATGGCTGTTCCATCGCAGTCACGGTAGGTGCTTGTGCCGCCTGTGGGCATGTTGATGGCTTCCGTGCCGTACAACACAAGGCAAACCTCCACGGCTTGTACTGTGAGCCAGTCAGTTACGTCAGCTCCTGCCACGTATTGGACAGTCAGATTGGTGGGGTTTGTATTGTTCTGAACCAGATAACGAACCTGAAAATTAGCCACATTCTGTGCAATGGGTTGCGCGATACCTCCATTGCCTTGGCATTGCAATTCGCTACCACTGAGCTGAAAAACGCTCTCTACCCGTTGGTCTGCATTGGCGTCAGTCGGTCCACCCAAGCAGTTGCGCCCGATGGTTTGGTCTGTGGCTGCGGTGTACACAGATTCCTTGTAGCGACGGAAGCCTGTACTGAGCCCGCCGCTAGGGGCACCCAAATTGTGCATTATGGGGTCGTAGTTACTTCCTCCGCTAATTGCAGGCGCCGCGGTTTCGAATGCCACGGGAACCATTGCGGGGAAACCCGTTGACCCTCCGCTGGGGTTGGGGTTGAGGTACAGCGAGCCGGCTTGGCGCAATTGCAAGCCAATGACGCGCATCAGGTAAGCAGACTGTTGCTGAATATTGCTGGCGTCGCTGACGGTTCCGGAGACGCCACGCGAGACCATGAGGGCTCCCATTGCAACAGCGATGACGAGCAGGCCGATGGAGAGGCCGACCATCAACTCAATCAGCGTGACACCCAGTTGATATTGGCTGCGAAATGGTTTGCGTTTACCGGAAAAACGTGAGAAGTGGGTTTTCATATTTATTCTCCGGCGCAGTAGATCTGCATAAAACCTCCACCGGCGTCGTAGGGTGCGCAGCGTGCAGAGACGGGGATGTATTGCAGGTGACAGGTGTAATTTGCAGTGCAAGACGTTGCGCCAACCCCTGTGCCTCCGCCGTTTTTGAATGTGCCATCCGTATCGCGGGTCTTCGACGCATCAATATTGTCTCTGTGGGTCGTTTTATCGGTTGCGTCGCTAATGTCGATTTCGTTCTCTCTCCATCGAACCATGACACCCAATTGCCGGCGGTTGGTTGCATTATCTCCAGGGGCCAAGAAAATAGTGGCATCTCCGACTGGAAGCATTTGCTGAACGGTTCGCCTCCAAACGGCTACGTCGTATGTGGTGAGCAGATCGCTGGAGCACGCTGTTGTAGCGCAGTCAACTGCAGGGGCAGGCACAGCAGTGGAGGGGTCTGTCCATGCACTTTGGTAGCTACTCAAGGTCAGTAGTGCATTGGGATGGGCCTTGATGCGTTCACTGAGGTCTTCGATGAGACGAATAGCCTGTGCACGGCGCACCGTAGTTTGGGTATCGGTCAGCGTGCGCATCTGCACTCCCAAGATACCCAAAATACCCAGGGCTGCAATGACGATCGCAACGAGGGATTCAATCAGCGTGATGCCGCGCTGATGCTGGTTTGGAAAATGGTGCAATGGGGTAGTCATGGGTATCAGCCGGTGCATGGAATAGCTTCTTGAGGGATGACACGGATGCGGCCGCCAGAGCTCATGCAGACGCCACGTGAGCCCGCATGTGCGGAGCTTTTGTTCAGGGGGACCAAGGTGAACCCTAGCCAAGCGCCATCAACAAGGCCCCAGCGATTGAATTGGATGCTGGCGCCGCCACCAGTACGGTTGACGTGCACTTTGCCCGTGAATTCAACACGCTGCAGTACGGGCTCGGCTGCATTGCATGTGCCGTTGTTATTGATGTCATGGCAGACAATCCAGCCGCAGTCCCAGTCACGAGTCCCGCTGGCAGTGGTGCAACCATTGGTGTTGTTGGGTATTTTTTGTATCACCACTTGCCCGCTGCGTTTGATGGCTTCAGAACGTGCGTACTGCAGACTTGTTTGTAGCTGCTCTGCAGGTTCTCGCACACGCCATCCTTCTATCAGGGGGGTGAAGCTGGGGGCTGCCAAGGAGATGAGAATTGCGACTATGGACACCACCACCATCAACTCAATGGCAGTGAAGCCAGTCACAACGTGCCGAAATTTTGGTTGCAGTGGGCGGTGGGTGTGCATGGCTTTGTGGGGTCTGGCGACTCAAGGGCAGGCAGCGCCATGTTGCATCTGTGCGACGCGTCCGCCTTTGGCGCACAGCCTGATGGCGCTGCTGTCTGTCGCGCTTTTCCCATCAGGGAAGATCGCGATGTCGACAGCCATTGGAGCGCCGCCACTGGTCTCCGAAAGCATTCCCCAGCGGTCCACATACAGCATGTCTTTGTTGTTGCTTTGGGTCATGCTGACTTTGTTGGGGGCTGGGCTCACTTGCAGGTCTGTTGAGACTCCGTTTTGGGTGGACGTGACTTTCCAGCCGAGGCTCCACCCGCCGGTGGCGTCAATGGCGATGCCGCCGCCGCGCTTGATAGCCTCCGAACGGGCGTAGTAGAGGGTCGATGTGAGGCCTTCGGTGGCACTGCGCACGCGCCAACGTTCAATCAATGGAGTAAAGCTGGGGGCTGCCAATGTTGCCAAAATCGCAACAATGGCCACAACAACCATCAATTCAATGGCTGTAAAGCCGCGGTGGTTTTTAGGGTGTGGAATTCCCAGAGATGGGGGCAGTGCATGCATGAGGGCGATCCTAAGGAGTTCGTGGTTGGGCTGTGACAGCCTGTGTGACCAGTGGCGCTAGCGTGGGGATGAGCGGCGACTACCTGCGTGTGTACCCCAAGCAGGCCCCGGCGTTGGACATTCCTTTGCATTCTCGGTAAAGGCGACGATCTCGCTCGGCGCGCGACTCTTCCGATGGGCTGCGTTGGTGGGTGACTTTGCCTGTGTTTTTCTTGTTGGTCGTCGTGTTATTTGCTTTAGTTTTGTCGCCAGCGGAGCCTTTGGCCAGCGCGTAAGAAGGGGCGACAAGGATGCACATGCCAATGGCGCCAGTGGTTATTGCGAGCCGCAGGCGTTTGTTCCAGGGCCTGGAGTGAGTTGCTGTGCGTGCGGGGGAAAAGGGATGTTGCATGGCTGGGTGCTTTCGAGGCTGAGCTGTTGCAGCTGATTGGGCGCAGTGTTCTGGATCGCTGGGTGCTTGGCAAGCCAAATTCGGAGCCGGGCTATAATTGTGGGGTTTTGCATGGTGCAAGACGCACGCCCGTGGCCGTTCCAGCTGCTGGCGCAAGTAAAAACCATGATCTTCCGCTTGCGGCGGGTCACATTCAAGGAAAAAACATGATCGCATCCTCCATCAAGGCCGAAGTCGTCAAGGCGAACGCCCGTGCTGCCAATGACACTGGTAGCCCAGAAGTGCAAGTGGCCCTGCTGACCGCCCGCATCAACGAACTGACTCCTCACTTCAAGACACACGCCAAGGACCACCATGGTCGCCGTGGCCTGCTGCGCATGGTGAGCCGTCGTCGCAAGCTGCTGGACTATCTGAAGGCCAAGGACGCTGACCGTTACACCGCGCTGATCGCCAAGTTGGGTCTGCGCAAGTAATTTTCATTGCATGCGAAAACGCCTGGGTTAGTCCGCTAGCTCAGGCGTTTTTTACTTCGGAGTCGCAAAACGGAGCGAAGCTGTGTCATTCCAATGAAGTTGCTGCCATGGGTTGGTGTGCAGGTTCCCTGGAATGGCATCGTGTTCTGAATTGCCCTCCAAGACAATCTGGTAGAGCGCTACCAGCTATCAAAATAGGAGCTGAACATGAGCATTTTCAACAAAATCACCAAAACCTTCCAATGGGGTGACAAGACCGTCATCATGGAAACGGGCGAGATCGCCCGCCAAGCCTCCGGTGCGGTGCTGGTGAACATTGACGACACCGTGGTGCTGGCCACCGTGGTGGCTTCCAAGGGGGCTAAGCCTGGCCAGGACTTCTTCCCCCTGACGGTGGACTACATCGAGAAGACGTACGCGGCCGGCAAGATCCCAGGCAGCTTCTTCAAGCGCGAAGCCAAGCCCAGCGAGCACGAAACCCTGACCAGCCGCCTGATCGACCGTCCGATTCGTCCGCTGTTCCCTGAAGGTTTCTTCAACGAAGTGCATGTGGTGATCCACACGGTGTCGCTGAACCCTGAAGTGGATGCTGACATCGCAGCCCTGATTGCTACCAGCGCGGCCCTGGCCATCTCTGGCATCCCGTTCAACGGCCCTATCGGTGCCGCGCGCGTGGGCTATATCAATGGCGAATACGTGCTCAACCCCGGCCAGACTGCGCGCAAGAACTCGCAGATGGATCTGGTGGTGGCGGGCACCGAAGCCGCAGTGCTGATGGTCGAATCCGAAGCCCAGCAACTGTCTGAAGAAATCATGCTGGGTGCTGTGGTGTTCGGTCACGAGCAAGGCAATGTGGCCATCAACGCCATCCACGAACTGGTGCGTGATGCGGGCAAGCCCGTGTGGCAGTGGGAAGCGCCTGCCAAGGACGAGGCCCTGATCGCCAAGGTGGTGGCTCTGGCCGACGATAAGCTGCGCGCCGCCTACCAGATCCGCAACAAGCAAGCCCGTACCCAAGCCTGCCGTGAAGCCTATGCCGCCGTGATGGCTGCGCTGAAGGCCGATGGCGTTGAATTCGACGCGGTCAAGGTCGAAGGCATGCTGTTCGATATTGAAGCCGGTATCGTGCGCAGCCAGATTCTGGCGGGCGAACCCCGTATTGATGGCCGTGATACGCGCACCGTGCGCCCCATCGAAATCCGCGGCAGCGTGCTGCCCCGCGCCCACGGCTCGTCGCTGTTCACGCGTGGCGAAACCCAGGCGCTGGTTGTGACCACGCTGGGTACCGAGCGCGATGCACAGCGCATCGATGCACTGGCTGGCGAGTACGAAGATCGCTTCATGATGCACTACAACATGCCTCCCTTCGCCACTGGCGAAGTGGGTCGCATGGGCTCGACCAAGCGCCGCGAAATCGGCCACGGCCGTCTGGCAAAGCGTGCTCTGGTGGCTGTGCTGCCGACCAAGGAAGAGTTTCCCTACACCATGCGTGTGGTGTCGGAAATCACCGAGTCCAATGGCTCTTCGTCGATGGCTTCGGTCTGCGGTGGCTGCCTGTCGCTGATGGATGCTGGCGTGCCCATGAAGGCGCACGTGGCGGGTATCGCCATGGGCTTGATCAAGGATGCCAACCGCTTTGCCGTGCTGACCGACATCCTGGGCGATGAAGATCACTTGGGCGATATGGACTTCAAGGTGGCAGGTACCACAGCCGGTATCACTGCGCTGCAGATGGACATCAAGATCCAAGGCATCACCAAGGAAATCATGCAAGTCGCCCTGGCCCAGGCCAAGGAAGCGCGCATTCACATCCTGGGTAAGATGCAAGAGGCCATGGGCGAAGCCAAGACCGAAGTGTCGAACTTTGCGCCCAAGCTCTACACGATGAAGATCAACCCCGAGAAGATCCGCGACGTGATCGGCAAGGGTGGTTCGGTGATCCGTGCGCTGACCGAAGAAACCGGCTGCCAGATCAACATCGACGAAGACGGCACCATCACCATTGCCGCCACGGATGCTGCCAAGGCGGATGAGGCCAAGAAGCGCATTGAGCAGATCACGGCTGAAGTTGAAATCGGCAAGATCTACGAAGGCCCAGTGACCAAGATTCTGGACTTCGGTGCGTTGATCAATCTGCTGCCTGGCAAGGACGGTCTGTTGCACATCAGCCAAATCGCCCACGAGCGCGTTGAGCGCGTGGGTGACTACCTGACCGAAGGCCAGATCGTCAAGGTCAAGGTCATGGAGACTGATGAGAAGGGTCGCATCAAGCTGTCGATGAAGGTGTTGGCAGACCGCCCTGCCGGTGGCAGTGACCGCCCTGCGCCCGCCGAGCGCGGTGACCGTGAGCCACGCCGTGACCACGGTCGTGATGGTGGTCGCCAGCCCTCCGAGCAGCAACAACAGCAAGAACAGCAACAGCAGTGATTCATCGGACCTTCGGGTCCGTAAATTGAAGTAGTTTGCTATTAAATTTATAGCTTCTACCGCTTATTTGATAGGCGTTAGAGGCTTAAATTGCCTAAACGTACCGACTTATGACTGAGCGCCTCATGCGTGCTGTAGAGATATCCTCGTTCGGAGCGCCTGGTGTGCTTCGTCTGGGGGATCGCCCTGTGCCGGCGCCTGGTGCGGGTGAGGTGCTGATTCGGGTGAGTGCCAGCGGCATCAATCGTCCTGATGTCTTGCAGCGCGCGGGGCATTACGCTCCGCCGCCCGGTGCTTCTGATCTTCCGGGGTTGGAAGTCGCGGGTGTCATCGAGTCTGGCGATGCGCAGGCTTTGGCTTTGGCGGGCTTGCAGCTTGGTGATCGGGTCTGTGCTTTGGTGGCGGGTGGTGGTTATGCCCAGTGGTGCGTAGCGCCTGTGGGGCAGTGCCTGCCGGTGCCTGAGGGGCTTACGGACATCGAGGCGGCGTCGTTGCCTGAGACCTTCTTCACGGTGTGGAGCAATGTGTTTGACCGGGGGCGTTTGCAACCGGGTGAGTGGCTTCTGGTGCAAGGCGGCACAAGTGGCATTGGCGTCACGGCCATCCAATTGGCCAAGGCCTGGGGTGCCCAGGTGATTGCCACAGCAGGCAGTGATGAGAAATGTGCCGCTTGCGTGGCGCTGGGCGCTTCCTATGCGATTAACTACCGCACCCAGGATTTTGTGGAAGAAGTGCGTCGCATCACTGGGCAGCGCGGCGTTGATGTGGTGTTGGACATGGTTGCCGGCGATTACGTGGCCCGCGAGGTGGAGTGTCTGGCGGAGGATGGCCGGTTGGTCGTCATTGCGGTGCAAGGCGGCACCAAAAGTGCCTTCAACGCAGGGTTGGTGCTGCGCCGCAGGCTGACTGTCACGGGTTCTACGTTGCGGCCCCGATCGGTGGAATTCAAGGCAGCCATCGCCCAAGCCCTGCGCCAGCATGTGTGGCCTCTGATTGCATCGGGGCGGGTGCGTCCGGTGATCTATCGCACGTTTGATGCAAGTGAGGCGGCCGATGCCCATGCGCTCATGGAGTCCAATCAGCACACGGGCAAGATTGTTTTGACCTGGTAATCATGAAAAAGAAACTCATTGCAGGCAACTGGAAGATGAATGGCGGCTTGGCTGCCAACGAGGGGCTCGTTCGGGGGCTTCTGGCGGGGCTGGCTTCGGCGCCGTCTTGTGATATCGCGGTGGCCGTGCCTGCTCCTTATCTGGCGCAGGTGCAGGCTTTGACTGCGGGCTCTCCAATTGCCTTGGCCTCACAGGATGTGTCTGCGCATGCATCGGGTGCGTACACCGGTGAGTCGGCTGCAGGCATGCTCAAGGAGTTCGATGTGTGCTATGCGCTGGTGGGGCATTCCGAGCGCCGGCAATACCATGGCGAATCAGACGCCGTGGTGGCTGAAAAAGCCCGTCAAGCCCTGGCTGTGGGCATTACCCCGATTGTTTGCGTGGGGGAGACTCTGCAAGAGCGCGAATCGGGTCAGACGGAGGCTGTCGTCAAGCGCCAGTTGGCCGCCGTCATCCATGTCAATGGCCATTGCATCAGTGAAATCGTGGTTGCCTACGAGCCTGTGTGGGCGATTGGCACGGGACGTACGGCGTCTCCTGAGCAGGCGCAGCAAGTGCATGCTGTGCTGCGTGCGCAATTGGCGGCTGCCAGTGCGCATGCGGACCGGGTTCGTCTTCTTTATGGTGGCAGCATGAATGCCGTCAATGCCGCGGAGTTGTTGGCACAGCCAGACATTGATGGTGGGTTGGTGGGTGGAGCCTCGCTCAAGCCGGAAGATTTTTTAAAGATCGTCGCTGCGGCCCAATGAGCTGTGCGCAATAAGCTATTCAATTAGGAGTGAAAATGAGTGTTTTGGTGAATGTGATTTTGGCCGTGCAGATGCTGGCGGCATTGGGAATGATTGGGTTGATCCTGGTTCAGCACGGCAAGGGTGCTGACATGGGGGCCGCATTTGGCAGTGGCTCTTCCGGTAGTCTTTTCGGTGCCAGCGGCAGTGCCAACTTTTTGTCGCGCAGCACGGCGGTCTTGGCGGCTGTGTTCTTTGTCTCCACGTTGGCGTTGGCTTATTTTGGCAATGCCCGCCCAGCCAGTTCTGGTAGCGTGCTGGAGACGCCTGCTGCGGTTGCGCCTTCTGGTGTGCCAGCTTCGGGTGGTGTGGATGCTGTGCCTGCGGCCCCTGTCGTGCCCGCATCTGGTGCGGCCCAGATCCCAACAAAATAATCCGCACTAATTTGACGCCCTGTTCTTTGTGCAGGGTTTTTCCGGAGTAGAATTCTGGATTGTCTGGAAAGCCAAAACCTTCATGGTTCCTCATGCCATCCAGACATGCAACAACAGCCGTCGTGGTGAAATTGGTAGACACGCTATCTTGAGGGGGTAGTGGCGAAAGCTGTGCGAGTTCGAGTCTCGCCGACGGCACCAAAACAAAAGCCTGTCCGCAAAATTTGTAAAATTTTGACGGATCGGGCTACAGCGGTGAGCATCCTCAAGATGAACCTCGATCAGTACCTCCCCGTCCTTTTGTTCATCTTGGTTGGCATCGCCGTCGGCGTTGTCCCCTTGATTCTTGGTTATGTGCTGGGCCCCAATCGTCCAGATGCAGCCAAAAACTCCCCTTATGAATGCGGCTTTGAGGCCTTTGAAGATGCGCGCATGAAGTTCGATGTGCGCTACTACCTCGTGGCCATTTTGTTCATCCTGTTCGATCTTGAAATTGCGTTTCTCTTTCCTTGGGCGGTGACGCTGCATGAGGTGGGGATGACAGGCTTCGTGGCGGTGTCGATCTTCTTGGCCATTCTGGTCGTGGGTTTTGCCTACGAGTGGAAAAAGGGCGCGTTGGATTGGGAATGATCGAGCTTCAATAAGAGGACGAATGCGATGATTGAAGGCGTGATGAAGGAAGGCTTCATCACCACCAGCTATGACTCGGTGGTGAATTGGGCTAAAACCGGTTCTTTGTGGCCCATGACCTTCGGTCTGGCGTGCTGCGCGGTAGAGATGATGCATGCGGCGGCTGCTCGCTATGACATTGGTCGTTTTGGCGCGGAGGTGTTTCGCGCCAGTCCGCGTCAATCCGATTTGATGATCGTGGCCGGTACGCTGTGCAACAAGATGGCTCCAGCCTTGCGCAAGGTGTATGACCAGATGTCGGAGCCACGTTGGGTGCTGTCGATGGGGTCTTGCGCCAATGGCGGTGGTTACTACCACTACAGCTACTCTGTGGTGCGCGGTTGTGACCGCATCGTTCCTGTGGATGTGTATGTGCCTGGTTGCCCCCCAACGGCTGAAGCGTTGATTTACGGCATCATCCAGCTGCAACAAAAAATCCGCCGCACCAATACCATTGCTCGCGTCTGAAGGGTTGATGATGACTGCTGTTGCCATTCGGCCCGAGAAACTCAAAGACAATATCGCTGCAGCCTTGGGAGCCAAGGTTCGCGAGATCACTGTAGCTTTGGGTGAAGTGACTGTCGTCGTTGCCGCGGCAGACTATCTGGATGCCATGCGCACGCTCCGTGATGCCCAAGCCTGTCGCTTTGAGCAATTGGTGGACTTGTGCGGTGTGGACTATTCTGAGTATGCAGGTGTGGTCAATGAAGGTGCGCGTTATTGCGTCGTTTCCCATCTGTTGTCTGTCAGCCTGAACCAGCGCGTGCGCGTGAAGGTGTTTTGCCAGGATGACGACTTTCCCGTGGTCGCCTCTGTGGCAGACCTCTGGAATTCGGCCAACTGGTATGAGCGCGAAGCCTTCGATTTGTTTGGCATCGTGTTTGACGGTCACAACGATTTGCGGCGTATTCTGACGGACTACGGTTTTATCGGCCATCCGTTCCGTAAAGACTTCCCTCTGTCTGGCCATGTGGAAATGCGCTACGACGCTGAGCAGCGTCGTGTGGTGTATGAGCCTGTGTCTATTGAGCCCCGTGAAATCACGCCTCGCATCGTTCGCGAAGACAAGTACGGAGGTTTGCACTGAGTCGCTTTGCGCTCATGTGATCCATCATGGCAGAAATCAAAAATTACTCTCTGAACTTTGGCCCGCAACATCCGGCCGCGCACGGTGTGTTGCGTCTGGTGCTGGAGTTGGATGGCGAAGTGGTGCAACGTGCGGATCCGCACATTGGTCTGCTGCACCGTGCCACCGAAAAGCTGGCCGAGCACAAAACCTACATCCAGTCCTTGCCTTACATGGACCGGCTCGACTATGTGTCGATGATGTGCAACGAGCACGCTTACTGCCTGGCCATTGAGAAGCTGTTGGGTCTTGAAGTGCCTTTGCGTGCGCAGTACATCCGGGTCATGTTCTCGGAAATCACGCGCCTGCTGAACCACTTGATGTGGCTTGGGTCGCACGGCAACGACTGCGGTAGTTCCACCATCCTGATCTATGCTTTCCGTGAGCGGGAAGACCTGTTTGACATGTACGAGGCTGTCTCCGGCGCCCGTATGCATGCAGCGTACTTCCGCCCCGGCGGTGTTTACCGTGATCTGCCTGACAGCATGCCCCAGTACAAGGTCAGCAAGATCAAGAACGCCAAGGCGCTGGAGGCAATGAATCAGAACCGTAAGGGTTCTTTGTTGGATTTCATCGACGATTTCACGCAGCGCTTCCCGGCTTGTGTGGATGAGTACGAAACACTTTTGACCGACAACCGGATCTGGAAGCAGCGGACTGTGGGGATTGGTGTCGTGACCCCAGAGCGTGCCTTGAATCTGGGCATGACTGGCCCGATGTTGCGCGGCTCTGGCATCGCTTGGGATTTGCGCAAGAGCCAACCCTACGATGCCTATGACCGGGTGGATTTCGATATTCCGCTGGGTAAGACGGGTGATTGCTACGACCGTTATTTGGTTCGTATGCAGGAGATGCGTGAATCCAACCGCATCATCAAGCAGTGCGTGGACTGGCTCAAAGCCAATCCAGGTCCAGTGATTACTGACAATCACAAGGTTGCTGCGCCTGCGCGTGAGTCCATGAAGTCGAACATGGAGGAGCTGATCCACCATTTCAAGCTGTTCACTGAAGGATTTCACGTTCCTGAAGGTGAAGCTTATGCAGCGGTGGAGCACCCCAAGGGGGAATTTGGCATTTACTTGGTAAGTGACGGTGCCAACAAGCCTTATCGCTTGAAAATTCGCGCTCCTGGGTTTGCGCACTTGGCGACCTTGGATGAGATGGCGCGCGGACACATGATTGCTGACGCCGTGGCCATTATTGGCACCATGGATATCGTGTTCGGAGAGATTGACCGATGATTACCGAAGCGACGCTGGCGCGGTTTGCGCGTGAAGTGGCTAAGTACCCTGCAGACCAAAAGCAGTCTGCCGTGATGGCTTGTTTGTCCATCGTGCAGCAAGAGCAGGGCTTTGTCAGTCCTGACAGTGAAGCTGTGATCGCAGAGTATCTGGGCATGGCTCAGATCGCAGTGCATGAAGTCACCACCTTCTACAACATGTACAACCAGCAGCCCGTGGGCAAGTACAAGCTGAATGTTTGTACCAACCTTCCTTGCCAGTTGCGTGACGGTCAGAAGGCCTTGCACCATCTGGAAAAAAAGCTGGGTGTTTCCATGGGGGAGACAACTGCTGATGGGTTGTTCACTCTGCAGCAATGTGAATGCCTGGGTGCGTGCGCTGACTCACCAGTCATGCTTGTCAATGACCGGACGATGTGCAGCTTCATGGACAACGACAAGCTCGACCAGCTGGTCGATGGCCTTCGTGCTGCGGAGGGCAAGTGATGACGACAGCTGCACAAATTCTTTCCCAGTTTCAATCCACGGGTGTCCAGACGTGCTTCCATGATCGCCATATCAATCCGCAGATTTATGCGGACTTGGATGGTAAGAACTGGAGCATCAAGGACTACGAGGCGCGTGGTGGCTACCAGGCACTCCGCCGTATTCTGGGCAAGGATGGCTCTGAGGGCTTGAGTCAGGACCAAGTGATTGCAACGGTCAAGGAATCCGGTTTGCGTGGTCGCGGTGGTGCGGGCTTTCCGACTGGGCTCAAGTGGAGCTTTATGCCCCGCTCATTCCCCGGCCAGAAGTACCTGGTGTGCAACTCCGACGAAGGCGAGCCGGGTACCTGCAAGGATCGCGACATCCTGCAGTTCAACCCGCACATCGTCATCGAAGGCATGATCATCGCTGCCTACGCGATGGGCATCTCCGTGGGCTACAACTACATCCACGGCGAAATCTTCCAGACCTACGACCGCTTCGAAGAAGCGCTCGAAGAAGCGCGCGCAGCGGGCTACCTGGGCGACAAGATCCTGGGCAGTAACTTCAGCTTTCAGTTGCATGCGGCGCACGGCTTTGGCGCCTACATCTGCGGCGAAGAGACCGCGTTGCTCGAATCGCTGGAAGGCAAAAAAGGCCAGCCGCGCTTCAAGCCGCCGTTTCCGGCCAGCTTTGGTCTGTACGGCAAGCCCACCACCATCAACAACACCGAGACCTTCGCGGCCGTGCCGTGGATCATCCGCAACGGCGGTGCTGCCTATCTCGAATGCGGCAAGCCCAACAATGGTGGTACCAAGATCTTCTCGGTCTCCGGCGACGTGGAAAAACCCGGGAACTATGAGATTCCTTTGGGTACTCCGTTCTCCAAGCTGTTGGAGTTGGCGGGGGGCGTGCGCAAGGGGCGTCAGCTCAAGGCTGTGATTCCAGGGGGGTCGTCATCCCCGGTTCTGCCTGCATCCATCATTATGGAATGCACGATGGACTATGACTCCATCGCCAAGGCGGGCTCCATGCTAGGCTCTGGCGCTGTGATTGTGATGGACGACTCCCGAAACATGGTTGAAAGCCTGTTGCGTTTGTCCTATTTCTATTCGCACGAGTCTTGCGGCCAATGCACTCCATGCCGCGAAGGCACGGGCTGGATGTGGCGTGTCATTGATCGCATTCAGCACGGTCAGGGGCGCGAAGGTGATCTGAACCTGCTCAATTCTGTGGCTGACAACATCCAGGGCCGCACGATTTGCGCTTTGGGCGATGCTGCCGCCATGCCCGTGCGCGCCATGATCAAACACTTCCGTCCCGAGTTTGAGGCACTGATCCGGAACAACGCCCCACAGGCTGCGACGTCCGTCTGATCGCGAGAGAACATATGGTTGAAATTGAACTGGACGGTCAGAAAGTAGAAGTCGCCGAAGGCTGCATGGTGATGCATGCTGCCGAGAAGGCGGGTACCTACATTCCCCATTTCTGCTACCACAAGAAGCTTTCCATCGCCGCCAACTGCCGCATGTGCCTGGTGGATGTGGAAAAAGCGCCCAAGCCCATGCCCGCCTGTGCCACACCGGTGACACAAGGCATGATCGTGCGCACCAAGAGCGACAAGGCCATCAAGGCACAGCAGTCGGTCATGGAGTTTTTGCTGATCAATCACCCTCTGGATTGCCCTATCTGTGACCAAGGCGGTGAATGTCAGTTGCAGGATTTGGCTGTGGGTTACGGCGGCTCTTCCTCGCGCTATGAAGAAGAAAAGCGCGTGGTACCGGTCAAGGACGTTGGCCCGCTGATTTCCATGCAGGAAATGAGCCGTTGTATCCATTGCACCCGCTGCGTGCGCTTTGGTCAAGAAGTGGCCGGCGTGATGGAGCTGGGCATGATCCACCGCGGTGAGCATTCCGAGATCACCACGGTCACGGGTGATACGGTGGACTCCGAGCTGTCGGGCAACATGATCGACATCTGCCCTGTCGGCGCCTTGACCAGCAAGCCTTTCCGTTACAGCGCCCGTACATGGGAGCTGTCCCGTCGCCGTTCGGTGAGCCCGCACGACTCGACTGGTTCCAACCTGATTGTCCAGGTCAAGAACCACAAGGTCATGCGTGTTGTGCCCCTGGAGAACGAAGCCGTTAACGAGTGTTGGATTGCCGACCGTGACCGTTTCTCCTATGAAGCGCTGAATGGCGAAGATCGCTTGACCCAGCCCATGCTCAAGCAGGGTGGGGTGTGGAAAGAAGTCGACTGGCAAACTGCGCTCGAGTACGTTGCCAACGGTCTCAAGAACATCAAGAACGATCACGGTGCCGAGAGCATTGGTGCCTTGGTCAGCCCGCATAGCACGCTGGAAGAGTTGTATCTGGCTGGTGCTCTGGTGCGTGGTTTGGGCAGTGACAACATCGATTACCGTCTGCGCAACGCTGAATTTGCTGCACCCGAAGGCATTCGTTGGCTGGGTACTTCTATTGCTTCGTTGTCTACACTGCAACGTGTGTTGGTGGTTGGCTCGAACCTGCGCAAGGACCACCCACTGTTTGCCCAGCGTATTCGCCAGGCTGCACGCCATGGTTGCCAAGTCAGCGCCGTCGGCTCTGCGGTCCAGGATTGGGCCATGCCTGTGCAGCCATTCGTTGCACAAAATGCTTCTGAGTGGGTGACCACGCTGGGTGGTATCGCTTTTGCAGTAGCCCAAGAGAAGGGCGTTGCTGCCCCTCAAGGCGCGGCTGCAGCCAGCGACGCCGCGCAAGCCATCGCCCGTTCCCTGCTGGGCGGTGAACGCAAGGCGGTGCTGCTGGGCAACGGCGCTGCACACCATGCGCAAGCCACGCAGTTGTTGGCACTCGCCAACTGGATTGCCGACAACACTGGCGCAACGGTGGGTTATCTGACTGAGGCGGCCAACACTGTGGGCGCACAGTTTGCGGGTGCTCACCCTGTCAATGGTGGTCTGAATGCAGCCCAAATGCTCTCCGGTGGTTTGAAGGCTGCAGTGTTGCTCAACACCGAGCCGGTCTATGACTCCGCTGCGGGTGCACAAGCTGCAACCGCTCTGGCTGGTGCTGAGATGGTGGTCACGTTGAGCCCCTTCAAGGCCAATATGGAGTTCAGTGACGTTCTGTTGCCAATTGCCCCGTTCACAGAAACGTCTGGCAGCTTCGTCAATGCCGAAGGTCGCTTGCAAAGTTTCCACGCGGTGGTGCGCCCATTGGGAGACACCCGTCCTGCATGGAAGGTTCTGCGTGTTCTGGCCAACCTGCTGGGCTTGCCCGGTTTCGATTTCGAAACCTCCCAGGACGTGGTGGCCCGCGCTACGAACGCACCAGCGGGTTCGGTCACGCAACTGCCTGCAGCACAACTGTCGAACGCTGTGAAAACGGTGTCCGCTGCCGCGGCTGTTGTTGGCGAGCCAGTGGTTGCTTCCATTTATCAACTGGACGGCTTGGTGCGCCGTTCCACGTCGCTGCAGCTCACTGCCGACGCACGCATGGCTCGTGAAGGAGTGGCCGCATGATCGACGCGATCTACAACGCGGGCCTGAACCTGCTTTCCTTTGGCTGGTGGACTGGCATGGTCTGGCCGGTACTCTGGATTCTGCTCAAGATCGTTTGCATCTTGGCCCCATTGATGGGCGCTGTGGCGTACCTGACTTTGTGGGAGCGTAAGCTGCTGGGCTTCATGCAGGTGCGCCACGGCCCCAATCGCGTGGGCCCTTTGGGGTTGCTGCAGCCTATTGCAGATGCCTTGAAGTTGCTCACCAAAGAAATCATCCAGCCCACCGCTGCAAGCAAGGGGCTGTTTGTGCTCGGGCCGATCATGGCGATCATGCCTGCTCTGGCTGCGTGGGTCGCGATCCCCTTTGGCCCCGATGTTGCCCTGGCCAATGTCAATGCAGGCTTGCTGTTGGTGATGGCCATCACCTCCATTGAGGTGTATGGCGTGATCATTGCAGGCTGGGCATCGAACTCCAAGTACGCCTTCCTGGGTGCTCTGCGTGCTTCGGCCCAAATGGTGAGTTATGAAATCGCGATGGGGTTCTGTTTCCTCGTGGTCATCATGGTGTCCGGCAGCATGAACCTTACCGAGATCGTCATGTCGCAAGCCAAGGGCATGGCTGCAGACAAAGGCCTGACCTTCCTGTCATGGAACTGGTTGTCCCTGTTGCCAATTTTCTTGGTGTACCTGATCTCTGGCGTTGCTGAAACCAACCGTCACCCTTTTGACGTGGTGGAAGGCGAAGCTGAAATCGTGGCCGGTCACATGGTCGAGTATTCGGGCATGGGCTTCGCGATCTTCTTTCTGGCCGAGTACGCCAGCATGTGGTTGGTATCGATCCTTGCTGTACTGATGTTCCTGGGGGGCTGGTTGCCGCCTCTGGATATCTTGTCCTTCGTTCCCGGTTGGATCTGGTTGGCAGCCAAGACATTCTTGG
Source organism: Acidovorax sp. 1608163 (assembly GCF_003669015.1). NCBI lineage: Bacteria > Pseudomonadati > Pseudomonadota > Betaproteobacteria > Burkholderiales > Comamonadaceae > Acidovorax > Acidovorax sp. 1608163. Next base: position 1,106,621 of record NZ_CP033069.1, read on the forward strand.
TGGTGTCCATGTTCATCTGGATTCGTGCAACGTTCCCGCGCTTCCGTTATGACCAGATCATGCGTTTGGGCTGGAAGATTTTTATCCCAGTCACTTTGGTGTGTCTGGTGATCGTCGGCGGGTGGTTGCTCTCGCCTTGGAATATCTGGAAATAAGCGGGGACACGAATGACTGCTGTTGCTGCTGCTGCGCCTTTTTCGTTCAAAGATTTTTTCAAGAGCTTCATGCTCGTGGAGTTGCTCAAGGGCATGGCCCTGACTGGGCGCTATGCCTTTCGCCGCAAGGTGACTGTGCAGTTCCCAGAAGAGAAAACTCCGCTGTCTCCTCGCTTTCGGGGCTTGCATGCCCTGCGCCGTTATGACAACGGCGAGGAGCGTTGCATTGCCTGCAAGCTTTGCGAGGCCGTGTGCCCCGCGATGGCGATCACCATCGAATCCGATGTGCGTGACGACGGCTCGCGTCGCACCACCCGTTACGACATCGATTTGACCAAGTGCATCTTCTGCGGTTTTTGCGAAGAGAGCTGCCCGGTCGATTCGATTGTGGAAACCCATATCTTTGAATACCACGGTGAGAAGCGTGGTGACCTGTATTTCACGAAGGACATGCTCCTGGCTGTGGGCGACCGGTACGAAGGCGAAATCGCTGCTGCCAAGGCAGCAGATGCCAAATACCGTTGATCGGTGTTGAACTCAGCCTGTTTGCCTGACTTTCTATAAAGACCCGATCCATGGACGCCAAGACTGGTTTCTTCTACCTCTTCTCGGTTGTGCTGCTTTTTGCCGCCTTCCGGGTGATTACCGCGCGCAACCCTGTGCACGCGGTGCTCTATCTCATCCTGGCTTTCTCCCAAGCTGCGGCAGTTTGGTTGCTGCTCAAGGCGGAGTTTTTGGCCATTGCCTTGGTGCTGGTCTATCTCGGCGCTGTGATGGTGCTGTTCTTGTTCGTCGTGATGATGTTGGACATCCACATCGACACCGTGCGAAAAGGCTTTTGGAAACACTTTCCTTTGGCCGCCACGGTCGGTGCGTTGATCGCACTGGAAATGGCTGCGGTGTTGATGGGTGGGTTCCGGGGGCTGGATGAGCCCAAGGTGGCTGCTCCATTGCTGGATGCCGCAGGCCAGGTGGTTCAGTATTCCAATACCAAGACACTGGGCAAGTTGCTCTACACCGAGTACTTGTACCCCGTAGAAATTGCGGCCGTGATTTTGCTGGTGGCCATGATTGCCGCCATTGCCTTGACGCTGCGTCAGCGCAAGGACAGCAAGGCGATCAATCCCTCCGTTCAGGTGCGTGTTCGTGCCCGTGACCGACTTGAGGTGGTGAAGGTTGCCGCCACACAGAAGCCTGCAGAACCTTCGCTGGAAGAAGCCCAGGCTCAGGAGAAAAAAGTATGACGTTGACATTGGGGCACTTTCTATCGCTCGGGGCGATGCTTTTCGCGCTGGCCGTCATTGGTATCTTTTTGAACCGCAAGAATTTGATCGTTTTGCTGATGGCCATTGAGCTGATGCTGTTGGCGGTCAACATGAATTTCGTAGCGTTTTCCCACTATCTGGATGACATGCACGGGCAAGTGTTCGTGTTTTTTATCCTGACAGTGGCAGCTGCTGAATCCGCCATTGGGCTGGCCATTCTGGTGCTGCTGTTCCGCAACAAGTCCAGCATCAACGCAGAAGACCTCAACACCCTCAAGGGTTGATGAGTTACCCGTATTCCCAAGGTTCTCAATAATGAGTCAAACCCTCTCTGCTTCAACGCTCCTGGCCGTCCCGCTGGCCCCGCTGGCGGGTGCTTTGCTGGCAGGCGTTTTCGGCACCACCTTTGGTGGTAACTGGATTGGCCGTCGCCTTAGCCACACCTTGACGATTCTGGGTGTGCTGGTGGCTTTTGTTCTGTCCGCCATGACGCTCAAGAGCGTTGCTCTGGATGGTGCCCGCTTCAATGAAACCCTCTACACCTGGATGGTGGTCGGCGGCTTGAAGATGGAGGTAGGCTTCCTCATTGACAGCCTCACGGCCATGATGATGGTGGTCGTGACGTTTGTTTCGCTGATGGTGCACATCTACACCATCGGCTATATGGAAGAAGACGAAGGCTACAACCGCTTCTTCTCCTACATTTCGCTTTTCACCTTCTCGATGCTCATGCTGGTCATGAGCAACAACCTGCTGCAGCTGTTCTTCGGCTGGGAAGCGGTGGGCCTGGTCTCTTATCTGCTGATCGGTTTCTGGTTCAACAAGCCCACGGCGATCTTCGCCAACATGAAGGCTTTCCTGGTCAACCGCGTGGGTGACTTCGGCTTTATTTTGGGTATCGGCCTGATCGCGGCCTACACCGGCACGCTGAATTACGGCGAGATTTTTGCCAAATCGGGCGAACTCGGTGGCCTGGCATTTCCCGGTACCGACTGGATGCTGATCACCGTGATCTGCATTTGCCTTTTCATCGGCGCGATGGGCAAGTCCGCACAATTCCCACTGCACGTGTGGCTGCCTGATTCGATGGAAGGCCCGACCCCCATCTCTGCGCTGATCCACGCAGCGACCATGGTGACCGCAGGCATCTTCATGGTGTCGCGCATGTCGCCCCTGTTCGAGCTGTCGGACACGGCACTCAACTTCATTCTGATCATCGGCTCCATCACCGCCCTGTTCATGGGCTTCCTGGGCATCATCCAGAACGATATCAAGCGCGTGGTGGCGTACTCCACGCTGTCGCAGCTGGGCTACATGACGGTAGCTCTGGGCGCCTCGGCCTATTCGGTGGCCGTGTTCCACCTGATGACCCATGCGTTCTTCAAGGCGCTGCTGTTCCTTGGCGCTGGCTCGGTCATCATGGGCATGCACCACAACCAGGACATCCGCTGGATGGGTGGCGTGCGCAAGTACATGCCGATCACCTGGATTACTTCGTTGCTGGGTTCGTTGGCGTTGATCGGTACCCCTCTGTTCGCGGGCTTCTATTCCAAGGACAGCATCATTGAGGCGGTGCACTTCAGCCATCTGCCTGCAGCGCACTTCGCACACTTTGCTGTGCTGGCCGGTGTGTTTGTGACGGCGTTCTATTCGTTCCGTATGTACTTCCTGGTTTTCCATGGCAAGGAACGTTTTGACCAGAACCCCGACGCGCACCACGGCGATCACCATGGGCATGGTCACGACGACCACCATGAACCTCACGAATCGCCTTGGGTGGTGACTGTGCCTCTGGTGCTGTTGGCCATTCCTTCGGTGATTGTCGGTTTCCTGTTCATTCAGCCGATGCTGTTTGGCGACTTCTTCAAGAACGTGATTTTTGTGGACGCTGCAAAGCATCCTGCGATGGCCAAACTGGGTGAGATATTCCACGGGCCTGTAGCCATGGCTGTGCATGGTCTGCAAACGGCGCCTTTCTGGCTGGCATTTGCGGGCGTCGCCTTGTCTTACTACATGTACATGGTCAACCCAGCGCTTCCTGCAGGCATCAAGGCACGTGTTCAGCCGCTGTACCGTTTGCTGGAAAACAAGTACTACCTGGACTGGATCAACGAAAACATCCTGGCCCGTGGCGCCCGTGCGTTGGGCACAGGGCTCTGGAAGGTGGGCGACCAAGCCATCATCGACGGCGGTCTGGTCAACGGCTCCTGGAAACTCGTCGGTGCTGTGTCCGGCGTGATCCGCTGGATGCAATCCGGTTTCATCTTCCATTACGCCTTGGTGATGATTTTGGGTGTCTTCGCGCTGATGACCTGGTTTGTCTGGGGCGACTTCTTCATGCAGCTCATCAAGTAAGGAAAAAAACAAAATGAGTTCGTTGTTGAGTCTCGCAATCTGGACCCCTGTTGTCTTTGGGGTCGTGTTGCTCGCCCTGGGGCGAGATGAGCATGCCCGCGCGGTGCGCTGGATTGCACTGGTGGGTGCCGTGGTTGGCTTTTTGGTCACGCTGCCCCTGTATGGCGGATTTGAGACGGGCACTGCAGCCATGCAGTTCGTCGAGAAGGCTGCCTGGATTGAGCGTTTCAATATCCACTACCACCTGGGTGTGGACGGCATCTCTTTCTGGTTTGTTCCACTGACGGCCTTCATCACAGTGATCGTGGTTCTGGCGTCGTGGGAGTCGATCACAGAGCGCGTGAACCAGTACATGGGCGCCTTCCTGATTTTGTCGGGCCTGATGATTGGCGTGTTCACGGCACTCGATGGCATGCTGTTCTACGTGTTCTTCGAGGCCACGCTGATCCCCATGTACCTGATCATCGGTATCTGGGGCGGCCCCAACAAGATCTACGCAGCGTTCAAGTTTTTCCTTTACACGCTGATGGGCTCTTTGCTCATGTTGATTGCGCTGATCTACCTGTACAACCAGTCGGGTGGCAGCTTTGACATCGCTTCGTGGCACAAGCTGCCTCTGGGCAGCACCGCACAGACCTTGCTTTTCTTTGCCTTCTTCGCTGCATTTGCCGTGAAGGTGCCCATGTGGCCTGTGCACACTTGGCTGCCTGATGTTCACGTGGAAGCGCCAACGGGCGGCTCTGCTGTGCTGGCTGCCATCATGCTCAAACTGGGGGCCTACGGTTTCTTGCGTTTTTCTCTGCCTATCGCCCCTGATGCCTCGCGCGAGTGGGCTTGGCTGATGATCGGTTTGTCTCTGGTGGCCGTGATCTACGTGGGTCTGGTGGCCATGGTGCAAAAGGACATGAAGAAGCTGGTGGCTTACTCGTCCGTTGCCCACATGGGGTTTGTCACACTGGGCTTCTTCATCTTCAATGACCTGGGCGTGTCCGGCGGTTTGGTACAGATGATTGCCCACGGGTTTGTGTCGGGCGCGATGTTCCTGTCGATCGGCGTGTTGTACGACCGCGTGCATTCCCGTGAGATCGCTGCCTACGGCGGTGTGGTCAACACCATGCCCAACTTCACCGCATTTGCACTGCTGTTTGCGATGGCCAATTGCGGCCTGCCCGGAACTGCTGGTTTCGTGGGCGAATGGATGGTCATTCTGGGCGCCGTGAAGGCCAACTTCTGGGTGGGTCTGGCCGCTGCCACGGCGTTGATCTTTGGTGCTGCCTACACACTGTGGATGTTCAAGCGCGTCTACCTGGGCCCTGTGGGCAACAGCCATGTGAAGGAGTTGACGGACATCGGTAGCCGTGAGTTCTTGGTGCTGGCGCTTTTGGCCATTGCCGTGCTGGCGATGGGCCTGTACCCCCGTCCGTTCACGGATGTGATGGACGCTTCGGTGGCTGAACTGCTCAAGCACGTGGCCTTGCAAAAGCTGAACTGACCGACAGAACTGAGAGATTTGAGATGATTGACAACATCAGCTGGCTTGCGGTCTACCCAGAGATCGTGCTTCTTGTGATGGCCTGCGTGATTGCGCTGGTCGATCTGGGGGTCAACAGCCCACGGCGCACTGCGACCTACGTGCTGACCATGCTCACTTTGGCCGTGGTGGCTGCCCTGGAAGGTGTTTACGCCAGCAGTGGCAACACCTTCTACGGCTTTGGCAACATGGTGGTCAGCGATGCCATGGGCAATTGGCTCAAGTGCTTTGCCACCATTGCAGTCATGGTGACGCTGGTGTATGGCCGCCCTTACGCCGCGGACCGCGACATGCTGCGTGGTGGTGAGATGTTCACGCTCTCCATGTTTGCCTTGCTGGGCATGTTCATCATGATCTCCGGCAACAACTTCCTGGTGATCTATCTGGGCTTGGAGTTGTTGACCCTGTCCAGCTACGCCCTGGTGGCTTTGCGTCGCGACAACGCGACGGCCACAGAAGCAGCCATGAAGTACTTCGTTTTGGGTGCGATGGCCAGTGGTTTCTTGCTGTACGGCCTGTCCATGCTTTACGGTGCTACCGGTTCTTTGGACATCGGCCAAGTGTTCAAGGCGGTGCTTTCGGGTCAAATCAAGCACCAGGTGCTGGTCTTCGGTCTGGTGTTCGTGGTGGCTGGCCTTGCTTTCAAGCTGGGTGTTGTGCCTTTCCACATGTGGATCCCTGACGTTTACCAAGGTGCTCCTACCGCCGTCACTCTCATGATTGGTGGCGCGCCCAAGTTGGCTGCTTTCGCCATCACCATGCGTCTGTTGGTGGATGGTCTGCTGCCCCTGGCGATCGATTGGCAGCAAATGCTCGCTGTGTTGGCGATTGGCTCCTTGCTGGTCGGTAACCTCGCGGCGATTGCGCAAACCAACCTCAAGCGCATGCTGGCTTACTCCACCATTTCACAAATGGGCTTTGTGCTGCTGGGTCTGTTGTCGGGCGTGATCAATGGCCAGGTGAACTCGGCAGTGGCTGAGAACGCTTACAGCGCCTCGATGTTCTACGTCATCACCTATGTGCTGACCACCCTGGCCACCTTCGGTGTCATCCTGCTCTTGGCCCGCGAAGGCTTTGAAAGCGAAGAGATTTCCGATCTGGCTGGATTGAACCAACGCAGCCCCTTGTATGCCGGCGTGATGGCCGTGTGCCTGTTCTCCATGGCGGGTATCCCTCCCATGGTGGGCTTCTACGCCAAGCTCTCTGTGCTGCAATCTCTGCTGGCATCGGGCCAAAATCTGTACATCGCCTTGGCCGTGTTTGCCGTGATGATGTCGTTGATTGGTGCCTTCTATTACCTGCGCGTGGTCAAGGTGATGTACTTTGACGCGCCTCTCACCGCGACCCATGTGTCCGCTCCAGTAGATGTCCGTGTGGTGCTGACGATCAATGGCGCCTTGGTGCTGGTGTTGGGTCTGTTGCCCGGCGGGCTGATGACGCTGTGCGCCAACGCCATCGTGCGTGCGCTCGCGACTTGATCCGGAATTTTTGACCCGTGTCTCAAACAGGCGCCATCTGGTTGGTGATTTTCGCGGCGTTGGTTGCGGCCAACCTGCCGTTTCTGAGCCAGCGGCTGGCGCTGGTGGGGCCCGTGGCAAAGCCTCACAAAGCCCTGTTCGTTCGACTGCTGGAGCTGGTGGCGCTGTATTTCATCGTGGGTGGCTGCGCCATGCTGCTGGAGCGCCGTGCGGGCCAGAATGCGCCGCAGGGTTGGGAGTTCTACGCCATCACGGGTACGTTGTTCGTCACGTTGGCATTCCCTGGGTTCATCTACCGCTACCTTGTGCGCCGTCGCGGTTGATTGCCTGACCCTCGCGCAAGCTTGCCGCCATGAAGGTGCTTGATCTGCAGTGCCGTAGCGAACATGTCTTTGAAGGCTGGTTTGCATCGGAAGAAGACTTTCAGTCTCAGCTCCAGAGGGGGTTGGTGCAGTGCCCTCTGTGTGGTGATGGCCAAGTACACAAGCGCCTGAGTGCCCCGCGTTTGAACCTGGGCGCAACGCCGCCCGGGCCTTCGGCCCTCAGCCAATCAGCGCCCCCGCCTGAATCCCCAGCACACCCCCCGCAACAACTCGCCACCTGGCTGCAGCAAGCCCGGCGCATGGTGGCAGAGTCTGAAGATGTGGGCTCTCGCTTCGCTGAAGAGGCTCGCAAAATCCATGCGGGTGATGCCGATGAGCGTGCCATTCGCGGGCAAGCCACGCTGCAGGAAACCGTGCAATTGCTGGACGAAGGCATTGCCGTGCTTCCCCTTCCACCTGTCTTGAAAGAGCCCTTGCAGTAGTCGCCTCTTTCGGGTCGGGCGCAGCAGCCATGGCTCGCACGGACCAAGGCGCTGGTCAATTTGCAGTGGCGAGTTGCATCGATCCATGCCGGATAAACCGATGCTGTGGTGGCCAGCCTTGGTGGGTAACGATGCTGGCGGCTTCATGTACGGCGCCCTCAGGCGGCCCACTTTTCTCCATCGCCGTTCCATCTCCAATACCCCAAAGCAAAAGAGGGCTATGCAGTGCATTGCATAGGCAAAACCGCGCTTGCTGGCCCTGCAATCTGCAGGAACTCGCCTGTTTTTACGGGCCAGTACTTTCCCGTAGCTAGTGCATACTTTGTTGCGAACTAGCCACCATGTGGGCCGTTACCGAAAATTTGCGCCACCTGTGAAACGGCTGGCAGATAATTTTCAAATACTTACATTCAAGGCGCCCCACATGTTTCAAACACTGCGTGCACGGCTGATTGCCATTTGCGTTGCGATCACGGTGTTCTCACTCCTTACGCTGGCGCTGGCCACTTTTGTGGTGGTTCGCAAAGACACCTTGAACGGCATTGACGACCGTGTGGGCCAGCTCACCCGATCCCATGCCAACGAACTGGCGGAGTGGGTGCGAGAGAAGCAGCGCATCACCAGCTCATTGAAACTGGCCGTGGGCCAGGCAGAGCCGGTGCCATTTTTGTTGGCCGCCAAGCAGGCTGGGGCGTTTGACGACACGTATTTTGTCTACGCCGACAAGCGCAACATCTTTGCCCACCCCATGCCCGATGGCTACGACGGAACGGCCCGCCCTTGGTACAAGCAGGCTGTGCAAACCGGGGGGTCGGCCTTGACCCCGGCTTACGTGGATGCGAGCACGGGCAAGCTCACCATCAGCTTTGTCGAGCCCGTGGGGCCCACCGGGCAGCCCACCGCCGTGGTCGGTACCGACATGCACCTGGACACTGTGACCAAGAAGGTCGCCGCCATCCGTCCTATCTCCAAAAGCTTTGCGTTCCTGATTGACGGCGAAGGCAAGCTGCTGGCGCACCCCAAGGCCGACCTCTCGCTCAAGCCCGCATCCGACATTGCCAAAGGCGTGGACGCCGCATTGCTGGCCAAGCTGGCCGCTGACAGTGCCCGCGCCGATGTGCTGATCGATGGCGCCGACCAGATGCTGTATGCCGCCAAGGTCGAGGGCACGCCCTGGACGCTGGCGATTGCGATTGACCGCGCAGAGGCCACGCATGGCGTCACCGTCATGCTGCAGATTGCCGCCGTCATCACCGTGCTGAGTGTGCTGGTGGCCGTGGCCTTGCTAACGGTGGCGGTCAGCCGCCAACTGCGCCGCCTGGGGCTGGTGAGCGATGCCTTGCGCGACATTGCCTCGGGCGAGGGTGATCTGACCCGCCGCTTGGCTACCGAGGGCAATGACGAGCTGGCCACCATCGCCGCCTCGTTCAACCAGTTTGTGGACAAGATCGCCAAGGTGCTGGTGAGCATCCGCGAATCGTCTGAGTCCGTGCGACTGGCTTCCACCGAGATCGCCAGCGGCAACCACGACCTGTCAGCGCGCACCGAACAACAGGCGGGCTCCCTCGAAGAAACCGCCGCCGCCATGGAGCAGCTGACCGCCACCGTGCAGCAAAACGCTGCCAATGCTCGCCAAGCCAACGACCTAGCTACCGGCGCATCGCAGGTCGCATCGCACGCCAGCACCGTGGTGGGGCAGGTGGTGCAGACCATGGGCGGCATCGATGCCTCGGCCCGCAAGATCGTGGACATCATTGGCGTCATTGATGGCATTGCCTTCCAGACCAACATCCTGGCCCTGAACGCCGCCGTCGAGGCCGCACGCGCTGGTGAGCAAGGGCGCGGCTTCGCGGTGGTGGCCTCTGAAGTGCGCACGCTGGCCCAGCGCAGCGCCACGGCCGCCAAAGAGATCAAGGAGCTGATCAGCGAATCGGCCTCGCAAGTGGATGCGGGCAGCAAGCTGGTGCAAGAGGCCGGCGCCACCATGGACAAGGTGGTGGAAAGCGTGCGCAAGGTCACCACCATCGTGGCCGACATCAGCCTGGCCAGCCAGGAGCAAAGCACCGGCATTGCCGAAATCGGCAGCGCCGTCACGCTGATGGACCAGTCCACCCAGCAAAACGCTGCTTTGGTCGAAGAGGCCACGGCCGCCGCCCAGTCACTGCAGCACCAAGCGGTGGCGCTGGCCGATGCTGTGGCAGGCTTCAAGCTTGACCACGGTGGCGCGGCCGCTTGGGGTGGCAGTGCATCGCCCCAGCGGGGTCAGGCCTTGGCGCTGTCCAGGGACTGAGTCGCAGCCTGATTCATTCGGCTAAATGCCATCCCAAAGAGCCTACGGCCACACGCCGCAGGCTCTTTTTCATTGAAATTGGTCAGTGGCTCGTTGGGGCGGGGGCCATAGCGCTCCACCGCACCCCAGCCCTGCGCTCAAAGCCGCATGGCCCGGGTGTACCCCGTCATCTCCAGATACCCACGCCCCGCCACGTTGCCATCGGCATGGACCAGGTCTGACAAACCCTCCCAATACACCGCCCCGGTCGATGCACTGCTGTCCAGCTCCTGCGCGTCCAGCACGGCTGTGACGGTGTATGTGCCCACGGGGGTTTGCACCTCCCACTGCACGGCGTAGCGGGCGCCGCTCTCGGGGCTGGTCCACCAGCGCAGCGGGCGCCAGGCCACCTCGGTGGCGGTGAACACGCGGGGGCCTGGCCCACGGCCCTGAACGACCCGCCCGCCCACAGCGCCGTGCCATCGGCCCGCCGCAGCCTGAAGGCCGTGAGCGCGCTGCCGTCCAGCAGGTTCATGCCCATCCAGTCCCAGCCCACGGCATCGTTGGCCAGCAGGGCCTCGCTCCACTCATGGTCCATCCAGGCACGGGCTGGCTGCTGGGTGTCGATGGGCAGGGTGCGCCCGTCCAGAACCAGGCGGCCGCTTACCGCCAGTTGGGGCTGGCTGTAGTAGTAGCTGGCCTGCGCCGCCTGCGGCCCTTTGCGCGACAGCCCTTGTTGGCCCTGCAGCAGCAAGGGCTGGGTGGCGTCAAACTGCAGCTGCAGGCCAAAGTGCTCGCCCACCACCTGGGTGGTGTAGCGGCTGGTGGCTGTGTCGGGCTTCCCCCGCGCCGTGTCCTGCCGCTGCAGGCTCCAGTCCCGCAGCCGCACGGCGGTATCGGCCTCGCTGGCCTCTGCCACGCCAAACCCGGCCCGCGCCATGCGCTGGTCGTGCAACAAGCGGCGGCCCTGCACATCGGTCACGGCAGCGTGCGCAAACACCAGCTGCTTGGCAGCAAAGGCCGACTGCATGGCCTGCGTGGCATCCATGCGCGATCGGAAAAACGTCACCTGAAACCCAAACGGACGCCCCCCGGCCGTGGCGTACCCGGTGATGTACCACCACTCGGTGCGCAGCTCGGGGTGGCTGCCGTGGTCACGCGGAAACTGCAGCGCGCGTGCAGGCAGTGCCTGGGCGATGGGGCTAGCTCCCGCACCCATCGCACCCAGCGCCCACGCCAGCCACCTGCGGCGCGAAAGGGCCCGCACCATTGCAGGTGCTGGCATGGGTGGCGGTGCACGCATTGGCATCAGGTTCGTCCGCCGTTGTGCCGATCAATCCAGCAACGCCGCAATGCGCGCCTGCGCCTCGGTGCAGTCACCCATCGTGCCCGACACCCAGTCGCAGTTGTAGTACGTGGGCAAATAGCGCTCGCCCGCATCGCACAGCAGCGACAAGATGGAGCCGCTCTCGCCCCGCTCGCGCATCTCATGCGCCAGCGTGAGCATGGCCACAAAGTTGGTGCCGGTCGATGGCCCCACGCGCCGCCCCAGCAGTTGCGACAGCACCCGCATGGCCGCGACCGAATCCACATCCGCCACATCCACCATGCGGTCTACCAGCGTGCGGACAAAGCTGGGCTCCACCCGTGGGCGGCCAATGCCCTCGATGCGCGAGCCCGGGGCCGTCAGGCTGGCATCGCCCGTGCGGTGGTAGGCGCTGAACACCGAGCCCGCCGGGTCGGCCACGCACACCTGCGTGGCGTGCCGCTGGTAGCGCACATAGCGGCCAATGGTGGCGCTGGTGCCGCCCGTGCCCGCGCCCACGACAATCCAGCGCGGCACCGGGTGCGGCTCGCGCGCCATCTGGGTGAACATGCTCTCGGCAATGTTGTTGTTGCCCCGCCAGTCGGTGGCCCGCTCGGCATAGGTGAACTGGTCCATGTAATGCCCACCCGTCTCCGCCGCAATGGCGCGGGCCTCCTCATACACCTGGCCCGCACTGCCCACCAGATGGCAGCGCCCACCGTGAAACTCGATCTGCGCAATCTTCTCGGGCGAGGTGCTGCGCGGCATTACCGCCACAAACGGCAGGCCCAGCAGCCGCGCAAAGTAGGCCTCGCTCACTGCGGTGGAGCCGCTCGATGCCTCCACCACCGTCGAGCCCTCATGCAGCCAGCCATTGCACAGCGCATACAAAAACAGCGACCGCGCCAGACGGTGCTTGAGGCTGCCCGTGGGGTGCGTGGATTCGTCCTTGAGGTACAGGTCAATGCCGTGCGCGGCAAAGGAGGGCAGGCGCAGCGGGATCAGGTGCGTATCGGCGCTGCGCTGGTAATCGGCTTCGATGCGGGCGATGGCTTCGTGGAGCCAGGGGGAGGGGAGGGTCATGGGAGTAGACAGAATGAAGGCGTGTAGTCGAATTACGATGCTTGGATTGGACGTTACCTGTCTGGCAACCCAATGTCAGTGCTGACCGATGGGAGGCAGCGTATCAAGGTCCATCTCCATGGTCGAGCTCTGTTGCGGTAATGGCTTCGCCCTCACCGAACTCTAGTTCGGCTGCGATACGGACCAGGCCCGGATAGGCAAACCAATATTGTCTGCGCACGGCGTCTTTGACGAATGTTGCGCCCCACCACTCGGCATATTGGCGCTCCTCTGCGGGGCTGAGTAGATCACGGTCAATTCGAAGTAGTTCTTTGCGGTGCTTGATCATCAGCCGCTGGAATTTGCCCAGCGTTGTGATGCCAAATTTGGCAAGCTCAGGTACAAGCTCCTCGAACGAGCCTTGGCCATAGTCGTTGCGGCGTGGAAATGTGTTTGCCATGACGCGATGGATCATTTCGCCTGAGAGGAGCTCCTCTCTACGCTTTGCGCGTGCGGACAAATGTTTGGTCATTGGTTTTCAGGTTCGAAATGTGCGATGGCACGACGACCATGCTCAATGGAGTAATCAGGTCTCATCGCGTAAACCCCGTTTGACCAAAGCCAGAACTACCTCTGGGTCCTCGAATGCGTGTAAGGCTTCATAAACTGCTTCGCATGGATCTCCACTGTCCGCGAGGCCAACTGCAGCCGCTGCTCTCGCGAGCTCGAAGGCTGCCAAGCACTGGTTATCGCCCGCGTCCTGAAGCGCGAAGTAGTGAGTGTCCATTTCATCCGAAAACGCAACTGCCAAGTCGGCCCGATTCGGGACGTCCGTACGTAAGCGCTTCGCGAGCGCTGGGAACTGTGCAAGTAGCAGCGCCGCTAACTCTTGCGCAAGTTGTTGCTGCGAGGCAGGCTCAAGCGCTTTGATTGAATTTGCCAAGGCTGGACGTTCAGCAGAAAGGCGATCAGTCATTCCGAGGGCTTAAAAATGTGTCTCGCAGAGCCTGCGAAAAAATGAACCGTGCGAGGCATGTTGTGTATCTCACGCCTGTGAGAACAGGCATGCAGTCTGGGTTGCCGTATGGGAGCTATGCATGTGTAGAGCTAAAAACTCGGATGGACCCTGCAAGCCTTACCTGGACGAACTGTAGCTGGCGAGTGGGGCGGTTTCATCTTAGCGAAGGTAATGTGATTGGCTGCGTCAAACCCCCAATGCACCTCACCAATCCTCCTTCACCGCCATCACCGCATCCCTCCCCGCAGCCGCCCGCCCAGCCAGCCACGCGGTCACCGTCCCTGACACCACCACCGCCGCGCACAGCGCCCACAAGCGCGGCACAGGGATGTTCATCTCCATCGTCCAGTGAAAGCTTTGCGGGTTGACGACGTGCACCAGCACCACGGACACGGCCAGGCCCAGCAGCACGCCAGCGATGGCGCCAATGCCCGTCCATGCCGCGCCTTCGCCTGCCACCACGGCCAGGATCTGGCGGCGGGTGAGGCCCAGGTGGGCGAGCAGGCCGAATTCTTTGCGGCGGGCCAGCACCTGGGCGCTGAAGCTGGCGGCCACGCCGAAGAGGCCGATGCCGATGGCCACGGCCTGCAGCCAGTAGGTGACGGCGAAGCTGCGGTCGAAGATTTGCAGGGAGCGTTCGCGGATGGATTGGGCGGAGACAAATTCGATGAGGCTAGGGGATGGGCTGGCCGCGCCGTTGGGGTGGTCGCTGCTTGTGCCGTTTGGCCGCGCTCCATCGGCTGCTGCGGACGAGGCTTGGGGCGATGTGTCGGCCCTTTCCCCTGGGGGCGCAACGGGTGGCGAAGCCGATGGCTGGGCCAAGTGGCGAATGTTCGCCTGCAGCACGGCCAAGTCCACCCCCTCGGCAGGCCACAGGGCCAGGTCGCTGATGCGGGTGTCGCCCGTCAGGCGCTGGTAGGCGGCGCTGTCGAGGGTGATGGCCCCGGTCTGGCGCACATAGTCGCGCCACACGCCTGCTATAAAAAACGTAGCTGCTTGCGCTTGATTATCAAGCGCTACAGGTACAAAAGCCTTTGAAAGCTCGGGCCACGCCTGGCCGGTGCGCACGCCATACAGGTCCACCACCGCCTCGCTCACATACACGCCGATGTGCCCGGCGGGCACGGGCAGGGCGGGGCCGGTGAGGGGCAGCACCTGGGCGGGGTCTGTGCCCAGCGGGCGGCTCAGCACGGTGAGGGCGGGGCGGGCGGCGCTCAGCTGCAGGGGGCTGGTGCGCAGGGGCGATACCTTGTCCACGCCCGGCAGGCGGGCCACTGCTTCGGCAAAGCCGGGGGGCAGCAGGGCGGCGTCGCCGCCCGCAGCTTGTAGGGCCGAGCGCACGTACAGCGGCGAGGGCAGCACCGCGTCCAGCCACTGGATGACCGAGCCGCGAAAACTGGCCACCATCACCGTCAGCGCTACGGCCAGGCTCAGGCTGGCCACCACGCCGCCCACGGCAATGGCGGCGGTGCCACGCATGCGGCGGGCGCGCTCCAGCGCCAGCAGGGTGAGCGGGTGGCGCACGGCCAGCGGCTGCAGGCGATGCAGCAGCCAGGCCACGCCCCAGGGCAGCAGCGCAATGCCGCCCACCAGCAGCAGGCCAATCGCCACATAGGCCGCCAGTGGAATGCCAAAAACGGGCGGAAGCGCCGCCAAACCAGCGCTGGCAGCTATCAAAACCATACCAACCCAACCCCGCCCAGCGCGCCCGCTGGCACTGCCCATGCCCTTCAGGGTCTGGGCCGGGGGCAGGGCCTGCGCGGCGCGGGCGGGCCACCAGCCGCCAGCCACCGCAGCGGCCACGCCCAGGCTGCCGTAGAGCAGGGCGGCGCTCAAACTCCATTGCAGGCGGGGCTGCACCCCGGCAAAGTAGCCACCGCCCAGGTCACCGCCCAGCAACTGCAACGCCGCGCTGGCCAGGGCCGTGCCCAGCGCCAGCCCGGCCAGGCTGCCCACCACGCCCAGCAGGGCCGATTCGGCCAGCACCAGCGCCAGCCGCTGGCGCGGCGTGGCTCCCAGCACGGCCAGCAGCGCAAACTGCGGCCCGCGCTGCGCCACGCTGAGGGCCAGCACTGAGAACACCAAAAACGCCCCGGTGAACAGCGCCACCAGCGCCAGCACCGTCAGGTTGACGCGGTACGCGCGCGAGAGGTTGCTCACCCGCTGCGCCGCATCGCCCGGCTCGGCCAGCGTGGCCTGGGCGGGCCAGCCGGGCAGGGCTTGCAGCGCAGGCATGACGGCGCTGCGGTTGGTGCCGGGCTGCAGTTGCAGGTCGATGCGGGTGAGGTGGCCCACGCGGCCCAGCAGGTCTTGCGCGGCGCCAATGTCCATCACCGCCAGTGGGGCGCCCGGCGCACTCACGGTGCCTGCCACCTGCACGGTCAGGGTTTGCAGGCCGGTTTGCAGTTGCAGGGTGGGGCGGGGCTGGGTGCCCTCGGGCGGCACGCCCAGCGCCTGCAGCGCAGCGGGGTTGAGGTAGACAGTGGCGGGGGCAAAGAGGGCATCGCGCGCAGCGCCTTCCCACGGCCGGGGCATGAGGGCCGGGGCCATGGCGGGCAGCAGCAGGGCATCGGCCCCCAGCAGGCGCAGGGGGATGGGGGCATTGCCTGGGGCCTGTGCCGCAGGGCGGGCCATGGCTGTGGCTTCCAGCACGGGGTTGGCGCGGGCCACGTCGGGGTGGTTGGCGATCTGGGCAAACAGGTCTTCGCCCAACGTGCCCTGCATGGCGCGCACTTCCAGATCGGGCTGGCCGTTGACGGCGCGCACGGCCTGCGAAAACTCGTCCAGCGCCGATGCGTTGATGACGTGCACGGCAAACGCCAGCGCCACGCCCAGCATGACGGCAGCCACGGCGGCGGCGCTGCGCCAGGGGTGGTGGCGAAGGTCTTGCCACGAGAAGGTGCGAAGCAGTGCGAGCATGCGGGCATTGTGCCGCCGGGGTGGTGCTGGGCGGGCGGCGGGGGCCATTTGAGAAGGATCAAAAGCCTTCTCGCTACCTCTTGAAATGGTGGAGGGCGCGCCGTAATTTGCGAGAGGTGAGTGCGTGAAGGCGTGCCGTGATCTTTGGGATGCCTTGCTGCACTCTGTGGTCTGGCACGCATGCGGGGCTCAGCCCATGCGCCAGGAGGTTTGTTTCACTGACTTTCTTCAAGGAGCATCACCATGAGTTCTCTGATTCCCCGTGGCGGCAGTTTGCTGGACGAGTTCTTCAAAGATGTGGCGCCGGGCTTTTACGTGCGCCCGCTGCACGGCGACGGCCTGCCCTCGCCTGCACAGATCAAAGTGGATGTGAAAGAGTCAGACGGCGGCTACACCGTGCACGCCGAGGTGCCCGGCGTGGCCAAGGAGGACATCCATGTCTCGCTCGAAGGCAACGTAGTGAGTCTGCGTGCCGAGGTGCGCCAGCACGATGCGCAAAAGGATGGCGAAAAGCTGCTGCGGTCTGAGCGTTACTTTGGCTCGGTGGCCCGCAGCTTTGCACTGCCTGCTGACGTGGACGCCAGCCAGGCCAAGGCCAAGTACGACAACGGGGTGTTGACGCTGACCCTGCCCAAGAAGCAGGCGAGCAACGCGCAGCGGCTGCATATTGAGTGAGGGCGGGTGGTGTGAGGGCCCTGGCTTCGGCGGACTCAGCCTGAACGGGTAGGTTGCTGTGTAGGTCGGGTTAGCGCAGCGTAACCCGACGCCCATACGGCTGAACGCGGTGTGCCCTGTGGGTGTCGGGTTACGCTCTTTTGGGCTAACCCGACCTACGGGGTCTGGGGGGGTTTACCAGCTTCGGCTGGCTCAGCCCACCATGCCGCTGGCCGTCAGCCGCAGCACCCGGTCGGCCCGGGCTGCGGCGGCATCGGAGTGCGTGACCAGCACCAGCGATGCGCCGTGCTCGCGGGTCTGGGCCAGCAGCAGGTCCATGACCAACGCCGCCGTGGTGGGGTCGAGGTTGCCCGTGGGCTCGTCGGCCAGCAGCAGGCCGGGGCGGTGCACCAGGGCGCGGGCAATGGCCACGCGCTGCAGTTGCCCGCCGCTCAATTGCTGCGGCAGGCGGTTGCCCAGCGTGCCCAGGCCCACGGCATCGAGCATGCGCTGCACGCGGGCGGGGTCGGCTTGGCCCAGCAGCATCAGCGGCAGGGCCACGTTCTGCGCCACGTCCAGGTGCGGCAGCACGTGGAAGGCCTGGAACACAAAGCCCACATGGGCGCGCCGCCACAGGGCGCGGGCGGTGTCGTCCAGGTCCGCCAGGCGGGTGTGGGTGCCGCCCTGGGCGGTGTAGGTGATGTTGCCTTCGTCCCATTGGTCCAGCCCGGCCAGGCAGTTGAGCAGGGTGGACTTGCCCACGCCCGAATCGCCCACGATGGCCACAAACTCACCGGGCGCCACGCTGAAGTCCACCTGCGAGAACACCGGCGTGCTGCCGTAGTGCTTGCCCAGGTGTTGCACGCGCAGGGTGGCGGGGGTGGTGTCGCTAGCGGTGTGGGCCATCATGGGGTGTGTGGCGCGTGGCGTTGACGCTGGCGCGCAGGCCGTCAAGCGGCGGCGGGGTTGGGGTTGGTGGACTGGGGCTGGTCAAGCCGCTGCAGCACGGCCTGCACCAGGGAGGCCACGGCGGTGGGGTGGTCGCAGGCGATGGCGTGGCGCTCGGGCATGCTGCGCAGCCAGGTCACCTGGCGCTTGGCCAGCTGGCGCGTGGCAACGATGCCGCGCTCGCGGAAGTGGGCGATGTTCAGCGGCGCGTCGGGGCCTTTGCGGGCCTGGTAGTCCAGCTCGTCCCACGCTTGGCGGTAGCCCACGCAGCGCATCGATGGCAGGTCGGCATGCAGGTCGCCGCGTGCGCGCAGGGCGCGCACCTCGTCCATAAAGCCTGCGGCCAGCATGGCGTCAAACCGCTGGGCTATGCGCTCGTGCAGCCAGGCACGGTTGTCGGGTTCTAAAGAAAAAAGGGCTGTAGCGCTTGCTGCGCTTGCGCTGGCAGCTCCTTTTTTTGTAGTGTGAAAGCTCGACAGCGGCTGGCCCGACACATGCCACACCTCCAGCGCACGCTGGATGCGCTGGCTGTCGCCCGGCGCCAGGCGCGCGGCGGTGGTGGGGTCTACCTTGGCCAGCTCGGCGTGCATGCCGGGCCAGCCAATGGCCTGGGCCTGGGCTTCGAGCTGGGCGCGCACCTCGGGGTCGGCGGCGGGCATGTCGTCAATGCCGTCGATCAGCGCCTTGAAGTACAGCATGGTGCCGCCCACCAGCAGGGGCAGGGCACCGCGTGCGCGGATCTCGGCGATGAGGCGGGTGGCGTCTTGCACAAACTCGGCGGCGCTGTAGGCCTGCAGCGGGTCGCGGATGTCGATGAGGTGGTGGGGCACGGCGGCACGCTCTGCCGCCGTGGGCTTGGCGGTGCCAATGTCCATGCCCCGATAGACCAGGGCCGAGTCCACGCTGATGATCTCGACCGGCATGCGCCGCCCCAGCACCGCTGCCAGTGCCAGTGCCCCAGCGGTTTTGCCCGAGGCGGTGGGGCCTGCCAGCGCAATGTTGGGCAGGTGTTCAGGCAGCATGTCGCGGTTCTCCAAATTTTTGTACCAAAGTCCAGGACGTGGCGCCCAGCACCACCGACCAAAACAGCACGCCGTAGATCAGCGGCCAGATGGTGCCGTTGAGGTGGGCGCCAATCCAGCCGCCCGTGGCAAAGGCGGCGATCATCATCACAAAACCATTGAGGGCCGAGGCCACACCCGCCGCCTGCGGAAACGGCCCGACCGAGCCCGTTTGCCCGCAGGGCTGGTGGATGCCGTGGCCCAGCATGAACAGGTAAAACGGCGCCAGCAGTGCCACTGGCTGGTGCCAGCCCGCCAGTGCCACCAGTGCCATGCCGCAGCCCCCCAGCAGGCTCATGCCCCCGGCCACCGCCACGGTGCGGCGCAGCCCCAGGCGCGCGAGCAGATAGCGGCACAAGAAGGTGCCCACAAAATACGCCGCGCTGGTGGACAGCAGCATCCAGCCATATTCGGTGCGCGTGAGCTGCAGCACCTCGATGAACACAAACGACGATGCGGCCAAAAAGGTGAACAGCCCGCCATAGGTGGCGCTGGTGAGCAGCGAAAACGCCCAGAACGTGGGGTGCCCCAGCACCTGCCGCCAGGTGCGCAGCAGGGTGGCGGGCTGCAGTGCCTGCGGGTTTTTGTGCTGCACGGTTTCGGGCATGCGCAGGGCCACCAGGGCCAGCGTGCCCACGGCGTAGGCCGTGAGGGCCAGCAGCGCGGCGCGCCAGCCCAGCCACTGCGCCAGCATGCCGCCCAGAGGCGCGCACAGGCAGGCCACCACGCCCAGCCCCGTCAGGGCTTTGGACATGGCGCGTGCCCCGGTCAGCGGCGTGTACAGGTCGCGCACGATGGCGCGGGCGCACATCACCACCGCGCCCATGGCCGCGCCTTGCAGCACGCGCCACACGATCAACATGCCCATGCTGGGCGCCAGGGCGCTGGCCACCGAGGCGGCGGTGTAAATGCCCAGGCCTGCCAGCAGCACCGGGCGGCGGCCAAAGCGGTCAGACAGTGGGCCCCACACCAGTTGCGAGCAGCCAAAGGCCAGCAGCAGCGCGCTCAGCGTGAGCTGGCCTGCGGCCACAGCGGCCCCCAGGTCGCGGGTGAGGGCGGGCAGCGCGGGCAGGTACAGGTCGGTGGTGACGGGCTGGATGCTCAGCAGCAGGGCCAGCACCAGAATGGCCAGGCCGGGTGTGGGCGAAGGCGGTGTGGCAGGCGTGAGCGGCGCAGCGCCTGCGGTGGCAGAAGGGGCAGACATAACCGGCTGAGGGTACCAGATGGGGAGGCTGGAGAGCCCCTCTGCGCAAGGGTGGATGCCCGCTGGATTCAGGGGGCTTTGATCTGAAACAGCGAGGCCAGCGCCTGCCGGTATTGCCCCTGGCCCACGGCGTTGGTGTTGTGGTGCGAGCCGCCTTCGACCAGGATGAACTGTTTGGGCTCCTGGGCGGCTTCAAACAGCTTGCGGCCCAGGGCGGGCTGGATGAGGGTGTCCTCGCTGCCGTGCACCACCAGCAGGGGCGAGCCAATGTCTGCCACCTTGCGCACCGATTCAAAGCGCTGGGTGATGAGGGGCGACACCGGCAGCCAGCCCCAACGGAAGGTGCTCACCACATCGGCGATGCTGGTGAAGGTGCCCTCCACCAGGGTGCCCCGTTCGTCGTCCACACTGCGGGCCAGCTCGATGGCGATGGCGCCGCCCAGCGAGTGGCCGAAGATGTAGCGGGGCGCATCGGGGTGCTGTTGCGCCAGCCACTGCCAAGCGGCGCGGGCGTCTTCGGCGGCGGTCACCTCAGAGGGCAGACCTGCGCTGCTTTTGCCAAAGCCCCGGTAGTCAATCGCCAGCACCGAAAAGCCCAGCTCGTGCATGCGCCGGATGCGGCCGGACGAGCCCGCCACGTTCCAGCGTGCACCGTGCAGGTACAGCAGCACGGGGGCGCCGGCGCGCGGCTGCGGCATCCACAGGCTGTGCAGGCGCTCGGCCCGGCCAGTGGTGGCCGACTGGAATTCGATCCACACGTCCTGCATGTCTTCGGTGGACTGGGCGCCGCCCCAGCTGCGGTCGCTGGGCTGGAAGATCCATTCGCGCTGCTTGGCGTCCAGCGTGGCGCAACCAGCGGTGATGGCCACGGCGGCGGCAAGGGCGATGAAGAGGGGCGTGCGTCTCATGAAAGCGACTGAGTCGGCCCGGGGGCAGAAAGTTCTGCCACGAAGGTTCTCAGGATCAGGCCGCAACGTATCAAAAATGCTGTGACGCCCGGTGCTGGGGCGATGTGGGCTCAATGGTCAAATCCCCGGCATCCGAGGTATTTACCCCTGCCGCCAGGCGCACGCGCAGCGCCAGGTCGGTGCGCGAGTCGGCGTTGTGCAGGGCCTCATCCAGCGCAATGCGGCCTTCGGTGTAGAGCTTGTACAGCGCCTGGTCAAAGGTGCACATGCCAATTTCGGTGCTGTGGCCCATGGCCTCCTTGATGCCCGAGAACTCGCCCTTGCCGATCAGGTCGGCAATGTAGGGCGAGGTGAGCATGACCTCGACCGCAGGCACCAGCTTTTCTTGCAGGCCGGGGATGAGCCGCTGCGACACCACGCCCGCCAGGTTCAGGCTCAGGTCCATCAGCAGTTGGTGGTGTGCGTCTTCCGGGAAGAAGTTGATCACCCGCTCCATGGCCTGGTTGGCGTTGTTGGCGTGTAGGGTCGACAGACACAGGTGCCCGGTCTCGGCATAGGCAATGGCCTGCTTCATGGTGTTGCGGTCGCGGATCTCGCCAATCATGATCACGTCGGGCGCCTCGCGCAGAGCGTTCTTGAGGGCCTCTTCGTACGACTGGGTGTCAATGCCGACCTCGCGCTGGTCGACCACCGAGAGCTTGTGCGAGTGCAGAAACTCCAGCGGGTCTTCGATGGTGAGGATGTGGCCCGTGGTGTTCTCGTTGCGGAAGTTGAGCATGGACGCCAGCGTGGTGGACTTGCCCGAGCCCGTGGCGCCCGTCACCAGCACCAGCCCGCGCTTGAGCATGACCAGCTTCTCCAGCACCGGGGGCAGGCCCAGTGCGGCCAGCGGCGGGATTTTGTTCTTGATATAGCGCACCACCATGCCGGTCTCGCCGCGCTGCACAAACACATTCACCCGAAAGCGCCCCAGGTTCTCGGCCGAGATGGACAGGTTCATCTCCTGCTTGGCCTCGAACTCGCTGATCTGGCGCTCGTTCATGATCGAGTACGCCAGCTGCTTGACCTGGCCCGGCAACAGCGCGGGCATCTTGAGCGGGTGGGTGATGCCCTCGATCTTCACGTTAACGGGCGCGCCCACGCTGAAGAACAGGTCCGAGCCCGCCTTCTCGACCATGAGGTTCAGGAAGTTGAAGATTTCCATGCGCTGTGTTCCTTCACGGGTTGCACCGCCGGGGCCTTGAAGGTGTTCTTGGCCTCAGGCGGGAGACTGTCGGCCAGCATACTGGCATTGGAGTGGTCGGCCAAATGAAAAAAGGGGGCTTGGAACAGGTTCCTGTAGCCCCCTTGCTTGGCGGCCCTGAGGGCCTGCGCCTTACACCACGCCCTGGGCCAGCATGGCGTC
Organism: Acidovorax sp. 1608163; assembly: GCF_003669015.1. Taxonomy (NCBI): domain Bacteria; kingdom Pseudomonadati; phylum Pseudomonadota; class Betaproteobacteria; order Burkholderiales; family Comamonadaceae; genus Acidovorax; species Acidovorax sp. 1608163. Next base: position 1,128,964 of record NZ_CP033069.1, read on the forward strand.
GGCCACCTTCACAAAGCCTGCCACGTTGGCGCCGTCGATGTAGCTCACGCTGCCATCGGCGCGCTGGCCGTAGCGCAGGCAGGCGGTGTGAATGCCCTGCATGATCTGCAGCAGGCGGGCGTCCACTTCTTCGCGCGGCCACGACAGGCGGGCCGCGTTCTGGCTCATCTCCAGGCCTGAGGTGGCCACGCCGCCTGCGTTGCTGGCCTTGCCGGGCGCATACAGCACGCCTGCGGCTTCAAAGGCCTTGGCCGCTTCGATGGTCGAGGGCATGTTGGCGCCTTCGGCCACGCACAGCACGCCGTTTTGGATGAGCAGCTTGGCGTCGTGGGCGTCCAGCTCATTTTGGGTGGCGCAGGGCAGGGCCACATCCACCTTCACATGCCAGGGGCGCACACCCGCTTCAAACTTCACTCCCGTACGCTCTGCGTAGTCGCTCACGCGGCCATAGTGGTGGTTCTTCACGTCCATCAAGATGGCCAGCTTCTCGGGGGTGAAGCCGTCTTCGTCCACGATGGTGCCGCTCGAATCCGACACCGTGATCACCTTGGCGCCCAGCTCCATGGCCTTTTCCACTGCGTATTGCGCCACATTGCCCGAGCCAGAGACGGACACGCGCAGCCCATCAAACGAGCGGCCACGGGTTTTGAGCATTTCTTGCGCAAAGTACACCGTGCCGTAGCCCGTGGCCTCGGGGCGGATCAGTGAGCCGCCAAACGACAGGCCCTTGCCGGTGAACACGCTGGCCGCGTTGTTGGCCAGCTTTTTGTACATGCCTGCCATGAAGCCCACCTCGCGGCCGCCCACGCCGATGTCGCCTGCGGGCACATCGGTGTCGGGGCCCACATGGCGGTACAGCTCGGTCACAAAGGCCTGGCAAAACCGCATCACCTCGCCCGCGCTCTTGCCCTTGGGGTCAAAGTCGCTGCCGCCCTTGCCGCCGCCCATGGGCAGGGTGGTCAGTGCGTTCTTGAAGGTCTGCTCAAACGCCAAAAACTTCAGCACCGACAGGTTCACCGAGGGGTGAAAACGCAGCCCGCCCTTGTAGGGGCCAATCGCCATGCTGTGCTGGATGCGGTAGCCCCGGTTGACCTGCACGCTGCCGTGGTCGTCCACCCACGACACGCGAAACATCACCGTGCGCTCGGGCTCCACCAGGCGCTCCAGCAGGCCGTGCTCAGCGTAGCGGGGGTTCTTCTGGATGAAAGGCCACAGGCTTTCCATCACCTCTGTGACAGCTTGCAGAAACTCGGGCTGACCCGGATTGCGAAGAGAGACCTGGGAGAGGAAGCTGTCCACGGATTCGTATTTCATGTCGGAAAAGGCTTTCTGCATCAAAACAACAGGCAAGGCGCTGCGCACCAAATTATGTCAAACCGTCATAAGGTAATGCACAAACTTGGTGATTCGATAGGCCAATTGCATTGTTTTGGTGCTTTTGTCTTCTGTTTTTGCTCTGTTTTGGTGCTTTGATGCTGTGGGTATGTCTGGCACATGACACGGCTGGCACACCGTCATGGCGCTGTCACAAGGCGGGCCCACAGTGCGCCGCTGGGATCACATACAACGAGGAGAACCGCAATGCACACCTATATCGATCGCATTTCCAAAGACATTGCCCGGGGCATTCCCCATGGCATTCGGCCCGCTGCGCTGGCCCTGGCCGCCGCGCTGGCCCTGGCGGCCTGCGGCGGCAACGACAGCCCCAGCTACCCCACACTCAATGGCGAAACCCCGCTGGTGATTGGCCACCGGGGCACGGCCGGTTACCGGCCTGATCACACGCTGGAGGGCTACAAGCTCGCCATCGACATGGGCGCCGACTTCATCGAACCCGACCTGGTCGCCACCAAGGACGGCGTGCTGGTCGCCCGCCACGAGCCCAACATCACGGGCACCACCGATGTCTCCACCCGCGCTGAATTTGCCAGCCGCAAGACCAAGAAGGTGGTCGACGGTGTGGAGGAAGAAGGCTGGTTTGTTTCGGATTTCACCCTGGCCGAAATCAAGACCCTGCGCGCCGTGCAGCCCCTGTCGGACCGCGACCAGTCGTACAACGGCAAATTCTCGATTCCGACCCTGGAAGAAGTGCTGGACCTGGCCAAGACCGAAGGCGCCAAAGCGGGCCGCACCGTGGGCGTGTACCCTGAGACCAAGCACCCCACCTTCCACGCCAAGCTGGGCCTGCCGCTGGAAGACCGCCTGCTCACCATCCTGGCCAAATATGGCTACACCACCAAGGCTTCGCCAGTGATCGTGCAGTCGTTTGAGGTGTCCAACCTCAAGTACCTGCGCACCAAGACACAAATCCGCCTGGTGCAACTGGTCGATGCCGATGATGTGAACCCCAATGGCACCATGTCGCTGGTGGCCCCGTACGACAAGCCCTACGACTTTGCGGTGGCCGGTGATGCCCGCACCTTCGCCAGCCTGCTCACCCCCGCAGGCCTCAAGGAAGTCAAGACCTACGCTGACGGCATTGGCCCCTGGAAGCCGTACCTGATCCCCTCCAAGCAAGTGGACGCCAACAACGATGGCAAGGCCGACGACCTGAACGGCGACGGCAAGATCGACGAGCGTGACCGCGTGATGATGCCCGCCACCTCGGTGGTGAAGGATGCCCACGCCGCCGGCCTGTTTGTGCACGCCTACACCTTCCGCAACGAAGCCAAGCGCCTGGCCTCGGACTTCAAGGGCGACCCCAAGGCCGAGTACAAGCTGTTCTTCAACCTGGGGGTGGACGGCGTGTTCAGCGACTTTGCCGACACGGCCAAGGCGGCGCGGGACAACTGATACCGGGCACCGGATGAGCGCGTGCCGCAGCGCGGCACGCAGCACCAACGGCCATGCAAGCCCATCGCCTGCATGGCCGTTGTGTTTGAGCAGGTTCCTAATCCAGCACGTCGATCGAGCGGAAAACCCGCTGCAACTGCGGGTCGGCCGTGTGCTGGCAGGCATGCACCTGTTGCAGCAGGTGCGCCACAAACCGCTGCGCTGCAAAGGGCAGGGGGCCGTGGCCGCGCTGTAGCACCCCGGCGGTGTGGGGCTCAAAGGGTTCCTGCAGCCGCAGCGGCGTGATGCGGCCGTGGGGGCCTTCGGTCTCTATCAGCGGCCAGGGGCAAAACGACACCATGTCGCTGTGCGCCACCAGGTGCAGCAGCAGCGATGCCGAGTGCACCAGGTGGATGCGCCGGGTGGGCACCGCGATGCCGTGCCGCAAAAACAGCTTTTCGAAAATGGCGCTTTCTTCGCTGGGCGTGTAGTTCAGCAGCCAGTCGCAGTCGTGCAAATCGTGCAGCGACCGTGCTTGCACCAACGGGTGCCTGGTGCGCGCCACCACGGCCGCCTCGTAGCGAAACAGCGGCGTGGCATGCAGGTCTTGTGCGGCGCTGCCAGTGGGCACGCGGCCAATCAGCAGGTCAATGCTGCCCTCGCGCAGGCGGGGCAGGGCCACGGCCGACAGGCCTTCAAACAGCTCCAGCCGCACCTGGGGCAGCTCGGCACGGAAGCTGGCCAGCACGGGGGGTAGCAGGCTGTGGGCAATCCATGGGGTGACGGCCACAGACAGGCGGATGTGGGCCTGTGGGTCGCGCAGCGCGGCCATCTCGGCCTCGGCTTGCTCCAGCTGGCCGGTAACGAGCTGGGCGTGCCGCAGCAGCACTTGCCCCGCAGCCGTGAGCACCATGCCACTGCTGTGGCGCTGGAACAGGGGCAGACGGTGGGCCTCTTCCAGCTCGCGCAGGCCCTGGGTCACGGCGGCTTGCGTCACGCCCAGGGTGCGCGCTGCGGCCCGCACGCTGCCGTACTCGGCCAGCGCCACCAGGTAGCGGATCTGGTGCAGCTTCATCGACAGGTGAGGGGGCGTGCGCGCGGCGTCCATGCCTGGGATGATGCACTTTCTGTGCCTTGGGTCTGCAGGGGCATGGCGCAGCTTGTCGGGCCAAGCAATGCTGGTCTTCTGCCGCTGCCAGGCGCTGCCTAGACTGCGCCGCATGACCCAAGACCTTTTGCAAACCGCCGTGCTGCCCGGCATCCGCGCGCTGGAGACCGAGATGGTGGCCCTGCGCCACCACATCCACGCCCACCCCGAGCTGGCTTTTGAAGAATTTGCCACCAGCGACCTGGTGGCCGAGCGCCTGACCGCCTGGGGCTACGAGGTGCACCGGGGCCTGGGCGGCACGGGCGTGGTGGGCACGCTGCGTGTGGGCCAGGGCAGCAAGCGCCTGGGCCTGCGGGCCGACATGGACGCGCTGCCCATCCACGAGGCCACGGGCCTGCCCTACGCCAGCCGCCACGCGGGCAAGATGCACGCCTGCGGGCACGATGGGCACACCGCCACGCTGCTGGCCGCAGCGCGCCACCTGGCCCAGACGCGGTCTTTTGATGGCACGCTGCACCTGATCTTCCAGCCCGCCGAAGAGGGCCTGGGCGGGGGGCGCAAGATGGTGGAAGACGGCCTGTTTCAGCTGTTTCCGTGCGATGCCATCTTTGCGCTGCACAACATGCCGGGCTTCCCCGCAGGGCAGTTTGGCTTCATGCCAGGCTCGTTCATGGCGTCGTCTGACACCGTCATTATCAAGGTGCGCGGCAAGGGCGGGCACGGCTCGGCGCCCCATTTGTCGTGGGACCCGGTCGTGGCCTCGGCCCATTTGATTCTGGCGCTGCAAACCGTGGTGTCGCGCAATGTGGATCCGCGCGACATGGCCGTGGTCACCGTGGGCGCCATCCATGCGGGCGATGCGCCCAACGTGATTCCGAACGAAGTGGAACTGCGCCTGTCGGTGCGCGCCTACCGGCCCGAGGTGCGCCAGCAGCTGCGTGAGCGCATCACCGCGCTGGCCCATGCCCAGGCCGCTGCGCTGGGGGCCGAGGCCGAGGTGGAGTACCGCTGGCGCTACCCCGCGCTGGTCAACGACCCCGCCTGCACCGCCATCGCCCGCCAGGTGGTGGTGGACTGGCTTGGGGAGGAGGCCCTCATCCCCAAACTGCAACCCCTGACGGGCAGTGAAGACTTCTCTTTCATGCTCGAAGCCTGCCCGGGCAGCTACCTCATCGTGGGCAACGGCGTGGGCGAGACGCATGGCACGGGCGGCTGCATGGTGCACAACCCGGGCTACGACTTCAATGACCGCATCCTGCCCGTGGCGGCTTCGTACTGGGTGCAGCTCACCGAGCACTTCCTGGCGGCCAACGCGGCGGCCTGACGCTCTTTTTCATCCCCTCTTCTGCGAGCCACGACCATGAACGATTTCCTCACCTCTGCCGACGCACTCCATGGCACCTCTTCATCCCGCCGTGACGTGCTGCGCGCGCTGGCTGCCCTGGGCACCGCCGGGCTGGCCCTGCCGGGGCATGCGCAGGCCTACCCCTCCAAGCCCATCAAGCTGGTGGTGGGCTACCCCGCCGGGGGCTCGGTGGACCTGATTGGCCGCGTGCTGGCCGATGCCATGGCCCCGCGCATCAAGGCCACGGCCGTGGTGGACAACCAGGGCGGCGCTGCGGGCGCGATTGCCGCGCAGCGCGTGGCCACCTCCGCGCCCGATGGGTACACGCTGCTGGTCGGCTCCAGCAACGAACTGGTGGGCACGCGCATGGTCAACCCCGCGCAGCGCTACGACGGGCTCAAGGACTTCACCCCCATCGGCATGATGGCCACCGCCCCGGTGGTGCTCACGGCGGCGCCGCACACGGGCATCAAGTCCATCCCTGAGCTGCTGGATCTGCTGCGGCGCAACCCGGGCAAATACAGCTACGGCAGCTCGGGCGTGGGCTCCACGCTGCACTTTGCGGGCGAGCTGTTCAAGCAAAAGGCGGGCGTGTACATGACGCACATTCCCTACCGGGGCGTGGCGCCGCTCACCAGCGACCTGGCCGGTGGCAGCCTGGACTTTGCCGTGCTGTCGCCCAGCTCGGCCATGCCCTTCATCCGCAGCGGCCGCATCACCGCGCTGGCCGTGAGCAGCACCCAGCGCCTGGGCAGCCTGCCCCAGGTGCCCGCGATGACGGAGTTTGCGCCCCTCAAGGGCTATGAGCTGGTGGGCTGGTACGCCCTGATGGCCCCCAAGGGCCTGCCCGCCGACGTGACCGCGCTGTTGGCGAGCCACCTGCAAGCCACGCTGCAAGACCCCGCCGTGCGCAAGAAACTGGAAGACGCCGGCATGGTGCTGGCCACTGGGCGCGAAGACATCGGCCGCTTCATGGCCGAAGAGAGCGGCAAGTACGAGAAGCTGGCGGCCTTCGCGAAGATGCGCGAATCCTGAGCTGGCTAACTGGTGCGGACAGGACTGCGCCGGTGCGCCGCCTCAGCGCCCGCGCAAAAACAGCCCGTCCAGCTCTTTCATCGACAACTGCCGCCAGGTGGGGCGGCCGTGGTTGCACTGGTCCGATCGGTCGGTGGTTTCCATCTGCCGCAGCAGGGCGTTCATCTCGTCCAGCGTGAGCTTGCGGTTGGCGCGCACGGCGCCGTGGCAGGCCATGGTGCCCAGGATTTCATTGCGGGCGCGTTGCACCACGGTGGTGGCGTCGTGTGCGGCCAGCTCGGCCAGCACGCTGCGGGCCAGCTCCACGGCATCACCCTGCGCCAGCGTGGTGGGCACGGCGCGTACGGCCAGGGTCTTGGGCGAGAAGGGCACCACCTCCAGCCCCAGCGTGGCCAGCACCTCGACAGACTCTTCGGCCGTGGCCACTTCCTGCGGCGTGGCGGCAAAGGTGGCGGGGATCAACAGCGGCTGGCTGGCAATGCGGGCGCCGCTGTCCACTTGAGATTTCAGGCGTTCGTAGACGATGCGCTCGTGGGCGGCGTGCATGTCCACAATCACCATGCCCTGGGCGTTCTCGGCCAGGATGTAGACGCCGTGCAGCTGCGCCACGGCGCGGCCCAGCGGCCAGGCAGATGCGTTGTCGCCGCGCTGCTCGGGCCACACCATGGCCTCGCTGGGGGACGCATCGCCTGAGGCATTGTTCACGGCCCCACCCGCTGAGCTGGGGGGCAGAGCCATTGAGGCTGCGGCGGTGCCATGGGCCGTGGCCTCGCCGGGCTGCACGGCCGCAGGCTGCGCCGAGGGCGCCCACAGACCGCCCAGCGCAGCATCTGGTGCCGCTGCTGGAGGGGTTTCGCGCGGCGCCCACAGGGCCTGCAGGTCTTGCACACGGTGGCCGCGTTCTTCAAATTTCATAGCTGCTTGCGCTTGCCAGGCGGGCGCTAGAGGCCTTTTTTGTTCTAAGTCTGCAGTGTGGGCCGCAGGTGCCGCACCTTCGCCAGCGGCTTGTGCGGCGTTGGCGGCTGCCAATGCCGCAGCGCGGGGCGCGGCCAGGGCGTTTTCCACTGCGTGGCGCACGGCCTGGTGCACCTCTCGGCTGTCCCGAAAGCGCACCTCGATCTTGGTGGGGTGCACGTTCACGTCCACGCGGGCGGGGTCGATCTCGACATACAGCGCGTAGATGGGCTGTTTGTGGCCATGCAGCACGTCCTCGTACGCGGCGCGGGCGGCGTGGGTGAGCACCTTGTCGCGCACAAAGCGGCCGTTCACGTAGCAGTACTGGTGGTCGGGCCGCGAGCGGGCGGCGTCGGGCAGGCCTGCGCGGCCAGTGACGGTGACGGGCCCCACGCGGTGCTGCACGGTGACGGACTGCTGCACAAAGTCTTCGCCCAGCACGTCTGAGAGGCGGCGGGCCAGCGCGTCTTGCGGGTTACCCTCGCCGGGCACAAAGGTGGCACGCCACTGCTCCACCAGCTTGCCCTCGTGCCAGATGGCAAAGCCCACATCGGGCCGTGCCAGCGCGTGGCGGCGCACCGATTCAATGCAGTGCGCCAGCTCGGTGGCGTCGGTCTTCAAGAACTTGCGGCGGGCGGGGGTGGAGAAGAACAGCTCTTTGACCTCAATGGTCGTGCCCTGGCTTCGGGCGGCTGGGCGCAGCTCGCCGCTGCGGGCGTCCAGCAAAAAGGCGCTGGCCTGCGTGGGCGGGCGCGAGAGCAGGGCCATCTCCGACACCGAGCTGATGGCCGCCAGCGCCTCGCCCCGAAAACCCATGGTGGCCACGGTTTCCAGGTCGTGCAGGTTGGTGATCTTGCTGGTGGCATGGCGGCGCAGCGCCACGGGCAGCTCTTCGGGCGGAATGCCCAGGCCGTCGTCCTCGACCGATATCAACCGCACCCCACCGGCCAGCAGCCGCACGGTGATTTGCGTGGCCCCGGCGTCCAGGGCGTTGTCCACCAGCTCGCGCACCACCGAGGCGGGGCGCTCCACCACTTCACCGGCCGCAATCTGGCTGATGAGTTCGTCGGGCAGGTCACGGATGGGACGGCGCGAGGCCAGGGGGGCGTCGGTGGTGGAGTCGGTTGGGTTCACCGGACGGATTTTAGGCGTCGCTCTGGTGGGGATTTGGTTACAGGGCGATAGCGATAATGCGCCCTGCTTTTTATTGAGCAGATTCTTAGAACTTGAAATATCCGTTCGGGTTGAGCTTGTCGAAACCTTGCGCAGTCGCTTCGACTGCTCTCAGTGAACAGTTCATTGGGATGCATGCTGAACCCAAAGCCCGCTCAACCCGCTCAAAGCCCTCAAGGCCAGCCCATGGAAATAGTGACCTTTCTGATCGACTTCATCCTGCACGTGGACAAGCACCTGGAGGCCTTTGTGCAGACCTACGGCATGTGGGTGTATGCGCTGCTGTTCCTGATCGTGTTTGTGGAGACCGGCGTGGTGGTGATGCCGTTTTTGCCGGGCGATTCGCTGCTGTTCATCGTGGGCGCACTGTGCGGCGCAGGGATGATGAGCTTTCCGCTGGCGTGTGCCGTGCTGGTGGCCGCCGCCATTTTGGGCGACCAGTGCAACTACTCCATCGGGCGTTACTTTGGCCCCAAGGTGTTCCAGTGGGAAGACTCGCGCTGGTTCAACCGCAAGGCGTTTGACCAGGCCCACGCGTTTTATGAACGCTATGGCGGCATCACCATCGTGATCGCGCGCTTCATGCCCTTTATCCGCACGTTTGCGCCTTTTGTGGCGGGCGTGGCCGAGATGGGCCGTGCCAAGTTCACGGCCTTCAATGTGGGCGGCGCGCTGCTGTGGGTGCTGGGCATTGCCACGGCGGGCTACTTCTTCGGCAACTTTGCCTGGGTGAAGGAGAACCTGGACAAGATCATCTGGGCGATGATTTTTGTGCCTGGACTGATTGCCATCTTTGGTGCCTGGCGTGCGGGCCGCACATCCAAGGCAACGGTCTGATTGATTTTGCTATCAATTGAATAGCTGCTAGCGCTTTCTAATCAAGAGCTAGCAGCTATTTTTTAGATTTTTTGGGATCAGCGGCGTCTTTGGCGCTGGTCCTTGTCTTCCCCAATCTCATGGCCCACCAGGGCGCCCGCTGCGGCCCCGCCAATGGTGCCCAGGGGGCCGCCCAGCAGCACATGGCCTGCCACGCCGCCTGCGGCTGCCCCTACGCCGGTGCCGATTTGTGCATTGGTGGGGTTCGATGCGCAGCCGCCCAGGGCCAGGGCGGCGGTGAGGGCGGTCAGCCCGATCCAGTGACGAGATTGCAGCATGGTGTGCTCCTTTGGCATGGGGTTGGGTGAGAACCTTTTTCTTGAGCCGCTGCGGTGCAGCAGCCCATGCCTAGACTGTGGCGCAGGCACGGCGTTTGCCGCGTCGGCCAACGGAATGGGAGCTTGTAGGAAGACAGGCCTGAAGCGCGACAGGCTCCTCAGGCTGTGCCCCCAGGCCAGGGAGCGTTACACCGACCGGCTGCGCGCCAGCGGCGGGTTCTTGGCGAAGTAGCGGGTGATGCCGCGCATGAGCGCATCCGCCAGCTCCTGCTGGTAGGTGCTGCTGCGCAGGCGGGCCTCTTCTTCGGGGTTGCTGATGAAGGCGGTCTCCACCAGCACGCTGGGAATGTCGGGGGCCTTGAGCACGGCAAACCCGGCTTGCTCCACGCGGGGCTTGTGCAGCTTGCCGATGTTGCCAATCTCACCCAGCAGCACGGTGCCGAGCTTGAGGCTGTCGTTGATCTGCGCGGTGGTGCTCATGTCCAGCAGGGCGCGTTGCACATGCTGGTCTTTGCTTTGCACGTTCAGCCCGCCCACCAGGTCGGCCTGGTTTTCTTTGTTGGCGAGCCAGCGGGCGGCGGTGCTCGATGCCCCGCTTTGGCTCAGCGCAAACACGCTGGCGCCGCGTGCGGCCGGGGTGGTGAAGGCATCGGCGTGGATGCTGACGAACAGGTCGGCCTGCACGCGGCGGGCTTTTTCCACCCGCGTGCCCAGGGGCACGAAGAAGTCGCCGTCGCGGGTGAGGAATGCGCGCATGGGGTTGCCGCCCACGGTGGTGGCGTTGATGCGGTCGCGCAGCAGGTGGGCCACGCGCAGCACCACGTCTTTTTCACGTGTGCCTGCGGGGCCGATGGCGCCGGGGTCTTCGCCGCCGTGGCCGGGGTCCAGCGCCACGATGATGATGCGGTCGGTCTGCGTGGCCGTGGCGCGCCCGCCAGCGCGGTTGGTCGCGACGCTGGAAGGGGCGGGGGCTGCGGCGGTGGTGGTCGCAGGCTCGGCAGGAGAGGGCGCTGCGCTGGGGCCGGGGCGGTTGCTGCGCTGTGCGATCAGGTCGCCCAGCGGGTCGGCGGGCTCTGCCGCCTTGGCAGGCGCTGGCGCAGGTGCTGCGGCGGTCTTGTCGCCGCCGTGGCCTGGGGTGCCCGCGTCGCGCAGCCGCTCGGCAATCAGCGCTTCCAGTGGGTCCACGGGCTCTGCGGGGTACAGGTCAAACACCAGGCGGTGCTGGTAGGCCGCAATGGGCGGCAGGGTGAACACCTGGGGCTGCGCGGCCTGCTTCAAATCGACCACCAGGCGCACCACGCCAGGGGCGTTCTGGCCCACGCGGATGCCCGCGATGTTCGGGTCGTCGGGCTTGACCTTGGCCACCAGCTCGCGCAGCTCGGGGCTCAGGTCAATGCCTTCAATGTCCACCGCCAGGCGCGGCGGGGTGGTCACAAAGAACTGCTTGGCCACCAGCTTGGTGTCCGATTCGATGGTGACGCGCGAATACTCGGGCGCGGGCCACACGCGCACCGCCACGATGGTGGCGCCGCGCGCAATCTGCTGGGTGCCCAGCAGCAGCACCAGGCTGCCCGCCTGCAGCAGGTGGCGGCGGTTGGGGGTGTAGGCGTTGTCCGTCTTGGCGGGGTGGTCCATGCTTGCGTCAGCGGTCATGCGCTCGGTCCTTGGCTCCGTCCTGGGCTGCTGCCTTGGCTGCATCCGTGGGTCAGGCCTTGCACCAGGCTGCGCCCGGTGGCGGTGCCTGCGTGCAGGGTGACTTTCCTTTCGGTCTCGTCCATTGCTTCAATGGTGATAGCAAGGTCCGCAGTCGGGGTCAGCGCTGCAGCCTTTTCAGGCCATTCTGCCAGCTTGAGGCCCGGGCTGGCAAAGATGTCTCTGAACCCCGCGTCTTCCCACTCGCGCGGGTCGTCAAAGCGGTAGAAGTCAAAGTGCCAGATGGCCAGCTGCGCTGTCTCGTGGGGTTCCACCACGGCGTAGGTGGGGCTTTTGATGCGGCCTTGCACGCCCAGGGCGCGCAGCAGGTGGCGCACCAGCGTGGTCTTGCCTGCGCCCAGGTCGCCGTGCAGGGTGACGAAGGCATGGGCCAGCGCAGGCTGCGCGGCCAGCTGCTGGGCCCAGGCGGCGGTGTCTTCTTCGCTGCGCCAAACGAATGTGGCTGGGCCAGGGCTGGGGCTTTCTACAATCTGGCCGGTATGTGGTGCAACAGTCAACTCGTTCCTCAAATGCAGGAGTGGGCCCGCGAGCTGGGATTTTCCCAAATCGGCGTGGCGGGGGTGGATTTGTCCGCGTCAGAGCCTGGGTTGATGCAATGGCTGGCGCAAGGGTTCCATGGTGACATGCATTACATGGCCGCACATGGCTTAAAGCGTGCGAGGCCCGCAGAGCTGGTGCCCGGCACCGTGAGCGTGATCACCGCGCGCATGGACTACCTGCCCCAGGGGCGCGACCACAACCCGGCCGTGGCCCAGGCGGGCGGCTGGCAGGCGATGGAGTTGCAGCGCCTGCAGCAGCCCGGTGAGGGCATTGTCTCGATGTACGCCAGGGGGCGCGATTATCACAAGGTATTGCGTGCCCGGCTGCAAAAGCTGAGCGACCGCATCGCTGAGGCCGTGGGCCCGTTCGGCCACCGCGTGTTCACCGACTCAGCCCCCGTGCTGGAGGCCGAGCTGGCCGCCCGCAGCGGCCAGGGCTGGCGCGGCAAGCACACGCTGGTGCTCAACCGCGAAGCGGGCTCGACCTTCTTTCTGGGCGAGATCTATGTGGACATGCCTTTGCCCGCCACAGAGCCCGTCAGCGCCCACTGCGGCAGTTGCAGCGCTTGCATCGATGCCTGCCCCACGCAGGCCATCGTGGCGCCGCACCGGGTGGATGCGCGGCGTTGCATTTCGTACCTGACCATCGAACACGCGGGCGCCATCCCGCTGGAGCTGCGCCCGCTCATGGGCAACCGCATCTATGGCTGTGACGACTGCCAGCTGGTGTGCCCGTGGAACAAGTTCGCCCAGGTCAGCCGCCTGCCCGATTTTGACGAGCGCAAGGGCCTGTCGGGCCAGCAACTGGTGCACCTGTTTGCTTGGGACGAGCCCACCTTTTTGCGCCTGACCGAGGGCGGCCCCATTCGCCGCATTGGCCACGAGCGTTGGCTGCGCAACGTGGCCGTGGCCCTGGGCAATGCCCTGCGCCAGACCGGGGCGGAAGACCTGCGTGCCGCCCTGGCGCTGCGCGCGCAAGACCCCAGCGCGCTGGTGCGCGAGCATGTGGCCTGGGCGCTGGCGCAGGCGTGATGTCAAATTTTTTTAAGTGTTTTATGCCTCTAGCGCTTATCTAATAAGCGCTAGCAGCTATCAAATAAGTAGCGTTTTGCGCTGGGGCTGCCGATGGGCCCCGCGCCGCTGCGGGTTCAGCGCAAAAAGCCCAGCGCAAACGGCAGGCTCACCACCCCCAGCACGGTCGACAGCGTGACCAGCCCCGCCACATACGGCCCGTTGTAGCCCATGCGGGCGGCCAGCACATAGCAGGTGGACGCTGTGGGCAGGGCCGAGAAGGCCAGCAGCACCGTGGTCTGCACAGCGTTGAGGCCAAACAGCAGCGCCAGGCCCCAGGCGATCAGCGGCTGCAGCCAATGCCGGATGGCCAGCACCGAGGCTGTGAGCACCTTGCCCCGGCTGAGCAGGCCAAACTGCATGCCCGCACCCGCCGCCATCAAGCCCAGCGCGAGTGACGCTGCGCTGATGCGGCTCACCGTGGGCTCCAGCCAGCCGGGGATGCGAAACCCCAGCAAATTGGCCACCAGCCCCGAGGCCGTGGCGAGGATGAGCGGGTTGCGCAGCAGCTCGCGCACAAAGCCCTGGCCACCATGGCGCGCCATGGGCCACACGGCGGCCACGTTGAACAGCGGCACGCACACGCCAATGAGCACCGCAATCATCAGCAGGCCCTGCGTGCCCGCCAGCCGCTCGGCAATCGCCAGGCCAATGAAAGAGTTGAAGCGAAACGCAATCTGCGCGCTGGCCGCGTGGTCGCGCTGGTCGACGAAGCGGCCCAGCCAGGGCCAGTGGGGCAGCGAATACGCCAGCGCAATGCCTGCCACGCCCGACAGCAGCCCCGCCGCGATCAGGCTGGAGGCCGCGCCCACATCGATGGGGCTTTTGACGATGGACTGGAACAGCAGCACCGGAAACAGCAGGTAGTACACCAGGCTCTCTACCGGCTGCCAGATGGAGCGATTGAGGGCGGTGTACCTGCACAGCAGGTAGCCAAACAGGATGAGCGAAAAATCGGGGATCAGGAGCTGGGCGTAGTTCACGTTTCGAGAATAACTGAAGCCGCCTGCGCCCGTGGGCGGCAGGCAGCGTGGCCGTCAGATGGCTCGGGCGCTTGTGCGTAATCCCCAGGCGGTGGGGGGATTCATTGCGCATAACATCGCAGGTGTTTGAAAACCTCACAAAGGAGCATGCAATGAACCGTCGCCACTGGATGGCCCTGGCGCTGGCCGCTGCCGCAGGATCTGCCGCAGCGCAAGGCTACCCCAACAAGATCATCAAGCTGCAGGTGCCCTTCGCCCCCGGCGGCACCACCGACATCATTGCCCGCGTGATCGCTGACCCGCTGGGCAAGGCCCTGGGCCAGAGCGTCATCGTGGAAAACAAGGCGGGTGGCGGCGGCATCGTGGGTGCCAACGAAACGGCCAAGTCGGCCCCTGATGGCTACACCCTGGGCATTGCCACGGTGTCGACCACGGCCGCCAATCCGGCCATCAACCCCAAGACGCCCTACAACCCGCTGACCGACTTCACCCCCATCGTGAACATCGCGGCCACGCCCAACATCATTGCGGTGCACCCCAGCTTTCCGGCCAAGGACTACAAGGCCTTCATTGCCGAGCTGAAGAAATCGGCAGGCAAGTATTCGTACTCTTCGTCGGGCACCGGGGGCATTGGCCACTTGCAGATGGAGCTGTACAAGAGCCTGACCAACACCTTCGTGACGCACATTCCCTACCGCGGCGCAGGCCCGGCCTTGAACGACACGGTGGCGGGCCAGGTGCCCATGATTTTTGACAACCTGCCCTCCGCGCTGCCCTTCATCAAGGAAAACCGCCTGGTGCCCATCGTGGTGGCCGCGCCCCAGCGCGTGGCAGCCTTGCCCAATGTGCCGACCTTCAAGGAAGTGGGGCTGGAGCCAGTGAACCGCATGGCCTACTACGGCATCCTGGGCCCCAAGGGCTTGCCCAAGGAAGTGGTGGACAAGGTGAATGCCGCCGTGCGCAAGGCGCTGGAAGACCCGGCCGTGCGAAAGCGCATCGAAGACACCGGCTCTTTGGTGGTGGGCAACACGCCAGAGCAGTTTGCCGAGCAAATCAAGGCCGAGTACAGCGTGTACAAGGAAGTGGTTGCCAAGCAGAAGCTGACGCTCGACTGATCGGCCTGATGGGTCCTCTTCTACAAAGCCGCGCTGGCCATGCCTGCGCGGCTTTTTTCATGGGAGAGGGATGTCCTGCATAACTCCCTGCGGACGGTGACAGCACGGCTTCGGGCGGTCCACTGCGTTGCTTTTCTCGCCAATAGCTCGGCTATTGGCTGCAAAAAGACGCCTTGTGGCCCATCCCGAACCGCGCTATCACCGCCTCGCGAGGGTTATGCAGGACATCCCTTGCCGCTTCGCGTGCTATCGTTTTCAGATGCTTGACGACAGCCTGAGTGCCATCGATACCTTTGTGGACGCCCTATGGCTGGAAGACGGCCTTTCGCGCAACACCCTGGCGGCCTACCGCCGCGACCTGACGCTGTACGCCCAATGGCTGGCGCAGCAGCAGCCCCCGCTGGCGCTGGACGCTACCGAAGAGGCGCACCTGAACGGCTACTTTGCCGCGCGCCACGAGCAGACGCGGGCCACCTCGGCCAACCGGCGGCTCACGGTGCTGCGCCGGTACTTTCACTGGGCGCTGCGCGAGCGGCGCATCACCCAAGACCCCACACTGCGTCTGCAGGCCGCCCGCCAGCCCCTGCGGGTGCCCAAGACCTTGTCGCAAGCGCATGTGGAGGCGCTGCTGAACGCCCCCGACCTGGGCAACCCCCTGGGCCTGCGCGACCGCACCATGCTGGAGCTGATGTACGCCAGCGGCCTGCGCGTGACAGAGCTGGTGACGCTCAAGACCTTTCAACTGGGGCTCAACGAAGGTGTGCTGCGCGTGATGGGCAAGGGCAGCAAAGAGCGGCTGGTGCCCTTTGGTGAAGAAGCACGCAGCTGGCTGCAGCGCTACCTGCACGAGGCGCGTGGCGCCATTCTGGGCGGGCAGCAGACCGAAGACCTGTTTGTGACCCAGCGCGGCGAGGGCATGACCCGCGTGATGTTCTGGGTGATCGTCAAAAAGTGGGCGCAGGTGGCGGGCATCACCGTGCCGCTGTCGCCGCACACGCTGCGCCACGCGTTTGCCACCCACTTGCTCAACCACGGCGCCGATTTGCGGGTGGTGCAGCTGCTGCTGGGGCATGCCGATATTTCGACCACCACCATCTACACCCATGTGGCACGTGAGCGCCTCAAGGCGCTGCATGCGCAGCACCATCCGCGCGGCTGAGCGTGTGGCGCTGCCTGCGGTGTTTCTCGTTTTCTCTTCCTCTATTTCTCTGACCATGAAAAAACTGTTGACGGGCCTTTTTCTTCTGGGTGCCTGCACCTGGGCTGCGGCCCAGGCCTGGCCCACTGCCAAACCCATTCGCATCGTGGTGGCCTACCCCGCAGGGGGCGTGAGCGACAACGTGGCGCGTGCCCTGGCCGACAAACTGGCGGCGCAATTGGGCACGCCCGTGGTGATCGAAAACAAGGCCGGTGCCAGCGGTAGCCTGGGCATGGACGCGGTGGCCAAGGCCGCGCCAGACGGCTACACACTGGGTTTTGCGGCCGTGAGCCCGCTGGCGCTGAACCCGCACCTGGGCAAGTCGCCGTTTGATCCGCAAAAGGACATTGCCCCGGTGGTGAGCGTGATGTATTCGCCCGTGCTGCTGCTGGGCACCTCTGCCAGCAAGGCGGTTGATTTCAATGCCCTGGTGGCCGCAGCGCGGGCACAGCCGGGCAGTGTGCGCTGGGCTACTTCGGGCCAGGCGTCCCTTGGGCACATCATGCTGGAGCAAATTCAGGCCGTGGCCAAGGTGCAGATCACGCACATCCCCTACAAGGGCGGTGGCCAGCAGATGAACGATGCGCTGGGCGGGCAGTTTGAAGTGCTCTCCACCAACGCGGGCCCGGCGGTGCTGCAACACATCAAGGCAGGCAAGCTCAAGCCGCTGGCGGTGGGCGCGCCTGCACGGCTGGATTCGCTGCCCGATGTGCCCACCCTGGCGGAGCTGAAGCACCCGGCGGCCAACCTGTCCTCGTTGTTTGGCATTTTTGCCCCGGCGCAGACCCCTGCTGCCGTGGTGGCGCGCCTGAATGCAGAGGTGAACAAGGCCCTGGCCCAGACGGACCTGCGCGCCAAGCTGGACGCGACCGACAACGTGCCCACCGGCGGCACCACCGCCGACTTTGCCCGCCAGATTGCGCAGGAGTCAGAGAACAACGCCCGCATCATCCGCGCGGCGCGCATCCAGGGGGACTGAGCCGGGCCGATGCACTGAGCGCGATGTAAAAAGGGCTCCACCATGGGAGCCCTTTTTGACGGGGTCATCGGTATGCCGACGACCGCTCAGTCCATGCTCAGGCTTTC
Source organism: Acidovorax sp. 1608163 (assembly GCF_003669015.1). NCBI lineage: Bacteria > Pseudomonadati > Pseudomonadota > Betaproteobacteria > Burkholderiales > Comamonadaceae > Acidovorax > Acidovorax sp. 1608163. The sequence goes on from NZ_CP033069.1 coordinate 1,146,210, forward strand.
GGCCCAGGTCAGGGCTTGCAAGTGAGCCCAGTTCACTTGGCGGTTGGACAGGTGCAGCTCGTCGGCCATCTTGGCAAACATGGCGTCGTCGCCGCTTTCGCAGGCCTTGGTCAGTGCCAGGAACGGTGCAAACACGCCAGTGCCGTGCAGCAGCGCATCGGTCACGGGCTGGGGCAGGGCCACCGATTCCAGGGCTTTCTCCATCGTGACGTTGAGCATCGAGTCCAGCAGCGAGAAAACACCCACCACGAAGGCGTTGTCGCACTCTTCGGGGGCAGCATTTCGGCGGCCAGCAGCTCCATCAGGCGCCCGCGCACCACGGCGGTCTGGCCCACGGCGGGTGGGGCTCCATCGCGTGACGTGGTCATGAGCAGCGCCGCCCAGCGGAACAGCTTTTTCAGGCCCAGGATCATCACGGCGTGGCGGAAGGAGGTCACCTCACACGACAAGCCAAAGCCCGACGAATTGATGAAGCGCAGCAGGTTGAAGGACAGCGTGGGGTCCTTCTTGAGCAGGTCTTCGATCTCGCTCGTGTCGGCCTGTTTGCGCACCAGGTTGATGAGCTGGATGATGGTGGCCTGCGAGGGGCGGATGGTGGTGGCCTTGACCAGCGAAGGCTTGGCAAACCAGAAGCCCTGGAACAGTTTCACGCCCAGGTCGGACATGAGCTTGAACTGCTCGGCCGTCTCCACTTTTTCGGCCACCAGCTTGGCTTTGGCGAATTGGCTTGCAAACTTCACCAGCGGGCCTGCCAGCTCGGGCTTGAAGGCCTGCAAGTCCAGCTTAATGAAGGAGGCCAGAGGCATCCAACTGGCGTAAGGCTTGCGCAGCGCATTCTGGTTCAGCGCCAGGCGAAAGCCGCGCTCGCACAGCGCCTGCAGTGCGGGCACGCGCTGATCGATCTGCTCTTGGGTGGCCGTGTCGGGCAGGGGAGGCACTTCCAGCACCACCTTCTCGGGGTGGATCAGCTCCAGGTGGCCGCCAGCCAGGCTCTCGTGCGTGCAGTTGATGAACACGGTTTTCTTGCCCACCAGCGCCTCAGTGCCCGCGTAGGACAGGGCGTTGAAGAGCAGCGCTGCATCGCTGGCTGCTGTGTGGGCGTCTGCGGCGGTAGAGCGGTCAAACAGCTCGTAGCCATAGACCATGCGGTTGTGGTCCACGATGGCCTGACGGGCAATGATCGCCAGGTTGCTGGCATCAACGTCTTCCTGTGGGGCTGCGGTCTCGACGTCGGGGGTGTCTTGGTCTGGGGTACTCGACATGGTGCGGCTAAAGAATGGGTTGAGCGAAGCGCTTCACAAGATTCTAGGGCCTGCCGGGCCGGCCCATGCGCCTGTGGCCGTGCCAGGTGGCGCAGCGCACACACCCGAGCGCATGGCGCGTCCCTCAGTCGGCCATCTGATCGGCCCAGGCCAGTGCCTGCAGGTGGGCCAGGTTGATTTGCTGGCTGGTGAGGTGCAGGGTGCCCGCCGCCTTGTGGAACACCGCGTCGTCGCTGGATTCACAGGCTTCGGCCAGGGTCAGCAGATCGCCCAGCACGCCCTCGCGGCGCAACAGGGCTGCGGCCACGGCATCGGGCACGGTCAGCAGGCCCAGGGCCGATTCCATGGGGATGGAGAGCATCACATCCAGCAGCGAGAAGATGCCCACCACGAAGGCCTGATCGGCTTCTTCCGCAGGCATGCTCTCCAGGGCCAGCAATTCCATCAAGCGGCCGCGCACCACGGCCGTTTGGCCCACCGACGAGGGTGCGCCGCCCGTGCGTGCAGCAGTGAGCAGCAGCGCCGCCCAGCGGAACAGTTTTTTGAGCCCCAGCAGCATGACGGCCTGGCGAAAGGAGGTGATCTCGCGGTTCAGCCCAAAGCCTGCGGAGTTGATCAGGCGCATCAGGTTGAAGGCCAGGCCTGCGTCTTTCTTCAGCACCTCTTCGATGTCGTCGGTGCTGGCCTGTTTGCGCACCAGGTTGATGAGTTGCACGATGCTGGTCTGCGCGGGGGACAGCAGCTTGGTCTCGACCAGCGAGGGGCGCGCAAACCAGTAGCCCTGGAACAGCTGCACGCCCTGGCTGGAGACCATGTCGTACTGCTGCGCGGTCTCCACTTTCTCCGCAATCAGCTCGGCCTGGGTGTGGCGGGCCGCGTAACGGATGAGCACCGTCAGCTGGTCCGCTGCCAGCACCGACAAGTCCAGCTTGATGTAGTCCGCCAGGGGCAGCCAGGCCGCGTAGGCCGATTCGAGCACGGTGTGGTTGAACGCGAGATGGAAACCGCGTTCGCGCAGGCCCATCAGGATGGGCAGGCGGGTTTCCACTTCCTGTGCCGCAGCATGGCCCAGGGGGGGGATCTCCAGCACGACCTTGTCAGGGTCCAGCAATTCCAGGTGGCCGCCCGAGAGGCTCTCGTGCGTGCAGTTCACAAAAATCAGCTTCTTGCCCACCAGCTCTTCGGTGCCTGCGTGCGACAGCGCTGTGAACACCAGGGTGACGTCTGTGGCCGCCGTGTGCCCAATGCCCGTGCGTGATCGGTTGAACAGCTCATAGCCAATGACCGCTTGCTGCGCATTGACGATGGCCTGGCGAGCAATCATGGCCACAGCGGATTGCCCCGGTGTGGCGCTTGCAGGGTAGGCTGCTGCAGGGGCTGGTGTGTTGGACATGGTGAGTTACTCACGGGTGGACGGTTCATGAAAGGCATCTGGCAGGGCCATCGATTGTAGGTAACGCGCAATTCCGACAGGCTTTTCAGCCCTGCTGTAGCCACTGCAACTCTGCCTCGGTAAAGCCTGCCTGGCGGCGGGCTGCGTTGTTGAACGGGGGCTTGAGCCGGGGGGCTTCGTACTTTTTGACCAGTTCGGCGTAGTGCGTCTCGGGGTTGATCCCCTGGCGCTCGCACAGCCAGCGGTACCAGTGGTTGCCTATGGCGACATGCCCGACCTCGTCGCGCAAGATGATGTTCAAAATCTCAACCGCTGCCAGGGCGTCGGGCGTGCCCACTTGCCGCAGTTTGTTCTGGATCTGTGGGGTGGCGTCCAGGCCCCGCGCTTCCATGGTGCGGGGCACCAGCGCCATGCGCGCCACGATGTCGTGCTGGGTTTTCTCGCACATGGTCCACAGGCCCTGGTGCGCGGGAAAGTCGCCATAGTCATGCCCCTGGGCCCGCAGGTGGTCGCGCAGCAGGCCAAAGTGCATGGCTTCTTCTGCCGCCACTTGCACCCAGTTCCGGTAATAGTCAGCGGGCATGGCGTCAAAGCGCCATACGGCGTCCAGCGCCAGGTTGATGGCGTTGAACTCAATGTGCGCAATGGCGTGGATCAGGATGGCGCGGCCTTGCGCCGTAGCGGGTGAGCGTCGGGCCACTTCGGTGTGGCGCATCAGCGCGGGGCGGGCCGGGTGGCCTGGCAAGCAGGCCGGGTCTACGGTGTCGGTGGGGAATGTGTTTGCTATCGAATATGTAGCTAGTTGCGCTTGTAGATCAAGCGCTGCGGCCGCTTTTTGGTCTGGGTCTGTCAGGCATAAAACCTGCAGTGCACGTTGGCGAAGCTCCATCCTTACAATTCTAGGCCCTGCCACCTACCGCACTGCTCACGCTTTGTAAACAATTGGCAGCCATTTGTTTCTTGATGGGTTTCTTTCTTTACCTCAACCGGAGTGTGTGGCATGGCTTTGTATGAACTGGATGGTGTGGCCCCCCAGGTGCCCGCATCGGCCTGGGTGGCAGACAGCGCCCAGGTGATGGGGCGGGTGGCGTTGGGTGAAGACGCCAGCGTGTGGTTTGGTGCGGTGGTGCGGGGCGACACCGACAGCATCACCATCGGTGCGGGCACCAACATCCAGGACGCCAGCGTGCTGCATGCCGACTTTGGCAAACCCCTGGTGGTGGGGGCGCGCGTGACGGTGGGCCACCAGGTCATGCTGCACGGCTGCACGATTGGGGACGAATCGCTGATCGGCATTGGCGCTGTGGTGCTCAACGGCGCCAAGATCGGCAAGAACTGCTTGGTGGGTGCCGGGGCCCTGGTGACCGAGGGCAAAGAGTTTCCCGATGGCTCCATGATCATCGGCAGCCCGGCCAAGGCGGTGCGCGAGCTGACGCCCGAGCAGATCGAGGGCCTTCGCCAAAGTGCGCTGCACTACATCGAGAACGCCCGCCGCTTCAAGGCGGGCTTGCGCCGCATCGACTGACGCGCAGCAGCCCCGCTGGTTGTGCGTCTCCTTTTTTACGTTTTTCTGGAATCCCTGAGTGTCTGAACTCCACAAGTTTCTTTTCGAAGGCCAGCCTGTGCGCGGCATGATCGTGCGCCTGACCGATGCCTGGACCGATGTGTTGCAGCGCCGTGCCAGCAACTCAGCCACGGGCGCCTATGCGGCCCCGGTGCAGGAGCTGCTGGGCGAGATGGCTGCGGCTGGTGTGCTGATGCAGTCCAACATCAAGTTCAATGGGGCGCTGGTGCTGCAGGTCTTTGGTGATGGCCCCGTCAAGGTGGCCGTGGCCGAGGTGCAGTCAGACCTGAGCCTGCGGGCCACCGCCACGGTCAATGGCGAGGTGCCGCCAGATGCCAAGCTGAGCCAGATGGTGAACGTGGGCGGCGGTGGGCGCTGCGCCATCACCCTGGACCCCAAGGACCGCCACCCAGGCCAACAGCCCTACCAGGGCGTGGTGCCTTTGCATGGCGACCACCATGAGAAGCTCGATCGCCTGTCGGACGTGCTGCAGCACTACATGCTGCAGTCCGAGCAGCTCGATACGGTGCTGGTGTTGGCTGCCAACAGCCAGGTTGCCGCCGGGCTGCTGATCCAGCGCATGCCGCTCAAGGGCGAAGGCAATCTGGCGCAGGGGCTGACGCACCGTGAGAACGAAGACCAGATCGGCCACAACGAAGACTACAACCGCATTGCGCACCTGGCCTCCAGCCTGACCCGCGATGAGCTGCTGACGCTGGATGTGGACACCATCCTGCGCCGCCTGTTCTGGGAAGAAAAGCTGCTGCGCTTTGAGCCGCAGCAAGGGGAGTCGGGCCCCCGTTTTGCCTGCACCTGCAGCCGAGAGCGCGTGGCCAACATGCTGCGCAGCCTGGGGGCGGAAGAAGCCGAGAGCATCCTGGCCGAGCGCAACGAGATCGAAGTGGGTTGCGAGTTTTGCGGCCAGCAGTACCGCTTTGACGCCGTGGATGCTGCCCAGATCTTTGTGCCCCCCACGGTGGCGCAACCGCCCGCACCTTCAGGGGTGCAGTAACGGCGGCGGCGCCCTGGCTTGGGGCGCCGATCTGTTGCTTTGCTTCTGATTCCCAGCCAAAACGCGCACCTTGAATGCTGCCCATGGCGGGCTGCGGCCTGTCGCTGGCCCCTGGAAACCGCTCCCCGTATGTGACGATTGTTGACACATTGGCGACAAGTCCTCACATAAGATTCGCCCCCATAAGGGAGGGTTTTCATGGATTTTCTTCGCCGATTTTTGGGGGCGTCGGCCCAGAATTCCGTGTCGTCAACCGCACCAGTCGATGGCCTGCTGGCATTGGCCTCGCCCCCTGTTGATTCTGTGCCCGCCGAGCTGGATGTGGATGCCGCCATCAATGCCCATGAGCGCTGGAAAGTGCGGCTGATGGACTATCTGGAAGGGCGCTCTCAGGTGGGGCTGGACCCCGAAGTGATTCGGCGCGACAACTACAGTGCCTTGGGCCGCTGGCTGCACGGCGTCGGGCGCGAAATGCTGGGACACCACCCCGAATACCCCATGCTGCTGGCGCGGCACCGCTACTTTCACGAGCAAGCCGCCGAGATCGTGGAGCTGGCCCAGCAAGGGGAGTGGGAGCGTGTGGTGGCCATTCTCAACGGCGGTTACCGTTTTGCCTCCAACCAGATCGTCATCCTGCTCAAGTCCATTCGGCACAGCGTGAGCCAGGAGAGTGCCTAAGGCCAGGCCCCAAGGCTGCGCCTAGGCTGGCGGCGCCAGTTTCAAAGACGTAAAGAGCCGGTGCTCGCACACCGGATCGCTGCATTTCTCGCATCCCCATGCGCGCAGCCTGGCTCGGGTGTCTGGGTTGCTTTCACTGTCTGGCGCGGTGGGCGCCGATGCCGCCATGGCGGGCTGTGGCGGTTTGGTCTTGCCCTCGTCCAGGGATGCTAAAACACTGGACAACCTGCGCTCCAGTGGGCCGTACAACACACGGTAGGCGATGCCGCGCAATGCCAGCCCTTGGCGCAGCTGGGCATCCTGTTCGGCGCGCTGGGGCTGTTCCGCAGCGGAGCAGGGCCAGTCCAGGCCCATCAGCACCACCAGGGCGGGCAGAGTCAGGGCGGGCGCCTCATCGGGCATGGCCCCTGGTGGATGCAAGCGCCCAGCTAAGGGCCCCAGCCGCTCGGCCAAGGCCTGCCAGAGCGCTTCTGCGCCCGTGTGGGCGGCACCCAGGATGTGGACGGTCATGTGAGGAGAGGGCTGGCAGATGCCAACCTGAGGGGCGCACTCGCTTGCGAGCGATCAGCGCGGCGTGAACTGAACGTACACCTCGTTGGGCTTGACCATGCCCAGCTCGTTGCGGGCCTTTTCTTCCACCATGTCCAGCCCTTCCTTGAGGTCATGGACTTCAGAGGCCAGACGCTCATTGGTCTGGCGCACTTGGGCATTGGCGGTCTTTTGCTCGTCGATCTTCTGCTGCATCGCAGTCACCTGCGGCAAGCTGCCGCGCCCCAGCCAAAGCTGGGCGTGCACTGCGGCCAGCAAGGCCAGCAGGATCACAGGGACAAGGCGGGTGCTCATGAAATCGGTGAAGGGTGCGAGGGATCGAGGACTTGGTCAGTTGGTGCCGTTCAGCCGGGCGGTGCACTGCGGCGCACCGCCCGTGGTGGCATCAACGCAGGTTGTAGAACGCTTCGCGACCTGGGTAGTGAGCGATGTCGCCCAGGTCTTCTTCGATGCGCAGCAGCTGGTTGTACTTGGCGATGCGGTCCGAGCGCGACAGCGAGCCGGTCTTGATCTGGCCTGCATTGGTGCCCACGGCGATGTCGGCAATGGTGCTGTCTTCGGTCTCGCCCGAGCGGTGCGAGATCACGGCGGTGTAGCCCGCGCGCTTGGCCATCTCGATGGCGGCAAACGTCTCGGTCAGCGTGCCGATCTGGTTGATCTTGATGAGGATCGAGTTGGCGATGTGCTTGTCGATGCCTTCCTTCAGGATCTTGGTGTTGGTCACGAACAGGTCGTCACCCACCAGCTGCACGTTCTTGCCCAGGCGGTCGGTCAGAATCTTCCAGCCGTCCCAGTCGCCTTCGTGCATGCCGTCTTCGATGCTGATGATGGGGTACTTGTCGCACCACGATGCCAGCATGTCCGTCCATTGCTGGGCGGTGAGCTTGATGCCGCCTTCGCCTTCGAGCACGTAGTGGCCATCCTTGTAGAACTCGCTGGCAGCGCAGTCCAGGCCCAGGGCGATTTGTTCGCCAGCGGTGTAGCCCGCGGCTTCAATTGCTTGCAGGATCAGCAAGATGGCGGCTTCGTGGCTTTCGACGCTGGGGGCAAAGCCGCCTTCGTCGCCCACGGCGGTGCTGATGCCCTTGTCGTGCAGGATCTTCTTGAGGGCGTGGAACACCTCTGCACCCCAGCGCAGCGCTTCGCGGAAGGTGGGTGCACCCACGGGGATGATCATGAACTCTTGCAAGTCCAGGCTGTTGTTGGCGTGTGCGCCACCGTTGATGACGTTCATCATGGGCACGGGCAACTGCATGCTGCCCATGCCGCCCAGGTAGCGGTACAGGGGCAGGCCAGATTCTTCGGCGGCAGCGCGGGCCACGGCCATCGATACGGCCAGCATGGCGTTGGCGCCCAGGCGGCTCTTGTTCTCGGTGCCGTCCAGGTCGATCAGGGTCTTGTCCAGGAAGGCTTGCTCGGAAGCATCCAGGCCCAGCACGGCTTCGCTGATTTCGGTGTTGATGTGTTCCACGGCCTTGAGCACGCCCTTGCCCAGGTAGCGGCTTTTGTCGCCATCACGCAGCTCAATGGCTTCGCGGCTGCCGGTGGAGGCGCCCGACGGCACCGCAGCGCGGCCCATCACACCCGATTCCAGCAGCACGTCGCATTCGACGGTGGGGTTGCCGCGGCTGTCCAGCACTTCGCGGCCTACGATGTCAACGATGGCACTCATGGTTTTCCTTTTGCAGAAGTTTTAAATCAAATCGGGCTCTAGCGCTTATCTAATAAGCGCTAGCAGCTATCAATTAGTGAGCGATCAGGTGCGAAGGCGGTCAAACGCCTTCGACACACACCATGCGCATGATGGCCGCACCTTCGCGCGCGGCCTTGGCCTTTTGGTACTCGGGCGTGTCGTAGAACGCGCGGGCTGCGTCAAAGCTGGCGAACTTCAGGATGACGGTGCGGCCGGGGTTCCAGTCGCCCTCCAGCACTTCCACCTTGCCGCCGCGCACGCACACTTCGGCGCCGTGGGCTTGCATGGCCAGGGTGCTCCACTTGCGGTACTCCTCGTACTGCGTGGGGTTGGTGACGGTGACGGATGCGATGACGTAACCACTGCTCATGTCTCAGGCTCCAAAGTTGTTTTCGAGGAATCCGTTTTTCTTGGTGACATCGTCCAGCGCCACCAAGGTCTCCAGCAGCGCCTTCATATGCTTGAGCGGCACGGCGTTGGGGCCGTCCGACCAGGCTTCGGCGGGCTTGGGGTGGGTCTCCATGAAGAGGCCCGCCACACCCACCGCCACACCTGCGCGGGCCAGTACGGGCACCATGTCACGGGCGCCGCCACTCACTGCGCCCAGGCCGCCGGGCTTTTGCACCGAGTGGGTCACGTCAAACACCACCGGCGCGCCCGAGTTGCGCATCTCGGCCAGGCTGGTCATGTCGGCCACGAGGTTGTTGTAGCCAAAGCTCACACCACGCTCGCAGGCCAGAAAGCGGTCTTCCGACAGGCCGGCTTCCTTGGTGGCAGCGCGGGCCTTGTCGATGACGTTTTTCATGTCCCAGGGCGCGAGGAACTGCCCCTTCTTGATATTCACCGGTTTGCCACTTTGCGCCACCGCGCGGATGAAGTCCGTCTGGCGGCAGAGGAAGGCAGGCGTTTGCAGCACATCGACCACGCTGGCCACTTCGGCCACGTGGGAGGTGTCGTGCACATCGGTCAGGATGGGTAACTGCAACTGGCGGCGCACTTCATCGAGGATCTTCAGGCCCGCATCGATGCCCACGCCGCGCTGGCTGGTGCCGGACGAGCGGTTGGCCTTGTCAAACGAGCCCTTGTAGATCAAGGGAATGCCCAAGGCCGTGCAGGCTTCCTTGAGCTGCCCCGCGACGTCGAGCGACATCTCCAGGCCTTCGATGGAGCAAGTACCTGCGATCAGGAAAAAGCGCTGCTGCAGGCCAACGTCAAATCCGCACAGTTGCATAGCCGTTTTCCTCAGGCTTTCGCCGCTTGCTTTTGGTGTTCCACCGCCGCCTTGATGAAGGCGTTGAACAGCGGGTGGCCGTTCCAGGGGGTGGACTTGAACTCAGGGTGGAACTGCACGCCGATGAACCAGGGGTGCACGTTTTGTGGCAACTCCACGATTTCGGTGAGCTGCTCGCGCTGCGTCAGGGCCGAAATCACCAGGCCCGCCTTGCGTAGCTGGTCCAGGTAGTTCACGTTGGCTTCGTAGCGGTGGCGGTGGCGTTCGGTCACCACATCGCCGTAGATGCTGTGGGCCAGCGTGTCCTTGGACACGTCCGAGCTTTGGGCGCCCAGGCGCATGGTGCCGCCCAGGTCCGAGTTCTCGTCGCGCTTCTTGATGGTGCCGTCCGCGTCCTTCCACTCGGTGATCAAGGCGATCACGGGGTGGGGCGTGGTGGGGTTGAACTCGGTGCTGTTGGCATCGGTCAGCCCGGCCACATGGCGGGCGTATTCGATGGTGGCCACTTGCATGCCCAGGCAGATGCCCAGGTAAGGCACTTTGTGCTCGCGGGCAAACTGGGCTGTGCTGATCTTGCCTTCCACACCGCGGCTGCCGAAGCCGCCGGGCACCAGAACCGCGTCGTACTTGGTCAGCTTGCCAGCAGCGTTGGCGCTGTCGATGGTCTCCGAGTCCAGGTGCTCGATCTTCACGCGCACATGGTTCTTCATGCCCGCGTGGCGCAGTGCCTCGTTGACGGACTTGTAGCTGTCCGACAGGTCCACGTACTTGCCCACCATGGCGATGGTGACTTCGCCGCGTGGGTGTTCGGTTTCGTACACCAACTCATCCCAGCGCTTGAGGCTGGTGGGCGGGGTGTTCAGGCGCAGCTTGTCGCAGATCAGGCCGTCCAGGCCTTGCTCGTGCAGCATGCGGGGCACCTTGTAGATGGTGTCCACATCCCACATGCTGATCACGCCCCATTCAGGCACGTTGGTGAACAGCGAGATCTTTTCGCGCTCTTCTTCGGGCACCTGCTTTTGGGCACGGCACAGCAGCGCATCGGGCTGGATGCCGATCTTGCGCAGCTCCTGCACGGTGTGCTGGGTGGGCTTGGTCTTGAGCTCGCCGGCCGTGGCAATCCAGGGCAGGTAGGTCAGGTGCACAAAGGCCGAGTTGTTGGGGCCCAGCTTGAGGCTCAACTGGCGCACGGCTTCAAGGAACGGCAGCGACTCGATGTCGCCCACGGTGCCGCCCACTTCGCAGATGGCCACATCCACCGCGTCGTCGGTGCCAATGCCCGCGCCGCGCTTGATGTATTCCTGGATTTCGTTGGTGACGTGCGGGATGACCTGCACGGTCTTGCCCAGGTAGTCGCCACGGCGCTCTTTTTCGAGCACGGACTGGTAGATCTTGCCGGTGGTGAAGTTGTTGGACTTCTTCATGCGCGTTTCAATGAAACGCTCGTAGTGGCCCAGGTCCAGGTCGGTTTCCGCGCCGTCGTCGGTCACAAAGACCTCGCCGTGCTGGAAGGGGGACATGGTGCCTGGGTCTACGTTGATGTAGGGGTCAAGCTTGATGAGGGTGACTTTGAGTCCCCGCGATTCGAGGATCGCGGCAAGGGAGGCTGAGGCGATTCCCTTACCGAGGGAAGACACCACACCGCCGGTGACGAAGACAAATTTGGTCATGTCGTTTTATGGTGGTGGGAAATTGGGATTATAGATGGGGCATGAAAGCAGCTGCCGGCTGAGCCCTGGTCGGGGTCTGCTAAATTCGCGCCCATGAATGAGCTTGCTGGCAAACACATTGTTCTGGGTCTGAGTGGGGGCGTGGCTTGCTACAAGGCGGCCGATTTTTGCCGCCAGCTCATCAAGGCCGGGGCCACCGTGCAGGTGGTGATGACCGAAGCGGCCGGGCAGTTCATCACGCCTGTCACCATGCAAGCCCTGTCAGGCCGCCCCGTGTACGGATCGCAGTGGGACGCGCGCGAGCCCAACAACATGCCGCACATCAACCTCAGCCGCGAGGCCGATGCCATCGTGGTTGCGCCTTGCAGTGCCGATTTCATCGCCCGCCTGGTGCAGGGCCGCGCGGACGAACTGCTGAGCCTGATGTGCCTGGCCCGCCCCATCGACCGCGTGCCCCTGTTGCTGGCGCCTGCCATGAACCGCGAAATGTGGGCACACCCTGCCACCCAGCGCAACTTGGCCCAGGTGGCAGCAGATGGCGCCACGGTGCTGGGGGTGGGCAATGGCGACCAGGCCTGCGGTGAGACCGGCGATGGCCGCATGCTGGAGCCCAGCGAGTTGCTGGAAGAATTGATCGCTTTTTTTGCACCCAAGGTGCTGGCCGGGCAGAGGGTGCTGATCACCGCCGGTCCCACGTTTGAGGCCATCGACCCGGTGCGGGGCATTACCAACCTCTCCAGCGGAAAAATGGGCTTTGCCATTGCCCGTGCGGCGCGTGAGGCTGGGGCCGACGTGACCCTGGTGGCTGGGCCTGTGCACTTGCCCACCCCCCGCGGGGTGCGGCGCGTGGATGTGAGATCTGCACAAAATATGCTGCAAGCGGTTGAGGAACAAGCGCAAGTTGCTACTGTATTCATAGCAACTGCGGCGGTGGCCGATTGGCGCGTGGCGGCGCAGTCGACCGAGAAAATAAAGAAAGACGGCTCGGGCCAGCCCCCCGCGCTGCATTTTGTGGAGAACCCCGACATCCTCGCCCGCGTGGCCCAGTCGCCCCAGGCCCAGTCGGGGGCGCTGTACTGCGTGGGCTTTGCCGCAGAAAGCCACGACCTTCTGGCGCACGCCACGGCCAAGCGTGCCCGCAAGGGTGTGCCGCTGCTGGTGGGCAACATTGGCCCGGCCACGTTTGGGCAGGATGACAATGCCTTGTTGTTGGTGGATGCGCAGGGGCACAGCGAACTGCCGCGCGCCTCCAAGCGCGCCTTGGCCCAGCAACTGGTGGGCGAAATCGCCCGGCGTCTGCAGCGCTGAGAGCGCGGTAAGCAACCAGTACCACCGGTCCCTCCTTTTCTACGCACCGCCTTCTGCCGGGCCATGCCAGCGCAGAGGGCTTTTTTTATGGCATTGCGCCTGGTTTTATTTCGAGAGCGAACCTTATGAAGATTGACGTCAAGATCCTGGACCCCCGCATGGCCGAGCAACTTCCGGCTTACGCAACCCCTGGCAGCGCGGGGCTGGACCTGCGCGCCTGCCTGGATGCCCCCCTGACCCTGCAACCCAATGCCTGGCAACTGGTGCCCACGGGCATTGCTGTGTACCTGAAGGACCCCGGTTACGCCGCGCTGATCCTGCCCCGCTCGGGCCTGGGGCACAAGCATGGCATCGTGTTGGGCAACTTGGTCGGGTTGATCGACAGCGACTACCAGGGCCAGTTGATGGTCAGTGCCTGGAACCGCAGCGATGTCGCCTTCACCATCGAGCCCATGGAGCGCTTGGCCCAGATGGTCATCGTGCCCGTGGTGCAGGCCGAGTTCAACGTGGTGACGGACTTTGTGGCCACCGAGCGTGGTGCGGGCGGGTACGGTTCTACAGGCAAGGCCTGATCGCTGCGGTGCCTCTGGCGCGCCGCCAGCATGGGCGTCGGTCGATTCTTACGTTTCGTTGGGCTTTTTACCGACGCTTCATCAGGGGGCTGTGCACTGGGCGCATCCTTGGCGCGTTGGTGTAATTTGTACCTGATACCCGTGCGGGGCCCTTGCAATCCACAGGGCCTTCGGCACATCCTCTCAAGGAGACCTTTTATGCCCCAATTCAATCGCTCTGCCGTCGTGGCTTGCTCCATCGCCGCAGTGCTGGCCCTGTCCGCCTGCGGCCACAACCGGCCCGACCCATACTACGGCGGCGGTTATGGCGGTGGTTACCAAGGGGCCGCACCGTCCTATCCCGTGAACAACCCCCGTGGTACGGAGTTTGGGCGTGTCTCCAACATCGAAGTGCTGCAAAGCCGTGGCTCTGGCCAGACATCGGGCGGCGGCGCCGTGCTGGGGGCCGTGGTGGGTGGTTTGCTGGGCAACCAGGTGGGCAAGGGCAGTGGGCGCGCTGCCGCCACTGCGGTGGGGGTGATCGGCGGTGCCGTGGCGGGCAACGCCATCGAGGGCCGCAACAGCTCTGGCGACTACGTCGAGGGCTACCGGATTTCCGTCCAGCTGGACCATGGCGGTTACCGCGTGTATGACGTGGGTTCGCCGGGCGATCTGCGCATCGGAGACCGCGTGCGCCTCTACAACGGGCAAATCTCCCGCCAGTAAGCCGAACACAGCGGCGGCACCCACGCCCACCGGGCACTGACGGGCGTGGGGTGCGGGTCAGTGCAGCAGTTGACTGCCGGGGGCTTGGGCTTCAATGCGGAAGAAGCCCGTGCCTGTGGTGCCCCGGCCCACTTCTTCTTCGGTGGCCTCGCGCACCGATTCCACTTTCAGCTGCAGGCGCAGCGCAATGCCTGCCAGCGGGTGGTTGCCGTCCAGCACCACATGCTCGGGGTAGATTTCGGTCACGGTGTACAGGCCGCTGCGGGGCGCAGCCGGATTGCATTCGGCGGGCAGGGCGGAGCCCTCGAAGGTCATGCCTTCCTCGATCTCGGCCGGGAACAGCTGGCGCGGCTCCAAAAAAAGCAATTGGTCGTTGAAGTCGCCAAAGGCATCCTCAGGCTCCAGGTGCAGCGCCAGCTTGGCGCCTGCGCTGTGGCCTTGCAGGGCTTCTTCGATGCGGGGCAAAAGATCGTTGCCGCCGAGCAGGAACTCCACCGGCTCATCCAGCACGTCCAGCTCTTCTCCGAGGGTGTCTTTGAGGGTCCAGGTCAGTGCGACCACACATTGTTGGGTAATTTCCATAGGAGAATTGTCGCAGTTTGACCAACAGCCCCGCCAGGGGCAGGTGCCTTTTCATGGATATCCAACAACCTTTGTCCCTGCTGGGCGGGCTTACACCCGAGCAGTTCATGCGCCGCCATTGGCACAAAAAGCCTTTGCTGGTGCGCCAGGCGATCCCGAATTTTCAGCCCCCGGTGCTGCGCGCCGAAATGTTTGCGCTGGCGGCGCAAGAGTCTGTGGAGTCCCGTCTGGTGCAGCAAGTCAAGGGTGGCTGGAAGCTGCGCCACGGCCCATTTTCGCGCCGAGCCCTGCCAGCGCTGAACCAGCGCGAATGGACTTTGCTGGTGCAGGGCGTGGACTTGCACGACGACGCTGTGCACCGCCTGATGCAGCAGTTTCGCTTTGTGCCTGAGGCCCGGCTGGACGATCTCATGATCAGCTACGCTACCGATGGTGGCGGGGTGGGGCCGCACTTTGACAGCTATGACGTGTTTCTGCTGCAAGCCCATGGCCGCCGCCGTTGGCGCATTGGCCGCCAGAAGGACCTGACCCTCAAGGAGGGCATTCCCCTGAAGGTGCTGGCCGAGTTTGAACCCGAGGAAGAGTTTGTGCTGGAGCCAGGCGACATGCTGTACCTGCCGCCCCGCTACGCGCACGACGGCATCGCCGAAGGCGAGTGCATGACGTATTCCATCGGCTTTCGCTCTCCAGCCCGAGCCGAGCTGGCGCAGGAGCTGCTGGTGCGCTTGTCGGAAGACGCGGCCGACGACGAGCAGGTGCAGATGTACCGCGACGCCAAGCAAGAGGCCGTGGCCGAGCCTGGTGCCATCCCTGCCACCCTGCAGGCCTTTGCCCGCGAAGCGCTGGAGCGTGCCTTGTCGCAGCCCTTGGCTCTGGAGCGCGCGCTGGGTGAGTACCTTACTGACCCCAAGCCCAGCGTCTGGTTTGACGCCAGTGGCAAAGGCGCCATGATGGAGGCGGTGCGCCTGGACCGCCGCACCCGCATGATGTACGACGCCCAGCATGTCTTCATCAATGGTGAAAGCTACCGTGCGGCAGGCAAGGATGCCACCTTGATGCGCCGCCTGGCCAACCAGCGTTACCTCAGTGCCAAAGAGGTCCAGCGCGCCAGCGACGATGCGCTGGAGCTGCTGTCCATCTGGTGCGATGACGGCTGGGCACACGCCTGCACCGACGACGAAGCCACCCCATGACCTCCACAGACCACCCCGTAAATGGCTCACCCGATCAGCCCGGCTTGCCAGAGGGCCGCTTCAGCGGGCGAGAGGCGTTTCAGCAAATGGTGCGCGATGCCTTTGCCACGGCGGCGCGCGAGGGGTGGCCTGAAATCTGGATCAGCGACGCGCACTTTCACGATTGGCCGCTGGGTGAACGGGCGGTGGTGGAGTCGCTCCAGGCCTGGGCGCGGAGCGGGCGCCGTTTCAGCATGCTGGCAGTGAACTACGACGAGGTCATCCGGCGCCATGCCCGCTTTGTGCAGTGGCGTGGCACTTGGGACCACATCATCACTTGCCGCAAGAGCCCCTCGGCAGACCCCCTGGACCTGCCCAGCGTGCTGTGGTCGCCTGCCTGGGTGATGCAGCGGCTTGACCCAGAACGGTGCGTGGGCGTGGCGGGCCCCGAGTCGGATCGCCGCGTTCTGGTGCGTGAGTCGTTGAACGAGTGGGTGCGCAGCAAGAGCTCCCCAGGTTTTCCGTCCACCACACTGGGGCTTTGATCCGAATCAAGGGGCTGTGGCTTGGCCTGAGGGGCTGCCACGCGCGGCGGTGTTGCGTCTGTGCCTATGTCAACTTGCCGTAAACCTTTTTTCGGTGTTAGTCACTATTGACTAAATACCAATATAATTTATGGCTGCGCCTGAAAATGGTGCAACCCTCAAGTGCATTGCGCCAATGCGTACCAGGGCTTTAACCGGCCGGTCGCCGTGGCTTTTCAAGCTTTTTGTCTGTCCAACTAGGAAATTGAAATGAAGAACTCCGTCGTTCTGGCCGCCCTGATCGCTGCTGCTGCCCTGGCCGCTTGCGGTAAAAAAGAAGAACCAGCTGCAGCACCAGCTCCCGTGGCAGCACCCGCTCCAGCTCCAGCACCCGCCGCTTCTGAAGCTGCTCCTGCTGCCTCCGAAGCCGCTCCTGCTGCTTCCGCTGAAGCCGCTCCTGCTGCTGACGCTGCCAAGGCTGCTGCTGACACTGCTGCCGCTGCTGCCACCGGCGCTGCTTCGCAAGCCAAGTAATTCGTGGAGGGGTCGTAGCCTCCCGCAAGGGACGGCTTGAACCACACACCAAAGCCCTGCTTTTGCAAAAAAGCGGGGCTTTTGCATTGGGGCGTCCATTTTTCGGAAGCGCTGGCTGTTCCGGCCCCATGTGCACTCGGTGGCCCCTTGTGGCTATGCGGCCCCGACGGTGATCCAGGGCGTTCCATTGGCCGGGCTGGCCACGGTGATGCGCTCGGTGGGCCAGCCCAATGCAGCCCCCAGCGCCTGCTGGGCCAGCGCCGGGGTGTTGTTCTGTGCGCTGAGGTGGGCCGCAATCACACAGGCCAAACCGGGGTGTTGCAAGGCACGGAGCAGTTCGGCCGCTGCAGTGTTGGCCAGGTGGCCGTATTTGCCACTGATGCGGCGCTTGAGGAAGGCCGGGTAGCGCGACGCCTCCAGCATCTGCGGATCGTGGTTGGCCTCCAGCATCAGGGTGTGGCAGCCCGCCAATTGCTCTTTGACATGCGCGCTGGCGTGCCCCAGGTCCGTCAGCACCCCCAGGCGTGTGGCGCCATCGGTGCAGTGCAATTGCAGGGGCTCCCTGGCGTCGTGCGGCACCGTGAAGGGGGTGGCTTGCCAACTGCCCAGATCAATGGGCTCCAGATCGTGTGCGGTGCGCAGCAGGCCGTCCAGGTCAGGGGAGCCCAGGGCGGCATGGGTGCCATGGCTCATCCAGACGGGAATGCGGTGTTTCAGTGCCAACGAGCGGGCGCAACCAATGTGGTCGGAATGCTCGTGGGTGATGAAGATGGCGTCAATCTGGGCCAGTGCCAGCCCGGCCTCTGCCAAGCGGGCCTCCAGCTGGCGTATGCCCAGGCCGCAATCGACCAGCAGACGCCGTGTGTGCAGGCCATCGCTGCCTTCAATCAGGGTGGCATTGCCCGAGCTGCCGCTGCCAAGGTTTTTGAGGCGCAGCATGTCCAGCGTCCCGTGTTGTCCATTAAAAAAGCCCCGCAGCTCCTGTGTGGGGCTGCGGGGCGGGATGGGGGCACGGTGCTCTGTGCCCCGCATTGGGCTGGTTACTTCAGTTCGTCTGCAATCACGCGCACGATGCGCTCGGCATTGGCCGACGTTTCCGGGGCGCCAGCTTCATTGAGCACGGACACGGTGGAGGCGTTGCCCTCGCTGCGCACGGCGATGCGGTACTTCAGTGGAGGAATGGCTGCCGACGATCCGCCAAACAGCTTGCCGAAGAAGCCAGGCTCCTTCTTGTCTGCGTTGGGGGCGACGTAGCGCACAAAGTACAGGCCGTCCTTGCGGTTGCGGTCTTCCACGGTGAAACCGGTGCGGTCCAGTGCCAAGCCTACGCGGCGCCAGGCGCGGTCAAAGTTCTCAGCCAACTGCACAGCGGGTGCGTTGTTCACCGTGGCGATACGGGCTGCGGGTGCCACTTGCACTGGGGTGGCGGTGGCTGCAATCGCTTTGGATTGCTCTTGGCTCACACCCAGCTTGACCATGAGGCGGCGCAAGAATTCGGTTTCCAGCTCGGGGTCGGCGGCGCGGGGCTGCCAGATGGTCTGGTCTTTTTGCGTGTTGGTGTACACCTCGATCATGCCGCGGTGGCTGATGTAGATGTCGGTGCCGCCATTGGCATTGCGCTCCAGGCGAGTGCGGAACTTGTCGCGCTCGCCAGTCGAATACAGCGATTCAAACACCTTGCCCAGGGTCGAACGCACGATGTCCTGGGGCAGCTTGGCGCGGTTTTCGGCCCAGTCGGTTTCCAGAATGCCGAGGTTGGACTGGTCTTGGGTGAAGATGAATCCGCTCTCCAGCCAGAACTCACGCACAGGCTCCCACAGCTTGTCGGCGGGGCGGTTTATCACCAGCCAGCGTTGGTTGCCGTCTCGCTCAATGCGCACGTCACCAATGGTTGTCGCGGCTGCCTGGCTGGCTGCGGAGGGCTGTGCAGCCTGTTGGCTGGCCTGCAGTGCGGCGGCAGACACGGCGCCGCCGGGCACGGCGTAGCGCGAGTCTTTGGAGAGCTGGGTCAGATCCGGGGGCACTTCCAGGGTCGAGCCCTTGGTTGCGCTTTTGTAGTCGATCTTGTCGCCCTCAAGGGTCGAGCAGGCTGACAGGGCAGCAACAAGGGCCAGCAGGCCCAGACGGGTATTTGCTTTCACTCGGAAATCCTTGGAATGTCGGTGAGGGGTGGGCAGGCTCAAAGCAGGCCGCTGCTGCGCAGGGCGCCTTCGACCACGGCTTCGTTGCCCTGGGTCAATGGAGTCATGGGCAGGCGCATGGTTCCGCCGCACAAGCCCATGCGGGCCATGGCCCACTTGACGGGGATGGGGTTGGCTTCGACGAACAGGTGCTTGTGCACGGGCATCAGCTTGAACTGGATTTCCATGGCGCGGCGCGCGTCGCCCGCAATGGCGGCCACGCACAGCTCGTGCATCAGCTTGGGCGCCACGTTGGCTGTGACGCTCACGTTGCCGTGGCCGCCGCACAGCATCAGTGCCACAGCGGTCGGGTCATCACCTGAGTAGATGCCAAAGCCCTTGGGGGCTTCGCGGATGAGCCACTGCGCGCGCTCGATGTTGCCCGTGGCTTCCTTGATGCCGATGATGCCGGGCACCTGGGCCAGGCGCAGCACGGTGTCGTGCTGCATATCGGCCACCGAGCGGCCGGGCACGTTGTAGAGGACGGTGGGCAGATCGCCCACGGCCTCGGCAATCGCCTTGAAGTGCAGGTACTGGCCTTCTTGGGTGGGCTTGTTGTAGTAAGGCACGACCTGCAGCTGCGTGTCGGCACCGACCTTCTTGGCAAACTTGGCCAGCTCGATCGCTTCGGCGGTGGAGTTGGCACCGCAGCCCGCCATGATGGGCACGCGCTTGGCGGCTTGCTCCACGGCCACGCGGATGATCTCGCAGTGTTCTTCGACATTCACCGTGGGCGATTCGCCCGTGGTGCCCACCACGCCGATGCAGTCTGTGCCCTCGGCGATGTGCCAGTCGATCAGTTTGCGCAGGGTGGGGTAGTCCACGCTACCGTCCTCGTGCATGGGGGTGACGAGGGCGACGATGCTGCCGGTAAGAGGCACGGAGGAAGAGGTCATGTCCGCAGATGAAAACGGTAAAAGGGCATTCTAACTAGACGCGGGCTGCGGCCCATGGCGCGCGGGGGCCTCTGGGTGAGGTGTTTCCCGTACCGCCGCGATTCGCTGCACGAACCGGGCCGGGTTTTCGAGGTAGCCGTCCTCGTAGGCCACCGTGCGCAGCGCCCCAAAAGCCTGCAGCAACTCGCCCGGGCGCAGCAGAAAGTCGGCCCGGCTGGGGCGCCCCACGGTTTCGTGCCCTTGCGCAAAGGTTTCGTAAATCAGTACACCACCGGGCGCCAGGCTGGCGAGCAAGGTGGGCAGCAGCGGGCGCCACAGGTAATTGGTCACCACCACGGCGCCAAACTGCTGGCCTTGCAGGGGCCAGGGGCCGTTTTCGAGGTCGGCGCAAATCAACTCACCCAACCCGGCGCAGGCGGCGATGGCCTCGGGCGAACGGTCTACGCCCGTGACGGGATGGCCCTGGGCTTGCAGCCAGCGCATGTGGCGGCCCGCGCCACAGGCCACGTCCAGAACATGGGCGTGCGGTGGGACCAGGTGCGTCCATTGCTGAACCCAGGCAGAGGGGGCTTCCGTGCCGTGCATGTGTTGTTTGCTATTAAATTGGTAGCTGCTTGCGCTTATATAGCAAGCGCTAGAGGCCGAAAATACCACAAATCAAAAGCACGACCAGACTTTGTCTGCCACCATGACCATGAAGTCTGGCACGGTGTACATCGCAAACACCCCAAGGCAAACGGCCACGGCCGCTAGCCAGCCCAGCGCCCGCAGCCAGCTGCGCCGCGCGCGGGGGGCGTGCAGTGATGGGGTGGTGGGCTGGGAGGGGTTCACGGCAGGCCTCTTTCAATACGGTCTTTAAGGTGTCAGGCCGCGTGGGGTTGCGCCCGCTGGATGGGGGCTTCCTTGATCGGCAGGTTCACCAGCCCCGCCAGCACGCCCAGCGCAATGGCGATGTACCAGACGATGTCGTAGCTGCCCGTGGCGTCATACAGATAGCCACCCAGCCACACGCCCAGGAAGCTGCCGATCTGGTGGCTGAAGAACACAAAGCCGCCCAGCATGGACAGATGCTGCACCCCAAAAATCTGGGCAATGGTGGCATTGGTGGGCGGCACCGTGGACAGCCACAGCGCACCCATCACGGCCGAAAACACATACACCGACAGCGGTGACAGCGGCACCAGCAAGAAGATGGTGATGACCACGGCGCGGGCCAGGTAGATGAACGACAGGATGAACCGCTTGGGCATGCGCTGCCCCAGCGTGCCTGCGATGTAGGTGCCAAACACGTTGAACAGCCCGATCAGTGCCAGTGCATAGCTGGCCACCTGGGGCGACAGGCCGTGGTCCTTGAGGTAGCTGGGCATGTGCACCCCGATGAACACCACCTGGAAGCCGCACACAAAGTAGCCCGCCATCAGCAGATTGAAGCTGGGGTAACTGAAGGCTTCCTTGAGCGCGTGGCCAATGGTTTGCTCACGCTTGGGCGCCGCTGCGCCCTGAAACCCGGGCTCGCGCAGGCCAAAGGCCAGCGGCACGATCATCAGCACCGCCATCGACAGCACCAGCAGCGCCTGCTGCCAGCCCAGCCCGGTGATCAGCCAGCCCTCCACAGGCACCATCAAAAACTGCCCGAACGAGCCAGCCGCCGCCGCCACGCCCATGGCCCAGGAGCGTTTTTCGGGCGCAATCTGGCGGCCCAGCACGCCGTAGATCACCGCATAGGTGGTGCCCGCCTGCGCCGCGCCAATCAGCAGCCCGGTGGTCAGCGCAAACAGCAGCGGGGTGGGCGACAGCGCCATGCCCGCCAGTCCCAGCCCATAGAGCACAGCGCCCCCCATCAACACCCGGAAGGCACCAAACCGGTCGGCCGCCATGCCCGCAAAAATGCCCATCACCCCCCACGACAGGTTTTGCAGCGCAATCGCAAAGGCAAATGACTGCCTGGTCCAGCCCATCTCTTGGGTGATGGGTTGCAACCACAGGCCAAAGCCATGGCGAATGCCCATCGACAAAGTGACGATGGCCGCGCCGCAGGCCAGCACCTGGAGCATGGATAGTTTGGGAGGATTCATATGCATGCGGGGGAATGTAGCCAGATTGAGGGAAATGCGCTGGTACAGAGGCGACCAATACAGTTGGCAGCAGGGGCGGGGCTGCGGGAGGAGGGCCGCTGAGGCGTTTGGGCTGTTGTTTTATCCAGCCTTTGTTGCGCTGCCGCACTACAATCCGCGCCATGGCTGCCAAACCCACTACTGTCTCCGCTAGCGAATATTCCGAAGGCTCGATCCGCGTGCTCAAGGGCCTGGAGCCCGTCAAGCAACGCCCGGGCATGTACACCCGCACCGACAACCCGCTGCACATCATCCAGGAAGTGCTGGACAACGCCGCCGACGAGGCTTTGGCGGGTTACGGCAAAAAGATCAAAGTCACGCTGCACGCCGACGGCTCGGTCAGCATCGAAGACGACGGCCGGGGCATTCCGTTTGGCATGCATCCCGAAGAGAAGGCTCCGGTGATTGAGTTGGTCTTCACCCGCCTGCATGCGGGCGGCAAGTTCGACAAGGGCAAGGGTGGGGCCTACAGCTTCTCGGGCGGCCTGCACGGCGTGGGCGTGAGCGTGACCAACGCGCTGGCCACGCGGCTCGAAGCCACCAGCCACCGCGAGGGCCAGTCGGCCCGCCTGGTGTTCTCGGGCGGCGATGTGGTTGAGCCGCTGGTGGCCCGCCCGCTGGAGGCGGGCGAGCGCAAGCAGGGCACCTCGGTGCGGGTGTGGCCTGATGCCAAATATTTCGAGTCGAGTGCGCTGCCCATGGGCGAGCTGACCCACCTGCTGCGCAGCAAGGCGGTGCTCATGCCGGGGGTGTCCGTATCGCTGGTCAATGAGAAGACGCGCGACACCCAGACCTGGCAGTACAAAGGCGGCCTGCGCGACTACCTGATGCAGACGCTCAACGGCGACCCGGTGATCCCGTTGTTTGAAGGCGAAGGCTTTGCCGACAGCGGCAATGAGAGCTTTGCAGAAGGCGAAGGTGCCTCGTGGTGCGTGGCCTTCACCGAAGACGGCCAGCCCGTGCGCGAGAGCTACGTCAACCTGATCCCCACCAGCGCGGGCGGCACCCACGAAAGCGGCCTGCGCGACGGCCTGTTCAACGCGGTCAAGAGCTTCATCGAACTGCACAGCCTGTTGCCCAAGGGCGTGAAGCTGCTGCCCGAGGACGTGTTTGCGCGCGCTAGCTATGTGCTGTCGGCCAAGGTGCTCGACCCGCAGTTCCAGGGCCAGATCAAGGAGCGCCTGAACTCGCGCGACGCAGTGCGTCTGGTCAGCGGCTTTGTGCGCCCGGCGCTCGAACTCTGGCTGAACCAGCATGTCGAGTACGGCAAGAAGCTCGCCGAGCTGGCCATCAAGGCCGCACAAACCCGCCAGAAGGCCGGCCAGAAGGTCGAAAAGCGCAAGGGCTCTGGCGTGGCGGTGTTGCCCGGCAAGCTCACCGATTGCGAAAGCAAGGACATCGCCCACAACGAAGTCTTCCTGGTCGAAGGGGACTCCGCCGGTGGCAGTGCCAAGATGGGCCGTGACAAGGAAAGCCAGGCCATCCTGCCGCTGCGCGGCAAGGTGCTCAACACCTGGGAAGTGGAGCGCGACCGCCTGTTTGCCAACAACGAAATCCACGACATCTCGGTGGCCATTGGCGTGGACCCGCACGGTCCCAACGACATGCCCGACCTGAGCGGCCTGCGCTACGGCAAGGTCTGCATCCTGAGTGATGCCGATGTGGACGGCTCGCACATCCAGGTGCTGCTGCTCACGCTGTTCTTCCGCCACTTTCCCAAGCTCATCGAAACCGGCCACATCTACGTGGCGCGCCCGCCGTTGTTCCGCGTGGATGTGCCCGCACGCGGCAAGAAGCCCGCCGCCAAGATGTATGCGCTGGACGATGGCGAACTGACTGCCATCCTCGACAAGTGCGCCAAGGATGGTGTGCCAAAAGAGAAGTGCCAGATCAGCCGCTTCAAGGGCCTGGGCGAGATGAACGCTGAGCAGCTGTGGGAAACCACGCTCAACCCCGACACCCGCCGCCTGCTGCCCGTGCAGCTGGGCGACGTGGACTTTGCCGCCACCGAAGGCCTCATCACCAAGCTCATGGGCAAGGGCGAAGCCGCCGCGCGCCGTGAGTTGATGGAGCTGCATGGCGATGCGGTCGAGATCGACATCTGACGGGCTGAGCCACAGGCGCCCACGCTGCTTGCCATGACACCACTTCGCAAAATAGGCCTCTTGCGCTGGTCTGCATTGGGTTTGCTGCTCTGCTTTTTGCAGCAGCATGCCCATGCCGACCTGTGGGCGCATGTGGACGAGCGCGGGGTGACGCACTTTGCCGCCGAGCAGCTCGATGCGCGGTACCAGCTCTTCTTTCGGGGCACCGAGTTCGATTCGACCCGTGACATGCCTGCAGGCACACCCGCCACCCCGCACGGCATGCCCAGTGCAGGTGCGCGCCTGCTGGCGTTTTTTGACATCGCTCCCGGCTACAAAAGCATCAAGCACCACCTGCGCGCCGCCGCAGAGCAGCAGGCGGTGGACTACGAACTGCTGCAAGCGCTGATTGCCACAGAGTCGGGTTTTGATGCGCAGGCCGTCTCGCCCAAGGGTGCGGTGGGCCTGATGCAGCTCATGCCCGCCACGGCCAGCCGCTTTGGCGTGCGGGCCGATGCCAAGCGCTCGTTGGAGCAAAAGCTGACCGACCCCGCCGTGAACGTGCCCACGGGCACGCGCTACCTGCGTTACCTGCTCGACCTGTTCCCCGGCCGCATGGATCTGGCCCTGGCGGCCTACAACGCGGGCGAGGGGGCGGTGCAAAAAGCCGGTAACCAGATACCTGCCTTCAAAGAAACCCAGAACTACGTGCGCACGGTGCTGGCGCTGTACACCCAGCTCAAGCCGCCCGCCCCCGTGCTGGCCCAGCGCGCAGCGCCGGGGCGGGTGCGCATGCAATTGCAGGGCGGCGCCCAAGGCCGTGGCAACCTGCCGCCCGACACTTTGGTGGCGCACACCCGCGCCAGCAACGAACCTCTACCGACGATTCCGAACGAATGAGCGCTAACGAATGAGCGACCAACCCACTTTAGATTTCACCACCGCAGGCGACGACGGGGGCGACTCCCTGGGCCTTGCGGGCTATGCCCAGCGCGCCTACCTGGAATACGCGCTGTCGGTCGTCAAGGGCCGTGCGCTGCCCGATGTGTGCGATGGCCTCAAGCCCGTGCAGCGGCGCATTCTGTATTCGATGGACCGCATGGGCCTGGGCTACAGCGGCCCCACGCGCAGTGCAGCGGCCAAGCCCGTCAAGAGCGCCCGTGTGGTGGGCGATGTGCTGGGCCGCTTCCACCCGCACGGCGACCAGTCGGCCTACGACGCGCTGGTGCGCATGGCGCAGGACTTTGCCCAGCGCTACCCGCTGATCGACGGCCAAGGTAACTTCGGCAGCCGCGACGGCGACGGCGCAGCCGCCATGCGCTACACCGAGGCGCGCCTGTCGCGTATCACCAGCCTGCTGCTGGATGAGATCGACGAAGGCACCGTGGATTTCATGCCCAACTACGACGGCAGTACGGAAGAGCCGCGCCAGCTGCCCGCACGCCTGCCGTTCGCGCTGCTCAACGGCGCCAGCGGCATTGCCGTGGGCTTGGCCACCGAGATCCCGAGCCACAACCTGCGCGAGATCGCCGACGCCTGCGTTGCGCTCATCAAGACGCCGTCGCTCAGCCAGGAAGAACTGCTGGCCCTGGTGCCCGGCCCGGACTACCCCGGTGGCGGCCAGATCATCAGCAGCGCGGGCGACATTGCCGATGCCTACCGCACGGGCCGGGGCAGCCTCAAGGTGCGCGCGCGCTGGAAGATCGAAGACATGGCGCGTGGCCAGTGGCAGCTGGTGGTCAACGAGTTGCCACCCGGCGTGAGCACGCAAAAGGTGCTCGAAGAGATCGAGGAAATCACCAACCCCAAGGTCAAGGCGGGCAAGAAGGCACTCTCGCAAGACCAGACCCAACTCAAGGCCAGCATGCTGGCCGTGCTGGACGTGGTGCGTGACGAGTCGAGCAAAGACGCCCCCGTGCGTTTGGTGTTCGAGCCCAAGACGGGCAAGACTCCGCAGCAGGAACTGATCACCGCGCTGCTGGCCCACACCAGCCTCGAATCCTCGGCCCCCATCAACCTCACGATGGTGGGGCTGGATGGCCGACCCACCCAAAAATCCCTGCGACAGATGCTGGAAGAGTGGATTGCCTTCCGCCAGACCACCATCACCCGCCGCACGCAGCACCGTTTAAACAAGGTGCTGGAGCGCATCCACATCCTCGAAGGGCGGCAGCTGGTGCTGCTCAACATCGACGAGGTGATCGCCATCATCCGCCACGCCGAGGAGCCCAAGGCGGCGCTGATTGCGCGCTTCAACCTGAGCGACCGGCAGGCCGAAGACATTCTTGAAATCCGCCTGCGCCAGTTGGCGCGCCTAGAAGCGATCAAGATCGAGCAGGAGCTGAAAGAACTGCGCGAAAGCCAGGGCAAGCTTGAAGACATCCTGAACAACCCCGGCTCGCTGCGCCGCACCATGGTCAAAGAGATCGAGGCGGACGCCAAGACCTTTGCCGACGCCCGCCGCACCCTCATCCAGGCCGAGAAAAAGGCCGTGGCCGAGGTGAAGGTGGTGGACGAGCCTGTGACCGTGGTCGTCTCGCAAAAGGGCTGGGTGCGCGCCCGCACCGGCCATGGCCACGAGGCCGCGAGCTTTGCCTTCAAGGCGGGCGACGGGCTGTATGGCACGTTCGAGTGCCGCACGGTCGACACCCTGCTGGCCTTTGGCAGCAATGGCCGCGTGTACTCGGTGGCCGTGTCGCTGCTGCCCGGTGCACGCGGTGACGGCCAGCCGGTGACCACGCTCATCGAGCTGGAAACTGGCACGCAGGTGCTGCACTACTTTGCAGGGCCCGCCAACGCCACGCTGCTGCTGTCCAACTCGGGTGGCTACGGCTTTCTGGCGGCGGTCGAGAACATGGTGTCGCGCCAAAAGGGCGGCAAGGCCTTCCTCACGCTGGGCGAGGGCGAAACCGTGTGTGTGCCGTCGCACGCCACAGGCACCACGGGCAGCAAGCCGGTGCTGCCCGCTACGCATGTGGCCTGTGCCTCCACGGGCGGGCGCATCCTCACGTTCGAGATCACCGAGCTGAAAACCATGGCCAACGGCGGCCGGGGCCTGATGCTGATCGACTTGGAAGACAAAGACCAGCTCGCAGGCGCTGCAGCCTACACGCGCAGCATTCGCCTCGATGGCATTGGCCGGGGCGGCAAGGTGCGCGATGAAACGCTGGAGATTCGCAGCCTGAACAACGCCCGTGCCGCGCGCGGCCGCAAGGGCAAGGCGGCAGACCTGGGCTTCAAGCCCAACGCGGTGACCCGCGTGGAGTGACACCCGCTGGCCTGAAAGTAAAAAAGCCAACCGGCGACGGTTGGCTTTTTTGTTGTGCGCAGTAGCTCGGTATCAAGCCAGCTCGGCAATCAGTTCAATCTCCACGCAAGCGCCCATGGGCACTTGGGCCACGCCAAAGGCGCTGCGGGCGTGCACGCCCTTGTCGCCAAACACCTGGCCCAGCAGCTCGCTGGCACCGTTGGTCACCAGGTGCTGCTCGGTGAAGTCGCCGGTCGAGTTGACCAGGCTCATCACCTTGACGATGCGCTGAATGCGGTTGAGGTCACCGCCCGTGGCCGCGTGCAGTGTGCCCATCAGGTCAATGGCCACGGCGCGGGCGGCCAGCTTGCCTTCTTCGGTGGTGATGTTCTTGCCAAACTGCGCGGCCCAGGGCTTGCCGTCCTTGCGGGCGATGTGGCCGGAGAGGAACACCAGGTTGCCCGTTTGCACATAAGGCACGTAGGCGGCGGCGGGGGCCGACACGGGGGGCAGGGTGATGTTGAGTTCGCTCAGTTTGTCGTAAACGCTCATGGTTGGCTTCCTTGGTTGATGTGCGCCATCGGCGCGGGAAAACGGTGCGAGAAATAAAGGCCCGGTGCTGGCAATGCCTGCACCGGGCTGCGGCGCCAAGTGTTACACAGCCGGGGCTGTGCACTGCGCGCGCAGGGCTGCTGCAAGGCGCATTAGCATCAGCCCATGTTTGCCATAAGTCCTTCTAATGTCCCGCCGCCGCTGCCCCGTGAGGTGGGGGAGGGCGATGGCGGCGCCACGGGGCAAGGGGCGCACGGCGGGCATGGAGAGCATGAGGGCCACGATGATTCGCGCCAGCCTTGGCGCTTGCCTGCGGTGCTCATGGGTGTGGTGGTGGGGTCGGCCCTGCAACTGTGGCAACCCGTACTGTGGCCTGTGGCGGTGTATGGCTGGGCTTTGCTGGGGGCCTTGGGGGCGGGCGCCGCCGTGGTGTGGCGCAAATCCTTGCGCAGGCGATGGCTTGACAGGGCTTTGCGCCCAGGGCCTGCAGGGGCTTTGGGGGCTGTGGGGGCGGCGCCCAGGTGGCAGGCGGGGTGGTGGGTGGCTGCCCTGGCTTGGGGGTTGGTGGCTGCCTTTGCCCTGTGTGGCTTGCGGGCCAGCTTGTTTGCCGCGCAGGGCCTGCCTGCGGCCCTGGAGGGGCAGGACCTGCGCATCACCGCAGTGGTGGCGGCCATGCCCCAGCGCAGCGAGGCCGGTGTGCGCCTGCGGCTGGAGGTGGAGTCGGCCGAATGGGCGACGGTGCCAGGGACGCCGGGCAAGGCCCGTCCACCCGATCGGCAGAGCGCCGCGCCGCAGGTGCCCGCATTGATCGATGTGTCTTGGTACGGCCGCGCGCTGCGTGACGCACAGGGCCTGGCCGATTTGCAGCGCCAGCCGCCCGAGTTGCGCGCGGGCGAGCGCTGGCGCATGACGGTGCGCCTGAAGGCCCCCCACGGCCTGCGCAACCCGCACGGTTTTGACTACGAGCTGTGGCTGTGGGAGCAGGGCGTGCAGGCCACAGGCTACGTCCGTGCTGGGCCTAAGGACCCGCCTCCAGAGCGGTTGGCCAGCACCTGGCGCCACCCGGTGGAGCAGTGGCGCCAGTCGGTGCGCGATGCCATCGTGCAGCGCCTGGCAGGCAGCCCCGTGGGGGACGAGGATGCCCCGAGTGCGCTGGGTGCGCCTGCCGCAGCGCGTGTGTCTGGCGTGGTGGCCGCGTTGGTCACTGGCGACCAGCGGGCCATTGACCGTGCCGATTGGGACATCTTCCGCGCCACGGGCGTGGCCCATTTGATGAGCATCTCGGGCCTGCACATCACCTTGTTTGCCTGGCTGGCGGCGGCCGTGGTGGGGGCGCTGTGGCGGCGTTCGCGGCGCCTGTGCCTGGCTGTGCCTGCCCCTACGGCGGCCCTGGTGTGTGGCGTGGTGCTGGCGGGCGGCTACGCCTTGTTCAGCGGCTGGGGTGTGCCTGCCCAGCGCACGGTGACCATGCTGGCCGTGGTGGCGGCCCTGCAGCTTAGCGGCCGCCGCTGGCCCTGGCCGCAGGTGTGGCTGCTGGCCTGCGCTGCCGTGGTGCTGACGGACCCCTGGGCGCTGTGGCAGGCGGGGTTTTGGCTGAGCTTTGTGGCGGTGGGGGTGTTGTTTGCTACTGATTTTGTAGCTGCTAGCGCTTATCAGAAAAGCGCTAGAGGCCATTTTTATGCATTATTGCGAGAGCAGTGGGTGGTGACGCTGGCGCTCACGCCGCTGAGCCTGCTGCTGTTTGGCCAGGTGTCGGTGGTGGGGTTTGCGGCCAATTTGCTGGCCATACCGTGGGTCACGCTGGTGGTCACGCCCCTGGCGCTGGCCGGGGTGGTGTGGGCGCCGCTGTGGTCGCTGGCGGCGTGGGCCTTGCAGCCCCTGGCGGCCGGGCTGCAGTGGCTGGCCAGTTGGCCCTGGGCCGTGGTGTTCTTGCCTGCTGCGCCGTTATGGGCCGGCGCTTTGGCTTTGCTGGGTGGCTGTTTGTTGGCCATGCGCCTGCCCTGGCCGTTGCGTCTGTGGGCGGTGCCCTTGCTGGTGCCGCTGCTGTGCTGGCAGGCGCCCCGGCCTGCGGTGGGCCAGTTTGAGCTGCTGGCGCCCGACATTGGCCAGGGCAACGCGGTGCTGGTGCGCACGGCCACGCACACCTTGCTGTACGACGCCGGCCCGCGCTTCAGCCGCGAGAGCGATGCGGGCCACCGCGTGCTGGTGCCACTGCTGCGGGCACTGGGCGAGCGGGTGGATGTGCTCATGCTCAGTCACCGCGACGCCGACCACACCGGAGGCGCGGCGGCCGTGCTGGCCCAGCAGCCCGCAGCGGCTTTGACGGGCTCGATCGAAGCCGAGCATGCGCTGCAGGCCCTGCGCCCGGCCACCCCTTGTGTGGCCGGGCAGCGCTGGGAGTGGGATGGCGTGGCGTTGGAGGTACTGCACCCCACGGGCGCTGAGCTGGACCGCAGCGACCACCTTGATCGCCCTGTTCGCCCCAACACCATGAGCTGTGTGCTGCGGGTGGCCAGCGCCGCAGGCATGCCTGGCACGCAGGCCGTGGCCTTGCTGGTGGGCGACATCGAAGCCCCGCAAGAGCAGGCCCTGCTGGCCCGCGCGGCGCCCCTGAAGGCCGATGTGCTGCTGGTGCCGCACCACGGCAGCAAAACCTCGTCCAGCGGCGCGTTCCTGGATGCCGTCCAGCCTCGCACTGCTTTGGTGCAGTCTGGCTACCGCAACCGCTTTGGCCACCCCGCGCCCGAAGTGCTGCAGCGCTATGCCCAGCGCAATGTGCCGGTGGTGGAGTCTGCCCGCTGCGGCGCGGCGAGCTGGTCGTCTGCGCAGCCCCAGGCCGTGGCCTGTGAGCGCGACACCGGGCGCCGGTATTGGCAGCACGCGGTGCCCTGAGAGCAGGTTCTGAGAGATCCCCGAAGGATGGGGCGCGCAACGGCGTTCGCCTTCGACCCTTGTCAGGGTTTGTGCTGGTTTCGGGGCATCCAGCCGAGAGTCGGGCGCACAACTTGCTATCCTGACCGCAGGAGGCCAGTTCATGCAGAAATTTGACGAGATGTACGCCACGCTTCCTTATGCAGGCAGCGATGTGCGCGAACACTACAAGCGCTATGCGCAGTGGTTGTCCCAACAGCCCCCTGACGTGATGCAGGCTCGCCGGGCCGAAGCCGAAATGATCTTCCGGCGCGTGGGCATCACCTTCGCCGTCTATGGCGCCAAGGACGAGGGCGGCGCGGGCAACGAACGGCTCATCCCGTTCGACCTCATCCCCCGCATCATTCCTGCGCACGAATGGAGCAGCATGCAGCAGGGCCTGGTGCAGCGGGTCACGGCGCTCAACCGCTTCATCCATGACGTCTACCACGGGCAAGACATCATCCGCGCGGGCATCGTTCCTGCCGACCTGATCCTCAACAACGCCCAATACCGCCCCGAAATGGCCGGTGTGCAGGTGCCGCAGAACATCTACGCGCACATTGCAGGCATCGACATCGTGCGTGCGCCCGATGCCCAGGGCAAGGGCGAGTACTACGTGCTCGAAGACAACCTGCGCGTGCCCAGCGGCGTGAGCTACATGCTCGAAAACCGCAAGATGATGATGCGGCTGTTCCCCGAGCTGTTCAGCCAGTACAAAGTGGCGCCGGTGGCGCATTACCCCGACATGCTGCTGGACACCCTGCGCGCCAGCGCCCCCGCCACGGCGGACGACCCCACCGTGGTGGTGCTCACGCCGGGCATGCACAACAGCGCGTACTTTGAGCACGCCTTCCTGGCCCAGCAAATGGGCGTGGAGCTGGTGGAAGGGCAAGACCTGGTGGTGCGCGACAAGTTCGTCTACATGCGCACCACGCGCGGCCTGCAGCGGGTGGACGTGATCTACCGCCGTGTGGACGACGACTTCCTTGACCCTCAGGTCTTCCGGCCCAAGTCCACCCTGGGCTGCTACGGCCTGATGGAGGCCTATCGCGCAGGCAACGTGGCCATCTGCAACGCCGTGGGCACCGGCGTGGCTGACGACAAATCGGTCTACCCCTATGTGCCCGAGATGATTCGCTTCTACCTGGGCCAGGAGCCCATCCTGAAAAACGTGCCCACCTGGATGTGCCGCAAGCAGGACGACCTGCAGTACGTGCTGGCAAACCTCAAAGACCTGGTGGTCAAGGAAGTGCACGGCGCGGGCGGCTACGGCATGCTCATCGGCCCTGCCGCCACGCAGGCCGAGATCGAAGCCTTTCGCGGTGCCCTGCTGGCCAACCCAGCGGGCTACATCGCGCAGCCCACGCTCAGCCTGTCGAGCTGCCCCACCTTTGTGGACAGTGGCATTGCCCCACGCCACATCGACCTGCGCCCCTTCGTGCTCAGCGGGCGTGAAGTGCAGATGGTGGCCGGTGGCCTCACGCGCGTGGCCCTGCAAGAGGGCTCACTCGTGGTCAATTCGTCACAAGGCGGCGGCACCAAAGACACCTGGGTGCTGGGAAATGGAGGGACCGAATCATGCTGAGCCGCACTGCCGACCATCTGTTCTGGATGTCTCGCTACACAGAGCGGGCAGAGAACACCGCCCGCATGCTCAACGTGAGCTACGACACCTCGCTGTTGCCCCAGGCTGCCGAGGCCGCGCAAGAGGGGTGGGAGGGCTTGCTGTCCATCAGCGAACTGATCCCTGCCTACACCACCAAGCATGGCGAGGTGACGCCCGAGCGTGTGCTGGAGTTCATGGTGCGTGATGGCAACAACCCATCGTCCATCGTGTCGTGCCTGCGCGCAGCGCGCGAAAACGCACGGGCCGTGCGCGGTGCCTTGACCACCGAGGTCTGGGAAACCATCAACCAGACCTGGCTGGAGCTGCACCGCCAGCTGGAAGGCAATGCGTTTGAGCGCGACCCGGGGCAGTTTTTTGAATGGGTCAAATACCGCTCGCACCTCTCACGCGGCGTGACGCTGGGCACCATGCTGCAAGACGAGGCGTTTCACTTTCTGCGCATGGGCACGTTCCTGGAGCGGGCCGACAACACGGCGCGTTTGCTGGATGTGAAATTCCATGCTGTGCAGAACGACTTCTTTGGCCGCGCCAGCGAGCGCAACCAGGAGAACGACTTCTACCACTGGAGCGCTATCTTGCGCAGCGTCTCGGCGTTTGAGGTTTACCGCAAGGTGTACCGCGACGTGATCACGCCCGGGCGGGTGGCGGATTTGCTGATCTTGCGGCGCGACATGCCCCGCTCGTTGCATGCCAGCTTGCACGAAGTGGTGGAGAACCTGAGCGTGCTGGCCAACGACCACTCTTCAGAAACCCAGCGCCGCGCAGGTCGTCTGCTGGCCGATCTGCAATATGGCCGCATCGACGAGATCCTGTCGCAGGGCCTGCATGCCTTCCTGACCCAGTTCCTGGACAAGGTGAACGAGTTGGGCGCGGGCATCAGCCGCGACTTTTTGGTGGCGGTCAGCGACTGAGGCTGACCACTGCGCCAGGCGCGGTTTACCCGTTGCGCCGTTGCTGGCGCAGCATGAAAAGGTAGAGGCTCTCTACCTTTTCGCGCGCCCACGGCGTCTTGCGCAAAAACTTCAGGCTGGAGCTGACGCTGGGGTCGCTTTGAAAGCAGCGCACCGGCACCAGTCGGCCCAGCTCTGCCCAGCCATAGTGGTCTGACAGTGCCACCACGATGGCCTCCAGCGTGATGCCATGCAAGGGATTGCGCGCCTGCTTGGCGGGTGGGGCAGGGGCGGCCACCGTGGGCTTGGGGGTGGTGGAGGGGGCGGCCACGGGGCTGGTGCCGTTTGGCGCGTCAGTGCTGTGGGGCTGCGGCCCCTGGGGCGCTTGGGGTGTGTTCATAGGTCCAGAGCATAAAGCGACTGGATGCTGTGGGCACCGGCCTTTGAACAGGTTCTCACGCCGAAGGCGATTCGGTGCGCTGCATGTAAGGTTCGCGCTGAAACAGCTCTGCGGCCCAGTCCACAAACGCGCGCACCTTGGCGCTGAGGTGTCGGTTGGGCGGGTACACCACATAGACGGGCAGCAAGGGCTGGGTCCACTCAGGCAGCAGCTGTACCAGCGCACCGCTTTGCAAGTGCCGCTGCGCCTGAAAGCTGGTGATCTGCGCGATGCCCAGGCCTTGCACCGCTGCAGACACATAGGCATTGGCCTCGTTCACGCTGACCTGGTACGGCCCGTGGATGTCGATGGACTCGGTGCCCTTGCGGAACTCCAGCGGGTAGTGCCGCCCAGACTGGGGCGAGAAATACAGCAGGCTGGAGTGCTTTTCTTCGACTTCCAGGGGGTGCGCGGGCGTGCCTTTGCGCGCCAGGTAGTCGGGCGACGCTACGGTGAGGAACTCCAGGTTGCCGATGCGCCGCGCCACCAGCGACTGGTCGCTCAGCGCCCCGCCGCGAATGACGCAGTCCACGTTGTCACCAATCAGGTCCACCGTGCGGTCGCTCACGCCCAGGTCCAGCTGGATGTCGGGGTAGCGGGCCTGGAACTCGGCCAGGTGCGGAATGATGAGCAACTGCGCCACCGAGGTGCCCACGTCCACCCGCAACCGCCCCAGCGGGTTGGCGCGGGCGTTGGTCATGCTGGCTTCGATGTCGTCCAGGTCGGCCAGCAGGCGCACCGTACGTTCGTAGTAAGCGGCGCCGTCGGCCGTCACGGTCACGCGGCGCGTGGTGCGGTTGAGCAGCTTCACGCGCAGTCGCTCCTCCAGCGCCTGCACATGCTTGGTGACGGTGGCTTTGGGCAGCGACAAAGAGTCGGCTGCCCGCGTGAATGTGCCTGCTTCTACGACACGGGTGAATATGCGCATGGCCTGAATTTGGTCCATGGCCCCTCCTCGAAACGGGTTGATCAGCCCCCGCAGAACTTTGTTCTGCGGGGGCTGAAGAATTCTCACACGCAACCTATGGCTTGATTGTTGAGCTTTTGGAAACACTGCGGTGGTGTTTGCCGGGTTTATCAGGTGCTGCTGTGTCGGTACATTTCAACCATCCCAAGATTTAGGGTCCCCTTTCCGGGGCCATGCCATGCAACCCGACGCCCCCCGTCCCGCCCCGCAGTCCAAGCCAGCCGCCGCACCCAAGGTGCAGCCAGCCGCAGCGCGTTGTGTCGATAGCGCCATTGAACTGGCTGCCGGCCAAAGCGTGGCGGTGCGCATGTACGGCCGCAAGAAGACGGGCCAGACCTCGCCAGTGGTGGTGCACTTTCATGGCGGCGCCTTTGTGTCGGGTGACCTGGACAATGGCTGCACCGTGGGTGGCTTGCTGGAAGGCGCTGGCGCCGTGGTGGTGTCGGTGGCTTACCCGCTCACTCCGTTTCCACAACCCGTGGACACCGGCTACGACGTACTCAAGTGGGTGCACCGCAACCGCACGAAGCTGGGCGGACAGGGCGCGCTGGTGTACCTGGCGGGCGAAGAGGCTGGTGGCAACCTGGCTGCCGCCGTGGCCCTGATGGCGCGTGACCAGTCCCACCCTCCGCTGGCTGGGAAAATTTTGCTCTCGCCCATGCTCGACCCCTGCGTGGGCACAGCCTCGCAGCGGCAGGTGACAGGTGACGCGGTGGACTGCAAGTGGGTGGAGGGCTGGCGCAACTTCCTGCGCTGCCCACGCGATGCCGAGCACCCCTACGCGGTACCGGCTTCTGCGCACCGCCTGGCAGGCTTGCCCCCCACGCTGATTTTGGTGGGTGACACCGACCCCATGCACGACGAGGCCCTGGCCTATGCCGCCCGGCTGCGTGCCGCAGGCTTGGTGGTGACGCAGCATGTGTTTGCCAAGGCCGAGAAATGGCCAGAGCCTTTGCTGGAGACTGGCCCGCACGAATGCCCTTGCGCCGGTGCGGTGCAAGAGGAGTTCCGGCGGTTTTTTGAAGCCACCCGATGTCGGGCCCCGTCCTGACACAGATCGCACCGATGACTTGACCCCTGGACCGGCGCTTGATCGCCGCTGGCCCAGCCTGCTTGCAGAGCTGGCTGGGCGCAGCCTTGCCCTTGGATTTCGCAACCTATTTTGAATCTGGCCCGAAGTGCCGGAGGGATGTGCTTTGCCTGGATTTTTGTGCTTTGCACCGCGCTCCTGTATGGGGCGTTTGAGACAGCTCCGAATGGCGCTGAGAGCCTTTTGAGCCCTGCGGGCCCGCCACCAGCGGCATGCCCGGCAGACCTGGACAGACCTGATGAACCGAATCAATGACACGGAGGAAAACACCATGAACAACGCACTTCTCTCTTCGCCCCGCCGCCGCTGGTGGGCCACGGCAGGCGCCATTGCGGCGGCTGTGGCTGTGGGGGGCACGGCCTTGGGCCTGCAAGACTCGCACGCTGAATCGCCCACGGCAGGGGCCGCCCCGCAGGGCGTACCCGTGTCGGTGGCCGCTGTGCTGCAAAAAGACATAGCCCTGTGGGACGAGTTCTCGGGCCGCCTGGAGGCCGTGCAGCGCGTAGAGGTGCGCCCCCGCGTTGCGGGTGCGCTGCAGGCCGTGCACTTCAAGGAGGGTGCCCTCGTCAAGCAGGGCGACCTGCTGGTGACGGTGGACCCCGCCCCCTACGCCGCCGAGGTGGACCGCGCCGAAGCCCAGGTGGCCGCCGCGCAGGCCCGGGTGTCATACACCCGCAGTGAGCTGGACCGCTCCACCCGTCTGCTGCAAGAAAGCGCCATCGCCCAGCGCGAGCACGACGAACGCCAGAACGCCCACCGCGAGGCCGATGCCAACCTGCGCGCTGCGCAGGCCGCATTGCAAACCGCACGCCTGAACCTGTCGTACACCCAGGTGCGCGCGCCGGTGGCGGGCCGCGTGGGGCGCGCCGAAGTCACGGTGGGCAACCTGGTGTCCGCCGGTGCGGGCGCGCCGGTGCTGACATCGCTCGTCTCTGTCAGCCCCATCTACGCGAGCTTTGACACCGACGAGCAGATCGTGGTGAAGGCCCTGCAAGACCTGGGCAGCGGCTCCAAGGGGCAAAGTGCGCGCCAGTTGCTGGAGCGTATCCCTGTGCAAATGGGCACGGGCACCAGCACCAGTGGCGGCACGCCGCACGCCGGCCACCTGCAGCTGATTGACAACCAGGTGGACGCCAAGAGCGGCACCGTGCGCGTGCGTGCGGTGTTTGACAACGCCGACGGCGCACTCATCCCCGGCCAGTTTGCACGCATCCGCATGGGCCAGGCCCGCAACACGCAGGCGGTGCTCATCAACGAGCGTGCCGTGGGCACCGACCAGAGCAAGAAGTTTGTGATGGTGGTGGCCGAAGGCAACAAGGCCGAGTACCGCGAGGTGACGCTGGGCGCCCCGGTGGACGGCCTGCGCGTGGTCACCTCGGGCCTGAAGGCGGGCGAGACCATTGTGGTCAACGGCCTGCAGCGCGTGCGCCCCGGTGCTGTGCTGGCACCGCAAGCCGTGCCCATGTCGGCCAAAGCAGAGGTGCCCGGTGAGCGCAAGCAAGCCCAAGGCGCCACCAAGTCGCCCGCTGTGTGAGCGCAGCGAGTGATTTGAGCTATCAGGAATATTTGTATGAACCTGTCCCGTTTTTTCATTGACCGCCCCATCTTTGCCGGGGTGCTGTCGGTGCTCATCTTCCTGGGGGGGCTCATCGCATTGCGCGGTCTGCCCATCTCTGAGTACCCCGAGGTCGCGCCGCCGTCTGTGGTGGTGCGCGCCCAGTACCCAGGTGCCAACCCCAAGGTGATCGCCGAGACCGTGGCCACGCCGCTGGAGGAATCCATCAACGGTGTGGAAGGCATGCTCTACATGGGCAGCCAGGCCACGACCGATGGCGTGATGACGCTGACGGTGACCTTCAAGCTGGGCACCGACCCGGACAAGGCACAGCAGCTGGTGCAAAACCGCGTCTCGCAGGCCGAGCCGCGCTTGCCTGAAGAAGTGCGCCGCCTGGGTGTTACCACCGTCAAGAGCGCGCCGGACCTGACCATGGTGGTGCACCTGGTTTCGCCCAACAACCGCTACGACATCGACTACCTGCGCAACTACGCCGTTCTCAACGTGAAGGACCGGCTCGCCCGCATTGGCGGCGTGGGCCAGGTGCAGATCTTTGGCGGCGGCGACTATTCGATGCGCGTGTGGCTCGACCCCCAAAAGGTAGCGCAGCGCGGCCTCTCGGCCAGCGATGTGGTGTCTGCCATCCGTGGGCAAAACGTGCAAGCGGCTGCCGGTGTGGTGGGTGCATCGCCCGGCTTGCCGGGCGTGGACCTGCAGCTGTCCATCAACGCCCAGGGCCGTTTGACGACCGAGGAAGAGTTTGGCGACATCATCGTCAAGACCAGCGCCGACGGCGCGGTGACACGCCTGCGCGACATCGCCCGCCTGGAGCTGGGTGCTGCCGACTATTCGCTGCGTTCGCTGCTCAACAACGACCCCGCCGTGGGCATGGGCGTGTTCCAGGCCCCGGGCTCCAACGCGCTCGACATCTCGGCCAATGTGCGCAAGACCATGGACGAGATCCAGAAGAACATGCCCGAAGGTGTGGAGTACCGCATTGCGTACGACCCCACACAGTTCGTGCGTGCGTCCATCAAGTCCGTCATCCAGACGCTGATCGAAGCCATCGCCCTGGTGGTGATCGTAGTGATCCTGTTCCTGCAGACCTGGCGCGCCTCCATCATCCCGCTGCTGGCCGTGCCGGTGTCGGTGGTGGGCACGTTTGCGGTGCTGCATTTGCTGGGCTTCTCGATCAACGCGCTGAGCCTGTTCGGCCTGGTGCTGGCCATCGGCATCGTGGTGGACGACGCCATCGTGGTGGTCGAGAACGTCGAACGCAACATCGAGGCGGGCCTGACCCCGCGTGAAGCCACCTACCGCGCCATGCGTGAAGTCTCTGGCCCCATCATCGCGATTGCGCTGGTGCTGGTGGCCGTGTTTGTGCCGCTGGCCTTTATCAGCGGGCTCACGGGCCAGTTTTACCGCCAGTTTGCGGTCACCATCGCTATCTCCACGGTGATCTCGGCCATCAACTCGCTGACCTTGTCACCCGCGCTGAGCGCACTGCTGCTCAAGGGCCACCACGAACCCAAGGACGCGCTCACGCGCGGCATGGACAAGGTGCTGGGCCGCTTCTTTGGCGCCTTCAACCGCGTGTTCCAGCGCGGCTCGGACGCCTACAGCGGTGGCGTCAAGCGCGTCATTGGCCGCAAGGCGCTGATGCTGGTCGTTTACCTGGCCTTGGTGGGTGCCACTTGGGGCCTGTTCAAGGTGGTGCCTGGCGGCTTTGTGCCTGCGCAAGACAAGCAGTACCTGGTGGGCTTTGCCCAGCTGCCCGATGGCGCCACGCTGGACCGCACCGAAGATGTGATCCGCCGCATGGGTGAAATCGTCAAGACCAACCCCAATGTGGAAGACGCCATCGCCTTCCCGGGCCTGTCGATCAACGGCTTCACCAACAGCTCCAACTCGGGCATCGTGTTCGTCACGCTCAAGCCCTTTGCCGAGCGCACCCGTGCTGACCAAAGCGGCGGTGCCGTGGCCATGCAGTTGAACCAGGCGTTTGGCAGCATCCAGGAAGCGTTCATCGCCATGTTCCCGCCGCCACCCGTGGCAGGCCTGGGTACCACCGGCGGCTTCAAGCTGCAGATCGAAGACCGTGCCTCGCTGGGCTACGAAGCCATGGACGGCGCCGTGAAGGCCTTCATGGGCAAGGCCTACCAGACGCCCGAGCTGGCTGGGCTGTTCACCAGCTGGCAGGTCAACGTGCCGCAGCTGTACGCCAACATCGACCGCACCAAGGCGCGCCAGCTGGGCGTGCCCGTGACGGACATCTTCGACACCCTGCAAATCTACCTGGGCAGCCTGTACGCCAACGACTTCAACCAGTTTGGCCGCACCTACAGCGTGCGCGTGCAGGCCGATGCGGCCTACCGCGCGCGGGCCGAGGACGTGGCTGCACTCAAGGTGCGCTCCAGCACGGGCGAGATGGTGCCGCTGTCTGCGCTGATGAAGATCGAGCCCAGCTTTGGCCCTGAGCGTGCCATGCGCTACAACGGCTACCTGGCCGCCGATGTGAATGGTGGCCCTGCGCCCGGCTTCTCGTCGGGCCAGGCCCAGGCCGCTATCGAGCGCATTGCAGCCGAGACGCTGCCCCAGGGCATCACGTTTGAATGGACCGAGCTGACCTACCAGGAAATCCTGGCGGGTAACTCTGCGGTGCTGGTGTTCCCGCTGGCCATCTTGCTGGTGTTCCTGGTGCTGGCTGCGCAGTACGAAAGCCTCACGCTGCCCATTGCCATCATCTTGATCGTGCCCATGGGCCTGCTGGCGGCGATGACGGGGGTGTGGCTCACCAAGGGCGACAACAACGTGTTCACGCAGATCGGGCTCATCGTGCTGGTGGGGCTATCGGCCAAGAACGCGATCCTGATCGTGGAGTTTGCGCGCGAGCTGGAGTTTGCGGGTCGCAGCCCCGTGCAGGCCGCCATTGAGGCCAGCCGCCTGCGTCTGCGCCCCATCCTCATGACCTCGCTGGCGTTTGTGATGGGCGTGCTGCCCCTGGTGCTGTCCACCGGTGCGGGCGCAGAAATGCGCAGCGCCATGGGCGTGGCCGTGTTCGCCGG
Organism: Acidovorax sp. 1608163; assembly: GCF_003669015.1. Classification (NCBI taxonomy): domain Bacteria; kingdom Pseudomonadati; phylum Pseudomonadota; class Betaproteobacteria; order Burkholderiales; family Comamonadaceae; genus Acidovorax; species Acidovorax sp. 1608163. The sequence goes on from NZ_CP033069.1 coordinate 1,186,278, forward strand.
GATGATTGGGGTGACAGCCTTTGGCCTGTTCCTCACACCCGTGTTCTACGTGCTGCTGCGCAAGCTGGCAGGCAACCGCCCGCTGGTGGAGCATGGCGCGCATGTGGCGCCCATCTCGCATGCTCCGCACGCCGCAGGCAGTGCCGCGCACCCCGTGCTGGCAGCGCCCCGCCACCCCCATGAAGGTGCCTGAACGCCTTTGTGCCTTTGAGCTATTTGCAATGGGCCCAGGCCCTGCGCCCAAAGCCGCCCACAGCCCTGGAAGACCGGGGCTGTGGGCCCGGCAGGAGATTCAACATGACAGACAACGCAAATCACCCCGGGGCCGTGCCAACCCCCGCAGCCCGCAGGCGCAGCCTGCTGGCCCCCCTGGTCGCAGCGCTGGTGCTGGCCGGCTGCATGACACAGCCGGTGGTGCCCGCACCGCACGCCGGTGTGCCCGTGCCCGAGTCCTTCAGCGCAGGCAGCCAGCAAGCCGCCGTGCCGCCCGCCCCCTGGACGGTAGCCCCTCCCGCTGAGGCCCAACCCCGCGGCGAGTGGTGGCTGGGTTTTCAGGACCCGGCGCTGGCCGACCTGGTACAGCGCGCAGGCAGCGCCAACACCAGCATCCAGCAAGCCGCTGGGCGGCTGGCCGAGGCCCGCTCGCTGCTGCGCTCGGCCGACGCTGCGCGCTCGGTGCAGGTGGGCGCATCGGCGGGCGTGACGCGCCAGGCCGGTGCCGCCACCACGGGCAGTGCCACCCCCGCCACACTGGGCACGGCCGGGCTCAATGTGTCGTACGAGCTGGACCTGTTTGGCAAGCTGTCGCAAACCAGCGATGCTGCGCGGCTGGATGCCGATGCCCGCGCCGCGCTGCTGCAAAGCACGCGCCTCCTGGTGCAGGCCGACGTGGCGCAAACCTATTTGCAGCTGCGGGCTGCGCAGACCGAGCTGCAACTCGTCAATGAAAGCCTGGCCGCGTACCAAGACACCCTGCGCCTGACGCAGCGCCGCCAGCAGGCCGGTGATGTGGCCGAACTGGACGTGGCCCGCGTGCAGACCGAGGTGGCCGCCACCGAGTCCGAAGCCCTGGCCCTGCAACGCCAGCAGGCGCTGCTGTCCAACGCCCTGGCCGTGCTGGTGGGCGAGGTGCCTGGCGGCTTTGCCTTGCCCGCCGCTGCCAGCGATGCTGCCCTGCCGGTCATCCCCCCCGGCGTGCCTGGCACCGTGCTGGCCCGCAGGCCCGATGTGTCGGCTGCGCAGACTGCAGTGATGGCCGCGCAGGCCCGTGTGGGTGTGGCGCAAACGGCCTGGTTCCCGGCCATCACGCTCACGGGCAATGCGGGCCACGCATCGCCCGAGCTGGGCGACCTCTTCAAGTGGTCGGCCCGCGCCTGGGGCGTGAGTGCCTTGCTCTCGCTGCCCCTGTGGGACGGCGGCCAGCGCGACGCGCAAGTGCAGGGCGCCAACGCCCGGTTGGAGCAGGCCCTGGCCAGCCACCGCGAGCAGGTGCTCACCGCCTTCCGCGAGGTGGAAGACCAATTGGCTTCGCTGCGCTGGCTTGCTGGCCAGGCCGAGGCACAAGGCCGCGCAGTGACGGCCGCCCGCCGCGCCACGCAGCTGTCAGACACGCGCTACCGCAACGGCTTGGTCAGCCAGCTGGAACTGCTGGACGCCCGCCGCAGCGAACTGCGCAACCGTCGCCAGGCGCTGCAGGTGCGCACCGCGCAGTACACGGCCACGGTGGGGCTCATCCGGGCCCTGGGTGGCGACTGGGGCGATGCGGCCCCGCGTGTGGCCGCAGCCCCCTGACCTGCAGGCGAGGGCGCAGCGCGACGGCGGGCGTGGACAGGGTGCGAAGGGCAGGGGGCAAGTACCCCCACCTTCGCCTCGGGTTGTCATACAACCACGGCGGCCCGCTGGCGCTGCGCCTATAGTGTGGGGCGCGCTTGGCCCCCAACGCCTTGTTGGGGCTCAAGCAGATTCACCAGGGTGCCCGGCCCGGGGCTGGCCACCGTCTTTTGTTCCATCCACAGGAGTTTTTGCATGAGCTACCCCCACACCCGTCTTTTCATTGCAGGCACATGGCAGGACGCTGCGGACGGCAAGACCATTGCCGTGCACAACCCCGCCACCGGCAAGGAAATTGGCCGGGTGGCCCACGCGGGCAAGGCCGACCTGGACCGCGCCCTGGAAGCCGCCCAAAAAGGCTTTGAAGCCTGGCGCGACATCCCCGCTGTGGACCGCGCCAAGACCATGCGCCGCGCCGCTGCGTTGATCCGCGAACGCGCCGACGCCATCGCCGCCATCATGGTGCAAGAGCAGGGCAAACCCCTGGCCGAAGCCAAGGTCGAAACCATGTCGGCCGCAGAAATCATCGAATGGTTTGCCGACGAATCCCAGCGCGTGTACGGCCGCATCGTGCCCTCGCGCAACCTCAAGGCCCAGCAGCTGGTGATCAAGGACCCCGTGGGCCCTGTGGCCGCTTTCACGCCGTGGAACTTCCCCATCAACCAGGTGGTGCGCAAGCTCGCTGCCGCCCTGGCCGCAGGCTGCTCCATCCTCGTTAAGGCGCCTGAAGAAACCCCCGCCAGCCCCGCCGAGCTGATCCGCGCCTTTGCCGATGCAGGCTTGCCTGCAGGCACCGTGGGCCTGGTCTATGGCGACCCGGCAGAAATCTCCAACTACCTCATCCCGCACCCGGTCATCCGCAAGGTCACCTTCACCGGCTCTACCCCCGTGGGCAAGCAACTGGCGGCCCTGGCTGGCAAGCACATGAAGCGCGTGACGATGGAGCTGGGCGGCCACGCCCCCGTCATCGTGGCCGAGGACGCCGACGTTGAGCTGGCCATCCGCGCCGCAGGCGGTGCCAAGTTCCGCAACGCGGGGCAGGTGTGCATCTCGCCCACGCGCTTTCTGGTGCACGAAAGCATCCGCGGTGAATTTGTGGCCGCACTGGCCCGCCACGCGCAGGGCTTGAAAGTGGGCGACGGCCTGGCCGAAGGCACACAGATGGGCCCTCTGGCCAACCCCCGCCGCATCACCGCCATGGCTGACTTGCTGGCCGACGCCGTGCAGCACGGCGCCCAGGTGGCTGTCGGTGGCCAGCGCATTGGATCGGAAGGCAACTTCTTCCAGCCCACCGTGCTCAACGACGTGCCCCTGTCGGCCCGCATCTTTAACGAAGAACCCTTCGGCCCCGTGGCAGCCGTGCGTGGCTTTGAAAAGATCGAAGACGCCATCGCCGAAGCCAACCGCCTGCCGTTTGGCCTGGCCGGTTACGCCTTCACCACCTCGCTGAAAAACGCCCACTTGCTGTCCCAGCGCCTGGAAGTGGGCATGCTCTGGATCAACCAGGCTGCGGCCCCTGCGGCTGAGCTGCCGTTTGGTGGCTTGAAGGATTCGGGCTATGGCTCAGAAGGCGGCACGGAAGCCATTGAGGCGCACTTGAATACACGCCTGGTGTCGATCATGAACGCGTGATGTTCTGACACTGCAGGCGCTGTTGGGCGGTGCGCGCAAGGCGCGCTGCCCATGGTGTCTGTTATGTGAAGGGGTTTTGTTACCAGCGAGGCCAATGCAATAAGCAGTGGCCCGTTGTTTGTGTTGGAGTGGCTAGCTGCTATCAGCCAGCACGGACATTCGCTTTTTCAGTTCAAAATTAGCGCCTGCTTTTTTCAACCACAGCTGATGATCACTGTTTTACCCAACTCGGTTTCTAAGCTTGATCAACAAGTAGTTGTCCGCTGGACGGGCTGCGAGATGGCATTGGCCGAGGGCGGTAGCTGGGAAATGGACGCCTCTGGGATGGCGTCTTTCGCTCCAGGCGAGATTGTGTGGAGCCATCCGAATGTCCCCTATCTGCAGTTTGTCGATGTCTGCGTGACCCTTGCTGACGGGCAAACGCTTTCCTTGCAATCACAGTGCGAAGATGGAACTGGGGTGCACGGGCTTTACGTGGGCTCAGCCATGGACAAAGGGCTAATGCGGATTGATTCCTCGTCTGGCATTTTTAGACATCGGGAGCTTTCTGAACTTCCGACAGGCCTCATGACAATCCTGAAGCTTCGACGGGATGGAACAACAAGCAATGTCATTGAGATCCATGCCCTGATCGGCTCGACGGTTGTTCAATTTCTGTCGGGTGAAGTCTATGAGCGAGAAGGCGGTCGATTCGAGGTCGTCGAACTCGATGAGTCGATACTTATTCAGGTAGACGGAAAAATCCCTGGCGCTAACGCCATGAAATGACGGCGGATATCGGCCCGGCGCAGCCGTTCAGCCGCAATGAAAGTGGTCGCTCAAAATCTGAATTCAGCAGGCCAGCCAGCGAGGATGGTGTCGGTCCGCTGCGGTCGATTTTTAGCCCGCGATTTCACGTGCCTCAGTCAGAAGCTGCGGAAGCGTCGATGGATCAAATGCCATGGTCGAGAAACGAAGATGGGTTTCGCCATGGACACCTCGATAGCCTAGCTCGCCTTCCACCCCCATGTGACCTAAGCGATCTATGGATCGGACAATGAGGTGCAATTCCTTGGGGCTGATGCTCTCGACAGTAGCTTGACCTTGGCGATGTTCATTCAGGACCGCCAACTGGTTGCAAAACCCAACCCAAGCATCTCGGGCAATCCAGGTGTCAATCTCGCCATGGAATCCGGGGCATCTGGCTTTAACGATGACGAGGACGTCTTCGTTTGAAGGCTCTGCACTCTCGATCGAAACGTAGAAATCAGACTCGCAACGAATGTGCATGGCTTAGTCCTGCTAGCGCGTGTATTGCGGAAACCCAGAGAGATTTGCTGGTATGTGCCGTATCGGCGAACTATATCTACAAGGAGTCGGAGTTCGGAATTGGAAAGGGTCAACATACCCCCGTGAAGTTCGGCGTCGACGTTATCGCAGAATATTGGCCCAACGCTGCCAGCCCCCATCGCGTTAGCATCCCCTAGTTATCCATAAGAAGCTGCCATGACCTTGCCACGTCTGCTTGCCTCCCTGCTGGCCCTCGCCTGCACCTTGCCCGCCTTCGCCGGCATGGAAAAAGAAAGCCACAGCACCCGTGGCGGCCTCTTCTTTGCCATGCTGACGCCCGATGTGGAGCAGGTGATTGCGCGGTTCAATGACAAGGCACCGCTGCAGCAACTGGCGCAGCACTGCAATACAGGCAAGGCCGTGTTTGCGTTGCAGACCGGGGCCAAGTACCAGTGCAAGGCCGAGGTGTTTAAGAACGCTTCAGGCGCTGACGAGTGGGAGTCTGTGGGGGTGACGGTGCAGGGTCTTGCACGTCAGAGTGACCGCCGGGAGTACGGCCTTTTTTCACTCACGCCACCCGCCACGCCCAGGTGGGATGTGCGCAAGATCGAGCCTGAGCACCGCGCCGGGCTGCAAGCCTATCTGCAATCCGACACGCGCCGCTTTGGCTGGCTACAGCCCCAGTTGCGCTGGGAATCGGCCATGTCTGTTCGTCTGCCCCAGGCGGCGGCGGATGCGCGCACCACGTTGGTGGTGCCGGGCAAGGTGGTGCGCGATGTGAATGCGTTCTACGAAGCCCAGCGGCACCATGTGTTTGTGCGCAAGCAGGACGCTTACGTCTACATGGGCGAGGTGCCGGGCGCGCCCGAGAGCTATGTCGACATCGACGGCAATGACCTGCCTGGATTGGTGGTGGTGGAGGGCTGTGACGGTTGGTGCATCAGCCTGTGGGGCCTGACGGGCGGGTTGCGGCAGGTGGGGACGTTTGGCGGGCACTGAGGCCTGGGGACGGAGCCAGACTGTCCCCGTGGCATTGCCCATGATGGGGCAGCTTCGGCTCTGAAGCGCTTGCACAGGCGGGGTATGTGCGCCTGGAGTTCCACTGATTTTGCGGTGATTTGCTACATTTTTAATAGCTGCTGGCGCTTATTGAATAATCGCTAGAGCCTGATTTGACCTGAAATATGTACTGCGCTGAGGGCGTTTGCACGCCGATGGGCCTCGCGTCTGCGGCAGGGCATGTACGGGTACGCAGCACCTGGGTGTTTCGGTACATTGGTTATGAAAAATAACCAGGAGACGCCCCATGCCCCCCACCGTTGGCAGCGCACCCCGCCCACAGCGTTGGCTGCACGCGCCGCCCCTGCCACCCTTGCAAGCCCTCAGCGCCAGCCTGCTGGATCTGACGGCACTGGCCCATCAAACTCCGCCGCAGCAGATGCTGCACGACGCGCTGCACCTGTTGCAGCGGCTGGTGCCGTTTGATTCAGCATGGTGGGGCGAAGTGTCCGCAGGCAATGCACAGGCTGCGCCGCGCAACTGGTTGCATGGCAGCATCGGCCTGAGCCAGCGGTTTGCCCAGGAGTGGAACGCGCTGGCGGCGGGCGATGAGTTTGCGCGCATGTCCATGGAGCGCCTGGGTGAGGTCATCTGCGAGAACGGCCCGGATGCGCCCGGCGCCATCCCCCCGGAGCTGGAAGCCTTCTGCCGCCGCCACGGCCTGTTCCACTGCATGGCCATCACGGTGGAACTGCCGGGCAGTGGGATGATGTTCTTCGTCTCTGTTTACCGTCCACCGCAAGGCCCGCCGTTCTCGGGGCAGGAGGCAGAGTTATTTGGAGAGTTTGTTGCCCACCTGCTGTGCCACTGGCGCCATGCGTTGCAGCGCCTGCAGGCGCTGCCATCGGCCCACCCGTGGGATGGCCATGCGCTGGCCGAGCCAGATGGCAATTTGCTTTACGTGGGTTTGCGCCTGGGGCAGGCGCTGCACCAGGCCCACCCGCAGTGGTTCGGCCCCGCACTGCCTGCCGCCTTGCATGCGGGGCTGTGCAAGCTACCTGGCACCGTGGCGCTGGGCAAGAGCACCCGGCTGCGGTTTGAGGCCTGTGGCCCGTTGGTCCTCATCAGCTTGGTGGTGCGCCAGCCGGGCAGTGCGCAGCCACCGTCGCAGTCGCCTTTGGCACCGCGTGAGCTGGGTGCGGCCACGCTGTATGCGCACGGGCATTCGTACAAAGACATTGCGCTGGCACTGGGCTTGTCACCCGCCACCGTGCGCACCTATCTGCGCAGTGCCTACGGCCTGCTGGGCGTGCGCAACAAGGTCGAGCTGGTGAGCGCCCTGCGCAAATAGGGGCCTTCCTCCTTCGCGGCACAGGCTGAAGGGGCTCAGAACGTGCGCTCAGGACTTTCCCTTCCCCTCTGCATTTGCAGAGGCTTATTTGTGCCCCTGGCCTCCTATCGTGGCGCCCGGAGCCATTGCAGCGGCAGGCATGTGGGGCACTCTGCCCATCTGCCTGCATACCGCCAGCAGGGCTCCTAAAACCATCACGACATATGGAGACTTTGCACATGACTTCCCCCACCTTTCACGCGTCTGCGTTGCGCTCGCCGGGCAGGGCCTTGCTGGCACGCAACGCTGCGGGCACAGCGCTGGCTGTTGTGGCCGCGCTGGCCTTGAGCGCCTGCGGCGGCGGCAGCGGCGGCACGCCATCGCCCTCTGCCCGCCCTCTGGCCGAAGCCTGCCCCACCTACCGCCCGGCTGCATTGCCCGGCGGTGCCAAGGTCACGGCCACGGAGGTCCGCAAATCCAACGGCAGCCTGCCAGACGTGTGCATCGTGCGTGGCGAAATCGTTTCGTCGGCCGATTCCACCATCCACTGGGCGGTGGAGCTGCCCAGCGGCAGCCTGTGGAATGGCAAAACGCTCACCATCGGGGGCGGCGGGTTCGATGGCTTCATCCCCACGGACGATGTGTTCTACCAGCAGCTCGTCGGCCCATCGGCCAACCCTTACGTCAAGATCAGCTCGGACTCGGGGCACGGGCCAGCAGGCTTCTCATGGGGCTCTAGCGACGTAGCGCTGCGCAACCATGCGTTTGAAGCCAACCACCTGGTGCTGGAAGTGGGCACGGCGATGGCGACCGACTTCTACGGAAAACGGCCTGTGCGCCGCTATCACATGGGGCATTCCAACGGCGGCCGATCGGCCCTGGCCGCGACCCAGCGCTACCCCAAGGATTACGACGGCGTGATCGCCATGGAGCCCGCCATCAGCCAGCAGGCGCACCAGGTCAACCTGGGGCCTACGGTGCTCAAGCACATCTTTTCCAAACCCGAGAATTGGCTGAGCGCTGAGAAGGTCGCCCTGTATGCCAAGGCCGAGACGGCGGCCTGCGATGCACTCGATGGCCTCAAGGACGGCATCATCGGCAATGTGGCGGCGTGTAACTACGTGCCTACCGAGCTGCTGTGCACCGGGGCCGAAAACGATACGTGCCTGACGGCTGGACAGATCGAATCCATCCGCCTGATCTACGCCGACCACGACACACCTGTCACGCTCTCGCGGGGCGCACGGGGTTACCCCCGTTATGGGCGGGGTGGTGCTTCCACGTCAGACTGGAAGGACTACATGTTCGGCAACAGCTTTGCCGCACGGGATTCGTTCAACTTCATGGCGGCGCAAGAGGCCGCGCGCCTGGTGGAGGGCAACCCCAAGCTCAGCCTGCTCGACCACGACCCGACCCGCTTCCCGTCGCAGTACCTGCGGCTGGCCGAGATGATCGATTCGACCAACCCCGATATCTCTGCCTTCGCGGACAACGGCGGCAAGCTGCTCATCTGGTACGGCCTGGCCGATGCTTGCGTATCGGTGTACCGCACGGCCGACTATTTTGAGTCGATGAAGCAACAGGTGGGCGCCACCAAGGCACGGGGCTTTGCGCGCATGCTCACCTCACCATCCGTGGGCCACAACCTGGATGGTGCAGGCACCGACCCGCTCTCCATCGACCTGCTCACGGCCCTGGACAGCTGGGTAGAAAAGCAGACCGCGCCCGACAAGCTGGTGGCCACCAAGTTTGCTGCGGGCAGCAAGACGCCTGTGCTGCAGCGCCCGGTGTGCGAGTTCCCGCAGTTCCCGCGCTACAACGGCACGGGAGACCCCGCCAAGGCAGAGAGCTTTAGCTGCTCTGCCACCTGAGGGGACGGCATGGAGGCAGGTCGTGTTCGGCACCGCGTGCTTGCACAAGGCCGGTATGCGGTAGGCTTCGCGTCTTTCTGCACCTGCTGCGCAAGCTGCGGTCCCACGCTTTCGACATTGTCTCCATGCCTTCTTCGACCTCATCGTCCTTGCCGCAACCCAGATCTTTCGCACGCGAGTGGGGTCCTCTCATCGCTTTCGGTATTGTCGTCCTCGCTCTGCTAGTGGGTTGGCGTCTGTGGACGGACCATATGGCACAAGCCCCTGTGGAGGCTAAGTACGCCGAGTATCTGAGCGCGTTGGCCGAGCATTCGGAGAGCGCGAGAGAGCTTCTGGAGCGCTATCAAAAGCGGTACGAGCGCAATACGATTGCCTCCAAGCACTTTGAAGCCATGTGCGCTGCGATGACCGAGTTTGCGCAAGACGACGGGGTGGACCCCGATAGTTTCTCCCAAGGAATCGCTGACACCTGCAGGCAATTCATTCATGGCACAGCGACAGGTGAAGTGCCCGACCTGTGACGGCTGAACTCCAGCGTGCGGGGACACCCCGCACGCTGTCCATTCAAAACCGGTAGGTCGACGTCAGCGTATACGTCCGCGCCTGCCCATAGAAGCAGTCCCCACGGGCCAGGCATTGGGTGATCTGCACCTTGTCGGTCAGATTCACCACATTGAAGGCCACGCGCCAGTCGCCAGCGTCGTAGGCGAGCATGGCGTCGGCGATGGTGGAGGCCGGGGTGCTGATGGCATACGTGCCGCTGCTGCTTGACTGTGAGCCGGTGTAGCGCACGCCTGCGCCCACCGTCCAGCCGGTGCGGCCTGCGTTGGCAAAGCGGTGTGAAAGCCAGGCCGATGCAGTGTGTTTTGGCACGCTCTCCAGCCGCTGGCCCTGGTCACCGTCGTTGCTGCGCGAGATGCGGGCATCGGTGTAGGCGTAGCCCAGGCTCACATCCCAATGGCGCGCCAGGCTGGCCTTGACTTCGGCCTCCAGGCCGCGCACCTTGGCTTCGCCCACTTGCAGGCTGTTCATGGGGTTGGCGGGGTCGTTGGTCTTGCGGTTGGTTTCGCGCAATTGGTACAGGGCTGCGTAGGCGCTGATGCCCTGGCCTGCGGGCTGCCACTTCACGCCAGCCTCCCATTGTTTGCCGCGTGTGGGTTTGTAGGGCTTGCCGTAGAAGTCAACGCCTCCAACCGGCAGGAATGACTCCGCGTAGCTCACGTACGGCGCCCAGCCGTTGCCCAGTTGGTAGGTGGCGCCTGCGCGCTTGCTCCAGGCCTTGTCTTCGGTCGATGCCTCGGGGCTGTCATCGGTGGCAGAGCGGGCCTTGTCGTGGCGCAGGCCGAGTGTGAAGGTCCAGGCGTTCCAGCGAATCTGGTCTTGGGCATAGAAGCCCAGCTGGCGCTCGCTCACGCTGGGCTGCAGGGTCAGGTCTGCCGCCGTGGGCGGAGTGAAGTTGCCGTACACGGGGTTGTAGAGGTCCAGGTCGGCCGCGTTGGACTGGAACCAGTCTGATGCACCCGAGCGCACGCGCTGCACGTCCATGCCCATGAGCAGGTTGTGCTCGGTGGCGCCCCACTGCTGCTTGCCTTGTAGTTGGGTGTCTACCAGCAGCATGCGCACGTTGCCCAGGTGCCAGTTGGCATCGCGCTGGACGGTGCGGTTGTCTGCCGTGAACACGGGGCGCGGAGAGAAGCTGGTCCACAGCGTCTTGTAGTCCACATCGCTGACCGTGCGGCGCAGGTTCTGGCGCAGCGTCCAGCTGTCGTTCAACTGGTGGCTGAACTGGTAGCCAATCGCGTCACTGCTGGCGTTGTAGGCATCCCAGCCCGGCTCGCCATTGAAGCGGGAGGTCGGAATCTGGCCGTAGGTGTTGGGCAGCAACGTGCCTTGCCACGGAAAGAAGCCGATGAGCGAGCCGCTTTTGTCGCGCTGGTGGGTGGCCTGCAGCGTGAGCGACGTGGCGGCGTTGGGCTTCCAGGTGAGCGATGGGGCAATCACCACCCGGTCGTCCTTGACGTAGTCCACCTGGGTGTCGCTGTCGCGCCCCACGGCCACCAGGCGATAGAGCCACTCACCGTCCTTGTCGATGGTCCCGGTCAGGTCCGCGGCGATTTGCTTGCGGTGGTGGTTGCCCAGTTCGATCTGTACTTCGCGTTGGGTTTCGGCCAGGGGCTTCTTGGTGGTGAGCGCCAGCACACCGCCCACGGTGCCTTTGCCGTACAGCACGGACGATGGCCCGCGCAGCACCTCGACCCGCTCCAGCGTGTAGGGGTCGGGGCGGGTGTCGTTCCAGTAGCCGGTCTGTCGCAGCAGCCCGTCCAGGTACTGCGACAGGTCGTTGCCCCGTGCCGAGAACGAGTCCTGGCGGCTGTCGAAATAGTTGGACACCACCCCGGTGGTGTACGCCGTGGTCTGGCGCAGCGTTTGCGCGCCTTGCGCCTCCATCTCGTCGCGCGTGATGACGCTGATGGCCTGCGGGGTTTCCAGCAGCGGCGTGTCGGTCTTGGTGGCGCTGAGGGCCCGCTTGGCCACAAAGCCGGTGACCGGGCCGGTAGCGGTTTCGCCCCCTTCGGCTGCGGCATTGATGGTGACCGAGGGCAGGGCTTTGTCGGCGGCCGGTGTTGGAGCGCTTTGCGCCTGCGCCTGCGCTGCGCAGGCGCACAGCAGCGCCAAGGTGGCATGCGCCACGGCAGTCAGCGCGGGCCGATGGGTGGTGAATGTGGTCATGGCTTTTACATGGGTAGAAGGTTGGAGAACCGTTGGAGGGCCAGTGGTGTGATCGACCCGCGTTGCTTCGATCGCGGGATACCGCTTGGGGTCTGGCCTGGCTTGGCAGGGGCGCAGGCCCGGCGGGCGGGCCCGGTGCCAGGGCGGGCACGCCTTGGCACCGGGGAGCGGGCGGGGGGCGCTTCAGAAGCGGTAGGTCGACGTCAGCGTGTAGGTGCGCGCCTGCCCATAGAAGCAATCCCCGCGCGCTTGGCACTGGGTGATCTGCACCTTGTCGGTCAGGTTCGCCACGTTGAAGGCCAGGCGCCAGTCGCCTGCGTCGTAGGCGAGCATGGCGTCGGCAATGGTGGCTGCCGGTGCACTGATGGCGGTGGTGCCGCTCCATTGCGAACCGGTGTAGCGCACGCCTGCCCCCACCGTCCAGCCGCCACGGCCTTCGGCGGCAAAGCGGTGGCTCAGCCAGGCCGATGCGGTGTGCTTGGGCACACTGGCCACGGGCAGGCCCTGGTCGCCTGCATTGCTGCGGCTGATCTTGGCGTCGGTGTAGGCATAGGCCAGGGTGAAGTCCCACTGGCGGGCCAGGCTGGCCTGCACTTCGGTTTCAAAGCCATTGACCTTCACCTCGCCAATCTGCAGGCTGTTGAGCGGGTTGCTGGGGTCGCTGGTCTTGCGGTTCTTCTCGCGCAGGGTGTACACCGCGGCAAAGGCGCTGATGCCCTGGCCCGGCGGCTGCCACTTCACGCCAGCCTCCCACTGCTCGCCGCGCTGGGGCTTGTAGGCTGTGCCATACACGTCCACGCCGCCCAGGGGCTGGAAGGATTCGGAGTAGCCCGCGTACGGTGCCCAGCCGCCATCCATCTGGTAGGTAACGCCCGCGCGCTTGGTCCAGACCTTGTCGTCCACGGCTGCGGCAGGGCGGCCTTCGGTTTCGGTCTGGGCGCTGTCGTGGCGCAGGCCCAGCGTGGCAGTCCAGCGGCCCCATTTGATCTGGTCTTGCGCGTAAAAGCCCAGCTGCTTTTGCTCCACGTTGGGCTGGCGCACCAGTTGCGATGCCGTGGGGGGCGTGAAGTTGCCATACACAGGGTTGTAGACATCGATGGACGATGCGAGACCACGCCAGACCGACTGGCCTGTGTGGTTGCGCTGGATATCGATGCCGGTGAGCAGGTTGTGCTCGGTGCTGCCTGCCTTGAGCTTGCCTTCGAGCTGTGTGTCGATGAGCAGCATGCGGCCGGTGTTGAATTGCCAGACCGCATCGCGCACCACGGTGCGGCCATCGCTGTTGAACACAGGGCGAGCGGGGCGGCCTGCAGCGGCGTTGGCCGCGAAGCTGGTGTACAGGGTGCGGTAGTCCACCTCGCTCACGGTGCGGCGCAGGTTCTGGCGCAGGGTCCAGTCGCTGTTGAACTGGTGGCTGAAGAGGTAGCCCCAGGAGTTGTTGGTGGTGTCGTAGGCGTCCCAGCCCGGTTCGCTGATGAAGGTGTTGGTGGGGATTTGCCCATACCGGTTGGGCAGTTGCGTACCTTGCCAGGGGAAGAAGCCGATCAGCGAGCCACTCTTGTCCTTTTGGTGCAAGCCTTGCAGCGTGAGCGAGGTGGCGGCGTTGGGCTTCCAGGTGAGTGAGGGCATCAGCACCACGCGGTTGTCGTCCACATGGTCGACCTGGCTGCCGCTGTCGCGGCCCACGGCCACCAGGCGGTAGAGCCACTGGCCTTCCTGGTCGAGTGCACCCGTGAGGTCGGTGGCGATTTGCTTGCGGCTGTAGTTGCCCAGCTGCACTTGCACTTCGCGCAATGGCTCGGCCTGGGGCCGCTTGCTGCTGAGGTTGAGCACCCCGCCCACGCTGCCCTGGCCGTACAGCACCGAGGTGGGGCCGCGCAAAAATTCCACCCGCTCCAGCGTGTAAGGGTCGGGGCGGCTGGTGTTGTAGGTGCCGTAGCTGCGCAGCAGCCCGTCTTGGTACTGGCTCACGTCACTGCCCCGTGCCTTGAAGCTGTCCACGCGGCTGTCGAAGTAGTTGGACACGGCACCCGCCGTGTAGGCCGTGGCCTGGCGCAGGGTTTGCACGCCTTGGGCTTCCATCTGGTCGCGGGTGATCACGCTGATGGCCTGTGGGGTTTCCAGCAAGGGCGTGTCGGTCTTGGTGGCGCTCAAGGCGCGCTTGGCCACAAAGCCGGTGACGGGACCGGTGGGGTTCTCTTTTCCCCCGTTGGCATTGACCGTAACGGGGGCCAAGGCCTTCTCTGCCGACGGGGCCGTAGCATCGCTGGCCGTTTGTGCGTAGGCTGCGCCGCACAGGGCAAGCAGGGCGGCTTGTGCGATGGCCGTGCGGCACAGGGTGGTGCATGGGGTCATGGTGTGGTCTTTCCAAAAATAAAAACACGAAAGGGCGCGCGTTGTGCGCGTGGCATGTGCGCCGGGCTGCGCTGGCCTTGCAGGGCGCCCGCAGTGCGCGGTGGGGTAGGCACTGCGAGCACGGTGCAGCGTCAGAACGTGTAGTCCAGCGACACCTGCAGGCTGCGCGGCTGGCCGGGTACCACGGCGCCAAACCCTGCGGCCGTGGTGGTGCCGTCTATGTAGTAGCGCCGGTTGCCTGCGTTTTTCAGGTTGGCTTGCAGCCGCACGCCGCCTGCGAACTGGTAGCCCATCGCCAGGTCCACCACGGTGTAGCCGGGCAGGCGCCATTTGTTGTCGTTGGCGGTGAATTTGTCGCCCTGGTGCACCAGGCCACCACCGACCCATAGGCCTGGCAGTTGCGGCACGCGGTACTGCGTCCACAGCGATGCGGTGCGGCGCGTGGCCTGCTGGATGCGGTTGCCTACGTTGGCGCCGGCCGTGGTGTCGGTCAGCACCTTGGGGTCCAGGAAGCTGGTCTGGGCGGTGACCGTCCAGCCGGGGCTGATGCGGCCTTGCAGCTCCAGCTCTACGCCTTTGATGCGCTGGCGTGCCGTGAGCACGGAGTAGCCCGTGTGTTCCGGATCGGCGGCGGGGGCGTTGGTGAACTCCAGGTCAAATGCCGAGACCGTGGTCATCAGGCGCTGCCCCAGCCACTCTTGCTTCCAGCCCACTTCGAACTGTTTGCCTTCGGACGGCGGCGCGGCGCGGTCGCCCCACAGCAGCGTGCCCGAGTTGGCCTGGAAGGAGCGTGCATGGCTGGCGTACAGCATGCTGCCGGGTTGCACTTGCCAGCTCAGCGCGGCGCTGGGCTGGGTCTTGCTCACGTCGGTGATGGGGGTGGTGTATACGTCCTTGAACTGGTCATGCCGCAGGCCCAGCAGCAAGCCGAAGTCGCCCCACACCATGCGGTCTTGCACGAAAACACCGGTGTTGCGGGCGTCGGAGGAGAGCTTGCCCACGCCGGTGGAGGCCACGGGCGGCACCAGACCTGCGATGGGGTTGTACAGGTCGATGCTGCCCAGATTGCCCGAGGTGCGCGCGCCGTAAAAGCCAGAGATGGTGCGCCAGTCCACACCCGCCAGCAGCGTGTGCTTCACGGCGCCGGTTTGCAGCTGAGCGCGCAGCTCGGCCAGCGCAGTGTCCGACGTGTATTTTTGTCCCGGCGCCATCCAGTAGGTGCGCGCCACCCGGCCGTTGGTCACCGGGCCCATGGGCGAGACGATGTTCACGTTGCGAAAGGTTTCGTTGCGCGACAAGTGCACACGCGCTTCCACCTGGTCTGAAAAACGGTGCTGCAGCTCGGTGGAGTAAAAGCGCAGATGGCCGTCGGTCTTCAACCATGGCTCGCCGTAGAACGCGCCCACCGGTAGCGCATCGGCGCTGCGTGGGTTCTTGGGGTCGGGCACGGCCAGCCCCGAGGTGGAGATGCCGTCGGCGCTTTGGGTCTCCGCCTGCGCGCGCCAGACAGTGTCGGGCGTGATCTGCCACTCCAGGCTGCCCGCCACGCCCTGTTTGTGCGGGGTATTGCCATCCACAAAACTGCCGCCCCGGCTGGCGCCGCCATCCAGCCGGTAGCGCAGCGTGCCATCGGCGTTGAGCGGGTCTGTGAGGTCGAACTCGGCGCTGCGCCAGCCATCGCTGCCTGCACCGATCTTCACGGTGCGCAGTGGGTCGGCCTGGGGGCGCTTGCTCACGTAGTTGACGAGGCCGCCCGGTGCGACCTGGCCGAACTCCAGCGCGGCAGGCCCCTTGATGACCTCGACACGTTCGATATTGAACAGCGGCGGGTCCAGCAGGTGGACGAACTTGGCGCCGTCGCGCAGGAAGTTGTAGGTGTTGTTGGCCCACAGCCCCCGGATGGCGAACTGCGAGTACGAGCCGTAGTACTCGCTGCGCGCAGAAACGCCCGAAGCGTTGCGCAGCACGTCGCGCTCGGTGGTCGCCATCTGCTGCTCCAGCAGCGCGTTGTCGATCACGCTGACCGAGCGCGGCGTCTCCAGCACCGACAGGCCCAGGCGCGAGCTGCTTTGCGCGCGCCGCGCAGGCGTGGCCGCTGCGCCCGCCGTGGAGTCGACCACGTCCACTTGGCGCAAAGAGGGCGCTGCCGTGGGGGCTTCTGCAGTGTGGGCAGCGGGCGTTGTGCTGGTCTGTGCCCAGGCTGTGCCGCACATGGCGAGCATCACGGCGTGGGCTACGGCCGTGCGCAAGAAATGGGGGTGAATCATGGTGCTGTGCGATGGGGCGCAATGGGTTGCAATGGGCCAAACGTGAGGCCAAAAATGGGGCAACTCCGCGCCACCGGTGCTCACCGGCCACCATGGGGGTGGCCGGTGGCGTCAGAGCCAGCCAGCGCGGTGTACGGCTCAGTGCGCGTGGGCCGCAGGCATCGCTGGCGATGCCATGCCTTCGGCTTGCACAAAGCTCAGCGTGATGAGGTGGCTCACTTCGCCGTACTTCTGGCCCTGGGCCTCGCCAGGGGTTTTGTCGCTGTGCTTGACCTCGGCCACGTACTGGCCCTTCCAGGGCAGGGCGAAGGTGACGGTGCCGTCGTCGCCGCTGGTGGCTTCGCGCGCCCAGCCTGATGGGGACACCAGCTCGACTTTGGCCTTGGGCAGCGGGGCGCCGTTGAACACCACCTTGAGCTGACCGGGCTTGCCGGTGGGCACCAGGTCCAGCGCGGCGGTGGGGGCCACGGGCTGGGCCAGGCTGGCCACCCAGCGGGCAGTGGGTTTCCACAGCAGTGCGGGCAGGTTGGCCTTGGTGCGGTCGATCACGGGGTAGGCGGCGTCGGCAAACAGTGTCTCGGCATTCGCAGCGGCGGTGTAGGTGAAGGCTTCTTTGGTGAGCTGGCCTTCCACGCGCTGCTTGGCGCCTGCGACTGATTGCTCCAGCACCGGCACGCCCTTGAACTTGTCGAGCAGGCCGGGCGAGGTTTCGCGCAGGTTGTCGTTGTATTCGCCAAAGTGCAGCTTGGCTTGGCCGCCAGAGTTCTCCAGCCACACTTGGTGGGCTTGTGCGGCCAGGCCGGTGGTGGCCAGCAGGGCGGCGGCCAGCAGGTTACGGGCCAGGCCTGGGGTGCGGGTGTTCAAAGGTTGGTTCATGTCAGTCAGCTCCTTGCGGTGGGTTCAACGAAACGGGTTTGAGAAATCACAGGGCGAGCACATCCCGCCCCACGTGGGTGGGGTCGAAAATGCTCATGTTTTGATAGCTGCCTGCGCTTGTTAGATAAGCGTTGGTGGCTGTTTTTGCTTAAAACCTTTGGGTGCAGCCCCCTGTTTTGCAGGGGCTGCGGGCCTGTACGGCTTCACGGCGTCAGGCGATGGGTGTGCTGGGCGCGGGCTGCGCAGAGCCTGCGCCCAGGTAGGCCCTGGAGGGCTTAGAAGTCCACGCTGGCGCTCAGGCTCACGGTGCGCGGTGCGCTCACCGTCAGGTAGCCTGAGCCGGGGTAGCCACCGACCGAGGCCCAGTAGTTCTTGTCGGCCACGTTGTCGATGCGCAGGCGCAGGGTGACGAGCTTGCCCTGCATTTCGGTGAGGTAGCGCACGCCCAGGTCCAGGCGGTTCCAGCCGCCTACCTTCAGCGTGTTGGTAGCGTTGGCGTAGCTCGATCCGGTGTGCACCAGGCGGCCGTCCACGGCCAGGCCGCGCACGCCGGGCACATCCCATTCGGCGCCAATGTTGGCCTGCACCTCAGGCACGCCAATCACGCGCTTGCCGTCGGTGGTGGCAGAGCCGGTGGTCTGCTGCTTGGCGTCCAGCCAGGTCAGGCCGCCCAGCAGGCGCAGGCCCTTGGTGGCTTCTCCCTGCACTGCCAGCTCCAGGCCCTGGTGGCGGTCTTTGCCGTTGGTGCCAAAGAGGTTGTTGGCGTCCAGGTAAGCACGGGGCTTGTCGGTGCTGAAGAAGGCCAGGCTGCCGCCCACGCGGCCCGCGTCGTACTTCACGCCCACTTCCTTTTGCTTGGCCACGTAGGGCTTGAGCATCTCGCCCCGGTTGGTGGCGGTGCTGGGGGCGGTTTGGCCCTGGCTCAGGCCTTCCACGTAGTTGGCGTACAGCGACACGCTCTTGTCCAGCTTGTAGACAGCGGCCAGCAGGGGGCTGGTGCGGCTTTGCTCGTAGCGGTCGGTGAGGGCGCTGTTGGCATACAGGTAGTTGGCAATGTTGATCTTCTGGTGGCGCAGGCCAGCGGTGAGCAGCAGGCGCTTGTCCAGCAGCGTGAGGGTGTCACCCACGGCAAAGCTGGTCAGGCGCGTGGTGCCGGTGCGCAGCGGGTTGGCCAAGCTGCCGCCGTACAGCGTGCCCGCGCTGAAGGCAGGCAGGTTGGTGGACACGGGGCCATACAGGTTGGTGGCCTGGGTGTTGCCCCAGTCCATGGCGTAGGCGTTCTTCTTTTCAAAGTCGTACACCGATGCGGTGGCGACCCATTCGTGCCCCACGCTGCCCGTTTGCAGCTTGCCGCGCACGCCCAGCTCGCCGGTGTTCACGCTGTCCTCGCGGGTGTTGTCGAAGCGGTAGGTGGTGGCCGCACCCGTGCTGCCGTTGTTCACGGTGAGGTTGGCCAGCGAGTTGGCCTCTTCGCTGCGGCGCGCACCGGCAGCGGCCCAGGCGGTCACGTCGGGGGTGATGTCCCATTCGCCACGGAAGGTGCCGAACGTGTCACGCTCGTTCGAGTAGCTCCAGGGCTGGGCGTAGTTGGTTTGGTTGTCGGGCACCTTGGGCACGCTGGTGACGCCAGCCCCCAGCGTCACGTTGGTGCGGGTGCGCTTGAGCTTGTGGTCTTGCCAGCCAATGTCGCCCGA
Source organism: Acidovorax sp. 1608163 (assembly GCF_003669015.1). Classification (NCBI taxonomy): domain Bacteria; kingdom Pseudomonadati; phylum Pseudomonadota; class Betaproteobacteria; order Burkholderiales; family Comamonadaceae; genus Acidovorax; species Acidovorax sp. 1608163. Next base: position 1,205,131 of record NZ_CP033069.1, read on the forward strand.
CAGACGCACATCGCGGCTGCGCCAATCCAGGCCCACAGCCAGCAGGCCTAGCTTGGCGTCTTCGTCGTTGATGGCGGTGCCGCCGTTGTGGGTGGCCGCGTTCAGGCGCACACCGGTGTTGCCGTCCGGCCCAAAGCGGCGGGCAATGTCGGCCGCCAGCTGCGTGCTGCCGCCACTGCCCACGCCAAAGCTCACGCGGTTCAGGGGTTCGTTGGGCGCGCGCTTGGGCAGCAGGTTGATGCTGCCGCCAATGCCGCCGCCTGCGGGGCTGGCACCGTTCAAGAAGGCCGATGCGCCGCGTAACACCTCCACGCGCTCAAACAGCTCGGTGGCGATGTACTGGCGTGGCAGCAGGCTGTACAGGCCGTTGTAGGCGGTGTCGTCCGAATCGAGCAGGAAGCCGCGAATGAAGTACGACTCCTGGAAGTTGCCAAAACCGCGCGCCACGCGCACGGTGGGGTCGTTTTGCAGCACATCGCCCACGCTGCGGGCGTGACGGTCCAGGATCAATTCGTTGGTGTAGCTGATGGCCGAGAACGGCGTGTCCATCGCATCGCGCGTGCCCAGGATGCCCGCACGCGCGCCGCGCGCCACTTGGCCGCCGGGGTAGGCGGGCGACAGGCCCTGGGCCGATGCGTCGGCACTGGCGTTGACGGTGACGGTGGACAGGGCTTTGTCTGCCGTGTCTTGTGCGTGGGCGGCAGACACCGTCAGCAGGCAGGCCAGGGCGGCAGCCAAGGCGGTGGGTTGGAGGGCGGGGCGACGTTGGCTGTGCATGAAAGAGTGACCCAAAGGCGTGAAGAAATGCATGGCGATGGACCCAGAGCGAAGGCGCGGCGGCAGCGTTTGGTGCGCAGGGCGCACGCTGTGGCAGCGGTGTCGTCAGAGGGGGCGATAGCCCTGGCCCCGGGGCAGCTGGGTGTGGGCCGGAGGAGGGCGCGCAGGCCATGGAAAAGAAAAGCGCAGGGCCAGCCCATCTCCAACCCTGTCCAGCCCGCGAAAGGGGTGAAGGGCGATTGCTGGCTGGTGCGCGGGGCGGCGTGTCGCCTGAGTGCCCGCTGCGGTGGCTCGCAGTGAGGCTACATTCTAAATGAGAATGGTTCTTTTTATCGATTTTGTGTGTGATTGCAACAGTGCGGTCGGCGGGTCGCAGCGGTCAGCGATGGCGCAGCGTTGAGAAAGAAGACCGCCGTGGGCGCGAAAAATCGGAATCTTCAAGGGTGAAGGGGGATGCAAGAAAACGCCCCATTGCAAAGGCATTTCAGTCCCTGCCATCACCTTGAGCCACCATGCCTGGGATGTGCGCTACGGCCCGCGCAGACAAGCGCCAGCCTTCGTGCGATCGGGTCGACTGAGCCGGTGCAGCGGCGCATCGCACTGAAGCAGAAAGCCGCTTGCGCAGCCACGGTAGTTCAGTGAGCGCCGTATTCGCTCAACTTTTTGCTGAACTGAAAGGTCCACAGTCGCTGGGCGCGATCGTTGACGTCATTGGTGGTAAAGCGCAGGCTCGCAGCACCCTTGGCGCAGTGGCCATCGTTCACGATTTTGCCGTCGGCATCTACCGTGCATTGGGTCACGTCGGAGCCTTCGATCTCCTTGCCGCTGGTATCCAGCACGGCCAGCGAGACACCGAAGTCCGTGTCGTTGGTCAGCGCCAAGGTGTGGTCGTCGACCAGTGCCAAGCCCTCGGCCTTCTCGGCCGTCCAGCCGGTGGCATTCAAGTTGAAGAGCCGGGTTTTCTTCAGCGCCACTACCTTGGAATAGTCCGCCCCATGGACCGGCTTGCCTATCATGCTGCTCTTTTCCAGGTCGGAGCCCAGCGCGGTGATGTCGGTAGCGTTGGCCGGAAACTCAATCAACACTAAATCGTTAAAACCCTTTTTGTCTTTGCCTGTGCCTTGCTCAATGGCGATGAACTTGCCCTTGCCCAGAGAGACCACATCACCAAATTTGGCATTGCCGGTCTTGCCCTGGCTGTACCAACTGCTGTCCACGGGCAATGCAAACAGACGGGTTTTCTCTGTCGTCGGGTCAAACTCCACCCAGCGCACAAAGCGGGCGTAATCGCGCACGTTTTCCGACTTGCCGGTCGCGTCAGGAACGGCTGAGGTGGTGTAGTCAGCCTTGCCGTCGTTCAGCGGGCTTTGCAGGAACCCGTGCAGCTTGCCGCTGGCCAGATCAATGCTGAGGCCCTCCATGCCACGGTTGGCACGGCGCTTGGCAAGGATGGCAGGCAGATCGGCCTCACCAGTGCCGGGCTTGTATTTCTTCTGGATGATGCCGGTAGCCGGATCAATTTTCACGATGAAGGGCCCGTATTCGTCGGACACCCACAGCGCATTGCGTGCGGTATCCACCACCACGGATTCGGTGTCCAGGCCGAACTCGCTGTAGCCCTTGGCCTTACCGGGGTAGGTGAAGGAGTCGTCTAAAACTTGTTCGCCTGTGTTGCCTGTGATGCCGCGTGGCTGGACGCGACCATTGGCATTTTGCGTGGCGCTGAACTTGATCGGCAGGGTGGAGACGAGCTTGGCTCCGTCCTTGCCGAGGGTGATCACGCCGATGGACGGTGTGAAGTTGGGCGAAGGAAACACCGTGGAGCTGGAGAACCCCATGGGGTTGGAGCCGTCGGTGATCTGCGTGATGGGGCCGGTGGTGGCGTTCGGGCCGCGGTCGGTGATGGCGTAGAACTCCAGCGTTCCGTCGGCGCGCCTGCCCTTCAAGGCCAGGCCGGAACCGTAGGCCGGCAGAAAGCCCTTGGGGAAATCGGCCTTGGTGGCAGGGTGGTGACCTTCATAGGGGAAATAGAACTTGTCGTCGAACTGGATGTCCTGGCGTGTGACGATGGCGCTGATGCTGCCAACGCCGGTGGTCTGCGTGACCGTCTCGGAGCTGGCGACATCGGATGGGCGGGTGTTGGCGCAGGCGCTCAGCAAGGCAACCGCGGCGGTCACTGCCATCAAGCAGGATGAAGAAGTGAGGTGGCGCATGGTGAGAATGGCTTGGAGAAGTGGAAGCCCCAAAAAAAACAGGCCCTCGTGGACAAGGGCCTGCTCAACCTTGGCGACTTCGTGATGGAAAGAAGCGTTGTGCGACTCAGAAAGAGTGGCTGATGCCCAGGTCCAAACCGGTCGATCCGGTATTTGCCACACCTGCGGGACCGCCGATCAGGCCAGTGCTGGCACCGTTTTTGTTGCTGACACGTGCAACCCCTGCGTACAACGATGTGCGCTTGGAGAAGTCGTAGACGTAACCGACGGAATACTTGTCGGACTTGCCACCACTGCGAGTGAGGGCTGTGGCGTTACCACTGAACTTGGCGCTGGCGTACTTGATGCGAAGGCTGCCCGGCCCCACCGGGATGGTGGTGCCCAGGTAGAAACCATCGACCTTCCCGGAGGTTGTGCCGTTGGCGGGTTCCCACTTCAGGCTGTTGTATCCGCCATTGAGCACGAAACTACCGAAGTTGTAGGAAGCGCCCAGCACCAAATCTTCCAGATCGCTGGTTGCGGCAATGGCGCTGGGCGAAGTCACGGCTGCAGTGCCGTTCATCTTGCCGTAGCCGATGCCAACGTTCAGTGGCCCAGAGCGATAGCCCAGGTTACCCCCGACGTATTTGCGCGCCTTGCTTGCGCCAGAGTTGGAGGCGTTTTCATCACCAAAGGAAACCGCGACCTGGCCGTAGACACCGCCCAAGTCCTGCGGGAGCAAGTAGCCTACGGAGTTGCTGATGCGCGTGCGGTCCACGGTGCCGCTCTGGCTGGCTGCGCTATAGGCAGTCTGGCGGATCGTCTGGAACAGGTTGGCCTGCACGCCTGTCGTAGTGTCGGGGCCGCCAAAAGCGGTAAAGATGTTGTAGCTGGGGTGTAGTCACGACCCAGGCGGATTTCTCCCCAAGAGTCGTTGATGAGCCCGATGGTGGAGCGGCGCTCGAAGCCCAAAGAGCCGTTGCTACCGCCACTGCCGGTGTCTGGGTTGAGGCCGCCTTCGAGCCAGAACTGAGCACGGTTGCCACCGCCGAGGTCTTCAGTGCCGCGAAAGCCAATCAGACTGGTCTTGCCTTGGCTGGAATTCAATGCATTGAGCCTGGCGTTGCCAACCTTGGCGCTGGTGATGCCGACGTCCACCACGCCAAAAACGGTGACGGAGGATTGCGCCAATGCCAAGCTGGAAGCAGAGGTCACCAATGTGCCAATGGCAAGTGCCAGGTAGTGCGAGCGCGTTTTTTTTGTTTTCATTGCCGTGATATGAGTTGAATTGATCGAAGAGGATGACGGTGACTTTCTGGCAGCCGCTGTTACCAATTTAAACAACGCATAAGTCATATTTGTTACAGCTGTGGTGCATGGCATGAAAGCCAGGGCGGTGACAGGCAATGCGATGCACGCGCCCCTTCGTGCACAAATACACAAACGGTTGCTTCTTGGTTGCGCGGGCTGCGCGCTGCGGCCCAGGGTGGCGGCAGAATCGGCCCGCTTGCAGTGCTGGCCCTGGCAATGGGGCTCGCTGCGCGGGGGGGGGCTGACGTGGAGGCAGCCCTTGTGCGCCCGGCACTGTGCGCTTTGCGCACCCTCTGGGCCACGCCCTACCTGTCCATTCAAACCAACGATTCAAATCACTATGGCATCTTCATTGGGTCAAAAATTCCGCAAGGCCTGGAACCGCTTGCCCAGCAGCGCACAGCTGGTGCTGTGGGCGGTGTGCATTCCCTTGCTGCTGTCTGGCATCGGGCTGTGGGAGTACCGCCAGTACCAGCACCCGGCTTTGTCTCCAGCGCAGCTGCAGCTGCTGCAAGAGGTGGCGCAGGCCCAGGCCGCACTGGCCGAGAACCCGCGCGCCTCACTCACCATCGATGGGCAAAAGTACAGCGGTTTCTCTGCATCGCTCAAGCTGCAGCAGATCGCCAAAAGCACCAAGGGCGACAGCGAAGCCCATGACCAGGTGGCGTCGGTGGTGCGCCCGGCCAGCATCGTGGCCATGGTGATGGGTGTGCTGGCGGCCCTGGTGGCGCTGGCAGGGCTGTGGGGCGTCAACGCCGCAGGCCGCCGGGCTTTGCAGTCGCGCGATGCGTTGATGGTGCAGTTTGCCCGTTGGCGCAACCTGCTGCCCACCTACCTCACGGTGCACATGGGCCTGCTGCTGGCCACGGTGGGGGCGCTGCTGGTGGTGCGCCTGGGCGTGGCGTACCAGGTGGTGATCCTGGGCCATGCAGGCAAGGGTGAGATGAAGTTCCAGGCGCTCATCTTGATCCTGGCGGGTACGGTGCTGTGGTGCGGCGCGACGTTGCTGCGCGCGCTGTACAAGTCGCTGCAAGAGCTGCACGATGAGCCCAGCGAAGTGATGGGCGTGACCGTGTCGCGCCAGGAGGCCCCCGCGCTGTGGGCCTATGTGGACACCCTGGCCCAGGGCGCCGGTGCCGCAGCCCCCGCCCACCTGGTGGTGGGGTTGACCGATGGCTTTTACGTCACGGCCCATGCCATGCGCCTGGTGCCCAGCGGCCAGCAGCTCACGGGCGAGACGATGTACTTGCCGCTCACCTACCTGTCGCTGCTGCAGCGCGATGAGATCAGCGCCATCCTGGCCCACGAGCTGGGCCACTTTGCCGGGGCCGACACGGCCTACAGCCTGCAGTTCTCGCCCATCTACCAGCGGCTGGTGGCCAGCCTGCACGCCATTTATGGGCGCGAGGACAGCAGCCCGTGGATGGACCTGCCCGCCACCTCGTTCATCGAATACCTGCTGGAGCGCTTTGACCTGGCGGTGAAGCACTGGAGCCGCGAGCGCGAGTTTGCCGCCGACCAAGTGGCGGCAAAGCTGGTCAGCGGCGACGCCATCGCCCGCTCGCTGGTGCGCGTGACGGCCTTGCATGAGGTGGTGAGCGATGTCCTCCATGAGATTGGCCGCCGCCCGCAAGAAGTGGGCAGTGACGTGGTACAGATGCTGCACGACGCTGTGCAGGCCAAGGGCCTGACGGCCCCCAACTTCGCCACCGAAGTGGCCACCGTGCACCCGACCGACACCCACCCCCCCACGCTGGAACGCGCCAAGGCCGTGAACGCCCCCGTGACCGATGCCATGGTGCAAGCCGCCCTGGTGCAGCCCGATGCGCAGGCGCTGGTGTGGGTGCGCTCACTGTTCGCCGACAGCCAGGGCCTGCAGGCACGGCTGTTGAATGACTTCAAAGGCGTGGCGCAAGAGCACAACGAGCAGGTGCGCAAGGATCTGGCCGAGGCGGTGCAGCAAGCGCAAGGCTCGCTGGAGCTGTATGAGCGCCGGGGCAATGTGTGGCTGTTTGGTGGGCTGGCGCTGGTGGCTTTGATCAGCGCCGTGGCCATCACCGTCCAGGCCCTCGTGGCGGGCAAGTCGTTTGCCCGTGTGCAGGATGTGGTGATGATTGCCTTGGCCTGCTTTGGTGGGCTGGCAGGTATGGCCTGGTTGTTCTGGCGTCGCTCATCGGTCATGGTGATGCAGCTCACGGCCGAGGGCATGCGCGTGCCGGGCTGGCCGCAGGTGGTGCCCTGGTCAGCCGTGGCGAACTATTCTTCCACCGTGGTCAACGGCTCCAACATGGTCATGACCTTTGACCTGGACCCTGCCGCCCCGCGCCTGCAGGCCCCCCACACGAACCTGCGCCGTGTCACCTACCGCCCCCAGAAGAACAAACTGGTGGTGGGCACCACCAAAGTCAAAGGCATGGACCTGGAGGCCCTGCACGATGCGGTGCAGCGCTACCTTTCGGGTTGGCATGCGCGCCAGCATCTGGCGTCGATGTAAGCACAGCGGCGGCCGAGCCACCCGCCTGCGCCGAAATGCGCAGCCCTCACCCTGCAGCCCCGGCGTACCCTCGATTGCACTGATTCGGTGGACTAGTACTTGGCCTTCAGTGCCACGGTGATGCGGCGGGGCTCCCCGTAAAAGTTCTGGCGGCCCAAGTTGCCCACTTTTTCGTAGTAGGTTTTGTCCAGCAGGTTGTCCACCGTCAGGCTCACGCCCAGGTGGTCATTGATCTGGTAGGCCACTTGTGCGTTGAGCAACGCATAGTCGCCCGACACCAGCCGCAGCGCGCCACTTTGTGCGTAGAACTCGCTGCGATACGACACGCCACCGCCCACACTCCATCCCTGCAAACCGGGGCTGCGCAAGGCGTAGCGGGTGGACAGGTTCAGGCTGTGGCGTGGGGTGACCGGGCTGAACACCTGGCCTTGCTGCGCAGCGGGTGCCTGCAGGTACTTGGTGTCGGTGTAGGCGTAACCCGCCAGCACATCCCAGCCGGGCGCCACCTGGCCGCTCACTTCCATCTCCAGGCCCTGGCTGCGCACTTTGCCGCCCGGGATGGACGCGGTGGTCACCACCGGGTCGGCAATGGCGCGGTCGCTGTCGAGGATGCGAAACACCGCCGCATGGGCCTGCAGGCGCTTGTTCAGGAATTCGCCCTTCACCCCCAGCTCGACCTGCGAGCCCGTGCGCGGGGGCAGCAGGCTGCCAGCAGCGGTCAACGCAGACTGCACCACCATGGTCTCGGCATAGCTGGCGTAGGCCGTGGTCTGTGCGTTCAGGTCATACAGTGCCGCCACGGACGGGATGAACTGCCGCCCCGGGTTGGCGGTGGAGGTGATCTTGCCGTCGCTCAGGCGCACGGTCTCTACCTTGGCCCACGACAGGCGCCCGCCCACCAGCACGCGCGCGCGGTCGGTCACGCTCAGCTGGGCCTGGCCGTACATCGCGTTCTCGGTGCGGCGGGTGTCGCTGTCATACCCGGGTAGCGTCAGCACGGGGTAGGGTGCGATGTAGTTGGGCGCAAAGATGTTGGCGGTGGACGTGGGGCCGTACACGTAGTTGCCGCCCAGGCTGTTGTTCTGGCTGTGGCTGGCACCCAGCAGCACGCGGTGGGTGCGGCCCAGCCACTGCACCGGCGTGGTCAGGTAGGCGTCGTAGTTGCGGTCGGTGTTCTCCTGCAGGTAGTCCACCGTTTGCATCTGGTAGCTGCCATTGGCGGCCACGGCCGAGTTGGCGCGGGCGGCGCTGTAGAACGATTCGCGCTGCACCTGGCGCGCCGCCAGCTTCACCAGTCCACCATTGGCCAGGCGGTGTTCCAGCTCGGCAAAGGTGTCGGTGGTGTCGAGGTTTTGCTGGTTGCGCGCCAGCCCGGCAAAGGTGGAGCGGGGCACGTCGAGCAGGCGGCCATCGGCATAGGCGGGCAGGCCCTGGTCGATGGTGGCGCGCACGCGCTGGCGGGTGTGGCCCACCGACAGTGTGGTGGCTGCGTTGATGTCCAGCTCCACCGTGCCATAGCCCGCTTGTTTGTCGTTGGACAGCGTGTCCACAAAACTCTTGCGCTCATCAGAGACCACCACCAGCCGCCCGCGCAGGCTGCCCGTGGCGTTGAGCGAGCCGGTGATGTCTACATCGGCACGGCGCATGTCCCACGCGCCTGCGGACAGGTTGGCCGACAGGCCCAGCTGGCTGCGCGCACGCTTGCGCACCAGGTTGATGGTGCCGCCCGGCTCGCTCGCGCCTTGCAGCAGGCCGGAGGGGCCGCGCAGCACTTCGATGCGGTCGTAGATGGCGGTGTCCAGCGCCGTCGCAAAGTTGGCGCCCTGTGGGATGGCAATGCCGTCGAGCTGGATGGCGCCGATGTCGAACCCGCGGGCCTGGATGGTGTTGTAGTTGCCCGCGCCGTCCAGGCGCGTCACGTTCACGCCGGTGGTCTGCTTGACGGCGTCTTCGAGCTTGGTGATGTTCAGGTCATCAAGCCGCTGGCGCGTGATGACGCTGATGGACTGCGGCGTTTCGCGGGGCGACTGCACCAGCTTGCCCACGCTCACCTCGCGGGCGGTGTACTGGCCCGAGCCTTCGGTGGCCGCGCTGTCGGCGCCGTCGGTCACCTTCACCTCGGGTAGTGCGGTGGTGGTCTGTGCCTGGGTTTGCTGGGCCATCGCCATGGTGGCTAGCAGCGAGACCGCAAGGGCCAGTGGGTGCATGCGCATGGTGCTTCTCCTCCCCGATGTTTGAAATATTGCTATTGAATTTGTAGCTGCTAGCGCTTGTTGATAAAGCGCTGGAGGCCTGTTTTGCTTGAAATGGCGTGCGCGAGCGATGCGCACGCCGGTTTGCGTGCGGGGGTCAGAAGTGCGTGCGCAGCGTGACCTGCAGGGCGCGGGGCGAGCCCGGCAGGATCAGGTTGTCGTTGCTGCCGTGGCTCGAAACGTAGTACTTGCGGTTGGCCAGGTTCTTCACGTTCACGTCCAGGTCCCACTGGCCCAGCGTGTATTGCAGGGCCGCATCCACCGTGGTGTAGGCGGGCAGGGTGACCAGGTTGGTGAGCGAGGTGAAGCGTTCACCCACATGGTTCACACCGCCGCCCAGGCGCAGGCCCTGGCCCAGGTCCTTCATCACCCAGGCAAAGGCGCTGTTGCGGGGGGTGAGGGCGGGCACCTTGCCCAGGGCTGGCACGGCGGCGGTGGGCAGCTGCGACGAGGTGGTGGTGGCCAGCGACTTGGTCATGCGCCCGTCCAGGTAGGCGTAGCCTGCGCTCACATCCCAGCGGCCGGGCAGGCGGCCGTTGGCGGTCAGCTCAAAGCCATTGGTGCGCTGCGTGCCAACGTTGATCTGGCGCGATGGGTTGGCGGGGTCGGTGTTCTTGATGTTGGTGCGCTCCAGGTTGAAGAGGGCGCCCGTCAGGTTCAGCTTGCCGTCCAGCAGGTCCAGCTTCACGCCAATTTCTTTGTTCTGGGTGATTTCTGGCTCGGCCGCCGTGATGTTGGTGGCCAGGGCAAAGGCCTCGGCCGAGGGCTGGAACGACTTGCTGTACGACACGTAGTACGAGACGGTATCGCTGGGCTGCCACACCAGACCGGCGCGGGGGCTGAGCTTTTTGTCGGTGCGCGAGAGCGTGGCGAGCTTGCGGTCAAAACGCGTCTCTTGCCCGTACACGTCCCAGCGTGCGCCCACCAGGGCCTTCCACTGGGGGGCCAGGGTGATCTGGTCTTGCCAGTACAGCGCGGCGGTGTCTTGTGTGGTGTGGCTGGGGATGGCGTTGTCGGCGTTGTAGTTGGCCGCCGGGATGACGGGGGCTGCACCGCTGGGGTTGAGGATGGACACGCGGTCGGCCCCGCCCGAGACGGATTCAGAGCGCTTCTTTTGCTGGCCCAGCTCCATGCCCATCAGCCACTCTTGCTTGAGCCCGCCGAGCTGGTTGCGCCAGGTCACATCGGTCTGGTTGAACACGCCCTTCTCGTCGCGCAGGATGAAGGCGCGGGTGCGGCCCACCGTCATGGCGACGGGGTCGGTGGTGCCACCGGGCAGGGTGTTGTAGCGGTCCAGGCTGTAGTCGTAGGCGCGCGTCACGTTGCGCACCGACCAGTCGTCGTTGAAGCGGTGGTTGAGCGTGGCGGTGAACGACTGCATGGCGCTGGTGGTGGTGTCGTCCTGCGCGGCGTTGCTGGAGCCGTAGTAGGTGCTGGCCGCCACGTTGACCGGGCGCCCGTTCAGCGCCGGGATGCCGAAGTCCGTCAGGCGCTTGTCGCGGGCGTGGGTGTATTGCAGCAGCAAATCGGTTTGCGGCGCGAGCTTGAGGGCCAGCGACGGCGCAAAGTTGTGGCGCTTCACAAACTGCTGGTCGCGGTAGCTGCCAGAGTCTTCCACGGCGGCATTGAGGCGAAAGGCCGCTGCATCGCTGATGCCCACGTTCAGGTCGGCCGTGGCGCGGCGATAGTCAAAACTGCCCACACCCACCGAGGCTTCGCCAGAGGTCTCGCCAAACTGCGGCTTTTTGGTGACGCGGTTGATGAGGCCGCCCGAAGACCCGCGCCCATACAGCACGGCGGCCGGGCCCTTGAGCACTTCGATGCGCTCGATGTCGGCCAGGTCTCGGAAGTACAGCGCGTCGTCGCGCACCCCGTCCACAAACTGGTCGGCAATGGCGGTGAAGCCGCGAATCACCACCTGGTCGCGCTGGCCGTCGCCGTGGCTCATGGCCACACCGGGCACGTTGCGCAGTGCGTCTTCCATCGAACGGGCGCCCTGGTCGCGCAGCAACTGGGCAGGCACCACGTTCACGGCCTGTGGCACATCGCGCAGGGGCGCGCTGCCCTTGGTGGCGGTGGAGGTGGCCGTGGGGGTGTAGGTGTCGTCTTGCGGCGCGGCCTTGATGGTGACTTCGCCCAGCGCCTTGGGGGCTGCGGCGTCGGCCGGGGTGCCTTGGGCCAGGGCGGAGCCACAGGCCAGCAACAGCACGGCTGCAGCGAGTGGGCTGAGGGTGTGGGCCAAGGGCGCGGTGTGCCGCAATGCGGGCGATAGGGAGGATGAACGCATACGAGATTCCTGACGGAGAGTGGATGAAACACAGGGGCGCCGCACCACCGCGCAGGCAACAGCCTGCGCTCGGTGGCGCTGCACTGGAAGATGGGTCAACGGCGGCAGTGAAAGCCGCTTGGGTGTTGCAACCCGCTGGGCTAAAACCCGCTGAAGTACGCCAGCAGCCCTGCCGCCAGCGCTGTGGCGCCCAGTGGGGGGGCGCGCTGGGGCAACCAGGTCACGGTGGCGGTGGCCGCCACGGCCGCCACCGACAGAGCTGCGGCCCACACCGTGACACCGATGGAGGCTGGCACGCCCGGTGGCGTGCGGGTGGCCAGCCACAACGAGGCCAGCAAGATGACCCAGCCCACGCGGCGCAGCGTACGCAGGCGTGCGGCGGCGGCCTCTTGGCCCAAGGCGTCTTCGTGGTGTTTGTCCATGCCCAGGGCCATGGCCAGCCAGGCCGCAAAGCAAAACAGGAAGGCAGACATGGGTTCAGGTTCCTGCGGTGATTTCTGAGGCCGCGTTGGGCAGGGCATGCGCCGCCGGTGCGGAGGCTTGGGGCGCTGCCGTGTGGGGGCGGGCGGGCCGTTGTTGGGTGGGGGACGCCTTGGTCGGCTGGCGGCGGTGCAGGTGCCACGCCACCGCACCCAGCACGGCACCGGTGGCCAAAAAGGCCAGGTCCAGCCCCGCCCAGGTCCAGTCGCCCGCAGGCAAGGTGATGCCCAGGTGGGCGGATGTGGTCAAGGCATTGAGCACGGGCAGCAAGGCCCACACCACAGCGGCCAGGGCCACCACCACGGTCCAGCCCATACGCCGGGGGCACAGCAGGCCCCATACCAGGGCCAGAGCCCAGGTGGCAAAGAAGCAGGCCAGTTCGGTGTCGGCGCGCTCGGGCAGGGCCAGTGGCAGCAGCCGGTTGGCGGCCAGGAACACGCCGCAGGCCAGCGGCAGGCCCGCCAGGGTGGCAATGTTCAGGCCCGCCACCAGGCGCTCGCCCAGCGGCAGGCGCGGTGGGGTCTGGGCGGCGTTCTTGCGCTGGGCCTGCGCGCTGCGCTTGACGGACCACAGCACCATGCCGGTGGCAATCATCAAACTGCCCAGCAGGCCAAAGCCAAACAGCGTCCACCGCAGGCCCGTGCCTGCAAAGCGGGCCAGGTGCAGCCCATACAGCACGCCATAGGTGGTGATGCCAGCGCTGTTGGGATTGGCCTCGGCAATGGGTTGCGCGGTGGTGGCATCAAACAGCAGGCGGGGCGGGCGGTATTGTAGGCGGTCGCCCTCGTGGCGGGTGACTTCCACCACCGGGTTGCCCTTGGTGTCGCGCCGCGCCTGGATGGCGCCAATGCGGCCGCCCTCCCAGTGCTTTTGCGCCGCGGCCATGATGGTGGCCACGGGCACCAGCGGCAGGGGCTCGACCTTGGCCCCTGGGTCGCGCCGGGCCCGGCGCTCGGGCTTGTCGCCCTGCAGGTCGGCAAAGTAGGTGTTCGAGTCCACCTTGCCATCGGCGCCGACATACGCCGTGGCGATGCCGCTGGGCAGGTACAGCGAGTGGAAGATCATCAGCCCGCTGAAAGTGATCATCAGGTAAAACGGCAACACCAGAACGCCCGAGACGTTGTGCGCATCCAGCCAGGCCCGCTGGCCGCCTTTGCTGGGGCGGAAGGTGAAGAAGTCCTTGAAGATGCGCCGGTGCGTGACCACACCGGTCAGCAGGGCAATGAACATGAGCAGCGTGGCCACGCCCACCACCCAGCGGCCCTCCAGCGTCCAGCGGCCCTTTTGCGCGGTGCGCAGCTCGAAGTGAAAGCGGTAGAAAAAGTCGCCCCCCATGGACTGGCGGATGTCCACCGCCTCGCCCGTTTGCGGGTTCATGCGCAAGGTTTCAAAGCGGCCATTGCCCGTGTCGCGCCACAGCACGTTCACGGCCGGGTCGCGCTCGTCGGGCAGGTGCATGATCCATTGGGTCACATCCGGCACCTTGCGGTGCAGGGCGGCCAGGGCTTTTTCTGCCGTGTTCGTCTCGGTGTCTGCGGCGGTGGCAGGCAGCCCGTGCAGCTCAGGGTGAGTCCACAGGTTCAGCTCGTTTCGGAAGAACGACAGCGTGCCTGTGAGGAAGATGGCAAACAGCAGCCAGCCCAGCACCAGCCCGGCCCAGGTGTGCAGCCACGACATGGCTTGGCGAAAGCCTTCGCGGTCGTTCGGTGTCTTGGCTTTGGCCCCTGCCTGTGCGGGCAGGGCGCTCTCGGTGGCTGGCATCGTGCTCATGCTGCAGCCCCCAGCCAGCGCGGAGCCATGGCCGCAGCGCCCATCACGGCTGCGGGCGCCAGCGTGCCCAGCCAGGCACCCCAGCTGGTGCGCGCATAAAACACCCAGGCCACCGCCGCAGCGTAGGCCAGCCAGGCCAGCATGGTGGCCGTGAGCACCGCATCCACCCGGGGCATGGCCTTTGCCAGCGCCAGCGACAGCGCCGCCGCAAACGCCGCCGCCACGGCATAGCCCCCGGCGGCAGCGGCCAGGGTGCGTGAGGCAATGGTGAGGCGGTACCGCCAATCGACTCGGGCGGTTTTCATGGCTGCACCCGTGGGGCAAAACGATGGGTGCAGAGTGCGCGGCGCGGCATGGCAGGGGCTCCAGTTTGGGGTGGTCCTCAGGACCAATTCAAAGGCTGGCTGCTCACCGGGTTGGCTCCGGTCATGCTGGCTTGCTGGGCCGCGATTCTACTTTTATTGAGAAGTATTCGTATTCATTTTGTAAAGATTTGCTTGTGTTGGCGCAAGATTGCAACGACCTAAAGCGGGTGCGTGGGCCAAGCCTGGGCGAAAAAAAACGGGCCTGGGCCCGTTGAGAGTGCGGTGGTGCCGCAACGAGGTCGTGCCAAGCACGCCCCGGTGTGATCAGTCCGCGTCGCCCATTTGCGACTGCAGGTAGTTTTGGATGCCCACTTTGTCGAGCAGGTCGATCTGGGTTTCCAGAAAGTCGATGTGCTCTTCGGTGTCATCCAGGATTTTTTGCAGCAGGTCGCGCGAGACATAGTCGCGCACGCTTTCGCAGTGGGCAATGCCTTCCTTGATGGTGGCTTGTGCGCCTTGTTCTGCGCGCAGGTCGCAGGCCAGGATCTCTGGCACGTCTTCACCCACTTGCAGCTTGGCCAGGTCTTGCAGGTTGGGCAGGCCGTCCAGCATGAAGATGCGGTCCATCAGCCAGTCGGCATGCTTCATCTCGCCAATCGACTCTTCGTATTCCTTCTTGGCCAGCTTGTCGAAGCCCCAGTGCTTGAGCATGCGGTAGTGCAGGAAGTACTGGTTGATGGCCGTGAGTTCGTTCTTCAGTTGCGCCTGCAGGTGCGCGATGACTTGTGCGTCGCCTTTCATGGGGGCTCCTTCCTTGTTTGTTGTGTGGATGCGCGATTGTGCCGGGCCTGTGCGTGCGCTGACAACACAAGCCCCTGTTGGCCCGCATTGGCTGCGTGTGATGCGCAATACCGTTTGCATTCGCGGGCCTTTGGGGGACCAGATACTCTTTCATAAAATAGTCACAGGCAATTGATTCAATGAAATCAATTAATTGGATGCATGGCTCCAATGCGCCTAGACTTCAGTCCTGTTCAGTCAACCAACCCTTTAAGGAAACAGCAATGTCCCTGATCAATACGCAAGTCCAGCCTTTCAAGACCGAAGCTTTTGTGAACCGCAATGGCAAGGGTGAGTTCATCACCGTGACGGAAGAAAGCCTGAAGGGCAAGTGGTCCGTGCTGATCTTCATGCCTGCCGCTTTCACTTTCAACTGCCCCACCGAAATCGAAGACGCTGCTGACAACTACGCAGCCTTCCAGGCCGCTGGCGCAGAGGTCTACATCGTGACGACCGACACGCACTTCTCGCACAAGGTGTGGCACGAAACCTCCCCCGCCGTGGGCAAGGCCAAGTTCCCCCTGGTCGGCGACCCAACACACACCCTGACCAACGCTTTTGGCGTGCACATCCCTGAAGAAGGCCTGGCACTGCGCGGCACCTTCGTGATCAACCCCGATGGCGTGATCAAGACCCTGGAAATCCACTCCAACGAAATCGCCCGCGACGTGTCGGAAACCCTGCGCAAGCTCAAGGCTGCCCAGTTCACCGCCGCCAACCCTGGCCAAGTGTGCCCCGCCAAGTGGAAGGAAGGCGCCAAGACTTTGGCTCCATCGCTGGACCTGGTTGGCAAGATCTAAGCCCTGCATTGCGTCGGCTGAGCGCGCGACTGCAGCGCGCTCCCCAAAGCCGGACAGCGCCATGGCGTTCGCGCCATGCCGTCCGGCTTTTTTTCGCCCGGAATTTGGCCATCAGGCTTGAATGAATCGCCTGAAGCCCTTAAACCTACAAAACCACAACTCGAATTTTCAGGAAGCCACCATGCTCGACGACCAACTCAAATCGCAACTCTCGGCCTATCTGGAACGCGTGCAACAGCCGTTTGAACTGGTGGCTTCTCTGGACGACAGCGACACCGCCCGCGAGATGCGTGAGCTGCTCGAAACCATCCAGTCCCTGCGCAGCGACAAGATCACCCTGCGCACCGACGGCAACGATGCCCGCAAGCCATCCTTCAGCCTGCAGCGCGTGGGCAGCGACAACAGCCTGCGGTTTGCAGGATTGCCCTTGGGCCATGAGTTCACCTCGCTGGTGCTGGCCCTGCTGTGGACGGGCGGCCACCCACCGAAGGTGGAGCAAGAAGTCATCGACCAGATCAAGGCGCTGGATGGCGACTTCAACTTCGAGATGTACATGAGCTTGACCTGCCACAACTGCCCGGACGTGGTGCAGGCGCTGTCGCTCATGGCCATCTTGAACCCCAAGGTCAAGACCACGGTGATCGAAGGCGGCGCCTTCCAGGCCGAAGTGACCGAGCGCGAAATCATGGCCGTGCCCATGGTGTTTTTGAACGGCCAACTGTTTGGCTCGGGCCGCATGACGCTGGAAGAAATCGTCGCCAAGCTCGACACCGGCTCTGCGGCCCGCGAAGCTGCCAAGCTCAGCGCCAAGGATGCGTACGACGTGCTCATCGTTGGCGGTGGCCCCGCTGGTGCCGCAGCGGCGGTGTATGCCGCCCGCAAGGGCATCCGCACCGGCGTGGCTGCCGAGCGCTTTGGCGGCCAGGTCAACGACACGCTGGGCATTGAGAACTACATCTCGGTGCTCGAAACCGACGGCCCCAAGTTTGCCGCTGCCCTCGAAGCCCACACCCGCGCCTACGACGTGGACATCATGAACCTGCAGCGCGCCGAGAAGATCATCCCCGCCGCGCAGCCCGGCGGCCTGATCGAGGTGCAACTGGCCAACGGTGGCACGCTCAAGTCCAAGACGGTGATCCTGTCCACCGGCGCCCGCTGGCGCAATGTGAACGTGCCCGGCGAAGCCGAGTACAAGAACAAGGGCGTGGCCTATTGCCCGCACTGCGACGGCCCGCTGTTCAAGGGCAAGCGCACGGCGGTGATCGGCGGCGGCAACTCGGGCGTGGAAGCGGCGATTGACCTCGCGGGCATCGTGCAGCACGTCACGCTGATCGAGTTTGCCGACCAATTGAAGGCCGACGCCGTGCTGGTCAACAAGCTCAAGAGCCTGCCCAACGTGACCATCCACGCCAACGCCCAGACCACCGAAATCACGGGTGCCGACGGCAAGGTCAACGGTCTGAAGTACAAGGACCGCGCCACGGGTGAAGAGCATCTGGTGCCGCTGGAAGGCGTGTTCGTGCAGATCGGCCTGGTGCCCAACACCGAATGGCTCAAGGGCACGGTCGAACTCTCCAAGTTCGGTGAGATCGTGATCGACGCCAAGGGCCACACCAATGTGCCCGGCGTGTTTGCCGCCGGTGACTGCACCACAGTGCCTTACAAGCAGATCGTGATTGCGGCGGGTGCCGGTGCCACGGCAGCGCTCAGTGCGTTCGATCACATGATTCGCATGCCTGTGGCCGCTTGATGTGAGTGAAATTGGGCTCTAGCGCTTATAGATAAGGCGCTAGAAGCTATAGAAAACGTAGCAAATCAGGCGCCTTCAGCGCTGAACAGAAAGCCGGGGTGGCGATGCTGCCCCGGCTTTTTTCATGGGGTGGCTGTGCCAAGTTCCTTGGAGGGTGTGGGGGAGTTGTTGGTATTGATAATTATTCTCATGTAATATATTGCATCCACGCCAGCCAGCGCAGGCCTGCCCATGCTTGGGGCATGGTCTGCACGCGGAGCCAGCTTCTTGTCACGCATTTTTGACCCAGGAAGAGGCCCGCTTTGGCGCACGTTCACGCATCCTTTTTTCGTTCTCCGCTCCCCCTCAAGCCGGTCGCGCTGGCAGCGGCCCTCACCGTCGCGTCCTTGTCGGCAGTGCACGGCCAAGAGCTGCTGGCCCAGGCCGGTGGCACGCCGCTGCTCAAAGAGGTGGTTATCAGCAGCACGCGCAGCGAGCAAAACCCGGACGACCTGCCCATGCGCATTGATGTGATCAATGCCCAGGCGCTGGAAGAGGGTCAGGTGCGCGACCTGCGCGATGTGGCGCGCGATCAGCCCAACATCACCGTGCCGCGCTCGCCTGCGCGCTTCACGCTGGCCAGCGGCTCCACGGGGCGTGACCAGAATGCGGGCTTCAACATCCGGGGCCTGGAGGGCAACCGGGTGCTGATGCTGGTCGATGGCATTCGCTTGCCGCGCAGCTATGTGTTCAGCGCCAACGCCTTTGGCCGTGACTATGTGGACGTGGGGCTGCTGCAACGCATCGAGGTGCTGCGTGGCGCTACGTCGGCCCTGTATGGGTCTGACGGCATGGGCGGGCTGGTCAACTTCATCACGGCCGACCCGTCCGCCTTTTTGAAGGACGGCAAAACCCTGGGTGGCCGCGTGAGTGCGGCCTATGACGGTGATGACGATGGCAAGCGCCTGGGCGCCACGCTGGCGGGCCGCACCAATGACACAGTGCAATGGCTGGTCAGCGCCAACGTGGGCCGTGCCAACGAACTAGAGAACATGGGCACCAACGATGCGGCCAATGTGGACCGCACGCTGCCCAACCCGCAAAAGGACAAGAACGCCTCGGTGTTGGGCAAGGTGGTGGTCACGCCCGGCGGCGGACAGCGCCATGTGTTCACGCTGGAGCATGTGGACAAAACGGCCGACTACGAGCTGCTGAGCGCCCGCAGCAAGGCGCCGCTCACCAGCACCTCGGTGCTGGGTTCCACCTCGTTCACCGACATGCAGCGCAGCCGCGCCACCTGGGAGGGCAACTGGCGCGTGAACACCGCCTGGGCCGACGATGTGAAGGCGGTGCTCAGCTACCAGGATGCGCAGTCGCGCGAGTACATCACCGAAGACCGCAACACCGCTGCCGACCGCGTGCGCGATGTGACCTATGACGAGCGCACGCTGCAGGCCAACCTGCAGGGCAGCAAGCTGATCCGCATGGGGTCGGGCGCAGATGCCTGGGCGCAAAAGCTCACCTACGGGCTGGACTACACCCGTGCAGAGGTTGAAAACCTGCAGACCGGCGTGACGCCGCCTGCGGGCGAAACCTTCCCGCTCAAGCGCTTCCCCGACACCACCGAGAGCAGCGCTGCGCTGTATGTGCAGGACGAGTTCATCCGTGGGCCGTGGAGCATCACGCCTGGCGTGCGTTTCGACAGCTTCCGCATCAAAGCCGACCAGGCTGGTTTTGCGGCCAACGCCGTCTCGCTCTCGGGCCACGCCACATCGCCCAAGCTGGGCGTGCTCTACCGTGCCAACGAGGCATGGAGCCTGTATGGCAACTACGCGGCAGGCTTCCGTGCGCCCAATGCCGGGCAGGTGAATGCGTTCTTTGAGAACACCGCCCAGGGATACAAGAGCATTCCCAACCCCAACCTGCGCCCCGAGAAAAGCCAGAACTTTGAAGTGGGTGCACGCGGGCGGCTGCAGGCTTTTTCCATCGAGGCGGCTGCTTTCACGGGGCGCTACAAAGATTTCATTGAGGACTTGCAGGTCGTTGGCGGCACGGGTGCGCCTGGCAATCCTGTGGTCTATCAGTCCATCAACTTGGGCCGCGTCAAGATCGACGGCTTTGAAATCAAGGGCAACATGGCCTGGGGCGACTGGCAGGGCGGGCGCATCAGCACGCCCTTTGCCTACGGCCAGGCGCGCGGGCGCGACACCAACACGGGCCGAGCCGTCAACTCGGTGGAGCCGCAGCGCCTGACGGCCGGTGTGCGCTACGACACCGCCGCCTGGCATGTGCGCCTCGATGCCACCCACAGCGCTGCCAAAAAGGCAGACGACGTCTACACCGCTGCGGGCAGCACGCAATACCTCACCCCCGCCTACACCACGCTGGACCTGAGCGGCCAGTGGCGCATCCGCAAGGACCTGCGCCTGAATGCAGGCCTCTACAACCTCACCGACAAGAAGTACTGGCGCTGGGCCGATGTGCGTGGGCTGGCTGCTGGCAACAGCACCATCGACGCTTACAGCCAGCCAGGGCGCTCGGTGCGCGTGTCGCTGGTGGCGGACTTCTGACGCACGCTACCCCAACCCCTGTCCACCCCAACCAGGAGAACCCCATGGGCACCATCCCCGGTGACAACACCGCCACCCCAGAGGCCAACCGCGACGAGGAATACAGCATGCCATGCATGGAGGCCCTGCTGGCAGGCACGTTGGCGCTGATGACCGGCTACGCGCAGGCCTGCTGCGACAGCCACCGCGAAGCCATGGCCCGCAAGATCGCCACCAACCTGGAGGCGCTGGGCCAGGCCCAGGCGCTGAGCCCGCACTTTCGCACCATGCTGTGGAACCTGCAGGCGCGCTGGCAACCGCAAGGTCTGCAAGAGCACGCCAGCGCAGCCCTCACGGCGGCAGAGCAGCGCCGCGCGCTGTGGCTGGCCGCACCGGAGGCTGTGCAATGAGCGCCGTGCTGTCTTCGCCGTTGGACGTTGTGCCGCCCGCGGCCCTGGCCCCCGCCATCCGCGAGCAGTTTGCCGCGTTGCGCGCCCAGGGCCTGCGCGCCCGCGATGCGGCCGAACGCATGCAGCAGCCCGAGGGCGCTGTGGTGGCGGCCCATGCGGGCGAGCACGCTTATGCCTTGAAGGCACTGGCGCTGCGCGGGCCGTGGTTGGAGTTGCTGCAAGCCTTGCAGGCCTGCGGCCCGCTGATGGCGCTGACCCGCAACGAATCCACCGTGCACGAGAAGACCGGTGTGTACCAGAACGTCTCGGCCACCGGGCCTGTGGGGCTGGCGCTGGGGCCAGACATTGACCTGCGCCTGTTCTTTGCCCAGTGGCATGCCGGCTTTGCCGTGACGGAGCCGGGCCGCCCCGGCCACCCGAGCGCGCAAAGCCTGCAGTTCTTCAACGCCCAGGGCCATGCGGTGCACAAAATTTATGTGCGCGAGCAGACCGACCTGGCTGTGTGGAACGCCGTGGTGGCGCGCTTTGCCGAGCCCAGCGCGGGCTATGTGTTCCAGCCCGCAGGCCCCAAGCCCGCCGTGCAGACCGATGGGGACATTGACGCCCCGGGCCTGCGCCAGGGCTGGAGCGACATGCAGGACACACACGAGTTCTTTGGCCTGCTGCGCCAATTTGGCGCAGAGCGGCAGCAGAGCTTTCGGCTGGTGGAGGGGCAGTTCACCCAGCGCCTGCAGGTCCAGGCCGTGCCCTGGCTGCTCGAGCGCGCCGCACGCGATGGCTTGCCCATCATGGTGTTTGTGGGCAGTGGTGGCTGCATCCAGATCCACACGGGGCCGGTGCACACCATTCGCCCCATGGACACGGCCGAGGCCCGCTGGATCAATGTGCTGGACCCGGGCTTCAACCTGCACCTGCGCACCGACCGCATCGCCGCCGTGTGGGCGGTGGAGAAGCCCACGGCCGATGGCGTGGTGACCTCGGTCGAGGCCTTTGACCACGACGGCGAGCTGATGGCCATGTTCTTTGGCGAGCGCAAACCCGGCCAAGCAGAGCTGATGGGTTGGCGCGACCTGGTGGCGGGCTTGCCCCGTGTCGATATGCCGGTGCTGCAGCCATGAAGCACGAGATGAAAACCGCCAGCTCTGCGGCCTGTTCATTGCCGCGCAGAGCCGTGCTGGGCGCGATGGGCGCATTGGGTGCGTCGGCATGGGCTTTCCCCCTTGCAGCGTCGGCGCAGACCACCCCTGCACGTGCGGCGCAGCGCCTGGTGGTGCTGGGCGGCGCGCTGACCGAGGTGGTGTACCTGCTGGGGGCGCAGGCCCAACTGGTGGGCACGGACACCACCAGCCTGTTCCCCGAAGCCGCTCAGCGCACGCCCAAGGTGGGCTATATGCGGCAGCTCTCGGCCGAAGGGCTGTTGTCGCTGCGGCCCGATTGCTTGCTGGGCACCGAAGAGGCCGGGCCCCGCGTGGTGCTGGACCAGGTGCGCAGCGCCGGGGTGCGCATCGAGCTGGTGCCCGCCAGCCACAACTGGGCCGAGGTGCAGCGCAAGGTGGCCGTGGTGGGCCAGGTGGTGGGGCGCGAGAGCGTCGCCCAGGCCCTGCTGGTGCGCCTGGATGCCGACTGGGCCCGTGTGCAGCAGCAGGTGGCTGCCGCCCCGCGCAAGCCGCGTGCACTGTTCATCCTGTCGCACGGCGGCAGCCCCATGGTGGCTGGCACGGGCACGGCGGCCGATGCGCTCATCCGCTATGCGGGCGGTGTCAATGCCGTCACCGGGTTTGCGGGCTACCGCCCCTGGACGGCCGAAGCCCTGGCCGAGGCCGCGCCCGACGTGCTGCTCAACACCACCCAGGGCATCGAAGCCATGGGCGGTGAAGAGGCCTTCTGGCAGCGGCCCGAGTTGGCCCTGACCCCTGCCTTTGCCCGCAAGGCCCTGGTGGCCATGGAGGCCAACCACCTGCTGGGCTTTGGGCCCCGCCTGCCCGGTGTGGTGCAAGCGCTGCACACGCGCATGCGCAGCCTGGTGGCTTGATCCGCACGGACGGGGACTTCCATGCCATCCACAGCCTTTGCCATGGCTGCTTTGAACACCCGCCTACCCTGGTGGCAGCGCGCCAGCCGTGCCCTGCAGGCCCTGGGCCAGCGGCGTTTGCCCGCCCGGTGGGTGCTGGGCCTGACAGGAGCCTTGGCGTTGCTTGCCCTTGGCATTGCCAGTACCCAGGGGGCTTACGCACTCAGCCCCCGAGAGTTGCTGCAGGTGCTGCTGAGCGCGCTGACCGGTGCGGAGCCTGCGGGCTCGGGCCATTTGGTGTTCATGCACATCCGTCTGCCGCGCCTGCTGCTGGGCGCCGCCGCAGGCGCCGGGCTGGCCCTGGCTGGGGCGTTGATGCAAGGGCTGTTCCGCAACCCCCTGGCCGACCCGGGCCTGGTGGGCGTGAGCAGTGGCGCGGCACTGGCGGCGGCCACGGCCATCGTGCTGGGTGGCCTGTGGTGGCCCAGCCTGCCGCGCTCGCTGGGCAGCTGGCCGCTGCTGGGTATGGCGTTTGCCGGTGGGCTGGTGGTCACGCTCGCTATCTACATGCTGGCCCAGTCGGCCAGTGGCACGCGGGTGGGGCTCATGCTGCTGGCGGGTGTGGCGGTGAATGCGCTGGCCATGGCGGGCCTGGGGTACCTGAGTTTTGTCTCGACCGATGAGCAACTGCGCAACCTGCAGATGTGGCTGATGGGCAGCCTGGGCGGCGCGCGCTGGGGCACGGCGTTGGTGGTGGCGTTGGCTGTGTGCGTGGCGGCGGCAGGCGCTGGCTGGTTGGCCCGCCCGCTCAATGCCCTGGCGCTGGGCGAGGCGCAGGCGCGCCTCTTGGGTGTGCCGGTGGAGCGCACCAAGCGCCTGGCCATCGGTGTGTCCGCCTTGGCGGTGGGCGCTGTCACCGCCGCCACGGGCGTGATCGGCTTCATCGGCCTGGTGGCACCGCACGGCGTGCGCTTGCTGGCGGGGCCAGACCACCGCGTGGTGTTGCCCGCATCGGCCCTGCTGGGGGCGGCGCTGGTGCTGTTGGCCGACACGGTGGCACGTACGGCGGTCAAGCCTGCGGAGTTGCCGCTGGGTGTGCTCACCGCGGTGCTGGGCGCGCCGCTGTTTCTGGTCATGCTGCGGCAATTCAAGGGGCGGGTGTGAGGCGGTACCCCGACGGGATTACAGAGGGAGAGGCAGAAGGAGAGGCGGCTGAGCGGCCACCGCTGGCCCGCGCCGGGCACGGGTTGCAATGCCTGGACGTGGGCGTGGCCCCGCCGGGGCAGCCCGTGTTGGTGCGGGCCAGCGGCACCTTTGCACCGGGGCGCGTGACGGCCATCCTGGGCCCCAACGGCGCGGGCAAATCCACCCTGCTGGGCTTGCTGGCGGGGCTGGCCGAGCCCGCACACGGGCAGGTGCTGCTGCAGGGCAGGGCGGTGACGGCGCACCCGCCCGAGCACATCGCCCGCTGGCGCGCCGTGATGCCGCAGGACACTGCCGTGGCGTTTGACTTCACGGTGCGCGAGGTGGTGGACATGGGCCGCTACCCGCACCGCCGCCAGCCCAGCGCCAACGAGGTGCAGGTGGTGGACGCCGCCATGCAGGCCACGGGCGTCGCGCATCTGGCCGGGCGCAGCGTCACGACCCTCTCAGGCGGGGAACGCGCCCGCACGCACCTGGCACGGGCCTTGGCGCAAATCTGGGAGCCGTTGCCAGACGCCCCGCACCGCTGGCTGCTGCTGGACGAACCCACCGCCGCCTTGGACCTGGCCCACCAGCACCAAACCTTGCGCCTGCTGCGCCACTGGGCCGAGCAGCACGGTGTGGGCGTGGTGGTGGTGCTGCACGACCTGAACCTGGCCCTGCGCTACGCGCACGACGCGGTGCTGCTGGCCGAGGGCTGCGGGCAGTTTGGCGCTGTGGATGCGGTCATCACACCTGAGGCCGTGGGCCGGGTGTGGGGTGTGGGTTGCACCTCGGTGCAGGCTGCCGACGGGGTGCGCCAGCTGCTTTTGTGGGGCTGAATCGACGGTGTGCGGCGGATGAGGTTTTTGGACGATTTGGCCGCTAGCGCAATATAGTCAAGCGCTAGGTGCTATATAAAAAATAGCAAATAGCCTCTTGGCGGGATCGCCCTCTGTTCTTTGTCTCGGTGGGCTGTGGGGCGCTGCGAAAGAGGGCCGGTGGGCCATCGCCAAGAGCTGGCACCTGGCACTGTCTCGGCGATTTTTGGCATCGGGGTGCAGCCCTCTCAGCGCGCCGACCGTCCCACTGCGTCCTGCACTGCCGGCAACACATCTTCGTAGTTGAAGCCATTTTGTGTTTTCTGTGCCGGTATGGCGACCTGCTTGTTGAGCCACTCGCGCAAGCTCTGCCCTTCGCCGGGCCGCACCAGCGGGTCATGGCTGTTGCCGGCGTAGCGAAACTCCGTGAGGTTTTCCGGGTGGTCCTTGAACTTTTCCTGAAACCCCACGGCGGGCCGCTGCTTGCTGCCTCCGGCCCAGGGGTCTTCGTCTTCGATGGAAGACCACATGGGCAGCCGCGTGTCCCACTTCCACAGGTGCTCGTACTGCCGGTTCACGCTTTGTTTGTGACAGATGCCACCCACGACCTGAGGATCGGCGCGATCCCAGTGGTAGGTGGTGCGGCAGCCTTCGCTGTGGCCGCTCAGCAAGATGGGCAGGTTCGAGTAGGCCTCGAACCAGCGGATGACCTCCGCAATGTCATCGCCCCGAGCATCAAGTCGAGCCGGGTTCACCGCCGTGTACACGCCTTCGCGTGCGCGCTCTCCACCGCGCTTGAGCATTTCCTCGGGCGTTCCTCCAGGGCATCCCAGTTTGTTGCCTTCTCGGGTCACAAATTCTGGCGTGATGACGGCAAAGCCCTCGCGGTAGTAGAACTGTGCCACGGTGGTTTCCCAGCCCCACATGCCGCCGCAGCCATGGTTGTGAATGACCAGCCCGCGCAGATTGGGGTGGCGCGGCAGCAGTGCCGTGAATTTGTCGCGGTACACCGCGCCAAACATCGGTAGATAGAAGACGCTGCGATCAAGCACCGTTCGGGTCTGGGCTTTGTCGTAGGCAGGCACTTGGCGGCTTTGCTGCGCATGAGCGTGCGGCATGAGAAGCGGCTGGGCAATCAGCAAGCCGATAGCGCCCCACAGCGCGTGTTTACAGGTCAGCATGGGTCCGGTTCTCCCCCGTGGTGGTGGTTTCTGCGTTCGTTGATGGATGGCCAGGCCGTCGAGGCCGTGATCCGACACTTCAGGCACCTGCCGTCTTGTGCCAGATCCTCGTGCTGCCATGCAGCCGGATGGAGCGCTGCCGTTTCAATACACCAGCCGCTCAGGCCGCACTTCCTGCAAGATGGTGGTGGCGATCTCTTCGATGGACTTGGTGGTGGTGGACAGCCAGCGGATGCCCGAGCGGCGCATCATGGATTCGGCCTCGGCTACTTCGGCGCGGCAGTTTTCCAGGCTGGCGTATTTGGAGTTGGGGCGGCGTTCGGCGCGGATCTCCGCCAGGCGGTCGGGGCTGATGGTCAGTCCGAAAATCTTGCTGCGAAACGGCACCAGGGCGGGGGGCAACTGGCGGCGCTCGAAGTCTTCGGGGATCAGCGGGTAGTTGGCCGCTTTGAGGCCGCACTGCATGGCCAGGTACAGGCTGGTGGGGGTCTTGCCGCTGCGGCTCACGCCCACCAGGATCACGTCAGCGCCCGCCAGGTCGCGGTTGCTCTGGCCGTCGTCGTGCGCCAGGCTGAAGTTGATGGCTTCGATGCGGTCGTTGTATTCCTTGCTGCGGCTCACGTCGCTGAAGCGTCCGATGCGGTGGTTGGACTTGATGCCCAGCTCTTCTTCCAGCGGGTTGACGAAGGTGCCAAACATGTCCAGCAGCATGCCCTTGCAGCCGTCCTGGATGACCTTGAGCACTTCCATGTTGACCAGGGTGGTGAAGACCACGGGCTTCTTGCCCTCGACTTCGCCGGTGTGGTTGATTTGCCGCACCGCCTGGTGGGCCTTGTCCACGGTGTCGATGAAGGGCAGGCGCACATGGCGGGGCTTCATCTCAAACTGGGCCAGGATGGCGTTGCCGAAGGTCTCGGCGGTGATGCCGGTGCCGTCAGACACGAAAAATACGGTGCGGGTGTGCATGGAGGCCCTTTTGTAAACACGATGGACGCCAAACAGGGTTGGGGCAGGCGTTGCGTCCCGATTTGTGTCCGCCCTATTGCGTCGTCAGCCCGTTGCCAGAAGCTCGGGCCTACAATTGTCACAATTATCCAAATTCTCACCATGCACACCGTCGGCCTACAACCACAACGACAAAGCTGCAGCCTGTGCATGGCCGCTTGCCTGACGCCCGCCGAGGCCAGGCATGCAGACCCGGTTTCAACTTCTGGAGCTTTCCCATGTCTGCACTTTTCAGCCCGACCGCCCTGGTCGTACCGTTTGAAAACCTGAGAATGACCGATGTCGAGTCGGTAGGCGGTAAAAACGCCTCCCTCGGCGAAATGATCTCGCAGCTGCCCCAGGGCGTGCGGGTGCCCACCGGCTTTGCCACCACGGCCCATGCCTTCCGCCAGTTCCTGGCCCACGATGGTCTGGCCGACAAGATCAGCGCCAAACTGGCGAAACTCGATACCGAAGACGTCCGCGCCCTGGCGCAGGTCGGCGCTGAAATCCGTGCCATGGTCGAGGCCCAGCCGTTCCCGGCCGATCTGCAAAAGGCCATTGCCGACGAATTCGCCAAGCTCAGCGCGGGCAACCCCAGTGCATCGTTCGCAGTGCGCTCATCCGCCACGGCGGAAGACCTGCCCGATGCCTCGTTCGCGGGCCAGCAAGAAACCTTCCTCAACGTGGTGGGGATTGATGACGTGCTGCACAAGATGAAGGAAGTGTTCGCGTCGCTGTACAACGACCGCGCCATCTCCTACCGCGTGCATAAGGGTTTTGAGCACGATGTGGTGGCCCTGTCGGCGGGCGTGCAGCGCATGGTGCGCTCGGACCTGGGCGCAGCGGGCGTGATGTTCACCATCGACACCGAATCTGGCTTTGAAGACGTGGTGTTCATCACCAGCAGCTACGGCCTGGGCGAAACCGTGGTGCAGGGCGCCGTGAACCCTGACGAGTTCTATGTGCACAAGCCCATGCTCAAGGCGGGCAAGAAGGCCGTGATCCGCCGTAACCTGGGCAGCAAGCTGATCCAGATGGTGTTCTCCACACCCGAAGAAAAGGCTGCCACCGGCAAGCTGGTCAAAACCACGGATGTGCCCACCGAGCAACGCAACCGCTATTCGCTGACCGATGCCGATGTGGAGTTGCTGGCCCAGTACGCGCTGGTGATCGAGCAGCACTATGGCCGCCCCATGGACATTGAGTGGGGCAAGGACGGCACCGACGGCCAGCTCTACATCCTGCAGGCCCGTCCTGAGACCGTGAAAAGCCAGTCCAAAGGCCAGGCCGAGCTGCGCTACAAACTCAAGGGCCAGGGCGCCGTGCTGGCAGAAGGCCGCGCCATTGGCCAGAAGATCGGCACCGGCCCCGTGCGCCTGGTGCACCACATCTCCGAGATGGACAAGGTCCAGCCCGGTGACGTGTTGGTGACCGACATGACCGACCCCAACTGGGAGCCCGTGATGAAGCGCGCCAGCGCCATCGTCACCAACCGGGGCGGCCGCACCTGCCACGCCGCCATCATTGCGCGTGAGCTGGGCATCCCCGCTGTGGTGGGCTGTGGCGATGCGACCGAGCGCCTGAAGGACGGCACCCTGGTCACCGTGAGCTGCGCCGAGGGCGACACTGGCCACATTTACGACGGCCTGCTCGAAACCGAAGTGACCGAAGTGCAGCGCGGCGCCATGCCCCCCATCAAGACCAAGATCATGATGAATGTGGGCAACCCCCAGCTGGCGTTTGACTTTGCCCAGCTGCCGAATGAAGGGGTTGGTTTGGCGCGCCTGGAGTTCATCATCAACAACAACATTGGTGTGCACCCCAAGGCCATCCTGGACTACCCCCAGATCGATGCCGACCTGAAGAAGGCCGTGGAGTCTGTGGCCCGTGGCCATGCATCGCCCCGCGCGTTCTACGTGGACAAGGTTGCTGAAGGCGTGGCCACCATTGCGGCCGCCTTCTGGCCCAAGCCCGTCATCGTGCGCCTGTCGGACTTCAAGTCCAACGAGTACCGCAAGTTGATTGGCGGCAGCCGCTACGAGCCGGAGGAAGAGAACCCGATGCTGGGCTTCCGCGGTGCAGCGCGCTACATCAGTGCCGACTTTGGTGAAGCCTTTGCCATGGAGTGCGAGGCGCTCAAGCGCGTGCGCAATGACATGGGCCTGACGAATGTGCAGGTGATGGTGCCTTTTGTGCGCACGCTGGGCCAGGCCGAGCGCGTGACCAAGCTGCTGGCCGCCCACGGCCTGGAGCGCGGCAAGGACGACCTCAAGGTCATCATGATGTGCGAGGTGCCCAGCAACGCCATCCTGGCCGAGCGCTTCCTGGAGTTCTTCGACGGTTTCTCCATCGGCTCCAACGACCTGACCCAGCTGACCCTGGGCCTGGACCGCGACTCGGGCCTGGAATTACTGGCGCACGACTTTGACGAGCGCGACCCTGCGGTGCAGGCGCTGATCCACCAGGCCATCAAGGCCTGCCTGGCGCAGGGCAAGTACATCGGCATCTGCGGCCAGGGCCCCAGTGATCACCCCGACTTTGCGCAATGGCTGTCCAGCGAAGGCATCTCGTCCATCTCGCTGAACCCTGACAGCGTGGTTGCCACCTGGCAGCAACTGGCGGGCTGATCGCCCTGGCCAGAGGCGGGGCACTTGGGGCATGCACGGCTGAAGAGACGCTGACCGATGCGAGCCCCTGCGCCCCGATCCACAGTCCCCCCGCAGCCCGAACCTGAGCTCGCGGGGCCGTTTCCGCCCGACCTGCACGACGTGCGCCACCTGTGGCTCAAGGCCGGGTTGCTGGGCGTGTGGGTGCTGGTGTCTTTTGTGGCCACCTACTTTGCACGCGATCTGCAGCACATCACCCTGGGTGACTGGCCCCTGGGCTACTGGATTGCCGCCCAGGGCGCCGTGCTGGTGTTCATCGGCATCGTGGTGGTGTATGCCTGGGCCATGAGCCGGTTTGAACGCCAGGATGCGGCGGCACGCGCCGCAGCGGCTGCCCACGCACCAGGTGGTCAGCGGCCCGGCCCATCGGCGGAGCGTTACCGTGCCTGAGCGCCGCCCCACGGGGTGGTGGCTGCCTTCCTTTTTGCGCCCCCACCGGTTTTTTCTGCTCTATGTGCTGGGGGTGCTGGGCTTTTTGGCCCTCATGACCTGGGCTGAGAGCCAGGGCCTGTCGCGCCACTGGATCGGGCCGATCTTTCTCTTTCTCACCGTGATGGTGTACGCCGGCATCGGCGTGTACGGGCGCACGTCTGACTCGGAGGAGTACTACGTGGCCGGGCGGCGCATACCGCCCATGTACAACGGCATGGCCGCTGCCGCCGACTGGATGAGCGCGGCCTCGTTCATCAGCCTGTCCGGGGCGCTGTACCTGCAGGGGTTTTCGGGTACCTCGGGGCAGGCCGGTGGGCTGGCCTATTTGCTGGGCTGGACGGGCGGCTTTTGCCTGGTGGCGATGCTGATTGCGCCGCACCTGCGGGCCATGGGCCTGTACACCGTGCCCGATTTTTTCCATGTGCGCTTTGGCGGGCGCTGGCCGCGCATCATCGCGGCGCTGGCGGCGGTGCTGTGCTCGTTCACCTACGTGGTGGCACAGATTTACGGGGTGGGGCTCATCGCCTCGCGCCTTACAGGGGTGCAGTTCGAGATCGGCATCATGCTCGGCCTGGGGGGCGTGTTGCTGTGCTCGTTTCTGGGCGGCATGCGCGCCATCACCTGGACGCAGGTGGCGCAGTACGTGGTGCTGCTGCTGGCGTTTTTGATTCCTGTGTCCTGGCTGGCCTACAAGCAACTGGGCAACCCCCTGGCGCCCGCCGTGTATGGCGCGCAGATTGGCAAGATTGCGGACCTGGAAGCGCAGCTGCTGGATTCGCCGTCAGAGCACCAGGTGGTGCAAGCCTACCTGCGCCGCGCCAAAGACCTGGAAGCGCGGTTGCAGGATGTGGAGGGCGCCCTGGAGCGCGAGCGCGAGTTGGGGCGTGAGCGCATCCACCAGTTGCGTGCCCAAAACGCCGATGTGGGCCTGATCGTCTCGGCCAGCCGCGAGCTGGCTGCCTTGCCCCGCGACGTAGCGGGTGCCCGCGAGCGCTGGACCCGCGAAATGCACGAGAACTACGAGCGCGCCAAGCCCCTGGGCGGGTTGCCGCTGCACAGCCAGGCCTATGCGGGCGACCCCAACGGCACACCCGAAGAGCAGCGCGAATACGACCTGGCGCGCCGCAACTTTCTGGCGCTGATGTTCTGCCTGATGGTGGGCACGGCGGGCCTGCCGCATCTGCTCACCCGCTACTACACCTCGCCTACGGTGGCGGGGGCGCGGGCGTCGGTGGCGTGGTCGCTGTTTTTCATTGCCCTGCTGTATTTGAGCGCGCCCGCCTTGGCGGTGCTGGTCAAGTTCGAGGTCATGCAAAACCTGGTGGGCAGCAGCTTTGAGGCCCTGCCCAACTGGATGGCCCAGTGGGCGCGGGTGGACAGCTCGCTGCTGTCGATTGAGGACGTCAACGGCGACGGCATCGTGCAGTTTGGCGAAATCCGCCTGGGGGCCGACCTCATCATGCTGGCCACGCCAGAGCTGGGGGGCTTGCCCTATGTGGTGTCGGGCCTGGTGGCGGCGGGGGGGCTGGCGGCGGCGCTGTCCACGGCCGATGGGCTGCTGCTCACCATCAGCAATGCGTTGGTGCGCGACCTGTACTTCAGGGGTACCAAGCGCGATGCATCGCCAGAGCAGCGGGTGATTCTCACCAAGTTCACGCTGCTGTCGGTGGCGCTGTCGGCTGCCTTTGTGGCAGCGCTCAAACCGTCCGAGATCCTGACCATGGTTTCGGCATCGTTTTCGCTGGCAGCGTCGGCCTTTGTGCCGGTGATGGTGCTGGGCATTTTTTGGCGCGGCACTACCCGCAAGGGGGCGGTGGCGGGCATGTTGGCGGGCTTGGGTGTGGCGGTGTATTACCTGCTCTCGCATGTGCCTGCTGTGCGCGGTGCGCTGCCTGGATGGCTGCTGGCCAATGGCCTGTGGTTTGGTATCCAGCCCATCTCGGCCGGGGTGTTTGGTGTGCCGGCGGGGTTTGTTGCGGCAGCGGTGGTCAGCCGCATCACGCGCCCGGCGCCCGTGCCCACCGGGGTGCGGCTCGAAATCTGAGAATCTGTCTCAGCCCCTGCGGTGGCGATTCGGCTTCTGTTCCGGCGCTGCACGGCGTTCGACAAAGGTGAACCAATTCTTATGGATAAACCCCATACCCAATTGTCACCAAATGTGCCACGCTGTGCCCCAGGTTGCGCCCAGCGGTGCAGCCTGATTTAAACCCAGGAGGCACATGGTTCTCGTCAAAACGCAGGCAGGTCAGGATGCAATGAAGGATCGGCACGGTGGACTGACGTCCAGGCAACGCTCGGCATTCATCCTGTTTGATGGCAAGCGGACTTTGGGCGAGGTGTTGGCCGCCACGGCCGCCATGGGCATTACGCAGGACGATGTGCAGGCCATGATCGAGCAAGGCCTGCTGGCCCCCGTGGGCGGTGCTGCGCTGCCCGCAGCAGCGGTTGCAGCACCTGCTGCCGCGCCATCGGCAACCCCTGCGGAGGGCGGGGCGGGCGAGACTGCCAGGCCGTCACAGCAACGCTACAAAGATGCCTACCCCGTGGCCACGGCCATGACGGCCGCCCTGGGCCTGCGCGGTTTTCGACTGAACCTGGCGGTGGAGGCGGCTTCGAGCTTTGAAGACCTGGCTGCACTGGCCCCCAAGATCAAGGAAGCGGTGGGAGAGGCCAAGTACGAACCCCTGCGCAAGGCGCTGTTTGGGTGATGGAGGGGCGCCCCAACCCAGCGGATTCACCATGAAAAAAGCCAACCGATCCGGTTGGCTTTTTTGTTGGGGGGCGTGAGCCGCGGGGCTGCCAGCGCTCAGCGCACCTTCAGCAGTTCCACATCAAACTTCAGGGTGGCGTTCGGGGGGATCACGCCGCCCGCGCCGCGTGCACCGTAGCCCAGGGCTGCGGGGATGATCAGCGTGCGTTGGCCGCCGATCTTCATGCCTTGCACGCCTTCGTCCCAGCCCTTGATGACCATGCCAGCGCCCAGCGAGAACTCGAAGGGGTCATTGCGGTCGCGGCTGGAGTCGAACTTGGCGCCTTGCTCGCCATCCTTGTACAGCCAGCCGGTGTAGTGCACCGAAACGCTGGCGCCCTTGGTGGCTTCGGCGCCTTCGCCCACAGTGGTGTCTTCGTATTGCAGGCCAGAGGCGGTGGTGGTGAGGGCCATGGAATGTCCTTTTGCTATTGAAAATATAGCTTGTAGCGCTTGTCTATCAAGCCTTAGGGGGTGTTTTTGCTTGATGTTTGCGCCGCCTGGGCGCTGCCATCAGCGGGCCGGGTTCAGGCCTGCTTCTTGGCGCGGCCTGCCACCCAGCGTGTGGCGAAGGCTTGCACATCGTTCAGGCGCTTGAGCAGGTCGGCGCCCGAGGCGGTCACGGTGTAGCCGTCGTTGCCGTGGTCCAGCAGGCCAGCTTCGCGCAGCTCTTTGATGCGGGTGTTCAGGGTGTTGGGGGTGATGCCGCCCACGCTGTCTTGCAGCAGGCGGAAGGTTTGGGGGTGCCCGTCCCGCAGGGCCCACAGCACGCGCAGCGCGTAACGGCATTCGAGCCGTTCAAACAGCTGGTGGATGGCGGCGTTTTCTTTGGAGCTCATGGATGCTTCTCCTTGCGCGAGTGTTGGGTCGGTTATTTGGGAGCAGGGTGCTTGCGCACCTGCCAATGCGCTGCGACTATAGCGCGGAACCTATTTTGCTACAAGTTTGGTAGCTCAAAAGGCAATCTGCATATGCGATAGACCCTTGATTTTGGGCCTTGTTTTTATGCCTGCCCAGCGGGGTTTTGTCAGGGGTTTTCGCCCGTGCAGCCACCGATTTTTGGCACAGGCAACCCTGGCCGTGGGTGGGCTGACCAGTGTGGCACGCAGGCTACGCGGGCAGGGCCTGCGCAGCCGGGAGTTGGACGGCCAGGTGCTGCAGCAGCAGCTGCGCTGCAGGGGGCAGCGCCGCCTCATCGCGAAAGCAAATGGCAAAGCGGCGCTGGGCCCACGGGTCACTCAGCGGCACGATGCGCACCGGCGCTGTGCTGGCAAAGGGCGCAGCCACCTCGCGGGGCACCACGCTGATGGCCAGGTTGGCCCGCACCACGCGCAGGGCCGCGTCAAAGTTGGACACCAGCACCCGGTGGGCCAGCGTCTTGCCCTCCACCGCCGCAGCGCGGGCCAGCAGCACCTGCACCGCGCTCAGCGCGGGCATGCTCACAAACTCGTAACCCAGCACATCGGCAAAGCGCACCGTGGGCAGTTGTGCCACAGGGTGCGATGCGTGGGCCACGATGGCCAGGTGGTCGCTGCGGTAGCTGCGCGTTTGCAGGCCGCTCAGGTCGGCCGCGTCCCAGCAGATGCCGATGGACGCGCTGCCCTCGCGGATGCCCTGCACCACGTCCGGGCTCACCCGCTCTTCCATGCTGATCTGGATGTCGCGGTGGGCAGGGTCTTGCAAAAACGCCGCCACATCATCGGCCAACGATTCCGCCATGACTGAGGCCGTGACCAGCATGCGCACATGGCCCCGGGTGCCGGTGGCATACGCGGCCATGTCGCGCTCGATCTGCCCCACGCTGGCCAGCATGGTGCGGGCGTGCTCCAGCAGCGTCTCGCCCGCCGGGGTAGGCACCACGCCCCGGCGCTTGCGTAGCAGCAGGGGCGTGCCCACCACGTCTTCCAACTGCGCCAGCCGCTTGCTGATGGCCGAACCCACGATGGATTCCTGCTCGGCCACCCGCGCAATGCTGCGCTGGTCGCACACGGCGGCAAACAGGCGCAGGGTCTGCAAATCAAGGTCGCGCATGGCAAGTCTCCAGGGAGTGTGATGTTCTGTTTGGGAATGTTATGGATTCCGAGATGTATTTTCTGATTCTTTTTGGAATTTTTAGAATCGTCCCCAAACCCACCCCAAAGAGACATCCCGTGAGCACTTCCCCGATCCCGTCAGACCTGCAGCCCCCCGTGGCCCGCGCCATCGTTCGCGAAGTGGGGCTGCGTGACGGCCTGCAAAGCATTGCCCGTGTGCTGCCCACGGCCCAGAAGATCGAGTGGGTGAACGCCGCCTACGCCGCCGGGCAGCGCGAGATCGAGGTGGGCTCTTTCGTCCCCGCCCGCCTGTTGCCCCAGCTGGCCGACACCGCCGAGGTGCTGGCCTACGCGCAAACGCTGCCGGGCCTGCGCGCCTCGGTGCTGGTGCCCAACCTGAAAGGGGCCGAGCGTGCGCTGGAATGTGGCGCGCACCTGATGGTCGTGCCCCTGTCGGCCAGCCACGCCCACAGCCTGGCCAACCTGCGCAAGACGCCCGACGAGGTGGTGGCCGAGGTGGCCCGCATCCGCGCTGCCCGCGATGCGGCAGGCAGCGCCACGCTGATCGAAGGCGGCGTAGGCACCGCCTTTGGCTGCACGCTGCAGGGCGAGGTGGTCGAGAGCGAAGTGCTGCGCTTGATGCAAGCCCTGCTCGACGCGGGGGCCGACCGCGTGAGCCTTGCCGATACGGTAGGTTTTGCCGACCCGGCTAGCGTGCAGCGCCTGTTTGCCAAGGCCCGCGCCCTGGTGGGCGAGCGGCTGGCCTGCGCGCACTTTCATGACACGCGCGGCATGGGCCTGGCCAATGCCTACGCGGCTTGGCAAACCGGCATCACCCGCTTTGACGCTTGCCTGGCGGGCATTGGCGGCTGCCCCCACGCGCCGGGCGCCAGCGGCAATGTCACCACCGAAGACCTGGAATACATGCTGCAGCGCATGGGCGTCGCCACCGGCGTCGACGTGCCTGCGCTGCTGGCGCTGCGCCAGCGGCTGGCTGGCTGGCTGGCGGGCGAGGTGTTGCACGGTGCGCTGTGGCAAGCAGGCCTTCCCCGCCACACACCGCTCCACCTGGCCGCTGCAGCGGTTTGATTTCTGTATCGTTCGCCCATGACAAGCACCACCTCTACTTCTTCTTCCCCGTCCGAATCGCCCAAATCGTCCGCAGGCCCCTTGCCCCTGGCGGGCCTGCGGGTCGTTGAGTTCACCCACATGGTCATGGGCCCCACCTGCGGCATGGTGCTGGGCGATCTGGGGGCCGAGGTCATCAAGGTCGAGCCCGTGGAGGGCGACCGCACTCGCCACCTGTTGGGCGCCGGGGCGGGCTTCTTTCCCATGTTCAACCGCAACAAGAAAAGCATCGCGCTGGACCTGCGCAACCCCGAAGGGCTGGAAGTGGCCCGCAAGCTGGCCGCGTCGGCCGACGTGGTGGCGCAAAACTTCAAGCCCGGCGTGATGACCAAGTACGGGCTGGATTACGCAGCGCTGTCGCAGCTCAACCCCCGGCTCATCTACGTGAACCACACCGGCTTTCTGGCCGGGCCGTACGAGCACCGCACTGCGCTCGACGAGGTGGTGCAGATGATGGGCGGCCTGGCCTACATGACCGGGCGCCCCGGCGACCCGCTGCGCGCAGGCAGCAGCGTCAACGACATCATGGGCGGCATGTTTGGCGCGATTGGCGCCATGGCGGCGCTAATGCAGCGCGGCATCACCGGGCGCGGGCAAGAGGTGGACTCGGCCTTGTTCGAGAACAACGTGTTCCTCGTCGGCCAGCACATGATGCAGTACGCCGTGACCGGCAAGCCCGCCGCCCCCATGCCCGACCGCATCTCCTCGTGGGCGCTGTACGACGTGTTCACGGTCAAAGAGGGCGAGCAGATCTTTCTGGCCGCCGTGAGCGATGCGCAGTGGCTCACCTTCTGCGACGCCATGGGCTATGCCGACCTGAAGGCCGACCCGCAACTCGTTACCAACAACGACCGCGTGCGCGCCCGCCCCACGCTGATGCCCGACCTGCGCCAGCGCCTGGCCGCCCACAGCGCGGCGGAATTGGCCGCCATTTTTGAAAAGCACGGCCTGCCGTTTGCCCCCATTTCGCGGCCCGAGCAGTTGCTGGACGACCCGCACCTCAACGCTACTGGCGGCCTGGCCGACATCACCTTGCCCGACGGCGAGCGCGCCGGGCAAACCGCCCGCACCACGCTGCTCCCGTTGGCCATGGACGGCCAGCGCCTGGGCGTGCGCCTGCAGCCCCCGGTGCTGGGCCAGCACACGGCGGCTTTGATGCAAGAGCTGGGCTACACGCCCGAGCAGGTGCAGGCGCTGCAGCAGGCGGGCGCCGTGGCCTGAACTGACTGGGCAGGCCTTGAACACCCCCGCCTGAGACCAGCACAGCAACAGACTGCGCGGCCCACGGCGGATTGACCACCATAACGGAACACACCATGACGAATCAGCCCCCGAAAGCCGTGGCCCCAGGCCTGTGCAGCCCCTTTGCTCCCTCTGCCACCCCGGCATCTCTGGTATCCCCCACCCGGCGCCAAGCCTTGTGGCTGGGGGCCGCCGCCCTGGGCGCTGCCGCCATCACCCGCCCGGGCCTGGTGCGGGCGCAAAGCCTGGGCGACCGGCCATTGCGCATCATCTTGCCGCTGTCTGCAGGCTCGGGGGCCGATGGCGCCATCCGCGCCATCAGCAACAGCCTGGCCAAGGCGTTGGGCCAGCCGGTGGTGATTGAAAACCTGCCCGGCGCGGGCGGCATCACCGGCACCACGCAGATCGTGCGGGCGCCCAAGGACGGCTCGGTGATCGGCGTGGTGTCGAACAACCATGTGGTCAATCCCAGCGTGTACAAGAACATTCCGTTCGACTCGCTGGCCGACATTGCGCCCATCACCATCCTGGGCGCCACGCCGTTTGTGCTGGTGGCCCACCCGTCGGTGCCCGCCAAAAATGTGCAGGAGCTGATCGCCTACGCCAAGTCCAAGCCCGGGGTGCTCAACTACGGCTCGTCGGGCAACGGCACCATCCTGCACCTGGGGGCTGCCATGTTTGTGGACCAGGCCAAGGTCGCCATCCAGCACATTCCCTACAAGGGCATGGGCCCGCTGATGAACGACGTGCTGGGCGGCCAGGTGCAGCTGGCGGTGGTGGCTGTGGCGCCAGCGGCCGCGCACATCAAGTCGGGATCGCTGCGCGCCCTGGGCGTGACCACGGCCACGCGCGTGGCCTCGCTGCCCGGCGTGCCCACCATTGCAGAGCAAGGTTTGCCCGCGTACGAGCTGGACGGCTGGATCGCCCCTGTGGCGCCCACCGGTCTGCCCAAGGCGGAGCTGGCCCGCCTGTTCAACGGCTTCAAGGCCGCCATGGACATGCCCGAGGCGCGCGATGCCCTCATCGCCCAGGGCTACGACATCAAGCTCACCCCGCCTGATGCCGCTGCCGCCTTCTTCCGCACCGAGGCGGCGCGCATGGCGCAGGTGGTGAAAGCCGCCAACGTGAAGGTGGATTGAGGCGGGGTTAACAGTGTTTTTGCCCTCTAGCGCCTGCTAATAAAGCGCGAGCAGCTATGAATATGTGAGCGAGTGTCGCAGTACTTTTGCGTGGCGCTTTGAACAGGTTCCTGATGGGCGACCTGCCTCAGACGCCTTCTCGTCCCCACCCGTTCGGGCTGAGCCTGTCGAAGCCTTGCACGCACGCGGCAAGCCCTGGCTTCGACGGGCTCAGCCCGAACGGATGCAGGGGTATCTGGCAAGTAGCTAATCAGGAGCAGGTTCTCAACGCAACAAGGCCGGTGCGTGGGAGCCCTGGTGCCGCACGCGGAACACCGCTACGGCCTGCACCAGTTCGCTGGCCTGGCCGCTCAGGCTGCCTGCGGCGGCCGCGCTTTCTTCCACCAGGGCGGCGTTCTGCTGGGTGGCCTCGTCCATGCGCACGATGGCCTGGGTCACGCGCTGCATGTCGTTGGTCTGGTCGCTGCTGGCGTGGCTGATCTCCTGCATCAGCTCGCTCACCCCGCGAATGGAGGCCACCACCTCGGCCATGGTGCCGCCCGCGTTCTGGGCCAGGGCCGAGCCTGCCTGCACGCGCTCCACGCTGGTTTGGATCAGGGTCTTGATCTCTTGCGCGGCGCTGGCGCTGCGGGTGGCCAGGTTGCGCACCTCGCTGGCCACCACGGCAAAGCCCCGGCCTTGTTCACCTGCTCGGGCGGCTTCCACGGCAGCGTTCAGCGCCAGGATGTTGGTCTGAAAAGCAATCGAGTCGATCACGCCAATGATGTCGGCGATGCGGCGCGAGCTTTCCTGGATGCCTTGCACCACCTGCACCATTTGTTCCACCACGGCGCCGCCGCGCTCGGCCACGGCCGAGCCGTTGCGGGCCAGTTCGCTGGCGCGCTGGGCGTTGGCGGCGTTTTGCTGCACGGTTTGCTGCAGCTGCTGCATGGACGAAGCGGTCTCGTCCAGGGACGAGGCTTGCTCTTCCGTGCGCATGCTCAGGTCGGCGTTGCCCTGGGCGATTTCAGCGCTGGCGCTGGCCACGCTCTCGGCGCTGCTGCGCACGCCTGACACCACGTTCTCCAGGTTCTCTTGCATGGCCTTGAGGGCTTGCAGCAGCCGGGCGGGCTCGTCTTGGCCCTCCAGTGCAATGGTCGATGTCAGGTCGCCCGCAGCCACCTTGTGCGCCACAGCCACCGCCTCGCGCAGCGGCCGCACCACCGAGCGGGTGAGCACCAGCCCGGCCACCACGCCCAGCCCGGTGACCAGCGCCAGCGCCACCAGGCTGCTGACCAGCGCGTGGCGTGCGTCCTGGGCGGCCTCTTGCGCAATGGCGGCGCTGCTGCTGGCCACTTGCTCGCTGAGCGCGGTGAGCAGCTTGGCCGGGCCCTGGTCGATGTCGGCCACATCGGCATCGCCTGCGGAAGGCACAAACCCGAGGGACTGGAACACTTCAAACCCCTTGCGGTAGCCCTGGGCCATCTGCGTGTGCGCCTCGGTGAACTTCTGCAGCGCTGCCTTTTCTTGCGGATCGGTCAGCTGGGGCTCCAGTGCCTTTGCGGCCTCGGCCACGCGCTTCTCGCTGGCCTGGAAGGCGCCCCAGTGCAGCTCGCGCTTGCGGGCATCTTCGCCGCGCAGCAGGGTGTTCTTCCACTCCAGCACCTGGGCTTTGAACTCGCTTTCCATGCGGCTCACGGCGCGCTCTTGCGCCACGCGTTGCAGCACGGTGCTGTCGTAGGTGCCCAGGGTTTTGTACAGCGCGGCAATGCCAAAGAGTGCGGCACCAATCAACAGCGCCAGCACCAGCCCAAGCGCTCCCGCCATGCGTGCACCAATGGAGAAGTGGGACATTTTCATAAAAAGCCTCGCGGGTCAGGGCGGGTCAAAAATGGGATGCACTGCGGCTCCAGGCCCCCTCCGGCACGGGCGCAGCCTGCCTGGCTGTGCAGCGATCCAGAAAAGCACCTGGGCTGAATCCAGTGTGCCGAGGGCGGCGGCGCCCCGCAAGCGGGGCTGTGCGGGGGGCATGGCGGGTGAGGGCGGCTTACAACACCTCTCAGAACCTGTTCAAAGTCTTTTTGGAGATTGCATTGGAGTGCAATCGGGATGAGTGGATGCTTCGGGTGCGCCGCATGGGCTCGTGCCCATGCAAGCAGCCGGGGCGTCCAATCGCCCGATTTCACTCCAACCCTTCGGGCAAGTGGCTTGCCGGGCGGTCTGCTGCGTTGCGGCGCTTGCCAATAGCCGAGCTATTGGCTGCGCACCGCGCCTTGCATCCCATCCCGGCCAGACACTTGTGCAACTCCAAAAAGACTTTGAACAGGTTCTCAGCTGGGCCGTGCGGACCCAGACCCCGCAGTGGGCTGAGTCAGGGGGCTGGAGAGCGGGCTCAGGCCTTGAGCTTGAGCAGGTACACCATCACGCGTGCGGTGGTCAGGTCCAGTTCCATGAACTCGGTCAGGTCTTTGCCCGCCAGCCAGGAGGCTTCCCAGCGGTTTTGCTTGAGCGTTTGCAGCCAGCTTTCGTGGTGGGTGGCCTGCTCTACCGCCGCCAGCAGCTCGGCGGTGCGGGCGGGGCTCACGCCCTTGCCGGTGAACACGCCGCGCCAGTTGGCCATGACGGCGTCAATGCCCTGGTCTTTGAAGGCCGGAATGCCAAACGCACTGCGCCGCGCCGACACGCCGATGGCCCGCAGTTTGCCTGCTGCCAGGGCATCGCTGAACTCGCTGTAGCCCGAAATGCCCACGGCGGCATCGCCTTTGAGCAGCGACTCCACCACCTCGGTGCCGCTGGCAAACGGGCGGTACACCAAGGTCTCAGGTTTGGCCTTGGCCGCGCGCGCCAGCACGCCTGCGTAGATGTGGTCCACGCCGCCTGCGGAGCCCCCGGCCACAGGCAGTGCTGGCAGGTCGCGGCGCATGGCTTCGGCCAGGTCTTTGCCGTTTTTGATGGACGACGATGTGGGCACCGCCGTGACCAGGTAATCGCTGGTCAGCCGGGCAATGGGCTGAATGTGCCCCATGTCCACGGCAGGCTTTTGCAGGGCCACAGCGCCCACCATCACCATGCCGCCCATCAGCAGGGTGTTGGCGTCGTTGCCGTACTTCTCGGCGTATTTGGCCAGGCCGATGGTGCCGCCCTTGCCGCCAATGTTCTCAAACTCCACCTGGTCGGCCGCGCCCACGGCCTTGAGGGCGGCGCCCAGTGCGCGGCCTGTCTGGTCCCAGCCACCGCCGGGGTTGGCCGGGATGACGATGCGCAGCGTGCCCGCCACCTTGGCGGCCTTGGGGGCGGGTGCGCCGGGGCGCGGCGCGGTGGCCTGGGCCAGGGCGGCAGGTGCCAGCGGGGTCAGGAGGGCTGCCATTGCGGCGCTGCGCGCCAGGATCTGTCTGCGTTGCATGGTCATGGAACCTTGGGTCCTTGCGAAATGGGCTGAAGCGGGTGCGGGCTCATGGCCTGCACCCAGACAACGAACGATGGAACAACGAACGGTTGGGGTGTCTGTGGGCCCTGCTTTGTTGTCTCCATAGGCTCTGCGGTGGGTGCAGTCGGCGCCACGCCAAGTCATGCAGCCCGGCGAGCGGGCCCATGCCTGGAAGTTTTTGTAATGGATGTAATCGTGACTTGCAAAGCTGTCAGTTTGCTGTCTGGGTTGTAGGGGTTACTACCGTTGCGGTCACGGTGAGAAGGCCCCTAGTTGCGCGTCATGTGGTGTGTAAAGTTTTTGCAAATGAGAATGATTGTCGTTTTGAAAACTACAATGCCGGGTTTGGGCTGTGCCTCTCCAAGGCGGGTTGGGGCGGCCTCGTGTTCCTTTCTCCCCAGGCATGACCAAGTTACAAGACCACCGGCGGCGCTCTTTCTGGCTCAAAACCCTGCACGAGTGGCATTGGGTCAGCTCGGCCCTGTGCCTGCTGGGCATGCTGTTGTTTGCGGTGACGGGCATCACGCTCAACCATGCAGGGCAGATCGAATCCAAGCCCCGCGTGTTGCGGGCCCAGGCGCAGGCCCCGCAGGCGTTGCAGCAGGTGCTGTCAGCGCGGGCCCAGAGTGCGGGCAAGCGCTCTGCCGTGCCGCCCGAGCTGGCGCAGTGGGCCCACGCGCAGTGGGGTGTCTCACTGGCTGGGCGCGAGGCCGAGTGGACTGACGGCGAGGTCTATGTCTCCTTGCCACGCCCCGGCGGCGATGCCTGGCTGCGCCTGGGGCTGCAAGACGGCGAGGCCGAGTACGAAAGCACCGACCGGGGCTGGATTGCCTACCTGAACGATCTGCACAAGGGCCGCAACACCGGCGTGGCCTGGAATTGGTTCATCGACCTGTTTGCCGTGGCCTGCCTGGTGTTCTCTTTCACGGGCCTGTTCATTTTGAAGATGCACGCGGGCAACCGCCCCTGGACCTGGCCCATGGTGGGGCTGGGCCTGGTGGTGCCTGCGCTGCTGGCGCTCTTGTTTATCCACTGAACTTTCACGAAAGAAAGCCTGCCTATGCTGAAGCCTTCCCCATCCAAACTGCGCTACACCGTGGCCCTGGGCGCATGCCTGGGCGCCCCTGCCTTTGCGGCGGGGCTGAATGTGGGGGTGGAAATCCCCCGTCTGGACGTGGCCGAGTACCACCGCCCCTATGTGGCCATCTGGCTGGAGCGCGCAGACAACACCGTGGCATCGACCCTGTCGGTCTGGTACGACGTCAAGCTCAAGAACGCCGAGGGCACGGGCACCAAGTGGCTCAAGGACATGCGCCAGTGGTGGCGCCGCGCCGGGCGCGATCTGGAGATGCCCATCGATGGCGTGACCAGCCCCACACGCCCCGCAGGCAAGCACCAGCTGCAGTTCACCGAAGGCAAGAGCCCGCTGGCCGCCCTGCCCGCAGGCAACTACAAGCTGGTGGTGGAAGCCGCCCGCGAGGTGGGTGGGCGCGAGGTGGTGTCGGTGCCCTTCACCTGGCCTGCGGCCAAGGCGCAGCAACTGCGCGCCGCAGGCAGCAGTGAGCTGGGCGAGATCACCCTGGAGCTGAAGCCCTGAGCTGCTCCGGCACATCCCCTTTTTTGATTCGCTCTTTTTGCTCTCTTCGCCCAACTGGAGTCATTGATGAAATTTCCTGTTCCTGCACGCGCCCGGTGGGCGCACCTGGCCGCTGGCGTGGCGCTGATGTTGGCGGCTGCTTCGGCCGCCCAGGCCCACAACGTGTGGCTGCTGCCTTCAAGCACCGTGCTGTCCAAGTCGGAATGGATCACGGTGGACGCTGCGGTGTCCAACGACCTCTTCTTCTTCAACCACGTGCCGCTGGGTTTGGACAACCTGGTGGTGACAGCGCCCGATGGTTCTACGCTGGCGCCTGAGAATGCCCACAAAGGCAAGCTGCGCAGCGTGTTTGATTTGAACCTGACCCAGCCCGGCACCTACCGCCTGGCCGTGCTCAATGGCGGCCTGATGGCCACCTACAAGGACAAGGCCGGGCAGCCCAAGCGCTGGCGCGGTACCCCCGACAAGTTCGCTGCCGAAGTGCCAGCCGATGCGCAAGACCTGAAGGTCACCCAGTCTGCCGGGCGGGTGGAAACCTATGTCACCGTGGGCAAGCCCAGCGCCGTCAAGGCCAGCGGCAAGGGGCTGGAGCTGGTGCCCGTGACGCACCCCAACGACCTGGCCCAGGGCGAGAAAGCCACCTTCGCCTTCCATGTGGATGGCAAGCCTGCCGCAGGCGTGGAGGTGGTGGTGGTGGCGGGCAGCTCGCGCTACCGCGACAAGCTCGGCGAGATCAAGGCCAAGACCGATGCGCAGGGCCAGTTCAGCATCACCTGGCCAGCGGCTGGCATGTACTGGGTGGATGCCGATGTGAAGGACGACAAGACCTCGGTGCCCCAGGCCAAGGAGCGCCGCCTGTCGTACGTCGGCACCCTGGAAGTGTTGCCCTGAGCGCACCGCACACCTTGTACGCCCAGCACACCACGCCCCAGGCCCCGCGCATCCGCGTGCGCTACGGGGCCGGTTGCTGGCCGGGTGGTTTGCCCACCGCGCCTTTGACCCCCGCAGCCTCTGGCTACGCCACCGGCCCAGCCGCAGGGCTGCGCGCGCGCGATCCGGCTGCGCTGCACACCTTGGCGGGC
This sequence comes from Acidovorax sp. 1608163, assembly GCF_003669015.1. NCBI lineage: Bacteria > Pseudomonadati > Pseudomonadota > Betaproteobacteria > Burkholderiales > Comamonadaceae > Acidovorax > Acidovorax sp. 1608163. The sequence goes on from NZ_CP033069.1 coordinate 1,248,983, forward strand.
GCCACCATGGGCACGACGTGGTCGGTGCGCCTGGCCAACCCAGGGTTTGAGGCGCTGGAGCCCGTGCAGGCTGCGGTGCAGCAGGCGCTGGACACCGTGGTGCAGCAGATGAGCCACTGGGAGGCCCATTCAGAAATCAGCCGCTTCAACCGCGCGGAGGCGGGCGCGTGGCAGGTCATATCGCCCGAGTTCATGGAAGTGATGGCGTGTGCGCTGCACTGGTCACGCGCCAGCCAGGGCGCGTGGGACCCCACCGTGGGCCCGCTGGTGGACGCCTGGGGCTTTGGCCCGCGTGCCAACCCTTTGGCAGACCACCGTGCCCAGTTGCCCCACCCGCAGCGGTTGCAGGCGGCCCGGGCCCGTGTGGGTTTTGAGCGGCTGCAACTGAGCCCGGCCGAGCGCCGTGTGCTCCAGCCCGGCGGCGCGCAGCTGGATTTGAGCGGCATTGCCAAAGGCTATGGGGTTGACCTGGTGGCGCGCACCCTGCAGCGCCTGGGCTTTGAACATTTTTTGGTGGAGGTGGGCGGCGAGCTGCGCGCCAGCGGCCAGCGCCCCGATGGGCAGCCCTGGCGGGTGCAGATTGCGGGCGTGGCCGATGGGGCGCGCCAGCCCCTGGGGGCTGCCCTCCGCGTACTGCCGCTGCGCGATAGGGCCGTGGCCACCTCGGGGGACCATTGGCATGCGTTCGAGCTGGGCGGGCGCCGCTACTCGCACACGCTGGACCCGCGCACGGGCGAGCCGGTGCTGCACCGGCTCAGCAGCGTCACGGTGCTGCATGCCGAATGCATGCAGGCCGATGCCCTGGCCACCGTGCTCACGGTGCTGGGGCCGCACGAGGGGCTGGCCTTTGCGCAGCGCCAAGGCATTGCCGCGCTGCTGTGCGAACACACGGATGCGGGGTTGGTGGTGCACACCAGTGCTGCTTTTGAACAGCTGGACCTGCCCGCTCGGGTGGTTTGATTTTTTGGGAAAACCCCATGGGGCTCTTGGGTGAAATGGCGATGGTGGGTGCTGCGCGCTGGATGGCCGCCGCAGGCCTGGTGGCCCTGTATGCCGCCTTGTGCGCTGCCGTGTGGTGGCGCGAGCGCCACAAGCGCCAGGCGGCCCAGGCGCAAGCCGCGTCGCTGGCCGCTGCCCGCGAGGGGCTCCATGCGCTGCTGGTGGTGTACGCCAGCCAGACCGGCCAGGCCCAGGAGCTGGCGCAAGAAACCGCCCGCCTGCTGCACGCCGCCGGAGAGCCCGTGCAACTGTGCCCCGTGCACCAGCTCACCCCCGAGGCGCTGGCCCAGGCGCGATGCGCGCTGTGGGTGGTGAGCACCTGCGGCGAGGGCGACCCGCCCGACCACGCCGCCGCCTTTGCCAGCCACACCCTGGCCAGCGAGCCGCATTTGGCGAACTTGCATTACGGCCTGCTGGCGCTGGGCGACCGGCAGTACACCCACTTTTGCGGCTTTGGGCGCCAGGTGGACGCGTGGCTGCAGCGCTGTGGCGCCACGCGCTTGTTTGACACCGTGGAGATGGACAACGGCGATGCCCAGGCGCTGCAGCGGTGGCAGCACCACCTGGGGCAGGTGGCCCATGTCAGCGATTTGCCCGCCTGGCAGGCGCCCGAGTTTGCCGACTGGGTGCTGGCTGGCCGCACGCACCTGAACCCCGGCAGCGCGGGCGGGGTGGTGTTTCACCTCGAACTGGTGCCCCCCGCAGACCTTGCAGGCGCTGCCGTGGCATGGGAGTCGGGCGACCTGGTGCAGGTGCGTGCCCCGCAAGATCCCGATCACCCGCGCGAGTACTCGGTGGCCTCCATCGCCAGCGACGGCGGCGTCCACTTGCTGGTGCGCCAGGCGGTGCGGGGCGATGGCTCGCTCGGCTTGGCCTCGGGCTGGCTCACGCAGGGTGCTGCCGTGGGCGCAGCCATACCCCTGCGGCTGCGTGCGCACAGCAACTTCCGGTTGGAGGGCAATGCCCAGCGCCCCTTGATTCTGATTGGCAACGGCACGGGCCTGGCCGGGCTGCGCGCCCACCTGCGCGCCCGGGCGGCCGTGGGGGCCGGGCCCAACTGGCTGCTGTTTGGCGAGCGCAATGCCGCGTACGACTTTCACCACCAGGCCGAGCTGGAGGGCTGGCACCGGCAAGGTACCTTGCAGCGGCTGGATGTGGCCTTCTCGCGCGACCAGCCTACCCGCGTGTACGTGCAGCACCTGCTGGCGGCCGAGGCCGACACTGTGCGCGCCTGGGTGGCGCAAGGCGCAGCGGTGTACGTGTGCGGCAGCCTGCAGGGCATGGCCCAGGCAGTGGACAGCACACTGCGCCAGATTCTGGGGGTAGACGCCCTGGACCACTTGCTGCGCGAGGGGCGCTACCGGCGCGATGTGTATTGAGGGGATTGAACAGAGGCCCTCAGCGCAGGCGCTGCATCGTGTGGCATTTCGCTATGAAAAACATAGCTGCTAGCGCTTATCTAGATTGCGCTAGGGCCTGATTTTGTTTAAATAATCCACCCCGCCAATGAAAAAGCCCGCCAGCCTGTTCAAAGGCGGCGGGCTAGGTGTCCAAAGACTGGGGCAGGGACACCGGCTGGCGGGCCCTGCACAGAGCTTCGCAGCGCTTTACAGCGAGTCGATGAAGCTGCGCAGCTTGTCCGAGCGGCTGGGGTGCTTGAGCTTGCGCAGCGCCTTGGCTTCTATTTGGCGAATGCGCTCGCGGGTCACGTCGAACTGCTTGCCCACTTCTTCCAGCGTGTGGTCGCTGGTCATTTCGATACCGAAGCGCATGCGCAGCACCTTGGCTTCGCGGGGGTCAGGCCATCAAGGATGTCCTTGACCACATCGCGCAGGCCGGCCTGCATGGCGGCTTCGATAGGCGCGGTGTTGGCACCGTCCTCGATGAAGTCGCCCAGGTGGCTGTCGTCGTCGTCCCCGATCGGCGTTTCCATGGAGATCGGCTCCTTGGCGATCTTCATGATCTTGCGGATCTTGTCTTCCGGGATCTCCATCTTGGCCGCCAGGATGGACGCATCGGGCTCGAAACCAAACTCTTGCAAGTGCTGGCGGCTGATGCGGTTCATCTTGTTGATCGTCTCGATCATGTGCACCGGGATACGGATGGTGCGCGCCTGGTCGGCGATCGAGCGGGTGATGGCCTGGCGAATCCACCACGTCGCGTAGGTCGAGAACTTGTAGCCCCGGCGGTATTCGAACTTGTCCACCGCCTTCATCAGGCCGATGTTGCCTTCCTGGATCAAATCGAGGAACTGCAGGCCACGGTTGGTGTACTTCTTGGCGATCGAGATCACGAGGCGCAGGTTGGCCTCGATCATTTCCTTCTTGGCATCGCGCGAGGTGGCTTCACCTTCGTTCATGCGCTTGTTGATGCCCTTGAGCTCGGTCAGCGGCACGACCACGCGCGACTGCAGGTCCATCAGCTTTTGCTGCAGGTCCTGGATGGGCGGGATGTTGCGCGCAATGATGGACGACCAGGGCTTGCCAGCGGCGGCTTGCTTCTCGACCCACTGCAGGTTCAGCAGGTTGGGTGGGAAGTCCTTGATGAACGTCTCTTGGGGCATGCCGCACTTGTCCACGATGATGCGGCGCAGCTCACGCTCCTTCTTGCGCACATCGTCCACCTGGCCGCGCACCATGTCGCACAGCTTTTCGATGGTCTTGGCGGTGAAGCGGATGGTCATCAGCTCTTCCGACAAAGAGGCCTGGGCCTTCATGTAGGCAGGGGTGCCGTAGCCTTCCTTGTCATAGATCTTGTGGATCTTCTCGAACAGCTCGCGCAGCTTGTCAAAGCGCTCCAGCGCCTGCTTCTTCAGCTCTTCGAGCTTCTTGGTCAGCGCCTTAGAGCCGCCCTTGCCGTCGTCGTCGTCGGCTTCGTCGAACTCGTCGAAGTCTTCTTCGGCCACATAGTCGTCGGCCTCATTGGGGTTGGAGAAGCCGTCCACGATGGTCGAGATGACGACCTTGCCTTCGCGGATCTCTTCGCCCATGTTCAGGATTTCGGCAATGGTGGCAGGCGATGCACTGATCGCCTCCATCATGGCCATCAGGCCGCCTTCGATGCGCTTGGCGATTTCAATTTCGCCTTCGCGGGTCAGCAGCTCCACGGTGCCCATTTCGCGCATGTACATGCGCACGGGGTCGGTGGTGCGGCCGAATTCCGAGTCCACGGTGGACAGCGCGGCTTCGGCGGCTTCTTCGGCTTCTTCTTCGGTGGCGCCTGCGGGGGCGTTGTCCGTGATGATCAGCGCTTCGGCGTCAGGCGTTTGCTCGTACACCGCCACGCCCAGGTCGTTCAGCGTGGTGATGACGGCTTCGAGGGTTTCGGCATCGACCAGCTTGTCGGGCAAGTGGTCGTTGATTTCCACGTGCGTGAGGTAGCCGCGTGTCTTGCCCAGCTTGATCAGCGTCTTCAGGCGCGAGCGGCGCTTTTGCAGGTCTTCTTCGGACAGGACGGTCTCGTCCAGGCCGAATTCCTTCATCAAGGCGCGTTCCTTGGCCTTGCTGATCTTCATGCGCAGAGGCTTGACCTTCTCGACCGTAGCGGCCGTCTCGGTCGTTTCCTCGACTTCGCCTTCCAAGTCTGCTTCGATGTCCGACAGGTCGGTGTCGTCACCGCTGTCATCGCCCGCTGCGGCTGCCTTGGGCTTGCGGCCACGTTTGGCGGGCACCTTGGCTTCGGCGGAGGCTGCAGCCTTGGCAGGGCGACCTGGCTTCTTCTTGGGGGCTTCGGCAGCAGCAGCTTCTTCTTCCTCGGCGGCCGGCGCGGCTTTGGCGCGGGTGGGCTTCTTCTTCAGCAGTTCATCGGCGGCTTTTTTCAGCTCGGCTGGGCTTTTGTACACGGTCTGGACTTTCTTGGTCGCTGCAGCCTTGGCAGGCGCTTTAGCAGCGGTTTTGGAGACAGCCTTGGCGGCGGTGTCTGGAGCAGTCTTGGGCGGCTTCGCGGACTTTTGAGCGGGCATGAAAAACCTCAGAATCAAAAACGGACACAAAGAAAACGCAAACGCCACAGATCCCGGCGCGGGTGGCAACGCATGAGCGCAAAAGCTCAGGCGCTTGGAGGGGAGGCCCTCATTGGCAAGATGTCTGGGCGAACATTTGGTGTGCAGTCCTTGCGATAAGTGGGCTGATCTGCGCTGATGTGCGCGCGTGTCACGATGGCCCGGCTCGGAGGTGCTGCTGTCGCTCTTGCCGAAAAACCCTACATTATACCAGCGGGGGGCTTTTTCAAGGACTTTCGCTGTAATTCTCAGCCGTTGGGGCCCGCAGTGTGGCTTTTGTGGTTTTTTGGTTTTGGCGTGTGGACGGTGGCCTGCGCGCTGCCACGCCACTGGGCCCAGGCGCTGCTGGGGCGTTATCTGAGCGTTATTTGGGCGCCGCAGGCTCCAGCGCGGCCTTGAGCGTGCGCGAGCGCGCATCCAGCTCGCGCCACAGGGCCAGGTCGCCGCTGGCGCTGGCCGCGCTCAGCTGCTCTTTGATCTGCTCCAGCTGGATGCGCGTCAGCAGGTCGCTCAGCTCGGCCCGCAGCTCGGCCACGTCGCCTTCGGTTTGCGCATGGGCGCCGGTCATCACTTTCACGGCCAGCGTTTCGCATTCGTGGCCGCGCAGGCTCTCGCGCAGAACCGCCCAGGCCAGGGGGCCTTGCTCCATGAATTGCGCCTCCAGCCAGGCAAACAGCGGGCCGTGGGGCGCGGGCAGGGCGCACAGGGCGGTATGGTCGTCCGGCGCCAGGTGCTCCAAAAACGCCATGTGCGACAGCAGCAGCCGCGCCGCATGGTCCACCCGGCTGGCCATGGGGGTGTTGGGCAGGCGGGGCTGGGGCGGCCAGGGGCTGTCGTCGCGCTTTTTCCAGTTGCCTTTGCCTTTCCAGTCGCCCTTGCCCTTCCAGTCGCCGCTTTTGCGAAACGGGGGCTTGGCGCTGCCGCCCTGGCCTTGGTGTGAGCCATAACCTGCGTCGTAGCCCGCATCTGGGGCGCCATGCCAGGGCTCGGCGCCATCGGGTGGCCCGCCCCAGGGCGGCTCGTCCGGCGAGTGGTAGGGGGAATGGGCTGGTGCGCTGTGCCCCTGCGCGCCCGCGCTGGGGCCGGGGCGGCGGTGGTGGTCTTGCGCCGATGCCTGGCTCCACAGGTCAGACAGGTCGTTTGCGGGCAACTGGGTGAGCTGGGCCAGCTCGCTGAGCAACTGGCGGCGCAGCACGCCGTCGGGCAGACTGGCCCACAGGGGGCGGGCGTTGCTGGCCATGTGGGCGCGGCCTTCGGCCGTGGCCAGGTCGCAGCCATCGCTGGCGGCTTCGACCAGAAAGCGGCTCAGCGGCATGGCCTCGGCAATGCAGCGGGCAAAGGCGTCGGTGCCATGCTCGCGCACGTAGCTGTCGGGGTCGTGCTCGGCGGGCAAAAACAAGAACTTGATGCTGCGCGTGTCGCTGGCGTGGGGCAGGGCGCCATCGAGTGCCTTGCGCGCGGCGCGGCGCCCGGCGGCGTCGCCGTCAAAGCTGAACACCACGGCATCGGTAAAGCGCAGCAGCTTTTGCACATGCTCGGGCGTGCAGGCCGTGCCCAGCGTGGCCACAGCGTTGGGGAAGCCCAGCTGCGCCAACGCCACCACGTCCATGTAGCCCTCGGTCACGAGCGCGTAACCTGCCTCGCGGATGGGCGTGCGGGCTTCAAACAGGCCGTACAGCTCGCGCCCTTTGTGGAAGACCGGGGTTTCGGGCGAGTTCAGGTACTTGGGCTTGTCGTCGCCCAGCACCCGCCCGCCAAAGCCAATGCACTCGCCTTTGACATTGCGGATCGGGAACATCACCCGGTCGCGGAAGCGGTCGTAGCGCTTGCCGCCGTCTTCATCGTTGACGATGACCAGGCCGCTTTCTTCGAGCAGCGGGTCGTCGTACGCCGGGAACACGCTGGCCAGGCTGCGCCAGCCCTCGGGCGCGTAGCCCAGGCCATACTGCTTGGCCACATGGCCCGACACGCCCCGGCCCTTGAAGTAGCCAATGGCCCGCTGCGACTCGCGCAGGTGGCGGCGGTAGGCGTCGGCGGCTTTTTCCAGCACATCGCTCAGCGTGGCCTGCTTTTGCCGGGCGGCAGCGGCGCGCTCGCGCTCCTGGGGGGAGATGTCGTCGTCAGGCACCTGCAGGCCCACGCTTTGGGCGAGGTCGTTCACGGCCTCGATGAAGCCCATGCCCGCATGGTCCATCAGGAAGCTGATGGCGTTGCCGTTCTTGCCGCAGCCAAAGCAGTGGTAGAACTGCTTGGAGGGGCTGACGCTGAACGAGGGCGACTTTTCCCCGTGGAAGGGGCACAGCCCCATGAAGTTGGCGCCGCCTTTTTTGAGCTGCACGTAGCGGCCCACGATATCGACCACGTCGACGCGCGAGAGCAACTCTTGGATGAACGACTGGGGGATGGACACGGGGGTATTTTCGCCCATGCGTGGTGCTTCCCGGGCGGGGCGCCGTAAATTGCGGCCAGGGCGCTTTCAGCGCGCTGTCAGCCCGGGGGGCTGTAATGGGAAATTACCTGTTTTTCTGCCCAAGGATGGATGTGATGACCTCTGCGTACGACCAGCACCTGCCGCGCAACCCGGCCAACTTTGCACCCCTGTCCCCGTTGGGGTTCTTGGAGCGGGCAGCTGAGGTTTACCCCGACCGCCTGGCCATCGTGCACGGTGCGCAGCGCCAGACCTGGGGGCAGACCTACGCCCGCTGCCGCCAGCTGGCCAGCGCCTTGCAGCGCAGCGGCATCGGCAAAAACGACACCGTGGCCGTGATGCTGCCCAACACCCCACCCATGGTCGAGGCCCACTTTGGCGTGCCCATGGCCGGGGCCGTGCTCAACGCGCTGAACACCCGGCTCGACCCGGAAACCATCGCCTTCATGCTGGACCACGGCGAGGCCAAGGCCGTGATCGTGGACCCGGAGTTCACCGCCACCCTGGCCAAGGCCCTGGCGCTGCGCCAGTCCACCGCACCGCTGCTGGTGGTGCAGGTGCAAGACGACCTGTACGGCGCACCAGCCCAGACCTTGCCGGGCCCAGACTACGAAGCCTTTGTGGCCAGCGGTGACCCGCAATTTGCCTGGGAGCTGCCCGCCGATGAATGGGACGCCATTGCCCTGAACTACACCAGCGGCACCACCGGCAACCCCAAAGGCGTGGTCTACCACCACCGGGGCGCGGCCACCAACGCCATCAGCAACGTGCTGGAGTGGGACCTGCCCAAGCACGCCGTGTATTTGTGGACGCTGCCCATGTTCCACTGCAACGGCTGGTGCTTTCCGTGGACGATTGCGGCGCGCGCGGGCGTCAATGTGTGCCTGCGCCGCGTGGAGGCACAGGCGATTTTTGACGCCATTCGCACCCACGGCGTCACGCACTACTGCGGCGCGCCCATCGTGCACGGCTTGCTGGTCAACGCCCCCGATGCGATGAAGGTGGGCGTGCCCGCAGGCGTCAAGGCCATGGTGGCGGGCGCGGCGCCACCGGCCTCGATGATCGAGGGCATGGAGAAGATGGGGTTCGATTTGACCCACGTGTACGGCCTGACCGAGGTGTATGGCCCCGCCACCGTGTGCGCCAAGCACGAGGCGTGGGATGCCCTGGACATTGGCGAGCGCGCCCGCCTCAACGCCCGCCAGGGCGTGCGCTACCACCTGCAGCGCGATGTGCGTGTGCTGGACCCGGAAACCCTGCAGCCCGTGCCTTGGGATGGTGAAACGATGGGCGAGATCATGTTCAAGGGCAACATTGCAATGAAGGGCTACCTGAAGAACCCCAAGGCCACCGAGGACGCCTTTCGCGGTGGCTGGTTCCACAGCGGTGATTTGGCGGTGCAGTACCCCGATGGCTACATCAAGATCAAGGACCGCAGCAAGGACATCATCATCTCGGGCGGCGAGAACATCTCGTCCATCGAGGTGGAGGATGTGCTCTATCGCCACCCCGACGTGCTGGCCGCTGCCGTGGTGGCCAAGCCCGATGCCAAGTGGGGCGAAACCCCCTGCGCTTTTGTGGAGCTGAAGGCGGGCGCCACCGCCACCCCCGAAGACATCGTGGCGCACTGCAAAAAGCACCTGGCGGGCTTCAAGGTGCCCCGCGCTGTGGTGTTTGGCGAGCTGCCCAAGACCAGCACGGGCAAGATCCAGAAGTTTGAGCTGCGCAAGCAGGCCGGGTCGGCCAGCGCGATCAACGTGTGAGGTGGCTGGGCTTACTTGGCCGCAGGCGCCGCAGGAGCGACGGGCGCCATCGGCGCCGCAGCGCCTGACCGCACGGCTTTGAGTTCGCCCTTGAGCCAGGGCCCGGCGTCCACCGCCGCCGCCCCGGCGCAGCGCACCTGGTAGGCCTTGCCGCTGGCGCTGCTGGACGAGGCCCCCAGCTCAATGAACTGCTCGGTGGTTTGCACCGCGTTCTTGCCGTCCAGGTAGTCCAGCTTCTTGAGCAAATGCGCCTTGGCCTCGGTGCCGGTGTACCAGGAGCCGTTGCGGTTGAAATCGCAACCAGACGTTTGCAGCCGGGTGAGCAGGGCGTTGACCTCGGCCTTGGCGGCTGCGGGCAGGCTGCCCGCCACGCTGTAGCCCGCCAGTGCCCACAGCGTGGCGGCCAGGCAGGCGGTGCGCAATGCAGGGCGGGAAGGCAGGGGCAGGGTCGGACAGCGGCGGGGCGTGGTGTGCATGGTGGTGCGGGGCAACAGGGTGGAGGGGCCGCAAGGCGGCAGCAAGAACCGGGTCACGACCTCTTGCGAGATCGTCGGCAGGCTCTCCAGAGCGGGCAATCTTGCCATGATTGCTCATGTTTTGATAGCTGCTCGCGCTTATTCGGTGAGCGCTACACCCTCTTTTTTGTTAAAAATTGCGCAACAGCACCGTGCTGAAGCATCGCAGCCGCCTGGCACCAGCCTTGGGCAGGCTTTGAGGGGCTGGGTTTTCAATGATTTTGGCTCCTAGCGCTTGATCGATAAGCGCTAGCAGCTATTTATTTGATAGCATTTAAAGCCACCTGGCACCGCAGGCCTACGCCGCCACGGGCCCCGGCTTGCGGTCTTCCACCACAAAGCGGGCCTGGGTGCTGGCGGTGCTGGCCGCGTCCATCGGGTTGTCCACCACGCGCAAGGTGGTGGTCCAGCGCGTGGGGGTGATGTCGGCCAGGCCGTAGCCGCGTTGCTCGCAACGGGCCAGCAGCACATGGGGGTTGTGGCGGACGATGGCATCCACCTTGTCTTGCGTGGTGCCCGCGCGCGAGCTGATGGAGGTGCCGCAGAACTCGCTGGCCAGCACCGGCAGGCTGCCACCGCTGGCGCCCGCACCGGGGGCGTGCACATTGCACACATAGTTCTGGTGGATGTCGCCGCCCAGCAGCACGGTGTTGCGCGGCCGGTGGCGCTGTACCGACTGCAGCAGGCGCTCGCGCGCCGCAGGGTAGCCGTCCCAACCATCAGTAGCCACCTGACCGCTGGGGTAGTGGCGCGGCGAGAACAGGGTCTGCTGGGCCAGCACGCTCCAGCGGGTGTGGTCGTTTTTCGCGTCTGCGGCCAGGCCTGCGTCCAGCCATTGCTCTTGCGCAGGGCCCAGCAGGCTGCGGGCGGGGTCGGCCAGCTCGGTGCAGTCGCCTGGGCGCACGGCGCCTGCGTTGCTGGCACCCGGTTTACGGCAGGCTTGCAGGGCGCGGTATTGGCGGTCGTCCAGCAGGTGCAGCTGGGCCAGCCGCCCCCAGCGCAGGTGGCGGTACACCTGCAATTGCCCAAACTGTGCATTGACCAGGCTGCTGGCGCGCAAGGGCATGTTTTCGTAGAACGCTTGCCACGCGGCGGCGCGCTGCGCCAAGAAAGCGGTGGCATCGCCCTGGCCATTGCTGGTGCCCGCGTAGTCGTTTTGCACCTCGTGGTCGTCCCAGGTCACGGTCCAGGGGCAGGCGGCGTGGGCGGCTTGCAGGGCGGGGTCGCTTTTGTGCAGGGCGTAGCGGTCGCGGTAATCGGCCAGTGTGGTGGCGTGGCGCAGGCTGTGGGTGCGCGCCAGCCCGTCGGTGTTTTTGGGCGTGGCGTATTCGTAGATGTAGTCACCCAAAAAGAGCACCAGCTCTGGCTGATCGGCGCACAGGTGGCGCCAGGCGGCGTAGTGGCCGTGCTCCCAGCGCTGGCAGGAGGCAAAGGCCACGCGCAGCCTGGCCACCAGGGCGTCAGCCGCCGGTGCGGTGCGGGTGCGCCCGGTGGCGCTGGTGGCCTGCCCCAGCAAAAAGCGGTAGTGGTACCACCGGGCGGCCTCCAGCCCCTGCACCTCCACATGCACGCTGTGGCCCCGCTCAGGGCTGGCGGTGGCCTGGCCTTTTTGCACGATGCGTTGAAAGCCCTCGTCGTGGGCGACTTCCCAGTGCACGGTCTGCGCGGGCAGGGGCTGGCCGGACGGGGCGATGAGGCGCGTCCACAGCACCACGCCATCAGGGGTCGGGTCGCCACTGGCCACCCCCAGGGCAAAGGGGTCGTCCGCCAGGTGCGCGGTTTGCAGCCAGGCCCAGCGGGGCAGGGTGGTGGCGGCTGCAGCGAAGGCGGCGCGCTGCAAAAAGAGTCGTCTCTGCTTGGGGGGCATGGCAGGCTCCGGGGCTGTGTTGTTCCCTTGCGTTACCAGCCCGCGTGGATTGTCACGTGCGGTGGTAGCGGGATGCAGCGTTTCAAGATCGCACAGCGCGAGGCGCGCAGCCGCCGCGCAAGGGCCGCCCCGACATGCCAATGTCGGCTTCGCTCCGTGCGCAGGCGGCGTCCTCCGGTGGGGGAAGGCGCCGCAGGCGACTCGGGGGCTTTGGGGTCACGCGGCCATCACCCGGTTTTTGCCCGAGCGTTTGGCCAGGTACATGCTCTGGTCGGCCCGCTTGAGGGCGTCCACGCTGGTTTCACTGTCGTGCAGTTGGGCCACGCCCGCGCTGAAGGTGATGAGGATTTTTTCGCTGCCCTGCAAGAAAAAGCGCGTGGTCAGCTCGCGTTGCAGCCGCGTCATGGCGGCCACGCCGCTGTCCACGTTGGTGTCGGGCAGCAGCAGCACGAATTCTTCGCCGCCGTAGCGGGCCAGCAGGTCCTGGGGGCGCATCACTTCGCGGGTGACTTGTGCCAGGTGCACCAGGGCCGCGTCGCCCACGGTGTGGCCCAGGCGGTCGTTGATGTTCTTGAAGTTGTCGATGTCCAGCAGCGCCAGGCACAGGGGGTTGCCCAGGCGGCGGGCGCGGGCCACCTCGCGCTCCATGGCCTCGTCCAGCCCTTTGCGGTTGAGGGTGCCGGTCAGCGGGTCGTGCCGTGCCTGGGCGCTGGCGCGGTCCAGCTCTTGCTGCAACTTGGCCACCTCGGCGTGCTTGGCGTCGGTGCGTTCGCGCAGTTCTTGCAGCTCGGTGTGGGTGAGCTTGGTGTCCAGGGCCATGGCGCGGGTGGCGGTCATCACCTCTTCGAGCACCGGGGCGATTTCCTGGAGGTTGTTGGCCTTGCCGATCAGGTCGGCGCAGCGCTCCATGGTGTCGTGGTAGGTGGTGCTGGAGGCCGTCATCTGCGCCAGGCGCTCGATGAAGGTGGCCAGCATGTCCTTCATCTGCTCCTGGGCCTCGGCCGTGCGGGCCTTGGCTTCGGTCTGCTTGAAGATCACGTCCTTCAGGCGCAGTTGCACGTCGTCCAGGCGGCGCAGCGTGAGCGGCGGGGTCGAGGCCGCCATCAGCGCCTCGGCCTGCCCGCGCAGCCAGCGGTCGTCCACGCTGAGCACGGCAATGTTCTCAAACACCATGTGCAGCAATTGCAGCAGGCTGGCGCGGATGGCGGCCTGGTCTTCGGTGGCGAACGACAGGCGGTAGGTGAAGTTGCCCAGCATGAGTTGCACGGTGGACAGTGGCGGCGCAGGTTCGCGCAGAAAACCGGTGAGCTGCCCGGCCATGTCGTGCACGCGCGCATCGTCTTCGCCCAGGGCGGGCAGGGTGTTGTCGATAAGGCGGGCCAGCAGCTCGGCAAAGTCGGGGGGCAGCACGCCGCTGGTGGCGCCCTCTGGGGCAGCTGCGGGCGTTGCGGCCACGGGGCTCAGCCCCAGGTTGGCGTAGCCCACCATCACGCTTTGCAGCGCCGACCAGTCTTTGTTGGCAATAGCCTTTTCAAACTGGGTGAGCAGCCGCTTTTGGGGCGGCGTTTGCGCCGGCAGCAGGCGCTGGATGCTGCTTAACTGGGCGTCAGGAAAAGGCTGGCTGCTACGGGTGCCGGCAATCTCGTCGTAAATGGCCAGGTAGTTGTCTGGCGTAGGGGCCAGCCGGCGGGTGGCCAGTTGTTTGAGCGTTTCGCGCGCGATTTCGTAAGGTTGACGGTCTGCCATGTGCGAACACCAGTATCAAGGACAGCAAGGGTGCCCGAGTGTGACACAGCCCCGCTGCGGCGCGGTGGCCTTTTGGTGGCCTTTGGGGCGTCTGCACGCCCCTGGCTGGGGCGTGGTGGCTGGCACTGTGGGCGGTCAGCCGTTGACCATGACCAGTTTGCCCATGACGCCCCGCGAGCCCATGTGGGCGTAGGCGGCGGGCAACTCGGCCATGGGCATGGTGCGGTCAATCACAGGTTTGATCTTGCCCTGCCCGTACCACTGGGCCAGCTCGGCCATCATGGCGGCATTGGCCTGGGGCTCGCGCTTGGCAAAGTCGCCCCAGAACACGCCCACGATGGACGCGCCTTTGAGCAGCGCCAGGTTGAACGGCAGCGCTGGGATGGGCCCCGAGGCAAATCCCACCACCAGGTAGCGGCCCCGCCACGCGATGGAGCGGAAGGCGGGTTCGGCAAAGTCGCCCCCCACGGGGTCGTAGATCACGTCGGGGCCTTTGCCATCGGTCAGGGCCTTGATGGCATCGCGCAGGTTCTCTTTGCTGTAGTTGATGGTGGCGTCTGCCCCGATGGAGGTGCACAGCGCACACTTTTCATCGCTGGACGCGGCCGCAATCACCCGGGCGCCCATGGCTTTGGCAATCTGGATGGCTGCGGTGCCCACGCCCCCGGCGGCGCCCAGCACCAGCACGGTTTCACCCGCCTTGAGTTGGGCGCGGTCTACCAAGGCGTGGTGCGAGGTGGCGTAAATCATGATGAAGGCCGCAGCGTCCACCGCCGGAAATCCTGCGGGCAGTGGCATGCACAGCGCCGCTGGCGCCAGTGTGTGGGTGCCAAAACCCCCGGTGCCGGAGAGGCAGGCCACGCTTTGCCCCACCTGCAGGTGCTTGACGCCATCGCCCACGGCCACCACGGTGCCCGCGTACTCAGAGCCCGGCACAAACGGCAGCGGTGGCTTCATCTGGTATTTGTTCTGCACGATCAGCAGGTCGGGGAAGTTCAGGCTGGCGGCCTTGATCTCGATGAGCACCTCGCCCGCTTTAGGGGTGGGCGTGGGCAGTTCTGTCCAGGCCAGCGCATCTACGCCAGTGGGGTTGGTGCAAAGCCAGGCGTGCATGGTTGTCTCCTTGGGTCGTTATGGGCGCGGATGATAGGTGGGGCTGGGGTGGGGCGATGTCCCACGAGCGACCCCCGGGAACCGACAGCAAAGACCCTCGGCAGGCGCCGGCCCGCGTCTCGGCCGCTTCGTGGCCAGGATGGTTGGGCCCGGGTTGATCTGTATCGCCAAAGCAGCGAATGTCCACTTGGGGCATTCTTGGGCACCCCTCCTACAATGCGCTGCAATCAGCACCTGTACCCCATGAAAATTCTCATCTCCAACGACGACGGTTACCAGGCGCCCGGAATTGTGGCGTTGTACGAGGCGCTCAAGTCTCTGGCAGACGTTGAGGTGGTGGCCCCGGAGCACAACAACAGTGCCAAGTCGAACGCGCTGACCCTGCATTCCCCCCTGTACGTGCACAAGGCGGCCAATGGCTTTCGCTACGTGAATGGCACCCCCGCAGATTGCGTGCACATTGCGCTCACGGGGTTGTTGGGTTACCGGCCCGATCTGGTGGTGTCTGGCATCAACAACGGCGCCAACATGGGGGACGACACCATTTACTCGGGCACCGTGGGGGCGGCGATGGAGGGCTATCTGTTCGGCATTCCGGCCATCGCTTTTTCACAGGTGGACAAGGGTTGGGGCGAGATTGACGCTGCGGCCGCCAAGGCGCGTGAGATCGTGGCGCAGTTGCTGCACAGTAATTTGGTGGCCCCTGTGGCGTCTTCGGCGGCAGCGCCTTGGCTGCTGAATGTCAATATTCCCAACATGCCGCTGCAAGCGCTCAAGCCCCTGAAGCTGTGCCGCCTGGGGCGTCGCCATGCTGCAGAGCGGGTCATCACACAGGAAAGCCCCAGGGGCGAGGTGATGTATTGGATCGGCGGCGCGGGGCCTGCCAAAGACGATGCCGAGGGCACGGACTTCCATGCCACGGCGCAGGGCCATGTGTCGATGACGCCCCTGAAGGTTGACCTGACAGACCACGACCACCTGGGGTATTGGGCGCAAACCGCGGCCCGCATGCAGTCTGGCGGTACTGGCGGAGGCGGGCACTGATGCAGCGGCGCCCAGGTTTCCCCGCCAAATTGCCGGGGGCGTCCAACGCCCCGGCGGCCAAGCCCCCGGCACCAGCCTTGCCCGTGGCGGGCCGGGTGGCCGTGCCGACGGCGGTGGGCACGGGGCTTGATTCTGCGGCGGTGCGTGCCCGCATGGTGCAAAAGCTGGCAGCCGCAGGCATTGCTTCACCCCAGGTGCTGCAGGCCATGGGGCGGTGGAGCGCCATCGCTTTGTCGACAGCGCCTTGGGCAACCAGGCCTACGAAGACACCAGCTTGCCCATTGGCATGGGGCAGACCATCTCCAAGCCCAGCATCGTCGCCCGCATGTGCGAGTTGCTTCTGGGTGCTGAAGGTGCGCGCGCGGGTGGGATGGGGCGCGTTCTGGAAATTGGCACGGGCTGTGGCTACCAGGCGGCGGTGCTGAGCCTGCTGGCCCGCGAGGTCTATACGCTGGAGCGTGTGCGCAATCTGCATGAAAAAGCCCGTGACAATTTGCGCCCCTTTCGCTTGCCCAATGTGCATCTGCTGTTTGGCGATGGAATGCTTGGATATGCCAAGGGCGCCCCTTACGCCGCCATCATTGCGGCGGCGGGTGGCGACTCGGTGCCGCAGGCCTGGTGCGACCAATTGGCCGTGGGGGGGCGCTTGGTGGCCCCTATGGCGGTGGCCGGTGGTCAGCAAATGTTGCTCGTAATCGACAAAACGGTGCACGGTTTGAAACAAAACGTGCTCGAACCGGTTCATTTTGTCCCTCTAAAATCGGGGATTGCCTGAAGGGAATTGCTTATGTTCGTATCGCGTGGTCTTGTCGTTGGGTTTTCTGTGGCGATGGCGGGGGTTCTGCTGTCCGGCTGCGGCACCCGGCTGAGCAAGGCCCCAGTGGAAGATCGGGGAACGTCTTCTGGCAACGCGTCTGGCTCCAGCTCTCAGCCTGGTGTGGTGGTGGCAACGCCCATCAAGCCGTTGCCTGGCGCTGAAAATGCCGGCAAACCGGGCTACTACACCGTCAAGCCTGGGGATACCCTGATCCGCATCGGCTTGGAAAATGGTCAGGGCTGGAAAGACATTGCCCGCTGGAACAATCTGGAGAACCCTAACCTGATTGAGGTCGGGCAGGTGTTGCGAGTGAGTGCCTCAGTGCCTGCTCCCGCGCCAGCCGCCTCTGCGGCCGTTGCTTCCGACACCGGCGTGGTGACGCGTCCCGTCACATCGTCGTCTGTGACGCCAGCCGCTGCGGCCAGCGCATCCAGCGCTCCCAAGACGCCTGCCTCTGGTGCGGCGCCTGTGGTGGCCGTTGCAACGCCAACGCCTGCCCCTGCACCAGCGGCACCTCCCGCAGGTGCGGTCGAAGACGATGTGTCCTTCATCTGGCCCGCGTCCGGCGCTTTGTTGGCAGGATTTGATGAAGCCCGCAACAAGGGCTATGACATTGCCGGCAAGGCTGGAGACGCGGTGCTGGCTGCAGCAGACGGCCGTGTGGTGTATTCGGGGGCTGGTTTGCGTGGCTATGGCAACCTGATCATCCTCAAGCACAACAACACGTTCTTGACGGCTTATGCCCACAACCAGACCTTGCTGGTGAAGGAAGACCAGGCGGTGCGGCGCGGTCAGAAGATTGCCGAGATGGGCAACACGGATGCAGACCGTGTGAAGTTGCATTTTGAGATTCGCCGTCAGGGCAAGCCGGTAGACCCGGCGCGCTACTTGGCGGCCCGTTGAACGTGGCCAAATCTGTGTCAGTCAAAGGGGCGAAAGCCCCTTTGAGCGTTTTGGAGAGCGCAAACGCAGCACCGCCCGTCGCGCAGCCTGAATCCGAAGATGGGGCCCTGGGCGTCATCCAGTCTGTGGCAGAGGAGGGTTTGGAGGGCGAGCTGGCCGATGGCATTGCGGCAGAGTCTGAGTTGCGGACCATGTCTGTGCCTGTATCGCAGCACGGTGAGCGTTTGGATCGCGCTCTGGCAGAGTTGGTGCCTGAGTTTTCACGCAGCTATTTGCAGCAACTGCTGGGGCAGGGACTGGTGGCTGTCAATGGCCGGGTGGTGCCCAAGCCGTCAACCCGCGTCAAGGCCGGTGATGCAGTGGTGCTGGAAATGCGCCCTACGTTGCAAAGCCAGGCGTTTCGTCCAGAGTCCATGCCCATTGATGTGGTGTACGAGGACGCCCATCTGCTGGTGATCAACAAGCCTGCGGGTTTGGTGGTGCACCCGGCGCCTGGCAATTGGAGCGGTACCTTGCTCAATGGCCTTTTGGGGCGTGATGAGCGGGCTGCTTTGGTGCCTCGTGCGGGCATTGTGCACAGACTCGACAAGGACACGAGTGGCCTGATGGTGGTGGCGCGCGATCGGTCAACGATGGACGCGCTGGTGACCATGATTGCGGCCCGCGACGTCAGCCGCAAGTACCTGGCGTTGGCGCACAAGCCCTGGGTCGGTAATGCCCTGCGTGCGGTGAATGCACCAATAGGGCGTGATCCTCGCAATCGGCTGCGCATGGCGGTGGTGGATCTCTCTGCCCATGCAGGCAAGGCGGCGCGCACTGATATTCGCCTGCTGCAGTCTTGTGGGCAGGGGTGCTGGGTAGAATGCACCTTGCACACGGGGCGCACGCACCAGATTCGCGTTCACATGGCCTCGCTGGGGCATGCGCTGGTAGGGGACGCGTTGTATGGCGGCTCTCCCGTGGGGGCAATACAACGGCAGGCGTTACATGCCTACCGTCTGGCCTTCAGGCATCCGGTCACAGGTGAGGACTTGGTGCTGGAGGCGCCTGTGCCTGCGGATATGCGCCTGGCGCTGTCCGATTGGGGCCTGAGCTACAATCCGTAGCAATGGGCCGTGAGGCCTGAGAATGCCCGAAGACGGAATCCCGCCGGGCCCTGTCGTATACCGACCGCGCTTTCAGCGCCCTTTGACCAATCCCTGCTATCGGTGAGCCCTTCCTGTTGCGAGGGCCATTTTCCGGAATCGCTGAACCATGAATACGGTGGATGCCAAGCGGGTCCTAGAGACTGCCCTGATCTGTGCTCCTCAGCCCGTGCCTTTGCGTGAGTTGAGGGTGTTGTTCAATGATGCCCTGGGTTCAGACACGCTGAAAATGCTGCTCCAAGACTTGCAGCGGGACTGGGAATCTCGTGGTGTGGAACTGGTGCAAGTGGCGACAGGTTGGCGCTTTCAGAGCAAGCCTGAGATGCGCGAGTATCTGGACCGCCTGCATCCTGAAAAGCCGCCCCGGTATACCCGCGCCACGCTGGAAACTTTGGCCATCATTGCGTACCGCCAGCCGGTCACCCGGGGGGATATTGAAGACATTCGCGGTGTGACCGTGAACAGTCTGATCATCAAACAACTGGAAGACCGAGGGTGGGTGGAGGTGATTGGTCACCGGGAAACGGTGGGTCGTCCTGCATTGTTTGCAACGACCCGGCAGTTTTTGGATGACCTGGGGCTTTCATCGCTGGACCAACTGCCGGTGTTGGACGATCCTTCGTCCCACGCCAATGTGTTGGAGGCGATGGCAGCGGCCCAGTCCACAGGTGTACAAGAAGGTGGCGGGAGCGACTTGACTCCGCTGGAGGCTGCAGCTGATGTGCCGTCAGCGCAGGCTGCGGGCGCGGGTGGTGCTTTGGGCGGTGATTTGTTTGAAATGGCGGAGGACACGCTCCGCAATGACCAGGTAGATGCCAGTGATGGCGTCACAGGAACCCCACATGAATGATTCGACTCCAGTGAATGCGGAAGACCTTCCGCGCGAGCCACTTACCCAAGATGATGCTGCGCCTGCAGCACGGGCTCCACGCAAGCGTGCCGCAGCCAAAAAACCAGCATCCTCTGCGGCGGACCTGGCAGATGGTGTTGGCGCTGCTGTGGAGCCAGTAGTGTCTGGCGCCGCGCTGGAAAATTCTGCACCCGAGGCTTCGGCCGTTAAGTCCCGTGGCGGGCGTCCTGGTGCCAAGCCTCAGCCCTCTGCAGGTGCTGCGCAGGGTTATCAATTCTCTGACGTGGTGTCGGGCCGGTTTGACGATGAGGATGCCGAGGGTGATGCCCTGCCGGTCAAGCGGGTGCTGTTGCCACAGGTGGAAACCCCCAAGTTGCACAAGGTCTTGGCCCAGGCGGGTTTGGGGTCGCGCCTTGAGATGGAGCAATTGATTCTGGAGGGGCGGATCTCTGTCAACAATGAGCCTGCCCACGTGGGTCAGCGCATCCAGTACGGCGACCAAGTCAAGGTCAACGGCAAGCCCATTCGCTACCGCATCGACCCACCGCCACCCAGGGTGATCGCGTACCACAAGCCCGTCGGCGAAGTGGTGACCCACGATGATCCGCAAAATCGGCCCACGGTGTTTCGCAAATTGCCCCGACTCCAAAATGGCAAATGGCAGTCTGTGGGGCGCTTGGACTTGAACACCGAGGGCTTGTTGCTGTTTACCAGCTCCGGAGAGCTGGCCAACAAGCTGATGCACCCCCGGTTCGGGCTGGAGCGCGAGTACGCTGTGCGTGTCTTGGGCGCGCTCAGCAACGAAGAGAAGCAGCGGCTGCTTGATGGTGTGCGCCTGGACGATGGCATGGCCGCCTTCGGCTCCATTGAAGACGGTGGCGGTGAGGGATCAAACTGCTGGTATCGGGTCACGATCTCTGAGGGGCGCAATCGGGAAGTGCGCCGCATGCTTGAGTCGGTCGGGCATGCCGTCAGTCGTCTGATTCGCATCCGATATGGCGCCATGATGCTGCCCCGAGGGCTCAAGCGCGGGGCCTGGATGGAGTTGGATGATTCCGATATCCGCTCGCTGTTGCGCGCCGCAGGCGAGGGCAACGGTGCCGCGCCTGACCGCGATGGCGATGCGGGCGCGCAGCGGCGTGCAGGTGCAAACCCCCGTGGCAAAAGTGGTGGCCCGGGTGCGCCAGCCCGCCGCAACGACCGAGGTGCTGTGGGCGCCTTTGGCGGACAACGTTCACGCCGTCGTGATGATGGTGGTTCAGGCTCGGCAGGTGATCGCCAGCGTGGTGGAGCCCAGCCCGACCCGATGAAAACGTCGGTGGGATACATCGGGTCCGATAGCCTCTCCCGCCAACGCCAGGCGCAACGCGCCCCGGGTGGTGGTGGGGCTCGACGCGGCCGTGGTCGTTCTTGACCACGCAGCACGGTTAGAATCGAGGGTTTTGTCTGCTAGGCAAAAGAATTTCAGTAACATTTATTCAGGAATATCAACATGGCTATCGAACGCACTCTCTCCATCATCAAGCCTGACGCAGTGGCCAAGAACGTGATCGGCCAGATCTACGCCCGTTTTGAGGCTGCTGGCCTCAAGGTGGTGGCTGCCCGCATGGCCCACCTGTCGCGCCTGGAAGCAGAGCAGTTCTATGCTGTGCACAAGGCACGTCCTTTCTTCAAGGACCTGGTGGACTTCATGATTTCCGGCCCTGTGATGATCCAGGCTCTGGAAGGCGAGAACGCCATCCTGAAGAACCGCGAACTGATGGGCGCTACCGATCCTAAGAAGGCTGACGCTGGCACGATCCGCGCTGACTTTGCAGACAGCATCGATGCCAACGCCGTGCACGGTTCTGATGCTCCTGAAACAGCGCAAGTGGAAGTTGCCTTCTTCTTCCCTGGCCTGAACATTTACTCCCGCTGAGATGGCGGTCCCCATGACCTGTCCCACCTGCGTGGGGTGTATGTGCCATGGGGACAGCTGCGAGCGGTCTCGCGCAAGGCTGCCGCAATGACCACCAACCTCCTTGAATTTGACCTGGATGCGCTAATCGCTTTCTGTGAGCGATTGGGCGAGAAGCGTTTTCGCGCGACCCAGTTATTTCGTTGGATTCACCAGCGCGGGGCCAGCGACTTCGATGCCATGAGCGATTTGGCCAAGGCATTGAGAGAAAAGCTCAAAGGCTGCGCGCACATCGAAGCGTTACCCGTCATCAGTGAGCATGTGTCTGCGGATGGCACCGTCAAATGGCTTTTTGACGTGGGCGATGGAAACGCGGTGGAGTCGGTCTTTATCCCCGAGGATGATCGAGGCACCTTGTGTATTTCATCGCAGGCCGGTTGTGCCGTGGGGTGTCGCTTTTGCTCCACAGGTCACCAAGGTTTCAGCCGCAATCTCACTTCGGGTGAGATCGTCGCGCAGCTTTGGTTTGCCGAGCATGCGCTGCGTGCCCGGTTGGATACCTCTGACCGGGTGATTTCCAATGTGGTGATGATGGGCATGGGTGAGCCCTTGCAGAACTACTCTGCGTTGGTTCCGGCTTTGCGCGTCATGCTGGACGACCATGGGTATGGCCTGTCCAGGCGGCGGGTGACGGTTTCTACATCAGGCGTTGTTCCGATGATGGATCGGTTGGCCCAAGACTGCCCTGTGGCGCTGGCGGTTTCGCTGCATGCCCCGAATGATGCCCTGCGGGACAACTTGGTCCCGCTCAATCGCAAATATCCCATCCATGAATTGCTGGATGCCTGTCAGCGTTATTTGGAGCATGCTCCGCGTGACTTCATCACCTTCGAATATTGCATGCTGGACGGCGTCAATGACCAAGCTGAGCATGCCAGGCAGTTGATTGAGCTGGTTCAACCCGCACGCGGTCGCGGTGTTCGGTGCAAGTTCAATCTGATTCCATTTAATCCATTTCCAGCATCGGGTTTGACGCGATCGCCGCAGAATCAGGTGCTTGCTTTCGCCAAATTGCTCAGCGATGCAGGTATTGTCACGACAGTTCGCAAAACGCGCGGTGATGATATCGATGCTGCTTGCGGGCAACTGGCTGGAGATGTTAAGGACAGAACGCGCGCTGCAGAGCGCATGGCTAAACAACGCACCATTGTGCTGAAGCCGATAGCTTGATTCACTGACACAAAGAGGGGCGTTGTATGGTGAGATTGGTGGGGCGTATTCGAATCTATTGCCGTGGGGCGCTTTGGGTGTTAGGTGTGGCAAGCACGGGTTTTCTACTTCCTGGTTGTGCGACAAATGGGGGGGGCAGGCCTCTGACACCAGTTCCAGTGTGGTGACGCCCTCTGACGAGTCAGACGTGCGTCGGCGTGCCCGCATCCGGCTTGAGTTGGCGGCCAAGTATTTCGAAAACGGACAGGCCAGCGTCGCGTTGGATGAGGTCAAGCAGGCACTCGCAACTGATCCCACCTATGTAGATGCCCTCAATATGCGTGGGTTGATTTACATGCAGCTGAATGATGTGGCCCAAGCGGAGGACAGCTTCCGCCGTGCGATTTCTATGCGTTCTACAGACTCGAATCTGCTGCATAACTATGGCTGGTTGCTCTGTCAGCAAAGAAAGTATGCAGAAGCAGATCAGCAATTCGATAGGGCGTTGGCGAACCCCGCTTACGTAGCCAGAAGCAAGACCTTGATGGGCAAGGGTCTGTGTCAGTCGAGTTCTGGAAAATTAGAGGATGCCGAGCAATCCTTGCTCAAGTCATACCAACTGGATGCCGGCAATCCGGTGGTGAGTTATCACCTTGCTTCGCTACTGTTTCGCCGCCAAGAACTGACGCGCGCGCAGTTTTATATTCGGCGACTGAACAACAGCGGCATGGCCAACTCCGAGTCCCTTTGGCTGGGAATTAAGGTCGAGAAGGCGCTGGGCGACAACGTCGCAATGCTTCAGTTGGCTGACCAACTGCGCAAGCGCTTCCCAGAGTCGGCTGAAATGGGTGCGTACCAGCGTGGAGCCTTCAATGAGTGAGTCCACGGTTGCCCTGGCATCGGCTCAAGACGGTACGACTCAGCCCACTGCGGGTGAAATTTTGCGCAGTGCCCGTGAGGCGTCGGGTGTTCACATTGAGGCGTTGGCAGTGGCTCTGAAGGTGCCTGTCAGCAAGCTGGAAGCGTTGGAGTCCAATCGGCTTGAGTTGCTTCCCGATACCGTATTTATGCGGGCTTTGGCTTCCAGTGTGTGCCGGACACTCAAGCTGGATCCTGCGCAAGTCTTGTCTCTTCTGCCTCAGTCAAAAAATCCGCGCTTGATTCCTGAGCGATCCGATATCAACACACCCGTGAAAAGTGTGGCCGGCAAGACTTTTGTTTCCAGCGGTGGTTCGAGACATTCGTCGTGGTTGATGTTCGGTGTGTTCGTGCTGTTGATTGGAGCTGCTGCCGTTTTTTATTGGCCTGCTGGCTTTCAGCCTTGGAATTCGGGACCACTCTCCTTGGTGGGTAGCGCCGCTGTTACCCCTTCGGGCCAAGAGGCGTCGGCTTCAAAGACTGAGGAGATCGCTGCTGCTGTTCAGCCGCCGGTGGCGGTAGAGCCAGCGCCTGCTGCCATCAATACGGTTGCCAGTAGTGCGGTTGCCTTGCCCGTGGTCCCTTCTCCTGCAGTCGCTCCACCCGCTTCTGCTGCGTTGCCAGCGATCGCTGATACGTCTGCTGCATTGTTGATGCTGCGCGCGCGAGGGGACTCCTGGGTTCAAGTGCGTGATGCATTAGGGCGCGTGGTTTTCGAGAAGAAGTTAGCTTCAGGAGATGCAGCACCCGTGTCGGGGGTTTTGCCCTTGAGCGTGGTTGTGGGGCGTGCCGATGTGACTGACGTCTTCGTTCGTGGCAAGCCCCTGGAGCTGAATGCTGTGTCGCGTGAGAACGTCGCGCGCTTTGAGGTGAAATAGTGAGCAACTTCACAAACGTTTCAGGCCCCATTCCGTTGGTAGCTCCTGCCGTGCGTAAATCTCGCCAGGCGCGAGTGGTTTGGGGCGATCGTGTTGTCACGGTGGGTGGTGGTGCTTTGGTGCGCGTCCAGTCGATGACCAACACGGATACCGTCGACGCTATCGGCACCGCGATTCAAGTCAAAGAGCTCGCCCAGGCGGGCTCTGAGTTTGTGCGCATCACGGTCAACACGCCTGAAGCGGCGGCGGCCGTTCCATACATCCGTGAGCAACTGGATCGTATGGGTGAGAACGTTCCGCTTGTGGGTGATTTTCACTATAACGGGCACACGCTCCTCACGCAGTTTCCTGCGTGCGCAGAGGCTTTGTCAAAGTACCGGATCAACCCGGGAAATGTAGGCAAGGGTGAGAAGCGTGATCGTCAGTTTGGTCAGATGATTGAAGCTGCGATGCGCTGGAATAAGCCCATTCGCATCGGCGTCAACTGGGGGAGCTTGGACCAGGAGTTGCTGGCGAGTTTGATGGATGTGAATAGCCGCCGAAGCCAGCCTTGGGATGCCCGTCAAGTCATGTACGAGGCGCTCATTTCCTCGGCTATTGAATCTGCGCACCGCGCAGAGGAAATGGGGATGGACGGCAACCAGATTATTTTGTCGTGCAAGGTAAGCGGTGTGCAGGACCTCATCGGTGTGTACCGTGAGTTGGCACGCCGGTGTGACTACGCATTGCACTTGGGGTTGACGGAGGCAGGTATGGGAACCAAAGGCACTGTGGCGTCTGCTGCAGCCCTTTCGGTGCTTCTGCAAGAAGGGATTGGCGACACGATTCGCGTGTCCTTGACACCCCAACCTGGTGAGTCTCGGAATCAGGAAGTCGTGGTTGCTTCCGAGATTTTGCAGGCTCTGGGTTTGCGTGTATTTGTCCCTAGTGTGACGGCTTGCCCTGGCTGTGGGAGAACCACCAGCACGACCTTTCAAGAGCTTGCCAAGCAGATTGATGACTTCTTGCGCTCGCAGATGCCGGTGTGGCGTGTCAAGTACCCCGGCGTTGAGGGATTGCGTGTGGCTGTCATGGGCTGCATTGTGAATGGCCCTGGGGAGAGCAAGCACGCGGATATCGGTATCAGCTTGCCAGGCACGGGTGAGTCGCCTGCGGCCCCTGTGTTTATTGATGGAGAAAAAGCCCTGACTCTGCGTGGCGAGAACATTGCCGCCGAATTCCATCAGATCGTTGAGAGCTACATTGAACGCCGATTCGGTGGCGTGGTTGCTGCCTAGCCATCTCTCGACGAGGTGCGCGTTTTTTCGCACCCTTGAAATATCAGATTTTAGAAAAGCAAAGCTGTGAGCACAGACAAAGTCGTAACCGCCTCAAAGGCGGAAAAAGTGACCTCGGTGAAGGGGATGAACGATATCTTGCCCCCAGACTCCGCCCGTTGGGAATGGCTGGAGGGTAAGGTTCGCACGCTGATGGATCGCTACTCCTACCGCAACATCCGCACCCCCATTGTGGAGCCTACAGCGTTATTCGTGCGCGGCTTGGGCGAGGTGACGGATATCGTGGAAAAAGAGATGTATTCGTTTGAAGACCGTCTCAACGGAGAGCATTTGAGCTTGCGCCCAGAAGCCACTGCTGGCGTTGTGCGGGCTGTCTCTGAAAACTCCATGCTCTATGACGGTGGGAAACGCCTTTATTACATGGGGCCTATGTTTCGCCACGAACGGCCGCAGCGTGGAAGATATCGCCAGTTTCACCAGATCGGTGCCGAAGCGCTTGGCTTTCCTGGGGCGGAAGTGGATGCGGAGCTGATACTTCTGGCCAATTCTTTATGGCGGGAGTTGGGACTGCAAGGTGTGCGCCTGGAGTTGAATAGCCTTGGTCAGCCGCAGGAGCGACAAGCCCACCGGGCCGCGTTGATTGCGTACTTGGAGCAACACAGCGAATCCCTTGACGAAGAGGCCCGTCGCCGACTCCATAGCAATCCGCTGCGTATCTTGGACACGAAGAACCCTGGGCTGCAGGCCATTGTGAATGCGGCCCCGAGATTGATCGATTTCTTGGGTCCAGAGTCACTGGCCCACTTTGACAGGGTCAAGGCGATTTTGGATGCGAATGGTGTGGCATGGACTCTCAATCCGAGGCTGGTCCGCGGCATGGACTATTACAACCTCACTGTTTTTGAGTTTGTGACGGACCAGCTTGGGTCTCAGGGCACTATCTGTGGTGGCGGGCGCTATGACTATTTGATGGAGCAAGTGGGTGGTAAGGCCGCTCCCGCCGTCGGCTGGGCTTTGGGAGTTGAGCGTGTGTTGGAGTTGTTGAAAGAGCAGGACAAGGCCGCGATTTCACTAGCCCCCGATGTGTATGCAGTGGTTCCCAGTATCTCGTCCCTCCCTGTGGCAATGAGGACGATAGAGCAACTCCGTGTTTTGGGTCTCTCTATTCAGATGCACGCGTCGGCATCTGCTGATGGCTCGATGGGTAGCATGAAATCGCAATTCAAACGGGCCGATAGCAGTGGTGCTGCGTATGCGTTCGTTTTTGGTGATGAAGAGCTAACGCGTGGCGTCGTATCCATCAAATCACTTCGCGATGGGGTGGGGGCCCAGGTCGAGCAATCCTTGGAAACCGTTTCTCTTTGGGCTGGCAACCTACAATCGCGCCCAACCAACTGAACTGACGTAAAGCATTCATGGCAAATCACTTAGATCTGGAAGAACAAGAACAGCTTGATCAACTCAAGCATTTTTGGAATACCTGGGGTACACCTATTTCTGCAGTTTTGCTGGTGGTGATGGGAGGGCTTGCGGCTTGGAATGGCTACCAATATTGGCAGAATCGACAAGCCTCTCAGGCGGCTGCTTTGCTGGATGCCGTGGAAGTTGCCGCCCAAGCAAAAGATCAATCACGCGTAGAGCAGGCGTTTACCGATATCAAGGCGAAGTACTCTGGTACGCCACAGGCCGATATGGCGGGTTTTGCTTTGGCAAAGACGATGCAGGAAGCCGGCAACCTGGATGCTGCTAAATCCGCGCTTGGTTGGGTGGCCGAGCAATCTACGGATGCGGGTTACAAGGCCATTGCCAGGCTGCGGTTGTCTAGTGTGCTGATGGAGCAAAAGCAGTTTGATGCAGCTTTGCAGCAATTGCAGGGCAGCTTCCCACCTGAGTTTGAGGGTGTCGCAGCCGACCGCAAAGGTGATGTTCTGATGTTGCTTGATCGCCGGTCAGACGCTGTGGTTGAGTACGGCCGGGCCTACAAGGCACTGGATGAAACCATTGAATACCGGCGCATGGTGGAAGTCAAACTGAATGCACTGGGTGTCGATCCTCAAAGCACGTCCTCTGGTGCTATTGCTTCGCCGGATGTAAAGAAATGAAATCAATAGCTTCCATGTCTTCACTTCGTCCGTCCAGATGGTGTGCGCGAGTTGCTCCTCTGGTGATTGCAATCGCTTTGAGCGGCTGCTCCATGTGGGGTGGAAGCAAAGCTGTCGCCCCTGATTTGGGAGAAAATATCCCGGTGCTGGGTGTTCGTCAGGCTTGGAGTGCCAAGGTTGGCGCTTCGTCTGGCGCAGCGTTGGATGTCCGTGTTCAGGACTATCGGGTGACGATTGCATCGTCCGAAGGCAGCCTGGTTGCGATTGACGCCCGAACCGGTGGTGATTTGTGGCGTGCAAGTCTTGGGGCGCCTTTATCGGCTGGCGTCGGTGGTGACGCTCGGTATACGGCGGTTGTCTCTCGATCCAATGCCCTGATCGTGCTGGACCAGGGTAAAGAAGCGTGGCGTCAAAGTCTTGCTTCGCAGGTATTTACGGCACCTTTGGTCGCTGGTGGCCGCGTATTCGTCTTGGCTGCAGATCGTTCGGTTTCAGCGTTTGATTTGAATACGGGGCGAAAGCTCTGGAACCAGGCACGGTCCGGAGGCGAAGCCTTGGTCTTGAGGCAAGGTGGCGTGATAGCGGCTGTGGGTGATACCTTGGTGGTTGGTATGTCAGGTCGGCTGGTCGGATTGAATCCTGACACTGGGACGGTTCGTTGGGAGGCTCCCTTGGCCAGTCCACGTGGAATCAATGACGTTGAGCGTTTGGTGGAGTTGGTGGGACGCGTTAGCCGTGTGGGGGATTCGGTTTGTGTGCGTGCATTCCAAGCCTCTGTGGGCTGTGTGAATGTGGTCCGAGATCGGGCCAATGTTGTTTGGTCTCAGCAGGCCAGTGGCTCTGAAGGTGTTCACGGTGACTCTGAAGCCATCTATGGTGCTGAGAGCAATGGACATGTGATTGCTTGGCGCCGCGATGATGGAACACGCTTGTGGTCTTCTGATCGACTCAGATTGCGAAAGTTGACAGCACCCTTGGTCTTGGGGCGATCTGTGGTCTTGGGCGATGAGTCCGGTTGGGTCCACTTTTTGTCGCGCGCCGATGGCGCTCCTCTGAATCGCGTCATGACTGATTCCTCGGGCATGGTTACGGCCCCAGTGGTTGCTGCAGATACTTTGGTTGTTGTCACGCGTAGTGGCGGCGTGTACGGCTTCCGTCCAGATTGATAGTGATAGGTATTGAATGAAGCCAGTTATTGCCCTTGTCGGGCGCCCAAATGTTGGGAAGTCAACACTTTTCAACCGTTTAACCAAATCGCGGGACGCTATCGTTGCTGATTTTGCGGGTCTCACGCGTGATCGTCACTATGGCAATGGGCGGCAGGGCAAGCACGAGTACATCGTGGTGGACACTGGTGGATTCGAGCCAGATGCTTCTGCGGGGATTTACCGCGAGATGGCCAAACAAACCCAGCAAGCGGTTGCCGAAGCTGATGTGGTTTTGTTTATCGTGGATGCTCGTGCTGGCGTTTCCGCACAAGACCATGACATTGCCAAATACCTGCGACGCCTGAGCAAGCCCTGCCTGCTTGTGGCGAACAAGGCCGAAGGTATGGTGGAGGGTGTTCAGCTTGCTGAGTTCTATGAGTTGGGTTTGGGGGCTGTGGTCCCTGCATCCGCGGCCCATGGCCAGGGTATTCGCGGCATCGTCGATGCCGCGTTTGCTCTTCTCAACATCCCCGATCTTGATGATGAGGCGGTTTCGGAAACTTCCTCTGATGTCATCAAGCTGGCTGTAGCAGGGCGACCTAATGTCGGGAAATCGACGTTGATCAATACTTGGCTGGGTGAGGAGCGCTTGGTCGCTTTTGACATGCCGGGTACCACGCGAGACGCGATTTCTGTGCCGTTTGAGAAAAATGGCCAGAAATTTGAGTTGATTGACACAGCGGGCTTGCGACGCAAAGGGCAGGTCTTTGAGGCGATCGAAAAGTTTTCGGTGGTCAAGACCCTGCAGGCGATTGAGTCCTCCAACGTCGTCTTGCTGCTCTTGGATGCGACCCAAGGGGTGACAGATCAAGATGCTCACATCGCTGGGTACATTCTTGAGAGTGGGCGGGCTGTTGTGATAGCAGTGAACAAATGGGATGCTGTGGATGATTACCAGCGTCAACTGCTCGAGCGTTCTATCGAGTCTCGGCTGTCCTTTTTGAAATTTGCATCTTTGCACTACATCTCTGCGAAGAAGAGGCAGGGCCTTGGTCCGTTGTGGGCATCCATTGCGCAGGCCCACAAGGCCGCAAACTGCAAAATGCCTACACCTGTCTTGACGAGGTTGCTATTGGAGGCCGTGCAATTTCAGAGCCCTCAGCGATCAGGCATGTTCAGGCCCAAGCTGCGTTATGCCCACCAGGGTGGCATGAATCCACCAGTGATCGTGATCCACGGTAACTCGCTGGAACATGTGACTGCGGCGTATAAACGGTTCCTTGAAGGTCGTTTTCGCAAAGAGTTTGAACTGGTCGGTACGCCACTGAGAATCGAGATGAAAACGTCTCACAATCCCTTCAAGGACGGCGAGAGCTCGTAGCCCAGTGGCTTCGTTGGCTTGAAAGGCGCTTGAACCAATGGCTCGGTGGGTTGACTGTCCGTCAGGGCCAAAGGGCAATGCATCATTTCACCTGCCAGCTATCCTTGGTGTGGTATGGTGCTGCTTTACAACAACATTTTGAACACGGAGCATATCGTGAGCAATAAAGGTCAACTTCTTCAAGATCCATTCCTGAATGCACTGCGGCGTGAACACGTTCCAGTGTCCATTTATTTAGTGAATGGAATCAAGTTACAAGGTCAAATTGAGTCTTTTGATCAGTACGTCGTTTTGCTGCGTAACACTGTGACCCAGATGGTCTACAAGCACGCGATCTCCACGATCGTTCCTGGACGTGCTGTGAATTTTTCGACTGCAGAGTCATCGGACACGGACGTTAGTGCTCAGTCCTGACGCTCATCACCGCCCTAAACTCTCCTTTGCTTGTGGCATATCTCATTAAGAGCGTGCCGAGGTCTGCACAATGAAGCCCCAAACGACACCTCCAGTCATCTTGGTCGGTGTTGATATGGGGCTTCCTCATTTTGATGCTGAGCTGGAGGAATTGGGTTTGCTTGCTCAAACGGCGGGGTTGAGCCCTGTTGCGCGTGTGACTTGCAAGCGCAAAGCTCCGGATGCCGCTTTGTTCGTTGGTAGTGGCAAGGCCGATGAGATCAGAATGCTGGCGCAAATGCATGGCGCCGTCGAGGTGCTCTTTGACCAGTCTCTAAGTCCTGCGCAGCAGCGCAACCTTGAGCGACATTTAGAGCTTCCTGTCAACGACCGTACTCTCCTCATTCTGGAAATTTTTGCTCAACGTGCCCGCAGCCACGAAGGCAAGCTGCAGGTGGAACTTGCCAAGCTGCAGTATTTGAGCACGCGTTTAGTGCGAAGGTGGTCCCACTTGGAGCGGCAGCGCGGTGGTATCGGCACACGTGGTGGCCCTGGGGAAACGCAGATTGAGCTTGATCGGCGCATGATTGGAGACGCCATTAAGCGGACGAAGGAGCGGTTGCTCAAGGTCAAGCGCCAGCGCTCTACGCAGCGCAAGCAGCGCGAGCGGCGTGACGCGTTCACCATCTCACTGGTGGGTTACACGAACGCAGGCAAATCGACTTTGTTCAATGCCTTGGTCAAGGCACGTGCCTATGCTGCCGATCAGCTGTTTGCAACGTTGGACACTACAACGCGACAGCTGTACCTTGCTGACGCGGGCCGATCAATCTCTTTGTCTGACACGGTTGGATTCATTCGTGATCTTCCGCACGGACTTGTCGATGCGTTTCAGGCGACCTTGCAAGAGGCTGTGGATGCTGATTTGTTGCTCCATGTTGTGGATGCGGCCAACCCTGCTTTTCCCGAGCAAATTCAGCAAGTGCAGCGCGTGCTGACCGAAATTGGCGCTGACCGAATTCCTCAGATTTTGGTATTTAACAAGTCTGATGCTTTGGCGGAGGCGTCTCATCCTCTTGTGTCAAAAGACACTTACGACTTGAATGGCATTTTGTGCACGCGGGTATTTGTGAGTGCCTTGACGGGGATGGGTGTCGGCGTACTGAGGGAAATACTCTCTGAGATCGTTTCGCGTGAAGCCGCAGAGATGTCCCCAGCTGACGGGGCTGAATTTTCAGAGCTTTCGGCTTGATTGGGCACAATGCTGCTCTGATCGTTACCTATAGAGACCAAGAGATTTTGCGCATGAATTTTCAAAATCGCGATTCGCGCTTAGCTGCATTGCAGAGGTTGGCATTAGGGGTTTTCAATCTGAATGACCCTAGATGGGGGCGGGGCGAAGATAAGCCCGATGAAGGTCGCCAACCCGGGGACAAAACGCCCAGTCCAAGAGACCGTGGCCAGGCGGCAGGCGGCGGGCAGTCCTCCGATCTGGATGAACTCTGGCGAGATATCAACCGCAAGCTGAGCGGTCTCTTTGGTGGAGGCTCAGGTGGCGGGGCTCCTAAAGGTGGGCAGCCTGACATGCGCAATGCGGGTGTTGGCATCGCCCTGATTGGGGGGATTGCTTTGGCGGTGTGGATGGCCTCGGGCTTTTTTATTGTCAAAGAAGGTCAGCAGGCCGTCATCACCCAGTTTGGAAAGTACAAGTCAACTGTAGGGGCTGGTTTCAACTGGCGACTGCCCTATCCAATCGAGCGCCACGAGTTGGTGTTCGTGACCCAAATTCGTTCTGCGGATGTTGGCAGGGATTCGATTGTCAAGAGTACTGGGCTTCGTGAATCAGCGATGTTGACCGAGGATGAAAACATCGTCGAAATCAAGTTCGCTGTGCAGTACCGATTGAGTGATGCCAGAGCTTGGTTGTTTGAGAGCAAAAACCCCTCTGACGCTGTAGTCCAGGCTGCAGAAACCGCTGTGCGTGAGGTCGTTGGGAAGATGCGAATGGACACGGCGTTATCTGAGGAACGAGACCAAATCGCTCCTAGGGTGCGTCAACTTATGCAGACGATCCTGGATCGGTACAAGGTGGGTGTTGAGGTTGTCGGCATCAATTTGCAACAGGGTGGGGTTAGACCTCCTGAGCAGGTACAAGCCTCGTTCGATGATGTCTTGAAGGCAGGGCAAGAGCGTGAACGCGCGAAAAATGAAGCGCAGGCCTATGCCAATGACGTTATTCCGCGAGCTGTGGGGGCGGCGTCTCGGCTTGCTGAAGAGTCTTCTGCATACAAGGCAAGAATCGTTGCCCAAGCCCAAGGTGATGCGCAGCGGTTTTCCTCGGTTTTGACGGAGTACCAAAAAGCGCCTCAGATCACCCGGGATCGCATGTATCTTGATGCGATGCAGCAAATTTATGGGAATGTGACTAAGGTGATTGTGGAGTCTCGCCAAGGTTCGAACCTGTTGTATATGCCTTTGGACAAGATCATGCAAAGTGCTGCCAGTGCTCCGGGGGCTGCTTTGATTGAGCCTGCTTCCGGTGTTTCGGGGAGCGTTGTTCCGCAAGCCTCTTCAAACTCGGCGCCCGTTGACGTCAGGGGGCGTGACAGTGGTCGTAGCCGTGAGCGCGAAGTTCGCTAGGAGAGTTTTGTGAATCGAATTGGATTTATTGCTACAACTTTTCTGGTTGTGCTGGCCTTGATGAGTTCTATGTTCTTCGTGGTTGATCAACGCCAGTTTGGTGTCGTCTACGCACTAGGACAAATTAAAGAGGTCATCACCGAACCCGGCTTGAACTTCAAGTTACCGCCGCCTTTTCAGAATGTTTCATACATTGACAAGCGGCTTCTAACGCTGGACAGCAAGGACACGGAGCCTATGCTGACGGCCGAAAAGCAGCGGGTCGTGATTGATTGGTATGTGCGCTGGCGTATTTCGGAACCTGCCCAATACATCCGCAATGTCGGGCTGGATGAGGAGGCAGGCGCCGCTCAACTCAATCGCGTTGTTCGGAATGCTTTCCAGGAAGAAATCAATAAACGCACGGTCAAGGAACTCCTCTCTCTGAAGCGAGAAGCCGTCATGGAAGACGTCAAGCGAGAGGTATTGGGTGCCGTGCGTGGCGCAAAGCCTTGGGGTGTCGATGTTGTTGATGTCCGCATCACACGGGTCGATTATGTGGAAGCTATCACCGAATCCGTGTACCGTCGGATGGAGGCGGAGCGTAAGCGGGTTGCCAACGAGTTGCGCTCAACAGGTGCTGCTGAAGGTGAGAAAATTCGCGCCGATGCAGATCGCCAGCGCGAAGTTGCGATTGCAAATGCAAATCGAGACGCTCAGAGAGTCAAGGGTGAGGGTGATGCTGAGGCTGCTCGCGTCTATGCCGAGGCTTTTGGTCGCGATGCTCAGTTTGCACATTTTTATCGCAGCCTGGAGGCTTACAAAGCGACTTTGAGCAAGAAATCTGATTTGATTGTTGTGGATCCATCGACATCAGATTTTTTCAAGGTCTTTCGCGATGGGCAGGGTGCTGGCAGTGCCTCTGCTCGTCGCTAGTCGCTTGCCCGATCGCATGATTCTTCGGCACCGATCTGTCTGAAGTTTTTGCATGCTGATCGGCACGAACCGGTAGGGATTGCTGGTCCTTGTTCGCTCACCCGGTAGAATTGCGGTTTTAACAGCCTCCCTCTTTCTACATGTCTGCTTGGATCCTGCCGGATCACGTTGCCGATGTTCTGCCCTCAGAGGCTCGACACATCGAAGAGTTGCGCCGAGGCATGCTCGATACTGCGCGCAGCTATGGGTACGAATTGGTCATCCCACCCATGTTGGAGCACTTGGATTCTTTGTTAACGGGTGCGGGTGAAGCATTAAGTTTACAAACGTTCAAATTGGTCGATCAGTTGTCTGGCCGTTCTATGGGCTTGCGTGCTGACACTACACAACAGGTGGCACGGATTGACGCCCATCTGCTCAATCGTCCAGGCGTAACTCGGCTTTGTTATTGCGGGCCTGTTTTGCATACGCGACCCGACAAGCCGCATGCTACGAGAGAGCCCCTCCAGTTTGGAGCTGAAATTTATGGACATGCAGGGCTGGAAGCTGACATTGAGGCTCTGACTCTGGCTGTTGAGTGTTTGCATCGGGCTGGCATTGTCAAAATGACGATTGATCTTGCAGATGTTCGTATCGTTCGTTGCCTTCTTGCTGGTGTGCAAGTAAGCCCGTCTGTATTGCGAGATTTGCATGGAGCATTGGCTCGCAAAGATTTGACGGAAATTGACCGTCTTTCGCAGCCCTTTCCAAAGGCAAGCCGAGATGGGCTGATGGCCCTTCCGGGGCTTTTCGGCGATGCGTCGGTTTTGGACAGGGCCCTGCGGGTGTTGAGTAGCTTCCCCGGGGTGACTGACTTGGTTGACGAGTTGAAGCGTTTGGCTTCAGCATTTAGCGATCAGACCGTTACCTTTGACTTGGCCGATTTGCGTGGATATTCGTATTACAGCGGTGTGCGTTTCGCTGTGTTCGCTCCTGGCGCCCCTGACGCTATGGCCCGCGGCGGTCGATATGACGAGGTCGGTGCTGCGTTTGGGCGCAACCGACCTGCTGCGGGCTTTAGTTTGGATATCAAGCAGATTGTGGGCGTCGTTCCTGCTAGATCTCTTCAAACAGCAATACGCGCTCCTTGGGTGGATTGTGTGGCCGTCAACCAGGCGGTTATCGCATTGCGCAGCCAAGGTGAGACTGTTGTCTGCATACTTCCTGGACATGAGAGTGATGCTGATGAATTCAACTTTGACCGAGAGCTGGTTGAAATATCCGGTCGCTGGACTGTTCGTGCAATCTAAGATTTTGAAAATTGAATTGGGTTTGAGATGAAAGCAACCAAAGGTCGTAACGTCGTCGTAGTTGGTACCCAATGGGGTGACGAGGGCAAGGGCAAGCTCGTTGATTGGCTTACCGAGAGTGCTCAAGGGGTGGTCCGCTTTCAAGGGGGTCACAATGCTGGTCATACATTGGTGATCAACGGAGTAAAGACGGCTTTGCACCTTATCCCCAGCGGCATCATGCGGCCTGGGGTCAAGTGCTATATCGGCAATGGTGTGGTGCTGTCTGCTGCCAAATTGTTTGAGGAAATTGAAGGTCTTGAGCGTGCAGGTGTTGAAGTCCGCTCTCGTTTGCGTGTGAGTGAAGCCTGTCCTCTGATCCTCCCTTTTCATGCGGCATTGGATGTGGCCCGTGAAGCAGTACGTGAGCAGGGTGGGGTAGAAAAAATTGGAACGACTGGTCGCGGTATCGGCCCAGCATACGAGGACAAGATTGCCCGTCGTGCCTTGCGCGTTCAAGATCTCAAGTATCCAGATCGTTTTGCCGCGAAGCTCAAGGAATTGTTGGCCCTCCACAACCATGTTCTAACGACCTACCTGGGCTCGGCCAAGTTCGTGTTCGGGGAGTCGCTTGCTCCGTATCTCAAGAATGGAGAAGTCCAATTCGATCCGGTCTACTCCGAAGCAATGCGGCATGCCGAGTTGTTGCGTCCCATGATGGCGGACGTGTCGTGCGAGTTGAATGCTGCACACAGTCAAGGTAGCAATCTGTTGTTCGAAGGTGCGCAGGGTACGTTGCTTGATGTTGATCACGGCACCTATCCCTATGTGACTTCTAGCAATTGTGTTGCTGGCAATGCTGCTGCGGGGGCAGGGGTTGGGCCGGGAATGCTTCACTATATTTTGGGGATTACCAAGGCTTATTGCACGCGTGTCGGCGGCGGTCCGTTCCCCACGGAGTTGGATTGGGAGGTTCCAGGAACTCCTGGATATCACATGAGCACGATCGGTGCAGAAAAGGGCGTGACGACTGGTCGGAGCCGCCGTTGCGGTTGGTTTGATGCTGCGCTGCTGAAGCGCAGTGCCCAAGTGAATGGTTTAAGTGGTTTGTGCATCACAAAGTTAGACGTCTTGGATGGCTTGACCGAGTTGCAGCTGTGTATTGGTTACGAGCTTGATGGTGAGCGTGTTGATCTGCTCCCCATGGGGGCAGACGATATTGCCCGCTGCGTTCCTATCTACGAAAGCGTCCCCGGTTGGGCGGACTCTACAGTGGGTGTGACGGAGTATGCAAAGTTGCCAGCGAATGCGCGGCGCTATTTGGAGCGCATAGAAGAGGTTACTGGCGTCCCGATTGCGATGATTTCGACCAGTCCGGACCGTGATCACACGATCCTGATGCGTCACCCCTATGCAATGAACTGACGCTTGGAGCAAGATGATGCTGACAGAAGATGGCAAGCACCTATACGTAAGCTACGATGAGTACCATAGCCTGATTGAAAAATTGGCACTCAAGGTGCATCAATCTGGCTGGGAATTTGACACGATTCTTTGTTTGGCACGAGGTGGTTTGAGGCCGGGAGACATTCTCAGTCGAATTTTCTCGAAACCGCTGGCGATCATGTCTACGAGTTCATACCGAGCGGAAGCGGGCACTGTTCAAGGCCATTTGGACATCGCGCGCTTCATCACGACACCCAAAGGCGAAATTGCTGGGCGAGTGCTGTTGGTGGATGACTTGGCCGATTCGGGTCACACGCTCAGGGCAGTGCTGGATATGTTGAGAACAAACTATGCGCCAATCACAGAGCTTCGCAGTGCCGTGATCTGGACAAAGGGGGTGTCTTCTTTCATTCCGGACTATTCTGTTGAATTCTTGCCCTCAAACCCTTGGATACATCAGCCTTTCGAAGGCTACGACAGTTTGGGACCCGATAGGTTGTTGGGAAAGTGGAAGCTTTGAGGTTTGGGGGGCAAAGTAGTGCTATGATCGAGGGCTTCGCTACTGAGACGGTTTAGATTGTTAAGGTGGCGAAGGGGATTGCAGAAAGTTAGGTTTTTGTTGTCGGCGGGTTAAAAACTGTTGTACAATCAAAGGCTGCGCTAAATGCGGTGGTTGTTCTGAAAAGGGTAATTGCTGCAAACTGCAAAGACCCTCAAGTTTGACAGGACTTTAAAACTTGTGCTAGAATTCAAGGCTCAGCTGATTGCAGCTAAGTCGGGAAAATAAAGAAAACTTCGGTTGCTTTGTGATCCGGTTCATTAAAAATATACAGCCGATAAGCGTGGGCGTTTGATGGCGAGTGCCAAGTTCTTTGGAACTAGTGCTTAGCACTACAAACGCTCATGAGAATAGAAGTGAAGTTCACTTCAATTCCGTTTTTATGAGTTAAGTCGAAAGACTTTAAATTTATCAAGATCGAACTGTAGAGTTTGATCCTGGCTCAGATTGAACGCTGGCGGCATGCCTTACACATGCAAGTCGAACGGTAACAGGTCTTCGGATGCTGACGAGTGGCGAACGGGTGAGTAATACATCGGAACGTGCCCGATCGTGGGGGATAACGAAGCGAAAGCTTTGCTAATACCGCATAAGATCTAAGGATGAAAGCAGGGGACCGCAAGGCCTTGCGCGAACGGAGCGGCCGATGGCAGATTAGGTAGTTGGTGGGATAAAAGCTTACCAAGCCGACGATCTGTAGCTGGTCTGAGAGGACGACCAGCCACACTGGGACTGAGACACGGCCCAGACTCCTACGGGAGGCAGCAGTGGGGAATTTTGGACAATGGGCGAAAGCCTGATCCAGCCATGCCGCGTGCAG
Organism: Acidovorax sp. 1608163; assembly: GCF_003669015.1. Lineage (NCBI taxonomy): Bacteria > Pseudomonadati > Pseudomonadota > Betaproteobacteria > Burkholderiales > Comamonadaceae > Acidovorax > Acidovorax sp. 1608163. Next base: position 1,287,024 of record NZ_CP033069.1, read on the forward strand.
GATGAAGGCCTTCGGGTTGTAAACTGCTTTTGTACGGAACGAAAAGACTCTGGTTAATACCTGGGGTCCATGACGGTACCGTAAGAATAAGCACCGGCTAACTACGTGCCAGCAGCCGCGGTAATACGTAGGGTGCAAGCGTTAATCGGAATTACTGGGCGTAAAGCGTGCGCAGGCGGTTATATAAGACAGATGTGAAATCCCCGGGCTCAACCTGGGAACTGCATTTGTGACTGTATAGCTAGAGTACGGTAGAGGGGGATGGAATTCCGCGTGTAGCAGTGAAATGCGTAGATATGCGGAGGAACACCGATGGCGAAGGCAATCCCCTGGACCTGTACTGACGCTCATGCACGAAAGCGTGGGGAGCAAACAGGATTAGATACCCTGGTAGTCCACGCCCTAAACGATGTCAACTGGTTGTTGGGTCTTCACTGACTCAGTAACGAAGCTAACGCGTGAAGTTGACCGCCTGGGGAGTACGGCCGCAAGGTTGAAACTCAAAGGAATTGACGGGGACCCGCACAAGCGGTGGATGATGTGGTTTAATTCGATGCAACGCGAAAAACCTTACCCACCTTTGACATGTATGGAATCCTTTAGAGATAGAGGAGTGCTCGAAAGAGAGCCATAACACAGGTGCTGCATGGCTGTCGTCAGCTCGTGTCGTGAGATGTTGGGTTAAGTCCCGCAACGAGCGCAACCCTTGCCATTAGTTGCTACGAAAGGGCACTCTAATGGGACTGCCGGTGACAAACCGGAGGAAGGTGGGGATGACGTCAAGTCCTCATGGCCCTTATAGGTGGGGCTACACACGTCATACAATGGCTGGTACAGAGGGTTGCCAACCCGCGAGGGGGAGCTAATCCCATAAAGCCAGTCGTAGTCCGGATCGCAGTCTGCAACTCGACTGCGTGAAGTCGGAATCGCTAGTAATCGCGGATCAGAATGTCGCGGTGAATACGTTCCCGGGTCTTGTACACACCGCCCGTCACACCATGGGAGCGGGTTCTGCCAGAAGTAGGTAGCCTAACCGTAAGGAGGGCGCTTACCACGGCAGGGTTCGTGACTGGGGTGAAGTCGTAACAAGGTAGCCGTATCGGAAGGTGCGGCTGGATCACCTCCTTTCTGGAAAACTGCATTCAATATTGAACGCCCACACTTATCGGTTGTTGGAACAAGCTGCTGACTTGCGAAGTCATTCGCAAGAAGGCGGAATGGGTCTGTAGCTCAGCTGGTTAGAGCACTGTGTTGATAACGCAGGGGTCGTTGGTTCGAGCCCAACTAGACCCACCATATTCCAATAGACGGATACGTGAGAGGAAATTGGGGGATTAGCTCAGCTGGGAGAGCACCTGCTTTGCAAGCAGGGGGTCGTCGGTTCGATCCCGTCATCCTCCACCACCAACAAGCATAGGACTTCAACACCAAAGCGGCTTTGCAAAAGGCCACTTTGTTGTTGATCAATATCGATTGATCAATCGGCTGTTCTTTAAAAATTCATAGAGTCGAATCAGAGTTGTCAGAGGAAACTGCACATTCGTAAAGGTTTAGTGCAGACCGTGCCTCTGATGACAATTTTTTGATTGCGTCAAAACGAATATTCAATAAGCGAAAGCTGATTGAAATTCAGTAATGACGAATGTTCTCAGATGAAAGGTAGAAATACCTGGAGTCGAGGAATTATTCACATTACGGCATAACGCGTCAGGTGAAAGACCTGGCAAGTCCTTGAAAATAATGGCGATATCTTGAAAGAGATGTCAAAGTTATAGGGTCAAGTGACTAAGAGCATGTGGTGGATGCCTTGGCGATTACAGGCGACGAAAGACGTGATAGCCTGCGATAAGCTTCGGGGAGCTGGCAAATAAGCTTTGATCCGGAGATTTCTGAATGGGGAAACCCACCTCGCAAGAGGTATCGCATACTGAATACATAGGTATGCGAAGCGAACCGGGTGAACTGAAACATCTCAGTAGCTCGAGGAAAAGACATCAACCGAGATTCCGAAAGTAGTGGCGAGCGAAATCGGAAGAGCCTTCTAGTGATAGCACGACTGTTAGCAAAACGAAATGGAAAGTTCGGCCATAGCAGGTGATAGCCCTGTATGCGAAAACAGACGTGTGGTACTAAGTTAGAGAAAAGTAGGGCGGGACACGAGAAATCCTGTCTGAATATGGGGGGACCATCCTCCAAGGCTAAATACTCGTAATCGACCGATAGTGAACCAGTACCGTGAGGGAAAGGCGAAAAGAACCCCGGGAGGGGAGTGAAATAGATCCTGAAACCGCATGCTTACAAAAAGTAGGAGCCCGCAAGGGTGACTGCGTACCTTTTGTATAATGGGTCAGCGACTTACATTCAGTGGCAAGGTTAACCGAATAGGGAAGCCGTAGAGAAATCGAGTCCGAATAGGGCGAATCAGTCGCTGGGTGTAGACCCGAAACCAAGTGATCTATCCATGGCCAGGATGAAGGTGCCGTAACAGGTACTGGAGGTCCGAACCCACTAGTGTTGCAAAACTAGGGGATGAGCTGTGGATAGGGGTGAAAGGCTAAACAAACTTGGAAATAGCTGGTTCTCTCCGAAAACTATTTAGGTAGTGCCTCAAGTATTACCGTCGGGGGTAGAGCACTGTTTAGGCTAGGGGGTCATGGCGACTTACCAAACCTATGCAAACTCCGAATACCGACGAGTACAGCTTGGGAGACAGAGCACCGGGTGCTAACGTCCGGACTCAAGAGGGAAACAACCCAGACCGCCAGCTAAGGTCCCTAAAATTGGCTAAGTGGGAAACGAAGTGGGAAGGCTAAAACAGTCAGGATGTTGGCTTAGAAGCAGCCATCATTTAAAGAAAGCGTAATAGCTCACTGATCGAGTCGTCCTGCGCGGAAGATGTAACGGGGCTAAGCCAGTTACCGAAGCTGCGGATGTGCAATTTATTGCACGTGGTAGGAGAGCGTTCTGTAGGCCTGTGAAGGTGTCTGGTAACGGATGCTGGAGGTATCAGAAGTGCGAATGCTGACATGAGTAGCGTTAAAGGGGGTGAAAAGCCCCCTCGCCGTAAGCGCAAGGTTTTCTACGCAACGTTCATCGGCGTAGAGTGAGTCGGCCCCTAAGGCGAGGCAGAGATGCGTAGCTGATGGGAAACAGGTCAATATTCCTGTACCGATCAATAGTGCGATGTGGGGACGGAGAAGGTTAGCTCAGCCAACTGTTGGATATGTTGGTTCAAGCCTGTAGTCGTGCCTGGTAGGCAAATCCGCCGGGCTTAGATGAGGGGTGATAACGAGTCTGCTTGCAGACGAAGTGAGTGATACCCTGCTTCCAGGAAAAGCCACTAAGCTTCAGCTATTGACGACCGTACCGCAAACCGACACTGGTGCGCGAGATGAGTATTCTAAGGCGCTTGAGAGAACTCAGGAGAAGGAACTCGGCAAATTGATACCGTAACTTCGGGAGAAGGTATGCCCCAAGTAGGTGAACTCGTACAGAGGGAGCCCAAAGGGGTTGCAAAAAATCGGTGGCTGCGACTGTTTAATAAAAACACAGCACTCTGCAAACACGAAAGTGGACGTATAGGGTGTGACGCCTGCCCGGTGCTGGAAGATTAAATGATGGGGTGCAAGCTCTTGATTGAAGTCCCAGTAAACGGCGGCCGTAACTATAACGGTCCTAAGGTAGCGAAATTCCTTGTCGGGTAAGTTCCGACCTGCACGAATGGCGTAACGATGGCCACACTGTCTCCTCCTGAGACTCAGCGAAGTTGAAATGTTTGTGATGATGCAATCTCCCCGCGGAAAGACGGAAAGACCCCATGAACCTTTACTGTAGCTTTGTATTGGACTTTGAACAGATCTGTGTAGGATAGGTGGGAGGCTTTGAAGTGAGGACGCTAGTTCTCATGGAGCCAACGTTGAAATACCACCCTGGTGTGTTTGAGGTTCTAACCTAGGTCCATTATCTGGATCGGGGACAGTGCATGGTAGGCAGTTTGACTGGGGCGGTCTCCTCCCAAAGCGTAACGGAGGAGTTCGAAGGTACGCTAGTTACGGTCGGACATCGTGACGATAGTGCAATGGCATAAGCGTGCTTAACTGCGAGACTGACAAGTCGAGCAGATGCGAAAGCAGGACATAGTGATCCGGTGGTTCTGTATGGAAGGGCCATCGCTCAACGGATAAAAGGTACTCTGGGGATAACAGGCTGATACCGCCCAAGAGTTCATATCGACGGCGGTGTTTGGCACCTCGATGTCGGCTCATCTCATCCTGGGGCTGTAGCCGGTCCCAAGGGTATGGCTGTTCGCCATTTAAAGAGGTACGTGAGCTGGGTTTAAAACGTCGTGAGACAGTTTGGTCCCTATCTTCCGTGGGCGCTGCAGATTTGAGGAAGCCTGCTCCTAGTACGAGAGGACCGGAGTGGACACACCTCTGGTGTATCGGTTGTCACGCCAGTGGCATTGCCGAGTAGCTAAGTGTGGAAGAGATAACCGCTGAAAGCATCTAAGCGGGAAACTCGTTTCAAGATGAGATCTGCCGGGGCCTTGAGCCCCCTAAAGAGTCGTTCAAGACCAGGACGTTGATAGGTCAGGTGTGGAAGCGCAGTAATGCGTTAAGCTAACTGATACTAATTGCTCGTGAGGCTTGACCCTATAACTTTGATAGCCAACGCTCAAGCAGTCATGCTTGTGTGAAAAGCTCAAAGATTGTTATGCCAAGTTGACGCAGTCAAAACACATAAAATCTGATTCCAAACTCTATGAATTCGCCAGGCTGTTCCACGAACAGCCCAGCACCAAGTTATGCCTGATGACCATAGCAAGTTGGTACCACTCCTTCCCATCCCGAACAGGACAGTGAAACGACTTTGCGCCGATGATAGTGCGGGTTCCCGTGTGAAAGTAGGTCATCGTCAGGCTCTTATAGCCCCAATACCCCCAGTCCATAAGGATTGGGGGGTTTTGCGTTATGGGTATTGAATTTGCAATAAATGGCAAGTCCGAATCGCAATGCAGTTACAAGATATTCTTTTTTCTCAGGGGTTTGGTACGCGTCGCGTGTGTGCAGGGTTGGTTCAGCAAGGTTGGGTGTCGGTCGCCGATGTTCCTTCCTCTGACAGTTTTGAGTTGATTACCGATTCAACCCGGGATTTCAATCCCAAGGATTTGCGGTTACGTGTACAGGGTGTTGAGTGGCCATGGTGTGAGAAGGCCTACATTCTGTTGTACAAGCCCGAGGGCACAGAGTGCTCCCAAAAGCCCTCAATCCACCCCAGCGTTTACACGCTTTTACCTGCCCCTCTAAGGCAACGACCCAACAAAAATGCGATTCAGGGGGTCCAAGCGGTTGGGCGCCTAGACCAAGACACTACAGGTTTGCTGCTGCTCAGTGATGATGGGCAGTTCATCCATCGGATGACCTCGCCTAAAAAGCATGTGCCTAAGGTTTACGAGGTCACAACCAAGCACCCTCTTGATGAAAATCAAATTCAACGCCTGTTAGGTGGCGTGGTTTTGGATGATGATCCCGTGCCTGTGCGCGCCGCAGCGGCTCAGATGGTGGGTTCGACGCATTTGAAGCTCACTTTGCTGGAAGGCAAGTACCATCAAGTCAAACGAATGCTTGCAGCAGTGGGGAACCGCGTGGAGCGTTTGCACCGGTCGCAGATTGGGGCGCTTGTTTTGCCTGAGTCGATGAAGCCCGGCGATTGGATGTGGCTGGATGCAACCCATCTGAAAGAGTTGGGCTTCCGCGCGTGATTGGTTTCATGAGGTCTGTGAACATTGCACGTGCTTTGCATGCTTAGAGTGCGTTTATTCAAAAGGTAGCTTGTGGGTTTTTCTGTCTATTCCCGTTTTGTCCCCATCTTTTTGGCATCGACGCTGCTCTCCGTGTCAGCTTTCGCCGCTCAGTCCCCACCATTGTTTGTGCTGAACTCGCTGGATGCAAACGTCAGCGTGATCAACCCAGAGACCTGGACTGAGACACAGCGGATTGCTACCGGCAAAGAACCGCATCACCTGTATCTGACGCCCGATGAGCGTTCGCTGATCATTGCGAACGCCTTGAGTGACACTTTGACGTTTATCGATCCTCGTACTGCAGAAGTGCAGCGGACAGTCCGGGACATTGTCGACCCCTACCAATTGCGTTTTACGCCAGACATGAAGTGGTTGGTTACGGCTGCCAACCGTTTGAATCACGTGGATTTTTATAAATGGGATGGCAAGGATTTGACCTTGGTGAAGCGGGTTGCTACCTCACGCACCCCTAGCCATGTTTGGATTGATAGCAAAAGTACCACGGCTTACGTCACGATGCAGGACAGTGACGAGCTGGTTGCAATGGACATCGCCTCTCAGTCCATCAAGTGGCGCATCAAAACCGGACCTATGCCTGCCGATGTGTATGGCAGCGCAGATGACAAGAAGTTATTTGTCGGGCTGACCGGCAGTGACAGCGTAGAGGTCTTTGACGTGTCTGCTTCGCAGCCTCAGAGCATCAAGAAAATCAAAACGGGCAGTGGCGCACATGCTTTTCGCGCGACAGGGGACGGCAAACATCTGTATGTGAGCAACCGAGTGGCCAATACGATCAGCAAGATTGATATGCAACGCCAGGAGGTGGTTGAGAGCTATCCAGTGCCGGGTGGCCCCGATTGCATGGATGTGTCTGCAGATGGTCGATATATTTATGTGAGTTCCCGCTGGGCGAAGAAGCTGTCGGTCGTCGACACCGTTGAGAAAAAAGTCGTCCGCCAGGTTCCGGTAGGCAAATCACCCCATGGCGTCTGGACTTTGCAGCACGCACCGCGTTGATACGCACAAAAAGTAGCTCAACATGCGAGCCTTGGTTGTGCCTTTGCTGTCTTGCGGAGTGTTGTTTGCTTCTTCAGTCTTCGCAACGTCCGTCGAGCCTTGTCGTCAGCCGCTTTATTTGACATTTGATACGGGCCACATGGGCGTGGCCCCATTGATCGCGGATGTGTTGGCGAGACACAAGGTGCTGGTCACTTTTTTCGCGGCAAATGAGAAAACCAAAGAAGGCGATGGCAGCCTGGGTGACTATTGGGCTCCTTGGTGGCGTGATCGGGCAAAAGAGGGGCATGCGTTTGCATCGCACACCTTTAACCACGTTTACTGGCAATCGGATGTGAGCGCGTCTGCCTTCAGGGTCAAGCCTTCGGCAGGGTCTCGCCAAGGCGAATCTTTTGTGATGAACACTGCAGCCTATTGCTCTGAACTCACACAAGCTTCACAACGACTTGAAGCTCTCACCGGGCAGGCGACCTTGCCACTGTTCCGGGCGCCTGGTGGAAAGCTCTCCCCGGCATTGGAGCAGGCCGCAAAATCCTGCGGCTACAGCCACGTAGGCTGGGCTCAAGCAGGTTTTTTGGGTGATGAACTGCCCAGCGAAAAGTTCGGTAACGCCAAGTTACTTGCCAAGGCTCTGCGGGACATACGCAGTGGCGATATTTTGATGGCCCATCTTGGAATCTGGTCACGGCAAGAGCCCTGGGCTCCCGCCGTGTTGGAGCCTTTGATCGTGGGATTGAAGCAAAAAGGGTTTTGCTTTAAGACCTTGAGAGAACATCCCCAGCTTGGTCTTGTTGGTCGTCGATGATTCTTTGCGGTCGCTTGCGTTGAAAGAAATTGAGGTCGCTGTTTTATGGAATGGGTCGCCAGTATTTTTGATGCCGCGCAGCAGTGGATTTTTGAAAGCGTCATGCAGCCGCTTTTGTTTGCGATGGGCTTGGGGGGCATCCTTGAGTCAGGTTACGACGCGGCAGGTTGGCTACTGGTTGGTGCGCTTCAAATTGCAGTGATTTGTCTGGTGATTGGGCCCTTGCAGAAATGGCGGCCTGTAGAGCTGGTGGTGGATCGCGCCGCAGTGCGCGTGGATGTGCTTTACACCTTGATCCATCGACTTGGGTTGTTCCGCGTCGCGATGTTCTTTCTTTTGGCGCCAGTGATGGATTCGCTGTTTGGCGTGCTGAGGCTGGCGGGTTTCAGCCCTTTGCAACTAGACGGATTGCTGCCTGGCTGGACAGATATTCCTTGGGTCAGCTTGATCGTTTACTTGGTGGTATTCGATTTTGTGGACTACTGGATTCACCGAGGTCAACATTATTTTGAATGGTGGTGGAAGCTGCACGCACTGCATCACTCGCAGCGGCAAATGACCATGTGGACCGATAACCGCAATCACCTGTTGGATGACGTATTGCGGGATGTCATTTGGGTGGTCGTTGCACAGTGCATTGGCGTGGCACCGGCCCAGTTCATTGCGATCGTGGCGATTGCCCAGTTGAGCGAGAGCTTTCAGCACGCCAACCTACGAGTGTGGTTTGGAGTGATTGGTGAGCGCCTCTGGGTGAGCCCGCGATTCCACCGCTTGCATCACAGCATCGGTATCGGCCATGAAACTGTGAAGGACGCCCGCCGTGGTGCAGATGGGCAGGTTGTACCGGCAAAACATGTCGTGCTGGGTGGCCATAATTTTGGCGTGCTCTTACCCTGGTGGGACATGTTGATGGGGACCGCTAATTTTGAACAACGCTATGACCCCACTGGAGTCCGCGATCAGATCGAGCCCGACGCCAATGGCAGGGTACGTGACTATGGGCAGGGATTCTGGTCGCAGCAATGGCGCGGAGTGTTGCGTTTGTTGGGGCGCGCGTAGGCGTATTCAAGGCTTTTCTGCAGGCGCGTTATGCTCGCGCTATGGGTCTGCTTTTTGATTCCTTTTGGCGTGCTGCCGCATATTGTTTGCGCCCACGCGTCATGCTGCTGTCTGCGGCGCCGCTGGTATTGATGGCGATTTTGGCGTTGGTGTCGCATCACTTTTATTGGGATAGCGCCGTTGCTGCAATGACCCGATTGCTGGATGGCTCCTCCCTCTTGTCCAGTGTTTTGACGTGGCTGGAAGCCTGGGGCGTGTCGAGCGTGCTGGACTGGCTGGCGCCGCTGATGCTGGTGCTACTGGTGTCTCCTGTTTTGGTTGTGTTGTCACTCCTGGGGGTGGCACTGCTCATGACGCCTGCCTTGGTCAACATGGTGGCTGCCAGGCGATTTCCCCAGCTGATGCGTAAGCAAGGGGGGACTTTCATCTCTGGCCTGCTTTGGTCCATCGCGTCCACGCTGATGGCGCTGGTGGCGTTGGTGGTCTCTATGCCCCTCTGGCTGGTGCCACCTCTGGTGCTGGTGCTGCCGCCATTGATTTGGGGCTGGCTGAGCTACAGGGTCATGGCATTCGATGCCTTGGCAGAGCATGCGACCCAGGAAGAGCGCATGGAGCTGTTTAAACGGTACCGCCCCAGTTTGCTAGGGATCGGCATATTGACCGGATACCTGGGGGCTGCACCGAGCATTGTTTGGGCCTCCGGTGTGGTGTTTGCCGCGGCTTTTGTGGCGCTGCTACCGTTAGCGATCTGGATTTACACCCTGGTCTTTGCGTTTTCCTCGCTCTGGTTTGCCCATTTTTGTCTTCATGCGCTGGAGCGTTTACGAGCGGAGCGTGAACTGCGGGCCCAACCTGTCGAGGGGAATTCCCTGGCCCGGGATGTCTCGGCGTCTGACCCTCCCCATGCGCCTGATGCCAACAACCTCACAGAGCAACATAGAGCTGCGCCATGACCCCTCACTTTGGTTTGATCATCGTTGGCGATGAAATCCTGTCCGGCAAGCGTGCGGACAAGCACATGCCCAAGGCCATAGAGTTGCTTGCAGCCCGTGGCCTGTCGCTGTCCTACGCTGACTACGTGGGAGATAACCCCGCCCGCCTCACGGCCACGTTGCAGCGAGCCTTTGCCTCGGGTGACGTGGTCTTCTCCTGCGGTGGGATTGGCGCAACGCCTGACGATCACACCAGGCAATGCGCTGGGGCTGCGTTGGGGCGTGAGCTGGCGCTGCACGAAGGTGCCGCAGCGCTGATCCGCGAGCGAATGCAGGATGTGGCGCGGGAGCAGGGCGTTGCATATGAGCCCGAGCGCGCGGACAATCTGCATCGATTGAACATGGGTGTCTTCCCTCAAGGGGCAGAAATCATTCCTAACCCGTACAACAAAATTCCAGGTTTCAGTTGTCTGGGCGAGGGTGGTGGCAGGGTACATTTCGTACCCGGCTTTCCCGTCATGGCGTGGCCCATGATGGAGTGGGCGTTAGACCACTACTACCAGGACCACTTTCACTCAGCCCCCAAGTCGAGCGCTCGGTGATTGTGTTTGGCGCCATGGAGTCGTCGCTGACGCCGCTCATGGAGCAGATTGAGCAAAGCCACCATGGCCTGCGTGTTTTCAGCCTGCCCAGTGTGGATCACCCCCAATATGGGCGCCACATTGAGCTCGGGGTGAAGGGGCCCAAAGACCTGGTGCCCGCCGGTTGGAGCAGCTTGCTGCAGGGATTGCACTCAATTGGTGCAAATTTAGGCCCTGAATTGGTGCGATCTTTGTGAGTGGGTTGGTTTTTTGTGAGGTTTGATTTCTTTTGGTGCATTGCTTTGTCCTCGGCACTTCAGATGCCAAGGCTTTGCGCCACGGTAGTGCAGTGGTTGTGGCCAGTTGGCACGCAACCTGCTTAATTTCGTTAAATTTTTTCAACAAGCGCTTTACCCAGGAGAACCTGATGGCCAAGACCGTTGCAGATGTGATGAAGATGGTGAAGGAAAACGAAGTCAAGTTCGTTGACTTCCGTTTCACCGATACCCGTGGCAAGCAGCAGCACACCACGGTGCCTGTCTCTCACTTCGACGAAGACAAGTTCATTTCGGGCCACGCCTTTGACGGCTCTTCAATCGCTGGTTGGAAGGGCATTGAAGCCTCCGACATGCAGCTGATCCCTGACCCCAGCACGGCCAACATCGATCCCTTCTTTGAAGAAACCACGCTGATCCTGACCTGCGACGTGATCGAGCCCAGCGATGGCAAGGCCTATGACCGCGATCCACGCTCCATCGCCAAGCGCGCTGAAGCCTACCTGAAGGCTTCTGGCCTGGGCGACACAGCTTACTTCGGCCCCGAGCCAGAATTCTTCATCTTCGACGGCGTTCGCTGGAGCACAGAGCCCAACAACACCTTCTACGAAATCGACGAATACGAAGCCCCCTGGAACACTGGCGCCAAGCTCGAAGGTGGCAACCGTGGTCACCGTCCCACCGTCAAGGGCGGCTACTTCCCCGTGCCTCCGGTTGACAGCACGCAAGACATGCGCGCTGAAATGTCCTTGATCCTCGAATCCCTGGGCATTCCCGTCGAAGTGTTCCACCACGAAGTGGCGGGCGCTGGCCAGAACGAAATCGGCACCCGTTTCAGCACGCTGGTTGAGCGCGCTGACTGGACCATCCTGCAAAAGTACGTGATCCACAACGTGGCCAACGCCTACGGCAAGACGGCTACGTTCATGCCCAAGCCATACCACGGTGACAACGGCTCCGGCATGCACGTGCACCAGTCCGTCTGGAAGGATGGCAAGAACCTGTTTGCTGGCGACGGCTATGCAGGCCTGTCTGACTATGCCCTGTACTACATCGGCGGCATCATCAAGCACGCCCGTGCCCTGAACGCCATCACCAACCCTGGTACCAACAGCTACAAGCGCCTGGTGCCCCACTTCGAAGCCCCGGTGAAGCTGGCTTACTCGGCCAAGAACCGTTCTGCCTCGATCCGCATCCCTTACGTGGCCAACCCCAAGGGCCGTCGTGTGGAAGCCCGATTCCCCGATCCACTGATGAACCCCTACCTGGGCTTCGCAGCCCTGCTGATGGCGGGCCTGGACGGCGTGGAAAACAAGATCCATCCTGGCGAAGCCGCTACGAAGGACCTGTACCATCTGCCCCCAGAAGAAGACAAGCTGGTGCCTACCGTGTGCCACAGCCTGGACCAAGCGCTGGAGCACCTGGACAAGGACCGTGCATTCCTGACCAAGGGTGGTGTGTTCACCGACAGCATGATCGACGCCTACATCGATCTGAAGATGAACGAAGTGACCCGCTTCCGCATGGCAGTGCACCCTGTCGAGTACGACATGTACTACTCGCTCTGATAGCCCGCAACGCGGCTGTCACTTGCCAAAAAGGCGGCTTCGGCCGCCTTTTTTTATGGAACATTGGTGAGCGCGGTTTATCCACCCCAGCAGGGCCGTCGTGTAAAGCGTTGCATCCTTACACAAATCCCTGCCAGCCGTGCCCATCGCTACATTGGCGATGCGGAGTGATTGGGAGATACTCCACGGCAACCCTGCATGCACTGTGCGAGGAAAATCTATGAACAAAACGCTACTCACCCTGTGGATCTTGGCGGCGCTGCCAGTCGCCGCCCTGGCGCAAGACCGCATCTACCGCTGCGGCAACGAATACACCAACAATGCCACCCAGGCCAAAGAGCGTGGCTGCAAACTGGTTGAAGGTGGCAACGTCACCGTCATCCAGGGGTCGCGGCCTTCGGGCGGCGGCGGGGCCTCGTCTGGTGGCTCTTCCGCTTCTTCCTCTGCCTCGTCGTCATCCCCCGCTGGAGCACCGCGTGTCAGCAACAACGACCAGCGTGCGCGCGACTCTGATGCACGCGCAATCCTCGAGTCCGAGTTGCGCAAGGCCGAGGCTCGGCAGGCGGAACTGGTCAAGGAATACAACGGCGGCGCGCCAGAGCGCAATGCGCTGGATTTGCGCAACCCACAGCGCTACATGGAGCGCACTGCCGAGCTCAAGGCCGCAGTCGCCCGCAGCGAGAGCGATGTCGCTGGCATCAAACGCGAACTGAGCCGTTTACCCGCCAACTGATATTTTCACTGTGACAACAAACCACACGGCTGATGCCACTCAGGGCCTCAGCCGTTTTCATTCGCTGGACCTGCTGTCCACCCTGATCGCCGTGTTGCGCACCGATGGCTCGGTGCAGTTTGCCAATGCGGCTCTGGAAAACACGCTGGGGCTGTCGCGCCGCACGCTCGAGGGGGCTGACTTCTCGGCCTTTTTCACCGACCCCGCCTTGCTGCAAACGGCCCTGTCGGGTGCCAAGGTGCAGGACTTTGCCGCGCTGCGCTTTGAGGCCAGCCTGCGGCGCCTGACCCAGGACCCAGTGCCTGTGCATGTGAACGTGGCGGCTTCAGAGCGCCTGGGTGAAATGCTGGTGGAGCTGTGGCCGCTGGAGCAGCAGGCCCGGCAGGACCGCGAGGAGCGCCTGCGGGAACAGGCCCTGGCCAACAAAGAGTTGATTCGCAATCTGGCGCACGAAATCAAGAACCCCTTGGGGGGCATTCGCGGCGCAGCCCAGTTGCTGGAGATGGACCTGGAAAGCCGTGAACTCAAGGAGTACACCCAGGTCATCATCCACGAAGCCGATCGGCTGCAAAGCCTGGTCGACCGCTTGCTGGCCCCCCACCGCCACCCCCACTTGGTGGGGGATGTGAACATCCACGAGGTGTGTGAGCGTGTGCGCTCGCTGGTGTTGGTGGAATACCCGCAGGGCCTCAAAGTCGTGCGCGACTACGACACCTCCATCCCTGAGTTTCGCGGCGACCGCGCCCAGCTGATTCAGGCCTTGCTCAACGTGGTACAGAACGCCGCCCAGGCCCTGACCGAGCGCATTGCGCAAGGCGATGCCGTCATCACCCTGCGCACCCGCGTGGCCCGGCAGGTCACCTTTGGCCGGCAGCGTTATCGCCTGGCATTGGAATTGCATGTCATCGACAACGGACCGGGGGTGCCCGATGCCATCAAAGAGCGGATTTTTTACCCTCTGGTGTCGGGGCGCGATGGCGGGTCGGGCTTGGGTTTGACGCTGGCACAGACGTTTGTGCAGCGCCACCATGGGTTGATCGAGTGCGACAGCGTGGCGGGTCGCACCGACTTCCGAATCCTGATTCCACTCCCCTGAGGTCCGAGGCACACAACCACAGGGAAGGTAGAAACACATGAAGCCGATCTGGTTAGTAGATGATGACCCGTCGATCCGCTTCGTCCTGGAAAAAGCGCTGGCCCGCGAGAACCTGCCCACGCGCAGCTTCACCCACCCCCGCGAAGTGCTGGATGCGCTGGCCGATGTGACCGCGGGCGACCCCGCCCGGCAAGGCCCGCAGGTGCTGGTCAGCGACATTCGCATGCCTGGTGGCTCGGGCCTGCAGTTGCTGGAGAAGGTGCGCGAGCTGCAGCCTGGGCTGCCCGTCATCATCATGACGGCGTACTCCGACCTCGACAGCGCCGTCTCGGCCTTCCAGCGCGGTGCGTTTGAATACCTGCCCAAGCCTTTCGACCTGCCCAAGGCGGTCGAGCTGATCCGCCGCGCGGTGGAAGAAAGCCAGCGCGAAGAGGTGACTGAGGAGCGCCAGGCCGAGACGCCCGAGATGCTGGGCCAGGCGCCCGCCATGCAGGACGTGTTCCGCGCCATTGGCCGCCTCTCGCAGAGCCAGGTCACGGTGCTCATCACCGGCGAATCGGGCTCGGGCAAAGAGCTGGTAGCGCGTGCGCTGCACAAGCATTCGCCCGTGGCAGACGGCCCCTTTGTGGCCATCAACACCGCAGCCATCCCCAAAGACTTGCTGGAGTCCGAGCTGTTCGGCCATGAGCGGGGTGCCTTCACCGGCGCGCAAACGCAGCGGCGTGGCCGCTTTGAGCAGGCCGAGGGCGGCACGCTGTTCCTCGACGAAATTGGCGACATGCCTTTTGACCTGCAGACCCGTTTGCTGCGCGTGCTGTCGGATGGGCAGTTTTACCGCGTGGGCGGCCATGCGGCCGTCAAGTCGCATGTGCGCGTGATCGCTGCAACCCACCAGAACCTGGAGCAGCGTGTCAAAGAGGGCGGGTTTCGCGAGGACTTGTTCCACCGCCTGAACGTGATTCGCCTGCGCTTGCCAGCACTGCGCGAGCGCCATGCCGACGTGCCCATGCTCACCCGCCATTTCCTGCAGCAAAGCGCGCGGCAACTGGGAGTGGAGCCCAAACGCATTGCCGACGCGGCCTTGGCCCGCCTGGAGCAGTTTGCCTTTCCTGGCAATGTGCGCCAATTGGAGAACATTTGCCACTGGCTCACGGTGATGGCGCCCGCCCAGGTGATTTCGTTGCAAGACCTGCCCCCTGAGGTGCTCGAAGCCCCCTTGGTGCCGGTGGCCGCTGCAGCGCCAGCCGCAGCACCTGTGGCAACACACGAGCCTGCCCTGGCCGTGCCTGTGGCATTGGCCCCCGTGGCTGCGCCTGCGGCGGCGGTGCCTGCCGATTGGCAACCTGCGGGTGTGAGCCCGGCGGTGCCCTATGCCGCTCCGGCTGCTGCCGTCCCTGTGGGTGCTGGCGCAGACAGGTATGACGCGTCGGGTGCGGGCCCTGCCTCCATCGCCCCTGCGGCCCTCGCGTCGCAAGCGCCTGCCGCCGTACTTGGCTGGGAGCATTCGCTGGAGAGTGATGCGCAGAAGCTGCTGGCCTCTGGCCAGCCCGATGTGTGGGACGCACTGACCCGCCGCTTTGAGTCGCGCCTCATTCGCACGGCCTTGGCGGCCACCCATGGCCGCCGCATGGAGGCCGCACAACGCCTGGGCATTGGCCGCAACACCATCACCCGCAAGATCCAGGAGCTGGGGCTGGATGCGCCGGATGAGGGTTAAAAAGCACTCTAGCGCTTGTTAATAAAGCGCTGGCAGCTATTAAATTTATAGTGATATGTTGATTTCCAAGGACAGCGCGCACCATGCTCGCTGCCCTTGGCGCTTTTGCACATTGGCCTTGCGGCGGCAGTTATTCGCTCGGTGACTCGCCCAGCGTCACCACCACGGGGGTGTGGTCGCTGGGCTGCGGGTTTTTGCGTGGCGCACGGTCTACCACGCAGGCCGTCACGGTGGGGCGCAAGGCCTCGCTGACCAGGATGTGGTCAATGCGCAGTCCCCGGTTTTTCTGGAACCCCAGCATGCGGTAGTCCCACCACGAAAAGCTCTTTTCAGGCTGCTCAAACAGGCGAAACGCATCGGTCAGGCCCAGTGTCAGCAGCGCCTTGAAGTGGTTGCGCTCTTCGGTAGTGTGGTGAATCGTCTCGCGCAGGCCCTCAGGGTCGTAAGAGTCGCGGTCTTCTGGGGCCACGTTGAAGTCGCCCACCAGCACCAGGCGTGGGTGGGTGGCCATTTCTGTGGCAATCCAGTCGTGCAGGGCCTGCAGCCAGCGCATCTTGTAGGCAAACTTTTCTGAGCCTGGTTCCTGCCCATTCACGAAATAGCCATTGAGCAATCGCAAGGGCCCTTCAGGTGTGTCCAGCGTGGCGGCAATGACGCGGGACTGCTCGTCGGCAAAGCCCGGGATGTTGCGCACCACATCGCGCAGCGGCTGGCGGCTGAGGATGGCCACGCCGTTGTACGTTTTTTGCCCGAAAGCGACGGCTTGGTAGCCCGCTTCTTGCAGCGCGGCGTGGGGGAACTTGTCGTCGGTCAGCTTCAGCTCTTGCAGGCACAGCGCATCGACCGGGTTGGCGGCCAGCCAGGCCAGCACTTGGGGCAGGCGAACCGAGAGGGAGTTGACGTTCCAGGTGGCAAGCTTCATGGGATGGGTGGGGTGTGAGGGCCAAGGATGGAGCGCATTAGAACCCCGTTTGGGCACCCCGGTGCGGCACGGGGTCGATGCGCAAGGCCGCATTGTGGTGGCCGCTCGACTCTGAACCGGTTTGAGGGGGTTCTGAGGCCCGATTGCCCTGCAATTTGGGGTGTTGTTTGGGGTGGCCTGGGTTATCCTAGTGGCGCTACGCGGTGGTTTCAGCCCTCGGCGGTTTTCATTGGCTTGGGGGATGGCGTTGGAGCGAGGGTCCCGGATGGGCTTGGACCCCGCGCGCAACGGTTGCTACGCGGTGTCGACCTGTCCTCTATGAACGATCGTCTGTCTTATTCCTCTGCCCTTGTCGAGTCACTGCCAGCGCCGCATTTGCTGGAGATTGTCACTCGCCATACCGGCGCGACGATCTGCGTGGTCGATAACGATTTGAACATCCTGTATGCCAACGAGGCCTATGCGAACTGGTTCAAGGCACGGCCCAGTGAGTTGCTGGGGCGCACTCTGATCTCGCTTTACAGCGAAGCCGCCCGTGTGCAGTTCCAGCCCCACATCAACCGCGCTCTGGCAGGCCACGAGGTGACCTACCAGCGGCAGATTTGCGGCTCCGATGGGCAAGAGGTCTGGTTCTCCATCAGCTTGCACCCTTGGCTGGACCGGGATGGGCAGGTGGGGGGCGTAGTGAACTCGGCCCTGGAGGTGCACGAACTCAAAGTCACCACCGAGGCTTTGCGTGCGGCCAACCAAAAGCTTTTCTCGCACATGGAAAACAGCCCGCTGGCCGTGGTGGAGCTGGATGCCCAGCTGGGGCTGGTGCATTGCTCCAGCCGTGCCACCGAGTGGTTTGGCTGGCACCACGCCTCGCACCAGGGGGAGTCGGTGCTGAACCTGGTGGGTGAAGGCGCGCGAGTGACCGTTCTGCGCAAGGGACTGGGTCAGCTGCTGTCAGGGGCCGAGCGCCAAAACCGCGTAGAGGCCTCCTTTGTCCGACCAGATGGCAGCGTGCAGCATTGCATGTGGTTCAACTCTGCGCTCATC
This sequence comes from Acidovorax sp. 1608163, assembly GCF_003669015.1. NCBI lineage: Bacteria > Pseudomonadati > Pseudomonadota > Betaproteobacteria > Burkholderiales > Comamonadaceae > Acidovorax > Acidovorax sp. 1608163. The sequence continues at coordinate 1,304,573 of NZ_CP033069.1, forward strand.
AACCTGCGTGGCGAGACGGTCTCCATCATGTGCCAGATCGAGGACATCACCGAACGCGTGGCCGCCGCCGAGCGCCTGTTGCACCAGGCACAGCACGACTCTTTGACGGGTTTGCTGAACCGGGGGGCGTTCATTGTCCGGGCCCAAGAGGCGGTGAGCAGCCTGGACGAGGCAGATGGCGCGACCGATGGCGTGGTCATCTTGTTCATGGACCTCGATGGCTTCAAGGGCGTGAACGACTGCTATGGCCACCACATGGGCGACACCGTGCTGCGCCTGGTGGCCCAGCGCCTGGCCCACGTCGTGCGCGCGGGCGACACGCTGGCCCGGCTGGGGGGCGATGAGTTCACCATCCTGATGCGTGGCAACCCCAGCCCGCACGACCTCAAGCTGTTCATCGAACGCCTGATGCAGGCCTTTGCCACGCCCTTTGCGCTGCCCGACACCGATGGCGTGCGGGTGACCTTGGGCGTGAGCATTGGGGTGGCCGCCCACCCACCGCTGCCTGCGCAGGTGGACGAGCTGCTGACCCGTGCTGACCACGCCATGTACGAGGCCAAACGGGGTGGCAAGGGCAGCGTGCATTACGCCGTCCCATCCCCCGTTTAATGGGCTGCACAAGCAGTCCGGCAAGGCGCGGCGCCCACGGGCGCCGCTTCGCTCACAAAGGCGCAATGCTCTGCTCGTAGCAGAAGAAGTTGGTCGGGTCGTACTTCGTCTTGACTTCGCGCAGCCGCAGGTACGCCTCGTCGCCCCAATAGGCCTGGGCAAAGTCCTTGAGGTCCCGGTTGGGGTAGTTCTGGTACACGTGCCCGTTCATGTAGGGGCGCAGCAGGTCGTACAGCCCGTCGATCCAGGCCTGCACCTTCACGCGCTCTTCCTCATTGCGCCAGCAGCCATCGATCACGATGTCCATGTCCACATGGCGGTGCACGAAGGCGCTGTCTTTCACCGGGTAGCGGGCAATCGCGCCGCCATAGGGCTCGGTGTAGACCATGCTCCAGGGGTTGACGGCCTTGTGGAACTGGTCGATCACCTTTTGCCACACCGCCTGGGGGATGGGCTTGTCGACATACCCGCTGGCCTTGGTCTCGCGAATGCCGTCGGGCAGGTCTTGCGGCAGGGGGTAGGGGTGGTCTTCAAAGTAGTTGTTCAGATCGGGGTAGGTACCTACCTTGTCCACCACCAATTGCGCGCCAGGGATTTGCAGCAGCGACTGGATGGCTGCGTAGCCCTCGTCGCGCGGGCCGCAGTACATGCCCTGCACCATGTACACCACCTCCCCGTTGTAGTAGCCCAGGTTCATCATGTAGCCCAGCTGGTCGGGGGCTCCCTGGCGGGTGTAATCCTTTTGCAGCAGCTCCAGCACCTGCGCGGCCTGCTCGGCCTGCCAGGTGATGGACCAGCCCCACACCGAGGGCAGGCGCACCATGTGGTAGCTGACCTGCAGCACCACGCCAAAGTTGCCGCCGGTGCCGCCCCGCAAGGCCCAGAACAGATCGGCATGTTCGCCGTCGGCCTTGGCGGTCACCACCTTGCCACTGGCCAGCGCCACGCGAAACGCCGCCGCCTTGTCGCTTTGGATGCCATAGGTCCGCGAGGTATAGCCATAGCCCCCGCCTTGCACAAACCCGGCCACGCACACGCTGCCGCAAGCCCCCGTGGGCACGTGCCAGCCCGTGCCATTGAGTGCGCCGTTGAACACCTCAAACGGCGTGCCGGACAGCACATGCACCAGGGCCCGGTCTTCGTCCAGCACCACGCCCTTCATCTCGCTCAGGTCAATCACCATGCCGCCGGTGTTGACGGAATAGCCTGCTGTGCTGTGCCCGCCCGAGCGGACAGATACCACCAGCCCCGCGTCCCGTGCGACGGCCATGCTCACCAGCACGTCGGTTTCGCAAGCGCAGTAAACAATGACCAGGGGGTAGTACTGGAACGCAGGGTTGGTCTCCTGCCGGTCCGTGTCGTAGTCGGGGTCCCACGGGAAGACCACGTGCCCGACGGTGCGGGATTCCAGGTCGGCTTTTTGGGCCGCCGTCAGCGTGGCGCTTTGGCCAGGGGCCGCCGCTTGCAGGGGCTGTGACAAGAAGTGCGCGATGCGGCGTTGCTTTGCCGTGCGGTTGAGACTTTTCCGATGGGCCATGGACGCTTTTCCTCCGAAGAAAGTCGTCGTTGTAACACGCGTGTTACGTCAAGCCAATGAAAAACAGGCAAGGCAGATGGGCCTGTGGTTTGGATGAAAAAGGCCTCTAGCGCTTCTTGAATAAGCGCTAGCAGCTATGAAATAAGGAGCGGTTAGCGATTGGCCGTGTGCGGTGTGGCTATCGCTCAGCCCCGCACATAGCTCACAAAGTGAAAAGGCAGGCCGTTGGTGCTGACGTGCTGGGTGCGCACGGCCTCCACCCATTGCGCGTCCAGCGTGGGGGCGTAGGCATCGCCGTCAAAGTCTTGCGCAATCTCTGTCACCTCGACCCGGCTGGCCAAGGGCAGGGCCTGGGCGTAGATTTGCGCGCCGCCCATCACCCACACAGGGCGGCCGGGCTCGGTGCTGGCCGCCTGGGCTTGCTGCAGAGCTTGCTCCAGGCTGTCTGCACGCAGCGCACCCTCGGCCTGCCAGTCGCCCTGGCGGGTGACCACGATGTTGGTGCGTCCAGGCAGCGGGCGAAAACGCGGGGGCAGCGAGTCCCAGGTCTTGCGCCCCATGATGACCACGCAGCCCTGCGTGAGCTGCTTGAAGTGCGCCATGTCTTCCGGCAGGTGCCAGGGCATGGCGTTGTCTCTGCCGATCACGCCATTGGCAGCGCGGGCGTAGATGAGGTGCAGTGGCGGCAGGGTCATGGCGCGGGGGCTTCGGTCAGTGGTGCGATCAGATGTGCAGCATGGCCAGCACGCCCACGCCCAGGCCAATGCTTGCTACGCCATACATGCCCCATTCCAGCCACTTCTTGCGCGTCAGCAGGGCAATGGCGGCGAGGGCAATGGCCACTTGCAGCGCCGTGGTGGCCTGGGCCCAGCGGTGGTGCTGGTGCATCTGGGCATCGCTTTGGTGGTCAAACGCGCGGGCATCGGCCTCCAGGCCCTCGGCCACTTTCTTGATCTCGTTCTTTTCGGTCTCGTAGCGGTCAATCTTGGCCTGGTACTTGGTCTTCTCTTGCTCGCCCGGTGTCAGGTCGCGGGCCAGCTCGGCCAGGGACTGCTTGGTGCTTTTGGACTGGAAGTAATTCCACTGGTTGGAGGCCTCGGTCTTCTTGATTGCGGCGTCGTTTTTCATCAACCCCGCATTGGCCTGCGTGGCGCCGCCCATGTAGGCAAAGATGGCGCCCACCGTGGCCACGATGGCGGTGAACATTGCGATCTTGTTGGTGCTGCTGCCGCCGCCGTGCCCTTGCTCGCCGTGGCCGGGGGCGTGGTCGTCCCCGTGGCCTTGGGTGGCGTGCTCGATGGCATGGTCGTGGGGGCCGTGTACGTGGAATCCGCCGGAAGACATGGTGGGTGCTCTTTGTGATGATGGTTGTTGAGTGGATGCCGCAACGGCAATCAGGGCTGCCCTGCGCGAGGAGCCGCTGCAGCGCAAAGCGAACGGGGGACTGGTGTCATTCCGTTTCCAGATTATTCGTGTCTAGGCGCGAAGCCGCAGACAGTGCTGTAGCACGGCAAGGCGAAGCAACAACGACACGGATGATGTGGAAATGGAATCACACCGCCACAGGCGCCTTGATGGCGGGGTGGCATTGGTAGTCCAGCACCTCAAAGTCTTCGTATTCGTACTCGAAGATGCTGGCCGGCTTGCGCTTGATGTTCAGTGTGGGATAGGGGTGGGGCGCACGCGCCAGCTGCGTGGTGACTTGCTCGTAGTGGTTGCTGTAGATGTGGCAATCGCCACCCGTCCAGATGAAGTCACCCACGTCCAAGTCGCACTGCTGCGCCACCATGTGGGTGAGCAGCGCATAGCTGGCAATGTTGAACGGCACGCCCAAAAAGATGTCCGCACTGCGCTGGTAGAGCTGGCAGCTCAGCGTGCCGCGCCCGCCGGGCTCTTGCGCCGGGGCCACGTAGAACTGGAAGAACGCGTGGCAAGGCATCAGCGCCATCTTGTTCAGCTCGGCCACGTTCCAGGCGCTCACGATGATGCGGCGCGAGTCGGGGTTGGTCTTGAGCGTCTGGATCACGTCGCTGATCTGGTCGACGTGCCCGCCGTCCGGCGTGGGCCAGCTGCGCCACTGCACGCCGTACACGGGGCCCAACTCGCCGTCCTCGCGCGCCCATTCGTCCCAGATGCTGACGCCGCGTTCTTTCAGCCAGTTGTTGTTGCTCGACCCCGTGAGGAACCACAGCAGCTCCTGAATGATGGAGCGCAGGTGCACCTTCTTGGTGGTGACCAGCGGAAAGCCTTCCTTCAAATTGAACCGCATTTGGTGGCCGAAGACGCTGCGGGTGCCTGTGCCGGTGCGGTCCGCCTTTGCGACACCGTGCGTGAACACATGGCGCATGAAGTCTTCGTATTGCGAGCGGACGGGGCGGGCGTGTTCGGTCATGGCGGTAGAAGTGCGAAACCGCCGATTTTAGGGTGAGAGCACCGTGCGCGTCTTTGGCGCCCTGCCGCTACCGTGGCTCGGAGGTGGGCTCCGAGTTCTTAAGCTGGCTCTCGTGGGCTGCTCGGTCTCCCCAGCCACCACATGCTGCTGCAGAACTTGCTGGTGAGCGGCCGGCTGCGGCAGGGCGGCTCCATGCACACCATCACTGGCAACCGGCCGCACGAAAGCAGCGCCGAGGCAGCCGCCATCATGGTCTACACCGCCACCGACACTTCGCTGGTAGAGCTGCTGACCGGTGATGAAGAATAGGGTGCGCAGGACCAAGGCCCCCCAAGGTCCCTCAGGGTCCCCGAGGCACTGTCTGCCGATGCCGCCAGGAGGATATGCAGGGCGCATGCGTTAAACAGGCCCGCGACCGTGTTGCGGGGAGGGCGCAGGCGCAAAAAATATTCTGCACACCCCTCTCACTTTGGCGGGCTCATACGGCAAGCAGGTTGAAGTCACTCATTTGTTCCATCCACCTCACTGCCGGAGCCAGCCTTGCCTGCCTGTCTTGCCCCTCTTTCCCGTCCGCCGTTTCGTGCCAGGCCTCTGGCATTGGCCACGCTGATCGCTTTCGCCTGGCCGTTTCTGTCACATGGTGTGGTGCAGGCGCAAGTAATGTCGGACGTTGCGGCTCTGCGTGACTACGATTTGCCTGCAGGCCCGCTGGCGGCCACCCTGAACCGCATCGCGCGTGATGCCGGTTTGGCCCTGACCATGGATGCCGCTCTGGTCGCCGAGCGGCGTGCCACCGCCGTGCGAGGCCGCCTGGATGCGGCCACGGCACTGCGCCAGGCCTTGGCTGGCTCGGGGCTCGAACTGCTGGCGATCAGCGGAGGGGGCTACACACTGCGACCCGGGCCCGCCACGCCCACCATGCCCGATGCTTCAAGCACCACGTTGCCCGCCGTGCGCGTCACCGCCAGTGCTGATCGGGCTGGCGACCTGCCGCCCGCTTTTGCCGGGGGCAGGTCGCGCGGGGCGGCCGCGTTGGCCTGCTGGGCAATCAGGACCTGATGGACACACCGTTTTCCGTCGCGGGCTATACCGCCGAGGTCATCGAGCAGCAGCAGGCCAAATCGCTGGGCGATTTGCTGGCCAATGAGGCATCGGTGCGCAGCGACTGGTCCTCGCGCGGCGGCTACAGCGACAGCTTCACGATGCGCGGCTTTGCACTCGGCGCAGGAGACATCGCCTTCGATGGGCTCTACGGCATTGCGCCCCGAACCTTCACCTCGCTGGAAGGCGTGGAGCGGGTGGAAGTCATGCGGGGGCTCAGCGCCATGCTGTCGGGCGTCTCGCCCAGTGCGTCCCTGGGCGGGGTGATCAACCTGGTTCCCAAGCGCGCGGGCGACGAGCCATTGGCGCGCCTCATCACCAGCTATGAAACGGGGGGGTACATGCAGGGCCACGTTGATGTGGGGCGCCGCTTTGGCCCCGACAAGGCGCTGGGCCTGCGCGTCAATGCCGTGCATGGCGACGGCGATACGGCCACCGACCGGCAGGGCGCGCGCATCAGCCACCTGGCTGCGGGGCTGGACTATCGCGGCGATGGCGTCATGCTCAGTGCCGACCTGGGCTCTCTCAAGCGGACCTCGCGTGCGCCGATGCGTGCAGCCAGCGTGGCTGCGGGGCTGACATCCGTGCCCTCGGCGCCCAGGGCAGGGACCAACTTTGCCCAGCTCTGGGGCTATGTCGGCCTGGAGTCGCTCCATGGCGCGTTGCGTGGCGAAGTGGAGCTGACCCGAAACCTCACCGCCTATGTGGCGGCCGGCTTTCGCAACAACCCGACAGACCTGCTGGTCAGCATTCCCGCGATCACGCGCGCCGATGGGACATTCACCGAGCGCAACCTGTATTTCTTTGACGACGTGAATTCGCGTACCGGCGAAGTGGGGCTGCGCGGCAGCGTCGACACCGGTGCGGTCAACCACCGCGTGGTGTTGAGTGCCAGCACCCTGCGCCAGGTGCGCTACAACCTGACGCACACGGTGGCCACGGGCACATCCAACATCCACACGCCGGTGTTTGTGCCGCAGCCTGATCTGTCGACGTATTCCACAGAGCCGCTGCTGCTGAACCGCCAGCGGCTGTCCAGCGTGGCGTTGGCCGACACGATGTCGTTCATGGATGAGCGGGTGCAACTGACGCTGGGCGTGCGCCTGCAGACGGTCGGCAGCGTCAACTACGGGGCCAGTGGGGCCGTCACGCTGCCGGTCTACGACCAGCGCCGCGCGACGCCAGCGGCGGCGCTTGCGTTCAAGCTGCGGCCGGGGGTCACGCTGTATGGCAACTACATCGAGGGCCTGTCCCAGGGGCCGGTGGCGCCTGTGGGCACCGCCAACGCGGGCGAAATCTTTGCGCCCTATGTCGCGCGGCAAACCGAGATAGGCAGCAAGTTCGATTTTCAGGACTGGGGCGCCACGGTGGCGCTGTTCCAGATCCAGCAACCCAGCGCCATCAGCGTGCCCGTGTCGGGCGGCGGCTTGCCTCAGTTTCGTGTCGATGGCGAGCAGCGCAACCGGGGTGTCGAACTCAATGCATTTGGCCAGGTGGCGCGGGGCACACGCCTGATGGCGGGGCTCATGCTGCTGGATGCGAGGCAGAGCCGGACGGCAGGCGGCACCAACGACGGCCGCCGAGCCGTGGGGGCGCCGCGTGTGCAGGCCAACGCCCACATCGATTGGGATGTACCCGCCGTGCCGGGCCTGACGCTGAGCGGCGGCGTGTTGTACACCGGGCGGCAGAGCGTGACGGCGAACAATGCGCTGGGCATCCCGCAATGGACGCGCCTGGATGTGGGCGCAGCCTACCGGATGCAGGCTGTTGGGCGGACGCTGACATTGCGCGCACAGTTGACCAACGCTTTGGACCGCGCCTACTGGGCATCGGCCACGGCGTCATCGGGCCAATTGTCTGTAGGTGCACCGCGAACCTTGGCACTGTCGGCCAGTGTCGACTTCTGAAGTGAGGCCGTAATCTCTCAACACCTGTTGAAAGAATGTTCCAACGGCCGACCGTCGCGAGGTGACATGCGCCTTGCGTCGGCCTGACCCAGTTGTCGAAATCCGTGCCTGGCGCTGGCAATTGGGTATCGAACGCGGGGGTTGAACGGCCATTGGCACATTGGCCGGCACGGTTGGCTGCAGGTGATTTGTCTGTCATTGATCTTATAATCGAGAATCATTCTCATTTTGATCATGTCCGCAGCTCCCCACCCCCTGCACCGTCTCTACAGCGAACACCACAGCTGGCTGCAGGCCTGGTTGGGGCGGCGTTTGCGGTGCACGCACGATGCAGCGGATCTGGCACAGGACACCTTCGTGCGCTTGTTGGCGCGTCCTGCTGCTTTAGAGGGCTCTGAAGTCCTGCGTGAGCCGCGTGCCTACCTCACTACCGTCGCCAAAGGCCTGCTGGTGGATTTCTGGCGACGTGGTGAGCTTGAGCGTGCCTACCTGGCAGATCTGGCGCTGCAGCCCGAGGCACTGCAACCATCCCCCGAAGAGCGGCTGGCGGCCATGCAAATGCTCAGGGCGGTGGATGTGCTGATGCAGGGGCTGACCCCCAAGACGCGCGCTGCCTGGTTGATGAGCCGGCTTGACGGCCTCACTCAGGCCGAGATCGCACAGCAACTTCAGGTGTCGGTGCCGCGCGTGCGGCAACTGCTGGAGAACGCGATGCGCCATGCCTATCGCCTGCGCTTCGGTGCGACGCAATGAACACTGCACAAGCCGCAAGCGTCGTGCCCGGGGACGCAATGGACACGCTTCCAGTGTCGGCTGCAGTGCTCGACGCGGCCATCGGCTGGCAGCTGCGCTGCGTCGGCGATGCCGGCGCGTCGGCGGCTGACACGCAGGCACTGAACGACTGGCTGGCGGCACACCCTGACCACGCACGTGCCTGGCGCCAGTTGGGCGAGATCCATCACCAGCTTTCTGCCGTGGGCGGCCCGTCTGCGCGCGCTGCGGTGCTGCGCCGCACGCGGGCACCGGCGCGTGCCGTGCGCGCCGCACTGGGGGTGGCACTGGCCGTCACCTGCGGGGCGGCGATGCTGAACCATTTTCAGCCCGTGAGCCAGTTGCTGGCCGACCACCACACGGGCACGGGCGAGCGCCGCACCATCGTGCTGGCGGACCAGACGGTATTGCACCTGAACACCCGCAGCGCCGTGGACATCGCATTCAACAAAGACATGCGCGAAGTGCGGCTGCGCGCGGGTGAGGTGGCGGTGGAAACCAGCCATGCCAACCCTGCCGAGCAGCGGCCTCTCGTCGTGGTGACCGAGGACGGCAGCCTGCGTGCGCTGGGCACGCGTTTCGTCGTGCGTCGCTGGGCAAGGGGCGAGAGTGCAACCGGCAAGGACGGCGGCACCGAGGTCACCGTATTGCAGTCCGCCGTTGCAGCACGCCCGGCACGTTGCGCCATCACGCCGGTGGAGTTGTGCACGTCAGAGCGCATCGTGCCCAACGGGCAGGCCCTGCGTCTGCACGGCGGCCAGATGGAGTCGATCACGGCGCGGACAGACGCCGATGCGTGGAAGGACGGCATGCTGGTGGTGGACAACCAGCCGCTGGCCGAGGTGGTGGCCACTTTGGCGCGCCACCGTCCCGGCCATCTGGGCGTTGACCCTGCCATTGCAGGCCTGCGCGTCACCGGCACACTGCCGCTGGCCGACACCGACCAAGCGCTGCTGGCTCTGACGGCGGCGGTGCCGGTGGATGTTGCCTACATCACCCGCTGGTGGGTCACGCTGCAGCCGCGTGCGGCGAAGTGATTGAAAATATGATTCAAATTGGCCTCTGGCGCTTTATGTATAAGCGCTAGCAGCTATATATTTGATAGTAAATGTCTCTGGAGGCAATCGCGGGTAGCCAGCGCCACAATCCAGAACCAGATACCCAATTGACAGCTCTAGGTGTAAATCCTGAGTATCTGGTGCAAATTAGTATTTGTGATGGCGATTGCAGTACCAATCGAGCATTGCAGCATCGGTATCGTTCAGTTCGTCAATGCCGTATGCCTGCACTGGCGTTGAACGGTCGATCCCATACCAATTACGAAGGAGACATTCCGATGCCACATTCCCCCCGTGTTGTTGCTCCCCAGCGCCTCGCTCTGGCTGCTGCACTGGCCCTGTCGTTGTGCGGCGCTGCCAGCGCGCAGACCGAGCTGGTGATCGCCACCGTGAACAACGGCCACATGATCGAGATGCAAAAGCTCAGCAAGAACTTCGAGCAGGCCAACCCCGACATCAAGCTCAAGTGGGTGACGCTGGAAGAGGGCGTGCTGCGCCAGCGCGTGACGACCGACATCGCCACCAAGGGCGGCCAGTTCGACGTGATGACCATCGGCCTGTACGAGGCGCCCATCTGGGGCAAGAAGGGCTGGCTGCAAGAGCTCAAGACCGACGCCGCCTACGATGCAGACGATCTGCTGCCCGCCGTGCGCAGCGGCCTGTCGGTGGACGGCAAGCTGTTTGCCGCGCCGTTCTATGCGGAAAGCTCCATGCTCATGTACCGCAAGGACCTGGCCGACAAGGCGGGCGTGCAGGTGCCCGAGCGCCCCACCTGGCCGCAGATCAAGGACCTGGCCGCCAAGATGCACGACCCCAAGAACGGCGTGTATGGCATCTGTCTGCGCGGCAAGCCCGGCTGGGGTGACAACATGGCCTTTATCACCACGCTGGTCAACACCTTTGGCGGCCAGTGGTTTGACATGCAGTGGAAGCCCCAGCTCGAATCCAAGCCCTGGAAGGACGCGATCACCTTCTACGTCGACCTGCTCAAGAACTACGGCCCCCCCGGCTCGTCGTCCAACAGCTTCAATGAAATCCTGGCACTCACCAACTCCGGCAAGTGCGGCATGTGGATCGACGCGACCATTGCGGCCTCGTTCGTGAGCGACCCCAAGCAGTCCAAGGTGGCCGAGCACATGGCCTTTGCCCAGGCCCCCACCATGAACACGCCCAAGGGCGCCAACTGGCTGTGGTCGTGGAATCTGGCCATCCCCGCAGGCTCCAAGAAGGTCGACGCCGCGCAGAAGTTCATCACCTGGTCGACCAGCAAGGACTACATCCAGCTCGTGGCCAAAACCAATGGCTGGGCCAGCGTGCCCACTGGCACGCGCAAGAGCACCTACGCGTCGCCTGAATTCCAGAAAGCCGCCCGTTTTGCCGCCGCAGAAAAGACGGCCATCGACTCGGCCAACCCCACCGATTCGACCCTGCCCAAGAGCCCGTATGTGGGCGTGCAGTTTGCTGCCATCCCTGAGTTCCAGGCCATCGGCATCGCTGTGGGCCAGCAGATGAGCGCAGCCCTGGCGGGCAAGACCACGGTGGACGCCGCGCTCAAGGCCAGCCAGGTGACCGCCGAGCGTGAGATGAAGAAGGGCGGGTATTACAAGTAAGCCGGGGCTCTGCAAACCCGCGACGCGACCGGGATCATCGGTGTGATCCCCGTTCGCCCTGAGCCTGTCGAAGGGCTGTGTGCCAGAGTGCCCTGGCTTCGACAGGCTCAGCCCGAACGGTTTGGGGTGTCGTTGGTTTTGTCAGACCTTGGCGTGCTGATCGCTCGCCCCTTATTCGCGCCATTTCGGACCTCCCATGAACCGCCTGCTCCCCCGCCTGCTGCTCACGCCAGCCATGGCCACGCTCTTCCTGTGGATGATCGTGCCGCTGGTGATGACGATCTACTTCTCGCTCATCCGCTACAACCTCATGCAGCCCGACCAGTCGGGCTTTGCGGGGCTGGAGAATTTCGAGTACTTCGTCACCGACCCGTCGTTTGGCACCGCCGTGCTCAACACCGTGTGGCTGCTGGGCAGCGTGATCCTGATCACGGTGGTGGTGGGCATTGCGATTGCGCTGCTCATCAACGACCCGTTTCCGGGGCGCGGCATTGTGCGGGTGTTGCTGATTTCGCCGTTCTTCGTCATGCCCACCGTGAACGCGCTGATGTGGAAGAACATGATGATGAACCCCATCTACGGCGTGCTGGCGCAGGTGTGGATGTTCTTTGGCGCGCAGCCGGTGGATTGGCTCACCGACTTTCCGCTGTTCTCCGTCATCGTCATGGTGTCGTGGCAATGGCTGCCGTTTGCCACGCTCATCTTCATGACCGCGCTGCAAAGCATGAACCACGAGCAGCTCGAAGCCGCCCGCATGGATGGCGCCACCTACCTGCAGCAGCTGCGCTACCTGTACCTGCCGCACCTGGGGCGCTCGGTGGCGGTGGTTGTGATGATTGAGCTGATCTTTCTGCTCAGCATCTTTGCCGAGATCTACACCACCACAGGCGGTGGCCCGGGTGATGCGAGCACCAACGTCACCTTCCTCATCTTCAAGCAGGCGCTGCTCAACTTTGATGCGGGCGTGGCCTCGGCCGGGGCGCTGTTTGCGGTGGTGCTGGCCAACATCGCGGCTGTGTTCCTGATCCGCATGGTTGGCAAGAACCTGGACAAATAAGAAAGAACGCCCATGACTGCTCGCCGCCGTTCCAAATTCCCGCTCGGCCTTTTGGCCCTGCGCACTGCCGTGGCCTGGGCCGTGGCCTTGCTGCTGGTGTTTCCGCTGGCCTGGCTGTTCCTCACCGCCTTCAAGACCGAGCTGCAGGCCATTGCAGTGCCCCCGCAAATCCTGTTCACGCCCACGCTCGAAAACTTCCACGAAGTGCAAGAGCGCAGCGACTACCTGCTGTACGCCAAGAACTCGGTCATCACCAGCGTGCTGTCCACCCTGGTGGGGCTGATGCTGGCAGCGCCCGCGGCCTATGCCATGGCGTTCTTCAAGGGCAAGTACACCAAGGACATTTTGATGTGGATGCTCTCGACCAAGATGATGCCCGCCGTGGGCGCGCTGGTGCCCATCTACGTGCTGGCGCAAAAGAGCCACCTGCTCGACACGCAGCTCGCGCTGATCATCGTGTTCGCGCTGTCCAACCTGCCCATCATGGTCTGGATGCTGTATTCGCACTTCAAGGACATCCCACGCGAGATCCTGGAGGCCGCCCGCATGGACGGCGCCACGCTGTGGCAAGAGGTGCGCCTGGTGCTGCTGCCGCTGGGCATGGGGGGCCTCGCATCCACCGGCCTCTTGTGCCTGGTGCTGTCGTGGAACGAGGCCTTCTGGAGCCTGAACCTCAGCGCCGCCAAGGCGGGCACGCTGGCCACGCTGATCGCGTCGTACTCCAGCCCCGAGGGCCTGTTCTGGGCCAAGTTGTCTGCCGCGTCGCTCATGGCGATTGCGCCCATCGTGGTGTTTGGCTGGTTCAGCCAGAAGCAGCTCGTGCAGGGCCTGACCTTCGGTGCTGTGAAATGACTCCCCCCCGAAGCGCCTTCGGCGCCTCCCCCTGCAGGGGGCGCAGCCAGCGGCCCGGCAAAGCCGGTTGCGCGGCTACCGCGCCTTGCGCCCCTGTTCAAACCACCGCTGCTGGCGGATCGGAATCAACCTGTTATTCGGAGCACTAGAGTGGCCTACCTTCAACTGCGCGGCATCGAAAAATTCTTTGGCGAGCACCGTGCCATCAAGGGCATTGACCTCACCATCAACCAGGGCGAGTTCATCGTCTTCGTCGGCCCCTCGGGCTGCGGCAAGTCAACGCTGCTGCGGCTGATCGCGGGGCTCGAAGCCATCGACGGTGGCACGCTGATGCTCGACGGCCGCGACATCACCGACCAGCCATCGAGCAAGCGCGACCTGGCCATGGTGTTCCAGAGCTACGCGCTGTACCCGCACATGAGCGTGTACGAAAACATGAGCTTTGCGCTCAAGCTCGCCAAGGTGGACAAGCAGGTCGTCGACGAGAAAGTGCAGAACGCGGCGCGCATCCTCAACCTCACGCAGTACCTGCAGCGCACGCCCAAGGAGCTGTCGGGCGGCCAGCGCCAGCGTGTGGCCATTGGCCGCGCCATCGTGCGCGCGCCCAAGGTGTTTTTGTTTGACGAGCCCTTGTCCAACCTCGACGCCGCCCTGCGTGGCCAGACCCGTGTGGAGATTGCCAAGCTGCACCGCGACCTGGGCGCCACCACCATCTACGTCACGCACGACCAAGTCGAGGCCATGACGCTGGCCGACAAAGTGGTGGTGCTGCGCGACGGCCAGATCGAGCAAGTGGGCACGCCGCTGGAGCTGTACGACCGCCCCGCCAACCAGTTCGTGGCGCAGTTCATCGGCACCCCGCAGATGAACGTTGTGCCCCTGGCGCAATTGCCTGCGGCGGTGCAGCAACTGGCGCCTGGCGCGGCAGCGGGGGGCTCCATCGGCCTGCGGCCCGAGGCCGTGACGGTGCAGCCCAAAGGGCAGGGCGCCATCACCGGCCAGGTCGAGCTGGTCGAAGCCCTGGGGGCTGAGACGCTGCTGTATGTGCGCACCGCCGAGGGCGCGCAACTGGTGGCCCGCCTCAATGAACGCACGCTGCTGCTGCCGGGCGATGCCGTGTCGCTCAACGTGGCCACCGAGCAGGCCCACTGGTTTGACAGCGCAGGCCGTGTGGTGCTGGCCCAGGCCAATTCCCGTTGACTGCCCGCTGATTCCCCATTCGTTTGCAACCCCGATTTCGCATTTCAGACGCCGCATTCCATGACCACCGCACAAGACACGCTCACCATCCTGCACTTGGGGCTGGGCTCTTTCCACCGCGCGCACCAGGCGCTGTACCTGCACCAGTTGCACCAGCTGGGTGACACCCGCTGGGTGCTGGCCGGCGGCAACCTGCGCCCCGACATGCAAGACACCATTGCCGCCCTTCAAGCCCAAGGCGGCGCCTACACGCTGGAGACGGTGACCGCCCAGGGCGAGCGCAGCTACACCTGGGTCGAGTCCATCCGCACCGTGGTGCCCTACACGCCCGATCTGGCGGGGCTCATCGCCATTGCCGCGCAGCCCAGCACCTGCATCATTTCCTTCACCGTCACCGAGGCGGGCTACTACCTCGACAGCCGCCACCAACTCGACTGGGCCAGCGCGCCCGATCTGCAGGCCGACCTGCAAGCCCTGCGGGAAGGCCGCGCGGGCAGCACCATCTATGGTGCCCTCACGACCCTGCTGCGCGCGCGCAGGCAGGCCGGGGCAGGGGCCGTCACGCTGCTCAACTGCGACAACCTGCGCCACAACGGCGACCGCTCGCGCAGCGGCCTGCTGCAGTTTGTGCAGGCCCTGGGCGATGCAGAGCTGGCCGCCTGGATCGAAGCCCATACCACCAGCCCCAACGCCATGGTGGACCGCATCACCCCCCGGCCCACCCCCGATGTGGCGGCGCGCGTGCAAGCGGCCACCGGCCGCGCCGACCCCGCTGCGCTGATGGGCGAGAGCTTTATCCAGTGGGTCATTGAAGACCGCTTTGCCAATGGCCGCCCCGCATGGGAGCGCGTGGGCGTGGAGCTGGTCGAGTCCGTTGCGCCGTACGAAGAGGCCAAGATCCGCCTGCTCAACGCCACGCACAGCTGCATTGCCTGGGCGGGCACCTTGGTGGGCTACCGCTTCATCCACGAAGGCACGCACGACGCCGCCATCCGTCAGCTGGCGTTTGACTACGTGACGCAAGACACCATCCCCGTGCTGCAACCCAGCCCCATTGATCTGGCCGCTTACCGCGACGTGGTGCTGGAGCGCTTTGGCAACCCCGCCATTGAGGACACCAACCAGCGCGTGGCCATGGATGGCTACAGCAAGATCCCCGGCTTCATCGCGCCCACGGTGCGCGAACGCCTGGCCCGGGGCGAGGGCATTGCCGCCGTGGCCGTGCTGCCTGCGCTGTTCCTGGCCTATCTGCAGCGCTGGCACGCGGGGCACATCCCCTACACCTACCAAGACCAGGCCATGGACCCAGCCGCCGCCCATGCCATCTGCGAAGCCGCTGACCCTGTGGCTGCGTTTGCTGCCGACAAGGTGCTGTGGGGCGAGCTGGCGGGCGATCCGCGCTTGGTGCAGGCCCTGCGCACGGCCAGCGCCCAGGTGGCCGCGTTTGTGGCCCGGCACCCGCGCACGGTGGGGCAGGGCAGCAGCACCGCCGCACAATAAGCCGTCACCTCACCCGACTCTGCATTCCAAACGCCATGTCCTCGCTTCATGCACTGCCGCGCCAGACCAAGCCCGAGCTGGAGCATGCCTACTCCCGCTCACCCGAGCTCGGCTACGAGCCGCCTGAGACCGCGGGCTTTATCCGCTGCCTGTCGCACGGCTTTCCGACCCCGCTGGCGCGCTGGCATTACCACGACGAGTACGAGCTGCACCTCATCACGGCCTCGTCGGGCAAATTGTTTGTGGGCGACTGGATTGGCCAGTTCGCCCCCGGCCAGCTGGTGTTGACAGGGCCGCGCCTGCCGCACAACTGGATCAGCATGGACGTGCCCGAGGCGGGCTACCCCGAGCGCGACTTGGTGGTGCAGTTCCCGCACCAGCCACTGGTCGATGCCAGCGAGGGCATTCCTGAGCTGCGCGAAGTGCTGCCCTTGCTGGAGCGCGCCCGCCACGGCATCGAGTTTTTTGGCCAGCAGGCCCAGGCCACGGAGCACTGGCGGCGCATCAAGTCCACCCAGGGGCTGGCGCGCTTTGCGGCGTTTTGCGAATGGATGGGCGAGCTGGCCCGCTGCACGGACTATCGCCTGCTCTCCAGCGCCCAGCTGCAAAGCGAAGACAGCGACACCCAACTCGCACAGATCAACGCCATCGTCAGCCGCATCACCGACCACCTGGCTGAGCCGCTGTCGGCTGCCGATCTGGCGCAAGAGCTGGACATGACCGAGAGCCGCTTCTCCCGCTTCTTTCGCCGCGCCACGGGCAACACGTTTACTGATTTTGTGAACCTGGTGCGCGTGAACCGCGCCTGCCAACTGCTGATGGAGACCGACCGCTACATCACCCACATTGCTTATGACGTGGGCTTCAACAACATGGCCAACTTCAACCGCCGCTTTCTGGACATCAAGGGCATGACGCCCAGTGAATACCGCAAGCAGGGCGTGGGCCGGTTTGGCAAGGGGTGATGTCTGAGAACCTGTGCTCCCAGCTTTCCCCCAACCGTTCGGGCTGAGCCTGTCGAAGCCAGCCCACCGCACTCGCACTTACACCGTCCTTGCCTTCCTTGGCTGACCCATAGCATCACCACCCCATGTACCTCGGAATCGACTTAGGCACCTCCGGCGTCAAGCTCTTGCTGCTGGACGCAGCACACACCGTCATCGCCACGGCCGATGCCGCCGTACCCCAGTACCGCCCCCAGCCCACCTGGAGTGAGCAGCACCCCGCTGACTGGCTGGCCGCCGTCGAAGCCGCTGTGGCTCAGCTGCGCGCGCAGGTGCCCACCGCCTGGGCCCAGGTGCGTGGCATCGGCTTGTCGGGCCACATGCACGGCGCGGTGGTGCTGGGGCCGCAGGGCCAGGTGCTGCGCCCCGCCATTCTGTGGAACGATGGCCGCGCCAGCGCCGAGTGCGCTGCGCTCGAACAGGCCGTGCCCACTGCGCGCCAGATCACCGGCAACCTCGCCATGCCCGGCTTCACCGCCCCCAAGCTGCTGTGGCTGCGCACGCATGAGCCCGCAGTCTTCGCTCAAATCCGCACCGTGCTGCTGCCCAAAGACTGGCTGCGGCTGCAGCTCACCGGCACGGCGGTGAGCGATATGTCCGATGCATCAGGCACCCTGTGGTTGGACGTGCAGGGCCGCGCCTGGAGCCCGGCCATGCTGCAGGCCTGCGGGCTGGATGCCTCGCACATGCCCGCCCTGGCTGAGGGCAATGCCCCCACCGGTACGCTGCTGGGTGACGTAGCCCGCCGCTGGGGGCTGGGCGAAGGCGTGGTCGTGGCTGCAGGCGCGGGCGACAACGCCGCCAGCGCCGTGGGCGTGGGGGCGCGCACTGCGGGGCAGGGCTTTGTGTCGCTGGGTACGTCGGGCGTGGTGTTTCGGGTGACCGATGCCTTTGCCCCCGCCACCGAGCGCGCCGTGCACGCCTTTGCCCACGCGCTGCCCCAGCGCTGGCACCACATGTCCGTCATGCTCAGCGCGGCCAGCGCCTTTGGCTGGGTCACCCGCTTGACCGGCCGGGGCGACGAGGCCCAGCTGTCTGCCGCAGTCGGCGCATTGCCCTGCGCGCGTCAGGCCCAGGCCCCGCTGTTTTTGCCTTACCTGAGTGGTGAACGCACCCCGCACAACAACGCCGCTGCCACCGGCGTCTTCATGGGCTTGCGGGCCGAGCACGACGCTGCTGACCTGGCCTATGCCGTGATGGAGGGCGTGGGTTTTGGTTTGCTCGACGGCCTCAACGCCATGCGCGCTGCGGGTTCCACCCCAGCCGTTCAGGCTGAGCCTGTGGAAGCCCGTCCCCGTTCCACCACTGAAATCCACTCCAGCCCCTTGGCCCTGGTCGGCGGTGGCGCCCGTAGCAACCCCTGGGCCCAGCTGCTGGCCAGCGCCCTGGGCACCCCACTGCAGCGCCCCGAGGGCGCCCACGCTGCCGCCGCGCTGGGCGCAGCCCGCCTGGCCGCCATGGCCTGCGGTGGCGACGAAGCCCATTGGTGCCAACCCCTGGTGGCCGATGCCACCTTCGATCCGCAGCCCGCCCAGCAAGCCCTGCTGGCCGAGCGCTATGCCCGCTATGTGGCGCTGTACCCGGCGCTGCAAGCGCAGTTCTGACGGCCGTAGCGCATTGCTGCCCATGCAATCCCACCGTGAATTCCTCCCGCCGTTCGGGCGGAGCCTGTCGAAACCTGGGCACAGAATCATCAAAAACCATAGCTTCCAGCGCTTAATTTATCTGGTCTACAGGCCGTTTTGTATCCAAGCCACCACCACCGTTCAGGCTGAGCCTGTCGAAGCCAGGGCGTGTGCCATGCAGGCCCTTCGACAAGCTCTGGGTGAACGGGATGTGTGCCTGAACCACCCCACCACCGATTCCCATGAACGCTGTTGATCTCTCTCCAATGCCCGCCGCAACCTCCATCCAGGCCGCCATCGCGGGCGAAGCCCTCATCGACCTGATCCGCCGCCCTGACGGCAGCTACCTGCCGTGCCTGGGCGGTGCGCTCTACAACCTGTGCCGCGCACTGGCCCGCCAGGGCGTGGGCACGCAGTACCTCAACCCCTTGTCCCGAGACCGCTTTGGCCGCGAGCTGGACGCCCAGTTGGTGGCCGATGGCGTGCACCTGGCGCAGCCCGATCCGGTGCAGCAAGTCACCTCGCTGGCCGTCGTCAACCTCAACGCCCACGGCCACCCCGACTACGCCTTCTACCGCGAAGGCGTGGCCGACCGAGCCGTGTCGGCGCACGGCCTGGGTGAAGCCTGCACCGCCTTGCCCGCTTTGCAGGTGGTCTGCACCGGCGCCCTGGCGCTCGATGCCCGCGACGCCGCCACCTACCTGCCCTGGCTGGCCGCCCAGCGCACCGCAGGCCACTGCGTGGTGGTCGATGCCAACCTGCGCCCCTCCGTCATGCCCGACCTGGCTGCCTACCGCAGCACCGTGCACGCCGCCCTGGCGCACGCCCACCTCATCAAGGCCAGCGACGAAGACCTGGACCACCTCGCCGTGCCCGGCGCCGACGCCCTGGCCCGCGCCTGTCACCTGCTAGCCGCCAACCCCCAAGCCCACCTGCTGGCCCTCACACTCGGTGCCAACGGCGCATGGCTGCTGCACCGCAACGGCACCCAGTGCTTTGCCCAAGAGGCCCAGCCCTTGCCCGTGGCCGACACCGTGGGCGCGGGCGACAGCTTTTTGGCAGGCCTGTTGGCCCACCTGCTGCGCCAGTCTCAAGCAGCGGGGACTGGCTCGTTTGCGCAGTGTCTGGCGGCGCTTTCAGACACCGCCTGCCAACAGGCCCTGCGCCACGCCCTGGCCAGCGCCAGCCTGTGCGTGATGGAGCAGGGGTGTGTGCCGCCGGGGTGGGAGGCTGCGGTGGATTGGGCGCAAAAGCATCCGGCGCAGACGGCATGATCGCTCGCTGGTAAACGAGTCTCTGGAGGGGGCATTGGTTGCGTACAAATGGAATCAGCTTTGCACAGCATCCATCGATAACATGCCGCCGATTTCTTCATTCAACAGAGGTTCTATGGTTGTCAGAGAGTCGGCGCGTCAAGCTCGTTGGAAATTCTTGCTGGTTGCCACTGTCATCAGTCTTGTGGTCCGCATCAATAATTTTGTGAACCGCAAGGAGCTTGCTACCCCTGAAGTCATCGGCTCATTCGTTGGCGCCGCTGTGGGTGGTTTGGTGCTGGGTTGGGTCGTCTGGTGGGCGTGGTCGTCGTTCAAAAAACAGTGACCGTTTAGTAGCGCAAACATCACCCATACGTACCGCCGCATGGTGTGCTTCGCTTGCGAAGGGCCGTGCTTTGACCATCTCGACGTTTTGGGCTGTCGGAATTGCGTCGTGTGTGTCGCGCCTAGCTGATTCAAAGCGTCTGCCTGAGACGGTGCTGGTTTTGCCGCAGGTCATCGGATCGGGCCAGCAACCGGAGATGTTGGCAACATCTTTGTAAAGACTTTCGGAGATTTTTTGAACCGTATACAAGCTCTCATCGTTTGCGCATCCATGGCGCTGTTGTCGGCCTGCGGTACTTCTGCCGTTTTGCAGGCGGGAGCGGAGGCGCCTGCAGCCGATGAAACCGTCGTTGTGCTTGGTATCAAACCGGCGCATTACAAAGTGCTGTTTTTTCCTGGTTCCGAGGAACAAGGCAGATTCGTCAAGAGCAGCTGGTCGAATGCCGTGATCAATGGCATCCCTACCGACGGCTATCTCGTCGCCAAAGTGAAGTCTGAACAGTTGATCGGACTGACCATGATCGCCGATACACGCGCCGGAGCGTTTGCGAAACCCTATGCCCCCTGCAACGGCGCGAAGGCACTGGTGCTCAAAGTTCCGCAAGCCTCGGTGGTCTATCTTGGCGATATTGAATACACCCCATCGGGGGCTCAGATCGGTGTGCAGTACCGCGACGACATCGCCGCTGCGACACGTTACCTTCGGACCCACTATCCGAACGTGACGGGCGAGGTGCGGCGCGCAGAAACGCGGGCGATGCCGGTGTCCAGTGCGTGTGTAAGCCCTGCCATTTACGTGCCCATCTACATCCTTGGTGGTCGCAGATAGGTCAGGTGGAACAGTCTCAAAGGCCGCGCCGCTACGGTGTTTGTGGCGCGGGGGCCAGGGCTAGGCGCGTTGCTTGGTCCCGTCGGTAGCTTCACGCTTTATTGATCGAAGCCCATCCATCGATCTGTACGGCTGGTCCGGTGTTAGGGCAAGCCTTTCACAGGTTTTCTGCCAATGCGGAAGTGGAGCTGCAGACCTCCTTCTCTCATTCGGGATGTATCCTGTGTCCCGTTCTTGTGCCGGGAGACTGAAATGCTCGAACTTCTTGCTGCGCTTGCGTGGGGTGCGATGGAGCTTGCTCTTGTCCTCTCAGGAAAACTGTTCGTCCAATGCGTCAGCCTGGGCCGCTGGCGCGGTGAGTCGCTGAGTGGCGCAGAGGGCCGCATGCATGGGCCTGCGGGCGCGCTCTCGTTCTCGCGCGATGGCCAGCGGGTTTTCACCTGGAGCGGTATGCAGTTGGCTGGGCTGGCGTTTTACGTGCTGTTGGGCCTGGCTGCCGCTGGGGTTGCATCGTTGGCCTGACGCGTGTGAACGGGCTCCTTGAATGCGTACCCCGTTGTTCATCCACTGGTAATTTGCCTCGCTGCCCCTGCTTGCGGCTGATCTCTGCTCCATTCCATGAAACCTCGCATTGACCTCCGCTCACCTGTTGCTGCGGACGAGCCCGCCTTTCTTCAATCCGTACGGCAGAGCAAGCCACTCCATCGCCCTTGGGTCTCGCCACCCAGCACGCCCGATGCGTTTGGGCAGTATCTCGATGCCATGGCGCTTCCAGCCAACCAGGGGTATCTGGTTTGTCTGCGCGCTACGGACGAGATGGTGGGCGTCATCAACGTCACCAACATCGTTCGAGGTTGCTTTCAGAGTGCGTACTTGGGGTACTACGCATTCGCGGGCTATGAGCGCCAAGGGTTGATGCGCGAGGGGCTGCAGGCGGTGGTCAAGCAGGCGTTTGGCGTTCTCAAACTGCATCGGCTGGAGGCGAATATTCAGCCTGCAAACCAGGCCTCGTTGGCATTGGTGGAGGCCTGTGGATTTCGCAAAGAGGGGTTCTCAGCCCATTACCTCAAGATTGGCGGACGTTGGCGCGATCATGAGCGGTGGGCTGTCAATGCCACCGCCGCGCGCTGCTAGCCAGACCTGCGAACAGCCCCGGTACGTGCCTCGCCTGCGTTGTGCAGATGTTTCCTGCACGCCTCTCAAGTCCTGTTGATCGACACCCCTCCATCCACCAGCATGGCCGTGCCGGTCATGAAGGACGATGCATCTGACGCCAGGTACAGCGCGGCCTGGGCGAGTTCTTCGGGCTGGGCCAGGCGCTTCAAGGCGTGCAAGCTGGCGACTTGGGCCAAGGCCTCGGGGGTGCCGTTCATGGCGTGGGCCATGGGGGTGAGGGTGCCGCCGGGCAGCAGGGCGTTCACGCGCACGCCGTGGGGGCCGCACTCTGCGGCCAGGGCCTGGGTCAGGCCGATCAGGCCTGCCTTGCTGGCGGCGTAAGCCGCTACGCCAGGAAAGCCCACGGTGTGTCCCACAAAGGTGGATGTGAAAAGGATGGAGCCACCGCCCCGCGCCAGCATGGCGGGGATCTGGTGCTTGGCGCCGTAGAAAGCGCTGGTCAGGTTGGTGTCGATGGCCTCTTGCCAGCCTGCGGCCGAGATACCGGGCGTGGGGCCGCTCTCGCCGATGATGCCCGCGTTGTTGAACGCCACGTCCAGCCCCCCAAAGTGCTCTACCGCTCGCTGTACCAGGCGCTGTGCATAGGCTTCATCGCGCACGTCACCCGCCACGCTGTGTGCCTCTCCGCCTGCTGCGCGGATCTGTGCGACCAAGCTGTCCAGCTCGGCCTGGCGCCGCGCGCCCACCACGACGCGTGCGCCGTTTTGTGCAAACAGCAGGGCCGCTGCGCGCCCAATGCCTGAGCTGGCGCCCGTCACGATGGCCACTTTGCCGGTCAATGCATTCATAGGTTGTCCTTCTCAATCGTTGCTTTGCGGTTGCGTTGAAATCAGGCGCCCAGTTTGTGCAAAGCGGACGCTGCCGTCGCGCTGGAAACGGACATGCAATGCCGTGCGATGAGGTGTTAGGGCGCACTGCGCACCGGTCTGCTGTGCCGGGGCCGTGGGCGGGCGTGTTGAAATGCGGGCCATGCCAGACACGCCTTTTCTGCCCCCCACAGCGGTGCGCCGCGCCCAAGCCACGCAGGCCGCGCAGGCCTGCGAAGTGGTTCGCCAGTCCATCACCCACTGCTGTGCTCTGGACCATCGCCACGACCCGGCCGTGCTGGCCGCTTGGCTGGCCAACAAAACGGCAGATCACCTTGCCGCATGGATGGCTGCGCCGCACGCGATGGCCTGGGGAGCCTATTGGGGCGTTGGCTTGGGTGCTGACCGTGGTGCTGATCGGGGCGCAGAGGCGGGCTCAACGATGGTGGGCTTTGCGCTGCTCACGCAAGACAAACTGGCCCTGTGCTATGTGGTGCCGCAGGCATTGCACCAGGGCGTAGGCCGGGCTTTGCTGCTGGCGGCAGAAGCGGGTGCGCGGCAGGCGGGCATCGCTGCGTTGGTGCTGGAGAGCACGCGCACGGCAGAGGCTTTTTACCGGTGCCATGGCTACGAGCCTGCAGGCGCTGTGCAGGCCTGGGCGGGGTTGCAGGCGCAGCCCATGTGCAAGCGGCTTTGAACGGGGCCCACAACGCGGCGCTGCGGGTTGCGTGTGCAATGCCTGCCTGCACACAAGGAGATTTCAATTAAAAAATGCCTCTAGCGCTTTATCTATAAGCGCTAGAAGCTATTGTTTTTGTAGCGTTTGGTGCGCTCAAAGCTCGTGCGCATACACGATGAAGCCTTGGTGCTTGGCCAGCTTGTCGTACAGCTGGCGTCCAGCGGCGTTGGTGGCTTGGGTTTGCCAGTACACCCGCTGCGACCGGGCTGTGCGGGCGGCGGCATACACCCCTTCAATGAGCGCCCGCCCCACGCCCCGGCCCCGGGCGGCTTCGCGGGTGAACAGGTCGCTGAGGTAGCACACAGGCTCGATGCGCGTCATGCTGCGGTGGAACACGCAGTGCGCCAGGCCCAGCAGGTCGCCGCTGGCATCGTCCTGCGCGACCAGGCAGAGCATGGGCTCGGCCGCGTCATGCAAACGTTGCCAGGTGGTCTGCGTGATGTGCTCGGGCAGCGCGGTGGCGCCAAAGCGGCCGTAGAAGGCGTTGTAGCCATCCCAAAGCGGGCGCCATGCGGCGTAATCGTGTGGCTGGGCGGGGCGCACTGAAACGGATGAGGTCATGGGCAACCTTGGGATGTGGGTGTCATTGCCAGCGCTGCATGGTGGTGGCCGTTCAGGCCTTCAGCACCCGCCCGGGGTTCATCAGACCCTGCGGGTCTAGCGCCTGCTTGATGGCGCGCATCATCGACAGGGCCACGGGCGATTGGTACTTCTCCAGCTTGTCTGCCTTCAGCGCGCCGATGCCGTGCTCAGCAGAGAACGAGCCGCCGAACTCGGCCACGGCTTCGTAGACCAAGTGGTTGACCTGCGCCTCGTAGTCGCGCAGGAAGGCCTTGGCATCGCCCTCGGCCGGTGCTTGCACGTTGTAGTGCAGGTTGCCGTCGCCCAGGTGGCCAAAGTTGACCAGGCGCACGCCAGGGATCTGGCTTTGCAGCAGCGCGTCGGTGTGTGCCACAAACGCGGGGATGCGCGAGATGGGGATGGAGATGTCGTTCTTGATGTTCAGGCCCTCTTCGGCCTGGGCCAGCGGAATGCTCTCGCGGATGTGCCAGAGCTGGTGCGCCTGGGTGAGGTTCTCGGCCACCACGGCGTCGGTCACGCAGCCGGCTTCAAAGGCGGATTCGAGCAAGGCTTCAAACCGCGCGCGGGCGTGCTCTTCGGATTCGCTGTCGGAGTTTTCGAGCAGCACACACCAGGGGGCGTCGTCTTGGCCCAAGAAAGGCACGCGCAGCTGGGGCATGTGCTTGCCCACCAGGCTCAGTGCAAACTGGCCCATCACCTCAAAGCCCGTGAGGCCCGCGCCCAGCTGTTTGTGGGCCATGCCCAGCAGCTGCACGGCGTGCTCGATGGAAGGCACTGCGGCCCAGGCGGTGAGCTTGGCGGCGGGCTGGGGGTAGAGCTTCATGCTGGCGGCGGTGATGATGCCCAGCGTGCCTTCGCTGCCGATGAACAGGTCGCGCAGGTCGTAGCCGGTGTTGTCCTTGCGCAGGCCCTTGAGGCCGCTCCACACCTCGCCCTGCGCGGTGACCACTTCCAGCCCCAGGCACAGGTCGCGCGTGTTGCCGTAGCGCACCACCTGCGTGCCGCCCGCGTTGGTGCCCAGGTTGCCGCCAATGGTGCAGCTGCCCTCGGCCGCGAGCGACAGCGGGAACAGCAGGCCCGCGTTGCGCGCCACCTCTTGCAGGTTTTGCAGGATGCAGCCCGCCTCCACCGTCATGGTGAGGTTGGCGGTGTCCACGGCGCGCACGGCGTTCATGCGCGTGAGGCTCAGCACGATCTGCGTGCCGGTGTCGTCGGGCGTGGAGCCCACGGCCAGCCCGGTGTTGCCACCCTGCGGCACGATGGCGGTGCCCGCGGCGGCGCAGGCCTTGACCACGGCAGCCACCTCGGGCGTGCTGGCGGGGCGCACCACGGCCAGGGCCTTGCCGCGCACGCGGCGGCGCCAGTCTTGCTCCCAGGCGGTGAGGTCGCCCTCGGTCAGCACATGGGCATCGCCCACGATGGAGCGCAGGGTATCGAGCAGCGGGGTCGTCAGGTTCGGCATGGCATTAGTCCTTTCGCGCGAGAGGTTCGGTGAGGGCTGTGGGTGCGCTGGCTGCATCGCTTTGCGGGGTGTCAGTTCGCGAGGTGTCGGCTTGCGCGGTGTCAGGGTGGGCTGGCTTGGCGGGCAGGGTTGGCTCTTGCGTGGCGGCCAGCGCACGCGCATTGCGCTGGCGCAGCCGCACGTGCAGTGTGCAGGCCGTGAACAGCACCAGGCACAGCGCAATCTCGGCCATGGCCAGCCAGTTGCCGGGGGCCTTGTCGCTCCAGGCGCGCACCACGCCTTCGGTGAAGTACAGCCAGATCACCAGGCTGACCCAGCGGTAGGTGTACATGCGGTTTTTGAGAATGCCTGCCAGCGGGATGCACAGCGGCAGCGCCTTGATGGCCAGCCAGGTGCCGCCGGGGCGCAGCGGTGCCAGCACCAGCTCCCAGGCCACGCACAGCGCAATCAGGGCGATGAGGCTGGCGGTGGCCACCCAGCGGGTGGCCGCCACTTCGGGGGGGCGGCTTGGAGCGGGGCGGGGTGGGCGGTGTCGGTCATGGGCAAACGTTGGGTGCAGGGGGATGGGCGCCATGGGCAGGCGGCCGGGCAGGGCAGGGGGCGGCAAGCGGTCACAATGCGCGCTGTTGCCCTGGCAGCTGCAGGCCATGGGTCTGCAGCTGCCAGGCGCCCGTTTAACCCTTGGGGCCCATCACGGGCTTTGGATCATATAGGCCATGCGATTGACCTTGCAGACAGTGGCCCAGCGCATTGAGATGCTGCTGGAAGATCTGTCGAAATTTCCTTGGCGCACCACGGCGCAGACGCTGCGCGAGCGCTTTCGCGAGGACCAGCTGGGCCTGACGGCCAGCAGCCTCACCTTCACCACGGTGCTGGCGCTGGTGCCATTTTTGGCGGTGGCACTGGCGGTGTTCACGGCCTTTCCCATCTTTGGCAAGCTGCAGGGCGTGGTGCAGAAGTGGCTGGTTGAAAGCCTGGTGCCCGACAGCATCTCGCGCCAGGTGCTGGGCTACCTCACCCAGTTTGCGGCCAAGGCCAGCGGGCTGGGGGCGCTGGGCTTCAGCATCTTGC
The DNA here is from genome assembly GCF_003669015.1 of Acidovorax sp. 1608163. Classification (NCBI taxonomy): domain Bacteria; kingdom Pseudomonadati; phylum Pseudomonadota; class Betaproteobacteria; order Burkholderiales; family Comamonadaceae; genus Acidovorax; species Acidovorax sp. 1608163. The sequence goes on from NZ_CP033069.1 coordinate 1,331,059, forward strand.
TGGGCACAGCGCTCATGCTGATCCTCACCATCGACCGCACGCTCAACAACATCTGGCGCGTGCGGCGGCTGCGCCCGCTGGGCCAGCGGGTGCTGATCTACTGGGCGGCCATCACGCTGGGGCCTTTGCTGCTGGGCGGCAGCCTGGCGCTCACGTCGTATGTCATGTCGGCATCCAGCGGGCTGGTGCGCACGCTGCCCGATGGGGTGGGTCTGCTGGTGGATTCGATCCAGTTCTTGATCTTGGCGGCGGGCATGGCGGGGCTCTACCACTATGTGCCCAACACGCCGGTGAAGTGGCAGCACGCTTGGGTGGGCGGCCTGTTTGTGGCCGTGTGCATAGAGCTGGCCAAGAAGGTGCTGGCCGCCTACTTGGCCAAGGTGCCGACCTATTCGGTGGTGTACGGTGCGTTTGCCACGCTGCCGATCTTGCTGGTGTGGATTTACGTGGCCTGGGTCATCGTGCTGTTGGGGGCGGTGGTCACGGCGTATTTGCCCAGCCTGCTGGCAGGCGTGGCGCGGCGTGGCACGGTGGCGGGCTGGGGGTTTCAGCTGGCGGTAGAGGTGCTGCAAGAGCTGCACCGCGCACGTCAGCTGCCCAGCAAAGGCCTGCGGGCAGCGCAACTGGCCGAACTGCTGCGCGTGGATGCGTTGCAGCTGGAGCCTGTGCTGGAGACCTTGACGTCGCTGGACTGGATTGCCCAGGTGAGCGATGCGGTGGCGGGCCCGTCCGACGCCCCCGAGCTGCGCTACGTGCTGCTGGCCGACCCCGAGCGCACCGCGCTGGAGCCGCTGGTGCAACGCCTGCTGCTGGACCAGACCGTGCGGCTGGCCCCCCTGTGGGATGCCGCTGGATTTGCGCGGCTTCGGTTGCAGGATTTGCTATCAATTAAATAGCTGCTAGCGCTTGTGAAATAGGCGCTAGAGGCTTTTTTTCTGAAAGGCTACTTGCCTCAGATACCACTCTATCCGTTCGGGCTGAGCCCGTCGAAGCCAGAGCTTGCCGCGTGCGTGCAAGGCTTCGACAGGCTCAGCCCGAACGGGTGGGGACGAGAAGGCGTCTAAGGCAGGTCGCCAATCAGGGCTAATTGCCTCGGATAGACCGTTCGCCCTGAGCTTGTCGAAGGGCTGTTGGCAAAAGGCGCCCTGGCTTCGACAGGCTCAGCCCGAACGGCTTGGGGGTAAGCGGTCTGGGGCAGGTTGCTAATCAGGCGTTTGGTGTGAAATAGATTGCGGCGCGCGGGGCAGCCGCTCGCGTCGCGCTCTGCCCCCTTTGCACCCTTTGCTCCGTCAGGGGGCAATCCCGCGCAACTGCGCATCCGCCAAGCCCACCAGCAGGGCCTTGCCATCGGGCTCTACGCGAAACTCTCCAAACTTCGCGGCTTCCCACCGGGTCGCATCGCCCTCACGGAAGTACCAGGCATCGGTCACCAGCGTCCACTGCCCGTCGCGTGGGGTCAGTGCAAAGCGCATCTCCCCGGCCTGCAGCGGTGCTTCGGCCAAGTCGATGCGCAGCCACTGCACCACGCCGCGCTCGTCCAGCGTGCCCACGGCGTGGGGGCGCTGGCCCCAGGCCAGTTCCTCGTAAGTGAGGCGCTCTGCAGGCAGCTGGAAGTTCAGCCGCATGTAGTCGCCCTGCATCAGCGAGCGTGGGTCTACCGGGGCCAGGGGCACAAACACCTTGCGGCCCTGGGCAATGGTGTGCTCCTTTTGCGCAATGCCCACATTGGCCACCAGCAGCGTGCAGGCCAGGCCCAGCACCAGGGCCCAGGTGGCGATGCGCGGTGTAGCCCCGATAGCCCCGATAGCACCAGCAGCCAGGGCTGCGGGCGCGGTGCTGTGGGCGGGCTGGGCGGTGGCGGTGTGTTGCGCTGCGTGCAGTGCCGTCCAGGCCAGCAGCCCCAGCACGGCGCCGCAGCCCGCCAGCACCATGGCCTTGGTGGCCAGGGGCCAGGCCAGTTGGTAGTAAAAGCTGCCCACCATCCACGCCGCAGCCAGCGCGGCCACAGCGGCCTGGCGCCAGCGCTGCGTGGTGCCGGTGATGGCCAGCGCCAGCAGGGCGGCCCCCAGCGTGGGCATGAAAAAGCCCAGCACGGCCAGCACCAGCAGCAGCACAGCCGCCTGGGGCTGGCGCAGCGCAGGCCAGGCCCGCTGCGCCACCCAGCCTGCCGCCAGCACCAGCGCCACAGAACCCACCTGGTTCACGGACACCAGCGACGAGGCTCCCGACCCCGTGGTGTGGTTGGCAGGCTCCCACAGCCCACCGCTGCCGCCCAGCACGCCCGCCAGCATGAACGTCATGCCCGACAGTTGGGCCAGCCCGCACAGCACCGCCACCACCCAGCCACAGGCCAGGGGCTCCAGCGCCACGGCCAGCCGGTTGTGCTGGCCCAGGGCTTGGTGTTGCAGGGCCAGCAGGCCCACCCAGGTGAGCAGCGCCACATGCAGGGCCCCCCACAAAATAGTGACGTCGATGCTGCGGTGCAGGTGGTGCCAACTGCCCCCCACCGTCCAGGCCCACAGGCCTGCGGCCGCGCCCCCCAGCAGGGTGCGCAGCCAGTGTTGGGGCACGGCTGCGGCCACGGCCAGCGTGATCAACAGCAGCGTGGCCGCGGCCAGCAAGTGAGGCCCATCGCGTACCAGGGCAAAGCCCAGCAGCCACCCGCCGGTGAACAGCGCAGGGATGGCGATCTGCTCCAGGAACAGGGCAAGCCCCTTTGCGCGCAGCAGCGCCACGGCACCCGCCAGGGCCAGCGTGCCCACCACGTAGGTGCCCGCGCCGTCCAGCAGCCAGCGGCCGGCAAACAGCGCAAAAATCGCCAGCACGGGCAGGGCTGCCAGCCATGCGCCCAGCAGGGTCAGCAGCACCACGGGCCAGGGGCGGCCGGGGTCTGCGGGGGGCTGAGCGTTGGCGGGCAACAGGCCGAGGGCTCGGGCGCTGTGCAGCATTTTTTCTAGCGGCGATCCAGGCAAATCGTTGTTTGCCTGGGTGTTGTCCGTATGAGGCATCGCGGTCTGGCTCATGCGTTGTCCTTGGTGGCGTCTGCGTGGGCATCGGCACTGTTGTGGGCTGGCTGGGGTTGCGGGTCCAGGGCCTGGGCATTGCGCGCCATGCGCATCACCAGCTGCACGCTGCCTGCCAGCAAACCTGCGGCCATCAGGCCCACCATCAGCAGCCCGCCTATCAAATCGCCGCGCGAGCCCTCCAGAAGCAAGCGGGCCAGCCCGGTGACCAGCAGCACGTTCAGCCCCAGCGTGGAGGCACTGAGCAAGAACAGGTCAAAACACCGGCGCTGCCCTGTGACGGCCGCAGTGCCCGCCAGCAGCAACAAGCCCAGCGCGTAGTGCGGCGCCACCGGCGAGTGGAACAGTGCGGGCAGGGCCGTGGTGGTCACCAGCGTGATGGCCAGCGCGCCCGCGGTGCGCAAGGACCACAGCCCGGCGCCCGTCACGCGCTGCAAGGCGGGCAGGGGCAGCATGGCGGCCGTGACGCCCAGCGCCGCCGACAGCGCCAGCAGGTGCACGCCCAGGTCCTGGGGCAGCACGCGCCAGCGGTGGCCCGTGTGGGCCTGCGCCCACAGCGCAATGCCGGTGGTGGCCACCAGCACCCATGGGGCCCACAGCGCATCGCTGCGCCCGGCTACGGCCAGGGGCAGCGTCAACACGGCCCACCAGGTAAACAGCTGCCAGGGGTCGGCCCCGGTTTGGTAGGTTTGCCCGAAGTAGGCAAACAGAGCGCCCGTGCCCAGCAGCGCCAGAATGCCCAGCGGCACCCGTGCCGCAGCACGCCACAGCGCCCCGGCATACATCACGGCCACAAAGCCTTGCAGCAGGGCAAAGCGGGCGGGGCGGCCCAGCGTGTCCCAGTTCGATGCGATCCACATCACGATGCCCAGGCCGCCGAGGGCGGCCGCCAGCACGGCCACGGTGCGCCACAGGTGGCGCTGCAGCTGGGGTGGGGGCTCGTGCCAGGGGGCCAGGGATTCGAGCTGGAGCGCGGTGGGGCGGTCCAGCGCGTGGTGCTGGACGAGGGCCAGCCAAGCGGTGCGCAGATTCATGTTTTCTCCCTCGAGGAACGGGGCCTGGAGTGCCTACCTGCGCTGGGTAGGCTGTGGCCCGCTGCATTCCTCGTGAGTGCGCACTTTACTGCGCCAGAAAATCGCGCAGCGCTGCCAGCGTCTCCTCAGGGGCTTCGGTCATCTGGTGGTGGCCGCTGGGCAGGTGGCGGATCTGCACCGCTTTGCCTGCGGCCTGGGCGGCCTTCACCAGGGTCTGCGCCGCTTTGGGTGGGGTCATCTGGTCTTGCTCGCCCAGCGCAAACAGCACCGGGCAGGTGACTTGCGCCATGGCCTGTTCGCCATGGGCGTAGGTGTTGCAGGCGTTGAAGCCCCGGTGGAACACATTGACGGTGGGATTGCTGCGCAGCACCTTGCGCCCCAGCGCCATGCCAGCGCCAAACACCCAGAACCCGGCGCCCGAGGGCGATGCCAGCGAGCAGCGCGAGAACACGTTGACCATGTGCAGGGCTTTTTCGGGCTCGCTCAGGGCCGATTCGAGTAACGCGGGCGAGACCTTCATGGGGTAGGCCGTGCCCACCAGGGCCAGGTGCGTGGCGCGTTCGCCCAGCTGGGCTGCGGCCTGCAGCGCAATGAGCGAACCCCAGCTGTGGCCCACCAGCGCAGCGCGGGCAATGCCCAGGGCATCGAGCAGCGCCACGATGAAGTCGGCCGCCTGCTCTACCGTAGCGGGGGCATCGCCCGCGCTTTTGCAGTGGCCTGGCAGGTCCACGGCCAGCACGTTGTAGCCGTGGTGCGCCAGGTAGCGGCTTTGCAGGGCCCACACGCTGTGGTCGTTGAGCACGCCGTGGACCATGACCACGGTGGGCTTGGCAGCATCGAAGGGCTTGCCGCCGGTGTAGCAGAAGGTGCGGTGTCCGTTGACGGTGGTGTACATGGCTCAGACCCCTGCCTTCTCTGCCGCTTTGAGTGCGCGCTTGAGGTCGTCGATGAGGTCGTCCGCATCTTCCAGACCAATGGACAGGCGGATGGTGCCCTGCGTGATGCCCGCCTGCACCAGCGCCTCATCGCTCATGCGGAAGTGCGTGGTGCTGGCGGGGTGAATGACCAGGCTGCGGCAGTCGCCCACATTGGCCAGGTGGCTGAAGACCTTGAGGGTTTCGATGAACTTCTTGCCTTGCTCGCGGTTGCCCTTGAGGTCAAAGCTGAACACCGAGCCCGCGCCGCGCGGCAGCAGCTTTTGCGCGAGCTGGTGGCTGGGGTGCGATGCGAGCATGGGGTGGCCCACGCGCGAGACGAAGGGCTGGCTGGCCAGGAATTCGACCACGCGCGCCGTGTTGCGCATGTGGCGCTCCATGCGCAGGGGCAGGGTCTCAATGCCCTGCAGGATGAGCCAGGCCGTGTGCGGGCTCATGCAGGCGCCAAAGTCGCGCAAGCCCTCGCGCCGCGCACGCAGCAAAAAGGCGCCCACCGAGCTTTCTTCGGTGAACACCATGTTGTGAAAGCCCGCGTAGGGGGCCGTGAGTTCGGCAAAGCGGCCTGCCGCGCGCGCGCCATCCCAGTCAAAGCTGCCGCCGTCCACCACAATGCCGCCCACCACGGTGCCGTGGCCCGAGAGGAACTTGGTGGCCGAGTGGTAGACCAGATCGGCCCCATGCTCCAGCGGCTTCATCAGCCAGGGCGAGGTGAGGGTCGAATCGACCAGCAGCGGCACCCCGGCCTCGTGCGCCATCGCGCTGATGGTGGGGATGTCCAGCACATCCAGGCCAGGGTTGCCCACGGTTTCGCCAAAGAACAGTTTGGTGTTGGGGCGCACGGCGGCGCGCCAGCCGTCGATGTCACCGGGCTTTACAAACGTGGTTTCAATGCCGAAGCGGCTCAGCGTGTAGTGCAGCAGGTTTTGGCTGCCGCCGTACAGCGCCGTGCTGGCCACAATGTGGCTGCCCGCGCCCATCAGCGTGGCAATGGCCAGGTGCAGCGCGGCCTGGCCGCTGGCCACGGCAATGGCGCCCACGCCGCCTTCCAGAGCGGCCACACGCTGTTCCAGCACCGCGTTGGTGGGGTTGCTGATGCGGCTGTACACATGGCCGGGCCGCTCCAGGTTGAACAGCGAGGCAGCGTGTTCGCTGGACTCGAACACGAACGAGGTGGTCAGGTGGATGGGCACTGCACGCGCGCCGGTGGCGGGGTCGGGCACGGCGCCTGCGTGCAAGGCGAGCGTGTCAAAGCCGGGGTCTGAATATCCGGGCATAGGTGTCTGTCTCCGATGTTGTCGATATGGGCGCAAATTGTGGGCTATATTTACCCGGAATCAGCCTTAAGACGCAGCCTACAGCGCTGCGCGCATCCCCTCGGAGACCCTGCCCCATGAAAGTCAGCGACATCCTGCGCGTCAAAGGAAACACCCTCTACACCGTGACACCGGACGAGCCCTTGGCCGACGCCGCTCAGGTGATGGCCGAGAAAGACATTGGCTCGCTGGTGGTGATGGAGCTGGGTGACCTGGTGGGCATGCTCACCTTCCGCGAGGTGATCCAGGCCGTGGTGCGCAATGGGGGCTCGGTGGGCACGCTGCGGGTGCGATCGGCCATGGACGATGCGCCGCTGACCTGCACGCTGGAAACCGAGATGGACGAGGTGCGCCGCATGATGCTGGACCGCCATGCCCGCTACATGCCCGTGATGGACAAGCGCATGCTCATGGGGGTCATCAGCTTCTACGATGTGGCCAAGGCCGTGGTGGACAGCCAGAACTTTGAAAACCAGATGCTCAAGGCCTACATCCGCGACTGGCCCGCTGAGGACGACACCAAGGCCTGACAAGTCACGGTGTTTTTAGGGCGCCAATGTGGTGCCTGCCCAGGTGGGGCAGGTCATCACTGGCAACCACAGTCCCTGTCCGGCAGCACTAGGCGCAGCAGGCCGTACTAGCCCCTGGCATCCACGACGCCAGCATCTCTGCTGGCATGGGGCGGCCCAGCAAATAGCCCTGCATTACCTCGCAGCCGTGGTCCTTGAGCCAGCGGCATTGGTGCTGCGTTTCCACCCCTTCGGCAACCACCGTCATGTGCAGGCTTTTGGCGATGCTGAGCACCGAAATGGTCAGCGCCCGTGCGGTTTCGCTGTGTTCTAGGTCTTGCACAAACGATTTGTCCAGCTTGAGCTCTGCAATGGGCAGGCGGTGCAGATAGCTCAGGCTGGAATACCCGGTGCCAAAGTCATCCAGCGATAGCTTGAAGCCCTGCTGGCTGAGCTGCTCGATGTTCTCTTGGGTGACGGCGCGGCCATCCATCACCACACTCTCGGTAATCTCCAGCAGCAGGTCTTGGGCACAGAGCCCGTGCTGGAGCAGGGTTGCGCTGATGCTTTGCGCAAAACCTTTTTGGTGGAAGCTGCGGCCCGACAGGTTCAGTGCGACATGTGGCACGACCAGGCCCGCAGCGCGCCAGGCCGTGAGCTGCGTACAGGCCTCGTCCACCAGCCATCGCGTCAGAGGGTGGATCAGACCCGTTTCTTCGGCCAGCGGGATGAACTGGGCTGGCGAGATGGCGCCCCATTCGGGGTGGCTCCAGCGGGCCAGGGCTTCCACTCCGTGCAGGGTGAGCACTGGGTCCGCTGTGGTCTGCGGCTGGTAGTGCAGCGTGAGCTGGCGCTGCTCCAGTGCCTGGCGCAAGGCCCTTTCCATGGCCGCGCGCTCTTGGGCGCGGCGGTTCATCTCCAGGCTGAAGAGCTGCAGGCTGTGCAGATGATCGCTTTTGGCCTGGTACATGGCCTGGTCCGCGTGCAGCAGCAGGGTGTCGATGTCGGTGCCGTCGTCTGGGTAGATGGCAATGCCGATGCTGGCGCTGGGCAGGTTGACCTGGCCCTGGATGTCCACCGGGTGGGCGATTCTGGACAGCACGCGCTGGGCCGTTTGCACCGCCTGCTGGCTGCTGCAATTGGACAGCAGCAGCACGAATTCATCACCCGAGAGGCGACCAATGCCGTCTTGCGCACGCACGCATTCGCCCAGGCGCTGTGCCACTTCGCGCAGCAGTGCGTCGCCCGCTGCGTGGCCCTGGGTGTCATTCACCTGCTTGAACCGGTCCAGGTCCACAAAGAGCACAGCGCCGCTTTGGTGGTCTCGCTCCATCTGGGACAGGGCCCGCTCGGCATTGCTGCGGAACATGGCGCGGTTGGGCAGACCGGTGAGTGCGTCAAAAAACGCCAGTTGGTGGATGCGCTGGCGTGCGGCATCGCGCTCGATGGCCAGGGCGCACAGGTGCAGGCACACCTGCACCAGGCTTTGGTGCAGTGCGTTGGGTTCGCGGGGCTCTTTGAAGTAGAAGGCAAAGGTGCCCACCACCAGGCCCTGGTGGTCGCGGATGGGGCTGGACCAGCAGGCCTTGAGCCCGGTGGGCTGGAAGAGAGCTCGGTAGTCGTCCCAGCGTGGGTCGGTGGCAATGTCGGTGGTCACCACGGGCAGCCCCCAGTAGGCGGCGGTGCCGCACGAGCCCGCCTTGGGGCCAATGCGCAAGCCGTCCAGCGCTGCACAAATATCTGGCGGCAAGCCGGGGGCTGCCAGCGGGTGGATCAGGCCGTTGGCATCCACCGCCAGGATGGAGGCAGTAACTTCGGGGGCAATGCCTTCGACCTCTTTGCACACCTTGGCCATCAGCGCGGGCAGGCTGGTTTCGCTGACCATGCTCTCCAGCACGCGCTTTTGCAGCACTTCGTGCATCTTGGTGAGGGTGATGTCGGTCAGCACGGTGATGGACCCACCGGGTCCGCCCACAGCTTCGTCGGCCGCATTGACCACCATCGACACCCAGCGGGGCTGGCCGTCGCGGCTGTAAATGAGGGCATCGCCGTGGTAGTGCCCGTGCAGGCGCAGCCCGTTGCGAATGGCGTCGGTCAGCCCTTGCTGTGTGTGCGGCCCTTGCAGCAGGTTGCTGAGGTATTTGCCGCGAATGTCGTCCATGCTGAAGCCAAACAGGCGCGTGAAGCCGTGGTTGACGTACACGACCTGGCGGTCGCTGTTGGTCATGGCGATGGCGTTGTCGCTGCAGTCCAGGGCGTTGCGCAAAGGGCCATTGGCCAGTTCCGGCAATGGGGCCGGTGCTGGCTGCGTTGCAGCGGTGGCTGGGTCTCCGGGGGGCAGTATGGAGGCTGGCATGCGCTTCTCAGGAGGAGTCGTACCCCATGCTAGCCCTTGGCGGGCGCTCTGCCAAGCGCTGGATACGCATGCGGGACAGGTTTGCTCTGGGATAATCCTTGAATGAGCGGCAATACCCTAGGCACCCTTTTCGCTGTCACCAATTTTGGTGAATCCCATGGTCCAGCCATTGGCTGCGTGATTGACGGCTGCCCCCCCGGCATGCCGTTGACCGAGGCCGACATCCAGATCGACCTGGACCGCCGCCGCCCTGGTACCAGCCGGCACGTGACCCAGCGCAACGAACCTGACGCGGTGGAAATCCTCTCGGGCGTGTACGAGGGCAAGACCACCGGCACCCCCATTGCCCTGCTGATTCGCAACACCGACCAGCGCAGCAAAGACTACGGCAACATCGCCCAGAGCTTTCGCCCTGGCCACGCCGATTATTCGTACTGGCACAAGTACGGCATTCGCGACCCTCGGGGCGGTGGTCGCTCGTCTGCACGCCTGACGGCCCCCACCGTGGCGGCGGGCGCCGTGGCCAAAAAGTGGCTACAGCAGCAATATGGCACGCAGTTCCGCGCCTGCATGACGCAGCTGGGCGAGCTGGAGATTCCCTTCGAGAGCTGGGACCACGTGCGCAGCAACCCGTTTTTTGCCCCGGTAGCCGATGTGGCCCAGTACGAAGACTACATGGATGCCCTGCGCAAAGCGGGTGATTCGTGTGGTGCGCGCATCCGGGTGCAGGCCACGGGTGTGCCAGTGGGCTTGGGCGAGCCCTTGTACGACAAGCTGGATGCCGACATTGCCTTTGTCATGATGGGGCTCAATGCCGTCAAGGGCGTGGAGATTGGTGCCGGTTTTGCCAGCGTGGCCCAGCGGGGCACCACGCATGGCGATTCGATGGCGCCTAACGGCTTTCTCTCGAACAACGCGGGCGGCGTGCTCGGCGGCATCAGCACCGGGCAAGACCTGGAAGTGAGCATTGCCATCAAACCCACCAGCTCCATCATCAGTCCGCGCGACTCCATTGACATCCACGGCAACCCCACCGAAGTCATCACCAAGGGCCGCCACGACCCGTGCGTGGGCATCCGTGCAGCCCCTATTGCAGAAGCGCTGCTGGCGCTGGTGGTGATGGACCATGCCCTGCGCCACCGCGCCCAGTGCGGCGATGTGGTGCACGACGTGGCACCGATCAAAGCCTCGTTCCTCTGAAGACCCGCACGGCCTGTGCGCAATTTGCAGCGTGATGGCATGGGCGTTGCTGCGCGGGCACGTTGTGCCTGCGCGGCCTGACAGGCATGAACAGGCTGCGCACGGCCTGGGCGAGCCGCCCCTTGCTGCCATTTGCTGCGCTGTCGGCCAGCTATTTTGCGCACATCGGGTTCTTTAACCCGTACCTTCCGCTGTGGCTCAAAAGCCTGGGCTTGCCATTGCTCACCATCAGCGTGCTGACGTCGGTGCAGTCCCTCACGCGGTTGTTTGCGCCCTATGGCTGGGGCATGCTCAGCGACCACACGGGCGAGCGGGTGCGCTGGCTGCGCTTGTGTGCCACGGTGGCCTTGGTGGTGTCGCTGGGCTTGTGGTGGGAGGCTGGTGTGTTCTGGCTGGCTGCTGTGCTGCTGCTCATGTTCACCCACACCAGCGCCATGATGCCCATGAGCGAGGCCGCCATGGCGCACCTTGTCAGCCAGGGTGGCAGCTTTGATGCGCGGCGCTATGGCCGGGTGCGGCTGTGGGGCTCGCTGGGCTTTTTGGTCACGGTGTTTGCGGCTGGGGCCTGGTTTGAGCGCCATGGCATGGCGCATTTCCCGGGCTGGACGCTGGGTACCTTGCTGGCCGTGGTGGTCAGCACCTGGCTGTTGCCGGGGCTCAAGGAAGACGCTGCCGAGGCCGCTACGCCCGGCACCCTGAACCCGCCTGTGTGGCCGGTGCTGTGCCAGCCCGTGGTGCGGTGGTTTTTTGCGTCCGCGTTTTTCCATGTGCTGGCGCACATGGCGGTGTATGTGTTTTTTTCGCTGTACCTGGACGCGCTGGGTTACGCCAAATCCACCATTGGCATTTTGTGGGCGGTGTCGGTGGTGGTCGAGATCGTTTGGTTCTTTACCCAAAGCCGGTGGCTGCCGCGTTGGCCCTTGACGGGCTGGCTGCTGGTGTGCGCTGCCGCCATGGCTTTGCGCATGGGCATGACGGCGGCAGGCGGCGAGTGGTGGGCGGTGTTGTGCGCTGCGCAGGTGCTGCACGCCCTGACGTTTGCCGCGCACCACACGGCGTGCATTGCGTTGCTGTCGCAGTTCTTTCCAGGGCGTTTGCGTGGCCGGGGGCAGGCGCTGTACTCGGTGCTGGCCTATGGCCTGCCAGGGGTGCTGGGGGCCTTGGCCGGTGGTGCGGTGGGCGCGGCGCTGGGTCTGGCCTCGGTGTACTGGCTGGCCATGGGCAGCAGCCTGCTGGCCTGTGTGTGTGCGTGGAGGGTGGGGCGGCTGGCTGCCCGCCTTCCGCAGTGAATAGGGAGAGATGACATGAATCAGATTCAAACGGGCAAAGTGCGATGGGTGGGTGCTGCGGCCTGCGTGCTGGCTGCGGCCGCATTGGTGGGCTGTGCCCATGGCCCTGAAGCGGGCCCGGCGATGCAGCCCGGCGCGGTAGCCCCTGGCGCCGCCACGATGGACATCGGGCTGATCGCCTTCAATGACCTGCATGGCAACCTGGAGCCACCGCACATCGCGGTGCCCATCCGTGGTGCCGCTGGCGTCGAACGCGTGCCTGCCGGTGGAGCGGCCTACCTGGCCAGTGCCATCGCCCAGCTCAAGTCGCGCAACCCGCACCACGCCGTGATCACGGCTGGGGACATGGTGGGGGCCTCGCCCTTGGTCTCGGCCTTGTTTCTGGACGAGCCCACCATCGAAGCGGTGAACCACATGCAGATCGACTTTTCTGCCGTGGGCAACCATGAGTTTGACCGGGGCTGGCAGGAACTGCTGCGCCTGCAGCGGGGCGGCTGCGAGAAGTTCACGGTGCGCGAGCCGTGCCAGATCAGCAAGCCCTTTGAGGGGGCGCGTTTTGGCTTTCTGGCCGCCAACACCCTGCGTGAAGACGGGCAGCCGCTGCTGCCTGCCACGGGCATCAAGCGCTTTACCCAAGGCGGGGTGACCGTGACCGTGGGCTTTATTGGCATGACCCTCAAGGCCACGCCCACCATGGTCAGCCCCTCGGGGGTGAAGGGCCTGCGCTTTGAAGACGAGGCGAGCACCGCCAATGCGCTGATTCCCCAGTTGCGTGCCCAAGGCGCCGATGTGATTGTGGTGGCCATCCATGAAGGCGGCTATACCAACGCCAAGGTGCTGGAGCAGAGCTGCTCGGGCATCAATGGGGACATCGTGCCCATCCTGGAGCGGCTGGACCCTGCGGTGGATGTGGTGGTGTCGGGCCACACCCACCAGGCCTATGTGTGCGACTACGGCCGGGTGAATCCCGCACGGCCCTTTTTGCTGACCAGTGCGGGGCAATATGGCTCGTTGGTGACCGAGGTGGCTTTGCAGGTGGACCTGAGCACCCGCCGCGTGGTGCGCAAGGCGGCACACAACCACATCGTGCAAGGCGAGGCCTTTACCGGCAGCCAGGGGCTGGTGCCGCTGAACCCGGCCGTGCCAGCCTTCGCTGCAGACCCCTTCGTGCACCAACTGGTGGCCCGCTACCGCGCTGCGGCCGAGCCACTGGCCCAGCGGCCTGTGGGGCGGGCCAGCGCCCCGGTGCTGCGGGCGCGTGCCGCATCCCAGGAAAGCGCGCTGGGCAACCTGATTGCCGACGCGCAGCTGGCCGCTACCCAGGCGCCCGACAAGGGCGGTGCCCAGCTGTCGTTCATGAACCCCGGTGGCCTGCGTGCCGACCTGGTGCCTGATGTCCAGGGCCGCTTGAGCTATGGGCAGCTGTTCAGCGTGCAGCCCTTTGGCAACAACATCATGGTGCGCACCTACACCGGGGCTCAGATTCGCGCGGTGCTGGAGCAGCAGTTCAGCGGCGGCACCAGCCGGCCAGAGGCGCCTCGGGTGCTGTCGGTGTCTGAAGGCTTTGGCTACCGGTACGACCTTTCGCAACCTGCGGGGGCTCGCATCAGCCACATGACTTTGCACGGCAAGCCGCTGGAAGAGGGCGCCCAGGTGCGCGTGGCCATCAGCAGCTTTCTGGCCAGTGGGGGCGATGGGTTCACCGTATTTTCTGAGGGGCGTGACACCCTGGGGGGGATCAGGACCTGGATGCCCTGGAGGCCTATGTGCGGGCGCAGAACCCGGTGGTGCCACCTGCCACCAATCGCATCCAGCGGGTGGTGCGCTGATGGCTTGAGGGGCTTCGCCCTGCGCGGTGGCTACCAGGTCTACGGACCCGGCCCACTGCGGGGTGAGCCCGCCGCCTGGGATGGATGCCTGTGGGATCGTTGCCTCGCACTGCACATCAGGCGGCAAGCGCGCTGGGGCTTTTGCTGGAGTTTAAGTCAAAAAGGCCTCTAGCGATTGTGCTTAAAGCGCTGGCAGCTATAAATTTGGTAGCAATTGGGCGCTGGGCTACCGAAGAAGTGGAATGACTGCAGTGCAGTCTGCGGCAGTTTTGCCCTGGGTCGCCAATGCAAGGTGCAGTGACTTACTTGCGTACTTCGTCTACGAGTGCCCGGAACTCATCAATGTCTTCAAAGCTGCGGTACACGCTCGCAAAGCGGATGTAGGCGACCTTATCGAGCTTCTTGAGCTCGCGCATCACCAACTCGCCGATGCGGCCCGAGTTCACTTCGCGCTGGCCCAGGTTCAGCAGCTTTTCTTCAATGCGCTCAATGGCGCTGTCGATTTGCTCGGTGCTCACCGGGCGCTTGCGCAACGCCAGGTTGAAGGAGGCGAGCAGCTTGCCGCGCTCGTACTCGATGCGGCGGCCGTCTTTTTTGACGATGGCCGGGAAGTTCACTTCCGGCCGTTCGTAGGTGGTAAAGCGCTTATCGCACGCGCCGCACTGGCGGCGACGGCGAATGAACACCCCGTCTTCAGACACCCGTGTTTCAACGACTTGCGTTTCCAGGTGGCTGCAGAAGGGGCATTTCATGGTCGCTGATCGCTATCGGCTTGACGGCTTAGCGGTAGACAGGGAAGCGTGCGGTCAGGGCGTTGACCTTGGCGCGCACGGCGGCGATGTTGGCTTCATCGCGTGGGTTGTCCAGCACGTCGGCGATCAGGTTCGCCGTGATGCGGGCTTCTTCTTCCTTGAAGCCGCGTGTGGTCATAGCAGGGGTGCCAATGCGCACGCCGCTGGTCACCATCGGCTTTTCAGGGTCGTTGGGGATCGCGTTCTTGTTGATGGTCATGTGGGCGGCGCCCAGCACGGCCTCGGCTTCCTTGCCGGTGATGCCCTTGGCACGCAGGTCGACCAGCATCACGTGGCTTTGTGTGCCGCCCGACACAATGCGCAGGCCGCGTGCGGTCAGCGTCTCGGCCACGACCTTGGCGTTCTTGGCCACTTGTTCCTGGTAGGCCTTGAATTCGGGCTGCATTGCTTCCTTGAAGGCCACGGCCTTGGCTGCGATCACGTGCATCAGCGGGCCGCCTTGCAGGCCGGGGAAGATGGCGCTGTTGATGGCCTTTTCGTGCTCGGCCTTCATCAGGATGATGCCGCCACGGGGGCCGCGCAGGCTCTTGTGGGTGGTCGATGTCACCACATCAGCGTGGGGCACGGGGTTGGGGTACACGCCCGCAGCGATCAGGCCCGCGTAGTGGGCCATGTCCACCATGAAGATCGCGCCGATTTCCTTGGCGATCTTGGCGAAGCGGGCAAAGTCGATGTGCAGGCTGTAGGCGGATGCACCGGCCACGATGAGCTTGGGCTTGTGTTCGCGGGCCTTGGCTTCCATTGCGTCGTAGTCAATGGCTTCGTTCTTGTCCAGGCCGTAGCTGACCACGTTGAACCACTTGCCCGACATGTTCAGCGGCATGCCGTGTGTCAGGTGGCCGCCTTCGGCCAGGCTCATGCCCATGATGGTGTCGCCGGGCTTGAGGAAGGCCAGGAACACGGCTTCGTTGGCGGAGGCGCCGCAGTGGGGCTGCACGTTGGCGGCATCGGCGCCGAAGATCTTCTTGACGCGGTCAATGGCCAGTTGCTCGGCCACATCCACATGCTCGCAGCCACCGTAGTAGCGCTTGCCTGGGTAGCCTTCGGCGTACTTGTTGGTGAGCTGGGTGCCTTGCGCCCACATCACGGCAGGGGATGCGTAGTTCTCGCTGGCGATCAGCTCGATGTGGTGCTCTTGGCGGGCGTTTTCAGCCTGGATGGCGGCAAACAGCTCGGGATCGGTTTGTTCGACAAGAATATTGCGGTCGTACATGGTGTTGGCAGTCCTATGAACTTGTGTCCCTTGAAACAAGGGCTGCCCAGGCGAACGGCGGAACGCAAAGTCTTGGGACCTTGCGGCACGCTCCCCAGTGGTTCACAAGAAGCAGGTTCTTGCTGGTTTCCACGTCAGCGGCAACACCCGTGAGGGCCTTGCGCCTATCGCCAGTTGCGTACCCGCGTAGTGTAGCTGAGGTCTGGGGACTGCCACTTTGCCTGACTTTGCTGTGGGGCTGTGCGAAGCAATGTGCTCCCGCTGCGGGCCATGGCGGTGCCTTGGTGGCCCGCTGACCGGGTTGTCAGAGCCCGGTCGTGAGCAGCGCGACCTTGCTGTCGTTCCCTGCTGCGGAAGGCGTGTTGCGCGAGGTTGTGGGGGTTGCCTGGGCTGGTGTCGCTGGCGCCTGGGTTGACAGCATCGTCGGTGCGTTCAGTGGCACCGAGCGGCCGCTGGCCACTTGCTTCAGGCGGGCATGTTCGGCCATCACCTTGGCGGTGTAGCCGCCGTCGTCTGCCAAATTGGCTGCGCCCACGTAGTAGCGCAGCCCGCCTTCGATCGAGCCTGCACGTGCAATGCATTCCTGCAGCACTTTGACGCCAACCCGGAGGTTGGAGACGGGATCAAACGCGGCAAAGTGGCCGCCAAAATTCTGGTACTTCTCGGTGTGCACCGTGGTCATCACTTGCATGAGGCCCTGCGCACCCACCGCGCTTTGCGCGAAGGGGTTGAAGTTGGACTCAATCGCCATGATGGCAAGGATGAGCGTGGGGTCCAGCTTGGTACGCCCGCCGATTTCGTAGGCTTCCGCCACGAGCGCGCTCAGGGGCTCTGCTGCCACCTTGTATTTTTTGCTGAGCCAGAAGGCCACCGCAGCCTGCTCTTTGGGCAGGTCTTTGGGGTTGCTGGCCGTGGCGCGCTCGCTGGCCTCGGGCTCAACGGGCATGCCAATGGCTGCGACCTGCCGGGCCTGAAGCCAGCCCATGAGCTGCTCCTCGCCGGCTTGGCGCAGGTCGGGTCGGGCCGTCAAAGTGATGGCCACAAAGGCAACTGCCAAGCCGATGAGGGCAAAGCTGTTGTGGGTGATCTCAAGAAAACCGTTGGTCACATCGGCAACGAAGGTTCGTACGCCGGAGACTATTTTTCCTGACGCTGTCATAGCTCTTCCTTTCTGAGGCGGATTCCGCACGGGGCGCCTGCCGGTGTTGGCAGTGCGGTTGCGGGTGTCCGCTTGGATTGGTACGCCATCAAACTCTGTGTCGGTGCGATCGCAGGTTGCGACGCTGGCAGAGTTGACTTAGCCGGGTTCGGCAGCGGGTTGGGGTTTTTACCAGCCTTGGTTTTGAAGGCTGGCGGATTCTAGGAGGGTACTTAATTCATGGTCAATACTATCAAAAATTATTTTAAGACATAAAAATTATAAAAACACTGTGATTGCATCCATATTTTTGACGGAGGAAGTGCTTTGTGGCCTCGGTTTGTCGAGGGGAGGGTGTTGTTTGAAAGATTTTTTCAATCAATTGATGTGTGGTGATTGAAATTGCTGTTTGAAGCGGTTGGCGTAGTTTGTTAACGTGGAGGCGCCTGAAAGATCAGGCATCGCCGGACGAAGCCAAATCTCCCTCCAACCGCATTCAGTGCCTAGGTGCAGCAGACGAGGCTTTCATGGCACCCCATGGGGGCAATCCATTGCCCCCTCGCAGCGGGGACGTGAACCTCCGCGTTGCGAAGCGATGGCAAAGACCGTTGTGTCAGCCGTCAAGCCCGGTGAGCAAGCCACATGGCCGTGTTCATCGGGCTTTCTTGTTTGTGGGCTGGCGCTTGGTGTGGTTGACACCCCTTTGGTTTTTCCTCGGCTCCAGGGGCTGTCAATCGGTGCCTTTGCATATATATAGATAATGGGCGCTGTTGCCCTTGGGGTTGCCCTAGACCCTGGTCACTGGCCAGCAGGGTTGCTGTGCATGGGCAGGGGGTGTTTGTGCCATGTCATGTTGATCGGGATGATGCCCGGGCATCATCCCCACGCAGGTCGGTTGGCCTGTCTGTGACAATAGTTTCTTTTGCCATGGCCTGTCTGTAAGGCCGGTGCCATGGCTGGTCTGGTTAGGGGTGTTGGCCTCCAGGCCCCATTCGTTTTTGATTGATCCATGTTTCCTTTTTTTTCCCGCAGCAAAATGTCTGAAGCCCCTGAAGTGAATCCGGCCCCGGCCAAAACCCAAGAGTTGCACCCGCTGGACGCACTGACTGGTGGTGCTTTTTCAGCAGCGACCTCTGGTGAGCGCGCTTCGCGTATCCGCGATTGGCTCACCACGCAGCCGGCGCCTGAGCAACTGCAAGAGGTGTTCAAGGAGCTGAGTGGCCGGGACAAGGGCGCGGCCCGCGCGGTGCGCGAGCGTCTGGATGAGATTCGCCGGGCCAAGGGGCAAGAAGCGATCGCGGCCGAGTGGGCCGAGAAAGCCCAGGCACTGCTGGCGGCCTCCAAGCTCAATATCGCTGACGCTTTAGCCTGGCAGCGGGATGCCGCCAAGGCAGGTGCACCTCTGTCGCGTGAGCCCCTGTCTGTGCTCAAGGTGCAAATTGCCGACCGCGTCAAGGTGATTGAAGACCTGCAGCACCGTGTCCAGGTGCAGCGCGAAGCGGCCGTACTGCTCGCGCAGCGCATTGAAGTGCTATCGACAAAATCTTGGCGTGATGCGCAGGCCGCCTTGGAATTGCTGGGGGCGGATGTCGCCCGTTGGCAAGAGCAAGCCCTTGGTCTGGCAGGTGATGCCAGTTGGGCCAGTGTGGAAGCCCGTTTTCCCCCGCTGTTGGATGCTTCCAAGTCCCAGTTGCTGGTGGTGTGGGAGGCATTTCAGCCTGCGCTGGCCCAAGCGGTTGCGGCGGCCGAGGATGCCAATGCCCCACTGCCGCCTGTGCCTGTGTGGGCTGATGAGTTGCGTGTGGCGCGGGGCCTGCCCTCTGAGGCGGCTGCCGCAGCGGCCAAGGCGGCCCGTCCGGCCAAGCCCAAGGTGGCCCCCGAGGTGCGCGACAAGGCGGTGCAGGCCGTACGCGAAGCGCTGGTCGTGCTAGAAAAGGAAACTGCCGAAGGCCACGGCAAGGCCAGCGCGGGTGCGGCTGCCGCTTTGCGCGCCGTGCTGAAGGTCCATGGCAAGCACCTGGATGCCGCGTTGGAGCAGCAAGTGCATGCTGCCTTGGTGGCCGCTGGTGAGCTGGAAGGCTGGCAGCGTTGGAGTGCCGATCAGGTGCGTGAAGAGTTGGTGGCCAAGGCCGAAGCGCTGCTCAATCGCCCTGAAGGCCAGGCCTTGGGTGGGCGCAAGATGCAGGAAACCCTGCGCCAGCTGCGTGAGCAATGGAAGCAAGCCGACCAGGGTGGTGCACCCAACCACGGGTTGTGGAAGAAGTTTGACGAGGCCTGCAATGCAGCCCACAAAGTGGTGGAAGCATGGCTGGACAAGATCCGGGCGGAGGCTGCTGAGCACAAGGCCCAGCGCCTGGCTTTGATCGAAGAGGTCAAGGCCTGGGCCCAGGAGCATGCAGCCTCTGGCGATTGGAAGGGCATCCATCGTGCGCTGTACCAGTTTGGCGACCGTTGGCGCGAAAGCGGCCATATCGGTGAAAAGCTGTTTGCCGAGTTGCAGCCGTTGTGGAAGCAGGCCATTGCCGCCGCTGCCGCGCCGTTTGAGGCAGCCCAGAAGGAAAGTCTGGCCCGGCGCCATGCCATGATTGAAGAGGCTACGGCCTTGGGCGCAGCGCCCACGTTGCGCATTGATGCGGTCAAGGCGCTGCAGCAGCGCTGGCAAGGCGAGGCTCAGTCTGTGCCTCTGGATCGCAAGCACGAGCAAAAGCTGTGGGATGCTTTCCGTAAGCCGATTGATGAGGCGTTCAATCGCAAGTCTGCAGACCGTGAGCGTGCAGTGACTGAGTTGAGTGCGAGAGACCGTGTGGTGGTGGATGCCTCCAAGGCGCTGGAGGCTGCTAACGCCACGGGTGACGCACAGCAGATTCGCTCTGCCATGCAGGCCCTGGAGGCTGCTTTGCGTGGACAAGCGCAAGCTGCCCAAGCCGTGGAGACGGCGCAAAAAGATGAGTCAAATCAGGCGCCAGCGCCCGTTGAATCAGCGCAAGATGCTCCTAAAGAAGGAGCGGTTGAGACTTCTTCAGAAACTTCTGAGGACGTGGCGACCCCTGCGCCTGTTGCAGCGCCCAAGCCAGTGGCCCGTCCAGTGGTGGCTGTGCGTGGTGATGATCGACCCGGTATGAAAAAAGAAGCCCCGGCCGCCCCCGGTCGTGGAGCACGCCCAGGTGATCGCCGCGATGCGCGCCCTGGTGACCGCGATGCCAATCGTGGTCCTCGTACGGAGGGGCGTTTCGGTGATCGCAATGACCGTCCAGGCCGCTTTGGCGACCGTGCAGAGCGCGAAGACCGTGGCCCTCGTCTGGGGGATGCTGCTTTCCGAGCCCAGCGCGATGCCATGGAGCATGCCCAGCAAGCGCTGAAAAAGTTGGCGGCACAGGCCCATGGCGAAGCCCTGACCCAGTTGCTGTCGGCCTGGGAAAAGCGCGATGCGGCGCAGGTGCCCAGTGCTCAAGATCTGGGCGGGCGTGTCACGCCAGCCGTTCGCTCGGCCTGGACGCAGGCTTTGTCTGCAGCGCCCAAGGGTGATGCGGCCCAGGCGCTGTTGCGCTTGGAAATGGCCGCCGAAGTGCCCACTCCGGCAGAGTACATCGCCGCTCGCCGCATGCTGCAACTGCAATTGCTCACGCGCCGCAACGATCCGGCGCCAGACCAAACCTGGGGTGCTGATGCAGCCCAGGTGTTGGCCAGTGCCAGCGACGCCGCCGGTGCACGGCGTTTGCAAAATGTGCTGAAGGCATTGCTGCGCAAGTAACTCTGCCCATGCCCGCTGTTGCGCTGTGCATCCGCACCTTCGACTCGGCTGACGAGTCGGAGGTGGTGGCGCTTTGGCATGCCTGTGGGCTGGTGCGCCCCTGGAATGATCCGTACAAGGATATTGAGCGCAAGCGAAGCTTTCAGCCCGGGCTTTTTTTGGTGGCCACGCAGGCTGATGCGGCGGGTGTGGAGGTGTTGGTCGGATCTGCCATGGCGGGGTACGATGGTCACCGTGGATCGGTGTACTACCTTGCTGTCGCGCCAGAGCATCAGAGGGCGGCTTTGGGCCGTCGGCTGATGCAGGAAGTGGAGCAGCGTCTGCTGGCGCTAGGCTGCCCCAAGGTCAATGTGCTGGTGCGGACCAGCAATGTGCAGGTGCTTGGTTTTTATGACGCGCTGGGTTACGCGCAGGATGAGGCTTTTTGCCTTGGCAAGCGATTGATCCCTGACCATTGAGTGCGGATTGGGTGCGCTGGTGTGTCAGCGCGATCTTGCTCCAGTGCCTACCCTGAACCATCTTTCTTTCTCTCCTGAGTTTCGGCGAGGTCTGTAACGCATTTGGCATGCGTGAAGGCCAATGGGCTGCGGCGAGGTACTTTGCCAAAAAGGGTTAGCGCAAAACAAAAAAGCCGTTGCATGTGCAACGGCTTTTTAATGATTTGGTGCCCAGGAGAGGACTCGAACCTCCACGATGTTACTCGCTAGTACCTGAAACTAGTGCGTCTACCAATTCCGCCACCTGGGCATTTCAGGAAAGATTTGAATTATAGAACAGGTTTTTCCTGTTTTTATAAGTTGTCTTGATTTTTTTGAAGGATGGCTTGTGCAGTCCGTTTGCCATCCATAAAAAAAGCCACCGCAGAGGCAGTGGCTTTTTTATTTAGAAAACCGTCATCGGTTGTCGTTAAACTTGGTGCCCAGGAGAGGACTCGAACCTCCACGATGTTACTCGCTAGTACCTGAAACTAGTGCGTCTACCAATTCCGCCACCTGGGCATTTCAGGAAAGATTTAGATTGTATATCAAAAAAAACACCCCCGGCGCAGCGCCTGCACACCTGTCTGACGAAATCGAAGGCAGCATTCAGGGGCACCGAGATGGGCATGGGTTTGTCATCCGCGACGACGGGGATGGCGATATCTTCATCCCTCCCAACGAGATGCGGGCTGTGTTGCACAAGGACCGTGTGCGTGTGCGCATCGTTCGCCAGGACCGCCGCGGCCGCCCTGAGGGGCGGGTCGTTGAAATCATTGAGCGTCCTTTTCAGCCCATCATTGGCCGTTTGTTGCAGGAAAGCGGCGTATGGCTGGTGGCCCCTGAGGACAAGCGCTATGGGCAGGATGTCCTGATCCCCAAGGGGGCCACTGGCGCTGCCAAACCGGGGCAAGTGGTGGTGGTGGAACTGACCGAGCCGCCTGCTTTGTTCGGGCAACCTGTGGGCCGCATTGTTGAAGTGCTGGGCGAGGTCGATGACCCAGGGATGGAGATTGAGATTGCGGTGCGCAAGTACGGTGTTCCGCATGAGTTTTCTGCGGACTGTCTGGCGCAGGCCAAGGCGCTGCCAGACAAGGTTCGGGCGTTGGACAAGAAGCGCCGGGTGGATTTGACCGATGTGCCTTTGGTCACCATTGACGGAGAAGACGCGCGCGACTTTGACGATGCCGTGTATTGCGAGCCCGCTAAAGTGGGGCGCAGTAAAGGCTGGCGCCTGCTGGTGGCGATTGCCGATGTGAGCCACTACGTCGAAACCGGCAGTGACATCGACATTGACGCCTACGACCGAGCCACCAGCGTTTACTTTCCGCGCCGCGTGATTCCCATGCTGCCCGAAAAGCTCAGCAATGGCCTGTGCTCTTTGAACCCCGAGGTCGAGCGGCTGTGCATGGTATGCGACATGCTGGTGACCGCCAAGGGCGAGGTCCATGCCTACCAGTTCTACCCGGCAGTGATGTTCAGCCACGCCCGCTTCACCTACACCGAAGTGGCTGCAATTTTGGCCAACACCCGTGGTCCTGAGGCCAGCAAGCGCAAGGACCGGGTGAAGGATTTGCTGAACCTTCACGATGTGTACCGCGCCCTGCTGGTGGCGCGCCGTGAACGCGGGGCTGTGGACTTTGAGACCACTGAAACGCAAATCGTGTGCGATGAAAACGGACGCATCGAAAAAATCGTCCCCCGCACCCGCAACGATGCCCACAAGCTGATTGAAGAAGCCATGCTGGCTGCCAACGTTTGCAGTGCCGACTTCATCGCACAGGGTGGGCAGCCCGGATTGTTTCGGGTGCACGAGGGGCCAACCCCTGAAAAGCAGGAAATTCTGCGGGGCTACCTCAAGGCCATGGCAGTGGGGATGTCGATCAGCGACAACCCCAAGCCTTCGGAGTTTCAGGCGATTGCCGAGGCGACCAAAGACCGCCCAGATGCGCAGCAGATCCACACCATGCTGCTGCGCTCCATGCAGCAGGCGATCTACACGCCCATCAACAGTGGGCACTTTGGCTTGGCGTTTGAGGCCTACACACATTTCACCAGCCCGATTCGCCGCTACCCCGACTTGCTGGTGCACCGCGTCATCAAAGCCATTTTGAGCAAGACGCAGTACAAGTTGCCCGCCTTGCCCACCCCTGGTGAGGCCCATGCCAAGCTGGCCAAGCGGCTGGCAGCGCGCGTGGCGCCCCCGGGCACCAAGCCAAGAAAAGAAGCCAAGCCTGCCAGCCGTGAAACCCAGGCCTGGGAGGCGGCGGGCCTGCACTGCAGTGCCAATGAACGCCGCGCCGATGAGGCCAGCCGCGATGTGGAGGCTTGGCTCAAGTGCAAGTACATGCGCGAGCACCTGGGCGAGGAGTACAGCGGCGTGGTCAGCGCGGCCACCAGCTTCGGCATCTTTGTGACGTTGGACGCCATGTATGTCGAAGGGCTGGTGCACATCACCGAGCTGGGGGGCGAGTACTTCAAGTTCGATGAAGCGCGCCAGGAGTTGCGCGGTGAGCGCACGGGCATCCGTTACGCCATTGGCACGCGGGTGCGGGTGCAGGTCAGCCGTGTGGACCTGGACGGGCGCAAGATTGACTTCCGTCTGGTGCGTGAGAACGAAGAGCTGATCGGCCGTGCGCTCAGGGACAAGGGGGTTGGCGGTGATTCGGCCACCGCACCGGGCGGTAAAAAAGGGCGCTCTGCGGCAGAGCGCAAAGGCTCTGCCGCAGG
Organism: Acidovorax sp. 1608163; assembly: GCF_003669015.1. Taxonomy (NCBI): domain Bacteria; kingdom Pseudomonadati; phylum Pseudomonadota; class Betaproteobacteria; order Burkholderiales; family Comamonadaceae; genus Acidovorax; species Acidovorax sp. 1608163. The sequence continues at coordinate 1,354,667 of NZ_CP033069.1, forward strand.
GGCGGCTGGCAAGGGCCGCAGGCCTGCGGCAGATGCATCGGCCTTGGACGCGACCCCGTCCGCGCGTGACCGGGGCAACCGTTCCCCCATCCAGTCACTGAAGGCCTCGGTCAAGCAGGCTGTGGCCAGTGGCAAGCCCGCCAAGGGCAAGGGCCGTAAGGCGCGCCGCAGTTGAGCACAGTGCCACCGGGGGGGGCGTCCCCGGTGGCGTGTTGGACTTGGCGGCTAGGCCAAGCGTTGCGCCAGTGTTCCCGCAGTCAACGGCATTTGCTCTGGCCACTGGTCTGCTGCTTGCCCATGGACAAAGACGGCGGCCATGGCCGCCTGTTCGGGGGGCATGCCTTGTGCCAGATAGGCACCAATCATGCCTGCCAAGACATCGCCGGTGCCCGCCGTTGCCAGGCGGGCATTGCCCGTGGGGTTGATGGTGGGGGTGCCCTGGGGGCTGGCGATGACGGTGCCTGAGCCTTTGAGAACCACCACACACTGAAATTGACGGGCGAGTTGCTGTGCTGCAGCCAGCCGGTGGGCTTGCACCTGGGCGGTGTGGGTGTGCAGCAGGCGTGCGGCTTCCAGCGGGTGGGGGGTCAGCACGGTGGTGTGCTGGCGTGCGGCGCGCGCCTTGAGCACCTGTTGCAGGCTGCCCTCTGCGCTGAGGGCGTTGAGGGCATCGGCGTCCAATACCAAGGTGCCTGCCCGTTGCAGCACGGCTGGCAGCACGCCACGCACCGCTTGCCCGCCGCCGCAGCCGCACACCACGGTGAGGGCCTCCAGCTCCAAGGCTTCAAAACGGCGCAGCATCAGCTCAGGCTGTGTGCTGATCTCGGCGGTCTCCGCAGGGTCCAGCAGGCTGACCAGCACCCTGCCAGCACCCGCATGCAATGCCGCGGATGCGGCGAGCAGCGCGGCCCCTGTCATGCCCATGCCGCGCTGGGCCAGCCCTTCGCCGCCCACGATGGCGACATCACCATAGCTGCCTTTGTGGCTGGCATGGTGGCGCTGCGCTCTGGCGGGTGGGCCTGCCAGCCAGGCGGTGGGGGGCTCCCGGTTTTCCTGTACGCGGCTGTGCGGTGTGTGCGGATGGGGTGGTGCGCTCAAGTCATCCAACCACACCTGTCCTGCCGCATCTCGCCCGTGGGCGGTGAACAGTCCCGGCTTCAGGGTCAGCAGACTGAGGGTGTAGCGTGCCCCTGCGCCACCCGTGAGGCCTGCGCCGGCGGCGGCTTCCAGCCCGTGGGCATATTGCCCGGTGTCGGCATCCAGCCCCGATGGCACGTCGACTGCTAGCACCGGGGCCCTGCAGGTGTGCAGCTGTGCCAGCCATTGGGCGAGCACGCTGCCTGCGGTGTTGGGGGCTGGTGCGGGCGGGGTGGAGGCGCGCACGCCAATGCCCAGCAGGGCATCGATGCACAGGTCTTGCGGCGTCAGGTGCTCGGGTGGGGTGTCGCTCCAGGTGGTGTGGGCGGTGTTTCGGGCTTTCTCCCAGGACTTCCGTGCGTCGTCCGGCAGTGTTTCGGGCGAGCCCAGCCAGGTGATGATGACCTGGCGGTCGCTGCGTGCCAGATGGGTGGCGGCCTCCAGCCCATCGCCGCCATTGTTGCCCGGGCCGCAAGCAATCCATACGGTGCGTGCGTGCGGGGCAATCGCCTGCGCCAGCTGGGCCACGGCCCGTCCGGCGCGTTGCATCAGGGTGTGGGGTGGGAGTGCGGCCGCCATGGCCTGTTCTTGTCGGCGGGTGGCGGCGGTGTCGAATAACGGGTGGGCTTGGTCGGGCGTGATGCGTTGCATGGCAGGGTCCCGCAGCGCAAAGGGCTGCTTATCCCTTGATTTTGCGCTGCTGGGGGCCTGTTGACGATCTCGCGGGGGTGGTGAGGCCCCCGTGCCTTTAGCCAAGCTTATTGGGCAGGCCTCTTTGAACTTGAAATATCCGTTCGGATTGAGCTTGTCGAAACCTTGCGCTGCGCTTCGACGGGCTCAGCGTGAACGGTTCAAGTAGATTTAGTGTCGGATCAATAAAAGCGCTGCGCCTCCAGCCCCTGCAGGTTGACTTCCGGGGTGCGTTGGCCGATCAGATCGGCCAACACGCGGGCGCTGCCGCAGGCCAGGGCCCAGCCACCGGCGCCGTGCCCGGTGTTGAGCCAGATGCCGGGCAAGCCGCTGTTGCCCAGGGCGGGCGCTCCGTCGGGCAGGGTTGGGCGTGCGCCCCGCCAGATTTGCAGGCTGCCAGACAATTGCGCGCCGCCGGGAAACCAGTCATTGACGGCGCGGTACAGCTTTTGCAGGGTGGCGTGGTGGTGCGGCGCCTGCGGCGATCCGACTTCGGCGCCGCCAGCAATGCGAATGCGCTGGCCCTGCCGTGTGATGGTGATTTGCTGTTGCGCGTCGATGGCGCTGGTCAGCGGCGCATGGGTGGCCTCGCGCAGGGGGGCGCTGACGGAGTAGCCAAACACCGAGGCCATGGGCAGCTTCAGCCCGCGTGGGCGCAGCAGGGCGGGGGAGGCGGCGCCCGCGCACAGCACCACGGCGTCAAACCGGCGCATGTCGGGCTCGCCTTGCAGCCACAGGCCGGTGGGCTCGCTGGACAGCGCGGTCACTGGGGTGTTGAACGCAAATTGCACCCCGGCACTTTGCATGCCTTGGCGCAGCATCTGGGCAAACAGTCGGCAGTTGCCGGACGCGGCGGAGGGCAGCAGCACCACGCTGTCCAGTGGTGCTTCGGGCGACAGGCCGGGCTCCAGTTGGCGCGCATTGTCTGGGCTGATGTCTTGGACCGGGGTGCCGGATTCGCGCAGCCAGTCCAGCAGTGGCTGGAGCTGCGCGCGGTCTTTGGCGGACCGGAAAAGAACCAAGCGGGCGGTATTGCTTTCAAAATCCAGCTCGTGGCGCGCGGCAAGGTCCAGGGTGCGTTGGCGGCTGTAGCGGGCCAGGCCCTCCAGTGCTGCCAGTGGTGTTTGGCTGCGCCGCCAGCGCCACAGCCAGGCCAGCTCCTTCAGTCCGGCGCCTTGCGCCATGCGGATGCCCGCTGGTGTGCTGCCCAGCAGCCCGGCTTTGCCAGCCAGTGCACAGGGGGTGGTCAGGTAGGGGGCGAGCAGCCCGGCGTTGGCAAAGCTGGCTTCCTCGGCGGCGGCGCTGCGCTGTTCCAGCACGGTCACTTCATGGCCGTCGTGGGCCAATTCGTATGCGGTGGTCACGCCGATGATCCCGGCGCCCACAATGGCGATCTTCATGGTTTTGAATGAAATGGTGCTCTAGCGCTTTTTCTATAAGCGCTAGCAGCTATTATTTTTGTAGCAATTCTTCGATACGCAAGCCAATGTTGAGCACGGCGTCATCGTGCTCACCCGCGTGCCAGACCATCAGCCCGGTGGGCAATTCGCCGCGCACATGGCAGGGCAATGAGAGTGCGCAGCCGTCCAGCATGTTGACCACGCTGGTGTTGCGCAGCACCAAGGCGTTGACCTTGAAAAAGGCCTCGTCACGCGCTTCGCCCGGTGCTACATCGGCCATGAGCGGGGCGGGGATGGGGGTGCAAGGGGAGAGCAGGGCATCAAAAGAGGCCATGCGGGCTTGCATGCGGTTGATCCAGTCTTGCCTGGCTTGCTGCAGGTCGATGTAATCGGCGGCGCCCATGGTGCCGCCCCGCTCGATGCGGCTGCGGACCCGAGGGTCGTACCGATGGGCCGACTGGGCCAGCAGGGGGCGGTGCCATGCGTAGCTCTCGGCGGCGGCCAGGCTGCCCTGTGCTTGCATGGGGCCTAGTTCGGCTGTTTCACGCAGATCGATGGTCTCGATGTGTGCGCCCGCTTGCTGCAGTGCGTCCAGGGAGCGCTGGAACGCGGTGCGAACCTCTGGGGCGAGGTCTTCCAAAAATGTGGTGGCGGGTACCGCAAGGCGCCACTGTGACAGGGGGGCAGCGCTGCGCACTGCGTGCCGTGCGGCCAGAACCTCGTGCACCAGGATGGCATCGCGCACGCTGCGCGTCATGGCGCAGGCGGTGTCGAGGGTGGTCGACAGGGGAATGGCGCCCCCGGTGGGCACCAGCCTTGCCGTGCTTTTGAACCCGACCAGTCCATTGAAGGCCGCAGGGATGCGGATGGACCCCCCTGTGTCTGAGCCCAGCGCGGCAAAGCAGGCGCCACTGGCCACCGATACAGCAGCACCCGAGGATGATCCGCCCGGCACGCGCGCACCACCGGGGATGGCGCCAAAGCGGGCGTCGAAGGCGGCGGGTGTGGTGAAGTGCGGGTTGGTGCCCACTCCGGAAAAAGCGAACTCCACCATGTGGGTGCGGCCCACAATGCTGCCGCCTGCGGCACGCAGTCGGGCTACGGCGGGCGCATCGCTTGCGGCTGCCGGGGCATCTTGTAAAGCCAGCGAACCTGCTGCGGTGACTTGCCCTGCCACGTCAAAAAGGTCTTTGACGGAGATGGCCAGACCCGCCAGGGGTTGGTGCGCTGTTTCGGTGCGTTGCAACCGATCACGCTCTTGCTCAAAGGATGAGGAAAGAAAACAGTGGGCCGCAGCAGGGGCTTGCGCCAAGCGCTCCGATGCCTCCATGGCCTGGGCTGCGGTCAGGGCGCCCTCTTGTATCAGGGCGCGGGTCGCGATCAGGTCGGCTTGCATGGGTGTGCTAGAATCTTTGGGTTTTGCTGTACGCAGTGGCGCGTGGTCTTTTGGCCTGAGCCCGCAGTTGAGGCAAAACCAATCGCAAACCAGCCCCGTCAAGGTGTTGCGGCTTCAAGCAGAAGTCGCAAGTTATGGGGCTGGATTTTAGACCCAACCTTTGGAGTATTTTTATGTCCGTTACTATGCGCGAAATGCTGGAAGCCGGTGTCCACTTTGGTCACCAAACCCGCTTCTGGAACCCCAAGATGGCCCCGTACATCTTCGGTCACCGCAACAAGATCCACATCATCAACCTGGAAAAGTCGCTGCCACTGTTCCAGGAAGCCCAAAAGTTCGCCAAGCAACTGGCTGCGAACCGCGGCACCATCCTGATGGTGGGTACCAAGCGCCAAGCCCGTGAAATCCTGTCCACTGAAGCGCAGCGCGCTGGCGTGCCATTCGTGGACCAACGCTGGTTGGGCGGCATGCTGACGAACTTCAAGACCGTGAAGACTTCGATCAAGCGCCTGAAGGACATGAAGGCCCAGATGGAAACCGGTCTGGACAGCCTGAGCAAGAAAGAACAACTGACTTTCAGCCGCGAAATCGCCAAGCTGGAAAAAGACATCGGCGGCATCCAGGACATGGCTGCCTTGCCTGATGCCATCTTCATCATCGACGTGGGCTTCCACAAGATCGCCGTGGCTGAAGCCAAGAAGCTGGGCATCCCACTGATCGGTGTGGTTGACACCAACCACTCGCCTGAAGGCATCGACTACGTGATCCCTGGTAACGACGACTCGGCCAAGGCTGTGACGCTGTACGCCCGTGGCATCGCTGACGCGATCATCGAAGGCCGTGCCAATGCCGTGAACGAAGTCGTGAAGGCTGTGGCTTCGGAAAGCACTGACGAATTCGTGGAAGTGCAAGAGTCGGCTGCCTGAGCGCCCGGCTGCGCGACCGTGGTCGCGAATGAAAGCGGGGCTCCTGGTTAGCCCCCTTTTTTTTAGCCCGAGTTTTGAATCGTTTGAACTGAATACTGAAGGAACACAGATGGCTGCAATTACCGCAAGCATGGTTGCTGAACTGCGCGGCAAAACCGACGCTCCCATGATGGAATGCAAGAAGGCACTGACAGAAGCCGACGGCGATATGGCGAAAGCGGAAGAGCTGCTGCGCGTCAAGCTGGGCACCAAGGCTGGCAAGGCTGCTGCCCGCGTGACGGCTGAAGGCGTCGTGGCCAGCTACATCAACGGCGATGTGGGTGCCCTGATCGAGGTGAACAGCGAAACCGACTTCGTTTCCAAGAACGACAGCTTCATCGCCCTGGCCAACGCTGCTGCCAAGCTGGTGGCTGACCACAACCCTGCTGATATCGCTGCACTGAGTGCTCTGGCCTACGAGCAAGAGACCTTTGGCCCCACGTTGGAAGATGTGCGCAAGGGTCTGATCGGCAAGATCGGCGAGAACATGTCGTTCCGTCGCTTCAAGCGTTTCTCGGGCGGCAACCTGGCTTCCTACCTGCACGGCACGCGCATTGGCGTGGTCATCGAATTTGACGGTGATGCTGCTGCGGCCAAGGATGTGGCAATGCACGTGGCTGCAATGAAGCCCGTGGCGCTGACCAGCGCTGATGTGCCTGCCGAACTGATCGAAAAAGAGCGCTCGGTGGCCGCAGCCAAGGCGGCTGAAGACAAGGCCAAGGCCGAAGCTGAAGGCAAGCCAGTGCAGTCCGACGAAATCGTGTCCAAGCGCATCGAAGGCGGCGTGCAGAAGTTCCTCAAGGAAGTCTCGCTGTTCAACCAAGTCTTCGTGAAGGCTGCGGATGGCAAGCAAACCGTTGAGCAAATGCTCAAGGCCAACAACACCACCGTGAAGGGTTTCACCCTGTACGTGGTGGGTGAAGGCATTGAGAAGAAGGTGGACGACTTTGCTGCTGAAGTGGCAGCCCAAGTGGCTGCTGCCAAGGCTGCTGCCTGATCTACTGACTCCCGCTTAACCCTCAAACACCATCATCCATTGGAGAAATTGCCCATGACCACCGCCGCGCCAGCCCACAAGCGTATTTTGCTCAAGCTGTCCGGTGAGGCGCTGATGGGCGATGACTCCTTTGGCATCAACCGCGCCACCATCGTCCGGATGGTGGAGGAAATTGCAGAGGTGACCCGCCTGGGTGTCCAGGTCGCGGTGGTGATTGGGGGGGGAATATCTTCCGTGGTGTGGCGGGCGGCTCGGTTGGTATGGACCGGGCCACTGCCGACTACATGGGCATGCTGGCCACGGTCATGAATGCCCTGGCCTTGGCAGATGCCATGGACAAGCAAGGCCTGACGGCGCGGGTGATGTCGGCCATTGCCATTGAGCAGGTGGTGGAGCCCTATGTGCGCCCCAAGGCGCTGCAGTACCTCGAAGAGGGCAAGGTCGTGGTGTTTGCCGCAGGCACGGGCAACCCGTTTTTCACCACAGACACCGCCGCTGCCCTGCGCGGCGCCGAGATTGGTGCCGAGGTGGTGCTGAAGGCCACCAAGGTCGACGGCGTATATACTGCCGACCCTCACAAGGATCCCACCGCAACGCGCTACACGAAGCTCAGCTTTGACGAGGCTATGTCCCGCAATCTGGGCATCATGGATGCCACGGCGTTTGCCTTGTGCCGTGATCAAAAGCTGCCCGTGCGCGTGTTCTCCATCATCAAGCATGGCGCTCTCAAGCGCGTGGTGATGGGTGAAGACGAAGGTACCTTGGTCTACGCCTGACCATCCGAGTGCCCCGCAGCAGCTTCGCCCTGAGGAAACAACATGACGATTGCCGATATCAAAAAAACCGCTGAAACCAAGATGGACCAGTCCATCGCAGCGTTCAAGAACAACCTCCAGAAGATCCGCACGGGCCGTGCCAATCCTGCGTTGCTCGATAGCATCCAGGTGGAGTACTACGGCTCCATGGTGCCCCTGAGCCAGGTGGCCAACGTGACCCTGCTGGATTCGCGCACCATCAGCGTGCAGCCCTGGGAAAAGGGCATGGGCGCCAAAATCGAAAAAGCCATCCGCGAGAGCGATTTGGGCCTGAATCCAGCGTCGATGGGGGATTTGATTCGCGTGCCGATGCCGCCCATGAGCGAAGAGCGTCGCAAAGAAATGACCAAGCTGGCCCGCAATGAGGGCGAGAGCGCCAAAATCGCCGTGCGCAACCTGCGTCGCGATGCCAATGAATCCGTGAAGAAACTGGTCAAGGACAAGCTCGCTTCGGAAGACGACCAAAAGCGTGCAGAAACCGACGTGCAGAAATTCACCGACAAGCACATCGCTGAGATCGATGCGCTGGTCTCTGCCAAAGAACAAGAAATCATGGCGGTCTAAGCTCCCGTCAATGGAGCTGACTGATCGTTTGCATGTCTGATTCGCCGGTGGTGCCCCACCACATCGCCATCGTGATGGATGGCAACGGCCGCTGGGCCAAGCGCCGCTTCATGCCGCGTTTGGCCGGGCATAAGCAGGGTGTTGATTCGCTGCGCCGCTGTGTGCAAGCCTGTGTGCAGCAGGGCGTTGCGGTGCTAACCGTCTTCGCCTTTTCCTCCGAAAACTGGAATCGCCCTGCGGATGAGGTCTCTGGCCTCATGGAGTTGCTGGCCATGGCCCTGGGTCGCGAGGTGCCGCAGCTCAAAAAAGATGGGGTACGGCTTTACTTCGTAGGCAGCCGTGAAGGCCTGTCGCCCAGGGTGCGCGACGGCTTGGCCCAGGCCGAAGCAGCCACGGCCGACAATACGCGCCTGATCCTCAATGTGTGTTTCAACTATGGCGGCCGTTGGGACATCGCACAGGCGGCGGCCTCACTGGCAGCCCGTGGCGAGGCCATCACCGAAGCGAGTTTGCACGCTGCCATGGGAATGTCCCATGTGCCAGATCCAGACTTGATCATTCGCACTGGAGGGGAGATGCGTATCAGCAATTTCCTCCTCTGGCAGGCGGCCTATTCCGAGTTGTACTTCAGTGATCGCTTGTGGCCTGACTTTGATGAGTCGGCCTTGGACGAGGCATTGAATGCCTTCCAGGCGCGTGAACGCCGCTTTGGCAAAACGTCTGAACAAATAGTGTCCGTGCATCCTGATCCGATGCCGGGCTGAAAAGGCACCATGCTTCTACAGCGCGTTATCACTGCCCTGGTCTTGCTGGCCATTTTGCTGCCAGCCCTGTTTTACCCCTCCATCGCGCCCTTTGCTCTGGTAGTGCTGGTGTTCATGGCCGCCGCTGCGTGGGAGTGGGGGCGTTTGAATGGTTGCAGCCATGCTGTGTCCATCGGCCTTTCGGTGGTGTGCTCCGCTTTGTGTGCGGCCGCATGGTGGGCAGGTTGGGTGGTGCAGCCCTTGTCCACGCTTTGGATGGTGGGCGGTGGGCTGTGGGTGGTCTGCGCCGCGTGGCTGTTGCGCGCCGGGGTGCCGGGCTGGCCTCAGGTACCTGCGCCTGTGCGCATCGTGCTGGGCGTGCTGGCGCTGTGGCTGGCGTGGCTGGCCGTGGTGCAGGCGCGTAGTTTGGGTATCAATTTTCTTTTGTCCGTGCTCACGCTGGTGTGGGCGGCTGATATTTTTGCCTACTTTGCGGGGCGGGCATTTGGCCTGCGTTTTACCCGGGGCAAGCTTGCGCCCTCCATCAGCCCGGGCAAAAGCTGGGAGGGTGTGTGGGGGGGGCTGGCAGGTGTCTTGTGTCTGGCCATCGTCTGGGTCGTAGCGGATCGTTATTGGCAAGCAGATGTCGCCAGCTTCTACACGCGGCTTTATGGTGCGGGGTGGTGGTTTTTGGCGATTGCCGTGGTGTTCATGGTGGCCATGAGCGTGGCGGGTGACTTGGTGGAATCGCTGATCAAGCGCAGCGCTGGTGTGAAAGACAGCAGTGGCCTGCTGCCAGGCCATGGTGGGGTGCTGGACCGGGTGGATGCCCTGCTGCCTACCTTGCCGCTGGCGTTGATGCTCACCCGACTTATTTCTGTATGAAGCAAAGAATCACGGTATTGGGCTCCACGGGCTCCATTGGCAAAAGCACGCTGGATGTGGTGTCTCGCCACCCTGAGCGGTATGAAGTGTTTGCGCTGAGCGCGGCAACCCAGGTCGATCTGATGCTGGAGCAGTGCGCCCGCTTTCGCCCCCAGTTTGCGGTGATGGCCAGTGGGCCGCATGCCCAGTTGTTGTCAGAAAAAATCAAGCAAAATGGGCTTCCAACGTCCGTACTAAAAGCGCAAGATGCTCTTGAAATCATAGCGTCGCATGAGTCGGTAGATGCGGTGATGGCGGCCATTGTGGGAGCGGCTGGGCTGGCGCCCTGCCTGGCTGCCGCCCGTGCAGGCAAGCGATTGCTGCTGGCCAACAAAGAGGCCCTGGTGGTGGGCGGCGGCTTGTTTATGCAGGCGGTGCGCGATGGGGGCGCGACGCTGCTGCCGATCGACAGTGAGCACTCCGCCATTTTTCAGTGCCTGCCAGAAGACCCGGCCTGCTGGGCCGAGCGCGTTGACCATATTTTGTTGACAGCTTCGGGCGGCCCGTTTCGCACGCGTGCGCCTGACACGCTGGCGCAAATCACACCGCAGCAAGCCTGTGCGCACCCCAACTTCTCCATGGGGCGCAAAATTTCGGTGGACTCTGCCACGATGATGAACAAGGCGCTCGAGGTGATCGAAGCCCGTTGGCTGTTTGGCTTGGCACCCGAGCAGATCAAGGTGGTGATCCATCCTCAGCAAATCATCCACTCCATGGTTCAGTTCAACGACGCTTCCATCCTTGCCCAACTGGGTACGCCGGACATGCGTGTGCCGATTGCCTGTGGCCTGGCCTGGCCTGAGCGCATCGAGAGCGGGGCCGGCCGATTGGATTTCGCTGCGCTGACGGCGTTGACCTTCGAGCAAGCCGATGCCCACCGGTTTCCGGGGCTGCATCTGTCCTGGCAAGCATTGAATGCGCCAGAGGGCACCACGGCGGTGCTCAATGCCGCCAATGAAGTGGCGGTGGAGGCCTTTTTGGCTGAGCGTTTGCGTTTTGACCATATTCACGCGGTCAACCTTGCAACTTTAGAGGCCGTGCCGCCCTCCAAGCCGGATTCGCTGGAGTCGCTGCTGGGGCTGGATGCACAGGCCCGCGATGCAGCCCGGCGCATTGCCGCCTCCATGGCGCTTTGATCGGCCGTTTCTTCTGGAGCTTCGTATGCTGACCGTGGTTGCTTTTTTCGTCGCGCTGGGTCTGCTCATTGCTGTGCATGAATACGGGCATTACCGTGTCGCAGTGGCTTGCGGAGTCAAGGTGCTGCGGTTCTCCGTGGGTTTTGGCAAACCCCTGCTGATGTGGCGTGCCAAAGGCTCAGGCACTGAGTTTGTTTTGGGTCTGTTTCCTCTGGGAGGCTATGTTCGCATGCTGGACGAGCGCGAAGCCCCGGTAGAGCCCCATGAGCGCCACCTGGCTTTCAATACCCAGCCCTTGCGGTCGCGTGCCGCAATCGTGGCGGCAGGTCCCTTGGCCAATTTGTTGTTAGCGGTTTTGCTGTATTCGTTGGTCAATTGGGGGGGCGTGCAGGAGCCCAAGGCCGTTTTGTCCAGCCCCGTCGCGGGCTCTATCGCCCAGAGTGCAGGCTTGGCGGGCGGCGAGTTGGTGCGCCGCGCTGCGGCGGGCGATGAGGAGCTGGCCCCTATGCGCTCTTTTGAAGAGCTGCGCTGGGTTTTGACCCAGGGCGCCCTGGATGGCCAGCGTGTGCGCCTGGAGCTGGAGCCTGCACCCGGCGCATCACTGCGCGAGGTGACTTTGGACCTCTCCACCCTGAACGTGCGTGATGCCGATGCCCAACTGTTTCGGAAGATTGGGGTGTTTGCACCCTGGACGCGCCCAGCCATTGGCGAGGTGATGGCTGGCGGTGCTGCCGAGCGTGCGGGCCTTCGCCAGGGGGATCTGGTGCGCAAGATTGGGCAGACTGCAGTGGTGGATGGCATGCAGTTGCGTGAATTGATTCGCACGTCGGTGCGCGGCGATCAAGATGTCATGCAGTCGTGGCAGGTTGAGCGCGGTGGGCAATTGGTGGCGCTGGAGGTGATGCCTGATGTGGTCCAGGAGCCCACGGGTGCGGTGGGGCGCATCAATGCCTACGTCGGTGGCAACCCTGAAATGGTGGAGGTGCAGTATGGCCCCCTGGAAGGCTTGTTTAAAGGCGCTGACCGTACCTGGGAGGTGTCTGCCCTGACTTTGCGCATGATGGGGCGCATGCTGGTGGGAGAGGCATCGCTCAAGAACCTGAGCGGCCCATTGACGATTGCTGACTACGCAGGCCGCTCGGCTGAAATGGGGTTGATGCAGTACTTGGCCTACCTGGCTCTCATCAGCGTGAGCCTGGGGGTGTTGAACCTGTTACCTCTGCCAGTGCTCGATGGCGGGCACCTGATGTATTATCTTTGGGAGGGAGTCACAGGCAAAAGTGTCTCCGACACCTGGACGGAATACCTTCAGCGTGGCGGCGTTGCAGTCCTTGCCGTGATGATGTCTATCGCTCTCTTTAACGATATCTCCCGATACCTCGCCAAACTTCTGGCCGTATTTGCCTAGCCATATCGGCTTCAGTTTCATTCATGAAAAAACACATTACTCGCCTTGGCGTGCGTACTGCATCTGCCGTTGCTGCCATGGTATTCGTCGCCAACGCGGCGTGGGCCCTGGAGCCTTTCAAGGTCCAGGATATCCGTGTGGAAGGTCTGCAGCGCGTGGAGCCTGGGACGATCTTTGCCTCCATGCCGCTGCGCGTGGGCGACGATTACAACGACGACAAGGGGGCGGCCGCCATTCGCGCGCTGTTCGCTTTGGGTTTGTTCAAGGATGTGCGTCTGGAAGCCAATGGCAATGTGCTGGTGGTCGTGGTGGAAGAGCGCCCCACGATTGCCGATGTCGACTTTGCGGGGACGCGCGAATTCGACAAAGAGGTTCTCAAGAAAGCCATGCGCGACGTGGGCCTGACGGAAGGGCGCCCGTTTGACAAGGCGCTGGCAGACCGTGCGGAGCAGGAACTCAAGCGCCAGTACATCAACCGCAGCCTGTATGGCGCCGAGGTGGTGACGACGGTGACCCCCATTGAGCGCAACCGGGTGAACCTGACGTTCACCGTGGTGGAAGGCGAGCCCGCCCGCATCAAGGAAGTGCGCATCAATGGCAGCAAGGCATTCAGCGAATCCACGCTGAAAGGCTTGTTTGACCAGGACACTGGCGGCTGGCTGAGCTGGTACACCAAGTCCGATCGCTATTCGCGCACCAAGCTCAACGCCGATCTGGAAACCCTGCGCTCCTACTACCTGCAGCGTGGTTACCTTGAGTTTCGGGTGGACTCCACCCAGGTGGCGATTTCGCCAGACAAGCAGGACATCACCATCACCGTGAATGTGACTGAGGGCGAGCGCTTTGTGGTGGCAGGAGTGAAGCTGGAAGGCAACTACCTGGACCGTGAAGACGAGTTCAAATCGCTGGTGAGCATCCGTGCGGGTGAGCCCTACAACGCAGACCAGGTGACGGAAACCACCAAAGCGTTCTCTGAATACTTTGGCCGTTTTGGTTTTGCTTTCTCGCGCGTTGAGGCGGTGCCTGAAATCGACCGCGAAAACAACCGCGTCACGCTGGTGTTGCAGGCTGAGCCATCGCGCCGTGCCTACGTGCGCAAGATCAATGTGAGTGGCAACAACCGCACCCGCGACGAAGTGATTCGCCGCGAGTTCCGCCAGTACGAGGCCGCATGGTACGACGGGGAGCGCATTCGCCTGTCGCGCGACCGCGTGGACCGCCTGGGCTTCTTCACCGAAGTGAATGTGGAGACGCAAGATGTGCCCGGCTCTCCTGACCAGGTGGACCTGGTGGTGAACGTGGCTGAGAAGCCCACAGGCTCGCTGCAACTGGGCGCTGGCTTCTCCAGCGCTGAAAAAGTGGCGCTGTCGTTCGGCATCAAGCAAGAGAACTTCTTTGGTTCGGGCAACTACCTGGGTATTGACGTCAACACCAGCAAGTACCGCCGTACGCTGGTGTTCAGCACCACCAACCCCTATTTCACGCAAGACGGTATCTCCCGCACTGTGGACGTGTATTACCGCACCGACAAGCCTTACGAGGACCAGGGCGGTAACTACGAATTGGTCACCACGGGTGCCTCCATGCGCTTTGGTGTGCCATTCAGCGAGATCGATACCGTGTTCTTCGGTGGTGGGCTGGAGCAGACCCAGATCAAGGCAGGGACCAACATCCCCGCCACGTACTTGGCCTACGCCAACACCTATGGCGCCACCAGCAACTCGATTCCTTTGACGATCGGCTGGTCGCGCGATGACCGTGACAGTGCCTTGGCACCCAACTCGGGCCGCTACCAGCGACTCAATTCCGAGTGGTCAGTGGCCGGTGACGCCCGTTATGTACGAGGCAACTACCAGTACCAGCAATACATCCCTTTGAACAAGCGCTTCACGGTCGCCTTCAATGGTGAGTTTGGGTATGGCAAGGGGCTCAATGGCCGTCCGTTCCCTGTGTTCAAGAACTTTTACTCGGGTGGTCTTGGCTCCGTGCGTGGCTTTGATCAAGGCACGTTGGGTCCACGTGACGTGACTGGCGCATCCTTGGGTGGCCCGAAGAAGGTCACGCTCAATGCCGAGTTGGTGGCGCCATTCCCAGGCGCGGGCAATGACCGCACCTTGCGCGTCTTCACTTTTGTGGACGTGGGTAACGTGTACGGCGAAGACCAGAAGGTGACATTCAGCGACATGCGTGCTTCGGCAGGGGTCGGTTTGAGCTGGATTTCCCCCTTGGGCCCATTGCGCCTAGCCTTTGCGCAGCCAGTGCGTAAGTTCGCTGGCGATAAAATCCAGAAACTGCAATTCCAGATTGGAACGTCTTTCTAATGAAATCCCTTTTCCGTCAGACATCTTTGGCCCTGTTGATGGGCGCAACCGTCTTTGCCGTCTCGGCACAGGCGCAAGAGTTCAAGGCAGGTTTCGTCAACACGGATCGCATCTTCCGTGAAGCCAACACCGCCAAAACGGCGCAGGCCAAGCTGGAGCAGGAATTTGCCCGTCGTGAGAAAGAACTGGTCGATATCGGCAGTTCGCTCAAGACCGCCACCGACAAATTCGAGCGCGAAGCCCCCACCATGGCGGAGAGCCAGCGCACAACCCGCCAGCGCCAGTTGGTCGATCAAGACCGTGACTTTCAGCGCAAGCGCCGCGAGTTCCAGGAAGACCTGAGCGCCCGCAAGAACGAAGAGTTGGCCCAGGTTCTGGAGCGCGCCAACAAGGTCGTCAAGCAAGTGGCTGAGGCCGAAAAGTACGACGTGATCCTGCAAGAGGCCGTGTACATCAACCCCAAGCACGACATCACCGACAAGGTGATCAAGGCTTTGAATGCTGCCAAGTAATTGGATGCAACGGGTGGTCGGCGCGTGAGCTTGCTTCTTGGGCAGATGGTGGATGCGCTGGGCGGCTCGCTCGAAGGTGGGGGGCGGGACACCGCCATCCACCGGATCGCGCCGCTGGAGGTTGCCGGCCCGGGTGACATCAGTTTTCTGAGCCACCCGCGCTACCAACAGCAACTGGCCGCCTCTCAGGCGGCCTGTGTCATTGTGGCGCCTGCCATGCGCGAGGCCGCCTTGGCGCGCGGCGCCTGCATCGTGGTGGACAACCCTTATGTCTACTTTGCCAGGGCCACGCAGCTGTGGAAGCAGCAGCACGCGCCTGCGCGCCCGGTGGGCATTCACCCCAGTGCGGTGGTGGATCCCACGGCTCAAATTCACCCCACGGCCACCATCGGTCCGTTGTGTGTGGTCGAGCGCGGTGCCGTGGTGGGGGAGGGCACGGTGCTCACCTCTCGGATCACGCTGGGCGAGAACTGCCGTGTGGGTGCGCGTTGTCTGCTGCACCCCGGTGTCGTCATTGGGGCCGATGGTTTTGGATTTGCGCCCTCTCAAGGCACCTGGGTCAAGATTGAGCAACTGGGTGCGGTGCAGATCGGGGACGACGTGGAGATTGGCGCCAACACCTGCATTGACCGTGGCGCACTGCAAGACACCGTGGTCGAGGACGGTGTGAAGCTCGACAACCTGATCCAGATTGGGCACAACGTGCGCATTGGTCGCCACGCGGCCATGGCGGGGTGTGTAGGGGTGGCCGGCAGTGCCACCATTGGTGCCCACTGCACCGTGGGTGGCGGTGCCATTGTGCTGGGCCACTTGGAACTGGCAGACAATGTGCACGTCTCTGCAGCCACGGTGGTCACCCGCTCGCTGTCGCGCCCAGGTCAATACACTGGCATGTTTCCCATCGACGACAATGCGAAGTGGGAAAAGAACGCTGCAACACTCAAACAACTGCACAGCTTGCGTGAGCGCATCAAGGCGCTGGAGCAAGCCCTCAAAGCAGCATGAACGGAAGAACAATTCGATGATGGATATCCACGCAATTCTCAAGCAACTGCCCCACCGTTACCCGTTTCTACTGGTGGACCGCGTGCTCGAGCTCGAGCGCAATGAGCGCATTCTGGCCATCAAGAATGTGACTTTCAACGAGCCCTATTTCATGGGGCATTTCCCAGGCCGCCCTGTCATGCCTGGGGTGCTGATTCTGGAAGCGCTGGCACAGGCCGCAGGCCTGCTGGCCTTTGATGCCATGGGCCAGGTTCCTGACGAAAACAACATCTACTACTTTGTTGGCATTGATGGCGCCCGCTTCAAGCGCCCGGTGGAGCCTGGTGACCAACTGCACCTGGAGATCAAGATTGACCGCGTGCGCGGTGGCATCTGGAAGTTCAAGGGCGTGGCCCGCGTGGGCGATGAAGTGGCCTGCGAGGCTGAGTTGATGTGCACCATGCGTGCCGTGGGCTGATTTGACCGATCGTGAGCAATATCCACGCAACTGCGGTCATCGATCCAGCCGCCAGTATTGACCCGACGGCGACCATCGGGCCTTATGCGGTCATTGGCCCGCAGGTCTCGATCGGCGCGCGCACGGTAGTGGGTGCCCATTGCGTGATCGAGGGGCGCACCACGATTGGCGAGGACAACCGGATTTTCCAGTTTGCCTCGCTCGGGGCGCAGCCCCAGGACAAGAAGTACGCGGGCGAGGCCACCGAGCTGGTTATTGGCCATCGCAACACCATCCGCGAGTTCTGCACCTTCAACACCGGCACGGTGCAAGACCGTGCCGTGACCCGTGTGGGGGATGACAACTGGATCATGGCTTACGTGCACATTGCGCACGATTGCCAGGTGGGCAACCAGACCACGCTGGCCAACAACACCACCTTGGCGGGCCATGTGGATGTGGGTGATTGGGCCACCGTGGGTGGCTTGACCGGGGTGCTGCAGCGCATGCGCATCGGTGCGCACACCATGGTGGGCTTTGCCAGCCATATCGGCAAGGATGTGCCTCCGTTCATGGTGGTCGATGGCAACCCGCTGGCCGTGCGCGGTGTGAACCTGGTGGGTTTGCGCCGCCGCAGCTTTTCTGATGAGCGCATTGCGGCCATCCGTGAAATGCACAAGCTGCTGTACCGACAGGGGCTGACGCTGGAGCAAGCGCGCGAAGCGATCTTGGCGTTGCCCCAGCAGATGCCGCAGGCGCAGGACGATGTGGCGTTGATGGACGCCTTCATCGCCAGCTCTGCCGCTGGCATTGCCCGTTGAGCGCGTGCTGATGGAATCCACCCCTCGCATCGCAATGGTGGCGGGCGAGGCCTCTGGCGACTTGCTTGCAGGCCTGCTGCTGGATGGCTTGCAGGCCCAATGGCCCGACCTCCAATCCCAGGGCATTGGCGGCCCGCACATGGCACGCCGGGGTTTTGAATGCCTGTGGCCCAGTGAAAAGCTGGCCGTGCATGGTTACAGCATGGAAGTGCTGCGCCGCCTGCGCGAGTTGCTGGGCATCCGCAAGCAACTGCGTGAGCGGCTGCTGCGCGAGCGCCCTGGCGTCTTCATCGGTGTGGATGCCCCCGATTTCAATTTGGGGCTGGAGGCGGACTTGCGGGCGGCGGGCATCAAGACCGTGCATTTTGTCTGCCCCTCCATTTGGGCGTGGCGAGCCAACCGGGTGGAGAAAATCCGCCGCAGTGCCGACCATGTGCTGTGCATTTTTCCGTTTGAGCCTGCGTTGCTGGCCCAGCACGGCATTGCTGCCACCTACGTGGGCCATCCCCTGGCCAGCGTCATCCCTCGGGTGCCTGACCGCGCTGCGGCACGTGCCGCGCTGGGGTTTGCGGATCAAGACGAGATCCTGGCGATCCTGCCCGGCAGCCGTTCGTCCGAGGTGCAGTACATTGCGCCGCCCTTCTTTTCGGCTGCAGCGCTTATCCATCAAACGCGACCAGCTACTAAATTCATAGTACCAGCGGTGCCGCTGCTGCAGGGGCGCATTGAGCAACTGGTGCGTGCCGCCGGGCTCGAAGGGGTGGTGCGCGTTGTCACAGGCCAGTCGCACACCGTGCTGGCCGCCTGCGATGCCACCTTGATCGCCAGCGGCACGGCCACGCTGGAGGCCGCTTTGTTCAAGCGCCCCATGGTCATCGGCTACCACATGCAACCGCTGAGCTGGTGGCTGATGCGCCGCAAGCAATTGCAGCCCTGGGTGGGGTTGCCCAATATTTTGTGCGGCGAGTTTGTGGTGCCGGAGCTGATCCAGGATGCCGCCACCCCCCAGGCGTTGTGCGCGGCCACCCTGCAATGGCTGCAGGCCAAAGAGCAGCAGCCTGAAAAGATCCACGCGCTGGAGCAGCGCTTTGATGCCCTGCATGAAAGCCTGCAGCGCAACACCTCTCAACTGGCCGCCGATGCGATCCAAAAAGTCCTCGCATCCTGACGCCTTTCCTGAGCAAGCCAGCCTGCCGTGGCACCCGCCCGGGCTGGTGGCGGGGGTGGATGAGGCCGGGCGCGGTCCGTTGGCCGGGCCTGTGGTGGCGGCGGCCGTCATCCTGGACGACCTGCGCCCCATTGCGGGCCTGGCCGACTCGAAGAAGCTCACCGCCGCCCGGCGCGAAAAACTGTTCGATGAAATCCGTGCCAAAGCCCTGTGCTGCAGCATTGCGCAGGCCAGTGTGGAGGAGATCGATCAACTCAACATCCTGCAGGCCACGATGCTGGCCATGCGCCGTGCCGTCATGGGCTTGCGGCTCAAGCCGGTGATGGTGCTGGTGGACGGCAACCGCATCCCGCAGCTCGATATCCCTGCAGAGGCCATCGTCAAAGGCGATGCGCTGGTGCAATCCATTTCCGCAGCGTCCATTTTGGCCAAGGTGCACCGCGACCGCTGGTGCGCCGAGGTGCACGGGCAATTCCCCCAGTACGGGTTTGCAGGGCACAAGGGCTACGGCACGGCCGTGCACATGGCCGCCTTGAAAGAGCACGGGGCCTGTGTCCACCACCGCCGCTCGTTTGCGCCTGTAGCGCAGGTGCTGGCGATTGCCGCTGGTGCCCCTGAGAAAACCATCGCATGACCTCTGCTGCCGTCACCCTCATCCAGTCCCGCGACAACGCCCTGATCAAGGACTTGCGCCGCCTGGCGCAAGACACCACGGCCTACCGCAAACAAGGCCGCGTGTGGCTGGAGGGCGACCACCTGTGCCGCGCAGCGCTGGACCGCTCCATTCGCCCCTCCATGGCGGTGTTTTCGGAGTCTTTTTGGCCCCAATGGCAATACGATAAAGCGCTGGCAGCTATCAAAATAATAGTGATTCCAGACGCCTTGTTCAAAGACATCAGTGGGCTGGAGTCCCCGGCCGGCATGGGGTTTTTGTGGGACATGCCTGCGGCACAGCCCCTGGACCCCGCCGCTGCCACGGTGGTTCTGGACCGGGTGCAGGACGCGGGCAATGTGGGTTCCATCTTGCGCAGCGCTTCGGCCTTTGGCTTTCGCCAGGTGCTGGCCATCAAGGGCAGTGCGGCCCTGTGGTCGCCCAAGGTGCTGCGTGCGGGCATGGGTGCCCACTTCGCGCTCAGTTTGGTCGAAGGCGTGAGCGAGCAGGATCTGGATGCCTTGCAGGTGCCGCTGGTGGTGACCAGCTCGCATGGCGGCAGCTACCTGCACCAGGCAGCCTTGCCCTGGCCTTGCGCCTGGGTCATGGGGCACGAAGGGCAGGGCGTTGCTGCGTCGCTCGAAGCCCGGGCCGCCTTGCGCATCCGCATCGCCCAGCCGGGGGGCGAGGAATCTTTGAACGTGGGCGCCGCCGCCGCCATTTGCCTGCATGCCAGCGGCGCCATGCGCTCCGCGTAAGCGAGCGCTTAACCCTTTCTCTGCGAACCATGTTGCGGTGCATCATTTTGCATCGTGGTTTTTGCCCGATGCGGGTATAATCAGGGGCTTTTCTCGCAACAGCGTCGCCCGACCGCACCCAAAGCAATAACCCATCTGAGAGCAGCCACTGGCACTCGCCTTGCGAGTGGCCTGCAGGCGCCGGGCGACCGTAACCATCCGGAGAACCCAGTGCTTTTGTCTATCCAGGGAACCTTCCCGCCCGCCATCCTGGCGCTCGCAGACGGCACGGTCTTTATCGGCAATTCGATTGGTGCCACCGGCACCACCGTCGGCGAAGTGGTTTTCAACACCGCTATCACCGGCTACCAGGAAATCCTCACAGACCCCAGCTACTGCCAGCAGATCGTGACGCTCACGTATCCGCACATCGGCAACTACGGTGTCAATGCCGAGGACGTCGAAGCCGACAAGATCCACGCCGCAGGTCTCATCATCAAAGACTTGCCTTTGCTGTCCAGCAACTTCCGCGAGTCCGAAACGCTCTCGCAGTACCTGGTCCGTGAAAACACGGTCGCCATTGCCAACATCGATACCCGCAAGCTCACCCGCCTGCTGCGCAGCAAGGGCGCGCAAAACGGCGCGATCGTCGGTCTGGCGGCAGGCCAGTCGGTGACGCAGGCATTGATTGATGAGGCGGTGGCCAAAGCCAAGGCCGCCCCCAACATGGCGGGCCTGGACTTGGCCCAGGTGGTGACCACGGCCACCCGCTACGAATGGACCCAGACCGAGTGGAAGCTGGGCTCGGGCTACGGCGAACTCACTGCCCCCCAGTTCCATGTGGTGGCTTACGACTTTGGCGTCAAGAAAAACATCTTGCGCATGCTGGCCGAGCGCGGTTGCAAGGTCACCGTGGTGCCCGCCAAGACGCCCGCAGCCGACGTGCTGGCCCTCAACCCCGATGGCGTGTTCCTGTCCAACGGCCCGGGTGACCCAGCCCCTTGCGACTACGCCATTGCCGCTGCGCGCACCTTGATGGACAGTGGTGTGCCCACGTTCGGTATCTGCCTGGGCCACCAGATCATGGCCCTGGCCTCGGGTGCCAAGACCTTCAAAATGGTCAACAGCCACCATGGTGCCAACCACCCCGTGAAAGACCTGGACACTGGCCGCGTGAGCATCACCAGCCAGAACCATGGCTTTGCGGTGGACATGGAGTCGTTGCCCGCCACGCTGCGCCCCACCCACATCAGCCTGTTCGATGGCACGCTGCAGGGTCTGGAGCGCACTGACAAGCCCGCGTTCTGCTTCCAGGGCCACCCTGAGGCTTCTCCCGGTCCGCACGACATCGCCTACCTGTTTGACCGCTTCACCCGCGCCATGCAGGCAGCGAAAGCAGCGTAAGAAGCTCGTTTCGAGAAGGTCTTGCCCCATGAAATTGTTCAGTTTCCCCGCAGCCTCGCTGGAAAAAGCGATCCACAAGCGTGTGCTAACCTTGCCTTCGCCCCACAAAGAGTGGTTTACCGAGCGTTGGCAGCAAAAGCCTTACAAAAAGGCGTTCATTGAAAACAAGGCCATGCCGTTGGTGACCCTGGTGGCCAAGGGCAAAACCTGGGATGACGCCACGTTTGCCGAGGCAATGCAGGACTGGGATGTGACGTTTTATGAGGCCGAAGCCGAAGTGCTGCGCCCGCTGATTCAAGGCGATGGCCTTTTGCAGCTGATGCAAAAGAACCTGCCCCCAGAGCGTGTGCAGGCCCTTCTCGACAAGCTGACCCTGCGGCGCGACGCGATTGCCGCCGCCCCATCCTCCAGCCCCCAGGCAGCCGAACCTACGATCGACTGATCGACGCACCATGCCAAAACGTACCGACATAAAAAGCATCCTCATCATTGGCGCCGGCCCGATCATCATCGGCCAGGCCTGTGAATTCGACTACTCCGGCGTACAGGCCTGCAAGGCCCTGCGCGAAGAGGGCTACAAGGTCATCCTGATCAACAGCAACCCCGCGACGATCATGACCGACCCGGCCACGGCCGACGTCACCTACATCGAGCCCATCACCTGGCAGACGGTCGAGAAGATCATCGCCAAGGAACGCCCCGACGCCATCCTGCCCACCATGGGTGGCCAGACCGCGCTGAACTGCGCGCTGGACCTGTGGCACAACGGCGTGCTCGACAAGTACAAGGTCGAGCTCATCGGCGCCACGCCCGAGGCCATCGACAAGGCCGAAGACCGCTTGAAGTTCAAGGACGCCATGACCAAGATCGGTCTGGGTTCCGCGCGCTCGGGCATCGCCCACAGCATGGACGAAGCCTGGGCCGTGCAAAAGAGCGTGGGCTTCCCTACGGTGATCCGCCCCAGCTTCACGCTGGGCGGCACGGGCGGCGGCATCGCCTACAACCCCGAAGAATTCGAGACCATCTGCAAGCGCGGCCTGGAAGCCTCGCCCACCAACGAACTGCTGATCGAAGAGTCGCTGCTTGGGTGGAAAGAGTACGAGATGGAAGTGGTCCGCGACAAGGCGGACAACTGCATCATCATCTGCTCCATCGAGAACCTGGACCCCATGGGCGTGCACACGGGCGACTCGATCACCGTGGCCCCCGCGCAAACGCTGACGGACAAGGAATACCAGGTCTTGCGCAATGCGTCCCTGGCCGTGCTTCGCGAAATTGGCGTGGACACCGGTGGCTCCAACGTGCAGTTCTCGATCAACCCCAAGGACGGCCGCATGGTCGTGATCGAGATGAACCCGCGCGTCTCGCGCTCCTCGGCGCTGGCCTCCAAGGCCACGGGCTTCCCGATCGCCAAGGTCGCGGCCAAGCTGGCGGTGGGCTATACGCTCGATGAGCTCAAGAACGAAATCACGGGCGGTGCTACGCCCGCTTCGTTCGAGCCCTCAATCGACTACGTGGTCACCAAGATCCCACGTTTTGCGTTCGAGAAGTTCCCCACGGCCGACAGCCGCCTGACCACGCAGATGAAGTCCGTGGGCGAAGTCATGGCCATGGGCCGCACCTTCCAGGAATCCTTCCAGAAAGCCCTGCGCGGCCTGGAAGTGGGCGTGGATGGCATGAACGAAAAGACCCAGGACCGCGAAGTGCTCGAAAAGGAACTGGGCGAGCCCGGCCCTGAGCGCATCTGGTATGTAGGTGACGCCTTCGCCATGGGCCTGTCGGTCGACGAAGTGTTTGAGCTGACCAAGATCGACAAGTGGTTCCTGGTGCAGATCGAGCAGATCGTGAAGATCGAGCTGGACATCGACAAGCTGGTGGCCGAAAAGGGTGACGGTGCCCTGGCGGCGCTGGATGCCGGCACGCTGCTCACGCTCAAGCAAAAGGGGTTCTCGGACCGTCGCTTGGCCAAGCTGCTCAAGACCACCGAGAAGGCAGTGCGCGAAGCACGCCGTGCGCTTAAGGTGCGCCCCGTGTACAAGCGTGTGGACACCTGTGCGGCCGAGTTCGCCACCAACACCGCGTACCTGTACTCCACCTACGAAGTCGCACCTCACGGTGGAGTCGCCGAGTGTGAGTCGGAGCCTACGAACAACAAGAAGATCATGGTGCTGGGCGGCGGTCCCAACCGCATTGGCCAGGGCATCGAGTTCGACTACTGCTGCGTGCACGCCGCGCTGGCGATGCGCGAAGACGGCTATGAAACCATCATGGTCAACTGCAACCCCGAGACCGTCTCCACCGACTACGACACCTCCGACCGCCTGTACTTCGAGCCCGTGACGCTCGAAGATGTGCTGGAGATCGTGGACAAGGAAAAGCCGGTCGGCGTGATCGTGCAGTACGGCGGCCAGACGCCCCTGAAGCTCGCCCTGGGCCTCGAGGCCGAAGGCGTGCCAATCATCGGCACCACGCCCGACATGATCGATGCGGCCGAAGACCGCGAGCGCTTCCAGAAGCTGCTGGGTGACCTGGGTCTGCGCCAGCCGCCCAATGCCACGGCCCGTACCGAACCTGAAGCCCTGGAAAAGGCCGCTGCCCTGGGCTATCCCCTGGTGGTGCGCCCCAGCTACGTGCTGGGCGGCCGTGCGATGGAAATCGTGCATGAGCAACGTGACCTGGAGCGCTACATGCGCGAAGCCGTCAAGGTGAGCAACGACTCGCCCGTGCTGCTGGACCGCTTCCTGTCCAACGCCATCGAGTGCGATGTGGACTGCGTGCGTGACTCCGCAGGCGTCACCTTCATCGGTGGCGTGATGGAGCACATCGAGCAGGCCGGCGTGCACAGCGGCGACTCTGCCTGCTCGTTGCCTCCGTACTACCTGTCGCAGCCGACCATCGACGAGATCAAGCGCCAGACCGCCGCCATGGCCGAAGGCCTGAGCGTGGTCGGTCTGATGAACGTGCAGTTTGCCATCCAGGAAGTCGACGGCAAGGACGTGATCTACGTGCTCGAAGTGAACCCGCGCGCCTCGCGCACGGTGCCCTTCGTGAGCAAGGCCACCGGCATCCAGCTGGCCAAGGTGGCGGCACGCTGCATGGCGGGCCAGACTCTGGCCTCGCAAGGCATCACCAAGGAAGTGACCCCGCCGTACTTCAGCGTGAAGGAGGCCGTGTTCCCCTTCGTGAAGTTCCCCGGCGTGGATACCATCCTCGGCCCCGAGATGAAGTCCACCGGCGAAGTCATGGGCGTGGGCAAGACCTTCGGCGAAGCCTTCGTGAAGAGCCAGCTCGGCGCGGGCACCAAACTGCCTACCTCGGGCAAAGTGTTCCTCACCGTGAAAAATGCCGACAAGCCGCGTGCTGTGGACATCGCCCGCCAACTGGTGGCGTTGGGCTTTGAGTTGGTGGCGACCAAGGGCACCGCCGCTGCGATTGCCGAAGCTGGCGTGCCTGTGGGCGTGGTGAACAAGGTGACCGAAGGTCGCCCGCACATCGTGGATGCGATCAAGAACAACGAGATCGTCATGGTCATCAATACCGTAGAAGAGCGCCGCAATGCGATCGCCGATTCGCGTGCGATCCGCACCAGCTCGCTGCTGGCCCGCGTGACCACCTTCACCACCATCTTTGGTGCCGAGGCGGCTGTGGAAGGCATGAAATACCTCGACAAGCTCGATGTGTATTCGGTGCAGGAACTCCACGCCCAATTGGCAGCTTGAGGCGCCCCGATCGCGTTGTTTGAGGGTGGCCTGAGCCATCGCAAAAGCGGCATAATCGGCCCCTGACCAGACACCGCCGCGCGGCAACGTGCGGCGGTTTCCTTTTGTAGGGTCGTGAATACGTGGTGTCTGCGCAGTAGCGCCGACCGACCTCATACCGACCCAATGGCTGCAGCCCTGTGGCGCTGCAGTTGTCCTGATTTATGGAGAGTGACACGAATGGCCACCATTCCAATTACCAAGCGCGGCGCTGAAATACTCAAGGAAGAGCTGCATCGACTCAAGACCGTGGAGCGCCCCTCCGTGATCACTGCGATTGCGGAAGCCCGTGCCCAGGGTGACCTGAGCGAAAACGCTGACTACGACGCAGCGAAAGACCGCCAGGGTTTTATCGAAGGACGCATTCAGGAGATTGAAGGCAAGCTCTCCGTGGCCCAGGTGATTGACCCTAGCGCCGTCGACGGTGGCGGCAAAGTGGTGTTTGGCGCCACGGTGGAACTGGAAGACGAAGAGTCTGGCGATTTGGTGAAGTACCAAATCGTGGGGGAGGACGAGGCCGATCTGAAGAAGGGGCTGATCAACATCTCCAGCCCTATCGCCCGTGCGTTGATTGGCAAGGAAGAGGGCGACACCGCTGAAGTGCAAGCCCCAGGCGGTATCCGTCGCTATGAGGTGGTGGCTGTCAGCTACCTGTGACCAGGGATTGACCACCATGCCCGGGCGTATTCCCCTACTGGCTGCTGCCTTGTGGTGGGGCAGCCTATCCACCGTTGGCTTGTTGGTGGTGCCTTTGCTGTTTGCCCACCTTCCATCGCCTGCCATGGCAGGGGGCATGGCTGCCCAGTTGTTTGCTGCACAGACCTGGGTGTCTGTCGGCTGTACCTTGCTGCTGCTTTTGGTTTCCAGGCCAAAAGGGTCTGTAGCGCAATATCCATGGGCGCAAGCAGCTATGATTTTTATAGTGGGCGGCATGTTGCTGGCGCTGCTGTCCCAGTACGGTGTGGCGCCACGCATTGTGGCGCGGCAGGACTTGCGCCTGTGGCACAGCGTGGGGTCGGTGATGTTTGCGCTTCAGTGGGTGTGTGCCTTGGTGGTTTTGCTGCACATGCTGCCGAAGTCTCAGGCCTTGGTGCCGTCAGAAGCCGATGGTGTGGACGGGCCTGCGCGGGGCGCCTGAGTGCGTTTGCGCTGTTTTGGCTGCTCCGCATTGACAGCGGTGTTGCGCAGTCCACGGCCATAAAAAAACCCGCTGAGTGCGGGTTTTTTTATGGCCGTGGTGGGGTACTGGACTATTCTTTCCAGTGCTCTGCCACCCACGTGGCGGGGCGTATGTAGCGAAAGCGTCGATTGCGTCGGCCCGCTAGCGCGTCGGGGGGGTTGCACTCGCCATGAAAAATCACCACGCGTGCATCGGGCGGCACAAATGGGGCTTTCCAGTAGTTGGTGGGCCAGGCTGGAATGCCATGGTATTTGAAGCTGGGGCACCAGCTGGCAGGCCAGTATTGCAACTTGCCTTGCTTGTGCAGGAAATCCGAGAGATACGCCTGCTCGTTGCGAAACTGTTGCCGAATCTCGGCAAAGTGGCCGCGAAAGTACTCCAGTACATCGGGGTGGGCGCCCAGTTCAAAGCGGTACACCGACGAGTTGCCCGTGACGCGCCAAGGCCGCTTGTAATCGTGAATGATCAGGAATTCGCCCGGTTGGGTGAAGAAGTCATCCAGGCTGCCGGTGACCACCACGTCCACATCCAGGAACAGTGCCGTGCCCTTGAGCCCGTGCAGGTCCGCGCTGAACGTCACCAGCTTGGTCCAGCCCCGCTCGGGGATGCCGGGCGGCAAATCCAGAGGGGGAATCGGCAGGCACTGCACCTCGCTTCGGATACCGGTGTTATCGTCGGTCAAGCAGACAAACCGGAAGTCGCCAGTGAGGTGGCGCCGCACCATGGCGTAGAGCCGATTGACGTACTCGGGGCCGTATTTCTTGCCCCATTTCATGCAGATGATGTGGCGTTCGCGCCCGGCGGTGTCTCCGTGTCCTGGCATCGGGATCAGTCAGCCTGGCGCTTTTTGATGGACTTTTGCTTGGGCTTGGCGCGCTTGATCTGGCCGCCGGACGTCAAGCGCTGGTTGCCCAGCACGCGCAGCTGCTTGATTTCAGGGCGCTGGCCGCCGCGTTTGCTGAACTTGAGCACCTTCACGTCGCGAGGGCCAGGCATGCGGTCCTCGTCGATCGCACGCTCTTTGGCAGGCATCGGGCGCCACAGCACCAGCAGTTTGCCGATGTGTTGGATCGGGGCGGCATTGAGTTCTGCCGCCACTTCTTGGTAAATGAGTTCGCGAGCGACCCGGTCATCACCGAACACGCGGACCTTGATCAGTCCGTGGGCGTTGAGCGCCGCGTCGATTTCTTTTTTGACCGCAGGGGTCATGCCGTCTCCACCGACGAGGACCACAGGGTCCAGATGGTGGGCATTGGCGCGGTGTTCCCGGCGCTCTGCGGGAGTCAATTGAATTTGGGGCATGGCCGTATTATCGAGGCAGGAAGAAAAACACAATGAAAGTAAAAACCCAAAGCAAGAAGGTCAACAAGGCATGGCTCAACGACCATGTCAACGACACCTATGTCAAGTTGGCCCACAAAGAGGGTTACCGCGCCCGCGCCGCCTACAAGCTCAAGGAAATTGATGAGCAGCTGGGGTTGATCAAGCCTGGCTACACGGTGGTCGATCTGGGCTCCACCCCCGGAGCCTGGAGCCAGTATGTGCGCCGTCGTCTGTCTCCGTCGGGGGCGGCTGCAGGGCAGCTCAATGGCAGCATCATCTCGCTGGACATCTTGCCCATGGAGCCCATTGAGGGCGTGACCTTCTTGAACGGCGATTTTCGCGAGCCTGAGGTCTTGGCGCAACTGGAACAGGCACTGGATGGGCGGGTGGTGGACGTGGTGGTGTCAGACATGGCGCCCAACCTCTCCGGCATTGAGTCTGCCGACGCTGCCCGTATTGCGCACTTGGTGGAGCTGGCGGTGGAGTTCGCCTGTGCCCATTTGAAGCCTGATGGCGCTTTGGTGGTCAAGCTGTTTCACGGCAGTGGCTACAGCGACTTGGTGAATTTGTTCAAACAGACCTTCAAAGTCGTCAAGCCCCTCAAACCCAAGGCCTCGCGTGACAAGTCGTCGGAAACTTTTTTGGTTGGCATGGGGTTGAAGGCCAAGCCGTAATCGCATGGCGGTTCTGCAGGCGTTCGCTTCAAGTGTGCGGGGCTTCTGCACTGTCCTCGGGGTTGAATTTTCTTGATGAAAATCAATTTTGGCCTGTGACGCCCCCTCCATCCCGCGTGGAGTCCATGGGCACTAGGGGGAATAAGACTGGCTCTGTGGCTTGAAAGACCTAAAATCACCCAAAGCTATAGCCTCAATGGGCATGCAGCCATTTTTCTCCCTTGTAACTGGAGTTCCGCTTGAACAATCAGTGGTTTTCGAAATTTGCCGTGTGGCTGGTCATTGCCATGGTGTTGTTCACGGTGTTCAAACAGTTTGACACCCGCGGCAGCGGTGGTGCTACGACCGTCGGGTACTCCGAGTTCCTGGATGAGGTTCGCAACAACCGCATCAAGAGCGCTGTGATTCCTGAAGGGTTGAGTGGCGGTGAAATCATCGCCACCACCAACGATGATCGGAAGATCCGTACGAACGCATCGGTGCTGGACCGTGGCTTGGTGGGCGACCTGATCGAGCACAAAGTTAAGTTTGATGTGAAGCCGCGTGAAGAAGGCTCCTTGCTCATGACCTTGCTGGTCAGCTGGGGCCCTATGCTGCTGCTCATTGGTGTGTGGATTTATTTCATGCGCCAGATGCAAGGTGGTGGCAAGGGCGGTGCCTTCAGCTTTGGCAAGAGCAAAGCCCGCATGCTGGACGAAAACACCAATCAGGTGACTTTTGCCGATGTGGCTGGCTGCGATGAGGCCAAAGAAGAAGTCAAGGAAGTGGTGGACTTCCTCAAAGACCCGCAAAAATTCCAGAAGCTGGGTGGGCGCATTCCCCGTGGTCTGCTGCTGGTTGGCCCTCCAGGCACTGGCAAGACATTGTTGGCCAAGTCCATTGCTGGCGAGGCCAAGGTCCCGTTTTTCAGCATCTCTGGTTCTGATTTCGTAGAAATGTTTGTGGGCGTGGGTGCTGCCCGAGTGCGCGACATGTTTGAGAACGCCAAGAAGAATGCGCCTTGCATCATCTTCATTGATGAAATTGACGCGGTGGGCCGCCAGCGCGGTGC
Organism: Acidovorax sp. 1608163; assembly: GCF_003669015.1. Lineage (NCBI taxonomy): Bacteria > Pseudomonadati > Pseudomonadota > Betaproteobacteria > Burkholderiales > Comamonadaceae > Acidovorax > Acidovorax sp. 1608163. Next base: position 1,383,884 of record NZ_CP033069.1, read on the forward strand.
GGGCCTGGGCGGTGGTAACGACGAGCGCGAACAGACCCTCAACCAGATGCTGGTGGAGATGGATGGTTTTGAAACCAACCTTGGCGTGATCGTGGTGGCTGCCACCAACCGCCCAGACATTCTGGACGCCGCTTTGCTGCGCCCCGGTCGCTTTGACCGTCAGGTGTATGTGACATTGCCGGATATCCGTGGCCGTGAGCAGATCCTCAATGTGCACATGCGCAAAATTCCAGTGGGACAGGATGTTGCGCCTAGCATCATCGCCCGCGGCACACCTGGCATGAGCGGCGCGGACCTGGCCAACCTGTGTAACGAAGCTGCTTTGATGGCGGCCCGTCGCAATGCGCGCACGGTGGAGATGCAGGACTTCGAGAAGGCCAAGGACAAGATCCTGATGGGCCCCGAGCGCAAGAGCATGGTCATGCCCGAAGAAGAGCGGCGCAATACGGCGTACCACGAAGCAGGCCATGCACTCATTGGTAAGCTGCTGCCTAAATGCGATCCTGTGCACAAGGTCACCATCATCCCCCGTGGCCGCGCTCTGGGTGTGACCATGAGCCTGCCTGCGCAAGACCGCTATAGCTACGACCGCGAGTACATGCTCAACCAGATCAGCATGCTGTTTGGTGGCCGTATTGCTGAAGAGGTGTTCATGAACCAGATGACCACGGGTGCCAGCAACGACTTTGAGCGAGCCACACACATTGCGCGTGACATGGTGACCCGTTATGGCATGACGGAGGCTCTGGGCCCCATGGTGTATGCCGAGAATGAAGGCGAAGTCTTCTTGGGGCGTTCCGTGACCAAGACGACCAGCATGAGCGAGCAAACGATGGAGAAGGTGGACGGCGAGGTCCGCCGTATCATCGATGAGCAATACAACCTGGCCCGCCGCTTGATCGAAGAGCACAGCGACAAAATGCATGCCATGGCGAAGGCTTTGCTGGATTGGGAAACCATCGATAGCGAGCAACTGGACGACATCATGGCTGGCAAGGAACCCCGCCCTCCCAAGGACTGGACTCCCCGCACACCGTCTTCCGGTGGCGATGGCTCCAGTGGTGGTACGCCCGCTGTGGCGGCAGATACTGCACCCACAGCGGCCTGACCTGCAGGCTTTTGAATGAAAGAACGGGGCGCATGCCCCGTTTCTTTTTTGCACTCCTCGCGTTTTTCGCAGGAAAACCACAAGCTCCCTGGATCACATGGATTGGCAGACTTCAAGGTTCTCTCTTGCGCTGGACAGGCCCCTCGTCATGGGCATCGTCAATGCCACGCCTGACTCCTTCTCAGATGGCGGCCAGCACTTTGATACGGCCAGTGCTTTGCGCCATTGCGAGCGCTTGATCCGTGAGGGGGCGGATATCCTGGACATTGGGGGCGAATCTACCCGCCCAGGCAGCCCCGCTGTCGGGCTTGAGGAGGAGCTGGCCCGCGTACTTCCCGTGGTTCGGGATGCGGTGTCTTTGGGTGTTCCTGTTTCTGTGGATACCTACAAGCCCCAAGTCATGCGGGCCGTTCTTGACTTGGGCGTAGACGTCATCAACGACATCTGGGCGCTGCGCCAGCCGGGGGCGCTGGCCGTAGTGGCTACCCACCCCTCTTGCGGTGTATGCCTCATGCACATGCACCGTGATCCGCAAACCATGCAGGTGTCTCCCATGTCAGGAGAGATCGTGCCGCAAGTGAGAAAATTTTTGCAAGAATCAGCAGCCAGTTTGCGAGCGTCCGGAGTACAGCGCGAGCGTATCGTGCTGGACCCGGGCGTGGGTTTTGGCAAAACGGTAGAGCAGAATTTTGCCTTGTTGTCCCACCAGTCCGAGCTGCTGGCCGATGGCTACCCCTTGCTGGTGGGATGGTCTCGCAAATCCTCACTAGGGGCTGTGACAGGTTTGGACGTGGATGCCCGCATGGTCCCCAGCGTGGCTGCCGCCTTGCTGGGGGTGGAGCGGGGGGCTCGCATCGTTCGCGTACACGACGTACGAGAGACGGTGGCGGCCTTGACCGTGTGGCGGGCTGCGGGCCAAGGTCTGCAGCCCGATCTGCGCGATGGGCTGGCAACACCATAAGGCGTTGGATACGCCTTCGTTAACGATTGGAGATTGAGAGACATGACCCGCAAGTATTTCGGCACAGATGGCATTCGAGGCACGGTGGGGCAGTACCCCATCACTCCCGATTTTGTGTTGCGCTTGGCCCATGCCGTGGGACGCGTCTTGCGCCGCACAGAAGACCGCCCCACCGTGTTGATTGGTAAAGACACGCGCATTTCTGGGTACATGCTGGAGAGTGCCTTGGAGTCAGGGTTCAACTCCGCTGGGGTCGATGTAGTGCTGCTCGGGCCGCTGCCCACGCCTGGGGTGGCATACCTGACGCGGGCTCAGCGCGCCAGCTTGGGTGTGGTGATCAGTGCAAGCCACAACGCCTATCCAGACAATGGCATCAAGTTTTTCAGCGCCCAAGGCACGAAATTGCCAGATGCCTGGGAGCAGGCGGTTGAGGCCGCGCTGGACGAGACACCGGTCTGGGCTGATTCTTCTAGCCTGGGTAAAGCGCGTCGATTGGACGATGCGGCAGGGCGCTACATTGAGTTCTGTAAAAGCACGTTCCCTCAGGACCTGACCTTGCGTGGGCTCAAGATCGTGGTGGATGCAGCGCACGGCGCAGCCTACCAAGTGGCTCCCAAGGTATTCCATGAACTGGGCGCAGAAGTGCTGTCCATTGGCTGCGCACCGGATGGCCTGAACATCAACCATGAGGTGGGCGCCACACACCCCGAAGCTCTGGTGCGCTCTGTGCGTGCCAATCGCGCTGACTACGGTGTAGCGCTGGATGGCGATGCGGATCGCTTGCAGATGGTGGATGCGGCAGGGCGCCTCTATAACGGCGATGAGTTGCTGTATTTGATGGCTGCCGACCGCATGGGGCGTGATGAACATGTGCCGGGCGTCGTGGGCACATTGATGACCAACATGGCGGTGGAGGTGGCGCTCAAACAGCGTGGCGTTCGCCTGGAGCGCGCCAAAGTGGGTGACCGCTACGTACTGGAAGAATTGGCCAAGCACCGCTGGACATTGGGTGGCGAAGGCTCTGGCCATTTGTTGGCACTGGACAAGCACACCACGGGAGACGGTCTGGTGAGCGCCCTGCAAGTGCTCCAAGCCTGTGTGCGCAGCGGCTCCAGCTTGCCGCATTTGCTCAAGGATCTGGTGTTGTTTCCGCAGGTGTTGTTGAACGTGCGTCTCACCCCTGGGCAAGACTGGAAGGGCAATGCCCTGCTGTCCGACGCGATTGTGCAAGTGGAGGCCGAGCTGGGCGAAACAGGCCGGGTACTGATCCGCGCCAGCGGGACTGAGCCCCTGCTGCGTGTGATGGTGGAGGCGCGAGACGAGGAACAGGCCAATCGCTGCGCTCAAAAATTGGCTGACGCAGCGCGGGCCGGTTGATGGGTTGGCGGGTGGTTCCTGCGGCCATCCACTTTTGATGTAGATGTCAATCGGCCATGGACTGATGGCCCTGTGTCATGAATTCGCCTTGGCATTGCAACGTCAGTGTCATCGGGTTCTTTCAAACTTCCAAAAAATGGACCGGGTTGAGGTGTTTGCCTGGCTCCAGATTCTTGGGTTGAACGAAGGAGCCTATTCATGCAAGAGCCCACCCATGGCGGTTTATCCCCCGTTGTCGAGTCTGTACATAGCGCGTCCGAGCGCTCGTCTGCGTCTGGCGTAGTCTGGGGCGCTGGCAAGCCAGTCCAGGCGGGCATTCAGGTCCGCTGGGCGCGCCATCTGGACGAAGTCAGGCAGGCACAAAGACTGCGGTTCGAGGTCTTTGGCCTTGAAATGGGTGCACGCCTATCGACTCCAGTGCCGGGTCACGACATTGATCTGTTCGATGACTATTGCGAGCATCTCTTGGTGCTTGATGAGGCGAGCCAGGCCGTCATCGGAACCTACCGGGTCCTGACACCCGCCCAGGCCCAGCGGGTTGGGGGCACCTACAGCGACACGGAGTTTGATCTCACACGTTTGCGTGGGCTGCGGTCAAGGATGGTGGAGTTGGGGCGCAGTTGCGTGCACCCGGCACATCGCACTGGCGGTGTGATCATGGCGTTGTGGGGCGCGTTGGCCGACTTCATGGTTCGCAACCAGCTCGACACCATGATCGGTTGCGCAAGCATCCCCATGCTGCACAACGGTGTGGTCAGTGGCGACGTGGCTGCCAGTATCTGGGAGCAGCTTCGCCAAACCCACCTTGCGCCCATTGAATACCACGTACGTCCCCGCCTTCCTCTGCCTGTAGAGCAGCTCGACAATTCGGTATTGGCCGAGCCACCAGCCTTGATCAAAGGCTATCTGCGCCTGGGGGCCCGTGTATTGGGCGCACCCGCATGGGATCCCGATTTCAACACCGCAGATCTGCCCATGTTGATGCGTTTGGCAGATTTGCATCCCCGCTATCGCAAGCACTTTCTGGGGGCTTGATGCGGGCCGCGTTGGATGCTTCCGGTGCATGGGGTGGTATGAACCTGCCTTTTCTGCCACCCGAAGCGCAAGCCGCGGATTCAGACAGCCCGGAGGCGGATTCTCACCCCAGGTACCGGGCCATTTTTATCTCTGATTTGCATTTGGGAACTCCAGGCTTTCAGGCTGCTGCATTGCTGGATTTTCTGCGTCACCACTCCAGCGACTCGCTGTATCTGGTGGGGGATATTGTGGATGGTTGGCAACTCCGCCGCCGCTGGTTTTGGCCCCAGTTGCACAACGACGTGGTGCAGAAATTATTGAGAAGTGCCCGCAAAGGTTGTCGCATCGTCTTTGTTCCGGGCAACCACGACGAGTTTGCAAGAGCGTTTGAGGGGCACTCCTTTGGGGGGATCCACGTGCAGACCGAAGCTGTACACACCACAGCCGATGGGCGAAGGCTTTGGGTGGTCCATGGGGACTACTTCGATGGCGTCATCCAATGCGCCAAATGGTTGGCCTACCTGGGGGACAACCTGTATGAATTGACCCTCAAACTCAATAGGCACCTCAATCGCTTGCGCGCACGCATGGGCTTGCCCTATTGGTCGCTTTCTGCCTACCTCAAAGGCAAAGTCAAAAAGGCATTGAACTACGTGACTGATTTTGAGAACGCCGTGGCGGCTGAAGCCCGTCGCAGGGGGCACCAGGGCGTGGTGTGTGGCCATATCCATCGGGCAGAGATGCGTGAGATTGACGGTATCTTGTATTGCAATGATGGTGATTGGGTGGAGAGTTGCACGGCTTTGGTTGAGCACCGCGACGGGCGCTTGGAACTCGTGCATTGGCATGGAAATGCATTGCCCCGCGTGTCGGAGCCCGTGGGACAGCAGGTGGCCGCATGAAAATTGCCCTCGTCACCGATGCATGGCAGCCCCAGGTCAATGGCGTTGTGACAACGCTGGTGGAACTGGTGCAGCAACTGGAGTCGCGTGGACACCAGGTGATGGTCATCCATCCAGGGTTGTTTCGCACCCGCCCCTGCCCTGGCTATGCAGGCATTGATTTGGCGGTACGGCCATTCAAAGTGTTGACTGGCTTGTTGAACGATTACCAGCCCGACGCGATTCACCTGGCCACGGAAGGCCCTCTGGGCTGGGCTGCTCGCAAATATTGTTTGCGGCACCGCTTGGCGTTCACCACCGCCTTCCACACGCGGTTTCCAGAGATTCTGCACGCGGCGCTGCGTATTCCACTGGCTTGGGGGTATGCCCTTTTTCGCCATTTTCACCGACCCTCTTCAGGGGTGATGGTGCCGACGCGAGACGTGATGAATATGCTGGCCCAACGTGGCTTTCGCAACTTGCGCCAGTGGACCCATGGGGTAGACACTCAGGCATTTCAATTTGAAGCCGTCACAAAGCCTTGTCATGTGACAGGGGCATTGTCGCACCCCGTCAGTCTGTATGTCGGCCGTGTTTCCTACGAGAAAAATATTGAGGCCTTCCTGCAAATGCAGATGCCTGGGACCAAGGTGGTCTGTGGGGTTGGGCCGCTGGAAGCGGGGCTGAAGGCGCGGTTTCCCCATGTTCGCTGGTTGGGCATTTTGGACAGGCCCACGCTGGCGCAGGTCTATGCAGCGGCCGATGTATTTGTTTTCCCCAGCCGCTCTGAAACTTTTGGCTTGGTGATGCTGGAAGCCATGGCTTGTGGCACTCCGGTTGCGGCATTTCCTGTCGATGGGCCTGTGGAGGTGCTGGGTGCGCATGACGGTGCTACAGCCCAGGGCGGTGTGCTGGACGAAGACCTGTTGTCAGCCTGTCAGCAGGCTTTGCGTATCCCTCGGCATGAGGCGCGTCAGCGTGCCCTGGCATTCACCTGGGGCTCGGCTGCAGATCAGTTTCTCGGCCATCTTGTGCCGGTCAATCGTTTTGTGACACCGCATAAGGTGATGCAAAAAACTGTCACATCATTGTCATCTGAATAGCAAATACTGCGCGTCTGATTGTGACTTTGATTGCGCCTCTCATGCTGCCCTTGCCTTTGGACAAACCGCTGACCGATGCTGTTGTTGAGGGTGCTGAAGAGTCGGGCAGTCCTGACGATTCTGGAGCTTTCCGACGCAAAAGCCCCATGTCTCCTGTTGTGATGCTGGACCGTGATCAGAGCATTCTGGCATTCAACGAGCGGGTGTTTGATTGGGCCGCACGCACGGATGTGCCCTTGCTGGAGCGGCTGCGTTACCTGTGCATCGTGTCATCCAATCTGGATGAGTTTTTTGAGGTGCGGGCCGCGCCACACATCACTGCCGCCAAGAATGGGGACGCCAAGGGCCTCTACAGTGCTGCGTCGCTGGAGTCCTTGTCCGCAATCGTCCATAACCTGGTGGTGCGCCAGTATGCGTTGTACAACGAGTCCTTGGTCCCCGCGTTTGAGTCGCATGGAATTCGCATCGTCTCTCACGGGGAGCGCAATGCCGCGCAGCGGCGCTGGGTACAAGACTACTTTGTGAAAGAAGTGCGGCCTTTGCTTATACCGGTGGGACTGGATCCGGCCCATCCGTTTCCGCAAGTGGCCAACAAGTCTTTGAATTTCATTGTGCGCTTGCGCGGACCGGATGCCTTTGGTCGTGAGAACGAAGTCGCCATTGTGAAAGTGCCTCGGGCCTTGCCACGTCTGGTGCGCATGCCCAGCAAGGTGGCCCCGCAAGGCACGTGGTTTGTGAGTCTTTCGAGCATCATCCGCGCCCATCTGCACGACCTGTTTCCAGGCCGCGAAGTCACCGAGTTCTCGCAGTTCCGGGTCACCCGGCATTCGGACATGGCGCTGGACGAGGAGGATGTGCGCAATCTGCGGACGGCTTTGCGCCAAGGGCTTCAGCAGCGTCACTATGGCCAAGCGGTTCGCTTGGAGGTATCTGCCGGTTGTTCTTCGTTTTTGTCTGAGTTTTTGAGGGCGCAGTTTGCGCTACCGCCCGCGGCGGTGTACCGGGTTCCGGGGCCCGTCAATCTGGTGCGGTTGACGCAATTGGTGGATCTCGTCAATGACCCCGCTTTGTTGTTTCCGCCCTGGCGCTCGTCCTGGCCACGGCAGTTGCAGCAGGGGGTCTCTATCCTTGAGCAGGTGCGCCAACGGGACGTGGTGATCCACCAGCCATTTGAGAGTTTCGATGGTGTGCTGGCTTTTTTGCGCGAGGCCGTCAACGACCCTCAAGTGCTGGTGATCAAGCAAACGATCTACCGCACCGGGGCTGATTCAGAGTTGATGGAGTTGCTGACGGAAGCGGTGCGCCGTGGCAAAGAGGTCATGGCGGTTGTGGAGCTGAAAGCCCGCTTTGATGAAGAGGCCAACATCAACTGGGCAGAAGCTCTGGAGTCTGTGGGAGCACAGGTGGTGTATGGGGTGGTCGGCCTCAAGACCCACGCAAAGATGCTGCTGGTGACCCGCCGGGAAGGTGGGCGTTTGCGCCGCTACGGGCACCTTTCCACGGGCAACTACAACGTGCGCACAGCACGCTTGTACACAGACCTCAGCTACCTGACGGCGAATGAGGAAACCACTGCAGACATGGATGGCGTTTTCAGCCACCTTGCCAGCCAGAATCGCCCACCTAAGCTGCGCCAGCTGATCTTGGCCCCGTTTCATTTACAGCGCCGCATGCAGGAAAAGATTGAACAGGTGGGGCAAGCTGCCAGCCGAGGAGAAGATGCACGCATCGTGCTCAAGATGAACGCCTTGACCGACGAGGCTTTGATCCGGGCGCTGATCTTGGCCGGGCAGTGCGGGGCGCGCATTGATCTCATTGTGCGCGGCGCGTGCATGTTGGCAGCTCAGGTGCCAGGCGTCACCGACAACATCCGGGTGCGCTCGGTGATTGGCCGGTTCTTGGAGCACACGCGGGTGTTTTACTTTCGCAGCAATGGCCAAGAAGACTTGTATCTGTCGAGTGCCGACTGGATGAATCGCAACATGATGCGGCGCATTGAGCTGGCTTGGCCGGTGATGGACCCGAAACTGCGCCAGCAAATTGTGGATGAGTGCCTGGTGGCCTATTTGCATGACGACCGCGATGCATGGACTTTGGACGCCAATGGGGCGTACCAGCGTGCAAGTCGCCCATCGACAGGACATGGCGCGCAGAACGCCTTGATGGTGCGCTATGGTGCGGCGGGGCTTCGGTCTGCGTGACGGGGGATGAAATGGATTTGATTCTCTGGCGACATGCCGAGGCCGAAGAGGCGGCAGAAGGTGTGGATGACTTGGCGCGCTCTTTGACACCGCGCGGTGAAAAGCAGGCGGCCAGAATGGCCGCCTGGCTGGACCGCCAATTGCCTGAAGGGTTGCGTGTGATTGCCAGCCCGGCGCGCCGAACAGAGCAGACCGCAGCAGCGTTGGGCCGCAAATTCAAAATGCGTGCTGAACTGTCACCAGGCGGCACCGTGCAGGATTTGCTCGACTTGGTGCAATGGCCCAACGCCCGGGGCACCATCTTGATTGTGGGGCACCAGCCCATACTGGGGCAGGTGATTGCCCAATTGCTCGGGCTGCAGTCGCCTGAGTGTGCTGTACGCAAAGGGGCTGTGTGGTGGCTGCGCCAGCGGCAACGCCTGGAACAGAGCCAAACGGTCCTGATGACCGTTCAGTCCCCCGAATACCTGTGATGCTGGGCTCAGCCGGTGGGCTTACTTGGTGCGAGCCTTGGCGGCTGGCTTTGCCTTGGGGGCAGTCACTGGTTTAGGTTGTGGTGTCTGTGCTTCTTTGGTTGGGCGCCCGGTTTTGATGGACGGCACGGCCTGCAAGGCGGTGCGCAGCGCGGCATCAGAAAGGCTGGCGAGCAGCTTCAGTCCAGCACGCAGCAGCTCGCTCTTTTTGACAGGGTGCGAGAGGCCCAGTGCCCGTTGCTTCAGGTTTTCAATCACCAAGTATTCGTCCTTGGGGATGGTGAAACTGTCGCGCACCAGCTTGGGCTTTTTGGCCTTGGCTTCCTTGATGGGGCTCGCCTTGCTCGGGGCTGCTTTGGCTTTCGGGGCCGCAGCTACCTTGGCTTTTTCGGTTTTTGCCTTGGTTGGCGATGCTGGTGCTTTTTTTGCGGGAGTGGCGACTGCTTTGGTGGCTTTTGCCGGTTCTTTTTCAGCAGCAGTGGCGACAGGCGTTGTTTCTTGGGCGTTGTTCATGTAGCTCTCCTTAAACGGTATAAACAGTTTATACCGTTTAAGGAGGTGTATCAATCACCCACGATGTGCAAATCCCAAGGTGTTTTTTGCCAAGCGGTGACTTCTTCCTGCAGCAAGTGGGCCGATTGGGGATAGGCCTTTGACCAAGGCGGTGGGGCTGAGAGTGTGAATACGCCAGGCTGCGCGTGCAACCGTATGCCTGAGATATCGGGGGCGCGCCGTGCGTGGCACAGCGCTACGGCCAATCGCAGGCACAGCAGCTGCAGCGCAAAGATGGGGTCGGACAAATCCGCCTCCAGCTTGCGCACTTTTCCACGTTGCCCCAAGACGAGCACGCTCAGTCGATGCAACTCGGGCAGCGCAAAGCCTGCAGCGTCTGTGTTGTCGAGGATGTAGGCGCCGTGCCGGTGGTAGTCGCTGTGCGAAATGCGGCAGCCCACCTCGTGCAACTTGGCGGCCCATTCCAGTTTGCGTGCGGCCCGTTCACTGTCGGGCTGCGCCGCTTGCAAGAAGAGCTTGCAGGCTGTTTCGGCAACACGATCGGCGTGTGGTGTGTCCACGGCAAAGCGCTGCATCAGGGCGTTCACGGTGTCGGTGCGCAGGTCGGTCTCGGGCTGCTCGCGGTCCAACAGATCGTAGAGGGCACCTTGTCGCAAGGCGCCCTGGGCCACCTGCATCTCGTCAATATCCAGAAGATCGAACACCGCCCGCAGGATGCTGATCCCGCCGCCAATCACGGCGCGCCGGTCTTCCTTGAGTCCTTCCATTCGAACGCGGTCTGCGCTTTGGGCTCGCAGCAATTTGTCGCGCAATGCCTCCAGGCCCGAGCGAGTGATGATGCCCCTGGGGCCGCCCATGGCTGCCAGCACATCGCCCACGGCACCGGCGGTACCCGATGATCCATACGCCACATCCCACGCGTCTCGGCGAAACACGGCCAGAGCCTCGTCCAGCACGGCTTTGGCGGCGATTTCGGCAGCCAGAAAGGCCTGGGGGGTGAAGGCGCCATCCGCAAAATAGCGGGACGACCATGCCACGCTGCCCACCCTGAACGAAGCCACGGACTTGGGGGAGAACTGCTGGCCCAAAATCAGTTCGGTAGAACGCCCCCCAATGTCCACCACCAGCCGGCGTTCATCGGATTGCGGCAGCAGCCGGGCCACCCCTTGGTAGATCAGTCGGGCTTCTTCAATGCCAGACACCACGTCAATCGGGTATCCCAGCACCTCGCTGCCGCGGGTCAGAAAATCGTCCCGGTTGCGGGCTTCGCGCAGAGTCTGGGTGGCGACGGCTCGAACATGTTCGCGAGGAAATCCTGCCAGTCGTTCACCAAACCGTGCCAGGCAAGCCCAGCCGCGCTCCAGTGCGTCTTGTGTAAGGTTGCGGTTGTCGTCCAGCCCGTTGCCTTGGCGCACGGTCTCCTTGAGGTATTCGACTTTGTGGATGTGGCCGTGCTCGAAGCGGCCAATTTCAAGGCGAAAGCTGTTGGATCCAAGATCCACAGCGGCGAGCAATGTTCCGTTTTGCATGGGGTGGCGCAGTGTGCGCAGTCTCTCTGGCTCTGATCTTGGGCAGCATAGCATCTGCCTTGCGCGAATGGCGGCCGGGGCTCAGCCCACAATGCGGCCGTCGGATGACAGCATGCTTTGGGTCACAAAGGGCGCCGAGCGTTTCTTGTCTTGATAGGAAACAGCCCAGCCACCCACGGTGACGGGCTTGCGTTGCTGGAAGGCCGCCAGCGCATTGGCCCGGGTGATGGGGCCGTTGATTTGTTGCAAGACCTCGGCGGTGTACTTGGCTGCAATAAAGCCGGCCAACCCCTGGGGCGAAGGGGGCTCGTCGTACAAACGTGCCAGGGCTTCTCGGTATGCGCGGACGATGGGCAGGCCCGCAGTGACCAGGGGAACGGTCTGTGTGGCGACGATGGACACTTTTTTGGGCAGATTGCCCATCTGGGCCAACACCTGCAAATTCACGTCGGCCAATGCAATCACGTAGCACTGGCGCCCCGCTGGCAGTTTGAGTTTTTCCACAAACGCGTGCAGTTCGGGGGTGCCTCCCACAAAAAGAACGATGGGCTGCGTCAGCTGCGCGCCCGCGCTGATGGTTTGCACCTTGACGTTCTGCTCGCGAGCAGCCTGTGCCACTGCGGTTTGCCAAAGGGCCGGGTCATGGCCCGCCGCATAGGCGACGGCCAGCTCAGGGACCCCCATGGATGCCAAGGACTTCAACGCATGGGTGACTTGCGCGCGCAAGTCGGCAAAGACATCAAAGACGGTATCGACTGCACCTTGGGTTGCCGTGTGGTGCAGCCATGGGGCCACCAAAGGCAGCGGGTTGTTGATGTCCGCACCGGTTTGCAGCTTGGCAAGCCCTTGGGCCGCGTTGTGCCCTACGCAGCCTGCCAGCGCTGCGCATTGGCTTTGGCGGTGGGCAGTTTGCCAGGCCGCCTGGAGTTGTCCTGGGGTGCCATCGGTTTCCAGAACCATGTGCTGCACCGGTTTGCCCTGGATGCCACCGCGTGCATTCGTGTCTTGCCACGCGACCCGCGATCCGGTCAGAAAATCTCGGCTCACATCCTGTTGGGTGGGCGACATGTCCACCACTTGCGCAATCGAAACGGTGCGTGAGCTGTCCCCCTGTGCCCAGGTGGGCTGCCCGGCCGCAACCCATACCCCTATGCCTGTTGCGCAGCGCAGCCAATCACGTCGCCCCAGCGCGAAGGCGCCAGTGCTCCTGCGCCGGGGAGGCGAGGCTGGGTGGGGCGTGATGTGGGCGAGCATGGGGGCGAGTGGGGGTGTCGGCGGAGCTCTGGTGCGGTCATGGCTGGTGCTTGTCTCGGGCGGGCAGACCTGCGATGGGTCCTAAATTAGGGCAGCGTCCATGCCATCGATGTCTCTTGCGAGGTCGTCGCAGCGCGTAGGCCGGTGGCGGGAGACTAAGGGGGCTTTGTGTCAGTCTTGTGACGGAGTGCCGCAAGAACTCCACAAGTCGGTCCGCGTGATGTTGTCGCCTGAGGGGGATAGTCCTGCGCAGTTTTGATGCGGATCGGTAGGGCATCTATGCGCCCACGACTTCCTGAAAATCGCTCCTTCCGCTGTTGTGACAATCCATTTTTTGTGTCACAACACTGTCATAGAGTGATCCTAGAGTACCGACATCCCAACTTATTCACTCTAGAGGTCTTTCCATGAAACTGTCTGCGATTCGAGTTCTGGTTGCCGGTGTGGTTGCTGCGGGTGCTTTTTCCAGCGCCATGGCGCAGCAAGAGGCAACTGGCGCGGGTGCCAGCTTTCCTGCACCCCTGTACTCCAAGTGGGCTGCTGATTACAACAAGGCCACTGGCGTGAAGATCAACTACCAATCCGTTGGCTCCGGAGCTGGCCTGCGCCAGATCGAAGCCAAGACGGTGGACTTTGGTGCCTCTGACGCCCCGCTCAAGGACGAAGATCTGAGCAAAAAGGGCTTGGTTCAGTTTCCTACCGTGATCGGTGGCGTGGTGCCTGTGGTCAATATCAAGGGCATTGCGGCCGGCCAGATCAAGCTCAGCGGCCAAGTGTTGGGTGACATCTACCTGGGCAAAATCACCAACTGGAACGATGCCGCCATCAAGGCGCTCAACCCCGGTGTGGCTCTGCCTGATGCCGCCATCGCCCCTGTGCGCCGTGCCGACGGTTCGGGCACCAGCTTCATCTTCACCAATTACCTGAGCAAGGTGAATGCTGAGTGGAAGAGCAAGGTGGGTGAGGGCACTGCAGTGAACTGGCCTACCGGTGCAGGTGGCAAAGGCAACGAAGGCGTGGCTGCTTTTGTGGGCCGTCTGCCTAACTCCATCGGTTACGTGGAGTACGCCTACGTCAAGCAAAACAAGATGACCTACGTGCAGATGCAAAATGCCGACGGTCAGTTTGTCGCCCCTGACGACTCGGCCTTCAAGGCTGCCGCTGCAGGTGCCGATTGGGCCAAGAGCTTCTACCAAATCTTGACCAATCAGCCTGGCAAGGAATCCTGGCCCATCACTGGCGCCACCTTCATCCTGATGCAGAAGTCGCAAGACAAGCCTGTGCAGGCTGCTACGTCTCTGAAGTTCTTTGAATGGGCTTACAAGTCTGGGGACAAGACGGCTGAAGACCTGGACTATGTGCCTATGCCTGACGCTGTGAAGGGTGTCATTCTGAAGTCTTGGGCGGGTATCCAAGACACGGCTGGTAAGGCGATTGCATACAAGTAAGTAGTCTGGTGGGGCTGGCTGGCTTGATGGCCTGGCCAGTCCCCAGATTGCATTTATAGAAGGCTCTTAACGTGTCCACTATCTTGCCGGTCCCGCAAACCCCGTCTGCCAAGGCGGGGCGTGGCGCTCAACGGACCACGCCACCTCGTCCGCAGCCCTTGATCTCTGGCATGTTGGCTGACCGCATTTTTGGTTGGCTCGCTCGCAGCGCAGCCGTGCTGACCCTGCTGCTCCTGGTGGGCATCCTTGTTTCTTTGGTGATCGGAGCCTGGCCTTCGATCGCGAAATATGGCCTCAGTTTCCTGACCCGTAGCGTCTGGGACCCCGTACAGAACGAGTACGGTGGCTTGGTCATGATTTACGGCACTTTGGCCACCTCGGTCATTGCCTTGCTGATCGCAGTGCCCGTGAGTTTTGGCATTGCGCTGTTTTTGACCGAACTTTCTCCCGCCTGGCTCAAGCGTCCTTTGGGGACTGCGATCGAGCTGCTGGCGGCCGTGCCGTCGATTGTGTATGGCATGTGGGGGCTGATGGTGTTTGGCCCCATTCTTGCACGCTTTGTGCAGCAGCCTTTGCAAGCGATGTTCAGCGGCGTGCCTTACCTGGGCGCTTTTGTGTCGGGCCCTCCCGTGGGCATCGGCATTTTGTCGGCGGGCATCATCCTGGCCATCATGATCATCCCCTTCATTGCGTCGGTGATGCGTGATGTGTTTGAGGTGACCCCCGCCTTGCTCAAAGAGTCTGCCTATGGCTTGGGTGCAACCACTTGGGAGGTTGTCTTCAAAGTGGTGCTGCCGTTCACCAAGACCGGTGTGCTTGGTGGCGTCATGCTGGGCCTGGGCCGTGCGTTGGGCGAAACCATGGCCGTGACATTCGTCATCGGCAATATGAACCAGCTCGACTCCCTGTCGGTGTTTGAAGCAGCCAATAGCATCACCTCTGCTTTGGCCAACGAGTTCGCCGAAGCGGGCGAAGGCCTGCACCAGGCATCGCTGATTTACCTGGGCTTGGTGTTGTTCTTCATCACCTTCGTGGTGCTGTCTTTGTCCAAGCTGTTGCTGTCGCGTCTTAAAAAGAGTGAAGGGGCGCGTTCATGAGTACCTCTCAACGCCTGATTTCTGCCGCCGATTTGGCGCAAATGCGGCAAACCCGCTACAACGGCCGCAAGCGCGTCAACCAGATTGCGCTCACGCTGTCTTTGGCGGCCATGCTGTTCGGTGTGTTCTGGCTGGTCTGGATTCTGTGGGAAACCATCCGCCTGGGCCTGGGTGGCCTGAGCGTGGCGCTGTTCACGCAGATGACCCCTCCACCCAACGAGGTGGGAGGTATCTCCAACGCCATCTTTGGCTCGCTGGTCATGGTAACGATGGCCACGTTTGTGGGCACGCCCATCGGCATCATGGCCGGGATCTACCTGGCCGAGTACGAGTCGCGCAGCTGGCTGGCGGCCACGACCCGGTTCGTGAACGACATTTTGCTGTCCGCCCCGAGCATCGTGATCGGCCTGTTTGTGTACGCAGTGGTGGTGGCCCGGTTCAAGAGCTTCTCAGGCTACGCCGGGGTGCTGGCCTTGGCGCTGATCGTGATTCCGGTGGTCATCCGCACTACCGAAAACATGCTGCTGTTGGTGCCTGCCAGCCTGCGTGAGGCGGCGTATGCCCTGGGCACGCCCAAGTGGCGCGTCATCACCATGGTCACCTTGCGCGCGGCCCGTGCCGGTGTGATCACTGGGGTGCTGCTGGCTGTGGCGCGCATTGCGGGTGAGACGGCACCTCTGCTGTTCACCGCGCTCAACAACCAGTTCTGGAACGCCGATCTGTCCAAACCCATGGCCAGCCTGCCGGTCACGATTTTCAAATTTGCGATGAGCCCCTATGAGAATTGGCAGGAGCTGGCGTGGGCCGGCGTGTTCCTGATCACGGTAGCCGTTCTCGGTCTCAACATCCTGGCGCGTGTTTTGACACGCCAGAAATAAACAAGGAAGACATTCATGCCCTCCACCCTGCAAGCATCCGCATCCGCCAACTCCAAGATCACGGTGCGCGATCTGAACTTTTACTACGGCAAATTCCACGCCCTCAAGGGCATCAACCTGGACATCCCCGAGAACAAGGTCACGGCCTTCATCGGTCCATCGGGCTGTGGCAAATCCACCTTGTTGCGCACCTTCAACCGCATGTTCGAGCTGTACCCTGAGCAGCGCGCTGAAGGCCAGATCGTGCTGGATGGTGAAAACCTGCTGACCAGCAAGCAAGACGTGGCCTTGGTGCGCGCCAAGGTGGGCATGGTGTTCCAGAAACCCACGCCGTTCCCCATGTCCATCTACGACAACATTGCGTTTGGTGTGAAGCTGTTTGAAAGCCTCAATGCCACCGACATGGACGACCGTGTGGAATGGGCGCTGCGCAAGGCGGCACTGTGGAACGAAGTCAAGGACAAGCTCAACCAAAGCGGCTCCAGCCTCTCGGGCGGCCAACAGCAGCGCCTGTGTATTGCACGCGGCATTGCCATCAAGCCCGAAGTGCTGTTGCTGGACGAGCCTTGCTCGGCGCTGGACCCTATCTCCACCGCCAAGGTCGAGGAACTGATTGCCGAGCTGAAGAACGACTACACCGTGGTCATCGTGACCCACAACATGCAGCAGGCCGCGCGCTGCAGCGACTACACCGCCTACATGTACCTGGGCGATCTGGTGGAGTTTGGCGAGACAGAGCAGATGTTCTTCAAGCCCCAGCGCAAGGAAACCGAAGACTACATTACCGGCCGTTTCGGCTGAGGAGACACCATGCCCGAAAAACACCTGTCCACCCAGTTTGACAGCGAACTCAACAACGTCTCTTCCCGTGTGATGGAGTTGGGCGGCTTGGTGGAATCCCAAATCCGCCAGGCGATCTATGCCTTGTCGCAGTTCAGCATGGAGGCCGTGGAGCAAGTGGTTGCCATGGAGCAGCGCGTGAATGCCATGGAAGTGGAGATTGACCATGAGCTTTCTTCCATCATCGCCCGCCGGCAACCCACGGCGCGCGACCTGCGCTTGCTGATTGCCTTCTCGAAGGCCACGGCCAACCTCGAACGCATGGGCGACGAAGCACACAAGATGGCGCGCATGGTCAAGTCCATCATTGAAAGCGGTGCCGCGCGCTCACTGCCCTCCAGTGATTTGCGCATGGCGGCAGATTTGGCCTCTGGCCTGCTGCGCAAGGCCCTGGATGCCTTTGCCCGCCTGGACACCAAAGCCGCGCTCGCCATTCTGAAAGAAGACGATCTGATCGACAAGGAGTTCGACGGGTTTGTGCGCAAGCTGGTCACCTACATGATGGAAGACCCTCGCACCATCTCTGCCAGCCTGGACTTGCTCTTTTTGGCCAAGGCGATTGAGCGCATTGGCGACCACTCCAAGAATGTGGCCGAACTCATCATCTATCTGGTCAAAGGCAAGGACGTGCGCCATGCCGCGATGGACGATATTGAATCGACCGTGTTGCAGTAAGGGAAGGGCGTAGCCATGAAGAAAATGCCCCGGGTCTTGATCGTTGAGGATGAACCCGCGATTGCTGAGCTGATTGCCGTGAACCTGCGGCACAACGGGTTCCAGCCCATCTGGTCGGAAGATGGCGAGTCGGCCCAGCGCGAGCTGGATGCCGTGCTGCCAGACGTGATCCTGCTGGACTGGATGCTGCCAGGCCAAAGCGGCCTGCAGCTCGCCCGCAAGTGGCGCGCCGACAGCCGCATCAAGGCCATCCCGATCTTGATGCTCACTGCGCGCGGGGACGAGCCTGACAAGGTGGCCGGTCTGGATGCTGGTGCAGACGACTACATCACCAAGCCGTTTTCCACGCAGGAGCTGCTGGCCCGCATCCGCGCCGTGCTGCGCCGCCGCGCGCCCGAGCAGGTGAACGACAGCGTGACCATTGGCGATCTGGTGCTGGACGCGGCCACCTACCGCGTCACCTTCCAGGCGCAGCCCCTCAAGGTGGGCCCCACCGAGTTCAAGCTGCTGCACTTTCTCATGAAGCACTCGGAGCGGGTGCACAGCCGCTCGCAATTGCTCGACAAGGTGTGGGGCGACCATGTGTTCATTGAAGAGCGCACTGTGGATGTCCACGTCAAGCGCTTGCGCGAGGCGCTGGGCACAGCAGGCACCATGGTCGAGACCGTGCGCGGCGCAGGTTATCGTCTCACGGCCCAGCCCCAGGCGCTGATGCAGGCCTGAGGGCCAGCGCCCAGCTGCCGCTGGGTTTGCACTGAACGGGCCACAGGCGGGCCTGCCATCGAAATGGCCCGCATTTTTGAGAAAGCTGTGCGTCTCGCATGTTTTGGCGTTTTGTGTTTTTCCTGACCTGGCAACTGGCCGGGGGCGGGCTGGGCTGGTGGCGGGCAGGGCCCTGGGGAGCGGCACTGGGGGCTGCGCTGGCGGGCTGGGCATGGTTTGTCTGGGATCTGTCGCGGGGGGCTCGCGTGCTGCTGTGGTTGCGCACGGGCGAGTTGGCCAAGGCGCCCCACATGCGTGGCATGTGGGGTGAAGCCGCAGACCGCGCTCGGCGCCTGCTGCGCCAGAGTGATGCCAGAGAACAAGACAGCCTGAGCCGGCTGCACGAAATTTTGGCCGCGCTGCAGGCCACGCCCAATGGCGTGGTGCTGCTCGACAGCGAAGGCCACATTGAATGGTGCAACCAGATCGCGGCCAGCCAGTTTGGCATCGATGCGCAACGCGACGTGATGCAGTCCATCGGCAACCTGGTGCGCGACCCCGACTTCAGTGCCTACTACGCCGCACATGATTTTTCGCACGACGTGGTGCTGCAGGGCCGCGACAGCAAGCCTTCACGCCCGGTGCGCATCTCGGTGCACCTGCACCCCTATGGCGACGGGCGCAAACTGCTGCTGTCGCGCGATGTGACGGCCTTGGAGCAGGCCGATGCCATGCGCCGCGATTTCGTGGCCAACGTGTCGCACGAGATTCGCACGCCGTTGACGGTGTTGATCGGCTTTGTGGAGACTTTGCAGACCCTGCAGCTCTCGCCACAAGAGCGCAACCGTTACCTGGGCATGATGGCGCAGCAGGCCTCGCGCATGCAAAGCGTGGTGCAGGATTTGCTCACGCTCTCGCGCCTGGAGGGCAGTCCGCCGCCCGGTATTTCAGAATGGACGCCCGTGCAGGCGTTGCTTCACCGCTGCGAAGAGGAAGCTCGGGCGTTGTCCTCATTGCTTACGCCTAACCAGGCGCGCCCGCATGTGCTGGGGTTTCCTGCGCCCGAACAGTTGCGCGCCATGGGTGACATTGCCGGGGTGCCCGCTGAGTTGCAAAGCGCGCTTTCCAACATCATCAACAATGCCATCCGCTACACGCCGGTGGGTGGCAGCATCACGGTGACCTGGGAGCGCTCCGGCGATGGATCGGCCGTGTTCTCTGTGCGCGACACCGGGCCAGGCATTGCCGCCGAACACATCCCCGGCTGACGGAACGCTTTTACCGTGTGGACCGCAGCCGCTCGCGTGAAACCGGAGGCACAGGCCTGGGTCTGGCCATCGTCAAGCATGTGCTGCAGCGCCACGGTGCTTCGCTCAACATCGCCAGTGAGGTGGGCAAAGGCTCGATCTTCTCAGTGTCCTTCCCGGCCAATCGCCTACGCTGATGGCGGGGGCAGCGCCGTCCGTGCGGCGGCTTTGAGCAGCATGGCGCCAAACGCGGCGGCGGTGATGGCCAGGGCCAGGGCGCTGCAGGCCCAGAATGCAGTGGGTGAGTGGGCCATCTGCGCCCAGGGGCTCCATGTGCCGTAAGCAAGCAGGTAGCCGCCCCCTAGCCCCAGGCCCCACAGCAGCACGCAATACACCACCAGTGGTGCCACCGTGATGTGGTAGCTGCGCAGCACAAAGACGCACAGGGTTTGGCAGGCATCGGCCAGGTGGTAGGCCGCTACCCACAGCAGCAAGCCCGACGCCACCGCCACCACGGCAGGGCTGCCCGAGTACAGGCTGGCTATGGCATGGTTTGCTATAAATAACATAGCTGCTAGCGCAATACCTGTGAGCGCTGCAAGCCTAAAACCCATATGAACGATGCGGCGGGCGTGTTGCGGGTCACCCGCGCCCAGCCAGTAGCTCACGCGGGTGCTGGTGGCAATCGCCAGTGACAGGGGCACCATGTACAGCAGGGCCCCCATGTTCGAGGCGATCTGGTGCGCCGCCGCCGCCGTGGTGCCCTGGCGCGCGATGAACAACGCCATCAGCGTGAACGACGTCACCTCCACCATGATGGCCAAGCCCGCAGGCACGCCCAGTTGCAAGAAACTGCCCAGGGTGGGGCCATGGGGGCGCTCCAGCGGGCGCCACAGTTGCAGCGGCTCGTAGATGCTTTGGGTGCGCAGCAGCCACAGCGCCAGCCCCAGCATGGTGTAGTTCACGATCAGCGTGGCCCAGGCGCACCCCACCACCCCTTGGGCGGGCAGGCCCGCGCCGCCCAGCGTGAACCAGATGGACAGCGGGATTTTGATAAAAAGCGAGCCCACCTGCAGCCAGGTCACCAACTGCGGCCTGCCCAGCGCCTGGTTCAGTGTGCTGTAGATGCGAAACAGCAGCGCGGCAGGCAGTGCGAAGGCCAGCACCGCCAGGTATTGCACCACCTCGGCGCGCAGCGTGGGCGGGATCTCGGTCCATCGCAGGAGAGGGGCGGGTGACAACAGCAGCCCCATGCCCAGCACCGATGCGGCTGCACACAGGTACAGCGACTGCCGCACCGACCGCCCCACCGCTGGCAGGTCGCCTGCGCCACGTTGCTGCGCCCACACCGGCATCAGTGCCTGCAGCACCCCCATCAGGCCCACATAAATGCTGATGAAAATCGCCGAGCCCACCGACAGTGCCGCCAATGACGCTTCGCCATCCCGGCCTGCGACCAAGGTGTCAGTGACGCCAAACGCCATCACCGCCAACTGCCCTGCCAGCACGGTGGCCGCGTGGCGTGCAATCTGGGGTAGTTCGGGGGCTTGTCTTGAATACGGGGCAGGGCGTTAGTCATGCGGGACTGGGGTGGGGGCGTGGCTGACACTTGTGTAGCGAGGCTCGATGGCAGACGGAGCGTGCGGCCGTGCTGCACGATCCATTGGCATCATTGCAGACCGCGTTGTCGCCCTGGATCGGACGGCACAGGCGGACGGGCTTTGGCGCTAAGGCCGCTACCGCGAGGTGCGTTGGAACACCAGCACCTGGTCGTTCTTGTCGGTGGGTCGGGGCACATTGGCGACGGGCGTCCACTCAGCGGCCTGAACAACGCCCGGAGGTGCAGGCCATGCGCTCGCATCCACCAGCAACCAGTTGCAGTCCTTGTTGCCATTCTTGCTGTCGGCTGGCTGCAGGGTGAGCCCGCCGTGGTACTGAAAGGCCGCAGTTTGCGCGCGGCTGAGCCCGTAGGTCTGCACGCAGCTTTGCGGCGCATCTGGCATCACC
The DNA here is from genome assembly GCF_003669015.1 of Acidovorax sp. 1608163. Lineage (NCBI taxonomy): Bacteria > Pseudomonadati > Pseudomonadota > Betaproteobacteria > Burkholderiales > Comamonadaceae > Acidovorax > Acidovorax sp. 1608163. The sequence continues at coordinate 1,405,195 of NZ_CP033069.1, forward strand.
CGCAGCATGTTTTGCACCTGAGGCACATAGCTGCGCGCGTGATTGAGCAAAGGCAACCATAGCGTCATGAGCAGCAGCCAGCCCAGCGCGGCACCGCTGGCGGGCAGCACCAGGCTCTTCCAGATAGCGGCGCGGTCGCGCGAAGCCCGCCACCACACAAGGCTGCACCAGGCCACCGAAGCGGCCAGCGCCACCAGCAAAGCGATCCATGAAAAGGAGGGCGCAAACTCAGGCGCCAGCTTGGCCACGTTGGCTGCCGGTTTAGCGGGTACGCCGGTTTGCATGGCAATCCAGATCACCCAGATGGCCAAGGCTGAAAGGCTGAAGAACAGCAATGTGAACCAATCGATCAGCGCTGCCACGGCGCGGCTGAGGGTGGGCAGGGCAAAGGCCGCCAGCGTGGCCATGGCTGGCAGGCCCAGCAGCAGGGCGCGGTCAGCCGGGTTGGTGGTGACTGTGGCCCCGATGGACACCAGCGAAAACCACAGCGGCAACCACAGGTGGCGGTGCCATTGGGCACTGGCAATCTGTTTGCGCCAGCGCCACAAAGTCCAGATGGCCAGAGGCCAGGCAGGCCAGCCAAACCACAGCAGCAGGCGTGCCAGGCTCAGCCATTCCTTGCCACCTGCCGCAATGCCCACAATGCGCCAGCCCCACAGGCCCAACAGCCAGGTCATTCCGGCGATGGCTGCCAGCAGCGCGAGGGTGGCGCAGGCCCAGGTGCGGCGGTCCGCTACTTCCTGGGCCGGGGCATACCATAGCAGCCAGGCCCCACCCAGGCCCAGCAAGGTGGCCAGTGTGGGCGCACCTGCCAGCGCCAGGCCTGCCAGCCCGGCCACCAGGGCCAGCGCAGGTGCTACGCGGTGAAACGCCAGGCCTGCGAAGCCAAAAAACACCAGCGCGGTGCAGCACAACTGCACCAGGTAACTGGTGGCCTCGTGCGAGAGTTGCGCCAGCCCCAGGCAGGCCAGCAGGGCCAGCAGCCCGCCATCGGCCATAGCGCGGGCGTAGTCGGTGGGAAGGGCCTCACCACCAAACGCAAACGCGACCGGCTGGGCGGCAGGGCTGCGGGCCAGGTAATACACGCCGTACCAGGTGGCCACCAGGGTCAGCACCAGCAGCCCCACAAAAGGCAAGCGCGCAGCCATGTCGGGCGATATGCCTGCGGGTGCCCACTGGATGGCCAAGGCCCCTAGCCAGTAAGGCAGCAGGCCATCGGTCTCCGGGGCTACCCCGCCCAGCAATGGGTTTAACCAGGAGGTCTTGCCCCGCGCCAGCTCCAGCATGTAGCCAAAGGCGCTGACATCAGAACTCTTCCACGGGTCGCGCACCACAAAGCCCGGGATGACATACGCCATGCACAGCAACAGCAGGGCCCAGCGGGGCAGTGCCTTGGCGGCTTTTTGGCTAACGATGGCGGGTGTGGGCGGGGTCACGCGAGATGCCAGGCAAGAAGATGAGGGGGACGAAAAAAAGAGGCGTTGCCGAGGATAAAGGCAAAACCAAAGAGCCAGAACCAAAGAAAAAAGGCAGCACGGTTGCCCGGGCTGCCTTTTTGGCGAAACGGCCGCGAATTACTTCGCTGCGGTGGTCTTGCCGAAACGGTTGCGGAACTTCTCCACGCGGCCGCCCATGTTGTCCACCGACTTTTGTGTGCCAGTGTAGAAGGGGTGCGATTCAGAGGAAGTGTCCAGCTTGAACAGAGGATAGTCCTTGCCTTCGAAGGTTTCGGTTTCCTTGGTGTTCACGCAAGAACGGGTCACGAACTTGAAGCCGTTGGACAGGTCAACGAACAACACTTCGCGGTAATTGGGGTGAATGCCTTCTTTCATGATCAATCCTTGTCAAGTGCGGGAGCCGTGCAGGACCCGGGGCAACCTTTGCACCGTGGAACATCCAGCGTACTTTCCGCAGAAAAAGCCCTCTATTATTGCACAGACGGTCGGACGGCATTTTTGCGATGGCCTGTGACCGCTGAAACTGGCGTGGCCTGGGCCAGAACCGCCGCGCAAGGGCTGCCCCGCCGCGCTGGCGGTGTCCCCCTTCCCGAATTGCGTAGCAATTTGGGAAGGGGGAAGGCGCGACAGCGCCTCAGGGGGAGCTTGTTTACCCGCCCCTTCGCATCATGTCAAAGAAGTCCACATTCGTTTTTGTGGCCTTCATGTTCTTGATCATGAGCTCCATCGACTCGATCTCGTCCATGTTGTACATGAACTGGCGCAGGATGCGGGTCTTTTGCAGGATCTCGGGCGCCAGCAGCAGCTCTTCGCGGCGCGTGCCGCTCTTGTTGAGCTCGATGGCGGGGAACACGCGCTTTTCGTACAGGCGGCGGTTCAGGTGGATTTCGCAGTTGCCCGTGCCCTTGAATTCTTCAAAGATCACTTCGTCCATGCGGCTGCCGGTGTCGACCAGCGCGGTGGCGATGATGGTGAGCGAGCCACCTTCTTCGACCTTGCGGGCAGCGCCGAAGAAGCGCTTGGGGCGCTGCAGTGCGGCGGCGTCCACACCGCCGGACAGCACCTTGCCGCTCGACGGCACGACGTTGTTGTAGGCGCGGGCCAGGCGGGTGATGGAGTCCAGCAGGATCACCACGTCCTTCTTGAGCTCGACTAGGCGCTTGGCGCGCTCGATCACCATCTCGGCCACGTGCACGTGGCGGGCGGCGGGCTCGTCGAAGGTGGAGGCGATGATCTCGCCCTTCACCGTGCGCTGCATTTCGGTCACTTCTTCAGGGCGCTCGTCTACCAGCAGCACCATCAGGTGCACATCGGGGTTGTTGGCCGTGATGGCGTGGGCGATGTGCTGCATCATCACCGTCTTACCGCTCTTGGGCGGGGCGACGATCAGCGCGCGCTGGCCGCGGCCGATGGGGGCGATGATGTCGATGATGCGGCCGGTGATGTTCTCTTCACCCTTGATCTCGCGTTCCAGGCGCATTTGTTCCTTGGGGAACAGGGGCGTCAGGTTTTCGAACATCACCTTGTGCTTGTTTTGCTCCGGTGGGCCGCCGTTGACGGCATCGAGCTTGGTCAGGGCAAAGTAGCGCTCGCCATCCTTGGGCGTGCGCACTTCGCCTTCGATCATGTCCCCGGTGTGCAGATTGAAGCGGCGCACCTGGCTGGGGCTGATGTAGATGTCGTCCGTGCTGGCCGTGAAGCTGGTGTCGGGACTGCGCAAGAAGCCAAAACCATCGGGCAGGATTTCCAGCACGCCGTCTGCAAACACCTGTTCGCCCGCCTTGGCGCGCTTTTTGATGATGGCAAACATCAGCTCCTGCTTGCGCATGCGGCCCGTGTTTTCGATTTCGAGTTCTTCGGCCTGCTTCAGGACTTCAGACACGTGCAGTGCCTTGAGTTCGTTTAAGTGCATGGAATGACTCCTTGGCGGAGCTGGTAAGAATCTTGGGGGAGTGGGGGCTGGTGCCAGATGGGCTGCTGTTTGCAGGTCCGGCTTGCCGGGGATCTTGGTCCGTCTGCCAGTGCGTGCAGGCCGGTGATCTGAAGGAATTATGACAGGAAAAAATGCAGGCGCTTTGCGTGATCGCAATGGGGGCTGGTGCTGCGGCAGGGCTTTGGATCCATTGCGTGTCGCACGCACCCCAAAAAAATGCCCCGCAGGCAGCAAACCAGCGGGGCTTGGGGGATCAGGCCAGTTGCTGATCGATGAAGGCAGTCAGTTGCGCCTTGCTCATGGCGCCCACTTTGGTGGCGGCCAGTTGGCCATCCTTGAACAGCATCAAGGTGGGGATGCCGCGGATGCCGAACTTGGCAGGGATTTCGCGGTTTTCGTCGACATTCATCTTGGCGATTTGCAGCTTGCCTTGGTAGGTGCCTGCGACTTCGTCCAGGATGGGGGCAATCATTTTGCAGGGGCCGCACCACTCGGCCCAGTAATCCACCAGCACCGGGGTGCCGGGTTGCAGCACGTCGGCTTCAAAGCTGGCGTCGGAGACATGTTTAATGAGTTCGCTGGCCATAGCGGATTCCTTGATTTTGAGCGGGTTGTGACCGGTGTACGTTTAAAGTCTGGGCATTGTGACAGAAACCAATACCACGTACACCGTTATGGCCGGGGCTTGTGACGCTATGACTGTCATAGCGAAAAGCGATCATGGCACGGGCCTGGGCGCGGCCCTGTGGCAACGTGCGCTGGCCCAGGTGGCCGTGCATGCCCAGGCCCACGGTGCCCATTTGGCGCGCACCGTGGTGCTGGTGCCTTACGCCCAGCTCATGCCCTGGGCCCAGCGCCACTGGGCGCTGCAGTTTCCGCAAGGCTTTGCGCCGCGCTTTGAAACCAGCCGCAACTGGGCGCGCCAATTGCAGGTGTTTGAGCCTTCGGCCGATGACTTTGCGGGCGACGTGGCGCGCGACACCCTCACCGCCCGCGCCTTGCTCGAGCGCGTGGGGCAGGGCGCCCAGCGCGAGATGCTGGCCACGCCCCTGCAAGAAGCTGCCGCCCAATTGGCCCCCGCCGTGGCGGCCGTGCCCCCCGCGCAGCGCGCCGCCTGGGGCGACGAGGCCCGCAAGCTGCTGGCCACCGACGACGAGGGCAGCACCCTGCACTACGAGGCCTTGGTGGCGCGCCTGGCGCTGGAATGGGTGCTGGCCTCGCGCCATGCCACCGATGTGCTGTTTGAGCCCGGGGTGCGCGCGGCGGTGGATGCCGTGGTGGTGCTCGAAGGCTTTCAGTCCGACGCGCTGACCCCGGCCCTGATGGCCCACTGGGGCGAGCAAGGCACCTGCATTGCGTTGCCCGCCCTGGTCGATGATGTGGTGGGCGATGCCCCCGCACCGCCGCAGTGGGCCTTGCATGCCGCCACCGATGCCGAAGACGAAGCCCACCGCGCCGCCGCCTGCGTGTTGGCCCATGTGCGCGATGGCCGCGTGCCTGTGGCGCTGGCCGCTACTGACCGGGCACTTATCCGCCGCGTGCTGGCCCACCTGGACAGCAGCGGCGTGCTGGTGCGCGATGAGAGCGGTTGGATTCTTTCCACCACACGCGCCGCTTCACGGGTCATGGCCGCGCTGCAGGCTGCGGCGTGGAATGCCTCTTCCAATGCGGTGCTGGACTGGATCAAACACACCCCTGCGCTGATGCCGGGTGAGGTCAACCGCCTGGAGCAATGGCTGCGCAAGGGCGTGGTGCAGCACTGGAGCGCCGCCGCCGCCCGCGACCTGAGCGCGCAACCCCACCTGGCCCGCACCGTGGCTACGGTGGAGGCCTGGCGCGACGCCCTGCGCACCGCCCGCCCGCTGGCGCAGTGGCTGCCCGCCCTGCGCGCTGTGCTGGAGCAAGCCGGCCAGTGGCAAGCCCTGCAGGCCGACCCAGCCGGCATGCGCGTGCTGGCCGCGCTGCACCTGCAAGACGGCCAGCAGGCCGAGTTGGACGGCTGGGGCGACAGTGCAGGCCGCCGCATGGCGCTGGCCGAATTCACCCGTTGGGCGAAAGATGTGCTGGAGGCAGGGCGCTACGTGGCGTCTCAGGCGGCCGATGCCCCCGTGGTGGTGGTGCCCTTGCCCCAGCTGCTGGCCCGCCCCTTTGCCGCCGCTGTGCTGCCGGGCTGCGACGAAAAGCGCCTGCAAGCTGCGCCTGAGCCCGCAGGCGACTGGTCGCAGGCCCAGCGCGAGGCCTGGGGCCTGCCCACGCGCCCATCGCTCGAAGCTGCCCAGCGCGCTGCCTGGGCCCATGCCCTGCGCACGCCCGTGGTCGATGTGCTGTGGCGCACCGGCGACGAGGGCGGTGAGCCCCTGCTGGCCAGCGCCCTGGTGCTGGCCCTGCAACTGGATGGCACCGCGACGCCCGGCACGGACGACCGTGCGGCCCGCGCAGTGGCTGCCACGCCCACGCTGCGCCCCCAGCCCGTGGGCCAGGCGCTGCCGGTGGCACACCTGTCATCCACCGCGTATTCCGACCTGCGCCATTGCCCCTACCGCTTCTTTGCCCAGCGCCAGCTGGGCCTGCGCGAGGCCGACGAACTGGACGCCGAAGTGGACAAGCGCGACTTTGGCACCTGGCTGCACGCCGTGCTGCAACACTTTCATGAAGCCTTGCTGGCCGACCCGACCGACCACCCGGAGGAGCGCCGCGCCCGCATGGACGCTGCCGCCGAGGCCGTCACTCGCGAGCAGCGGTTGCAAGACGGCGACTTCCTGCCCTTTGCCGCCGGCTGGGCACAACTGCGCGATGGCTACCTGCAGTGGCTGGCTGGGCATGAGCAGCAGGGCGCCACCTTCCGCCAGGCCGAGGTCAAAGCGCGCCAGCCGCTGGGCGAACTGGAGCTGGTTGGCACCCTCGATCGCATCGATGGCGTCTCGTCCACGGGCGAGCCCACGGTGCTGGTGATTGACTACAAAACCGAAAGCGACAGCGTGACCCGCCAGCGCATCAAGTCCGGGGCGGAGGACACGCAACTGGCCTTCTACGCCGCCTTGCTGAGCCACGACACCCTGCGCGCTGCCTACGTCAACGTGGGCGAGCGCGGCGAGACGCAAATGCACGAACAGGACGAAGTGGTGCACCTGCGCGATGTGCTGGTCGAAGGCATCCAGCACGACATGGCCCGCATCGCCGCTGGTGCGCCCCTGCCTGCGTTGGGTGAGGGCTCGGTGTGTGACTACTGCGCCGTGCGTGGCCTGTGCCGCAAAGACATGTGGGCCGATGCCGAGCAGGCGCTGCCCGCGCAACAAACGCCATGACCGACAGCCTTTCCCCACCCGCCCAGGCCGCCTACGAACACAACGGCCGCCCCGTCTCGCGCGAGGCCTTCTACGCCATCGCCTGTGACCCCGCGCGCAGCGTGGCCGTGGAGGCCTGCGCCGGTGCGGGCAAGACCTGGATGCTGGTCTCGCGCATGCTGCGGGCGCTGCTCGACGGCTGCGCGTCGCACGAGATCCTGGCCATCACCTTCACCAAAAAGGCGGCGGGCGAAATGCGCCAGCGTTTGCAGGAGTGGCTGGAGCAGTTCAGCCACAAGCCGCTGGAGGAACTCACGGCCGAGCTGATTGCAAGGGGAATCAGCCCCCAGGGCGCACTGGACAAGCGCGAGGCGCTGCAAAATCTATACCGCCAGCTGCTCACTGCAGGCCGCCCGGTGCAGATCCGCACCTTCCACAGCTGGTTTGCCGCGCTGCTGGGCACGGCCCCGCTGGCGCTGCTGCAACAACAAGGCCTGCCCGCGCACTTTGAGCTGCTCGAAGACGATGCCGAGGCCGTGCGTGAGGTCTGGCCCCCGTTCTTGCAGACCGTGGCGGAGAGCGCCAGCCTGCGCGCCGACTACGAAGCCGTGGTGGCCCGCCACGGCCGCTCGCAAACGCACAAGGCGCTGGCGGCGGCGCTGGCCAAGCGGGTGGAGTTCGATCTGGCCGACGAGGCGGGTGTGGTCGATGCTTCGGTGCCGCCGTTCCAGCAGGCCTACACCGAACTGGCCGCTTGTGGTGAGCCTGCGGAGGCCCTGCAAGACGAGGCTTGCCAACAGCGCTGGCTCCACCGCGCCAGCGCCCTGGGCGCCGAGGCCAACAAGACCCCGCAAAAGGCGGCCGACGCCATCATCGACGCGCTGGCCTGCGCGGATCTGAACCAGCGCCTGGACCAATTGCGCCGTGCGATGTTCGTGGCCAAGGAAGATCGCCTGTCCAAGAACCTTGAGAAGTTCCCCGCCGCGCAGGAGGCCGAGCCCGAGCTGCAGCGCCTGCTCACCGCCCGCCGCCAGAACGAGGCCTGGCAACACCAGCAGCGCATGGCCCGGCTGGCGCGTTGCCTCATCGCGCAGTTTGTGGCCGTCAAGCAGCAGCACGGCTGGGTGGACATGAACGATGTGGAGCGCACGGCCCTGGTCATGCTGGCCGACCCGGTGCTCAGCGGTTGGGTGCAGGAGCGGCTCGATGCCCGCATTCGCCATCTGCTGGTCGATGAGTTTCAGGACACCAACCCGCTGCAGTGGCAGGCGCTGCATGCGTGGCTGTCGGGCTATGCGGGCTCGGGCGGCGGGTCTGCCGCGCCCAGCGTGTTCATCGTGGGCGACCCCAAGCAGAGCATCTACCGCTTTCGCCGCGCCGAGCCGCAGGTGTTCATCGCGGCGCAGGCCTTTGTGCGCGATGGGCTGGGCGGCGACCTGCTGAGCTGCGACCACACACGCCGCAACGCGCAGGGCGTGATCGGCGCCGTCAACGCTGTGATGGGCGAGGCCCAGGCGCAGCACGAGACCAGCGGATTCCGCGACCACACCACCGAATCGAAACACACAGGCCAGTTGCTGCGCCTGCCCGCCATCACCGATGCGGACGACGATAGCCAAGGCGCAGGCCGCGACCCCCTGGCCTGGCGCGACAGCCTGACCGAACCCCGCCACGAGGCCGAAGAAACCCAGCGCATGCGCGAATGCACCCAGGCCGCCGCCTGGGTGGCCGCGCAGATCGCCAGCGGCACGCCGCCCAAAGAGGTGCTGGTGCTGGCCCGCAAGCGCGACCGCCTGGCCAGCATGCAGGACGCCCTGCGCGCCCTGCACCTGCCCTGTGTGCAGCCCGAAAAGGCCGACCTGTTCGACGCGCCCGAGGTGCAGGACATGGTGGCGCTGCTGGATGTGCTGGTCTCGCCCACGCACGACCTGCCTTTGGCCCGCGCGCTCAAGTCGCCGTTGTTTGGCCTGGGCGACGACGCTTTGGTGGCCCTGGCCGTGCTGCGTCGCCAACCTGAACATGCGGGCAGTAGCTGGTTTGATTTGCTATTGAAAAGTGAGCTGCTACCGCTTGATATGCAAGCGCTGGGGCCTGTTTTGATTCAATACCAGGCCTGGGTAGGCAGCCTGCCGCCGCACGACGCGCTGCATGCCATCTACGAGCATGGTGACGTGCTGGCCCGTTTTGCCGCCGCCGCCCCCCCACCCAGCGCCTGTCGGTGCAGGCCAACCTGCGCGCTCTGCTGGCCGCAGCGCTGCAGCACGATGGGGGCCGTTACCTCACGCCCTATGCCTTGGTGCGGGCCATGAAGAAAGGTGGCGTGCGCGCCCCCGGCCGTGCCGACGCGCAGGCCATCCGCCTGCTGACGGTGCACGGTGCCAAAGGGCTGGAGGCCGACTGCGTGCTGCTGCTGGACACCGACACCCGCCCGCAAAAAGCCGAGACCATGGGCGTGCTGGTGGATTGGCCCGGCGAGCAGACCGTGCCCTCGGCCTTCGTCTTTTTGGCCAGCGAATCGAATCCGCCGCCCAGCGCGGTGGACGCACTCGCCGCCGAGCAGCAGGCCCGCGGCCGCGAGGAGCTGAACATGCTCTACGTGGCCATGACGCGCGCCAAGCACTGCCTGGCGCTGTCGTCCGTGCAGCCCAGCAATTCGGCGCCGGGCAGCTGGTGGAACCGGCTGACACCCTTGGCTCCGTTAGTGCCCGAGGTGGATGCGGGTACTGCCCCGGCACCCGCCGCCGGGGCCGGGGCAACCCCCGACACCTTCACCATCGCCGCGCTGCAACCCCTGCCCGAGGCCCTGCAAAGCGCCCGCACCAAACCGGGTGTTGCAGCCGCCGACCCCAGTGGCGCCACGCCCGTGGCCATGCCCGGCGATGGCGATTCCACCCCCCTGTCGCGCCAGGGCGATGCCATGCACCAGCTGCTGGAGCAGGCCGGTGTGGCCGGTGCCCCGTTGGCCGACTTGCGCGCCCACGGCTGGCCTGCGGCGCGCATCGCCCGGCTGGCCCGCGACCACGACATTGCCCTGGCTGCCGCCGAACTGGCCGCCCGCATGGCACAGGGCATTCTGGCGGGCGAGGGCGCCTGGGCCTGGGACCTGGCCCAGGTGCAGACCGCCATCAACGAGGCCCCGCTGCACTACCAGGGCCAAAGCCTGCGCATCGACCGGCTGGTACAGCGCCGTGCGTCGCCCGCAGATGACGCCGTGGCAGGCTGGTGGGTGCTGGACTACAAAAGCGCCGCCCAGCCCCAGCGCCAGCAGGCGCTGGTGGCGCAACTGCAGCGCTACCACGAGGCTGTGCAGGCCCTGATGCCGGGCGAGGTGGTGCACGCGGCCTTCCTCACGGGCGACGGGCGCATGGTGCGGGTGGGCGATGGGCCTGCGGGTGGCACAGGGACGAGCGGGGGTACGAGCGAGGGGGGCAAAGCAGGCCCATCGGCCGCCCAGGCCTCCGGCGTGGGGCATACTTCCGCCCCCGTTGCCTCGGCCGCGGCCCCGAAGTCCGAACGCCCGCGCTCCGCGCCGGGGCCTGCAGATTCTGCGCAAGGCTCCTTGTTTTGACCCGCACCCAGGGCCCTCAATCCGCGCAACGCCCCTCTTTTTAGCAAGGTTCTCCCGTGTCCCACACCCTCTCTTCTTCCCCCACACCCGTTGCGCCAGCCCTGCCTGCGGGGGCCTTGTCGTGCGACGTGGCCGTCATCGGCGGTGGCCCGGCGGGCCTGATGGCGGCCGAGGTGCTGGCCCAGGCCGGGGTGGCTGTTCATTTGTTTGACGCCATGCCTTCGGTGGGGCGCAAATTTTTGCTGGCGGGCAAAGGCGGGCTCAACCTCACGCACTCTGAGCCGCACGAGCCCTTTGCCAGCCGCTACGCCGCACGCCAGCCGCAGATCGAGCCGCTGCTGCGCACCTTTGGCGGCCCCGAGGTGCGCGCCTGGGCGCAGGGCCTGGGGGTGGAGACGTTTGTAGGCACCTCGGGCCGTGTGTTCCCATCAGACATGAAGGCCGCGCCCCTGCTGCGCGCCTGGCTGCACCGCCTGCGCGGGCAGGGCGTGCAACTGCACATGCGCCACCGCTGGCTGGGCTGGGCAGATGATGGCGTCAAGGCATCCGAAGAAGGGCCGCACACGCTGCGTTTTGCCACGCCTGCGGGCGAGGCGGTGGTGACGGCCCGCGCCGTGGTGCTGGCCCTGGGCGGCGGCAGCTGGGCGCGGCTGGGGTCGGATGGTGCCTGGGTGCCCCTGCTGGCCGAGCGCGGTGTGGCCGTGGCCCCACTGCGCCCGTCCAACTGCGGCTTTGACGTGGCGGGCATGCACGCCCCGGCGGGCGAGACGCGGCGCGCCTTTTTGCAAGAGCTGCTGGGCCGCACGCCTGCCGTGCCTGTGGGCTGGACACCGCATTTTGTGGAGCGCTTTGCAGGCCAGCCGTTCAAGTCGGTGGCGCTGGGCTTTACCAGCAGCACCGGCCAGCACTTCCAGCGCCGGGGCGAGTTCGTGGCCACGGCCACGGGGGTGGAGGGCAGCCTGGTCTACGCCGTCTCCAGCCTGCTGCGCGATGAGATCGAGGCCCATGGCCACGCCACCTTCCACCTCGACCTGCTGCCCGACCACGCCCCTGAGCGCGTGCTGCAGGAAGTGCGCCACCCGCGCGGCTCGCGCTCACTGTCCAGCCACCTCAAAAGCCGTTTGGGGCTTGATGGCATCAAAGCCGGGGTGCTTTTTGAGCACCTGGGCAAAGACGGCATGAACAACCCCGTGGCCCTGGCCCAGGCCATCAAGGCGCTGCCCATCACCGTAGTGGCCGCCCGGCCCATCGACGAGGCCATCAGCACAGCGGGCGGCGTCACGTTCGAGGCGCTGGACGCGCACCTCATGGCCCAGGCCGCCCCCGGCGTGTTTTGTGCGGGAGAAATGCTGGACTGGGAGGCGCCCACAGGGGGCTATTTGCTCACCGCCTGCCTGGCCAGTGGCGTGCAGGCCGGGCAGGGTGTTTTGGCATTTTTGCCTGATTAGCTACTTGCCTCAGATACCACTCCATCCGTTCGGGCTGAGCCCGTCGAAGCCAGGGCTTACCGCGTGCGTGCAAGGCTTCGACAGGCTCAGCCCGAACGGGTGGGGACGATAAGGCGTGTGAGGCAGGTCGCCAATCAGGCATTTTTGGGGCATAGCGTCTGAAGGATAAGCGCTAGCAGCTATTGAATTGATAGCAATAGTGTGCACGGTTGTGTTCCCTCTAAACAGCTTCTGGGGGATACCATGCACCTGTGCCCTGCTGGCAACGTGTCAATGAAAGGGAATTTTGTATGAGCCAGTCCAATGCCCCTCACATCGCCGGCATGAAAGCCCAGATCGCTGAGTTGCAGGCGCAGATTCGCACCCACGAAACCGCCATTGCCGAGCTGCGCGAGAAGGAGGCCGAGCTGAAAACCATCGTCTCCACGCTGGAAGAGATGGAAAAATTCATGCGCGAGTCGGGGGTGGGGCGCTGAGCGCCTGCTTCAGGTGAGGCACAAGGCCCGCTTAGCGCGCGTCAGCGGCCAAGGGTTTTGGCATGGGCCGTGGGCCGATGCTTGCAATCACTGTGGGGGAACGATGCACCTGGGGTGTGCCTGCTGGCACGGGTGCGGTGCGCATGACGGGCATGGCATCTAAAGAAGTTGACGAGCCTTACCCCCGGCACTGACTCTACAGTTAGGGCTGCTTGGTTCCCCACCTGACCCGGTTGGCTGCTTTGCCATGCGGGGAGGCCCGTCAGCGCGCATTGTACTTCGGATGCAGGGCACTTTGCGGCGCGCAGGGGATTTGTGGGTGCGGCAAAAAGAGCAGGCACCGCCCAGCCCGTAGAATCCCGCCCATGTCCTATCTCGTGCTCGCCCGCAAGTACCGCCCCCGCAATTTCACCGAAATGGTGGGGCAGGAGCATGTGGTCCAGGCCCTGTCGAATGCGCTGACCCAGCAGCGCCTGCACCACGCTTACCTGTTTACCGGCACGCGCGGCGTGGGCAAGACCACGGTGTCGCGCATCCTGGCCAAGTCGCTCAACTGCCAGGGGCCGGACGGCACAGGCGGCATCACCGCCACCCCCTGTGGTGTGTGCCAGGCCTGCATGGACATCGACAGCGGCCGCTTTGTGGACTACACCGAACTGGACGCCGCCTCCAACCGGGGCGTGGACGAGGTGCAAAGCCTGCTGGAGCAGGCCGTCTACAAGCCGGTGCAGGGCCGCTTCAAGGTCTTCATGATCGACGAAGTGCACATGCTGACGAACACGGCGTTCAACGCCATGCTCAAGACGCTGGAAGAGCCGCCCGAGTACCTCAAGTTTGTGCTGGCCACGACCGATCCGCAAAAGGTGCCGGTCACCGTCCTCTCACGCTGCCTGCAGTTCAACCTGCGCCCCATGGCGCCCGAGACGGTGCTGGACCACCTCACCCGCGTGCTGGCCCAAGAGAACGTGCCCGCCGAACCCCAGGCGCTGCGCCTGCTCTCACGCGCTGCGCGGGGCTCCATGCGCGATGCGCTCTCGCTCACCGACCAGGCCATCGCCTTTGGCAGCGGCCAGTTGCAAGAAGCCGGTGTGCGCCAGATGCTGGGCGCAGTAGACCGCTCCTACGTCTTCCGCCTCGTCGACGCGCTGGCCCAGGGCGACGGCAAAACCGTGGTGGAAACGGCCGATGCCCTGCGCATGAACGGCCTGTCGGCCGCATCGACGCTGGAAGAAATGAGCGCCGTGCTGCAACGCATGGCCGTGTACCAGGCCGTGCCGCAGATGGCGCAGGCAGTGGACGCGAACGATCCAGAAGCCGTGGAAACCGCCCGTCTGGCGGGCCAGATGCCAGCGGATGAAACCCAGCTGCTGTACAGCCTGTGCCTGCACGGCCGTGCCGAGCTGGGCCTGGCGCCCGATGAGTACGCCGCGCTGACCATGGTGCTGCTGCGCCTGCTGGCCTTCAAAGCCCCTGCAGACCCGGCTGAAAAAAAAACTCTGACGCGGCCTGAGCCCGCATTGCCACCGACCCCAGGCCCCGCCTTGGCGTCTGCAGTGCAGCCTGCAGCGGTTACTCCGCAGGCTGCCCCGCTGCCGCCCGTAGCCCCTGCTGAGCCGGTGCCTCCCGCTGCGTTGGCTCCATCCGCTCCAACGACCACAACGACCCCAATGGCTCCTGCCGTTGCGCAGCCACCAGAGCCTGCGCCCCGGGCCGTGCCGTCTGCGCAGGCCCCTGTGGCGGCGCCCGCCCCGGCGGCTGCCCCAGCCCATGCGGTAGCCCCGTGGGATGACGCTGGCAGCGAACCCCCACCCTGGCCCGACGCGGACGATGGATCGGTGCCTGCCCCTGCCGTTCCGCCAGCGCATGCGGCTCAAAATTCAGAACAAAATCTGCCTCCAGCGCTTAACAATCAAGCGCAAGCAGCTCCTGAATTGGTAGCAATCCCGGTGCGCGAGGCGTCTGAACCCAGCGAACGCTTGCAGCCCTTGCCCCTGTCGGCCCCCACCCCGGTATCGACCCGCTACACGCCCACCGAAGAGGGCGATGTGTGGCACGCCACGGTGCAGCAGCTGGTGGCGGCCGAGGCCATCACCGCCCTGGTGCGCGAGCTGGCCTTGCAATCCCAACTGGTGGCGCGCGATGGCGCCCACTGGCTGCTGCGGGTGGAGCGCGAATCGCTCAACCAGCCCACGGCCCGCGAGCGCCTGCGCTCGGCGCTGGAAGCTGCAGGCCACGCCACGCAGATCAGCGTGGAGGTGGGCCGCGTGATCGACAGCCCCGCCCGCCGCAACGCCGCCGCGGCCGCCGAACGCCAGCGCCTGGCCGAAGAAACCGTGATGAACGACCCCTATGTGCAGACGCTGATGCGCGACCATGGCGCGAAGATCGTGCCTGGCAGCATCAAGCCACTGTAATTTTTGACCCTCGCCATTTTTCAAAAGAAGGAAACCATCCATGTTCAACAAAGGACAACTCGCCGGCCTGATGAAGCAAGCCCAGGCCATGCAGGACAACCTCAAGAAGGCCCAGGACGAACTGGCGTTTGTCGAGGTGGAAGGCGAATCGGGCGCGGGCCTGGTCAAGGTGGTGATGACCTGCAAGCACGATGTCAAACGCATCACCATCGACCCGAGCCTGCTGGCCGAAGACAAGGACATGCTGGAAGACCTGGTGGCGGCTGCGTTCAATGCGGCGGTGCGCAAGGCTGAAGAGACTTCGTCGGAGAAGATGGGCAAACTCACAGCAGGTATGCCAGGCCTCCCCGGCGGCATGAAATTCCCTTTCTGAGGATTGGCTACTGCGCGCCAGCCATGCGTCGTTGGGCGGTGCTCGCAATCCTCACGTACAGGAAGTACGTTCCGGTTGCTGTGCTCCGTCCGCCTAGCCTGGCAGGCGCTCGCTACGCCCTTGAGGGTGGGGTGGGAAGGCAGGGGAGGACAGGGTTTGGATGGGATATTTCTGATCTTTCCCCAGCCCGTTCTGGCTGAGCTTGTCCAAGCCAGGGCTATCCCCTCATCGTTCAGGCTGAGTCTGTCGAAGCCTTGCACCGCACTTTCCCGTATTTCTGTCCCGACTCTCCCAGATTGCCCACCCACCCATGTCCTCCACCAACGCCCTTGATGTCTTGATTCAGGCGCTGCGCCGTTTGCCGGGGGTGGGGGTCAAGTCTGCGCAGCGCATGGCGTTTCATTTGATGCAGCATGACCGCGATGGGGCCGAGGCGTTGTCGGTGGCGCTGCATGGCGCGGTGCAGAACGTGCACCACTGCGCACGCTGTCATACGTTCACCGAGGATGACATCTGCAGCACCTGCCTGGACCCTGAGCGAGATGCTTCGCGGCTGTGTGTGGTGGAGACCCCGGCCGATCAATCGGCGCTGGAGCGCACGGGGGCGTTCAAGGGGCTGTACTTTGTGCTGATGGGGCGCTTGAGCCCGCTCGATGGCATTGGCCCCAAGGAAATTGGCCTGCACAAGCTCATGGAGCGCGCCAGCGATGGCGTGGTGCAAGAGGTGATTTTGGCCACCAACTTCAATGCCGAAGGCGAGGCCACGGCGCATGTGTTGAGCGAAGCCCTCAAGAGCCGGGGCCTGCATGTGACCCGCCTCGCACGCGGCGTTCCGGTGGGCAGCGAGCTGGAGTACGTGGACCTGGGCACCATTGCGCACGCGCTGGTCGACCGCCGCTGAAGTGCGGGCCTGAGGCCTGGCCATCGTGGGTAGAATACTCCCGAATTCATAGCGGCTAGCGCTTATAAACAGGGGCTTTGGGTCCCTAAAGGCTTAAAAATGAACACATCCATGCAACTGGCCCGCTTCACGGTGGCGTACTGGTGCGTCCTGGTGGCCGCGTTGCTGCCCATCGTGTGCGCCTGGATCGCCAAGCGGGGCGCCCTCGGCAAGCCCGTAGACCAGGGCGGCTTCGACAACAGCGATCCACGGGGCTGGCTGGCCCGCCAGTCCGATTGGCGGGCCCGTGCCAACGCCGCGCAGGCCAACAGTTTTGAAGTGCTGCCGTTTTTCATCGGCGCGGTCATCATTGCGCACCAGCTCGGGGCCCGGCAGACTTGGCTGGACTTGCTGGCCATGCTGTTCATCATGTTGCGCATCTTCTACATCATGATGTACGTGTCCAACATGCCCACGGCCCGCAGTGCGGTGTGGGGGCGGCGTTCTTTGTGAACATCGCCATCTTGTTTGTGGGCTACCACTGACACCAGTGTGTTGAGGCGCCAAACGCTCACCTGTCGCTCAACCGCTCCCTCTCCATCACGTCCACGCGCCTCCACGGTGCAGGTTCAGGCAAGCCCTGGTCTGCGCGGTGGGGGCGCTTTGGCTTTAGGGCTGTCGTAGAACCGGCTTGCAGGCCTGTGACGGGGGCTCGGGCTTGTTCGCCCCTCGCGTTGCCCGCTGGTTACCTCAGTTTTTCGACTGTTTCCCCACCTTTTTCACGGTACGTAGAAGCCCGCAGGGGTGATCCCTGATGTTTTCGCCCGATGGCTCCGGCACAATTGTTGCAGTGCAGCATCTTTGGTCTTTTCTACGCTGCATTGTGTGCGTTGCACTTTTTTGGGCTGTCTTGATTCCATGTCGCGTTTTCTGATCCACCGCCGTACCCTGGGGGCCGCATCCGTTGCGTACGCCGCTGGCGTTTTTGCGCCCTTGCTGGGCGCCCAGTCGGCCCCCGTGGGCGATTTGGGTCGGGTGACGCTGGCGGTGGCGGGGCAGAACGAGATGTACCACCTGCCGGTGCTGCTGGCCGACCAGCTCGGGTTTTTCCGCGCCGAAGGGCTGGACGTGGTGCTGCGCGACTTCAATGCCGGTGCGCTGGCTTTGCAGGCGTTGCAAGAAGGGGCTGTGGATGTGGTCTCGGGCGCTTACGAGCACACCATCCGCCAGCAGGTCCGTGGGTTGCCCCTGCGCTCCATGGTGCTGCACGGGCGCGCACCCCAGGTGGCCCTGGGCATATCGCAGCGTGCGCTGCCCAAGTACGAATCCTTGCGTGACCTGGCTGGGCGGCGCATTGGCGTGTCGGCCCCGGGCTCGTCTACCCACACCTTTGCGCGCTGGGTGTTGGCGCGTGAAGGGCTTGCACCGGAGGATGTGACCTTTGTCGCCATGCCTTCTGGGGCGGCAGCCCTGGCCGCCCTGCGTGCGGGGCAGGTGCACGCGCTGTGCCATTCAGACCCCATCGTGGCGCAGGCCGAGCAAAAGCTGGCCCTGCGCGTGGTGGCCGATGCGCGCACGCTCAAGTCCTCGCAGGATTTGTTTGGCGGCAACATGCCTGCCAGTTGTCTGTATGCAGCCCAGCCCTTTGTACAGAAGCGCCCCGACCAAGTGCAGGCCCTTGTGCACGCCATGGTGCACACCCTCAAGTGGCTGCAAACGGCAGAGCCTGCCGATATCGTCAAGGCGTTGCCAGCGGCCTATCTGGCCGGTGACAGGGCGTTGTACCTGGCCGCTTTCTATCGCATGCGCGAGACCTTCTCGCCCAACGGGGTGATGCCGGACGACGGCCCTGCCGTGGCGCTGCGCACCCTGACGCTGGCCTACCCCGAGTTGGCGGGCAGCAAGGTGGACCTGGCGCGCACCTTCTCGAACGACTGGGTGCGCAAGGCACGGCAAAAATTCAACGTGTGAGGGCGCGGGGCAGGGTGTGCTCGGGCAAGATAGCGGCCTGTTTCACTTTGTGCAGAAAGACCCGCCATGTCGTTGAGTCTCAGTATCGGCCCTTTGGTGTCCCTGATTGCTGGCATCCTGATCCTGGTCATGCCCCGTTTGCTCAGCACCATCGTGGCGCTGTACCTCATCATCATGGGCATTTTGGGCCTGATGGGCATGGCGTCGCTGCGCCTCTGAGGGCTCTCAAACACAAAGCGCCTGTCTTTGCAGGCGCTTTGTTAAGTGAATGCAGGGGCGTGCTCAGCGGCGGCGTACTTTAGAGGGCGTGCCACCACGGCGCGTTGGCGCCGATGCGGTCTTGCTGGCGCTGCTGCGGGCTTGCACGCGTGGCTGTGCGGCGGCAGCGATTTGGCGCACGGGCAGGTACATCACCACCTGTTGTCCGGCCTTGAAGGCGGCGCTCAGCTTCACATCGTTCCAATCGGCCACGTTGGCGGCACTGACCTTGTAGCGCTGCGCAATGCTGGCCACTGTTTCGCCTTTGGCGGCCCGCACCGAGGTGCGCCGTGTCACGATTTCGGGGGCCAGCGCCACTTGGCCGTTGTCTGCCAGGTGCGATGACACATCCTGGCGCGTGGTGGCGCTGCGCGGCACGATGAGCGCCGAGCCCGCCTTGATGAGCATGCGCGGGGGGATGTTGTTGAGGCTGCGCAGGTCGTTCTCGCTCATGTCAGTGCGGCGTGCCGCTTCGGCCACACTCATGGTGCTGGGGGCCGACCACACGGTCCAGCTCGCGTACTGGCCTTCGCTGCGGGCTTCCAGGTTGCGCTGGAAGACTTTGGCGTTGTCCCAGGGCAAGAGGATCTGCGGGGTTCCCGCCGCCAGGATCACGGGTTTGTGGAAAGAAGGGTTCAGCGCCTTGAAATCTGCTTCGCGAATGCCCGCAAGGCTCGCCACCAGCGACACATCGATGTCGTGGGTGACGTCCACCGTCTGGAAATAGGGGTGGTTCTCAATCAGTGGCAGCTCGGTCTTGAAGGCGTCCGGGTTGGCCACGATGTTCTTGACGGCCTGCAGCTTGGGCACATACAGGCGTGTTTCTGCGGGCATGTTCAGGTCGGTGTAGCTGGTGCCCAGGCCTGCCTTTTGGTTGCGTGCAATGGCACGGCCCACGCTGCCTTCGCCCCAGTTGTAGGCGGCCAGGGCCAGGTGCCAGTCGCCAAACATGCCGTAGAGCTTTTGCAGGTAGTCCAGCGCTGCACGGGTGGAGGCCAGCACATCGCGCCGGTCATCGCGAAACGCGTTTTGCTTCAGGTCGAAGTAGTTGCCGGTGGCGGGCATGAATTGCCACATGCCCGCTGCCTTGGCGCTGGAGACAGCCTGTGGGTTGAAGGCGCTTTCAATGTAAGGCAGCAGGGCCAGCTCGGTGGGCATGCCGCGCCGCTCCAGTTCCTCAACGATGTGAAAGAGGTATTTGCTGGAGCGCTCGGTCATGCGCTGCATGTAGTCTGGGCGGCTGGCATACCACTGCTCCCGGTCTTGCACCAGATCGTTTTGCAGGTCGGGCATGGCAAAGCCGCGACGGATGCGATCCCACAGATCTGCAGGAGCGGAGAGCGACGCCACTTCGCGGCTGGAGGCGTTGGCAGCCGTGATGGGCTGCAGCGGCCCCTTGGGGATGAGTGGCGTGTGGCCTGCCTGGCGGCTGGTGGGTGTTTCGTTGGGCGAGTTGCTGGCGGTATCCGGCGCTCCACCGGTGGTGGCGCAGCCTGTCAGCCACAGCATGCCAAGCAGGCTGGCAATGTGCAGAAATTTCATCGAAACTCGTTCTTCCATGTGCGCAAAGCGGCCAGTACGGCGATTGCGTCGTTGCTGTCGATCTGCGGCGCGTGGGCCTTGGCTGCTCGTGCAACCTCTGGCTGCTGAACCCGCAGGAATGGGTTGATGCTGCGCTCCAGTGCCATGTGGGATGGCAGCGTGGGGCGGTTGGCGGCCCGTTGGGCCAGGCACCAGGCGTTGTAGTTGAGCAGTGCTGCGTTGGCGGGTTCCACCGCCAGCGCAAATTTCAGGTTAGAGAGTGTGTATTCGTGCGCGCAGCATACCCGTGTGTTGTCGGGCAGTGCACTGAGCTGGCTGAGCGATGTGTGCATTTGTGCCGGAGTCCCCTCAAACAACCGACCGCAGCCACCCGAGAACAAGGTGTCTCCAGGGAACAGCAGGGGCTCGTCCCCGCCACCAACGCCAGCGCAGTAATAAGCAATGTGCCCGGCGGTGTGCCCGGGCACGTCCAGCACGTCCAGCGTGAGGCCCAGCACCGTGACCTGGTCGCCCTGGCTCAGGCCCGTGAGGGGCTGGGGGATGTCTTCGCCTGCCGGGCCGTACACGCGGGCCCCGGTGTGCTCACGCAAAACCCCTACGCCACCGACATGATCGGCATGGTGGTGGGTGACTAGAATTGCCTGCAAGGATAGCCCCATGGACTGCAGCGCCTCCAGCACGGGCGCGGGGTCTCCAGGGTCCACCACCACCGCATGCTGCGCGTCGTGCAGCATCCAGATGTAGTTGTCGGTAAAGGCGGGTAGCGGCAGCAAGTTCATGAGCTCTCAAATTATAGATTTGCACCAGTGGTTCGACTCTGCGCCCGGAAGGTACCTGCTGGCCTGGGAGCAGGCGTGCATGGACGAGGCTGTGGCCGACATCTTTGGCTACCACGCGGTGCAGCTGGGCATGCCCCGCATTGATGGCCTGCGCACCAACCGCATGCCGCACCAGTGGCTTGCCTTGGGCGCAGATGCATTGCTGAATGAACCGGGGGACTGGGGTGGCCCCATCCCCCTGATGCGCCGCGCGCAGTGGCCTTGTGGGCCGAGCCTGTGGCGTTGCCGTTTCCCAGCGCCAGCCTGGACCTGGTGGTGTTGCCCCACACCCTGGAGCTGAGCGAAGACCCGCACATGGCCCTGCGCGAGGTCGAGCGTGTGCTGGTGCCCGAGGGGCGTGTGGTGATTGCC
Organism: Acidovorax sp. 1608163; assembly: GCF_003669015.1. Classification (NCBI taxonomy): domain Bacteria; kingdom Pseudomonadati; phylum Pseudomonadota; class Betaproteobacteria; order Burkholderiales; family Comamonadaceae; genus Acidovorax; species Acidovorax sp. 1608163. Next base: position 1,425,989 of record NZ_CP033069.1, read on the forward strand.
GGGCTCAACCCCCTGAGCCTGTGGGCCCTGCGCCAGATGCGGGTGCGCTTGTGCCAGCGCTGGATGGGCGGCTCGCTGTATTTGCCAGATGCTGGTGAGTTCATCGGCTTTGGGCGCTTGCGTGACTGGCTGCGATTGTTGAGCTTTGAGGTCGAGTCGGCCCAGTTTGGCTGTTATCGTCCAGCGGTGCGCAGTGCCGAGTGGCTGGAGCGCTTTGCCTGGGTGGACCCGCTGGGCGAAAAGTGGTGGCCCATTTTTGGTGCGGCCTATTTTTTGGTAGCGGTCAAGCGTGTCCATGGCATGCGCCTGTTGGGCCCTGCCTGGCGCTCTGGCAAGGCCCGCGTGGCAGCAACGGTGCCCGTGGTGCGGCGCACGGACCCAGGGGGCCCGGTGCGCAGGCGCTGACCCAGGGGCTGCGCAGGCCACGCATGGGCTCGCTGCTGCGCAGGGCGATGTGGGGCTCTACGCTCTCACACCCTTCTATTCATCATCTTCACATTTGCAGGAATCCAGTTTGAACCAGGTCGAGATATACACAGATGGCGCATGCAAAGGCAACCCTGGCCCAGGGGGCTGGGGGGTGTTGCTGCGTTCAGGTACGCTGGAAAAAGAGTTGTTTGGCGGCGAGCTGGGCACCACCAACAACCGCATGGAGCTGATGGCGGTGATCGAGGCGCTCACGGCCCTCAAGCGGCCCTGCGCCGTCACGCTGTTTCTGGACAGCGAATACGTGCGCAAAGGCATCACCGAGTGGATTCATGGCTGGAAGGCCAAAGGCTGGCGCACGTCGTCCAACCAACCGGTCAAGAATGTGGAGCTCTGGAAGCGCCTGGACGCGCTGGTGAGCACGGGGGGGCACCGCATTGAATGGCGCTGGGTCAAGGGCCACTCGGGCGATCCGGGCAATGAACGGGCAGATGCGCTGGCCAACAAAGGCGTGGACAAAGCCAACGGCCGTTGAGGTAAGGGCTTCGCCCCGGGCGCGCGGGGTGGGCTCTGCGCAAAGCGCCTTGCCTGAGGTGTGAAGCGCACCGCTCCGTGGCTGCGTGTAAAGCTTGTGTAAATCTCGCACAACAGACCACGGGGGTAAGCGCCAAAGTGAATGCACAACTTGGTACGCACTGATACATTGCTTCGCTGCATGTCGCAACTCCCCAGGTTTGATGGATCCATGGCGCTCAAGAACAAATACGTCGTTTTTGCGGTTATCGGTTTGGCCGCTGCTTCCGGTGCTGCCTGGTGGCTCCAGTCACCCTCGAAGGCTTCGCGCCCCGATGCGGCAGCCCCTCAGGCCAAGTCGGCGCCTCAAGGCGGTGGAAAACCTGTGATGGTGGAAGCCACCGCTGTGCGCCAGATGGCCTTGCGCGACGACGCCGAGGCCGTGGGCAGCCTGCGGTCACGGCGTAGCGTGGTGCTGCGGCCTGAAATCAGTGGGCGCATCACCCAATTGAACTTTCGCGATGGACAGCGGGTACACAAGGGGCAGTTGCTGGTGCAGCTAGACGACCAACTGCCCCGGGCCCAGGTGCAGCAAAGCCGGGCTGAGTTGTCGATTGCCCGCGCCAACCACAAACGCAACCAGGAGCTGGTGGCCCAGGGCTTCATCAGCCAGCGCTCGGTGGATGAAAGTGCGGCCAACCTCGAAGTGGCTGAGGCCAAGCTGGCCCTGTCTGAGGCCACGGCGCAGCGCCTGCGCATCCTGGCGCCCTTCGATGGCATCGCGGGCATTCGGGGGTGAACGTGGGCGACTACCTCAAGGATGGCGCCGACATCGTCAACGTGGAAGACCTGGACGCGGTGTATGTGGACTTCCGCCTGCCCGAGCGGCTGCAGGACAAGGTCAAACCCGGCCAACTGGCCCGCGTGGCCTTCGATGCGCTGCCGGGTGTGCAGTATTCGGCGGTGGTGCAGGCCATCAACCCGCAAATTGACGCCGATGGGCGCTCCATTGCCGTGCGCGGTTGCATCGACAACCGCCGCTTGCAGTTGCGCCCCGGCATGTTTGCCCGCGTGACAGCGGTGTTTGGCGAGCGTGCAGACGCCCGCGTGATCCCTGAGGAAGCCATCGTGCCCGATGGCACCGCACCCTATGTGCTGCGCATCGTGCCCGGCAAGGAAGAGGGCAGCAAGATTGCCAAACGCACCCCGGTGCGCCTGGGCGCTCGCACCCCCGGCTTTGTCGAGGTGGTGGAAGGGTTGGCCGCCGGGGATGTGGTGGTGACCGCCGGGCAGCAACGCTTGCAGCGCGATGGTCTGGCCGTGCGTGTGGTGGAGCTGGGTCAGTCTGTGGGCGATGCCAAGGCAGCGGCGGCGCAAACCCCAACCCCGCCTGCATCCGCTGCAGACACTGCGGCTGCAGCCCCCGCTGCGGCCTCCGCCACGGTGGTGGCGACCAGCACCCGCGCAGCGTCTGCTGCTGCCAGCCCGCCGCCTGGGCTGCCCGATGTGCGTGCTGCCAATCCGTGCCAAGGGGCGGCAGAGCCTGCAGTGCCTCCTGGCCCCACGCGCGCGGCCCGCGGCGCGCGTTCCTCCTGAGTTCTGCATTTTTGACATCGCCCGACGCCCGCCATGCAACTTGCTGAAATCTCCATCCGTCGGCCGGTTTTCGCCACCGTCCTGTCTTTGCTGGTCTTGCTGGTGGGGGCCGTCAGCTTCACCCGCTTGACGGTGCGTGAGTACCCCAAGATCGACGAACCCGTGGTCACCGTGAGCGTGCGCTATGCGGGGGCCTCGGCCGAGGTGATCGAATCCCAGGTCACCAAGCCCCTCGAAGACTCGATTGCCGGTATTGATGCGGTGGACGTGATCACCTCCATCAGCCGCGCCGAGCAAAGCCAGATCAGTGTGCGCTTTCGGCTGGAGAAGGACGCCGACAACGCCGCCGCCGAGGTGCGTGACCGCACCGCCCGCGTGCGCAACCGCCTGCCCGACGCGGTGGACGAACCCGTCATCGCCAAGGTGGAGGCCGATGCCTCGCCCGTTATGTGGCTGGCCTTCAGCAGCGACACGCGCAGCCCGCTCGAAATCAATGACCTGCTCAACCGCATCGTCAAGCCTCGGCTGCAGACGGTGACGGGCGTGGCCGACGTGCCGATTTACGGCGAGCGCCGCTATGCCATGCGCATCTGGCTGGACCCCGAGCGCATGGCCGGCTACCGCCTCACAACGCAGGACGTGGAAGACGCCATTCGCCGCAACAACCTGGAGCTGCCCGCGGGCCGCATCGAGTCGCAGCAGCGCGAGTTCAGCGTGACCTCGCAGACGGAGTTGGCGCGCCCGGCGCAGTTCTCTGACATCGTCATCCGCACGGTGAGTGGCTTTCCGGTGCGCATGCGCGATGTGGCGCGGGTGGAGGAAAGCGCCGCCAGCGACCGCAGCCGTGTGCGCCTCAATGGCCGCGAAGCCATCTCGATGGGCGTGATCCGCCAGGCCACGGCCAACCCGCTGGAGCTGTCTGCCGGTGTGCGCGCCATGCTGCCCACCTTGAAGGCCGACTTGCCCGCCGACATCACCATCGACGTGGCCAACGACAACTCGCTGTTCATCGACCGCTCGGTCAAGAGCGTGTACCACACCATTGGCGAGGCGGTGGTGTTGGTGGCGTTGGTGATCTTTGTGTTCTTGCGCACCTTGCGTGCCTCCATCATTCCCATCATCACCATCCCGGTGAGTCTGGTGGGTACGTTTGCGCTGATGTCCCTGGCGGGCTTCTCCATCAACACCTTGACCTTGCTGGCCCTGGTGCTGGCCATCGGGCTGGTGGTGGACGATGCCATCGTGATGCTGGAGAACATTTACCGTCACATTGAAGAGGGGCTGGACCCGTTCTCGGCCGCCATCAAGGGGGCGCGTGAAATCGGTTTTGCCATCATCGCCATGACGCTCACGCTGGTGGCGGTGTACGCGCCGCTGGCGTTCACCCCGGGCCGCACTGGGCGGTTGTTTGTGGAGTTTGCGCTGGCCCTGGCCGGGGCTGTGGTGGTGTCGGGCTTTGTGGCGCTGACCCTGTCGCCCATGATGTGCTCGCTGCTGCTCAAGCACAACCCCAATCCGAACTGGTTTGACCGCTCCATGGAGCGGTGGCTCACGGCCCTGTCAGACGCCTATGGCCGCCTGCTGCGCTGGGTGGTGACGGCGCGGTGGGGGGGGCGCAGGGAAGACGGCTCGGGTGGAGGGCTGCGTGGTGCGCTGTTCCAGGCCCGCTGGCTGGTTGTGGCGGTGATGCTCGTCAGTGGGGCCGGTTTGGTGGCGATCTACCCCAAGATGAAGCAAGAGCTGTCGCCCATGGAAGACCGGGGCACGATTCTCGTCAACGTCACGGCGCCCGATGGCGCCACGCTGGACTACACCAACCGCTACGCGCTGGAGCTGGAAAAGATTGGCCGCGAGTACCCCGAGTTCGACCGCATCTTTGCCAACATCGGCAACCCCACGGTAGCGCAAGGCAGCGTGATCTACCGCACGGTGGACTGGGAGCAGCGCGAGCGCAGCACCCTGGCCATGGCGCGTGACCTGCAGCCCAAGGTGGCGGCCTTGCCAGGCGTGAATTCGTTCCTGATCACCCCGCCGTCGCTGGGCCAGGGCTTTCGCTCGCGGCCCCTCACGTACGTGATACAGACCTCGGACAGCTACGAGAACCTGAACGCCGTCACCAACCAGATGATGGCCGAGATTGCCAAGAACCCCGGCATCATCTCGCCCGATGTGGACCTGCGCCTGAACAAGCCCGAGCTGCGCATCAGCGTGAACCGCGAGCGCGCAGCCGACCTGGGCGTGAGTGTGGACGTGGTGGCCAAGGCCATTGAGACCATGCTGGGCGGGCGCACCGTGACGCGCTACAAGCGCGATGCCGAGCAGTACGACGTGATCGTGCAAACCGAGGCCCGGGGCCGCACCACGCCAGAGAACATTGACAGCATCTACGTGCGTGGCCGCAACGACGCCATGATTCCGCTCTCCAGTCTGGTGAACGTGAAGGAGAGTGTGAGCCCGCGCGAGCTGAACCACTTTGGCCAGCGCCGCTCGGTCACCATCACGGCCAACCTGTCGCCCGACTATTCGCTGGGCGAGGCGCTGACCTTCATGGATTCCACCGCCGCCAAGGTGCTCAAGCCTGGCTACACCACCGACCTCAACGGCACCTCGCGCGAGTTCAAAAGCTCGCAGGGCGCCCTGGGCATCGTGTTCCTGCTGGCGCTGGTGTTCATCTTCTTGGTGCTGGCTGCGCAGTTCGAGAGCTTCATCGACCCCCTGGTCATCATGGTGTCGGTGCCGCTGTCCATGATCGGTGCGCTGCTGGCGCTGCAGTGGAGCGGGGGCTCGCTCAACGTGTACTCGCAGATCGGCCTCATCACGCTGGTGGGCCTGATCACCAAGCACGGCATCTTGATTGTGGAGTTCACCAACCAACTGCGCGAAGAGGGTATGGACATGGTGGACGCGCTGGTCAAAGCCTCAGCCCAGCGCCTGCGCCCCATCCTGATGACCACCGGCGCCATGGTGCTGGGCGCTGTGCCCCTGGCGCTGGCCACCGGGGCTGGGGCCGAGACGCGGTCGCAGATTGGCTGGGTGATTGTGGGCGGCATGTCGTTGGGCACCTTGCTCACGATTTTTGTGGTGCCCACCATGTACACCCTGTTTGCTCGCAAGGCGGTGCCGGGGGCCAAGACCACCGTGGCGGTGGAGAGTGCCACGCCGCACGCCGATGGCCCTGCAGGGTCTGCGGCGGCGCACGGCTGAGTCGCACTGGCTGCACCCACAAAAGAAGGCCCTTGGCATCACGCCAAGGGCCTTTTTAATTGAATGTGCCTCTAGTGCTTGTCGAATAAGCGCTAGTAGCTATCAAATTAATAGCGTTTGAGGCGGTTGTTTACTGAGCCGCCCAGCCGCCGTCCATGTTCCAGGCCACGCCACGCACGTTGTTGGCCGCGGTGGAGCAGAAGAACACCGCCAGGTCACCCAGCTCCTCGGGGGTGGTGAATTGCATGGAGGGCTCTTTCTCGCCCAGCAGCAGCTTGGTGGCTTCTTCGTTGCTCAGGCCGTGGGCGGCGGCCTTGGCATCCACCTGCTTTTGCACCAGCGGTGTCAGCACCCAGCCGGGGCAGATGGCGTTGGCCGTGATGCCTGTGGTGGCGGTCTCCAGCGCCGTCACTTTGGTCAACCCCACGATGCCGTGCTTGGCGGCCACATAGGCGGATTTTTGGGCCGAGCCCACCAACCCGTGCACCGACGCCACGTTGATGATGCGGCCCCAGTTGGCCTTGCGCATGCTGGGTAAGGCTAGGCGCGATGTGTGGAAGGCGCTGGTCAGGTTGATGGCCAAAATGGCATCCCACTTCTCCACGGGAAAGTCTTCCACATTGGCGACATGCTGGATACCCGCGTTGTTGACCAGAATGTCCACCTGGCCAAACTGGGTGGCGCTGTAGCGCATCATGTCTTCGATGTCTGCGGCCCGGCTCATGTCCGCCCCGTGGTAGGCCACCTGGGCATCCGCCGCCTGGCCTGCGGCCAGCACCTCGGCCCGGGGCGCATCCACGTCACCAAACCCGTTGAGCACGATGTTGGCCCCCTGGCGGGCCAGGGCTTTTGCAATGCCCAGGCCGATGCCGCTGGTAGAGCCGGTGACGAGGGCCGTTTTGCCTTTCAGCATGAGAGTTTCTCCCTAATGAACATGACTGGGAAACATGACTGGCGCAACCAGGGTGCAGGTGGCCCCACCGCAGGGCAAAGGCTTTTGCTGCATACCGGTTTGCGCAAGTCCTAATGAATTACGATGCAACGCAGCCATTATCAAGCGCTGCCTTCGGATTTCGCACCCATGATTGAACCTACGCTGAACTACGTACCGTGCCCAGGCCTTGCTGCGGCCTCGGCACCAGCAGCCCTGACCGACGCATCGCCTGCGCAGCATCCTGCGGCCCAACCGGCCGTCCACCCAGCAGCCCACCGCATGGCGTATTGGGAGTGGAATGCCACCGGCAACCCAGCCCACCCGCATGTGGTGGTGTGCGTGCATGGCCTGTCGCGCCAAGGGCGCGACTTTGACACCCTGGCCCGCAGCCTCAGCGCCCACGCGCGCGTGATTTGCCCCGATGTGGTGGGGCGTGGCCAAAGCGACTGGCTGGCAGACCCCATGGGCTATCAGCTGCCGGTGTACGCGGCCGACATGCTGGCCTTGCTGGCGCAGGTGCACCAGCAAGGCCCCATTGCCACCCTCGATTGGGTGGGCACCAGCATGGGGGGGCTCATCGGCATGGCCCTGGCGGGGCAACCGGGCTTGCCCTTGCCCGCACCCGTTCGCCGATTGGTGCTCAACGATGTGGGGCCGGTCATCCAGTGGCAGGCGCTGCAGCGCATTGGCCAATACCTGGGCTACCCAGCGCGGTTTGAATCGCTGCAGCAGGCGGCCGATGCGATGTGGGCCATCTCCAGCAGCTTTGGGCCGCACACCCCAGCGCAGTGGCTGGCGCTCTCTCAACCCATGGTGCGCAGCCTGCCCGAAGGGGGTTTGGCGCTGCACTACGACCCGGCCATTGCCGTGCCGTTTCGGGCGTTGACGCCTGAGGCTGCCGCTGCGGGCGAGGCCGCCTTGTGGCAGCTGTACGACCATATCCAGGCGCAAACGTTGCTGCTGCGTGGGGCGCAATCGGACTTGCTGTCGCGAGAGACGGCCGGCGCCATGCAGGCCCGTGGCCCCAGGGCACGCTGCGTGGAGTTGGAAGGCGTGGGGCATGCCCCCACCTTGGTGGCTGCCGACCAGGTGGCCGTGGTGCAGGACTTTCTTCTGGCCGCTCCCCTCGAAAAAGGTGCCTTGGCAGAATGAAGACGAACCCCTCGACCCACGTCCCCACCCTCGCGCCCTCCGAGCCCCTGCCGCAGCTGATTGCTGCCACGGCCCATGCACTGCCCGAGCAAGTGGACGCTCTGGCCCGGGCCCGGGCTTTTGCCGAGCCCTTGCTGGCCTGCGAGACGCTGGACTCTGGCGAAAACACCCTGCTCCACGCCGACGCCGTGGCGGCCATCCTCAAAGGCATTGGCGGCTCTGAAGCCATGCAGGCCGCGTGCTATCTGGTGTATGCCTGCGTGCACCTCAACAAGCCCGAAGAGGTGATCGCCAAAGCGTTTGGTGACAACTTTGCCGCCCTGGCGGTCGAGACCACCAAGCTCATGCGGGTGCAGCGCCAGGCCCTGGCCGCCGAGCAGGTCGATGACCCTGCGGTGCAGACCGAGAACGTGCGCAAGATGCTGCTGGCCTTCTCGCGTGACTTGCGGGTGGTGATGCTGCGGCTGGCGTCGCGCCTGCAAACGCTGCGCTTTCATGCGGCCAGCAAGCGGCCGGTGTCGCCCAGCCTGGCGCGCGAATCGCTGCAGGTGTTTGCGCCGCTGGCCAACCGCCTGGGCATCTGGCAGATGAAGTGGGAGCTGGAGGACTTGTCCTTTCGCTTCCTGGAGCCCGACACCTACAAGGACGTGGCCCGCCTGCTCGATGAAAAGCGCGGTGAGCGCGAGGTGTACATGCAGCAGCTGCGCCAGCGGCTGGAGTCTGAGTTGCGCGGGCGCAGCATCAGCGCCACCGTGCAGGGGCGGCCCAAGCACATCTACAGCATCGTCAAGAAGATGCGAGGCAAGTCGCTGAACTTCGACCAGGTGCTGGACCTGCGGGCGCTGCGCGTGGTGGTGCCCAGCGTGAAGGATTGCTATGCCGCCCTCAGCTGGGTGCACGAGCAGTTCACACCCATCGTGGAAGAGTTTGACGACTACATCGCCAAGCCCAAGCCCAACGGCTACCAGTCCCTGCACACCATCGTGCGGGACGAGCAGGGCCGCCCGGTCGAAATCCAGATCCGTACCCAGGCCATGCACGACCACGCCGAGCACGGCGTGGCGGCGCACTGGGCGTACAAAGAGGCGGGCAGCAAGGGTTACGCAGGCGTGTCTGCCGCAGGCGAGTACGACGCCAAGATCGCGGTGCTGCGCCAGTTGCTGGCCTGGGAGCGCGACCTGGCTGGCAACGTGCCCAACCGAGGCCTGTTTGAAGACCGCATCTACGTGCTCACGCCCGATGCGGCGGTGATCGAGCTTTCGCAAGGCGCTACCCCGGTGGACTTTGCCTATGCCGTGCACACCAGTGTCGGGCACCGCTGCCGGGGGGCACGGGTGGACGGCGCCATGGTGCCGCTGAATACTCCATTGCAAAACGGCCAGACGGTGGAAATCAGCACTGTCAAGGAAGGCCGCCCCTCGCGCGATTGGCTCAACGCCGAGCTGGGCTACCTCACCAGCAACCGCGCCAAGGCCAAGGTGCGCGCCTGGTTCAACGCCCAGGCCACGCACGAGACGGTGGCCCGTGGGCGTGAGGCGGTAGAGAAGCTGCTGCAGCGCGAAGGCAAAACCGCCATGAAGCTGGACGACCTGGCTGCGCAGTTGGGCTTCAAATCTGCGGACGGTTTGTTTGAAGTGGTGGGCAAGGACGAGTTTTCGCTGCGCAACATCGAGAACCTGCTGCGCCCGCCCGAGCCCGTGTTGCAGCCGGACGATTACCTGCTGCTCAAGAAAACCCGCACCAACGAATCTGCCCCAAGGGCGGGGTGCTGGTGGTGGGCATTGATTCGCTGATGACCCAGCTGGCCAAGTGCTGCAAGCCAGCACCGCCCGACCTGATCCGGGGTTTTGTCACGCGTGGCAAGGGGGTGAGCGTGCACCGCGCTGACTGCAGCAACTTCCGTGAGATGGCCGCGCGCAGCGCCGAACGGGTGATCGAGGTGGAATGGGGCACGCCCAAAGCGGCTGCCGCTGCCGTGTACCCGGTGGATGTGGCGGTCGAGGCGGCTGACCGCCAGGGGCTGCTGCGCGATATCTCGGAAGTGTTTGCCCGTGAAAAGACCAACGTGATCGGGGTGCAGACCCAGTCCGTCAAGGGCACTGCCTGGATGACTTTCACGGTAGAAGTGGCAGACTCTGGCCGCCTCAACAAGGTGCTGGGCATCGTGGCTTCGGTGCCGGGGGTGCGCTCGGCACGGCGGCGCTGAGTGCTGAGTTTTGCGAGACCTGCTTTTTTGATGCTATACTCGCATTCTCGAATACAAACAGGCGCGTAGCTCAGCTGGTTAGAGCACCACCTTGACATGGTGGGGGTCGTTGGTTCGAGTCCAATCGCGCCTACCAACTAACCATTGGTAAAAAGCCTTCTAGATTAACGGTCTAGAAGGCTTTTTTTTGGTTGTTTCGCTGGTTGAGGCTTTATTCACCTTGAAGTGTCCGCGCCGAAGTAGAGCTGAGCCATCGGGGGTGCGGATAAAAACTTGGACTGGTTTTATGCCGCAAGTCCAAGACTCACCCTGTATTCGATCGGGCTGAGGGCCCACAGGGATATCTTGATCCGCTTCTCGTTGTACCAGCGGCTGTAGTTGTCGACTGCCTCAATGAACTGCGCAAGGGTGACGCTCTTCCAGTCCTGAGGATAGAACAGTTCGTTCTTCAGCCAACCGAAGAACCCCTCGCAGGCTGCGTTGTCAGGGGAGCATGCCTTGCGAGACATCGAGCGGGTGAAGTTGGCATCGCGCATCCTTGATATCCAGCCTGGCCGGCGGTAGTGGCCGCCGCGGTCGGAGTGGACCACAGGCCGGTCAGCGGTGTCCGTCACCGTCTCGATGGCTGCGTCCAGCATGGTATTGACCAGCTCAGCGTCCGGGCTCGTGCCAATGGTCCAGCTCATTACCATGCCGTCGAAGCAATCGATGATTGGCGACAGGTAAACCTTGCCGCCGGGGATCTGGAACTCTGTGATGTCCGTGAGCCACTTCTCATTGGATGCAGCAGCCTGGAAGTCGCGGTTGATGATGTTCTCTGGCGCTGGACTGATCTCCCCTTGGTACGAGGCGTATCTGCGCTTCTTGGACTTTGGAGCAACCAAGCGCTCCTGCCTCATCAGCCGCTGCACCACCTTCTCCGAGATGTTGACCTGCTGCCTTGTCAGCGAGGCCTGCAGCCTGCGGTAGCCGTAGCAACGGTGGTCCGACTCAAAGATATCGGTGATCGCACGACGCGCACAGAGGTACCTGTCGCCCACCGCTGCGCGGGCCCGATGGTAGAAGTACGAGCTGCGTGCAAGGCCCAACTGTCCAAGGAGCTTTGGCAGGCCATAGTGCTCCTTGAGGGCGTCAATCAGCAGTGTCTTCTCCCTGTTGGACAGGAGCTGCAGATCGACGCCCAGGCCTTTTTTTAGCAGTTCATTGGCCTTGTTCAAGAGGTCCTGCTCAAGGCGCAGTTGCCTGACTTCGCGGCGCAACGCCTCAACCTGGCGCTCGAGCTCGTCGCGCTCTTGAGCGTGGGGTGACTGATTGGTTTGTTTCATGGATGCGGGTGCCTCACGCCCCAGGAGCTGGTTCTTCCAGTTGTACAACGTCGGCCTGCTCACGCCAAGCTTCTGAGCAACCGCCTGCGCACTTCCCTCACGAGTGCACAGTTCGAGGACCGCCTGCTTCTTCATTTGCGGCGGCCGAGGTGCACTGACGGCTCTGCCGACAACGCGCTGGCGGGAGTCGGGGTCCAGTTCATCAATCCAGGCGCGCAGCAAATCGCGGCACGGATAGCCCAGCGCCTTGACTGTTGATGCGATGCAGCGCCCGTGCTCGGCGTAGTGTTTGACAGCCTGCTCCTTCTGAATTTGAGAATACTTCGGCTTCGAGCGCACGTAGCCGGACAACAGGTCCAGGCGCCGCTCGTACTCCTCATGCCAGCTCTTCAAGGAGTTCTTCGTCGGATAGCCCAACTGGCGGATAGTCGCTCCGGTGCGCTTGCCCAGCTTGATGTCGAGCGTGACCGCTCGGATGCGGTCTTCGTATGAATACATGAACTACCTCCAGGTAGTCCAAGTTTTCCGCCGCACCCCCGTTTTGAAGGTATTGCGCAGGCCCAGGCGGCTTTGCTTCATGGGCGTATTGTCTGGGCTTCATCCTTGCCCAAATTACGTTGCAGAGGGATTCATGCAGGAAAACTCCAAGGCTTTTGGGGGCACTGCACTTGCCGTGGCGCCGTCGCGTGTTATCGGGACCGCTGGTCCGCCATATCGGCCTCAACACTCAGGCGCACTTTTAAAGTGCATTGCAATCGGCCTGCTTAAGATATAGTCGCCCGCAGTGTGGGATTTAGAAACGCTGGGGACTTTTTGGTGGCGGTGCATCTCCTTCGAGGGTGAGCCTTAAAGCTGCGTCGGGGCTAAAAAAGATGCCTATGTGACTTTTTAATCCCTCTGGTTTTGCAACTTGCAGTATTTTTGTTGCCAAATATAAATAAGAGGGGTACATGCAAAAAGCTTTCACACACCATCGTTTAACGATTTATCAATTCGCGCTGCTTGCGATTGCATTGGCCGTACTGCTTTTTGCACACCCTTCGACGATAGCTGGGACTCATGCTTACTTAGGCAACGCTCGGCAAGAACTTGTTTTCATAGAAAGCAACGTGGAGGACCACAGCACACTCGTGCGTGATTTTGGCCCTGGTTTTCATCCCTACGTGCTGGACGCCAAGCAAGACGGGCTAGTGGAAATGGCCCGTGTTCTGAACCAATACGACAAGGTGGACGCCATACACCTTATATCGCACGGTGCTTCTGGCGCTCTGCATCTGGGTGCCCTCACTTTGACCGAGAGCAATCTCGGCTTGTATGTGAAAGAGTTGGCTGCAGTGCGGCGGGCTTTGAAACCGGGCGGTGACCTGCTGCTCTATGGGTGCGAAGTTGCTGCGGGTGAAATTGGCCAAAATTTTGTGTCTGCTTTATCCCGCGAAACACAAGTTGCTGTTGCAGCCTCAGTCAATAAAACGGGAGCCAAAAGCCTTGGCGGGGACTGGTTTTTGGAGCAGCGCTCCGGCGCGATTCAAACTGCGAGCCTGTCAAGTCCTGGTTATTCCCATCTGTTGGCGAACGGGACAATAACGTTCACCAGCAATGGTGGTGGGCTGGGCACCGGCGGCATCGCAACGGACGGACAGGGTGGGTCTGCCGATCTGCCTGGTATCGTGATCCAGATATCCAACATATCCGATACTGCCGGAACGCAAACTGGCACCATGTCGTGGCAAAACAATGGTTTCTTGAACAGCAACGACGGCAGTTACTCCGCAATTACCTACGACCAGAATGCCGGTTCCAAAGGCATGCGGATCAAATCCAGTAACGGCAGCAAATTCAAGCTCACACAGTTCAAGCACTACAACTGGGGTGAAACATCGACCACCACCATGACCGTAAAAGGCTATCGCAACAGCGTGGAGGTTGCATCGACGACTTTCGAAGCCTACGTGGCGTCCTTTCTGCCATTTGATGTTGTTTTGGGCAATAGTTTTGACAATGTTGACGATGTCCGTTTCTACATCACCGCAGGTGGATATTTGGGTGACCAGACAGCGACCAACGCCTCCATCAACAACATTGTGATTGCAGATGCAGTGCCGGTCGCCCCCACCGCCACTACAGGCGCAGCCACCAGCATTACCGCCACTGGCGCGACCCTGAACGGCACGGGCAACGACAACGGCGCATCCACCACCGTCACCTTTGAGTACGGCCTGACCAACGCTTACGGCAGCTCCGCAGCAGCCACCACCGGCGGCACCGTGGGCGCAGGCGCGGGTGCCACCGCTGCCTCCGTGGCCATCTCCAGCCTGACCTGCAACACCACGTACCACTTCCGGGTCAAAGGGGTCAACAGCGCAGGCACCACCAACGGCAGTGACGCCACGTTCACTACCAGCAAATGCCCGCAGACCATCACCTTCAACAACCCTGGCACCCAGTCGTTCGGCACCACGCCCACGCTGCCTGCCACCGCCACATCGGGCCTGGCACCCACCTTCACGACCACCACCGCCGGTGTCTGCACCATCTCCACCGGCGGTGTACTGACCACGGTGACCACCGGCACCTGCACCATCAATGCCAACCAGGCCGGTGATGCAACCTACGCCGCGGCATCCCTGGTCCAGCAATCGTTCACGATCGCTGCAGTCGCACCCGGCACGCCCACCATCGGCACGGCGACAACGGGTGATGCCCAGGCCTCGGTCACCTTCACCGCCCCGGCTTCCAACGGCGGTTCTGCCATCAACACCTACACGGCAACGGCCAATCCCGGGGGGTCGTTTGGCACCTGCGCAGGGCCTGCTGCCTGCACCATCACTGTCACGGGGCTTACCAACGGCACGGCCTACACGTTCACCGTGACCGCCACCAATGCTGCCGGCACCGGCACTGCATCGGCTGCATCCAACAGCGTCACCCCCAAAGGCGCGCAGACCATCACCTTCAACAACCCCGGGGCGCAAAACTTCGGCACCTCGCCCACAGTGACGGCCACTGCCACATCGACCCTGGCACCCACCTTCACGACCGCGACGGCCGGTGTCTGCACGATCACGCCCGGCGGCACATTGACCTTCGTGACAGCGGGTAGCTGCACCATCAGCGCAAACCAGGCGGGCAACGGTAGCTTTAATGCCGCTCCACAGGTCCAGCAAACCTTCACCGTCAACGCCATCGCCCCCGGGGCCCCGACGATCGGCACGGCAGTCGCTGGTGATACCCAGGCCTCGGTCACCTTCACCGCGCCAGCGTCCAACGGTGGCGCATCCATCACCACCTATACGGCAACGGCAAATCCTGGCGGCGCGACCGGCACCTGTTCAGGTCCTGCTGCTTGCAGCATCACCGTGACAGGGCTTAACAATGGCGTGTCCTATACCTTCACCGTCACCGCGAACAACGGTACAGGCACCAGTTCGGCGTCTGCGGCATCGAATTCCGTAACACCCAAGGCGGCACAGACCATCACCTTCAACAACCCTGGTACACAGAACTTTGGCACGACCCCGACGCTAACCGCCACGGCAACATCCAGCCTGAGCGTGACCTTCACGTCAGCGACAACGGGTGTCTGCACCATCAGCACCGGTGGGGCACTGACCTTCGTCACTAGCGGCACCTGCACCATCAATGCGGACCAGGCCGGTGACGGTAGTTACTTGGCGGCCTCGCAGGTTGGACGAAGCTTCACCGTAGCCGCGGTTGTGCCAGGTGCACCCACGATTGGCACCGCCACGGCAGGCGACACCCAGGCATCGGTGACATTTACCGCCCCGGTATTCACGGGTGGTTCCGCTATTTCCGGCTACACCGTCACATCTAACCCGGCTGGGCTTGCCAATATTGGCGTTGCAAGCCCCATCACTGTGACGGGTCTGACCAATGGGGTTTCCTATACGTTTACAGTCACTGCAACCAACATTGCGGGTACGGGCGCGGCTTCTGCGGCATCCAATGCGGTAACGCCCAAGGCCGCGCAAATCATTACATTTGCCCAGCCAGCCGCGCAGAACTTTGGAACAACCCCAACGCTTACCGCGACTTCCAACTCCGGTCTGACCCCGACGTTCACGTCTTCGACAACGGGCGTTTGCACCATCACCACAACCGGCTCGCTGACCTTTGTCACTGTCGGCACCTGCACGATCAATGCAGACGAGGCCGGTAATGGCAGTTATCTGGCGGCCCCACAGGTGTCGCGCAGCTTCGCAGTCAACGCAGTGATTCCGGGCGCACCCACCATCGGTGTGGCCACGGCGGGTAATGCCCAGGCCAGCGTGTCATTCACGGCCCCGGCCGTCAATGGTGGCGCACCGATCACAAGCTATACGGTGACATCCGCGCCTAGCGGTATCACCGCCACCGGCGCCTCTAGCCCCATCGTCGTACCCGGTCTGACCAACGGCACGTCGTACACCTTCACGGTGGCCGCCAACAACTCCGCAGGCGCTAGCGCTGCATCGGCTGCATCTTCCGCCGTAACCCCCCAGTTGCTCACTGTGTCGGGCTCGGTGCCTGGCATGGTTGGTACGGCTACGGCGACCCTGTCGGGAGGCGGCTCATCCTGCACGCTGAATCCCACCAGTGGTTTTGCGAGTTTGTCCAACCCGGCTCCTGCGGGCAAAACCATGCCTTATGGGGAATACGCATTCCAGTCCACCAGCTGCGTCGGGACGGTGACGATGGCGATTACATACCCTGAAGCCCTCCCGGCCGGCATTCAGTTCTGGAAGTATGGCCCTGCTACAGCGGCGGTGGGCGGGGTGGTGGCTGCATCCAGTTGGTTCCAGTTCAGTGGTGCGTCACTCAGCGGTGACCGCAAGACGGTGACCTACAGCATTACGGATAACGGCGTGGGTGACTCGGATGGAGCGGTCGGTAGCATCAGCGATCCGTTCGCCCCGTTGGCGGTGCCTGTGGCGAGCGACGCCGTGGGGATTCCTGTGGATGCGCCATGGGCGCTAGCGCTGCTCTCGGCCATGATTGGCTTGATGGTCTGGCACAAGCAGCGCCAGCGTGCCCGCAAGTAGCTGGCACGCAGGTAGAGTAGCGTCCTGATGGTGCTTGGCAACGTGCCCGAATCTGCGGGCATGCCCTGATCCAGGGCAAGATGCGCTTTGCGAACGGCCTGCGCGGCCTGGACTCACTGTTACAGGTGCGCAAACTTGCGAATGGCCGAATCGGCCTGCCCAGTATCGACGAGGCTGCCCGACTCCAAGCGAACATAAGGTACCAGATGATGGCCGGTGGGTTTGGTGCGGAGATCGATGCTTTGGTCAATGCAGCCGGGTCGGATGCGGATCTGTGAGCGGTGAATGAGTAGTCATACGAACAGCAGCGAGGCTCAGTAGTGACGGATGACGGTTACTTGAAAAGTTTGCGTGTGCCGGGGGCAGCTACTACAGGGGCGGCCTTGGGGCAGCGAGGCGTGGCAAGGGGCATATCTCTCGGATGAACCGTTGAGACGTTCCCCGGAAAACCCCCTAGTTCCCCAGGTTTCTGGTTCGAGCCCAATCAACCGATGCATAAGGCGCTTTATCTAAGAACGTGTTCAAAATCTCCGTTTCTTGCTGACTTGCTGCTAAGCAGCCTGCCCCATGAGAGCCAAGTACTCCAGCGACATCGGCCTGTAGAAGTTCGAGCTCATCGCCCCCATGCTGGAGAACGCCCGCAAAATCACGCACCCACGCACGGTAAAACTCTACGAGGTGTTTTGTGCGGTGCTCTATCTGCTGCGCACAGGCTGCTAGTGGCGAGCCCTGCTCAGTGACTTTCCCAAATGGCGTATGGTGCACGCGTACTTTGCCATCTGGAGTGAGCAGCGCGAAGGCGTCAGTCTGCTGGAGCAGGCTTAAAAAATCAGGTTGGCGCGGCCCGAGAGAAGCAGGGGCGCAACGCCTCAAACGCGTTCTTGATCGTGGACGCACAGAGCGTGAAGAACACGGACACAGCCGCCTTGAAGGGCTATGACGCAGGTTGGGCATCAAGCGCCACATTGCAGTGGACACCCAAGGGCTACCGCACGCCATTGCGGTGACCACAGCCAAGGTGACGGACCTACAGGCACTGCAGCGCTGCAAACTGGCTTTGAGCCGGGTGCAAGCCTTGCTGTGTGACAGCGGCTATGTGGGCAAGCCGTTCGCCCAAGGCGTCCAAGACATTCTGGGCGCATACGTCACAGTACAGATCGCCAAACGCACTGTGATGCCCAAGCGCTGGGTGGTGGAGCGCAGCTTTGCGTGGCTGGAGAAGAACAGGCGGTTGTGGAAGAACTGCGAGAGACTGCTCAGTACCAGTTTGCAGTTTGTCCATCTGGCATTCTTGGCCCTACTGCTCAAAAGATCTTGAACAGGTTCTAAGGGTTTTTGGCTACCGCGAGTGGACTCCGTTCATTGGTCGGTGGGGCCCCGCCTACGTGGGGCTTTATTTGGGGTTTACTGACGTTTCCAGGCGGTCACTGGAGGGTGATTGCAGGGGCACCTCACAGTGGAGCTCCAGGTGCCCACACATTCGAGTCCAATCGCGCCTACCAACTAACCATTGGTAAAAAGCCTTCCAAAGCAAACTGCTTGGAAGGCTTTTTTATTTTCCGCCGTGAAACCGGGTGTTGGGTCGGCGCGCACGCCCATCAGGGTAATCCTCGGAGAATCTCCGCCCCGTGGCTCTCTAGAATGTGTTGCACTGCAATACCCACATGGGCGTTCGCCCAAGGAGCCACGATTTGCCTGAATCCACCAGCGCCTCTGCCAAACCAGCGCAGCGCGTGATCAAGAAGTACCCCAATCGGCGCCTGTACGACACCGATACCTCCACCTACATCACGTTGACCGAGGTGCGGCAACTCGTCATGGATCACCAAAATGTGGTGGTGCGCGACGCCAAGACCGGTGAAGACCTCACGCGCAGCATCTTGCTGCAGATCATTCTGGAAGAGGAAGCGGGTGGGGCGCCTATGTTCAGTGAGGCGGTGCTGGCCAACATCATCCGGTTCTACGGCCATGCCATGCAGGGCTTCATGGGGGCTTATCTGGAGAAAAACGTCCAGGCCTTCACCGATGTGCAAACCAAGCTGGCCGAGCAGTCGCAAAGCGTGACACCAGAGATGTGGGCGCAGTTTATGAACCTGCAGTCGCCGATGCTCAAGGGCATGATGGGCAACTATGTGGAGCAATCCCAATCGATGCTCACGCAAATGCAGGAACAGATGCAAAAGCAGACCGAGCAGATGCTGGGCGCGTTCGGAATCAAAAGGTAGTCCCTGGGCTGCGTGAGGGCGGTCCCCGTCAAAGGGGCCTGCCCGCGCCAAACCTTGCCTTGAATAGGCAACTCCACCCGCCGAACGCCGGAACTGGGACAATACGGGGATATGAGCGAAGCAATTGCCCCCACCAAAACACCCAAAGTCGGATTCGTGAGCCTTGGCTGCCCCAAGGCACTGACCGATTCCGAACTCATCCTCACGCAACTGAGCGCTGAGGGTTATGAAACCTCCAAAACCTTCCAGGGCGCCGATCTGGTGATCGTCAACACCTGCGGTTTCATCGACGATGCCGTCAAGGAAAGCCTGGACACCATCGGCGAAGCCCTGGCTGAAAACGGCAAGGTGATTGTCACCGGCTGCCTGGGCGCGCGCGCAGGTGAGGGCGGCGGCAACATGGTGCGTGAAATGCACCCCAGCGTGCTGGCGGTGACCGGCCCCCACGCTACGCAAGAGGTGATGGACGCGGTGCACTTGAACCTGCCCAAGCCGCACGATCCGTTCATCGATCTGGTGCCCGGTGGCTTCGGTGTGGCGGGCATCAAGCTGACGCCCAAGCATTACGCCTACCTCAAGATCAGCGAAGGCTGCAACCACCGTTGCACGTTCTGCATCATCCCTTCTATGCGTGGCGATCTGGTATCGCGCCCGGTGGGGGATGTGCTGAGCGAGGCTAAGGCCTTGTTTGAGGGCGGGGTGAAAGAGCTGCTGGTCATCAGCCAAGACACCTCGGCCTACGGCGTGGATGTGAAGTACCGCACCGGTTTTTGGGATGGCAAGCCCGTCAAGACCCGCATGCTGGAGCTGGTGCAGACGCTGGGCGAGATTGCCGAGCCCTACGGCGCCTGGGTGCGCTTGCACTATGTGTACCCGTACCCGAGCGTGGACGAGGTGATCCCGTTCATGGCCACGGGCAAAGTGCTGCCTTACCTGGATGTGCCATTCCAGCACAGCCACCCTGACGTGCTCAAGCGCATGAAGCGCCCCGCCAGTGGCGAGCGCAACCTCGAGCGCATCCAGCGCTGGCGCGAGGCCTGCCCCGAGATCGTAATTCGCAGCACCTTCATTGCAGGATTTCCGGGTGAGACGGAAGAAGAATTTCAGCACCTGCTTGACTTTGTGCGCGAGGCGCAGATTGACCGTGCAGGTTGCTTTGCCTACAGCGATGTGAATGGCGCCGCCGCCAACGAGCTGCCCGGCATGCTGCCGATGGAAGTGCGCGAAGAGCGCCGTGCGCGCTTTATGGCGGTGGCCGAGGAAGTCTCTATCGCCCGGCTGCGCCAGCGCGTGGGCTCGACCATGCAGGTGCTGGTGGACCACGCCCCTGCGCTGGGCCGCAAGGGCGGCACGGGCCGTACTTACGGCGATGCCCCCGAGATCGATGGCGTGGTGCACCTGCTGCCACCCGAGAAAATCAGCAAGACGCTGAAGGTGGGCGAGTTCACCAAGGCGCGCATTGTGGGCGTGCAAGGGCACGACCTGGTGGCTCTGCCCATCTGATCTGCATTGCCCGTGCCGAGGGGCGCATGGCCTTTGTCTTGTGGGTTTTCAGCGTGTTTCTCGGCCCGTTGTGGCGGTTGACGGGGCGCGCGAAGGTGCGCGTGCTATCGCAATGAGAACACGCCGTACGAGCAAAGCAAGGCCATGCCCAGAAAGGCGCCAAAGTCCATCAACAAGTCGGTGCTATCGGGTTCCTGGTCGCGGATGAGCACCCAGGTGGCGGCCCCGGCCAGCAAGGCGCAGATGGGCAGGATCAGTGGAAAGTAAAGAAGCCATTTGGCCATGGGCAAACCTTTGGGGGCGTTTTTGCTGTGGGCTGGGGATTGGGTTTCGGGCGGTGCTTCAAGGAATGAAGGTGCGCCAGCTGGGCTGCCAACCCGCATCCCGCAGTGCACGCAGTCCTGTGTAGATCAGCCAGGCCCATAGCGCCATGTTGGCGATGGGCGTGAAGGAAGCCACGGCGTAGAGCAGCGCGGTGGTGGTTTGTGCCCCCAGTCCATAAGACAGCCGCACTGCTCCGATGGCGCCCAGCGCCGCCGCCCCCGTGCCCAGCAGTTGCGTTGGCCCCAGACGCATGAAGGGGCTGAGCTTCCACAGCAGCGCTCCCAGCACGAATGCCACCAGGGCCGCCAGCAGGCATTGCATGCCTGTGGTCACGAGGTGCGAGTCCTCGATGTCTCCAGAGTTTGCGAAGTCTTGCCTTGCATATCGCTCTGCTGTCTCTGGCTGCTCCTGCGCTGCAGCAGCGGATGCGCCGCTGATTTGGGCGGCAGCGGCCAGTGCGGCATGGGGGCGCTGCCTCGTCTGGCTTGCGCTGCCTTGGTCGGCTTCCTCGGTCTTTTTGCGCCTGCGTTTGCGTTGGGTGGGCTTGAGCGAGGCGGGTAGCCGCACATGCAGGCGCCAGCCGGTCTGGTCAAAGTGCAGCAGGCAGCCCGACAGCTGCTGCGGCCCGGCGGCGGCAAATTCGGTGTCTGCGGCGTCAAACAGCTGGGCCTGGGCGGCATTGTCGTCAGCGGGTGCCAGGGCCATCCAGCCCCGGCGCGGCATGGCAACCACCACGCCGCACGGGAATTGTGCGAGCAGCCCGCGCCAAAAGTGGCGGTCGGTGAGGTGGCTTTCCAGCAGCAAGGGCTGTAGTGACTGCAGCCTATAGGTGCCGTTCGTTTGTGGCTGCAAGGTGGGAGTTGTGCCGGACTTGCGCAGGTGCATGGTGGCCAAGGCCAGGGCTTTGTGGGGTGTCAGGTCGAGCCGGGCCAGGTCGGAGGCGCGGGCCAGGGCCATGGATTCAGTGCCTGGTTGGGTGAACACAAAGCGCAGGCGCAGGTCTGCCAGGTACCCCAGGGCCAGGACTTCGCGGGCGTCTTCATCGCGTGCGAGGGATTGCTCGGGCGGTTGCAGTTGTTCCTGTGGCTGGCAGGTGCCCGGCCAGCGGTGCACGATGGCGTAGAGGTGCTCGCTGGTGCGCTCGGCGAACGCGGGTGGCGTGGGGGCTGTTGCTGGGGTGGTGCTTTGCATGGGGCATGTGGCGGGCTGGGGTGCTAAGGGGCCACCTCGGGCCACCCTGTGCAACCCGCGATGGTGCCAGCGTCCCCCTGGTTTGGGTGGGCTGCGCGCGCGCCAAAAGGACCAGCGGATAAAAAAAGGAGCCACGCGGGCTCCTTTTTTGTGCATTTTTGCCACGCACACCCTGCGGTGAGCAGGGCGGTGGCGGGGTGCCCCCGGTGCAAAGGCTTAGACGCGCTTGCGGTATTCGCCAGTGCGGGTGTCGATTTCGATCTTGTCGCCTTGCGACACGAACAGGGGCACAGGCACTTCAAAACCAGTGGCGATCTTGGCGGGCTTCATGACCTTGCCAGAGGTATCGCCCTTGACGGCGGGTTCCGTCCAGGTGATTTCGCGTTCCACGCTGGTGGGCAGTTCGACCGAGATGGCCTTGCCGTCGTAGAACACCACTTCGAGGGCCATGCCGTCTTCCAGGTAGTTCAGTGCGTCGCCCATGTTTTCGGCTTCGACTTCGTACTGGTTGAACTCGGTGTCCATGCAAACGTACATGGGATCGGCGAAGTAGGAGTAGGTGCACTCCTTCTTGTCCAGGATCACGTTGTCGATCTTGTCGTCGGCCTTGAACACGTTTTCGGTGCCGAAGTTGCCGATCAGGCTCTTGAGCTTCATGCGCACGGTGGCTGCACCGCGGCCGCCACGGGCGTACTCAGTCTTCAGGACGACCATGGGGTCCTTGCCGTGCATGATCACGTTGCCGGCGCGGATTTCTTGAGCGATTTTCATAGCTGATTGCTTGGGTTGGGGCCGCTCAATGCGGGCGGGCTGCCTTGTGGGGCGGTGCCTGCCGGCGCATGTTCCGCGGCGGAAGTGCGCGGTTGCGGGGCACTAGTGTGCCGCGCTGGATTTGCGCAAAGCCTCGGATTTTACCGTTTTTCCGCGATAAAGCCCAAAAGCTGTGCCACAAGGTTGTCTTGCATCAGTAGCCGTGCCCTGGCGGCTTGCACGCAGGCCGTCCATTCGCGCAGGGTAGTGTCGCCCGGCCATTGCAGTGGCTGGGCGTCCAAACCGTTCCAGGTGCAGTGAAACTGGCGCATGGAGGCTGGCGCCTGCAGCCAGTCCAAAAACGCCAGCAGTTTGGCGTGGTGGGCGTCGTCGTCCTGGGGGTAGATGTGCCACACCAGCGCCTTGCCCGCCCACAGGGCCCGCACCAGGGAGTCCTCGCCGCGCACGGCGTTGAAGTCACAGGCCCAAAGCATCTCGTCAAAGGCAGGCTGCGGGCAGTGCGATCGGTATGAAATGTATAGCTGCTTGCGCTTGTCTGTAGGGGCTGGAGGTCGATTTCACCTTGAGGGAAAAGCGCCTGCTGCACCGCGTGCGTGGGGCGGCCAGGGGCCACCAGCAGGTGCGTGGGCGTGGCGGCCGTCTGGCACAGCTGCAGCCATTGGGGCAGGGCCTGGGGCTCGTAGCAGAACAGCGACATCCAGCGCGTGGCAGGTTCGTTGGCCGCAGTTTGCGCGGGCCGTTGGGGGTGTGCGTTGGCTGCGCGCCAGGCCAGTGCATCAAAGCCTTGGCAGCGCGGCAGCAGATCGGGCTCGCGCAGCAGCCCCCCCGTGGCGGGCGTGAAGCCGGGGTAGAAAAACCACCGTGTCCAGCCCTGCGCAGGCCCTTGCGAGATGAGGGAGGGCAGGCGGTGGTTGCGCTCCACATAGCGCTCGGCAGACAGGTATTCGAGGTTGATCCAAACAGGTTTTTGGCCTCTAGCGCTTGCCTGATAAGCGCAGGATGCTATGAATTCAGGAGCAATTTCGCAGCCAAAGGCTTCCACCATCACATCGGTGGGGGCTTCGTCGGCGCTGGGGGGCGGGGCATTCCAGTCGCGCAGTTCCACACCGGGGCAGCCGCTGGGGGCCATCCAGGTCAGGGCCGATGCATCGTCCACCCACAGGCGCACGCGTTGACCTTGCCCGGCCAGTTGCGAGGCCAGGCGCCAGCACACGCCAATGTCGCCAAAGTTGTCGATCACACGGCAAAACACATCCCACTGCAGCGGCGGGGCTGGCGGCGCAGACGGCGGTGTGGGCAGCAGGCTCATACCGTGGCCTCGGTCGGGTTGCGAAGGTGGTCTGCCAGCAGGCGGGCTACGCTGGAGAGCGATTCTTCCGACCGCACGCACAGCTTGAGGTGGCGGTGCGCCCAGGGCTCGTTCAGGGTGATGGCGCGGATGCCCAGCGTGCCTTTGTACAGTGCCGCACTGCCCCGGGGCATCACGCCCACGCCCAGGCCCGCGTTCACCATCAAACACAGCGCGTCGTAGCTGGTGACCTGGATGCGCAGCTTCAGCGGCAACCCGGCCTGCGCGGCGGCCTGGTTGAGCTGGTTGTTGATGGCGCTGCCGGGGTGGGCGCCCACAAAGTCGTAGGCCAGCGCTTCGCGCAGCCGCACGGCCTTGCGCCGGGCCAGGGGGTGGTCTGCGGGTATCACCAGCACCAATTCATCGGTGCGGTAGGGCAGCAGGGTGACGCGGTCGCCGTAGTCGCCATCGTTCAAGATGCCGATATCGGCCGCGTTCTCCGCCACCGAGGTGGCGATGGCGGTGCTGATCTGCTCTTGCAGGCGCACATCCACCTGCGGGTGCAAGGCCATGAAGCTTTGCAGTTGTGCAGGCAAGAACTGCGTGATGGCTGAAATGTTGGCCACCACCCGCACATGGCCGCGCACGCCGCTGCCGTACTCGCGCATCTGGGTGGTGATGCTGTCCAGATCATTCAGCACCCCGCGTGCCAGGTGCAGCAGCGCAAATGCCGCAGCGGTGGGCGTAGCGCCCCGGTTGCTGCGGGTGAACAACTCCACCCGCAAGGCATCTTCAAGGTCGGCCAGGCGGCGGCTGACGGCCGAGGCCGCCATGTGTTCGCGCTCTGCGGCGGCAGCGATGGTGCTTTCTTCCATCACCGCAACGAAGAGGCGCAGGGAGACTGGGTCTAGTTTCATGGTCGTCAGATCGTACCCCGGCCATGCCCGTTGGCGATGGCAGCTTCGCGCATCAGCGTTTTGCAGAGGGCGTGGGCTTTGCGCATGATGCGCGCCATCCCCTCCATGTTGCATGGAGGGTGCATTGATTGTCTGATGGACCCCAGGAGAACCCCCGCATGGCTTTGCCACCTGCCCACCCGCCCGCTTCACCCATCCCAGCCAGCCCCGCCGCACTGCAAGGCGTGCGTGTCATCGAAATGGGCCAGCTCATCGCCGGGCCGTTCTGCGGCAAGACGCTGGGCGAGTTTGGCGCCGACGTGATCAAGATCGAGGCCCCAGAGACCGGTGACCCATTGCGCAACTGGCGCCTCATCAAGGAAGGCACCTCCGTTTGGTGGCAGGTGCAGTCGCGCAACAAGCGCTCGGTGGCGCTGGACTTGCGGCAAAAGGAGGGGCAGGACATCGCTCGCCAGCTGATTGCAGAAGCCGATGTGCTGGTCGAAAACTTCCGCCCCGGCACGCTGGAAGGCTGGGGCATGTCGCCCGAGGAGCTGCACCAACTCAACCCCGGCCTCGTGATGCTGCGCATCTCGGGCTATGGCCAGACGGGGCCCTACCGCGACCTACCTGGTTTTGGCGCCATCGGCGAAGCCATGGGCGGCCTGCGCCACCTGACGGGCGAGCCCGGCCGCGTGCCGGTGCGCGTCGGTGTGTCGATTGGCGACACGCTGGCGGCGCTGCACGGCACCATCGGCGTGCTCACGGCGCTGTACCACCGCAAGGTCAACGGCGGCCAGGGCCAGGTGATTGACGTGGCGCTGCACGAGGCGGTGTTCAACGTGATGGAAAGCCTGATCCCCGAATACAGCGCCTTCGGCGCCGTGCGCGAGGCCGCAGGCAGCGCGCTGCCGGGCATTGCGCCAAGCAACGCCTACCCCTGCACCGACGGCTGGGTGCTGGTGGCGGGCAATGGCGACAGCATCTTCAAGCGGCTGATGGATGCGATTGGCAGGCCTGATTTGGGCGCCGCGCCGGACCTGGCCAACAACACCGGCCGCGTGGCGCGTGTGGAAGAGATCGACGCCGCCATTGGCGCCTGGAGCGCGCAGCGCACTGTGCAGCAGGTGCTGGATGCATTGGGCGCCGCCCGCGTGCCTGCGGGCAAGGTCTACACCGCCAAGGACATCGCCGAAGACCCGCACTACCGCGCCCGCGACATGCTGCTGACCCAGCAGACACGCGACGGCTACAGCGTGCAGGTGCCCGGCATCGTGCCCAAGCTCTCTGCCACGCCGGGCAGCATCCGCAGCAGCGCGCCGCACCTGGGCGACGACACCGATGCGGTGCTGGCCGAGGCCGGGCTCACGGCCGAACAGATCGCGCTGCTGCGCAGCAAGGGGGTGATTCAATGAGTGCATCCAACACGGTGTGGCAGGGCGCAGGCCACCGCATCCATATGCAGGAAGTCGGCTTGCGCGACGGCCTGCAGATGGAAAAGACGTTTGTGCCCACGGCCGACAAGATCGCGCTGTGCAATGCGCTGTCGGCGGCGGGCCTGGCCAAGATCGAAGTGACTTCGTTCACTTCGCCCACGGCGATTCCAGCGCTGAAAGACGCCGAGATCGTGATGCGCGAGATCACGCGCCGCCCTGGCACGGTCTACACCGCGCTGGTGCCCAACCTGCGCGGTGCAGAGCGCGCCATCGAGTCGCGCACGGACGAGTTGAACCTGGTGATGTCGGTCAGCGCCACCCACAACCTGGCCAACCTGCGCATGACGCAGGAACAGTCGTTTGCGGCGCTGGCGCAGGTGGTGGCCCTGGCGCAGGGCGCCAACGTGGCGGTGAATGTGTCGCTGTCCTGCGTGTTCGGCTGCCCCATGGAGGGTGATGTGGCCCAGGCCGACGTGTTCGGCTGGGTGCAGCGTTTTGTGGATCGGGGCGTGCGTGGCATCACGCTGTGCGACACCACGGGCATGGCCTACCCCACGCAGGTGCACCAGCTCACGGCGGCAGCCCGCGCGCGCTGGCCGGGGGTGGAGTTCACCCTGCATTTTCACAACACGCGCGGCATGGGGCTGGCCAATGTGCTGGCGGCCATTGACGCAGGCGCAGACCGGTTCGATGCCTCGCTGGGAGGCCTGGGTGGCTGCCCCTATGCGCCGGGCGCCAGCGGCAATGTGTGCAGCGAAGAGATCGTGCATGCGCTGGCGCTGATGGGCTATGACACCGGGGTGGACTTGGCACAACTGGTGGTGGCGGCGCAGCAACTGCCTGCGTTGATCGGCCACGATATTCCCAGCCAGATCGCCAAGGCGGGCCCGCGCCTGGCGCTGCACCCGGTGCCTGCGGATTTCGAAGCCATTCGCGAAAGGGCGCTTGCCCGCTGAATGCGGGCGAGCCTGCATTCATACATAACACCAGGAGACAAAAGCCATGACATTTCAAACGACGCTGTCCCGCCGCATCTTTACCGCCGCCGTGCTGTGCTCCGCTGCCTTCGCTGCGGGCGCGCAGGACAAATACCCCTCCAAGCCCATCACCGTGGTCGTGCCCCAGGCTGCGGGTGGCGCCAACGACGCCATTGCGCGCGTGGTGGCGCAAAAACTCAGCGAGCAGCTGGGCCAGAGCGTGATCGTGGACAACCGCCCTGGCGCGGGCGGCACGCTGGCCACCGGCGCCACGGCCCGTGCGCGCAACGATGGCTACACGCTGCTGCTCACGGCCGACAGCGCCCATGTGATCGGCCCTGCGCTGTACAAGAACCCGGGGTTCGATCCGGTCAAGGACTTCGCACCCGTGGCGCCCGTGGCCACGGCGGGCTATGTGCTGGTGGCGCATCCATCCTTCCCGGCTAACACCGTGGCCGAAATGGTGGCTTTGGCCAAGGCCAGCCCCGGCAAATATTCGATTGCCTCGGCGGGCAACGGAACGCTGAACCACCTGATTGGCGAGATGCTGCAAAAGGCGGCGGGCATCCAGCTGCAGCACATTCCGTACAAGGGTTCCGCCGCAGCCGCCACCGATGTGGTGGGCGGGCAAGTGCCGCTGTCGGTGCAAAGCCTGCCGTCGGCCATTGCGTTCATCAAGGCAGGCAAGCTCAAGGTGCTGGGTGTGGTCAATGAAAAGCGTGTGGCCGCGCTGCCCGATGCGCCCACCATTGGCGAGACGATCAAAGGCTTTGGCCAGGCTCCCTGGTATGCGCTGTTTGCCCCGGCTGGCACGCCCGCGCCCATCGTGGCGCAGCTGCAGGCCGAGGTGGCGCGCGCGCTGGAGCACAAGGACGTGGTGGACAAGCTGGCCACCGTGGGCTGCGAGCCCTTCAAGGGCACGGCGGCGCAACTGGCGGCGCTGGTGCAGTCTGACCTGCCCAAGTGGAGCCGTGTGGTCAAGGAGACGGGTGCGACGGTGGATTGAGCGGTGCACGACTGTCGAACCCTGCTGCCTTTTTGATACTCAGACCTTTCACAACAACGACAACGGAGACATCGCTTTCATGAAAACCACCCGCAAACAGTTCACCACCCTGGCCCTTGCCGCACTGGCCGCCATCAGCTTCATCGGCCACGCAGCGGCGCAGGGCGCTTACCCGTCCAAGAACGTGACCCTGGTGGTGCCCACCGCCGCCGGTGGCACCACCGACCTGTCGGCCCGCATGCTGGCGCAGGCGCTTGCGCCGGTGCTGGGCCAGTCGGTCATCGCAGACAACAAGGGCGGGGGCAACGGCAACATTGCGGCCAGCGCCGTCAAGCGGGCCGAGGCCGACGGCTACACGCTGCTCATGCAGTACTCGGGCTACCACGTCATCTCGCCCCACATCACCAAACAAAAGCAGTGGGAGCAGGGTGACTTCCAGCCTGTGGCCAATGTCATCTCGGCCCCGCAGATCATCGTGGTGCGGGCCGACCTGCCGGTGAAAACGCTGCCCGAGCTGATCGCCTACGCCAAGGCCAACCCCGGCAAGCTCAACTACGCCTCGTCGGGCAATGGGTCGCTGCAGCACGTGACCGGTGCCATGCTGGAGCAGCAGGGCGCCATCAAGATGGTCCACGTGCCCTACAAAGGCACGGGCCCCGCGCTGCAGGACCTGCTGGGCGGCCAGGTGGACTTGACCTTCGGCACCGCGCCCCCCTTCATGCCCCACATCGCCAGCGGCAAGCTGCGCGTGCTGGCCGTGACGGGCAAGCAGCGCCTGCCCAGCCTGCCCGATGTGCCCACCACAGCCGAGGCGGGCTACCCCAAGGTCGATGCCACCTCGTGGTTTGCAGTGTTTGCCCCCGCCGCCGTACCCAAGGCCGTGGTGGACAAGCTCACGGCCGACATCCGCACCGTGGTGCAGAACCCGGCCTTCCAGCAAAAGGCGCAAGAGCAGGGCGCCACGGCGGACTACCAGACCCCTGCGCAGCTGGGTGACAAGGTGAAGGCCGATCTGGCCAACTGGGCCACGGTGGTGAAAACCTCCAAGATCGAGGCGGAGTGACCCGGAGGATTCAGAAAATTGGATTAAAAAGCCTGCTGGCGCCCGCTGGATAAGCGCTAGCAGCTATTTATTTGATAGTGAATGGGGCCGGCTGCGCGCGGGGCCACAATACGCGCCATGTCTGATGTGCATTCCGAAGAACTCCTGGCGCAGGTGGCTGCGCTGCCCGCGCTGCCGGGTGTGTACCGCTATTTCGACGCGCAGGATGCGCTGCTGTATGTGGGCAAGGCGCTCAACCTCAAGCGCCGGGTGTCCAGCTACTTCCAGAAGAACCATGGTGGCACGCGCATCGGCCACATGGTCAGCAAGATCGTGCGCATGGAGACCACCGTGGTGCGCTCCGAGGCCGAGGCGCTGCTGCTGGAAAACAACCTCATCAAGACGCTGAACCCCAAGTTCAACATCCTGTTCCGAGACGACAAGAGCTACCCCTATCTCAAGATCACCGGCACGCCGGGCGCCCACACGCGGGGCGATGCGCCGGGCCAGGTGTTTCCGCGCATGGCGTACTACCGGGGCGCGGTCGATAAAAAACACCGGTACTTTGGCCCGTACCCCAGCGCCTGGGCGGTGAAGGAAACCATCCAGCTGCTGCAAAAGGTCTTTCGGCTGCGCACCTGCGAAGACACGGTGTTTGCCAACCGCACGCGGCCCTGCCTGCTGTACCAGATCAAGCGCTGCACCGGGCCCTGCGTGGACCTGATTTCGCCCGAAGCCTATGCCGCCGACGTGTCGCATGCCGAGGCGCTGCTGCGCGGCGAAACGCAGGAGCTGCTGCAGGCGCTGGAGGCGCGCATGATGGCGCACTCCGACAAGCTGGAATTTGAGCAGGCCGCCGAGGTGCGTAACCAGATCCAGGCGCTGTCGCGCGTGCTGCACCAGCAGTCCATCGAGACGGTGGACGACAAGGATGTGGACATCCTCGCGGTGCGTGTGCAAGGCGGCCGCGCCTGCGTGAACCTGGCCATGGTGCGCGGTGGCCGCCACCTTGGCGACAGGCCTTATTTCCCGGTGCATGTGGAAGACGCTGCAGCGGTGTATGCGGAAGAGGGGGGCGATAGTGCCGAGGCTGTGGAAGGCGTGGAAGGCGTGGAGGGCGTCGAGGACGCGGCCACCGCCCCGGCCAAGCCCACCCGCCCCGTGGAGGCGCTGGTGCTCGAAGCCTTCATCGCCCAGCACTACATCGGCGTGCCGGTGCCCCCGTTGCTGGTGACCAGCGTGCCGGTGGACAAGGGCTTGCTGGATGCGCTGACCGAACAAAGTGGCTTGCGCGTGAGCGCCATCCACCAGCCGCGCGAGCAGCGCCGCGCCTGGCTGGACATGGCGCAAAAGAACGCCGACCTGCAACTCGCCCGCCTGCTGGCCGAGGAGGGATCGCAGCAGGCCCGCACCCGCGCGCTGGCCGAGGCGCTCGATTTGCCACCCGAAGACCTGGACCAGCTCACCATCGAGTGTTTTGACATATCGCACACGGCGGGCGAATCCACCCAGGCGTCGTGTGTTGTGTTTCACCACCACAAGATGCAGAGCAGCGAATACCGCCGCTACAAGATCGAGGGCATCACGGGGGGCGACGACTATGCCGCCATGCGCCAGGTGCTCACGCGCCGCTACAGCAAGGTGGTGGAGGCACAGCGCGAGGAGGGCGGCATTGACTATGCCCAAGCGCCCGAGGTGCAAGCGGCAGCACGCCCCAAGGGCCAGGCGCGTTTGCCCGACCTGGTGCTCATCGACGGCGGCAAGGGCCAGGTGGGCGTGGCGCGCGAGGTGTTCACGGCACTGGGGCTGGACCTGACCCGCATCGTGGGGGTCGAGAAGGGCGAGGGCCGCAAGGTGGGCCTGGAAGAGCTGGTGTTTGCCGACGGGCGCGAAAAGGTCTACCTGGGCAAGGACTCGGCCGCACTGATGCTGGTGGCGCAGATCCGCGATGAGGCGCACCGTTTTGCCATCACCGGCATGCGCGCTGCGCGGGCCAAGGTGCGTGTGGGTGGCGGGCAGCTGGAAGAGATCACTGGCGTGGGCCCCAAGAAGCGGGCACGGTTGCTGCAGCGGTTTGGCGGGGTGCGCGGCGTGGCGGCGGCCAGCGTGGAGGATCTGGCCACGGTGGACGGTATTTCACGTGAGCTGGCCGAAGAGATTTACCGCGCGTTGCGGTGAAGTTGCAAGGGCATGGTGCCAGGGCTTTGGGCGCGTGACACAATCGCCGCATGTTTTGGACTATACCGACCCTGATGACTTGGACGCGCATTGTCGCGATACCTTTGATCGTCGGAGTGTTCTATGCGCCGGTGGATCCGGCCACTCGCAACCTCATCGCCACGGTGATGTTTGTGGTGTTCGCTGCCACCGATTGGCTGGATGGTTTTCTGGCCCGCAAGCTCAACCAGACTTCGTCGTTTGGGGCCTTCCTCGATCCGGTAGCTGACAAATTCCTCGTTTGCGCATCGCTGCTGGTGCTGGTGCACTTGCAGCGTGCCGATGTGTTTGTGGCCCTCATCATCATTGGCCGAGAGATCGCGATCTCGGCCCTGCGCGAATGGATGGCGCAGATCGGTGCCAGCAAGAGCGTAGCCGTGCACATGATCGGCAAGGTCAAGACCACGGTGCAGATGGTTGCGATTCCCTTTCTTTTGTACGACGGCCGTTTGCTGGGTGTGGTGGACACGGGGGTCTGGGGCACTTGGCTGATCTGGGCCTCCGCTGTGCTCACGGTGTGGTCCATGGTTTACTACCTGCAAAAAGCCCTTCCGGAGATTCGGGCGAGGGTTCGATAGCGCTGGGTTCGTGCGGTGCTTGCAGGTCACTCGGGCCTGTTTGCCCGTGTCAATCGGTGAAGGTGCGCATGCAGCGCGATTGAGACAAAAACACGCAGCAAGCCCGGCCAGGCTGAGAAATGCGACTAGAATTCAGGCAAACATCGCCGCCAAACGGCATGTTGTATTGACACCCGGAAAGTCGATGGTTTTAATCTGACGCAGCAGCCATTGCTGTGTACTCCAGTCATTCTCCCGTCCATTGATCCAAGCCTCTTATTGAGGCGCTTTGACGTGTGAAGACCAGATACCCAAGACAAATTCCATCAACGTTTTTCCCGAGAGGCTTCTTGTGAACAAAACCGAATTGATCGAGCACATCGCTAACAACGCCGATATCTCCAAGGCAGCTGCTGCACGCGCACTGGAGTCGACGATTGAAGCTGTCAAGAAGACCCTGAAGAAGGGCGGCACCGTGTCTTTGGTGGGTTTTGGTACATTCGCTGTCGGCAAGCGCGCTGCACGTACAGGTCGTAATCCCCGTACCGGCGATGCGATTAAAATCAAAGCTGCTAAAGTTCCAAAGTTCCGTCCAGGTAAAGCATTGAAAGATGCTGTGAACTGAAAATTGTTTTAGGCTGGGTCCTTAGCTCAGTTGGTAGAGCGGCTCCTTTACACGGAGTAGGTCGGCGGTTCGAGACCGTCAGGACCCACCACCATCAAACAAAGGCGAACGAAAGTTCGCCTTTTCTTTTTGTCACTGAAAGATCGACCATGTTTGAAGCCATCCGCAAGCACTCCAAGATCGTGATGTTCTTGTTGTTCTTGCTGGTCATTCCTTCGTTTGTTCTTGTGGGTATCGACAGCAACTACTTCTCTGAAAAGAGCCCAGTGGTTGCGCGTGTTGATGGGCACAAAATCACCCAAGCTGATTGGGACAATGCCCACAGGACGGAGACAGATCGCATCCGCGCGCAGTCCCCCAATGTGGATCCCAAGCAACTGGATACGCCCCAGGCCCGGTATGCAACGCTGGAGCGCTTGGTGCGTGATCGTGTGTTTGCTGCTGCTGCGCAAAGCGCCCATCTCGTAACAGGTGATGCCCGCCTTGCCCGTGCGCTGCAAGACATTCCTGCCATTGCAGGGTTGAAGCGACCAGATGGCTCGCTGGACACCGAGGCCTATCGTGCGCTGGTGGGCGCCCAGGGGCTGACGCCTGAAGGGTTTGAGTCGAATGTTCGCCGAGAGCTGTCTGTGAGCCAGGTGATGGGTGGCGTGATGGGCTCGGCCTTTGCCACAGATTCGGCCACGCGCCTGGCTTTTGACTCCTTGTATCAACGCCGTGAGATACAGGTGGCCCGCTTCAATGCCACGGACTATGCCAAACAGGTCAATCCCAGCGACGCCGATGTAGAGGCTTTCTACCAAGCCAACAGTGCACGCTTTCAGCAGCAAGAGCAGGCTGCAGTCGAATACGTGGTGCTGGATTTGGACAGCGTGCGTGGCAGCATTCGCGTCAATGAGGATGATCTGCGCACTTACTACAAAGAGAATCTGACCCGTCTGGCGGCAAAAGAAGAGCGCCGTGCCAGCCATATCCTGATCAGCGCAAGCAAGGATGCTCCTGCTGCGGAGCGCGAGAAGGCCAAGGCCCGTGCCGAAGAGTTGCTGGCGCAAGTTCGCAAGGCGCCAGGCTCGTTTGCTGAAGTGGCCAAGAAGTCCTCGCAGGACACCGGTTCTGCAATCGTTGGCGGTGATCTGAATTTCTTTGGCCGCGGCGCCATGGTCAAGCCTTTCGAGGAAGCCGCTTTCTCCATGAAGAAAGGCGATATCAGTGATGTGGTGGAGTCGGATTTCGGCTATCACATCATTTTGCTGACGGACATCAAAACCCCTCGCCAGCCGTCTTTTGAGGAACTGCGTCCTTCGCTGGAAGCTGAACTCAAGCAGCAACAAGCTCAGCGCAAATTTGCCGAGGTGGCAGAGTTGTTCACGAACGGTGTGTATGAGCAGCCAGACAGCCTCAAGCCTGTGGCGGACAGTTTGAAACTCAAGATTCAAACGGCAGATGGAGTCACCCGGGTTCCCGCGGCTGGTGTGACCGGCCCCCTGGCCAATGCCAAGTTTTTGGAAGCCTTGTTTTCCAGTGATTCCATCGAAGGAAAGCGCAACACCAGCGCTGTCGAAGTGGGTCCTAGTCAACTGGTGGCGGGGCGAGTTTCTACCTATGCGCCTGCCCGTACGCTTCCTTTGACTGAGGTCCGCGACCGTGCCCGCAGCCTGCATGTGCAAGAAAAGTCGCTGGAGCTTGCCCGCAAGGATGCAGAGGCCAAGAAGGCTGCATGGACTGCCAATGCAGCCGCTGCGACCGGTCTTTCGGCTGCTGTGACGGTTTCTCGTGACCAGACCCAAGGTCAGCCTCGCCAAGTGTTGGACGCGGCCTTGCGCGTCTCTCCAGATGGATTGCCTGCGTGGGTGGTTGCAGACCTTGGTGCCCAAGGCGCCGCCTTGGTGAAGGTGTCGCGCATATTGCCCCGTGAGACTGCAGACGCCCAGCAAACGGCGCAACAACGCCAGCAATTGCAGCAGTGGTGGACCACGGCCGAAGGTTTCGCTTACTATGAAATGCTCAAGGAGCGCTTCAAGGTGCAGATCAAGCCCACGCGTCCACAGTCGTCCGCTATTTGAAATAGAAAGTTCTGGAAGTTGATTCGAGTGCCCAAATTTCCGTTATAATTTGAGTCTACGGTGGCTGTAGCTCAGTTGGTAGAGTCCAGGATTGTGATTCCTGTTGTCGTGGGTTCGAGCCCCATCAGCCACCCCAAATAAAAACCCGTAGTGTGAAAGCACTGCGGGTTTTCTTGTTTTTGGTTCGGCGTTATCGGTGCAGTTTGTGTGCTGCTTCAGTGGGGCTGGGCTCTGGCGCTTGCTGCTGTGCAAACAAGCCACCGATGGCGGTTCAATTTGCTTGGTGGTGTTGAGGTGGTGTCGTTGCGGGTTTTGACCTGCTGCACTTGACTAACAAAACACCAGAGCAAGCAATGCGGCATCTTCCGTCAAATTGAAGACTGCAAATGCGGCCAGCCGGTAGAGTGTTGCCAGGGTGATTTCAACCCATTCTTGCGGGCTCATCTTTGATCTGGAGGAGTGCCATCGCCATGGGCAACATCGTCCTTGGATGTTTCGCATGACCTGACTGGATTGGCCTGCCCGGAGGGACTCGAACCCCCGACCTATTGCTTAGAAGGCAATTGCTCTATCCGGTTGAGCTACGGGCAGATGGATGGGATAGCCTCAATGGGTTTTGAGGTGCTGTGCATGTGCACATGCTGAACCCGAGAGTACGATGATAACCCGCAGACACTTGTCCGACGGGGCTGTAGGCGCAAATATGCGGACCAATGCCTGCTGTGCCGATGTGCTTTTGGTTCTTGCCAGACCGTTCAGCTTGCAGCAGGTGAGGTGCCTTTGGTGTCCGAATCAGTCGGCTTCTTCAAAAACCAGGGAGGGGGTGGCCATGACGCGAGCTGTGTGCTCCAGCTCGCCGATCAAGTGGTTTGCAAAGTAGCTGCTCTGGGTATCGGGCTCTAAAGCCGCCACGGCGATGTGTGCCAAGGCTTGGTTCAGCGGAATGTAGTAGCTGCCAGTGGGGACGTCGATGGCTGCGCGCACGGGCGCCACCTTGATGCGGATGGTGTCACTGCTGGCTGCAATGGCGCCCCGCACGTCGCGCCGTTCCCCGATTTCTCTTGCGGTTTCCTGGTATTTTTCCGCGAGTAGCGAGCCTGCTTCGGCAACCTTCATCACTTGAACGCCCATCAGCTTGAGTCGCTCTACAGCAGCGGCTGCACTGGCATCCAGCCAGTAGCCGCATGGGCGTGCCCGGGTCTGCAGTTTGCGCAGGCTCAGTGAGGAATTCCAGTCCACCCGCAGGCTGCGATCTTCTCCGGTGGTTGGGTCCAGCAAAACAAGGTCGCGTTGGGTGGGGGTGGCGGCGGCTTCGGTTACGACTTGGTCGCGGCAAGCCTGCGCAGCGATGTCTCGTGCAACAAATGAGCGCACTTGCTCCAGTGGGCCTATCTTGTCGGCCGTGCTGCGCAATGCGCTGGTGATGGCTGTGACCTGGGTGTGTACCCGCCTTTGTGCATGCAGCCTGCCAATACCAACGCCCCGTGTTTCGATCAACAGGCTTACCGCATTTTTAAGTCCGTGCACATTTCGACCGGTGTCGGGCTGTGTGCCGCCCATGGAAATGCTCTTGTCGTCGCGGTCGGTGGATGTGGTGTAGTACCACTCGCTGCTCAGGCCTTGCTCTTTCAGGGCTGCCACCATGGGGGCGTGGTACCACTCCAGGGAGGCCTTGGTCAGAAACTCAGGGTAGTTGGCTGTCGTCGCATGCTGCAGCAAAGCATCGTATTTCTGGATGGCATTGAACTTTTCCTTGAACCGACCTGCCACGGTGTATTCATGTGAGTCAATGACAAGCAACGGGCGGTAGTCGCGTACCAAGCGTGCTATCGCTTGGGCCTCGGGGGTTTGCAGCAGCAGGTGGTCACGGTTCATGTCGACACCGTTGGCCGTGTTGCGCGTTCCTGCTTCGGCGCCATCGGGATTGGCGCGCGGCACCACAATCACGTTGATCTTGTCCAGCAGCGCATCGAGCAGCCCATTAGGGGCCAACTCGCGGGCCATGATGAGGAGAGCTTCCGCTCCTGCCGGCTCGTCCCCGTGCTGTTGCCCCAGCATGATCACGGTGGGGCGGCCTGCAGTTTCCAGTGCAGCTGGGCTGGGGTTTTTTGCTTTGGTCAGCAGCAAGCCCAAGATTGGAGTGCCACGTTGAGACACGCCTAGCTGAAGCAACTGGGGAGGTGGGGTGGCCCCAGATCGCATGTCTGCAAGCCCTGTCAGCCATTGCGCTAGCTCGGCATTGGTGGTGAATGAGCGGCGATCTTTCCCAAGCCCCGGGGTGCTGTATTGGATGGCTGGATCAGGAAAACGTGCTGCCACCGCTGCGCTGTAAGGTGGCGTGAGTGGTTCTTCGTTTCTGCCCGCCAAAGCTGGGGTTGGCAGGACAGGCGTCGCTGTGGCTTCGGCTGCTTTAGGTGTAGTGCCGAGTGGGGGCGGAACCTGCTTGGCCGATGCAGCGCGTGGCAACGGTGCAGGGACTGTTGCCGTGGGCTTGCTCCCGGCGCTGGGCCATGGTGGCAACGGTGTGCTGCTGCAAGCCGCCAGCAAAGCCGCTGAAATGATGGTTGCGGTGAGTGCATGCAGCCGCCACCTGCCGCTTGGCTCGGGGCTCTCAGGCATTGACTGGGGGCCAAGGGCATTGAAGAGTGCGGAGCGCAAAGTCATGGTGTGGGGCTGTAAAGGTCGCAAGAGGGCGTCACGGAACTTGCAGATGTTACCCGTTGACGCCTGTAGGGGATGTTGGCGTGTGGCTGCAGGTTTACATCAGCCTGCACTGCGGGCGTGGGTGCACCCAGGGTGTAATGAGTTTGCTGGCCATCTGCAGTTCTGGGGCTCAGATGTGACTGTGCCCGACATCCCGGGTGTCTTTGCGGGAGGTCGGGCACTCAGACCCTCAGTGGGTGGATGAATTTAGCGGTTGAACGAGCCGCCGCGAGGGCCGCCGCCAGACCCGCGAGGGCCGTTGCTGCGGCCACCACCGCCGCCGTATCCACCGCCGCCATTGCCACCACCACTGCGGTAGCCACCACCACTGCCACGGCGACCGCCGCCGCCCATGCTGTCTACGCTGGTGCGCATCGGGTCAGGCTGGCCGCCCGCCGAATGGCCTGAGTGGCGGTTGCCTGGGTTGCTGTGACCCGAGTGCGTTCCCAGGTGGGCATTGGCGCGCGGAGGTTGCGAGTCGTCGTAGCGATTGCCGCCACCGCCGCCTTCGTAACCACCGCCGCCGGAGCGACCGCGAGGGGCTTGGCCGCCAGCGCGTGCGCCGCCGCCCTGGCCACCACCGGCACGACCGCCACGTGGGCCATTGCCGCCGCCATTCGCTGCGGCACCGCCACCGGCGCGACCGCCACGGCCACCGCCGCCATTGCCGCCACCGGCAGGACGGGGGCCGCGCTCGCCGCCGCCATTGCCGTTGCCTGCACCCTGGCCGGCTTTGTTGGTGCGGATGCGTTCCATCATTTCACTGCGGGCGGCCTTGGCGGCGGCCTGCATCACTTCGCGGCTTGGGGGCTTGCCTGCACCGCCCCAGATCGTCTGGCGGCCCATGGCAATGGGCTCTGCCTTTTCACCTGCGTCTGGGCCAAAGCCCTCGATGACTTGCACTGGAATCTGCTGCTTGGTGAAGCGCTCGATGTCCATCATGAAGCCTTCTTCGTCCATGCAGACCAGGCTCACTGCTTCGCCCGTGGCGCCTGCACGGCCCGTACGGCCAATGCGGTGCACATAGTCTTCGGAGACGTTGGGGATTTCGTAGTTAACGACATGGGGCAGATCGTCAATGTCGATGCCGCGGGCTGCAATATCGGTAGCCACCAGGGCGCGGATATCACCACTCTTGAAGCCCGCCAGGGCCTGTGTACGGGCGCTCTGGCTCTTGTTGCCATGCAGTGCCATGGCTTGAACACCGTTTTTGGTCAGAAACTCGGCTACGTTGTTGGCGCCAAACTTGGTGCGGGTGAATACCAGCACTTGGCTCCAGTTGTGCTGCTGAATGATGTGCAGCAGCACTTGCTTCTTCTTGCCACGGCCCACGGGGTGAATCACCTGGGTGATGCGTTGCACCGTGGTGTTGCTGGGCGTGACCTGGATGCTTTGCGGGTTCTTGAGCAGCGTGTTGGCCAGCTCGCGGATTTCATCGCTGAATGTGGCGGAGAACAGCAGACTTTGCTTGTCTTTGGGGACCAGCGCCAGGACTTTCTTGACGTCGTGGATGAAACCCATGTCGAGCATGCGGTCGGCTTCGTCCAGAACGAGAATTTCGACGGTAGAGAGGTCCAGGAAGCCTTGCTGCTGCAAGTCCAGCAAACGGCCTGGTGTGGCAACCAGCACGTCCACACCACGCTTGATGCGGTCGATTTGCGGGTTCATGCCAACGCCGCCGAAGACGACGGTGGAGTTGATGTCCAGGTATTTGCCGTAGTCGCGCACCGACTCTTCAACCTGGGCCGCCAGTTCACGGGTGGGGGTCAGGACCAGGGCGCGGATGCCCTTGCCGCCGAACTTGCTTTTGGGGGCTGTGCCCTGGCTGAGGCGGTGCAGCATTGGCAGTGTGAATGCTGCGGTCTTGCCGGTACCCGTCTGCGCTCCGGCCAGCAGGTCATGGCCTGCGAGTACGGAGGGAATCGCCTGGGCCTGAATAGGGGTGGGTGTCTCGTAGCCTTGTTCGAGCACCGCCTTCAGGATGGCAGGAGCCAGATTCAGTTCTTCAAATTTCATGTCGTAGATTGCGCCCGTCCGGGCGCTGGGTATCGGCCTGTCGTCGCAACCAAAGAGGGGTTGCTGAGCCAGTCTCAGGCAGATGAGGTTCAAAATTGGGAGCCAGGAAAGTGATTCCTTCGTCCCCAGCAAACTGCTGATGTGACGAGCAACTGGAGCCCGTTACGCCGCTTATTGTCGCATGGCCCGATAATCTCGGTTTGAACGCAGAATTTCTGCCCACTTTCGCAGGTTGAACAAGTAATGGCCCAATACGTTTTATCGAAACAACTGCCCGCCTTTGGCGGCCTTCACTCGCTTTGCTCGTGGGGGGCATGTAATGGCTCAGTATGTTTTCTCCATGAACCGCGTCGGCAAGATCGTGCCGCCCAAGCGGCAGATTTTGAAAGACATCTCCCTGAGCTTCTTCCCGGGCGCCAAGATCGGCGTGCTGGGGACCAATGGCTCGGGCAAGTCCACCCTGCTGAAAATCATGGCAGGCATTGACAAGGAAATCGAAGGCGAAGCCATCCCCATGGCGGGCCTGAACATTGGTTACCTGCCTCAGGAACCCCAGCTGGACCCCACCCAGACCGTGCGTGAAAGCGTGGAAGCCGGCATGGGCAAGGTGTTCGCCGCCAAGGCGCGCCTCGAAGAGGTCTACACCGCCTACGGTGCCGAAGACGCCGACTTTGACGCTCTGGCCGCCGAACAGGCCGAGTTGGAAGCCATCATCGCCACGGCTGGTACCGACTCCGAGCACCAGCTGGAAATCGCTGCCGACGCGCTGCGCCTGCCCCCGTGGGATGCCAACATCGGCGTGCTCTCCGGCGGCGAAAAGCGCCGCGTGGCGCTGTGCCGCCTGCTGCTGTCCAAGCCCGACATGCTGCTGCTCGACGAGCCTACCAACCACTTGGACGCCGAATCGGTGGACTGGCTGGAGCAGTTCCTGCAGCGCTACTCCGGCACCGTGGTGGCCATCACCCACGATCGCTACTTCCTGGACAACGCCGCCGAGTGGATTCTGGAACTAGACCGTGGGTCCGGCATCCCGTACAAGGGCAACTACTCCGACTGGCTGACCCAAAAGGGTGCCCGCCTGGAAGCCGAACAAAAGGGCGAAGAAGCCCGCGCCAAGGCCCTGAAGAAGGAACTGGAATGGTCGCGCCAGAACCCCAAGGCGCGTCAGGCCAAGAGCAAGGCCCGTCTGGCCCGCTTTGAGGAACTGAGCGACTTCGAATACCAAAAGCGCAACGAAACCAACGAAATCTTCATCCCCGTGGCCGACCGCCTGGGCAGCCAGGTGATCGAGTTCAAGAACGTCACCAAATCGTTTGGCGACCGGGTGCTGATCGACAACCTGAGCTTCAACATCCCTGCAGGCGCCATCGTCGGCATCATCGGGCCCAACGGCGCCGGTAAGTCCACGCTGTTCAAGCTGATTGCGGGCAAGGAAAAGCCGGACTCGGGGGAAGTCGTCATCGGCTCCACCGTCAAGATGGCCTTTGTGGACCAGCACCGTGATGACCTGTCCAACGACAAGACGGTGTGGGAAGACGTGTCGGGCGGGCTTGACATCCTGAACGTCGGCAAATTCCAGATGGCCAGCCGTGCCTATTGCGGTCGCTTCAACTTCAATGGCGGCGACCAGCAAAAGAAGGTCGGCATGCTCTCAGGGGGGGAGCGTGGCCGTTTGCACTTGGCTAAGACCTTGATTGCGGGCGGCAACGTGCTGATGCTCGATGAACCGTCCAACGACTTGGACGTGGAAACCCTGCGCGCCTTGGAAGATGCGCTGTTGGAGTTTGCTGGCACGATGTTGGTCATCAGCCACGATCGCTGGTTCCTTGACCGTATTGCCACCCACATCTTGGCAGCCGAAGGTGACAGCCAATGGACGTTTTTTGACGGCAATTACCAAGAGTACGAAGCGGACAAGAAAAAACGCCTGGGCGAAGAGGGCGCCAAGCCCAAGCGGATGCGTTACAAGGCACTCAAGTAAGGTTCCAAAGTTCTGCAGGTCAAGTAGGATTGCAACTGGAAACCCCTTTTTCTTCCTTTCACCATGTCCCAGGCAGCGTCCCGTTCGAGAACTGTTTTTCGCGCCTGCGTCGTTAGCGCTGTGCGCGAGGG
The DNA here is from genome assembly GCF_003669015.1 of Acidovorax sp. 1608163. NCBI lineage: Bacteria > Pseudomonadati > Pseudomonadota > Betaproteobacteria > Burkholderiales > Comamonadaceae > Acidovorax > Acidovorax sp. 1608163. The sequence goes on from NZ_CP033069.1 coordinate 1,467,336, forward strand.
CGAAGCGCTCATGGGCAAATTGGTGGAGGTCACGCGCAATGCGTTGACGCAAGAGGAGTCTTCAGTTCGCAACGTCCAGCAGCGCAACAACATCAGCGATGCGCTGGGTGTGCTCAAGCAGCACGAAGCTGGCATGGTCAAGGGCTACTCCATGGCCTTGCTGGAGATCTTTGCAGAAGGCCCTTCCAACGCCAAAGCCCGCCCGGCCGACGAAACCGGGATGGATTTTGGCGAGCTTTCGCTCATGGACGAGAGCGAAATGCAAGACCAGGTGGAGCTGTCCAAGGCCCAGCAACAAGCGGTGCATGCGACCGAAGCGGTGTTGGCAGAGCTCAACACCTTGGTCAGCTCGGCCCAGGGCCTGCGCAGCGTGCAGCCCGAGCGCAATCCTCTGCGTCCCGAAAATTACATCCGTGCTTTGCAGCGTGTGGTGTCTGAAACGGGCGCCCCGTCAGAGGTACGCCAGTTGTGGATGCAACACATGCGTAGCCTGCTGGGTAAGTTATTGGAGGTGGAATACCAGCGCATGGCCAAAAGCCTGCGCGAGCAAGGCATTGAGCCCGTGGGCTATGCCGTGCTGGGCTCGCCCGCCATGGCGGGGCGCACAGGCTACGGCCCGGCGCAAGGTATGGGGGGGGCACGGGGTATGGCAGCGGCTATTCCACGGGCTACGGACAACCCAGTGGGTACGGTGGCACCACGGGCTACGGTGGCAACACAGGCTATGGCCGTGGCATGGGTGGGCACACGGGCTGGCAGGGCGAATCGGCCATGCAGCCGCAGATGGCTGCCGAGGCGGAAGAGGCCATCTTGACGGTGGGCATTCTGCGCCAGATGCTGGCGGGGGGCGACCCCTTTGACCCCCGTGGGGCCTATGTGGCCGTGCCTTCTCAGGCGGTGCCCTTGCAGTCTGGCCAGATGCCTGCGGTGGGCTGGGTGGATGGGCGCACGGCGGTGCCCAGTGGCCATGCCGCCATGGGCTCTGCCTACGCGGCAGTGCCCGCAGTGGCGGCCGACGCCATGGAAGACATTGCGCAGCTGGAGAGGTTGGTAAACCGTCTGAGCGGCGGCAGCCAGGCGGCGCCCCTGTCTGCCTGGCGCGCACCCACCCAAATGGGGCAGCCCATCTACACCGTGCCCTTCGTGGCACCCACAGAATCGCCCGTGGTGGCTGCCGATGTGGTGGGGGGCATGATGGTGGCCCTGGCGCAAGACACCCGCTTGCTCCCGCCGGTGCAGCGTGCCGTGCAAAACCTGGAGCCCGCGCTCAAGCAGTTGGTGCGGTTTGACCCCCGCTTCTTCTCCGATGCAGGCCATCCCGCGCGCCGTTTGCTGGACGAAATGACCCAGCGCAGCTTGGCATTTGCCTCGGAAGAGGCCCCAGGGTTTGCCCAGTTTGTGCGGCTGATCAATGAAGCGGTGGCCCATCTGGCGGCCAGTCAGATCAAGGACGCCACGCCCTTTGAAACCGTGCTCAAGGCGCTGTACTCCGCCTGGGACACCCAGGAGCAGCGCGCCAAAGCGAAAGAAGCGGCGCAAAAGAGGGTCCTTCAGCGGGCCGAGCAGCGCGCCATGCTGGCCGAGAAAATTGCGGCCGACATTCGGCGGCTGCCCGACATGGGGCAGGTGCCTGCCGATGTACTCGACTTTGCCGCAGGCCCTTGGGCCGATGTGGTGGCGTTGGCGCAGGTGAGCCAGGCCGACGGTGCTGAGGATGACCCAGGGGGCTACCTCGCGCTGGTGCCTATGCTGCTGTGGAGTGCGCAGCCCGAGCTGACCCGGCTGGAGCTGGACCGGCTGACGCAGGCGATCCCCGACATGCTGGCCAAGCTGCGAGAAGGTTTGCGCACCGTCGATTACCCCGCCGCCAAAACCAGCACATTTCTGGAGCGGCTGGTGGCCTTGCACCAGTCTGCGTTTGAGATGCCCATGCCCTCGGGCACCTCCATCCCCTTGCCTCAAGGCGAGGTGTTTGCCGAGCCGCCCGACAGCCTGGGCTCTGAAATGCCTTCAGAAGACAGCTTGCAGGCCGTGCTGGACACCGGCAGTGGATCTGCGGCCAGCGATGCAGCGGCGGACCCCTTTGCCAACTTTGTGGTGGGCGCCTGGGTGGAGCTGATCACCAACCAGCGCCCAGTGCGCACCCAGCTGACCTGGGCCAGCCCCAATGGCACGCTGTTCCTGTTCACATCGCCCGATGGCAGCACCCAGTCCATGACGCGGCGCATGCGCGACAAGCTGGCTGGCGAAGGCACGCTGCGTGTGGTGCGGGTGAAGTCTTCTTCGCGCAGTGCCAACTCGGCCCCGGCAGGCCTGTCGCGTTCCGCCACCAAGGCGGCCAAGGGCCGTTAACCTCGCAGCGCTCTGGCCTCTGACAGGCTAGGGCCTCTTCAAGCCCGCAGCAGCTTCTTGCGCACCAGGTGGATGTGGTTGCGCAGCGCATACAGCTCGTCTGCGTACGACAGCGGCACCGTCACCTTTTCCACCTGCGCCTCCAGGGCGTCCAGGGCTTTGAGCATCTCGGGATGCTCGGCGGGCTGAGACTCCACGGTGTCTTCAATTTCCCGCAGGCGGCCATACCAGCGGAACACGCGCGAGCGCACCCTGAACTGGTACAGCGGCGGCACGATGCGCGACAGTGGCAGCAGCGCGGCCAGCAAAATACCCAGCACTAGCCACATGCGCTCAATCAGGTTGGCCAGCCAGAACGGCAGGTAGCGCTGCATCATCGGCACCGGCTCGTTGATGGCGCGCTCGCCTTCCTTGGCAATGGGCAGTTCGCTGTGCCGCATGTTCGGAAACTCCCGTGCGCGGTTGAACCAACCCGGGCTGCTGTGCAGCCGCTGTGCGTTTTGGGCAAACAGCGTGAGCAAGGCCGGGTGAGTCGATTCGCGGGCCAGCAGCGATGTGGTGGACGCCACCATGCGCACATCCCGCGCCGGCACATTGCTGGCCAAGTCCACCACCCCACGCGGCAGCGTGACGGGCGACAGGAAGGGAAAGCGCCGCGCATAGGCCTCGTGCTGGGCAATGTCGAGCAATTGCACACCGGGTGTTTGCAGCAGCATTTGCACCATCAGCGACTCGGGGGCCGACGCAAATACCAGGGCGTCCAGCTTGCCCGCCAGGAAGGCCACGGTGGCCGGGGTCTCCTCCAGCCGCGACATGGTCACGGCGCCTTTTTCCAGCCGGTTGGCTTCCAGCAGCCGGTCCATCAAGGTGGGCACGCCGCTGCCGTCCGAGCCCACATTCACCCGCATGCCACGCAGCTGCCGCAGCCCATCGAGCCGGGGGCTGTGGTGCAGGCGCAGTGCAGCGTCGGTGCGATAAAACAGCCACACGGGCTCGACAAACAGGCTGCCCAGTGACACCAGCTCATCAGGGTCCTCGGGCTGCAGCTCGGCCGTGCCGCCTTGCACAAAGGCCAGGTCGGCCTGGCCATCGCGCAGCAACTGCAAGTTGGCCGACGAACCATCGCTGGGCAGCAATCGCACCTCGATGCCCTCGGCGGCCAGTGCCTTTTGGTAGCGCTTGCCAAACTCTTCGTACGCACTTTGCGCCGGGCCGGTGGCCAGGGTGACGGACTTGGGCGGCGTGGGGTTGAGCCACCAGTACGCCAGCGCCAGCAGGCCCACCGCTAGGAAAGCCAGTGGGCCTGCAGACAACAGCAGGTCGCGCAATGACAGCAGCGTGGATCGAAGGGCCTTGGACATGCGGGAGTTCATTCTGAAGCGGAAGAAGCAGTGCAGGGCGCCCTTGCAGGACACCTGCGAAGACTTTGAACAGGTTCTTAGACCCTGTTCAAAGTCAGGAAGGGCGCCAGTCTGCCATGCCCGGCAGGTGCAGGCCTTCGGCGGTTGTGACAGAACGTGCGGCCAGCACCGCCCGTGCCGTGGCGCGTGCGGTGGCCTCGGCGGCCATGGTGGCCAGCACCATCATGCCGGGGTGGGCTTCCACACAACCGGTGCCCAGGGCAAACACGGTGTCGCCGTCGCTCATGGTGTGTACGGGATTGATGCTGCGGGCCAGCCCGTCGTGTGCCGCAATGGCCAGCCGGTGGGCCTGCACTTTGGTGATGCGTGCGTCGGTGGCCACCACGCCCAGCGTGGTGTTGGTGCCCGCCAGCAGCGGCTGGGGGGGCTCGCCGCGCAGCAGGGCGCGGCGGGTGTCGCGCAACCCGTGGCCGTCGTCCGTGCGGGCACCCGCCAGCACCTGGGCGGTGTCGGGGTTCAGCACATCGCCCAGTGCGTTGCACGCCACCAAAGCCCCCACCGTGACGCCCGCCACCGTGACCGAAGCCGTGCCCACGCCCCCCTTCATAGCGTGGCCTATGCCAAAAATTTTGCCCACGGCCGCGCCTGCGCCCGCGCCCACGTTGCCTTCTGCCGGGTCGGCCCGGTTCGCGGCCTGGCAGGCGGCATAGCCCGCTGCCGCATCGGGGCGGATGCGCATGTCGCCCACCAGCAAATCAAACAGCACCGCAGCAGGCACCAGTGGCAGGCGGCCCACGGCCACGTCAAAGCCAATGCCTTGCTCCTCCAGCCAGCGCACGGCGCCCGTGGCCGCATCCAGCCCCCAGGCGCTGCCACCGGCCAGCACGATGGCGTGCACTTTTTCGACCAGGTTGGAGGGGTGGAGCAAGTCCGTCTCGCGGGTGCCGGGGGCGGCCCCGCGCACATCCACACCGGCCACGGCGCCGTCACGCGCCAGGATGACGGTGCAGCCCGTGGGGCGGCGGCTGTCGGTGTGGTGGCCAACCTCAATGCCCGCCACGCGGGTGATGCTGCCAGCGTCGCTGGCGGGTGGGGTGCTGCTCATGGCCCGATTATGGGCTGGGGGTTATCGCCGGTTTGCTGGCTGCGTCACGGTGCCGGTGCAATGTGCGTCAGCACATAGGCGCCTTGCAACTGCTCGGCCCTGAAGCGCATCTTCATGCCCGCTTGCAGGGCGCTGCCCTGGTCGGCGTTTTGCACCTTGAACACCATGGTCATGGGGGCATGCCCAGGTTGGCAATGGGGCCGTGGCGCAGGGTGACTTTGCCGCTGCGTGCATCCCAGCGCAGCACTTCGCCCTCGCTCAGCTCGGCCGCTGTGGCCGCCTGAGCGGGGGCTGCAGCCGGTGCGGCGGAGGTTGCGACCTGGGTGGATGCCGTATGGCTGTCGTAGGCTTCGCCGTGGTCGTGGTCGTCGCCCGCAAAGGCCGTGGTCGCGCCGAGCATGCCCAGGGCCAGCAGGGCGGCGCGCAGGTGGGAGGCCGTGCAAGGTGTTGTGTGTTGGCGGGAGTTGTGGCTCATGTGGATTCTTTCTGGTGGCCAGGGTAGCTTTTGAACACGCGGGTGCTGCCGTCGCGGGCGACCAGCAGCACGTCATAGGGGTCACGGCGGTTTCCGTACACCGCGCCATCCATGCCGGGGGAGCCCACGGGCATGCCGGGCACGGCCAGGCCCAGGGCTTGGGGCTTTTGCTTCAGCAGGGCGCGCACATCACTGGCGGGCACATGGCCTTCCACCACGTAGCCGCCCACCAGCGCGGTGTGGCACGAGCCCAGCTTTTGCGGCAGGCCCAGGCGGGCGCGCACGGCATTGTTGCCCGTGGCGTGGATGGTGACGGCAAACCCGTGGGCCTGCATGTGGTCCACCCAGTCCTGGCAGCAGCCGCAGTTGGGGTCTTTCCAGACCTCAACCGGGGTGGGCGCGGCGGCGTAGGCCGTGAGCGCGGGCCCTGCCAGTGTGCAGGCCATGGCCTGGGCCAGCCACTGGCGGCGGGTGTTTTTCGTTGGGGTGGGTGTGTAGTGAGTCATGGTGGTGCTCCTGTATTGCAATTGCAGTTCAATCCAATGCGCCGTGGGTGTGCCGCTGCCCTTGGGCCTGGCACGGCCTAGGCCAGCCCCCCCGCACAAGGGCCTACGCCGGCCGCGCCGCCCCGCCGTGCTGGGGGTGTCCCCCTCCCGCATCGCGCAGCGAAGCGAGAGAGGGGGAAGGCGCGAAGCGGCTCAGGGGGTGTTTCATTTGGGCTTTACGGTGATCGTGCCCTTCATGCCCGCGCTGAAATGGCCAGCGATCAGGCAGGCAAATTCAAAGCGGCCTGCGCGATTGAAGTGCCACACGATGTCGCCGCGTTGGCCGGGTGGCACATGGGCCATGTAGGGCTCATCGTGCTCCATGCCGGGGTGCTTGGCCATCATCTCGGCATGCGCCTGCAGGTCAGGCTCGGTGCCGATCACGATCTCGTGCAGCACCTGGCCCTGGTTGGCGGCCCGCAGGCGAATGGTGTCGCCCTCGCGCACTTCGATGTGGGCGGGGGTAAAGCGCATGTCGTCGGTCATGCGCAGGGTGATGGTGCGGCGCACGGCCTGCGCGTCGCCCGCAATGCCCCAGGCCTTTTGCTCTTTCACGGGCGCAATGGCGGGCGCACCAGCGGGCGCGTGGTGGGGTGCTGATTCATGAGAAAAAGCGGCGCTAGCGCTTACCAATAAAGCGCTAGCAGCTATGAATTTAATAGTGTTCATGGTGTGGTGAAGTCAATGCTGGTGGCCGCTGGCGGCGGGTTTGCGGGCGCTGGGTTCGGTGGGGGCGGTGCCGGGGGCGTCCACGCGCGCCGGGCGTGGTGTGGCGGCAGGGGCGCCTTGCCATTCATAGGCGAGGGTGCCCGGCGGGTGCTGGAAGTCGCCGGGGTCGCGGTAGTCGCTGGCGCCCAGGCCCTGGCGCACCTTGAGGGTGGTGAACATGCCGCCCATCTCCAGCGGGCCAAACGGGCCGGTGCCGGTCATCATCGGGAAGGTGTTGTCCGGCAGCGGCATTTCCATGGTGCCCATGTCGGCCATGCCGCGCTCGCCCATCACCATGTAGTCGGGCACGATCTTCTGGATCTTGCCCACCAGCCCCTTGTGATCCACGCCGATCATGGTGGGCACGCCGTGGCCCATGGCGCCCATGGTGTGGTGGCTCTTGTGGCAGTGCAGGGCCCAGTCGCCCAGCTCGTCGGCCGTGAACTCGATCTGCCGCATCTGGCCCACGGCCACGTCGGTGGTCACCTCGGGCCAGCGGGCGGTGAGGGGCACGGGGCCACCATCGGTGCCGGTCACTTCAAACTCGTGCCCGTGCAGGTGAATGGGGTGGTTGGTCATGGTGAGGTTGCCCACGCGCATGCGCACGCGATCGCCGCGGCGCGCCACCAGTGGGCTGATGGCGGGGAAGGCGCGGCTGTTCCAGCACCAGATGTTGTGCTCCATCATGGTGTTGACCTTGGGGGTCTTGCTGCCCGGCTCCACGTCAAAGGCATTGATCAGGAAGGCGTAGTCGCGCTGCACCTTGGCGATGTGCGGGTGTTGACCCTTGGGGTGTGTGATCCACAGGCCCATCATGCCCATGGCCATCTGCACCATCTCGTCGGCGTGCGGGTGGTACATGAAGGTGCCAGGCCTGCGCGCCACAAACTCGTACACAAAGGTTTTGCCTGGCTGGATGGCGGGCTGGGTGAGGCCGCCCACGCCATCCATGCCATTGGGCAGGCGCTGGCCGTGCCAGTGGATGGTGGTGTGCTCGGGCAGTCGGTTGGTGACGAAGATGCGCACGCGGTCGCCTTCGACCACCTCGATGGTGGGGCCGGGGCTTTGGCCGTTGTAGCCCCACAGGTTGACGAAGAAGCCGGGGGCCACCTCGCGCACCACGGGCTCGGCCACCAGATGGAATTCTTTGACGCCCTGGTTCATGCGCCAGGGCGTGGTCCAGCCGTTCAAGGTGACCACGGGTTGGTAGGGGCGCCCGTTGGGGGGCACCAGGGGCGGTGCGGTGTCGGGCGATGCCTGGGTGGCGGGCTCGGGCAGGGCGGCCAGTGCCACGCGGCTGACCGATGTGGCCGCGACGGCGGTAGCGGCACCGGCGAAAAATTGGCGTCGTTGCATGGGGTGTCCTGGATTTTTTGGAGAGAGGTCAGTGGCCACGGCTGTCGGCGGCCTCTGCTGGTGTGGTGGTGCCCAGGGCTGTGGCTGGGGTGTCGAGTGCGCCGATGAGGGCCAGGCGCAGATCGGTGTCGGCCAGCCAGAAGTCGCGCTGCGCCTCGATGGCGCGGGCGCTGGCGGCGGCGGCGGTGCGGGCTTCGGCCAGCAGGTCCCACACGCTGGCCAGCATGCCGTTGTAGCGCAGCGTGGTTTCGCTCTGGATCAGCGTGCGCAGCGGTAGCACCTCGTCGCGCTGCTGGCGGGCCAGGTCGTGGCTGGTGCGGTAGGTGAGCCAGGCGGTGCGCACCTCGGTGCGTGCGCGCAGCGCGGTGTCTTGCAGCTGGGCGGCGTTGCGCTCCACCTCCAGCCGCGCCGCCGTGCGGGCCGTGCCACCCCAGTCGAACAAGGGCAGGGGCAGCTCCAGCTCCCACCCCCGGGTGGTGTCGCGGTGGCCGCTGTCCCGCTCTGTCGTTGTGTTGCGCTGGTAGCCCAGGCCCACGCTGCCAAACAGGGCGGCAGCACCGGCCCAGCCTGCGCGGGTGCTGGTGGTGTCGAGCTGGCGGCGCGCGGCCTGCAGGTCCAGCCGCTGCGCAAGGGCCTGGGTCTCCAGGGCCTGGGCGTTCAGTACATCGGCAGGCACTGCGGGCAGGGCAGGCAGGCTGCTGGCCAGCGTGAAGCTGGCGTTGCCACCCCACAGGCCCAGGGTGCGGTGCAGTTGCTCGCGCGCCGTGGCGGCGGCCAGCTGTGCTCGGGCTTGGCTGGCGCGGGCATCGCTGAGCAGGGCTTGCTCGCGCGCCCATTGCAGGCGGCTCCAGTTGCCGGTGCGCGCCATGCGCTGGGCCAGCTCGGCACCGGCCTCGGCGGCCTCCACCATGCGGCTGTGCACGGCGGCCACCTGCTCCGCGGCCACGGCGCGCAGCCAGGCGCGGCGGGCATCGGCGGCCACCTGCAGCACGTCTTGTGCGGCCAGCAGGGTGGCATGGTCGCGGGCCTCGGCCTGGCGCTGGGTGCGCCAGGGCAGGGTGATGAGGTCCAGCAGGCCGAAGCTGAGCGATCGCTCGATCTCCCGCTCGTGCCCATTCACCAGCCGCCCCAGGGTGAGGTGCGGGTTGGGCAGTTGCAGGGCCTGCACACGCTGCGCATCTTGAATGCCCAGCTCTGCCAGCCGCACTCGCAGCGCGGGCTGGTGCAGCAAGGCAATGCGCACAGCGTTGTCTTGCGTCAGTGGCTGGGCCAGCCAGGTGCGCAATTGGGCCTGTGCCTCGCTGCGTGTGGCCGGGTCAGCGGGCGGGAGTTGTGCGGCCAGGGTGGGGGCGCTGCGGGCTGCTTGCTCCATGGCACGGCCTTGCAGGCCGTCGGGCGACACGCTGGCGCAGCCTGCCAGCACCGTGAGGGCGGCGGCTGCGGCGGTCAGTCGCCAGAGGGTGGGCGCAGTGGTGTTCATGGGCGGCCCCCTGGGGCTGTGGTGGGTTGGTTGGTGTGGTGGCCGTGGGGCATGGGGTGCGGCCCCTTGTCATGCATCTGCTGGGGCATCTGGTGGCGCATGCCGGGGTGCGGTGTGCCATCTGTTGTGGCTGCTGGGGGCGATGGGGTTGGGGGTGCCACAGTTGCGGCAGCGTTGTGCGCCTCCCAGTTCACGATGTCGGCATGGCCGCGTGGAAACTCGGCCACGGCACGGTTGGCGGCAGCCCAGTCCACCTCGGCGGGGGCTTGGGGGCTCTGCAGCGGCAGGGTGGGGTGGTGCAGCGGCGCTGGGGCGGTGGCCTCATTCGAGGCGTGCGCTGGCTGCGCCAAAGCGGGGGCGGCCAGGGTGCTGGCCAGCAGCCACGCCAGCAGGCACTTTGTGGTTGGCAGGCGGAAAAAGGGCGGGCAGCGCCGCTGAGGGGCACAGGCCCAAAAATCAAGGTGCGATGGCATCGCGATCTCCAAAAACAAGCTCGAAGGAGCGTTGCAGTTGGCCGATTCAGGCCACTGCAGACGCACTACGGGTGTTGGAGCTCAGGCGATGGGGGGCTTGTGGGCCGGCGCGACAGGGGCGTTGGCGGGTGTGCGCACGGCGCGCGCAATGGCGGCTGTGGGGGCTGGGCCCTGTGCGGCTGGCGGGGCCGCAGGCAGCACCATGGTGGCATGGCAGATTTCGCACACGGTGCAGGTGCTGCCGTGGCCGTCTGCACAGGTCGATGTGGGGGCGGGTGTGGCTGCTGCGGTGGATGCGCAGTGAGAGTAACCGTGCACCTCACCCTCTTCACTGTCGTCGCAATGGGCTGCCTGCGCAGCCGCGTGGTCCATCGCACCGTGGTGGTCGCTGGGATGTGCTGCCTCGGCATGTGGGCCACCGTGGGCCGCTTCGCCCATCTGTGCTCCTGTCTGTGCGGCCATCACCTGGCTGTGGGCCACAGCCACCGGGGGCAGCATGCCCGCTGCCATGGCCGTACCCACCAGGCCACGCAGGACCAGGAAGGTGATCAGCAACAGGGACAGGGCGCGGCGCATGGGGTGAATGATACGGCGGCGGTGGGGTTGGTTCCGCAGCGCGGCCTTTTTGATCCGCGCTCAGGTCGCCATGTAGCGGCCGGGCCGGTGGTTCATGGCCAGCACCAGGTTCAGCGCTACGGCCCCGGCAATGGACCACACCACACGCAGAGGCTCCACCGTCCACAGGGCCAGCAGCACGACGCAGCAGTCCACGGCCATCTGCACCTTGCCTGCGCGCCAGCCGTAGCGGTCTTGCAGGTACAGCGCCAAAATGCCCACGCCCCCCAAGCTGCAGCGGTGGCGAAACAGCACCAAAAATCCGGTGCCCGTGATCAGCCCGCCCGCAATGGCGGCGTACAGCGGTTGCAACTGGGCAAATTGCAGAAACTGCGACTGCAGCTCGGTCAGCAGCGACAGCAGCAGCACGGCGATGAAGGTCTTGACGGTGAAGGCCCGGCCCAGTTTGCGCAGGGCCAGCCAGTAAAAGGGCAGGTTCACCACAAAGAAAATCTTGCCGAAGCCAATGCCCGTGGCGTAGTGCAGCAAAAACGCCAGCCCGGCGGTGCCGCCCGTCAGCAAGCCGGCACTGGTGAAAAACGCCACGCCCACCGAAATCAGCAGCACGCCGGTGAAGATGGCAACGGCGTCTTCGGTCAGCGAGTGGGGCACCGCAACAGGGGGCGGCGTGACGGGGGCGGCGGTGGAGCGGGACATGGCGGCAAAAGAAAGGGAAGGCTGGATTGGACCATGCAAGCCCTGTGCCTGGGCTTGCTGTGGGTCAAGAAGCAAAGGGGCGCTGGCGTTGGTTGGGCCAGGGGCTTTTCAGGTTTGTGCTCTGAATGCTATCAATTAAATAGCTGGTAGCGCTTGATTTTAAAGCGCTAGAGGCAGTTTTTTATCAAACAAGCGTTCTGTTCGCGCGTGCAGAGATACCAGGGCCAGCCTGGCAGCGTGCCGCGATGGCATGATGAAAACCTTCAAGTCACTTAAAGGCATGGCTCTATGGCGCAGTCGCTGGCATTGCATCGCATTGGAGAGGCCGCCCGGCAGTCTGGCGTGTCGGCCGCGAATATCCGCTACTACGAAAAAGAAGGCTTGCTGCCGCCCGGCGCCCGCAGCGACAACAGCTACCGCCTGTACAGCGCGGACGATGTGCACCGCCTGCGCTTCATCCGCTTGTGCCGCGCCATGGACATGTCGCTGGACGAGGTGCGCACCCTGCTGGCGCTGGACTGGGGCCGCAAGGAAGACTGCCATGCCGCCTGCGACACGCTGGACGAGCACCTGCAGCATGTGCGCACCCGGCTGGCAGAGTTGCAGGCCCTGGAGGCCGATTTGCTGGCCCTGCGCAGCCGCTGCGACGGCACCGACGCGCAGTGCCACATCATCGAGGCCCTGCACCAGCGCGCCGATGCCCAGGTGCCTGACACGCTGGCCGCCTTGGCGGGTGCGGCGCTCGGCAAGCGCCATGTCTGACGCGGTTGCCAGCGATGCTGTGAGCACCTGTTTCAGCGCGCCCAGGGCTTTGGATTGTTTTGCTATTGATTTGATAGCTAATCGCGCTTTATCCAATGGCCCTAGAGGCCTAAAAGGCTTGTGGTGCTGCGGGCCAGGGGCTTGCCACTGCGCTGGCAGCACCTCGCTATGATCCGGCCATGATTTCGCACTGGCCCGGCCTCTCCTTGCCCGAACGTGTCTGGAGCGTGGTTCGGCGCTGGGCGCTGGCGTGGTGGCGCATTCTGTACCTAGGGGCGGTGGTGCTGGTGCTGGTGTTGTCGCCATCCAGCTACGGGCGGGGCACACGCCGCGCCCTGGCGCGCCACCTGTACCTGGACACTGCCCCGGTGCTCATTGGCTTCACCGTGCTGGCGGCGCTCATCAGCCTGGTGCTCACGCGCATTGTGGTGGTCACTGCGCTCAGCTACGGCTTGTCGCGCTACGCGCTGGAGATGGTGATTCGCGTGCTGGTGCTGGAGCTGATTCCGCTCACGGCCGCGCTCTTCGTGGCTATGCGCTGCACCATCCCCAACGGCACGCAGCTGGCCCTGCTGCGCCAGTCAGGCCGGTTTGACCACCTGCGCCGTTTGGGGGCTGACCCGGTGCGGGTCGAGCTGCTGCCGCGTGCCGTAGCGGGCGTGTTTGCCTGCATCACTCTCGCCGCACTCAGCTGCGTGGTGGCGCTGGTGCTGGCGTACCTGGGGGTGTACGGCTTCAACCTGGCGGGCCTGCCCAGCTACACGCGCATGTTCGGGCAGGTGTTTGCACCCGCCGTCACACTGGTGTTTGTGATCAAGACCTTGCTGTTCAGCCTGGCCGTGGCGCTCATCCCCATGGCCGCTGGGCTGTACGACACGGGCGAGCGTGCCCAGCCCGACTCCGAGCTGGGCGGCCTGGCGCGCATGTTTGCGGTGCTGCTGCTCATCGAGGTGGGCTCGCTGGTGGGCAACTACTACTGATGGCCATGCGCGCGCACTGGCCCAACCCCTGTTTCTGATGCCATGAATCCTCCATCATCCCCATCCCCTTCCAATGCGCCGCCACAGGAATCTGGCGTTGCCCCTGTGGAGACCCTGCGGCCGGTGGCTTACCTGGAGCTCAAGGCGGCTGCGCTGTTGTTGTTCACCGTGCTGTTGATTGCCGGGTCTGGTCTGTACCTGCTCTATGCCCGGGGGGCTTTCGAGCCCACGCAAACCCTGGTGCTCACGGCCGATGATTCTGAGGGCGTGGTGGTGGGCATGGACATGACGTTCTCGGGCTTTCCCATCGGGCGCGTGCGCCGCATTGAGCTGGCCGAAACCGGCAACGCCCGCATCATCGTGGACGTGCCCCGTAAAGACGCCCACTGGCTGCGCGAGTCCAGCGTGTTCACCCTGGTGCGCGGGGTGGTGGGCGCCACCAACATCCGAGCCTACAGTGGCATCCTCACCGACCCCTTGCTGCCCGACGGCGCCACGCGCCCCGTGCTGCGCGGCGATGCCACCGCAGAAATTCCGCAGCTGATGGCCTCTGCCCGTGAGCTGTTGGGCAACCTCAATGCCTTGACGGCGCAGGACGCCGCCCTGGGCAGCAGCCTGGCCAACGTGCAGGCGCTCACCCAGCGGCTGAACGGTCCCAGCGGCGCACTGGGCGTGGTGATGGGCAACGAGGCCGACGCCAAGAAAGTTCTCGCGACGCTGGAGCGCTCCAACACCCTGCTGGCGAGGCTGGACGGGCTGGCCAAGCAGGCCGATCGGCAGGTGTTTGGCGAGAACGGCAAAGATGCCCTGGTGCCCGACCTGCGCGCTACGGTGGCGCAACTCAATGGTTTGTTGGCAGACACGCGCACCAGCCTCAAGAAGGTGGATGCCGTGCTGGCCGAGGCCCAGGCCATCGGTGCCAACGCCCGTGAAGCCACCACCGACCTGGGCGCGCTGCGTGCCGAGGTGGAGAGCAACCTGCGCCGGGTGGAAGGCCTCGTCAACGACATCCAGCGCAAATGGCCGTTTGCGCGCGACACGGAGATCAAGCTGCCATGAGCTTTGCACCTAACACCGGATGGCGCCACCGGGCCTTGCGCGGCGCCCGGTGGCCTTGGCTATTGGCTTGCGCGGTGCTGGCTGCGTGCTCCAGCCAGCCCCCCGTGCCCGACTGGCAGATGAATGCCCATGCCGCCACCCAAAAAGCCCTGAACGCCTATCTGACGGGCCAGGCGCGCGTCGAAACGCAAGAGTGGGAGCGTGCCCGACAGGCATTGGCTAGCACCGGCCGTGCCGACCTGCTGGCCCGCACTGAGTTGCTGCGGTGCGCCGCCCAATCGGCCAGCCTGGCCTTGGCAGGGCCCTGTGCGGGCTTTGAGGCCCTGCGCCGCGATGCCGCCGCGCCGGAGTTGGCCTACGCCGACTTTTTGCAAGCCCAGCGTTTGACGGCTGCGCAGGTCGCCGTGCTGCCACCACCCCAGCGCGCCGTGGCGCAGCGCCTTGCTGGCACTGCCAGCGGTGGCGATGCGGCAGCCATGCTGGTTGCTGTGGAAGATCCTTTGTCTCGCTTGGTGGGGGTTGCGGCGCTGTTCCAGGCCGGACAGGCGGGGCCTGCGGTGGTGGCGCTGGCGGTAGACACCGCATCAGCCCAAGGGTGGCGCCGCCCGCTGATCGCTTGGCTGACCGTGCAGGCTGATCAGGCGCAAGCTGCGGGCGATGTGGACACTGCAGCCCGTGCGCGCAGGCGCTTGGCCGTGGTGGCGCCCTGAACGTTGCTTTGAATCGACGGCGGTAGGGTGGGGCTGCGAGGGGTGCGCAGGCCTATGCCGCGCTGGGCTTGAGCGATCAGGCCATAGCAAACCAATTACATGCCCCACGCCCAGTCTCAGTTTGTCAGTGCGAGGCAGACGCCTCCAGCGGTAACAATGTGTCCCACTGCGCGGGCAGCAAAGGCAGCGAATCCGCAGATTGCGCCACCCACTCTGGCATGGCGCCAACCAGTGCGGCCGCCACGGCCAAGGCCACTGTGACGAGGAACGCAAGCACGGCAGCCGTTTGCGGAGAGAGGTGATGAAGTGTCATGGCATAGCTCCTTTCAGGGGAGTGCGGTTAATCCAAGCATGGCGGCATCGCTGCCGGATGAGACGGACCGCTCTTGCGCAATTCAAAGGTGCGGGGGCCGCAATGGCTCACCCCGCGCCAGCCTCAATGGCCAGTGGATGAGATTCCACCAAACCTGCCCAGTTCCGTCTGTAAGACAAGTGCTTATCTGGCATGCAGTTTGTGACCAGTTGTGTCGTGCTCGCCATCTGACAGAGGAGGCGGTGTTGGCTTTATGAAGTCTGCACTTCAAAGTACATGCCTTCTGCCTCCCCCAAATCCCGAAACCCGGCTTGGCGGGCTGCGCTGCAGGCTTTGGCCCAGCGCGCAGCCAGTTCCATGTCGGCCTTGGAGATTTCATCAGCGCTGGCGCCTTCCAGGTCTCCCATGGTGTCCAGGGCCGCGGCCACCTGCTCGGGCCCGCCCAGCGCGTTTTCCAGCGCTTTGGTGTAGCGTGCTTCTGCCGCAGCAACTGCTTTGGCGGGCACATCATCGGGGTAGTCACGCAGGGTGACGGTGTACAGGGTGTCAATCACTTCCATGCCGGGCTCCTGGTTTTGAATACTGTTTAAATATACAGTATTTTGAAGTGCAGAGCGAGGGCGGCGTGTTGAGCGGGTTTGGGGATGGATTGTTGTGGGCGCTGAATAAAGGAAAAAGAAGTGTTTTGCTGGTTGCGCCATGGCTCTGCCGTATGGGCGCATGCTTTGGGCCTGACGGCGTACACGATGTGCCCCCAATTTTCTCGGATGGGGTGGACTGGTTTGGATGAGGATGGACAGCTAAGATGCTGATTCCAAAGGGGAAATAAAAAAGGCCGGAAGCTTGTGGAAGCTTCCGGCCTTATCTGTGGTGCCCGGGGCCACTCTCACAATCTGGGCGCTAACCCGCATGAATGCTCACTCTCTGCTTTGTGCTGGCAGAATGTGCCCCCATTTGTGCCCCCAGCCCTTTTTGGTGCCCCCTTGAAACTCACAGACACGAAGCTCCGCACCCTCTCCGAACCCGGCAAACACTCAGACGGCCTGGGCCTTTATCTCGAAATCACCAAGGCAGGCGGGCGCTACTGGCGCATGAAGTACCGCTTCGCAGGAAAAGAAAAGCGCCTGGCCTTTGGCGTGTACCCCGACATCAGTTTGAAGATGGCCAGGGAGTCCGCCAGCAAGGCCCGCAAGTTGCTCCAAGACAACCAGGACCCCGGGGAGGCCCGCAAGGAGCAAAAGGCTCGGGTTGTCCACGAAAACCGTAACACCTTCGAAGCCGTGGCCCGAGACTGGATCGATCACCAGTCCGCCCGCTGGGAGCCCGTCACCATGGGCCGCATCGCGGCCTCGCTCGAAAACGACATCTTTCCCACATTGGGTTCACGCCCCATGGCCAGTCTCAAGGCCCGAGATGTGATGGAAGCGGTCAAACAGGTCGAAGCACGCGGCGCGGCCGACCAGGCTGGCCGGGTGCTGCAGCGCGTGAAGGCCATCTACCGCTGGGCCGTCACACACCAGCGCATCGACGTCAACCCCATGCTCGATCTCGTGCCCTCGGAAATCCTCAAACCTCGCACCGTCCAACACCGGGCCGCCCTGGCAGAAAAAGAGCTGCCCGAGTTCATGCTCAAGCTCACGGCCTATGACGGCTCCCCGAGCATCGTTTTGGGCCTGCGCATGCTCATGCTCACGGCCTGCAGGCCTGGTGAAGTGCGCGGCGCGCGCTGGGTGGAGTTCGACCACAAGGCGGCCCTGTGGACCATCCCCGCAGAGCGCATGAAGATGCGCGAGGAACACCGCGTGCCCCTGTCCAAACAGGCCCTTGAAGTGCTGGACAAGATCGAAGCCATCAGCGGTGGCCGCGAGCTGGTGTTCCCAAGCCCGTACTACCCCAGCAAGCCACTTAGCGAGAACACCTTCAACTCAGCGCTCGCGCGAATGGGCTACAAGAGCATCGCCACGGCCCACGGGTTCCGGGCCTTGTTCTCGACCGTGGCCAACGAACACGGATGGAACCCGGATGTGATTGAGCGGCAGCTCGCGCACCGTGAACAAAACGAGATCAGAGCTGCATACCACCGGACAACGTACATGGCGGACCGGACGAGGTTGATGCAATGGTGGGCGGATTATCTGGATGGAGATAAAAAGGTGTTTTGAATATGGTTCGCATCCTAAATGTGTGTAGTTGCGCCAGTAATTTGATGCGATATTTATTCGTCGCGCTCAATATTTAATTTTGGTCTAGGGCCATGCCTCATATATGGGAGGTTATTAATTTTTTCAGCCAAATCACCAAAATCATCATTTTTTGAAAACAAGAAACGCTCGCTCCAATAAACTTGAAGGGCGTTAACTATTTTTGATGAATTTTTGGAGCCTGAAAGAATGTTTGCAACTTTAAATGTTCTGTCTACGATCCATTCTTTCTCTGGTGCAAATTGATTTATCACCCCTTGCACGATTGATGGGCACCACATGGCAAGGCACAGATCGGGAGAGAGTGGTATATAAAACTCAACTCCTATTTTCATAAGTCCAGGGAAATCTGACCAGTCCTTATCGATTTCATTCTTTCGAGCGACGGGGTGGTCACCTATGATGAATGGGGTTTCTTGGCTTCGCTCAATAAGCATCCAGATTTTATTTTCGAGATATGGCGCATACATTGGGGCGTCGACCCGAATTGCCTTGGCTGTACCTGCCTTTAGGTCATTTTCCGTAGGCTCAGTGACAAAATCTTTAAGTTTCTCGTCAAGGTTGGATATTTCTTGACCATTTTCTGTAAGGAGTTCGCGAAATCTCTTAACCAATCTTTTGATTTTTTCCTGTGGCATTTTAGTTCTTGCCATTTGAACTGCAAAGAAAAATGATAATTCAGATTTTGTGGCGCTATTAATGCTGTCCAGATTTTTGGATGAAACTATTTCGTCAATTATTGGGGCTGCTTTTGTTTCTAGTTGGGATAGCCATTCCTCCATGGAGTGATTGATTCCATCTTCGCTGAAGTTATAGAAGTAATTTTCGCTAGCTATATTTTTCTGATTCTCTGGAAAAGGTCGAGTATTTAGCTTGTCAAATACATGTAGCCGTCCTTTGTTTGATGAAAAGTTTTTCAATAGTAATTGAGGAACGTAGTGATGATTTTTTGCGTGGGTCATGGTGTTGGTATTATTCGAGTGAGTAATTCAAGTTGGTTTCGATTGTTGGCGTTTTATCAGATTTGTAGTATTTAGGGGCCGTATCGGAGAGAACGCAGCGCCGGGCGACCCACATCGATGAGCTGCGGGTTGCCGTGCATGTTTGAGTAGCGTACTTGTCCTGGCGCGGCCAGAGGCCAGCCGGAAATCCCAGGGCAATGACTCACTGCATCGAGCAATTCGCATGCATCCAGATCGCGCTAAACGCCCGATCCCGACTGCGCAGTGGTAAGTGCTTTCAACATCATGATTTGATGCGTTCCCGTCAGCCGACTGGCGAGCGGTTTTGGGTTCAAGGTCGGAGGCATTGCCGCGAGGTCGTGGCGCGCAGTGGAGACCCCGCCTCGCCTGCCCGCTAAACAGCGCTGTTTTGCTGACACTGACGGCCCGCCAAATGCAACGCCCGGTGCGGTTTGGCGGCCGGTTTTTTCGAGCTATGAGTTGACGTGATTTGACTGCTTTTGCCTGACGTTCAGAGCTTGCATGGGAGGTAGCTTGAGTACAGAAATCGCCATCCCAGGTTTTCCCATGCATCGGTGCGGCCGACGTGCTCTTGAAGTGGCGACATGACGTAGTCGGCATCGCCCACAATGACTGAATTCTCCGGATCGTTACGTTATGACGAGTCCGACTTCAGGTCCCGTTACCTGGACTTCACCCGGTTCAATAGACACCTATCAAGGTCGAAATTGAACTGGAGAGTGAGAAATGAAGAGAGTGCGATACCCGGCTGAGTTCAAGGCAGAAGCCGTCAAACAGGTGACCGAGCGTGGTCATGGGGTAGTGGATGTAGCCAAGCGATTGGGCATGTCGGACAAAAGCCTGTACCTGTGGGTGCGGCTTGCCAAAGAGCAATCGAGCGCAGGGGGGGCAGAGACAAGCCAGCTCAAGGCCGAGGTATCCCGGCTCAAAGCGGAGCTCAAAAGGGCCAATGAGGAGCGCGACATCCTAAAAAAGGCCGCAACGTACTTTGCCAAGCTGTCCGGGTGAAGTACGCATTCATGGCCGAACATAAAGGCCAGTTCCGGCTCAGCAGCATGTGCCGCGTTCTGCGCGTACAGCGCAGTGGCTATTACGCTTGGAAGGCCAATCCAAAGTCCAAACGCGCCTTAGCCGACGATGTCTTGCTGGCAAGCATTCGGCAATCCTTTGACGACAGCCACGGGATTTATGGAAGCCCACGCATCCTGCGGGACTTGCGAGAGGACGGTATGGCGTGCGGTCAAAAACGTGTAGCACGCCTGATGCGCCAGGCCCAACTGCGCTCAGTGCGTGGTTACAAGCGGCCACGCTACCGAGTCGGTCTTCCTGCGACTGCCGCACCGAACCGGTTGCAACGTGAGTTCACGGTCACGCTACCGAACCAAGTGTGGGTCACCGACATTACCTATATCCGAACCCATGAGGGCTGGTTGTACCTAACGGCCGTAATTGACCTGTACTCGCGCATGGTGGTCGGCTGGGCGATGAACTCCAGCATGGCTACAGAGTTGGTGTTGGATGCGCTCACGATGGCAGTGTGGCGCAGGCGCCCAACGGGTCCAGTGATGATCCATTCCGACCAAGGAAGTCAGTTTGGCAGTGACGACTTCGCCCGCTGGTGCAAGGACAACCAATTGGTGCCAAGCATGAGCCGACGTGGAAACTGTTGGGACAACGCGGTAGCAGAGTCCTTCTTCAGCAGCTTGAAGAAGGAGAGAATCAAACGCCATATCTATGCCACCAGGCAAGACGCCAAGTCAGATGTGTTTGACTACATCGAAGGTTTTTACAATCGAATCCGTCGGCACAGTCACCTAGACCAACTGAGTCCGCTGGCATTCGAACAACTTCGAAACGGAAGTTGAAATATGTCTACGAAACCGGGTGAAGTCCACATCGCATCGTTCTTCTTGAACAGCGCCTCTTTCACGGCCTTCGTCTTCTCGAAGTTCGCGGCCGCGAGCAGTTGCTTGAACTCCAGCGTCGCGGTCTCTGCCGCAGCCTCATGGGTGGCGATCTTGCCGCGCAGGTCCGCATGGCGCTGCATCAGCTCGGCGTACTGCTTGCCCGAGCCCTCGTTGAAATCCGCGCAGGCTTTGAGCAACGTCTCCAGCGCGATGTCGTAGGCCGTCTGGGCCTGGGCCAGCTCGTCTTGAATCGTGGCGGTCTTGGTGGTGTGGGTCGTCATGGTGGTGATTCCTTTCAGCAATCGGTGAGAACAACTTCGGCGGTCTGGGTCTTGCCCGAGCGGGTACTGAATTGCAGCGACAGCTTCTGATCCACGGCAGAGAACTCCCCGGTGATCTTGTGCAGCTCGGTGCGCGCCTGCGTGTACTCAGCGAGGGCGGCTTCGAGCTTGCGATTGGCGGATACATAGGCTTCGCGGGCTTGGGATTCATTGGCAAACATGGGTGATCTTTCAGAGGTAAAAAAGGAAGGGAACAAACAGAAAAAGGAGAACAAAAGGGGCGGCGGAGCGACCTAGCAGAGCAGGGCCATGCAGCGATCAATCCGCGTCCAGCCACTCGATAAACCCGGTCTCTTGCAAGTGGCTGCGGGCTACATGCCGGGCCGCAGGTGAGAACTTCCCGATGAGGCCGCGCAGCACAACGCGCAGGGCCTGCAAACGGGCCGCCAGGGGTTCATGCGCTTCACGCAGCGCCGCCAGCTCAGCGGCCTGCGCTTCGCAGCGCTTGCGGGCTGCATCGAGTTGCATGCGCAAGGACTGCGCGTCGTCACGCAGGGCAGGGGCCGTACTGGGTGCGGGTGATGGCAGAGGCAAAGCCAACCGCGACGACAACGGGGCAGCAGCACCGGCGCGCAGTGCCTGCAACTCCGCCTTGCGCTTCTCGCGGTGCTTGCGCTGGCGCTCTGCGTTGGACATGGCCACCTTCGATGCAGGGGCCTGGGTTGATGTGCTGCGCGTGCTCATGGCGCCCCCAGTTCCACCGCGTTCGGGTGGAAGAAGTGACAGTGCTGCAGCACGTTGGGCGCAGGCGTGAACCACGGATTGACCCCGGGCATCAGGCCCTTCTGTGCCATCGCGCAATAGCCCTTGCGCTGCAGATGCACGCAGTCGCGGCAGCGGTGGCGCTCGTCATCAACAAACAACGCGCCGCGCAGCCGCAGCAAGGCCACGAGGCCCGCGCGGTGGTCGCGGATGGCCACCCGTTGGTCGGGGCGCAAGGCACTTGCGGGCGAGACCTGCAGGGCTCCGGCATTCGTCACAGCCAGGGTCAAACCCGCTGATTCCAGCGTCTGCAGAATGCCCCGCGCGGCCGTGGCCAGGGCCTTGTCGGCATCGGTCAAACCGGCGTCAGCGCAAAACGTGCTCGGTCGATTCGCCGCCAGGAACCCACCAAAGCCCACCAAACCCACCACGGCGGGATCGCTCGAAACGGCATCGGTGCAAATTTTGTGCGCGCCGTTGACCGCCAAACACCCACCAAAAGGCACCAAACCCACCAAGTCCGGGTCGGCCTGCGTGCCAGTTTCTTCCCCCGACTCGCAAAACTCGGTGCGCCGGTTGTCCGAAGTTAACCCCCAAAAGCCACCAAACCCACCAAAGGCGATGAATGCGGGACCGTCATTGGAAGAACTCCACATCGTCACCGGCCGAATTGGCCGCACCGCCCGTATCGGAAACGCTGGCACGCGGATCGGCTGGAGAAAACCCTCCAAAACCCCCCAAACCCACCACGCCGGGTGCCTGGGAGGTGTCCGAACCCCCGTTTTTGGTGGGTTTGGTGCCTTTTGGTGGGTGTCTGCCGGTCAACGGCGCGTTCACGTTTTGATTTTGCGAATCGGCCGGTTCGTGTCCGGTCTGCCCCGGATTGGTGGGTTTGGTGGCTTTTGGTGGGTGTTCGGCGGCCGATGGCGCGTTCACGTTTTGCGTTTGTGGTGCCGATGCCCCCACCTTGCCCACCGACCAATGCAGCACCCCGGCCCGCAGGCCAATCCGCACGAACTGCTTGCCGCCCACGATGCGCCCGGTCATGCGTTCCACCCACCGCCCCAGCATGCGCGAGTTGACCTTTCCAGCTTGGCCAGCGATCTCGTCCATCGCCCCGCCCAGCCGTTCATCGGTATCCCCGCGCCGGATGACACTGGCCACGGTCGTTTGCATGCCCCCGAACGCCTCGTGCCAAGCCTCCAGCATGGCGGCCAGCTTGGTGGTCTCCGGGTCTTGTTCAAACGCTCGCGCAGCCGCCTCCATCGGGTCCGCCAGCGTGGGCAGCTCTGCGTCTGCCGATTGCTGCACCAGCCCCGCCAGCCAGCACAGCGGCTGTCTCACCAGATCGTCCCAATGCTCAAAGCTGGCCGTGCGCCCTTTGGCCACTTTCGGCCGCCCGGCCGTGATGTAGGCCCGCACGATGGTGAGAGCTGCCACCACGTACTGCAGCCGGTCATTCGTCATCATCTGCGCCGGGTCGAAAGAAAAATCCCGCGTGTAGGGCTTCTCGCTCTGCGTGTCGATGCGGGCGGTCAGCACGCGGCGGCAGGTGTCCGAAGTCATGCGCAGGTTGTTGCCCGTG
The DNA here is from genome assembly GCF_003669015.1 of Acidovorax sp. 1608163. NCBI lineage: Bacteria > Pseudomonadati > Pseudomonadota > Betaproteobacteria > Burkholderiales > Comamonadaceae > Acidovorax > Acidovorax sp. 1608163. Next base: position 1,490,006 of record NZ_CP033069.1, read on the forward strand.
GCGATGAACAAGGCCCGGTTCGGGAGCGTCACGGTCTCACTACTGCCCAGGATGCGGTCGGCGAAGGTCGGCGCAGTCAAGAACGCATCGAGCGACGCAGAGCCCAAGGGCTCGCGCACGTTGTCCCAGAGCACCACGCGCTGGCCCTCGCGCAGCACGGCAAACAGCCGCTTGCGGGTTTCTTCGTCGGTGTCCGCTGGCGGCAGGATGGCCGGGTCGGTGCCCATCGCCAGGATGCCAATGCAGCGGGCCAACAAGGTCTTGCCACTGCCTGCGGCCGGGGCGTCCAAGCCAATGCCCGGCGCCGTGGGCAGACTCGCCCGCAGAGCGGCCGAAAGCAGGCCATGCAGCACCACGCCGCGCGCCACATCGTCCACCAGCGGGAACAGCGCGAGAGGCCGCCACAAGAACCGCAGGGCCGTGAGTGCGTCCGCAGGCGTGGGACTGCTGGGCACCTTCGGCGGGTTCGGGTGCTCGCTGTAGAACAGCAGGCCCGACACATCGTCATGCCCCGGGCGGTCGAGGATCGAGCCGTCGAGCCGCAGCGTGGGCGCAGTGACCACGGCCACCAGCTTCTTAAAACCCCGCTCGCCATGCTTGGCCAGGATGGCGCGGGCCACCCCGAGAGGCGCATCTTCTGCACCTTCTTCGGTCTGGTCATCACCGGCCGAATCCTTGCGCTTGCGCACCGAATAGAAGTCGCACACGCGCCCCATGTGGTCGGTCAACCAATCGGGAGAGACCGGCCGCGCCTTGCCCTCGCTGACATACGCAATCGCTCCCTCGCCGTAGTCGAAAAGCTCCCCGCGCGACTTCAAAACCGACAGGACCGCATCGGTCGTGGCCACCCGCATCCCGCGCCCAATCTGTACGCGCGCCGACTGCCGCATCAGCTCAAAACGCATGCCCCCATGGCGGTGCGTGTAGAGGTACGGCCGCTGTCCGCTCTTGAGGTTCACCACGGCCACGCGGCGGTCGGTGTCCGGGTCCAGTGGGTCCGCAAACTGGCTGTTGTGCCAGCGGTCGGGGGCATCGAGGATCTCCCCCACCGACACGGGTTCACCCTCTGCCGATGTGAGCATGAAATGCCCCATCAACACGCGCTTCTCACTGGCCCGCACCAGCACATCCCGCGCCTTCTCCAACGGTATGCCGCGCCGCATGGCCAGCGATGGCGCTTTGGCATTGGCCCAGCGTTCCCGCTGCGCTGCACACTGCCCGGCGATGGCCTCGCGCTTCGCCCGCTTGAGGCTCTGCACCTGTTTGCGGGTCTCCCCATCGCACTCGATCAAGCCGAGGTCGAACAGGCCGTCCGGATCGCCATAGATGCGCGCTGCAGCACCGGGCCGGTCCAGGCCATCGAGCAGCACGGGAGGCGCGCAGAAGTCCAGCCGCTCGGGTTGCCACACGGTCGCATCAATGAGGGACCGCTCCAACGCTTGGCCAGCTCGCCCGACCTCATACCAGCCTTGGCCAAATGCCCACAGCAGCGTGAACAGCGTCTTGCCCGCGTCCGGGATGCGTGAGGCATCACGAACAGGGATGTAAAGGCGGTGCCGGTCCAATCCAGAGAGCACACGCCCATCGGGCGCCTGCACACCGGCCGAACAGCTCGGGCGCCAGAGCATCGGCGCATCAGCGAGCGCGGGGCATGCGTCTATCAACCGCTGGCGCAGCTCGTCCGCGTTCAGCTCCCCATTCGGGCATCCATCGTGATCGAGCATCAGCACGCCCGGCCCGCGTGGAAACGCGAAGTGCTGGCGTGTGCGAGAGATAGCGCCGTGCGCTCCATCGTTCACCTGAGCATCCCGCTCCGCCACGATGGCGGCTTGTTCCTGCGCGCAGATGCCCCAGCCCACGGCCTGGGCGGGGTTGAGGTGGTCGAGGGCCTGCGCGAGTTCGTGCAAGCCACTGACGCGCACGCGCTGCGCGGTGCCCGCCATCATCGACGCGGCCGCCTGCTTGTTCAGCGTGCCATCGCGGTTCAGGCTCAGCACCTTGGTGAGCCGTTCGGGCTCGGTGGAAGTGAACACGGTGAACTGCAGCGCCGGTGCGCGGGTTGGTGTTGTCGCTGGTGCCTGCGTGCTGGTGTCGTTCAATGCCGCGCCCGTGCTTGTGGCGTTGGCCTTCTTCTTTGCCATGGTGATTCCTTCAAACGTTGGGGCGGTGGTGGTGTCGGCAGTGCGTGGCGTGATCGTCTGCACGTAGCTGGTGAGACCGCAGCGCGCAGCCTTGCGCGCCAGCTCGCAGGCGGGCACGGCGTGCGCGGCCTCGCTGGTATCGGTGAACACGTGCAGATGCGTCACCTCGCGCGGCCACCGAAAATGCGCGAGCGCTGCAGCGTCTGCAACAGCCCACACCGGCATGCGCAGGGCCGCCGCAAAACGCAGCGCGGACACGACACCCACAGCGACACCCAGCACCACGCCATCGGCCTGCACACGCGGTGCAGACAGCCGCACGGCCGCGCCCTTGATGTGTCCATCGGTGCCCGTGGCCTTGATGAACGAAGGCACCGGGGCGGGTGTGCCGTGCGCGGTCAGGTAAATGCGCTGCAGGGCCACCTTGTGGCGCTCCGCAGGCCGGTGCAGCCCGTGCGGGTGAACATCAATCTCCAGCGCGGCCAGCAGCGCGGGAAACGTGCCCAGGCATGCTGCCCGGCCGGTGTGGTCGGTGTGCCAATACTCCAGCGCGGGATGCAGGCGCAAAGCGTCGGGCCAGTTCGCGGCGTCGTGCCCCTGCAAGCCTTGGCGCACCAGATAGTGGTCTGCAACATCGCCCGATGTGATGGGCTGCGCCTCGCTCCACAGCTGGGCGATGCGCTGGCGGTTCTGTTCGTAGGCGTGCCGTGGATTGGAGCGGCGCGCGGGCTCAGTAGATTGCGCTGGGCGTGCAACTTGTGGGCTGTACGCGCGCAGGTCCACCGCTGGCAATCCATGCGCTGCAGGTTCCAGGCAGGGCTTGTGCGCCGCTGGGCATGCCCTGCAGGCGGTGCGGCGTTCCACGTAGCCAGCCACCACCATTCGGTCAAAAACGTCCAGGGCTTGCGGTAGCGGAAAGTTGTCGCGGCAGCCCTTGCACGCTGGTGCGCCTGCGCGGCGCGGGTTGTCTGGCGTGCTGCTCATGACACCCTCCGCACGCTCAGCAAACGCAGGTCTCCAAAGCGCTCGAAAGCGTTGGAACCGATGGCCGCATGCGATGCGGCCTGCTGGGTGTAGCGGTGGAAGGTGCCCGCCCCGTCAATGCACTTGATGAGGTAGGTCTTCATTGCAGGGTCTCCCGTGCGCAGAGGGCGCTGTGCAGGGTCCGCAGCGTGGAGTCCAGCGCGTCCAGGTCCTGAGCGAAACGCTCATTCACCAGCCGCAGCAGGGCGCCCAGCTCGTCGCGATGGGCGACGATGGTCTGGCTGTCCTGCGCGCCGTGGCAGCTCATGAGCTTCTCGATGGCGCCATAGGCCTGCAGCGTGGTGCGCAGGTCGCCCGCGTTGTCGTTGGCATCGATGGCCAGCGAGTGCGGGGCACGGTCAGACAGCGGGGGAGGGCAAGAGCAAGAGGGAGAGGAATGCGCGCGTGCAGCTGCGCCGGACGCGGATGCGCCCGAGGGGATACGGTCAGCCATGGGAGGCCTCCAAGCGAGTGTGGTTTGCAGAAACCACCGCACCCGAGACCAATCGAGGGCGGCAGCTCGAACAGGTTGGTCTACCGGACACCCGCTTGCGCGAACCGGCGAGCCTTGCGGCTCCCTGTCCGAGCCGCCAAAAACTGGAGGCACGAACGAACAAGCCGCAGGTGCTCTGCGGAAGAGACTGCGGCTTGCGTCGCAGCGGATGTAGCGGGAGACCAATCCCGATTACGCCTTTTTGTGACGTAACGCCCGAAGTATAGACCCGCTTGGTGGGTTTGGTTGATTTTGGTGGGTGTTTGGGGGCGAACTGGCGCGGCAAGTTCGCGGCGTGTGCGGTATTGCACGGACGGCAAACAGGCTGGCCAGGACTGCGGGAGCTGGGGGCGGTGGGCATGGTCATCAAGGGCAAACAGGGTTCTTCGGGCGGAGTTCGGGCCGCAGGGCCGCAAAACGGCTCCGCAAGGCGGTGCGGTGGGGTGGGGGTGGACCTACGGCGCTAGGGCGGCCGATTCGGTCTCTGTGGCGTCGGTATCGGTGCCCGGGCGGTCGGCATCTGCCGGGGGCAGGCGGTCGCACTGGGCGATGGGGTGGCGTGCCATCTGTTCCATCACGTCACGGCGCCGGACGTGTGGGCTCAGGGGCAGCAGGATGGATGGATCAGGCGTGGCCGATGGGGACAAGGTGCGGTTGATCTCCATCGCAGCGGCGAAGGTGTGGCCACAAGCCGGGTTCTTGCAGATGAGGAACATGTCGCGCAGCAAGGGCGTTATCTCGATGCTGTTGCGAACACTCGCCCAGCTCTTGCAGTGGGGGCAGCGCATTCTCATGAGCGGCTCCGTTTGGTTGCAGCGCTGGCCGTTGCGCGGGTGCGCGCTGCCTTGGGCGCGGGTTTGGCAGCAACGGGTGCGGGCGGTTCGATGGGCAGGGCGGCCGGTGGGCGGGCAGCGATCCACGCATCAATGTCCGACTCACGCCAGGCCACCGCGTGGGCGGTCAGGTTCACGGCGGACGGGAAGGACTTGGCCTGAATGCCCGCATAGATGCTGCTGCGGCCGAGGCCGGTCATGTGCTTCACATCCGCCAGGCGAAGCAGGCGGTCGCGGAAGGGGCGCAGCGGCTGGGCTGCGGTGTCTTGGGCGTCTCGGATGTCTGTGGATGAGTACATGGCTCTATGGTCATGTACGGATGGCTATGGACAAACGAGTGCTGCATGTGTGCGCGCTCTACACATGCTGAAGTTGGGCGAAGTGGGCGGGTCGGACGCCGAAAGGCGGACTTTGGGCAGGTGGTCAGCTCGCCGCGTGGTGGGTTTGGTTGGATTTGGGGGGTTGTGGACGGCCAATCGCGCGCCCAAAAATTAGCTCAGCGGCCAGAGAGGCGAGGGCGCAAGGTCAGGTCTGGGGGCACAAACCGGCGCCAGTGGGGGCACATCCGGGTCGAACTGGGGGCACAACCGGCGGGCGGTTGGTGGGTATGTGAGACCTTGTCGGGCTCGCAAAAAAATGTGCCCAGGATCAGGTTCGGGCGCTTTTTTATGACGGAAATACCACGGGGATGCGCCGGGGCACTGGCTGCAGTCCGATGTGACCGCTGCGGGGTGCTGTCCAGCGTGCGATGCGGCCCCATCGTGGGGGCACATGCTGTAGACCTGGGGGCATATAAATGTGCCCCCACTTTTTGAAAATGTGCCCCCAAATGTGCCCCCAATTTTCTCGGATGGGGGTGGACTGGTCTGGACGGGTACGGACAGCTAAGATGCTGATTTCAAAGGAGAAATAAAAAAGTCCGGAAGAGTTTGGACTCTTCCGGACTAGTCGATGGTGCCCGGGGCCGGAATCGAACCGGCACGCCTTGCGGCGGGGGATTTTGAGTCCCCTGCGTCTACCAATTTCACCACCCGGGCGGGTAATTTGTGAAGACGCAAATTATGGCACAGTAGTGACCATGAATTACCAAACTATCGAACAAGCGGTTGGCAACACGCCACTGGTCGCGCTGCAGCGCATTGGTGCCCAGGACAACGCCGCGCGCGGCAATGTGATTCTGGGCAAGTTGGAAGGCAACAACCCCGCCGGTTCGGTGAAGGACCGGCCTGCGCTGTCCATGATCCGCCGTGCTGAAGAGCGTGGAGACATTCGCCCTGGCGACACCCTGATCGAGGCGACCTCTGGCAACACGGGCATTGCACTGGCGATGGCGGCGGCCATCAAGGGCTATCGCATGGTGTTGGTGATGCCTGAGGATTTGTCGATTGAGCGTGCACAGACCATGAAGGCATTCGGTGCCGAGCTGGTGCTGACGCCCAAGAGCGGTGGCATGGAGCACGCACGTGACCTGGCCGAGGCCATGCAAAAGCGTGGCGAGGGCAAGGTGCTGGACCAGTTTGGCAATGCCGACAATCCGCGGGTGCACTACGAAACCACGGGCCCCGAGATTTGGGAGCAGACGGGCGGGCGCATCACGCACTTTGTGAGCGCGATGGGCACCACGGGCACCATCACGGGGGTTTCGCGCTTTCTCAAAGAAAAGAACCCTGGCATCCAGATCGTGGGGGCGCAGCCGCAAGAAGGTTCGCGCATCCCGGGCATTCGCAAGTGGCCGCAAGAGTACATGCCCAAGATTTACGACCCGCGCACCGTGGACGAGCTGGTGTCTGTGAGCCAGGACGACGCCGAGGAGATGTGCCGCCGCCTGGCCCGCGAAGAGGGGATTTTTGCGGGCATCTCTGCGGCAGGCGCTTGCTGGGTGGCCCAGCAGATTGCCCAGCGCGAACAAAACGCCACGGTGGTGTTTGTGGTGTGCGACCGGGGTGACCGCTACCTGTCTACCGGCGTGTTTCCGGCCTGAGCTGGCGTCTGCCGGGCAGTGCATTGCAGAGCCCTTGTGTGGGGTTGTTTTGAATGAAATTGGCCTCTAGCGCTTGGTAAATAAGCGCAAGCAGCTATTGTTTTGGAAACATTTCATGACGCAGTACGAAGTTCGACATTGCACCCACTGCGGCACGCCGCTGGCCTGGATCACGCAGGCAGAAGATGGCGGCGACAAGGCGCGGCTGCGTTGCCCCGCTTGCGGCTGGACGCACTGGAACAACCCCACGCCCGTGCTGGCCGCCATTGTGGAGGTGGGCGGCCAGGTGCTGTTGGCCCGCAATGCGGCCTGGCCCGAAAAGATGTTTGCGCTGATCACCGGCTTCATGGAGGCGGGTGAGTCGCCACAAGAAGGCATTGCGCGCGAGGTGAAGGAAGAGACCAACCTCGACGTGCAGTCCACCACGCTGGTGGGGGCCTATGAGTTTTTGCGCATGAACCAGATCATCATTGCCTACCATGTGGTGGCGCAAGGCGAGGTGCGTTTGTCACCCGAGCTGGTGGACTACCGGCTCTATGATCTGGCAGACCTCAAATGCTGGCCTGCGGGTACCGGTTGTGCGCTGGCCGACTGGCTGCGCACGCGGGGGCATGAGCCCGTATTTTTTACAGAAGAAGAGAACGCAGAGCGACGCCGCGGGCTGGGCCTGCCGCCTAAGGATTGAAGACCATGGAAACCCACAAAGAAATCGACACCCGGGGCCTGAACTGCCCTCTCCCCATCCTGAAGGCCAAGAAGGCGTTGGCTGACATGGCCAGCGGCCAGTTGCTCAAGGTGCTGGCCACCGATGTGGGTTCGCTGCGCGACTTTCAGGCCTTTGCCCGCCAAACGGGCAATGAGCTGGTGGAGCAGCAGACCGTGGGCGAGGAGTTCATTCACATCCTGCGCCGCCGCTGAACGGGCGGCTTGTGCAGGTGGGCCCTGCGTTTCGGCCTAGCCTTTGGGCCCGGCACAGGCCCGTGCGGTAGCTAAATGCCACGGAGGGCGGGGCAGGGCGCCCCGCCTTGGCGCTGATTACAGCGACAAGCCTTTGAGATAGTTGCGGAAGGCGTCGCCCACTTGGGGGTGCTGCAATGCCAGCTCCACGGTGGCCTCCAAAAAGCCTTCTTTGCTGCCGCAGTCGTAGCGCTTGCCTTCGTACTGAAAGGCGTACACGGCCTCGTTTTGCATCAAGCGTGCGATGCCGTCGGTGAGCTGGATTTCTCCGCCTACGCCGCGTGGCTGGTTGCGGATTTCATCAAACACACCGGGCGTGAGGATGTAGCGCCCCGCCACACCCATGCGCGATGGGGCGACGTCGGCCTTGGGCTTCTCCACAATGCGGTTGATGCGAATCAGTGGGCCACCGGCAGGCTCGCCCGCCACGATGCCGTAGCGGTGGACTTGGTCTTCGGGCACTTCTTGCACGGCAATCACCGAACGGCCTTGCTGGCGGAAAGCGGCTGCCATCTGCGCCAGCACGGGCTGGCCGCCTTCAGGGCCCACCATCAGGTCATCGGCCAGCAGCACGGCAAAGGGTTCATTGCCCACCAGTGGCTCAGCGCACAGCACGGCATGCCCCAGGCCCAGCGAGCGGGGCTGGCGCACAAAGGCGCAGTCCATATCGTCTGGCTGAATGGAGCGCACCAAAGCCAGCAGCTCTTTTTTGCCCGCGGTCTCCAGCTCGGACTCCAGCTCGTACGCGGTGTCGAAGTGGTCTTCGATGGCGCGCTTGCTGCGGCCTGTCACAAAGATCATGTGGCGAATGCCGGCGGCATAGGCTTCTTCCACGGCGTATTGGATGAGCGGCTTGTCCACCACGGGCAGCATCTCCTTGGGGCTGGCTTTGGTGGCAGGCAAGAAGCGGGTGCCCAGGCCAGCGACGGGAAAAACAGCTTTACGGATGGTGGATACAGCAGTCATGGAGCTCCTTCTAGAGTGGAATGCGTGCAAAAATAACAGGGCGGCAGCGCTGGTGAGGGCGGCTTAGCCCAGCCGCGCCAGTTGATCGCGCAAGCGGGTCAAGGTGGCGCCAAAGTCGGCGATGCGCTTTTTCTCCTGGTCGATCACGGCGGGCGGTGCCTTGGCCACAAACGCTTCGTTCGAGAGCTTGTTGTTGGCCTTGGTGACTTCGCCGTCAATGCGTGCGATTTCCTTGGACAAACGTGCTTTCTCGGCCGCCACGTCAATTTCCATGTACAGGCACATGCGGGCTTCGCCCACTACGGCCACGGGTGCAGCCTGTGCGGCGGCAGCCCACGCGGCTTCGTCGTCAAATACCTTCACTTCGCTGAGCTTGGCCAGCGCCTGCAGCACGGGGGCTACGCCGCGCATGAAGTCGGTGTCACCCACCACGTACATCGGCAGGCGGGTGGAGGGCGAGACATTCATCTCGCCGCGCAGTGCGCGGCAGGCGTCCACCAAGCCCTTCACGCGGCCCATGTGGGCGATTGAAACCTCATCGATCTTCTCGGGCTGGGCCTGGGGGTAACGAGCGATGCTGACCGACTCACCCTTCAACCCAGCCACGGGCGCCACCGTCTGCCACAGGGCTTCGGTGATGAATGGGATGATGGGGTGCGCCAGGCGCAGGATGGCTTCCAGCGTGCGGATCAGGGTGCGGCGCGTGGCGCGTTGTTCGGCCTCGGTGCCATTCAGGATCTGCACCTTGGCAATCTCCAGGTACCAGTCGCAGTACTCGTTCCAGACAAAGTCATAGATCGTGTTGGCCACGTTGTCCAGGCGGTACTCGGCAAAGCCCTTGGCCACCTCGGCCTCGGTCTTTTGCAGCAGCGACGAGATCCAGCGGTCGGCCTGGCTGAAGTGCATGTAGCCGTGGGCAGCGCCGCCGGGCTGGCACTCTTCCTTGGTGTGCTCCTTCAGGCCGCAGTCCTGGCCTTCGCAGTTCATCAGCACAAAGCGGCTGGCGTTCCAGAGCTTGTTGCAGAAGTTGCGGTAGCCCTCGCAGCGCTTGCTGTCGAAGTTGATGCTGCGCCCCAGGCTGGCCAGCGCCGCAAAGGTAAAGCGCAGCGCATCGGCGCCGTAGGCCGGAATGCCCTCGGGGAATTCCTTTTGCGTGTTCTTGCGCACCGTGGGTGCGGTCTCGGGCTTGCGCAGGCCGGTGGTGCGCTTGTCGAGCAGGTGCTCCAGCGCAATGCCGTCGATCAGGTCCACCGGGTCGAGCACGTTGCCTTCGGACTTGGACATCTTCTTGCCCTGCGCGTCGCGCACCAGGCCGTGGATGTACACGTGCTTGAAGGGCACGCGCCCCGTGAAGTGTGTGGTCATCATGATCATCCGGGCGACCCAGAAGAAGATGATGTCGTAGCCCGTCACCAGCACGGTACTGGGCAGGTACAGGTTGAAGTCGTCGGTGGGCGCATCGCCCTGTTCAGGCCAGCCCATGGTGCTGAAGGGCACGAGGGCCGATGAATACCAAGTGTCGAGCACGTCCTCGTCGCGGCGCAGCGTCTTGCCCGGTGCCTTGGCCTGCGCCTCGGCTTCCGTGCGGGCCACGATCACGTTGCCGTCTTCGTCGTACCAGGCCGGGATCTGGTGGCCCCACCACAGCTGGCGGCTGATGCACCAGTCCTGGATGTTGTTCATCCACTGGTTGTAGGTGTTCACCCAGTTCTCGGGCACAAAGGTCACCTCGCCCGTGGCCACCGCGTCGATGGCCTTTTGCGCAATGCTCTTGCCCGTGGGGTCCTGCTCACTCACCTTGCTCATGGCCACGAACCACTGGTCGGTCAGCATGGGCTCGATGACCTGGCCGGTGCGGGTGCAGATCGGCACCATGAGCTTGTGCTTTTTCACCTCGACCAGCGCGCCGAGGGCTTCGAGGTCGGCCACCACGGCCTTGCGGGCCACGAAGCGGTCCATGCCCTGGTATTTGGCGGGGGCGTTCTCGTTGATGGTGGCCTGCAGCGTCAGCACCACGATCATCGGTAGCTTGTGGCGCTGGCCCACGGCATAGTCGTTCTGGTCGTGCGCGGGGGTGACCTTGACCACGCCGGTGCCGAACTCCTTGTCCACATACTCGTCGGCGATCACCGGAATCTGGCGGTCGCACAGCGGCAGGTTGACCATCTTGCCGATGAGGTGCGTGTAGCGTGCATCCTCAGGGTGCACCATCAGTGCCACGTCGCCCAGCATGGTTTCAGGGCGGGTGGTGGCCACCGTCAGGCTGCCCGATCCATCGGCCAGCGGGTAGGCGATGTGCCACAGCGAGCCGTCTTTTTCTTCGCTCTCGACTTCCAGGTCGGACACGGCGGACTGCAGCTTCGGGTCCCAGTTCACCAGGCGCTTGCCGCGGTAGATCAGGCCCTGCTCGTACAGCTTCACGAAGGTGTCTGTGACCACCTTGGAGAGCTTGTCGTCCATGGTGAAGTATTCACGGCTCCAGTCCACGCTGTCGCCCATGCGGCGCATCTGCGTGGTGATGGTGTTGCCGGACTTTTCCTTCCACTCCCACACCTTGCTCACAAAGTTCTTGCGCGCCTCGGGCGGGGTGGGGCCCATGTCGTAGCGGCTGATGCCTTGTTCCTGCAACTGGCGCTCCACCACGATCTGCGTGGCGATGCCCGCGTGGTCGGTGCCCGGCACCCACACCGTGTTGAAGCCGCGCATGCGGTGATAGCGCGTGAGGCTGTCCATGATCGTCTGGTTGAACGCATGGCCCATGTGCAGCGTGCCCGTCACGTTGGGGGGCGGTAGCTGGATGGAAAACGCTGGCTCGCCCGCCTGCGGCGCGCCCGTGCCACGGTGGCCTGCGGTGCCATACCCGCGCTTTTCCCATTCAGGGCCCCAGTGGGCTTCCAGCGCAGCGGGTTCAAAGGACTTGGACAGGCTTTCGAGGCCGGGTTGTTGCAGGGGCGTGCTCATGGATGGTGTGGTGTTGCAGGAGGCAGCCGCTGGGGCTGCCTCGACAGACAAGAGGGTGAGCCGGGCATTTTAAGGCAGGGCCGAGCGGCTTCGGCCACAGCTGCATTTGTGTCTGTGCCAGAGGGTTACCGGCATCGCCGGGCCTGCCCTGTATGGCCTGGACGGCTCCAAACAAACGGACTGCCCAATGCAAAAAGCCCAAGTGGTAGAACCACTTGGGCTTGCATATGGCGGAGAGGGCGGGATTCGAACCCGCGGTGGGGATTAGCCCACACACGCTTTCCAGGCGTGCGACTTAAACCGCTCATCCACCTCTCCGAAGCCCGCTACTATAGCATTGCTTTTGCGGGTTACGTTTGAACTGTGAGAATTTCTTTCGGGCGCCCCGGGCGGGCGTGTCGTTTACTGGCCGCGCTGCGTGGTCTGCACCATCTTCATGGCAGACCCGATCAAGGCAGACACCTCGGTCATGTTGCTGGGCACGATGAGGGTGGTGGTCGCGTCCGATGCGACTTGGCTGTAGGCCTCGACGGCTTTCTCCGCCACCTTGAGTTGCACGGCCTGCTCGCCGCCGGGCTGGCGGATGGCGGCGGCTACGCGTTCAATGGCGTGGGCGGTGGCTTCGGCCACGGCGGTGATGGAGGCGGCTTCGCCCTGGGCCTTGTTGATGGCTGCCTGCTTTTCGCCTTCGGAGCGGGCAATGAAGGCCTCGCGCTCGCCGGTGGCGATGTTGATCTGCTCCTGGCGGCGGCCTTCGGAGGCCGCAATCAGTGCACGTTTTTCGCGTTCGGCGGTGATCTGGGCCTGCATCGCGTGCAGGATTTCCTTCGGCGGGGTCAGGTCTTTGATTTCATAGCGCAGCACCTTCACGCCCCAGTTGAGCGCCGCTTCGTCAATGGCCTGCACAATTTGCGCGTTGATGATGTCGCGCTCTTCAAAGGTCTTGTCCAGTTCCAGCTTGCCGATGACCGAGCGCAGCGAGGTCTGCGCCAACTGGGTCACGGCCATGATGTAGTTGCTGGAGCCGTAGCTGGCGCGCATGGGGTCGGTGACTTGGAAGTACAGGATGCCGTCCACTTGCAATTGCGTGTTGTCGCGGGTGATGCAGACCTGGCTGGGCACATCGAGCGGGATTTCTTTGAGGCTGTGCTTGTAGGCGACGCGGTCCACAAACGGCACCAGAAAATTCAGGCCGGGGGTAAGGGTGCCGGCGTACTTGCCCAGGCGCTCTTTGACCCAGGCGTTTTGCTGGGGCACGACCTTGACGGAGCGGGCGATGAAGATCACCGCAATGATCAGGAAGACGATGGCAATTTCCATGAGAAGCCTTTGGTTTGCAGGTGAACAAGTAAAAAGAGGTGCGCTAGAAAGAGGGCGTTCAGACCGGGTCGACCAGCAAGCGGTTGCCGACCAACTCGGCCACGCGGTGCATGCCTGTGGCCGGCTGCACGCCCGTGCGGTGGATGGCCGTCCACGTGGCGCCGCGGTACTTCACGCTGCTGGTGCCGTCGGGGTTCCAGTGGTCGATCAGAATGGTTTCGCCCACATCCAGGTTCACACTGCGGTCGGCGCGGGCGGATGGATCTCCGGGGCGCTTGCGCCGCACGGCATGCCAGCCGATGACCGATCCTCCGCCCACCACGGCGGCCGTCACTATTTGCAGTGTGGTGGACATGCCCAGGTGGGCTGCGATGGCTGCAGCGGCCACGCCCAGGGCCAGCATGAGCAAATAGAAGGTGCCAGTGAGCAGTTCTGCCGCCACAATTCCCCCGGCCAATAACCACCAGAGGGTGGATTCCGCCATACAGCCTCCTTGCGTGCGGGCACGCGCCTGTGTGATGTGTTTAGTGCACCACATTCTGGGTCAAAAGGATTGGACTTCAAAGGCGTGACACGGTTATTCCTTACACTTCGCGCCTATTTCGTTTTTTGGCCGGGCAGGGCACGGTTTCACGGAGGCTGCGCATGAAGTTTCGCTTTCCCATCATCATCATCGATGAAGACTATCGTTCCGAGAACACTTCGGGTCTCGGCATTCGCGCGTTGGCGCAGGCCATAGAGGCCGAGGGCTTCGAGGTGGTGGGGGTGACCAGCTACGGCGATCTGTCGCAGTTCGCCCAGCAGCAAAGCCGCGCCAGTGCCTTTATTCTGTCCATCGACGATGAAGAGTTCACTGTGGGCGAGGGACTGGATCCCATCGTTTTGAGCCTGCGCAATTTCATTGGTGAAGTGCGCCGCAAGAACACCGAAGTGCCGATCTACGTGCACGGCGAAACCAAGACCAGCCGTCACCTGCCCAACGACATCCTGCGCGAGCTGCATGGCTTCATCCACATGTTCGAGGACACCCCCGAATTTGTGGCCAAGCACATCATCCGCGAGGCCAAGAGCTACCTCGAAAGCGTGCAGCCGCCGTTTTTCAAGGCGCTGCTCGATTACGCCGAAGACGGCTCTTACAGCTGGCACTGCCCCGGCCACTCGGGTGGCGTGGCGTTTTTGAAGAGCCCGGTGGGCCAGATGTACCACCAGTTCTACGGCGAGAACATGCTGCGCGCCGACGTGTGCAACGCGGTGGAAGAACTGGGCCAGCTGCTGGACCACAACGGCGCCATCGGCGAGTCCGAGCGCAACGCCGCGCGCATCTTCAATGCCGATCACTGCTTCTTCGTGACCAACGGCACGTCCACATCGAACAAGATGGTGTGGCACCACACCGTGGCGCCCGGCGATGTGGTGGTGGTGGACCGCAACTGCCACAAGTCCATCCTGCACAGCATCATCATGACCGGGGCCATCCCCGTGTTCATGAAGCCCACGCGCAACCACTTCGGCATCATCGGGCCCATCCCGCAAAGCGAGTTCGAGCCTGCAGCCATCCAGGCCAAGATCAAGGCCAACCCGCTGCTCAAGGGCGTGGATGCCAAGAAGGTCAAGCCCCGCGTGCTCACGCTCACGCAAAGCACCTACGATGGCGTGCTCTACAACACCGAAACCATCAAGGGCATGCTCGACGGCTACGTGGACAACCTGCACTTTGACGAGGCCTGGTTGCCCCACGCAGCTTTCCACCCGTTCTATGGCAGCTACCACGCCATGGGCAAGAAGCGCGCGCGCCCCCAGCACTCGGTGGTGTACGCCACGCAGTCCATCCACAAGCTGCTGGCCGGTATCAGCCAGGCATCGCACGTGCTGGTGCAGGACTCGCAAACGGTGAAGCTCGACCGGCCCTTGTTCAACGAGGCCTACCTGATGCATACCTCGACCAGCCCGCAGTACAGCATCATTGCCAGCTGCGACGTGGCCGCCGCCATGATGGAGCCGCCCGGCGGCACCGCGCTGGTGGAAGAGAGCATTCTGGAAGCGCTCGACTTCCGCCGCGCCATGCGCCAGATCGAGGACGACTTCGGCAAGAACGACTGGTGGTTCAAGGTCTGGGGCCCTGAAAAGCTCGTGGACGAGGGCATGGGCCGCGCCGAAGACTGGATCATCCGCAGCGACGCCAAGGGCAAGAAGGGCAGCAAGTGGCACGGCTTTGGCCAGTTGGCCGACGGCTTCAACATGCTGGACCCGATCAAGTCCACCATCGTCACGCCCGGCCTGAGCCTGGATGGCAAGTTCGACAAGACGGGCATCCCCGCCTCCATCGTCACCAAGTATCTGGCTGAACACGGCGTGGTGGTCGAGAAGACGGGCCTGTACAGCTTCTTTGTGATGTTCACCATCGGCATCACCAAGGGCCGCTGGAACACGCTGCTGACGGCGCTGCAGCAGTTCAAGGACGACTACGAGAAGAACCAGCCCATGTGGCGCATCCTTCCCGAGTTCTGCCAGCAGCACAAGCGCTACGAGCGCATGGGCCTCAAGGACCTGTGCCAGCACGTGCACGAGATGTACGCCAAGTACGACATCGCGCGCCTGACGACCGAGATGTACCTGTCGGACCTGACGCCTTCCATGAAGCCCTCGGACGCGTACGCCCACATTGCCCAGCGCAAGACCGAGCGCGTGGAGATTGACCACCTGGAAGGCCGCATCACCGTGGGCCTGGTCACACCCTACCCACCGGGCATTCCGCTGCTCATTCCCGGCGAAGTCTTCAACAAGAAGATCGTGGACTACCTCAAGTTCGCCCGCGAATTTGCCAAGCTGTGCCCCGGCTTTGAGACCGACATCCACGGCCTGGTGGAAGTGGAAGACGAAAGCGGCCAAGTCCGCTTCTATGCGGACTGCGTGGCCAACAAGCCCTGATTGCCGCTGAAGGGCCATTCGAGGCCCTGCTTGCCGATAGGGTTTGATTGAAAATGGCTGCTAGCGCTTATCCATCAAGCGCTGGCAGCTATTTTTTTGATAGCTTATTGCCGAATCGATGGGGGCGCCGTGGTGGCAGGCATGTCCAGCCGCACCCGCACAAAGCTGGCAAAGCGCGGCAAGCCGCCCTCGTGTGTGCCGCGAAAGCGGTAGGTCACCCAGCTGCCAATGGGCGGCGGATCGGCGCGGTCGGCGTCGGTCAACCCCGCCCCCAGCTTGAAGCGCTGGCCCGTGGGCATCTCCACCAGCAGCGCGCCCAGCCGCCCGGCGTGTTTGCCCTTGCCCGGCAGGTGGCCCACCACCAGGGCCTCGGTGTCTTCGTGGGTCTTGAGCTTGATGAGATCGTCGCTGCGGCCTGACCGGTACAGCGAGCTGCCTTTGTGCAGCATCAGCCCCTCACCCCCGGCGCGCACCGTGCGTTGCAGCAGGGCCTGCAAGGCGGCATCGGTGGCCACACGTTGCTGTGGCACGGCTTGCACCCAGTTTTGCTGAATGGATGCGACCAGCGTCTTCAAGGCCCCCAGCCGTTCGTCAAAAACACCACCATGGGCGGGCAGATCAAACACCATGAAGCGCATCTGCCGCCAGGCGGCGTCATCGGGCTGCTGCTGGCGCGTGGTGGACTGGGCATGCCCAAAGCGCCCGCGTCCGGCCCACAGTTCGCCATCCATGGGCGTGGCGGGCCAGCCTGCGGTAAACCACGCGGGCGCGGCCACCGTTTCTCCACCCCGCGTGCGCAGCGTGTGTCCATCCCAGTAGCCGCGCACGCCGTCGTACTTCTCGCTCACCCAGTAGTCGGCCAGCGGCATGCCAGGGCGGTACACATTGGCGAGCAGCAGGGCGGGTGCGCCTGCGGCCCAGGCCTGGGGGAGGGCCAGCGTGAGGAGAGGGCTCAGGGGCGCCAGGCCCAGCCAGGTCAGGCAGCGTCTGCGGTGCATAGGGCGATGTGGAGTGCTATCAAAAAAATAGCTTCTAGCGCTTATGGGGTAAGCGCTAGAAGCCAATTTATTACGGAGCCTGTTCAGCCCGGCCGGGTTTTAGACCTGGTCAGCGCTCAGGCCTGCGGTCTGGCTGAAGCCACCGTCCACGTAGGTGATCTCGGCCGTCATGCCGCTGGCCAGGTCGGACAGCAGGAAGGCGGCCACATTGCCCACGTCTTCAATCGTCACATTGCGGCGCAGGGGCGATGCATCGGCCACGCGGGACAGCAGCTTGCCGAAGTCCTTGATGCCGCTGGCTGCCAGGGTCTTGATGGGGCCCGCGCTGATGCCGTTGGCGCGGATGCTGCGGCCGTCTTCGGTGCGGCCCACGGCCTCGGCCAGGTAGCGCACCGAGGCTTCCAGGCTGGCCTTGGCCAGGCCCATGGTGTTGTAGTTGGGGATGGAGCGCAGCGCGCCCAGGTAGCTCAGCGTGATCAGCGACGACTTGTCATTGAGGTAAGGCAGGGCCGCCTTGGCCATGGCCGGGAAGCTGTAGGCGCTGATGTCGTGCGCAATGCGAAAGCCTTCGCGGCTCAGGCCGTCGAGGAAGTTGCCGGCAATCGCCTCGCGGGGGGCAAAGCCAATGCTGTGCACAAAGCCGTCAAATTGGGGCCACACCTGGGCCAGGTCGGCAAACATGCGCTCGATCTGCTCATCGCTGCCCACATCGCAATCAAAGATCAGCTTGGAGTTGAACTCGGCGGCAAAGTCGGTGATGCGATCCTTGAAGCGCTCGCCCACGTAGCTGAAAGCCAGCTCGGCGCCTTGTTCGTGGCAGGCCTTGGCAATGCCGTAGGCGATGGAGCGGTTGGACAGTACGCCGGTGATGAGCAGCTTCTTGCCGGTCAGAAAACCCATGTTTGTTCTCCTTGTGGAATGGGGATGGGGCCTGCAGGCGCAGTGCATGTGGATATGCGCTGCCTGCTGCAGTGGCCGATGAACGTAGTGCAGAATTGTCGCATGCGGTTTTGGCTTACTTTTTTGCTGGTGGGATGTATGGGCAGTGCTGCGCCCGCCTGGGCGGCCCATGCTTACGCCCTGTGGGGCGAGCCCAAATACCCTGCCGGGTTTGACCACTTTGCCTACGTGAACCCCGATGCCCCCAAGGGCGGGGAGCTGCGCTTGGTCAGCAACCTGCGGGTGTCTACGTTCGACAAGTACAACCCATTCACCATCAAGGGCAACGCCCCGGCGTACCTCTCGTCGCTGATGTTTGACTCACTGCTGGTGGGCGCGCAGGACGAGACTGCCACGGGCTACGGCCTGCTGGCCGAGGATGTAGACGTGGCACCCGATGGCCTCTCGGCCACCTTCAAGCTGCGGCGCGAGGCGCGCTTTCACAACGGCAAACCGGTGCTGGCGCAGGACGTGAAGCACAGCTTCGACACCCTGGTGGGGCCCTTCACTTCGCCCGCCTACAAGAGCCTGCTGGTGGATGTGGCAGGGGTGGACGTGGTGAACGACCACACCGTGCGCTACCGCTTCAAGCAGCCCAACCGCGAGCTGCCCCTGACCGTGGGCGGCCTGCCCGTGTTCAGCCGCGACTGGGGTGTGGAAAACGGCAAGGCCAAGCCGTTCGACCAGGTGGTGACAGACACCCCCATCGGCAGCGGCCCCTACAAAATTGGCCCGGTGCAGTTTGGCAAAGACATCACCTATGTACGAGATCCGCAGTACTGGGCCCGCGATTTGAACGTGCGCAAGGGCACGGCCAACTTTGACCGCGTCCTCGTCAAGATCTACAAGGACAACACCGCGCGGCTGGAGGCCTTGAAGGCGGGCGAGTTTGACCTGATGCGCTTTTTCAGTGCGGGCGACTGGGCCCGCCGCGTCACGGGGAAAAAATTCGACACTGGCGAGCTGGTCAAGGGCGAGTTCCAGCACAAACTGCCCTCGGGCTTTCAGAGCTACGTGCTCAACACCCGCCGCCCCATGCTGCAGGATGCACGGGTGCGCGAGGCGCTGGGCCTGGCCATGGACTACGAATGGATGAACCGCCAGCTGTTCTACGGTGCCTACCAGCGGGTCAATGGCCTGTTTGGCAACACCGCCTGCGAAACCCGGGGCACGCCATCCGATGCAGAACTGGCATTGATGGAGCCCTGGCGCAAGGCTATCCCCGCTGCCGCTTTTGGCCCCATGACGGTGCCGCCCCGCACCGACGGCGATTCATCGCTGCGCGCCAATTTGCGCCGGGCGCAGGCCTTGCTCAAAGAGGCGGGCTGGGAAGTGCGCGATGGCGCCCTGCGCAACGGCAAGGGCGAGGCCATGGTGCTTGAATACATGGACAGCAACGAAGGCGGTGTGCGCACCGTGACGCCGTGGATGCGTGCGCTGGAAAAGCTCGGCATCACGCTCAAGTTCCGCTCGGTGGACTTTGCCCTGTACCAGCAGCGGCTGCAGAAGTTTGACTTTGACATCACCTCCATGGCTTATCAGGGCACCAACAACCCGGGCCAGGAGTTTGCCGACATGTTCGGCAGCGCGGCGGCCGACGTGGAAGACTCTGGCAACTTTGCGGGCGTCAAGAACCCTGCGGTGGACGCAATGATCAAGGCGATGACCTCTGCCAAGACCGAAGCCCAACTGCTGCCCGCCTGCCACGCGCTCGAACGCATCATTGCGCACAGCCACTACCTCATCCCGCAGTGGGCGGCTGGCACCCACCGCATGGCCTTCAACGCCTGGCGCCTGGCGCGGCCCGACACCATGCCGCCCTATGCCAGCGGCGAAGGTTGGGCGATTGACACCTGGTGGGCGCGCAACCCACCGCAAACGGCCCCAGACAAGCGCTAACTCGGCGCTGCCTGATCGCTTCACTGCTCTGTTGCCCAACGCAAATACAACGCACGGCCCCCTCCCATTCAGCCATCCAGCCCATGTTTGCTTACATCCTCAAGCGGTTTTTGCTGATGTTCCCCACCTTGCTCGGGGTGCTGCTGCTCACCTTTGTGGTGGTGCAGTTTGTGCCCGGTGGCCCGGTGGAGCAGTACATGGCCGAGGCCAAGGCTGGCGCTGCGGGCGGTGGCGGTGCCGAGGGCGGCGGCATGAGCTACCGCGGCGCCCAGGGCGTGGACCCCAAGCGGCTGGATCAGATCAAGGCCCTGTACGGTTTTGACAAACCGGCCCACGAGCGTTTCTTTCAAATGCTGGGTCAGTTTGCGCGGTTTGATCTGGGCAAGAGCTTTTTCCAGAACAAGGACGTGTGGACCCTGGTGAAAGAAAAGCTGCCGGTCTCCATCAGCTTGGGCCTGTGGACTTTCTTCATCAGTTACCTGGTGGCCGTGCCACTGGGCGTGGCCAAGGCTGTGCGGGCGGGCTCGCAATTTGACTTGGTCAGCACCTTGCTCGTGTTGGTGGGCTACGCCATTCCGGGCTTTGTGCTGGGGGTGGCGCTGCTGGTGGTGTTTGGCGGGCAGCTGCAGTGGTTCCCACTGCGGGGGCTCACGTCTGCCAATTGGGAAGAGCTGTCGCTGTGGGGCAAGGTTACCGACTACCTCTGGCACATTGCGCTGCCCATCACGTCCATGGTGCTGGGCAGCTTTGCGGTGACCACCATGCTCACCAAGAATGCGTTTTTGGAAGAGATCCGCAAGCAATATGTGCTCACCGCCCGCGCCAAGGGCCTGAGCGACCGGCAGGTGCTGTGGAAGCATGTGTTTCGCAATGCGCTCATTCCCATCATCACCGGCTTTCCGGCCGCGTTCATCGGCGCGTTTTTCACCGGCTCCCTGCTGATCGAAACCTTGTACTCGCTCGATGGCCTGGGCCTGCTCAGCTACGAAAGCGTGATCCGCCGCGACTACCCCGTGGTGCTGGGCACGCTGTACCTGTTCACGCTGATCGGTCTGGTGACCAAGCTGGTGAGCGACCTGTGCTACGTGTGGGTAGACCCGCGCGTGAAGTTTGATTGAAAGACACGCATGCCATCGACGCGCACGCCATTTGCATCTTTGCCCGCCGACGTGATAGAGCTCACCGTGCATCTGCTGCAGGCCCAATTGCCTGGGCTGCTGGCGGTGTATGCCTATGGCAGCCAGGTGCAAGGCACGGCAACGCCTCAGAGCGATCTGGACTTGGCGGTGCTGGTGGCTGGTTACGCCGATGTGCACCAGCTGTGGAGTTTGTCGGGCGAGTTGGCTGACGTGGCCGGTTGTCCTGTCGATTTGCTGGATTTGCGCGCTGCTTCCACCGTGATGCAGTACCAAGTCATCATGCAGGGCGTGCGGTGTTGGGCCAGAGATGCCCAGGCTGCCATCTTTGAGAGTACTGTCCTGAGCGAAAAGACCGAGCTGGATGCTGCACGGGCTGGCTTGCTGGCGGACATTCAACTGCGTGGGAGTGTGTATGGCCGATGACGTGCTGATCAACAAGGCCGCAACGATTGAGCGCTGTGTGCTGCGCGCGCGCGAAGAGTATTTCAGTGACCCCGCCAGTTTTGCCACCAACTTCAGCCGCCAGGACGCCGCAATTTTGAACATTCAGCGCGCCTGCGAGGCCGCGCTGGACATGGGGCAACATTTGATCAGGCGTGACCGGCTAGGCGTTCCGCAAAGTGCGCGGGATGTGTTTGCCCTGCTGGCCCGCGCCAGCCGCATTGAACAGGGGCTGGCCGCAGGCCTGCAGCGCATGGTGGGCTTTCGCAACATTGCGGTGCATGACTACCAGAGCCTGCAATTGCCCATTACCGTCGCCATCATTGAAAAGCACCTGGACGAATTTTTGCAGTACAGCAAGGCCCTCTTGTTGCACGACGCTGCATGACTTTGGACAAGCAGGCAACCATCCGCACCATGGGTTCCACCACACCTTCTCTACCTTCTGTCTCTGCCAGTGCTGCGCCCGCGTCGCTGTCCCCCTCCCGCCGCGCCTGGCTGCGCTTCAAGCGCAACCGGCAGGGCTACTGGAGCCTGTGGCTGTTTTGCGCCCTGGTGCTGGTCAGCCTGTGTGCCGAGCTGGTCAGCAACGACAAGCCGCTCATCGTGCGCTACGAGGGGCAGACCTACTTCCCCATGCTCAAGGACTACCCCGAGAAGACCTTTGGCGGCGACTTTGAGACCCCCACGGATTACCTGGACCCTTTTATCAAAGAGCGCCTCTCCGCAGGTAGCAACTGGGCGCTGTACACCCTGAACCCCTACGGCCCCAACACGCTCAACTACTTTGCCAAGTCACCCAACCCGTCGGCCCCCACGGCCGACAACTGGCTGGGCACGGACGACCGGGGGCGTGACTTGCTGGCGCAGCTGCTCTACGGCTTTCGGGTCAGTGTGCTGTTTGGCCTGGCGCTCACGGCCACCGGGGTGGTGCTGGGCATGGTCACGGGCGCCATCCAGGGCTTTTTTGGGGGCAAGACGGACCTGGCCTTTCAGCGCTTCATTGAAATCTGGGGCTCCATGCCCGAGCTGTATTTGCTCATCATCTTCAGCGCCGTGTTTGCCCCCAGCATTGCGTTGCTGCTGATTTTGCTGAGCCTGTTTGGCTGGATGGGCCTGTCGGACTATGTGCGTGCCGAGTTCCTGCGCAACCGCCAGCTTGACTACGTGAAGGCCGCACGC
The DNA here is from genome assembly GCF_003669015.1 of Acidovorax sp. 1608163. Classification (NCBI taxonomy): domain Bacteria; kingdom Pseudomonadati; phylum Pseudomonadota; class Betaproteobacteria; order Burkholderiales; family Comamonadaceae; genus Acidovorax; species Acidovorax sp. 1608163. The sequence goes on from NZ_CP033069.1 coordinate 1,512,207, forward strand.
GCCCTCGGCGTGAGCAACCTGCAAATCATCTGGCGCCACATCCTGCCCAACAGCCTCACGCCGGTGGTCACCTTCTTGCCGTTTCGCATGAGCGGGGCCATCCTCGCGCTCACCTCGCTGGATTTTCTGGGCCTGGGCGTGCCGCCCGGCACACCCAGCTTGGGCGAGCTGCTGAGCCAGGGCAAGAACAGCATTGATGCGTGGTGGATTTCGCTGTCTACCTTTGCGGTGTTGGTGGTGACCCTGCTGCTTTTGACATTCATGGGCGATGCCCTGCGCGATGCGCTCGACCCACGAAAGGCTGACCAGTGATGCCACAGCCTGTGAATACACCCCTGCTGCAGGTCGCGGACCTGCGCGTTCGCTTTGGCACCAAAGAGGTGGTGCGTGGCGTGAACTTTGACATCGCCCCCGGTGAAAAGCTGGCGCTGGTGGGCGAGTCTGGCTCGGGCAAGACCATCACCGCTTTGAGCTTGCTGCGTTTGGCAGGCGATGCAGCAGTCTCGGGCCAGACATCGTTTGCCGGGCGCGACTTGCTGGCCCTGACCGAGCGTGAGATGCGCGGCGTGCGCGGGGGGATGTGGCGATGGTCTTTCAGGAGCCCATGACGGCCCTCAACCCGCTGATGACCATTGGCCAGCAGATTGCCGAGATTTTGTTGCTCAAAAAGGGCCTGACGGGCGCGCAATGTGCGCAAGCAGCTATTGAATTGCTAGCAAAAACCGGCATCCCTGAGCCCGCGCGCCGCGCCAACAGCTTTCCGCACCAGCTCTCGGGTGGCCAGCGCCAGCGCGCCATGATCGCCATGGCCCTGGCCAGCAGCCCCAAACTGTTGCTGGCCGACGAGCCCACCACCGCGCTCGACGTGACGCTGCGCGGCCAGATTCTGGACCTGCTCTCTGAGCTGCAGCGCCAGACCGGCATGGCCGTGCTGCTCATCACGCACGACCTGAACCTGGTGCGCCGCTTTGCCGACCGCATTGCCGTGATGGAGCAGGGGGTGCTGGTAGAGCAGGGCGCGGTGGCCGAGGTGTTTGCCAACCCGCAGCATGCCTACACCCGCCGCCTGCTGGCCAGCCAGCCACGGCGCGATGTGGTCGAGGCGGACCCGCCCGCAGGCACGCCGCCCGTGGTGCAGGCGCGCCAGCTGCGCGTGACCTACCCCACGCCCCTGCCCGGCGTGCGGGGCTGGTTCAAAAAGGGCGAGTTTGTGGCTGTGCAGGGGGCTGATTTGCAACTGCTGCCTGGGCAAACACTGGGGGTGGTGGGCGAATCAGGCTCGGGCAAGTCCACCCTGGCGCAGGCCATTTTGGGGCTGCTGCCGTCGGGGGGCGATTTGCAGGTCAACGGCCAGGCGTGGCAGCAGCCCGCCACGCGCAACACCCCGGCCAACCAGGCCTTGCGCCGGCGGGTGCAAGTGGTGTTTCAAGACCCGTTTTCGTCGCTCTCGCCACGCATGACGGTGGAAGAAATCGTGGGCGAGGGCCTATGGGTGCACGAGCCTGCGATGGAGGTGGCCGAGCGCCGCCGCCGCGTGGAAACAGCCCTGGCCGAGGTGGGCCTGACCGAGGCGCAATTCCCCGGCTTGCTGGCGCGCTACCCGCACGAATTTTCAGGCGGCCAGCGCCAGCGGCTGGCGGTGGCCCGAGCCCTCATCGTGCAGCCCCAGGTGCTGGTGCTCGATGAGCCCACCAGCGCGCTCGATGTGACCATCCAGCAGCAGGTGCTGGCCTTGCTGCAGCGCCTGCAGCGTGAAAAGGGCTTGAGCTACCTGCTCATCACGCACGATGTGGAGGTGATCCGCGCCATGGCGCACGACGTGCTGGTGATGAAAGACGGCGCCATCGTGGAGTGCGGGACGGTCGATGCCGTGCTGAACCAACCGGAACACCCCTACACGCAAAAGCTCGTGGCTGCAGCCACGATGGTCGCTTCGAAAACGTAGTTCGCGGCAAGCGGTCGGGCGGCGGTCAGGCGAAGGTGTCTACGTTGTCGCCCAGGCCGGGTGTGCGTTGGCGGCCGGGCGTGGCGCTGTTGTTTTGCTTGGCCTGGGTTTCAGCGGCTTTTTGTGCCTTGGCAAGCTCGGCCTGCTTTTGCTTTTCAATCTGCTCTTGCTGGTTCTGGCGCTGAATGGCTGCAATTTGCGCCTGCACCATCTGGATCTGCGCTTGCAGGGCCTCTACCTTTTGCTTTTTGGCCTTGGCGTCCAGGTCAGAGGTGGCCACGCCTTTGAGTTCGTCGGTCAACTGGCGCAGTTGCTTTTGCAGCTTGGCGATTTCGCTGGAGGACTGGGCGCCCGATGCGCTGCTGGTGGAGGAGGCGCTAGAGACTTGCATGCCTGGGTTATCGGCATATTTGCGCAAAACTGAACGGGCCTCAATGCATTCTTAAGACTGGGCGTGTAGCCTGTGGTGCTTCACGGAATTTGAATCACCGCCCATGAACTTCAACGAACTTGACGACAGCGAAGACACCCAGCACACGCCCCAAGAGCGCGCCGCTGCCGCCTCGCGCAGCACCTGGGTCAGCGTGGTGGTCAACCTGGTGCTCAGTACCGTGCAGATCGTGGTGGGCGTGCTGTCCAAATCGCAGGGCTTGATTGCCGACGGCATCCACTCGTTGTCCGATCTGGTGGCTGATTTTGTGGTGCTGTTTGCCAACCACCACTCGCAAAAAGACGCCGACGAAGACCACCCCTATGGTCACCAGCGGTTTGAGACCGCAGCCTCGTTGGTGCTGGGCTTGCTGCTGCTGGCCGTGGGTGTGGGCATGGTGTGGTCGGCCGTGCTGAAGCTGGAGAACCCCGACACCGTGCCCCAGGTGCACGCCGTGGCCCTGTGGGTGGCGGGCGGTGCCTTGCTGGGCAAGGAGCTGCTGTTTCGCTACATGCTGGCCGTGGCCAAACGGGTCAAGTCCAGCATGCTGGTGGCCAACGCGTGGCATGCGCGGTCGGATGCTGCCTCATCGCTCGTGGTGGGCGTGGGCATTGCGGGCAACCTGGCGGGCTACCCCATCCTCGACCCGATTGCGGCCTTGATCGTGGGCTTCATGGTGGGCAAGATGGGCTGGGAGTTTGGCTGGGACGCCATGCACGACCTGATGGACCGCGCGGTGGACGAGCAAGAGGTGCAGGCCATTCGCCAGACCCTGCTGGACACCCCCGGCGTGGCAGGCGTGCACGATGTGCGCACGCGCAAAATGGGCGACATGGTGGTGGTGGACGCCCACCTGGAGGTAGACGCCCGCATCACCGTGGAGGCCGGGCACGACATTGCCGTGCTGGCGCGCCAGCGCGTCATGCAGCGCCACCGGGTGCTCAACCTCATGACGCATGTGGACCCTTGGCGCAAACCCGATCTGGACCACACGCTCAAGCCATAGGGATGCCCTGCATGACTCCCTGCGGTCTGTGGCAGTGCTGCTTCGGGCGGTTCGCTGCGTTGCTTTTCTTGCCAATAGCCCGGCTATTGGCTGCCAAAAAGCGCCTTGCGACCCATCCCGATCCGCACTACCACCGCCTCGCGAGGGCTATGCAGGACACTAGGCCCAGACGTTCTTTGAACAGGTTCTCAAACCCTGCCCAACGCGCATTGCCAGCCACGGCCATGCGTGGGTGATCACTCCATGGTGCGAAAGGTATCGGCATGAACCATCCCGCAGGCCCGTCAGGTAAGCCTGGCCAGGGGCCAGACAGCGCCCCCGCCACAGCCACGCAAACGGGTGCGCGGGCCATCGCAGCGGCCGGGGCCGAGCACCGGCGTTACCACTCGCAGCATGCGCATCTGGCCCCTACGTTTGGGGCCGACCAGTTTGCCCTGCGGGCCGAGGCTTTTGCCCGATTTTTTGGAACCCCGTTGTTCCTGGGCGCGCAGACCGTGGTGGTGGCCGTGTGGATCATCGTCAACTCTGCGGGGTGGCTGCACTTTGATGTGTACCCCTTCATTTTGTTGAACCTGGCTTTCAGCCTGCAGGCGGCCTATGCTGCGCCCTTGATCTTGCTGGCCCAAACCCGGCAGGCCGCCCGCGACAAAATGCACGCCGAGGCCGATGCCCAGCACCGCGAGGCCCTGGCCGTGGCCAACGAACAGCGCCAGTTGATCGCTGCGCAAAACGCCACCCAGATGCTGGAGCTGCTAGAGCAAAACACCCGCCTGACCGAGCTGACCAAGCAGCTGACGGAACGCATTGAGGCACTTACCGTCGAGATGCACGAGCGCATTCGCCACGGCCTGCCTCCGTCAGAGGCGCAGCCACTGGGCACCAGCGCGCAAACTCACGCCCAGACACCGCCGTAAAGTGCATTGCGCAGGTTCTTGGATACACCCCGACACGCCATGCCCACACACTCTCACGAACCGCTTCAAAGCCCCAGCGCAACGCTGGCCCCCAGCGTGGTGGCCGATTTGCCGCCGTGGGCTGCGAAGCTCATCGAGCGCATGAGGATGGAGGGCACGCCCACCGCGCCCGCACAGCCCCTCGCGCTGCTGCACCTGGGGGCACACACCGCGCAGGTGTGCTTGTGGAGCCCTGCTGAGGCACGCCCAGCGCACCTGTTGGTGTTGCCCTTGGGGATGGAGGCCACGGCGCAGCGCTTTTTTCGTGCTGCCATTCCTTCGCCGCTGGATCTGGAGACAGCCATCGCCCATGTGGAAGACGAGGTGTACCTTGCGCACCAGCAGTACCAGCCTTGGGCCGATGCGGCCCAGACGGTTGGTGGGCCTGTGGCGTGGTGGAGTGCCGACGAGGCTTTGGCCGAACTGGCTGGGCTTGCTGGTGTGCCCGCCGCCGCCGACCAGGTGCTGGCACTGGACGCCATGGAGCGGTTGTTCCAGCGCCTCACCTACGTTGCCCAGGGTCGGCCTGCCGCCAGCGAAGGCCTGCCCGAGCGAGCATCGTTTTTCGCCGCCTTGTTGCTGCTGCGCGAGCTGATGCACCACATGCCGTTTCACACGCTGCATGTGGCAGGGCACCCCACGCCATCACCCTGACGGTGGTGTATCTGCCTCTGGGGGCGGAGGAGGGTGTTGCGGGCAAACCAGGTGCCCAAAAAATCCACCAGCGCCCGCGTCTTGGCCGACAGGTCGCTGCGCGTGGGGTACACCAGCATCACATCGGCCGGTGGCAACTGCCAGGCGGGCAGCACGGCGATGAGCTGCCCTGTGGCCAAGTGCGGGGCCACGTCCCATTCTGAGCGCAGCAACACCCCCCGGCCATCCAGCGCCCAGGTGGTGGCGGCGCCGCCATCGTTGGTGCTGAGCATGCCGCGCACCTTCACCGTTTCTTGCCGCGGGCCCTGGCTCAGGTGCCAGGTGCCGTAGGTCTCGTCGCTTTCGCGGATCACGATGCACTGGTGGCCAAGTAGGTCGGCGGGTTGCTGCGGTGTGCCGGCGCGGGCCAGGTAGCTGGGGGCGGCGCACAGCACGCGCCGGTTGGCCCGCAGGCGGCGCGCGGTCAGGCGCGAATCGGGCAAATCGCCAAAGCGCACGGCAGCGTCAAAGCCTTGCTCCACCAGGTTGATGGGGCGGTCGGTCAGGTGCAGTTGCACCTCCACCTCAGGGTAGGCCTGGGCAAAGGCCGACAGGGCAGGGGCCAGGTGCACACGGCCAAAGCCCAGCGTGGCAGCCAGTTTGATGAGGCCCCGTGGCGTGCTGCGGGCGCCTGCCACGGTGCGCTCCAGCGCATCAAGGTCGGCCAGGATGCGGGTGCCTTCGAGCAGGTAACTCTCGCCCTCTGGCGTAAGTGCCATGCGCCGCGTGGTGCGGTGCAGCAGGCGTACGCCCAACCGGTGCTCCAGCTGCGCCAGGCGCCGGCTGGCCGCAGGCGGGGTGATGCCCATTTGCTGCGCGGCGGCAGCGAGGCTGCCTTCTTTCATCAGCAAGGCAAAAAAGCGCAGGTCTGAAAACGCGTCCATGGGGTGGGGTGATTAATGCTTTTGATTTACGAATGAAGTGATTTTGAATGACTTTATGCCGATGCAATGCACTCATAAGATGCCCAGACCCAACAAAAAGACCTGCAGGAGACAAACCCATGAACGCATCCTTCCGCCGCTGCCCTGTACCTGTGCTGGCGCGCCGCACCCTGGTGACCGCCGCCTTGGCTTTGGGGGCCGCTGCAGGCGCCTGGGCGCAGGCCTATCCCGCCCGCGCCGTCAAGCTCGTGGTGCCTTACGCGCCCGGTGGCAGTGCCGACATTGCCGCGCGGCTGGTGACGGACGAATGGGGCAAGGCCCTGGGCGCCTCGCTGTTCATCGAGAACAAGGGCGGTGCGGGCGGCAACATTGGTGTGGACATGGTGGCCAAGGCGCCGCCAGACGGCTACACCATCGGCTTGCAAACGGTGTCGTTGGCCATCAACCCCAGCCTCACGGCCAAGATGCCCTATGACACTTTGAAGGACCTGGCGCCCATTGGCATGGTGGCCAGCTCGCAGCATGTGCTGGTGGTTCACAACGCCTTGCCAGCGAAAAATCTCAAGGAGCTCATCGCACTGCTCAAGGCCAAGCCGGGGCAATATTCCTATGGCTCGGCCGGGGCGGGCAGCACCTTTCACATGTCGGCCGAGCTGTTCAAGGCCGTGGCAGGCACGCCCATCGTGCACATCCCCTACCGCGGCGGCGGCCCGGCCATGATCGACACCATGTCAGGCCAGGTGGCGATGAGCTTTCCTGTGCTGTCGGCCGCGCAACCGCATGTGCAGGCGGGCAAGCTGCGCGCCTTGGGCGTCACGGGCACGAAGCGCTCGCCCCTGATGCCTGAGGTGCCCACCATCGCGGAGGCAGGCCTGCCGGGCTACGCCTTCGAAACCTGGTTCATCGTCTTCGCACCCGCTGGCACGCCCCGGCCCATCATCGACAAGCTCAACACCACACTCAACCAGGCGCTGGGCACCCCCGCCTTGAAGGAGCGCATGGCCAAAGATGGATTCGATCCCATCCCCTCCACCCCCGAGCAGGCCCGCGCCCGGCTGGAGCAGGAAATGCCCCAGTGGGCCAAACTGATCAAAGAGCGCGGCATCACCGCCGAGTGAGCGGGCTCGCCTTCCACATTGCCTCACAACCATGACCACCGCTCCGCTTTTCCCCGGCTTCACTCCCCACCGCGTGTCCACGCCCGATGGCCAACACATCCATGCACTTGTCGGTGGCTCGGGCCCACCCTTGCTGCTGCTGCACGGGCACCCGCAGACTTCGGCCATCTGGCACAAGGTGGCACCCGTGCTGGCGCAGCACTTCACGCTGGTGCTGGCGGACCTGCGCGGGTACGGAGACTCGGCGAAGCCGGAGGGCGACGCGGAGCACCTGCTCTACAGCAAACGCACCATGGCCGCCGACATGCTGGCTGTGATGCAGCACCTGGGCCACCCGCGCTTTGCCGTGCTGGCCCACGACCGAGGCGCCCGCGTGGCCCACCGCCTGGCGGCCGACCACCCGGATGCCGTGCAGCGCATGGTGCTGCTGGACATTGCGCCCACGCTGGCCATGTACGAGCAAACCAGCAATGCCTTCGCCCGCGCCTACTGGCACTGGTTCTTTTTGATCCAGCCCGCGCCGCTGCCCGAGCGCCTGATCGAGGCCGACCCTGCCGCCTACCTGCGCGACGTGATGGGTCGGCGCAGCGCAGGTCTGGCACCGTTCGACCCCCGGGCCCTGGCCGAGTACGTGCGCTGCCTGACCTTGCCTGGCACGGCCCACGGCATCTGCGAGGACTACCGCGCCGCCGCAGGCATCGACCTGGTGCACGACCGCGCCGACCGTGATGCGGGCCGCCAGCTGGCCATGCCGCTGCTGGCTTTGTGGGGCGAGCAGGGCGTGGTGCACCAGTGCTTTGAGCCGCTCAAGGAGTGGCAGCGCGTGGCGGCCGACGTGCGCGGTCATGCGCTGCCCTGCGGCCACTACATCGCCGAAGAAGCGCCCGATGCGCTGCTCGGCGCAGCCCTGCCTTTCCTGCTCGCAGGCCAGTAATTCATTCCCCCACACCCACCACGATGACCATGACCACGCCCGCAACGCTTTACCAGAAGCTGGTGGCATCGCACACCGTGGCCGTTCTGGACGAACAGAACGTGCTGCTCTTTTGCGACCTGCACCTGATGAACGAATACACCAGCCCCCAGGCCTTCGCGGGCCTGCACGAGGCGGGGCGCGGCGTGCCCGTGCCGGGGCAGAACGTGGCGGTGGTGAGCCACATCATCCCCACGCACCCGGTGCGCCACCGGGTCATTCAAGACCCGCCTTCGGCCCTGCAGGCCCGCAACCTCAAGGCCAACTGCGACCGCCACGGCATCCCGCTGTTCGACACCAACGACCCGCTGCAGGGCATTGAGCACGTGATTGCGCCCGAGCACGGCATGGTGCGCCCGGGCATGGTCATCATCTGCGGCGACAGCCACACCACCACCTATGGCGCCCTGGGCGCGCTGGGCTTTGGCATCGGCACGTCCGAGGTCGAGCACGTGCTGGCCACGCAGACCCTGGTCTACCGCCGGGCCCTGGACATGCGCATCCGCGTGGACGGCAGCCTGCCCAGGGGCACCACCGCCAAGGACCTGATCCTTCTCATCATCAGCCGCATCGGCGCGCAGGGCGCGCGCGGCTTCGTCGTCGAGTTCTGCGGCAGCGCCATCAGCGCCCTGTCGGTCGAGGCGCGCTTCACGCTGTGCAACATGGCCGTGGAAGCCGGTGCGCGTGGCGCCTTGATTGCCCCCGACGCCACCGCCATCGACTACGTGCTGGCCAAGGCCCCCGACGTCACCGGCAGCGTGCGCATGCAGGCCCTGGCCCACTGGGCCACGCTGCGCAGCGACGAGGGCGCAGTGTTTGACGTGGAGCATGTGTTTGATGCGGCCGAAGTGGCCCCCTTCGTCACCTGGGGCACCAGCCCCGACCAGGCCATGGCCATCCACGCCACCGTGCCCCGGCCCGAAGACATGGCCGACGCCGTGCAGCGCAGCAGCGCCGAGCAGGCCCTGCGCTACACCGCGCTGGCGGCAGGCCAGCCGCTGGTGGGCGTGCCGGTGCAGCATGTGTTCATCGGCTCGTGCACCAACGCGCGCATCGAGGATCTGCGTGAGGTAGACCGTATCGTTGGCAGTCGCCGCGTGGCCCACGGCGTGCGCGCCATGGTCGTGCCCGGCTCGGGCGCAGTGAAGGCCCAGGCCGAGGCCGAGGGCATTGCCGCGCGCCTGGTGGCCGCAGGCTTTGAATGGCGCCAGCCCGGCTGCTCCATGTGCCTGGCCATGAACGACGATGTGCTGGCCCCCGGCCAGCGCTGCGCATCCACCACCAACCGCAACTTTGAAGGCCGCCAGGGCCGCGGCGCTATCACCCACCTGATGAGCCCGGCCATGGCCGCCGCAGCCGCCGTCACCGGCTGCATCACCGACGTCCGCAGCCTGGAGACCGCCGCATGACCACCGACAAAAACACTGCCGACCACCGCGTGATTCACGGCCAAGCCGCCGTGCTGGCCACGCCCAACCTCGACACCGACCAGATCATGCCCAAGCAGTTCCTGCGGGGCATCGACAAGGCGGGGCTGGCGCCCGGCCTGCTGTACGACCTGCGCTTTGATGAGGGCGGGCAGCCCCGCGCAGACTTTGTGTTGAACCAACCCGCCTTTGCTGGCGTGGATGTGCTCATTGCGGGCTCTAACTACGGCTGCGGCTCCAGCCGCGAGCACGCCGTGTGGGGCATGCAGCAATACGGGTTCAAGGCGGTGGTGGCGTCCAGCTTTGGCGAGATTTTTTACTCCAACGCCCTCAACAACCGGCTGCTGCTGGCCATGGTGGACGAGGCCGATGTGCAGGCCTTCATGGCAGAGGCCGCCGCGCTGCCTGGCCCGCTGCCGCTCACCATCGACGTGTCGCAGCGCATGGTGCGCAGCCCGGGGCACAGCGCCGGTTTTGTGCTGTCTGACCGGCACCAGCGCATGTTTGTGCAGGGGCTCGATGTGATCGGCGCCTCGCTGACTTACGCCGAACACATCCGTGCATTTGCAGACCGGCACTGGGCCGCCCAACCCTGGGTGCGCGATGTGGCCCGGCGCACCCGGGATCGACTGGTGGGTTAGCCCCGCCACCGCTGCCCGGCAGTGCCCGTGCAGCGCCTTACTTGGCTGCCGCAGGCTTGGCTTCTGCCAGGGCCGCCTGGGTCTTTTTGTGGACTTCCATCACCGTGGCAAAGTCACGCTCGAAGTTGATGGGCAGCATGGTGTCGTTGCCCGGCAGCAGCTGCTTGAGCTTGGGCGAGAAGCTGTAGGCGTACGAGCATTTCTGCACGCGGTTTTGCACATCGGGCGAGGCGGTCTTGCCCAGTGTCCAGGTCTCGGTCATGAAGGGCGCGCTTTCCCACAGGGTGCGAATGCTCGATCCCTTCACATCGCCCTTGAGCACCATGCGCTGGTACAGGTCGCTGGCCACGGCGGCTGCGGGGTAAAAGCCGTGCATCACGCCCGTCACCGACCGCTCGTGCCCGTTGGAGAACACCACCTCGTAGTTTTTGTCCGGCACCAGCCCAATGGCCGGGAACAGCGCACGCGGCGCCAGGTTGCCCGAGTTGGAGGTGGGCGTGGAGTGGGCAATCTTCTTGCCGATCAGGTCCTTGGGCTCCTTGAAGGGGCTGTCCACCCGCGCAATCAGGATCAGGTGGTACGAGTTGCGCTTGCCCGATGCCTTGTTGCCCGGCACGGCAAACGGCGTGGGCTGGCCCGCTGCCACCAGTTGCGGCACCAGGCCGGGGTTGACCTGGGCCAGTTGCACCTTGCCTGACGTGATGCCTTCGATCAGCTCTTTTTCGCCCAGCAGGTCGATGTTGGAGCTGCGCTCCAGCGACTCGCCTTGCTGGTTCTGCAAATCCAGGTTGCCGCAGCGTGCCAGGTGGTTGAAGTAGTCGCCCCACAGCAGCATGGTTTCGGCCTTGGCGTAGGTCTTGGGCATGGCCACCACCAGCTTTTCGCGGGGGCTGTTGGCAAAGTTGGGGGCCGGGCTGGCGGCAGCGGCGCGGGCCTGGGCTGCTGCGTTGTTGTTCTGTGCTGTGGCAGTGCCGAGCACCGCAGTTGTGCCTGCCAAAAGCACCACCCAGCGTGCATCACGTCGCATTGGTTTTTCCTCCATGAGTTTTTGCGGCTTGGACGGATGGTGCCAAGCCGGCAAAGTATGCAGGAGGATTGTTGCCTAAACGTAAATTTTGTGACTTTTGTGTGACGGTACTGCGACACAGCTGGGCCGGTGCAGGCCTGCAACAGACCTGTACTGGGCCTGTACTGGGCCTGTACTGGGGCCGTCCGGCGGTGCTTCAGCGCTTCTTTTTCTTGTGGCTCGGGTGCGGCGCCACCTTGGCGGGGGCGCCCAGGGCGGCACGCGCCAGGGTGTCGGCGGCGCTGTTGCGGTGGCGCGGAATCCACTGCAGCTGCACGCTGTCAAAGCGTGCCAGCCAGGCGCGTGCGCTGTCAAACAGTTCGGCCAACCGGGCAATGGGCGCGGGCGCACGCTGATCGGCTTGCGGCGGCTGCAATTGTTCGATGAGGAGGGTGCTGTCGCTGTGCACCGCCACGGCCCGCGCACCCAGCGTGTGGGCGTGCTGCAGCGCAGCGATCAGGGCGCGCAGCTCGGCCTCGTTGTTGCAGCCCACCAGGCTGCTGGTGAGCGACAGGCTGTGCTGCTGCCCGTCGGGGGCCAGCAGGGTGGCTCCCAGCCCCATGCGGCCGGGGTTGGGGATGGCGCTGCCATCGCAGTGAATGACCCAGAGCCCTGGCGGCGCAGGCTGCGCCACGGGCAAAGTGGGGTGCTGGGCCATGCAGGCGTGAAGGCGATTGCGCCGGGCCGGGTCAGCGGTAAAACGCTTCGACCGTGCCCTTGAGCTTGATCATCACGGGCTGGCCCTTGCGGTCCACCGTCTTGCCTGAAGGCACTTTGACCCAGCCTTCGCTGATGCAGTATTCCTGCACATCAAAACGCTCTTTGCTATTGAAGCGGATGCCGATGTCGTGTTCGAACACGGCGGCGTTGTGGTGGGGGCTGCGCGGGTCGGACGAGAGGTGGTCGGGCAGGGCGGGGGCTGCGGTCGCTTCGGTCATGGGGGCGGGATGGAGAGAAATGCTAAGGGGCGAGATTTTCGCGGATTTGCGGGCCGGTGTGCGGGGCTTGCCTTGCCAGTCTGCGGGGTTTCCGGCCTTTGGGTGGGGGCGAGGTGGGGCGCACGGGCTGTCTGTGTCGCTTATTTTTGAGTAAAAATGGCTTGCAGCGCTTGATGGATAATCGCTAGCAGCTATTGATTTAATAGCGTTTTCGTTGCGTTCCCTGATTCAAGCCAGCCGGGGCTTGCGCGCCACCACCCACTCGTACAGCGACTGCGCGGCGGCCGACAGGCTTTGGTCGCGCCGCCGCACCAGGTAAATCTGCCGCTGCAGACCGGGCAACGGCAAAGGGCGCGTGACCACCCCCGGCTGCTGAAAGTGAAACAGCGTGAGCGCGGGCACCACGCTGATGCCCAGGCCCGCCCGCACCATGCCGGTGACGGTGGCCAGTTGCTCCACCTCCATCAAGGTGTGCATGCTCTGGGGGTGAAAGGCGGCCTCCAGGTACTGGCGCACGCTGCTGTTGCGCGCCAGGTGGATGAAGGGGTAGGTGGCCAGGTCGGCCACGGCCAGCGGCTTTTTGCGCCGCGCCAGCGGGTGGGCGTCGGGGCACACCAGGTAAAAGGCATCGCTGCAAAACGGCTCGGCCTGCAGCGCGGGCGTGTCGGCGCGGATGGCGGCCAGGGCAAAGTCGGCCGTGCCACTGGCCACGCGGTCAATGCAGGGCTCAGACAACACATCGGCAATGTCCACCGCAATGCCGGGGTGGGCCTGCTGGTAGCTGGCCAGCACCTGCGGCAGCCAGCCCGCCGCCAGCGAAGGCAGCAGCGCCACGGCCACGCGGCCGCGTTGCAGGGTCACGGCATCGCGCAGGGCCGCTACGGCGGCGCGCATCTCGGCGCGAATGCGGTGGGCTGATTCGAGAAAGTTCACCCCCTCGGGCGTCAGGTCCACATGCCGGGTGCTGCGGTCAAACAGGCGCGCGCCCAGCTCGTCCTCCAGCGCCTTGATCAGCGCGCTGAACGCGGGCTGTGACAGGTGGCATTGCACGGCAGCGCGGGTAAAGCTGCGGTGCTCGGCCAGCGCCACAAAGGCATCGAGCTGGCGGGTGGAGAGGGCGGGGTTCTCATTCATTTGTTTTGTGGATGGATTGATTGCAACAATCGATTTCACAGAATAGCGCAGCCTGCGTACATTGCACCGCAGGAGACAGCAAACGATGTCACAACACATCCCCCACCTGCGCATTGGCTGCGCGGCAGGCTTTTCGGGTGACCGCACCGATGCCGCTGCGCCCGTGGTGCAGGCCCTCATCGCCAGCGGCCAACCCGCTGTGCTGATTTTTGAAACCCTGGCCGAGCGCACCCTGGCGCTGGCCCAGCTGGCACGCCGCACCCAGCCCGATGCGGGCTACGAACCCCTGCTGGTGGACTTGCTGCAGCCGGTGCTGGCCGATTGCCTGGCGCACGGCGTGCGCATCGTCAGCAACTTTGGCGCTGCCAACCCAGCCGGGGCCGCCCGCCGCATCCACCAGCTGGCGGCCGAGTTGGGCCTGCGCGCCCCGCGCATTGCCGTGGTGCGTGGCGATGACCTGAGTGGCCCCCACCACCGTGCCTTGCTCGAACGTGCCCTGGGCCCTGCGATGCCCACCGAGCCCATCGTCAGCGCCAACGCCTACATCGGCGCACAGGCCATTGCCGATGCGCTGCGCGCTGGGGCTGACATCGTGGTGTGCGGCCGCGTGGCCGACCCATCGCTGGTGCTGGGCCCGGCCATGGCGCATTACGGCTGGGCGGCAGACGACTGGGACCGCCTGGCCCGCGCCACCATGGCGGGCCATCTGCTGGAATGCGGCGCGCAAGTCACCGGCGGCTACTTTGCCGACCCTGGCTACAAAGACGTGCCCGGCCTGGCCACGCTGGGCTACCCGATTGCCGAGATCGACCCCGACGGCCACTGCACCATCACCAAGCCCACTGGCACGGGCGGCTGCATCAACGAGCGCACGGTGAAAGAGCAGCTGCTGTACGAACTGCACGACCCCGCCGCCTACCTCACGCCCGATGTGGTGGCCGACATCACCACCGCGCAAGTGCTGCCCGTGGGGCCCGATGCGGTGCGGCTGGAAGGTGTGCGCGGCCACCCGCAGCCGCCCACGCTCAAAGTGAATGTGTGCTTTGAATCCGGCTGGTTTGCCGAAGGCGAAATCTCTTATGCAGGCCCGCGCGCCGAAGCCCGCGCCCGCCTGGCAGGCCAGGTGCTGCGCGAGCGGCTGCAGGGCCTGGGCCCCGTGCGTGTGGATTTGATTGGCGTGACCAGCGTGCTGGGCGACGACGCCAGCACCTGGCTGGATGCGCCTGCTGCGGGCCTGGACGAAGCCCGCGATGTGCGCCTGCGCGTAGCCTTGCAGCACCGCGACCACGCCAGCGCCCAGCGCCTGGTGCGCGAGGTGACGGCTCTGTACACCTGCGGCCCTGCGGGCGGCGGTGGCGTGCGCACCGCCATGCGCCCGCGCCTGGGCACCGTGTCGTGCCTGGTGCCGCGCAGTGCCGTGGTTACCGGCTATCAGATGTGGAATGAAGGAGGCCTGCAATGACCGAAACGCGCACTGCCGAGGCCGCCCCCATGCTCACCGTGCCCCTCTACCGCCTGGCCCACAGCCGCACGGGCGACAAGGGCAACCGCTCCAACCTCAGCGTCATTGCCTGGCACCCCGCGCTGTGGGATGTGCTGGTGCAGCAAGTGACGGAAGAGGCCGTGGCCCGCCACTTTGCGGCCCGCCAACCCAGCCGCGTGGCCCGCTACCTGCTGCCCCAGTTGCACGCCATGAACCTGGTGCTGGACGACGTGCTGGACGGCGGCGTGAACGACGCCCTCAACCTGGACAGCCACGGCAAGACGCTGAGCTACTGGCTGCTGTCGTTGCCGGTGCAGGTGCCCGCTGCGCTGCGCCAGCACCTAGCCGGGCCTGCGACGTGATGCCCCCCGTTTTCGTTTGACATGACCCATAGAACAGAAGGAGACAACATGCCCGCTAACCGCTTTGCCTTGAACCGACGCCACGCTCTGACAGCCGCCGCCGGTGCCCTGATGGCCTTGTCCATCGCCGCACCCGCTGCCGCGCAAACCTTTCCGGCCAAGACCATCACCTTCGTGGTGCCCTTTGCTGCGGGCAGCGCCACCGACCAGCTGGCCCGTGCCGTGGGCCAGTCCATCACCAACGACACCAAGCAGGCCGTGGTGGTGGACAACAAGGCCGGTGCCAGCGGCATGATTGCCGCCGCCGCGGTGGCCAAGGCCGCGCCCGATGGCTACACCATCCTCATCACCACCAACACCACGCACGCCGCCAACGAGCACCTGTACAAAAAGCTCTCGTACGACCCGGTGAAAGACTTCGCCCCCATCTCCGGCCTGGGCAAGGGCGGGCAGGTGCTGGTGGTCAACCCCGCATCGCCGCACAAGAGCGTGGGCGACCTGGTGGCCTTTGCCAAGAAGAACCCCGGCAAGCTCACCTTTGGTAGCGGCAGTGCATCGAGCCGTGTGGCGGGCGAAATGTTCAAGCAGCTTGCGGGCGTGGACATCCTGCATGTGCCGTACAAGAGCAACCCCTTTGCCATCACCGACTTGCTGGCCGGGCAGATCGACTTGATGATCACCGACACCTCCACCGGCATGCCGCAAATCAGCGCGGGCAAGCTGCGGGCGCTGGGCTACTCCACCCAAAAGCGCAGCCCCCAGCTGCCTGAGGTGCCCACCATCGACGAGGCAGGCGTCAAGGGCTACGACATGGGCTACTGGTTTGCCGCCTACGCCCCCGCAGGCACGCCCGCTGCCGTGGTCACCCGCCTCAATGAGCTGATGCAGAACGCCACCAAGAGCGCCACGGCCAAGTCGTTCTTCGACATGTCTGGCTCCGAGGCCTGGACCACCACCCCAGCCGACCTGGCCAAGTTCCAGGCCGCCGAGACCCTCAAGTGGGGCAAGGTGATCAAAGCCGCCGGTATCGAGGCGGAATAAGTCCAAGGCCTGAGGCAACCTCCTCAGGCCTTTTTTTTCTACAGCTGCGCTACACCACCGGCCCGCCCGCCGGTGTGGGCGGAGCTTTGCCCGCAGGCCATTACCGCGCCCTGCGCAACCCCAACGTGAGCGATGAGCAGCGCAACAGACGCTGCCGCTTTTGCGTAGAGAGAACTCGCCCTTGCGGCGATATCCATCCAACCCTAGGAGACAACATGAAGCAACTTCATGCATTCGGCAAACTGGCCCTCACGGCCGCTGCTGCAGCCGCCCTGGCTGCGTGCGGCGGAAGCGATTCCACCCCCACCAAAGCCCCAGCGTTCAAGCTGGAGGTCACATCCACCGAGGCCTTCCCCGGCACCTACGGCGACGTGGGCGAGTACGAAACCGTCAAAGGCACGCTCAGCGGCGAGGTGGACCCGGCCGACCCCAAGAACGCCGTGATTCAAGACCTGGCCCTGGCCCCCACCAATGCCAATGGCATGGTCGAGTACAAGGCCGAGTTCGTCATGCTCAAGCCCAAGAACATGGCCAAGGCCAGCGGCGTGTTGCGCTACGACGCACCCAATCGCGGCAACATCCTCACCCTGCTCAACCCCACGGCCACGCCCAGCGATGCGGTGTACCTGGAGCGTGGCTACGTGATGCTGTACTCGGCCTGGCAGGGCGATGTGCCCAAGAGCAGCGCTGCGCGCCTGACGGTGACGGTGCCCGTGGCCAAGAACAAGGACGGCAGCAGCATCACCGGCCCTTACCGTGCCGAGCTGGTGCCCACCGTGGCCAGTGCCGCGATGGCGCTGCCCGGCGGCGTGTTCAACGGCACGATGATTCCGTACGAACCCGCCAGCCTGGACAACACACAGCCCGGCTATTCACTCACCCGCCGCGCCAACGAGACGGATGCGCGCGTCACCATTGCGGCTGCCGACTGGAAGTTCGCCACCTGTGACACGGTCACCAACGCCTTCCCCGGCACGGCCAGCCCCACCAGCGTGTGCCTCAAAGGCGGGTTTGACCCAGCGTATCTGTACGAACTGGTCTACGTCGCCAAGGACCCCAAGGTCATGGGCGTAGGCCTGGCCGCTTTGCGCGACACGGTCAGCTTCTTCCGCAGCAAGGCGGCCGATTCCAATGGCACTCCCAACCCGTTGGCGGGCCGCATCCAGTACACGCTGGGGCAGGGCACCTCGCAGTCGGGCAACGCGATGAAGACCTTCCTGCACCTGGGCTTCAACCAGGCGCTCGATGGTGGCAAGGTGTTCGACGGCATGTACGCCCACGTGGCGGCGCGCCAGACCAACATCAACACCCGCTTTGCCGTGCCCGGTGGTGGCGGGGGCCTGCGCACCGACCACACCGCCTTCGGCCAGACGGCACCGCGTGGACTGGACAAGGACTACGCAGACGACATCAGCGGCCGCCAGGGCGGCGTGATGAAGCGCTGCGCCGCCACCAACACCTGCCCCAAGTTCTTCCTGGGCCTGTCGGGCACCGAGTTCTGGCAACTGCAGGGCTCGCCCGTGCTGACCGACGCCAACGGCACCAAAGACCTGGCCCAGCCCGACAACGCACGCATCTACTACTACGCCAGCACCCAGCACGGTGGGGCAGGGGGCACGGCCAGCATTGCCTATGCGCCCACCCGCGCCACCTACCCCACGGGCACCGTGGTGCACTTCAACGACACCTTCCGTGCGCTGTTCTTGAACCTGGAAGACTGGGTGGTGCGCGGCACGCTGCCGCCCGCCAGCCAGGTGCCCAAGCTGGCCGACGGCACGCTGGTGCGGCCCGAGGCACTGGCCTTCCCGGCCATGAAGGGGCTGACCTGGGCCGTGGGCGGCGTGCAGACGGCGATCCCGGACTTCAGCTACCGGGGCCTGTACAACAACTTCCCGCTGTTTGACTTTGGCCCGCAATACGTCCCGCAGGACGAAGCAGGCATTGCCACCGTGCTGCCCCCGCGCAACCTGGGCCGCGACTACGCCATCCTCGTGCCGCAAGTCGATGCCTCCACAGGCTTGACCCGTGCAGGCATCCGCAGCGTGGAGGCGCGTGCGCCGCTGGGCACCAGCATCGAGTTCAACTACGTGGCCACGCCCGGCATCACCGACCTGGCCAACCTCACGGGCAGCTTCATCCCCTTCCACAAGACGCGCACCGCGCGGCTCGCGGCGGGCGATGCACGGCCCTCGCTGGAAGAGCTGTATGGCACGCAAGACGGCTACGTAACGGCCGTGACCGCCGCCGCCAACGCGCTGGTGGCCCAGCGCCTGCTGCTGCAGCGTGATGCGGACTTGCAGATTGCGCGGGCCAAGGCGACGGTGGTGCTGCCGTAGTCAGCGCAGGGGGGCGCCTGCCTGTTGGAGAGGAGGCTGCGCTGCCTTGGGTTTTTGATTGGACAAGGCTCTCGCGCTTGATGGTAAAGCGCTGATAGCTATCAAATAAATAGCTACTGCACAGCGCATGCATCGCCAGGGCCCGTCCATGCCCTGGCTGGTTCTCTCTCTGCAACGATGCCAGCGGCCACTCTCGGTGGCCGCTGCGCGCCGCGCAAGCACCTCCGTGCCCGCGCGCGGGGCCCGTCTCGGCGCCCTGCTGCGCCTGCCGCTGCGGGCGTTGGCGTTGGTCGATGTTGGTCATCTTTTTCTTTGCAAATGCAAAGGGCTCTGTTACACCACGGGCCGCTGCAATGCGGCACCCGACATCCACCCAATTCCTCTGTGAAACAGAGCTTCGCATGACCCCATCCGCCCTCCAGCATTCGGCCTGCGGCCCCGCACTTTTTCCGCTGCACGCCAGTGCGTTCCAGCATGGCCGGGGCCGTCGTCGGTTTGGGGCTGGGGGGCTCTGGATGCGTGTTTGCCGCTGGCTGCTGGTCCTTTGGCTGGCGGTGGTGGGCAGCTTTTGCGGCCCGGCAATGGCCCAAGGGGCCATGCCCACGCTGTTGGGCGATACGGTGAGCCAGGTGGTTGCGGGCAGTTACCACACCTGCGCGCTGAGTTCGGCGGGCGCGGTGTGGTGCTGGGGTGGCAATGGCTTTGGGCAATTGGGCGATGGCAGTACGGACACTCGCACCGTCCCTCAGGTCGTCACTGGTCTGGGCTCGGGCGTAGCCGCCATTGCCGCTGGCAGCCTTCACACCTGTGCGTTGACCACGGCGGGTGCGGTGTGGTGTTGGGGCCATAACGCCAGCGGCCAGTTGGGCGACGGCAGCACCACCCACCGCACCACCCCCGTAGCCGTCGGCAGCTTGGGCGCGGGCGTGGCCGCTGTGACGGCAGGCGAATTTTTCAGCTGTGCACTGACCACGGCTGCTGCGGTGCAGTGCTGGGGCAGCAACTACCACGGCCAGCTGGGCGACGGCAGCACCACCGATCGCGTGACCCCGGCGACCGTCAGCGGCCTGGGCTCTGGCATTGCCGCGGTTGTGGCGGGCAGCTTCCACGCCTGCGCGCTGACCCAGGCGGGTGGGGTGCAGTGCTGGGGCTCTGCCGGGGGGCAGCTGGGTGATGGCACCGTTCTGCGCCGTGAGACCCCTGTGGCTGTCCATGGATTGGGCTCGGGGGTTGCCGCCGTCGCGGCGGGGCGCCTTCACACTTGCGCTTTGACTACGGCGGGTGCCATGCAGTGCTGGGGTTCCAATGGCATGGGCCAGTTGGGTGATGGGAGCACAAGCAATCGCACGACCCCTGTTGCCGTCAACGGCATGGGTTCGGGGGTTGTTGCCATCGGGGCGAACCAATACCAAAGCTGCGCGGTCAGTGCGGCGGGTGCGGCGCAATGCTGGGGCGTTAACGATTTCGGCCAATTGGGGGATGGCAGCACCACAGATCGTGCGAGCCCGGTGGCGGTCACTGGCCTGGGGGCGGGCGTGGCTGCGATTGCGGTGGGGGGCTTTCATGCCTGCGCGCTGACCACGGTGGGCTCGTTGCAGTGCTGGGGCGCCAATGCTGGCCAGTTGGGCGATGGCAGCCACACCAACCGTGCCACCCCTGTGGTCGTGAGTGTGCTGGGGTCGAGGGCTGTGGCCATCGCCGGGGGCGGCCTGCACACTTGCGGGTGGTCTGAGGGCGGTGCGGCGCAGTGTTGGGGTCGCAACGTGGAGGGGCAGTTGGGCGACGGGAGCACCACCGATCGCACTCTCCCCGTGGCTGTCAGCGGCCTGGGCTCTGGGGTTGCTGCCGTCAGGGGGGGCGATGCCCACACCTGCGCTGTGACCAAGGCGGGTGCGGCCCAATGCTGGGGCCGCAACAACTACGGCCAGCTGGGCAACGGCAGCACCGCCGATAGCGCTCTGCCGGTGGCTGTCATTGGCCTCGGATCTGGGGTTGTGGCCATCGCGGTGGGACGCAACCACACCTGTGCGCTGACGACCGCAGGAGCTGTGCAGTGCTGGGGCCGTAACTACCCCGGCCAGTTGGGCGACGGCACCACCACCGATAGCGCCGTCCCCGTGGCGGTCACGGGGTTGGGATCGGGCGTTGTCGCCATTGCGGCGGGCGGGGCCTACACCTGCGCGTTGACGGTGGCGGGAGCGGTGCAGTGCTGGGGTGAAAACAGCATGGGCCAGCTGGGCCACAGCGGCGCAACCAGCACCACCCCTGTGGGCGTCAGCGGATTGGGCTCGGGCGCGACCGCCATCACGGCAGGCTTTGAGCACGCCTGTGCGTTGACCGCCGGGGGCGTGGCGCAGTGCTGGGGCAACAACGCCACAGGCCAGTTGGGGGACGGAAGCACCACCCGCAGCAACACCCCGGTGGCTGTCAGTGGCCTGGGCCCTGGCGTTGCCGCCATCACGGCCGGTGAAGGCCACACTTGCGCGCTGAGCGCGGCAGGCGCCGTGCAGTGTTGGGGTGACAACGGATCGGACCAGTTAGGCCTTGGCGGCCGGGGGTACTACGCGACACCTGTGGCGGTCAATGGCTTTGCTTCGGGTGTTGCATCGATCACGGCGGGCGGGCGCCACACCTGTGTACTCACCACGGCGGGCGTCGTGCAGTGTTGGGGCTCCAACGCCGTGGGCCAATTTGGCATCGGCAACACGAATGACAGCAATGGCATGGCCGTATACCTGCGCAAGGCCCAGTCGCTGACCTTTACCCCTGGCACCGCTTCGGCCGGGCCGCTGCCCATGGCGAGGCTGGGGCGGGGCAGTGGGCTGAATTACTCTGGCGCAGGGGGCGGCGGGTCGGTGGTGTATTCCACCTGGACACCCGGCATCTGCACGGTGAGTGGTGGCATGGCCACGCCCACGGGCAACGCCTCGGTAGGCAGCTTGTGCGGCGTGACGGCGGCGTTGCGGGCCACCTCTGTGTTCGACGAAGGAAGCTGGGCACCGTCGCCGGTGAAGTCACAACTGTTGGTGGTGGCCAAGGCGGCTCCCAGCCTGACCCTGGCATCCAGCAGCAACCCCAGCGCCTATGGCGCCAGCGTGGCGCTGACGGCCACCCTGGGCAGTGCATTCAGCTCCACGGGCACAGTGGTGTTCAGCGTGGGGGCCACCACGCTGTGTACGGCTGCGGTGGCGGCCAATACAGCCACTTGTACGCTCAACGGGCTTGCTGTGGGCACCACCTCCGTTACAGCCAGCTATGGCGGCGATGCCAACAACGACCCAGCCACCGCCAGTGCCCTGAACCAAACCGTGGACGCTGCATTGCCAGGGGCGCCCACGGGCCTGACGGCCACTGCGGGCAACGGCTCTGTGGCGCTGGCGTGGGTGGCGCCAGCCAGCAACGGCGGCAGCGCCATCATCGGTTACACGGCCACGGGCACGCCTGGGGGCTCTTGCACTGCGAGCCCACCGGCCACCGGTTGCGTCGTCAGCAGTTTGGCCAACGGCACGGCCTATACCTTCACCGTCAGGGCCTCCAACACTGCAGGCGAAGGCCCCGCCATCGGCAGTGCCACAGCCACGCCAGCGACCGTGCCCGATGCCCCCACGGGTTTGACCGCCACGCCGGGCGACCGCGCGGTAGCCCTGAGCTGGACCGCACCGGCCAGCAACGGTGGCCAGGCTATCACCCGCTACACCGTGACCGGCGCGCCTGGCGGAACCTGCACCGTGGCAGCACCGGCCACCCGCTGCACCATCAGTGGCCTGACCAACGGCACGGCCTATGCCTTCACCGCCACAGCCACCAGCAGTGCGGGCACCAGCTCTGCATCAAGCAGCGCAGGCGCCACGCCCCAGGTGTACACCAACCCTGCTGTAGCGCTGCCTGGTGGCGGCACAGCCGCCGTGCAGATCGGTGCGCCACCTGGCTGCACCGTGGGCACGGTAGGCATCAACACCACCATCCCTGCCGGGGGGGCCGCAGGGGCCACCGCACCGACGGGTGTGCTGCGCTTTACGGCGTCGGGCGCAGGCTGCGGCACAGCCCCCCTGTCCGTGCGTGTGGACTACCCCGCAGGCCGCCTGGCCGGGCTGACGCCATACAAGTACGGCCCGCCCACGGCAGGCGCTGCGGCGACCTGGTTTGTGCACGGAGGCATCAGTGGCGACAGCGTGAGTTTTTCTGTCACCGACAACGGTGTGGGTGACAACGACCCGGCGGCAGGCGCCATTGCCGACCCGTTTGCACCGCTGCTGGTGCCGGGGGTGCAGGGCATTCCGGCGCTGAGCGAATGGGGGTTGGTGCTGATGTCGCTGCTGGCCGCCGCCCTGGGCATGGCTGGGCTGCGGCGGCGCCGTATTTAAGAAAAATATGCCGCTAGCGCTTTATGTATAAGCGCTGAAAGCTATAAAAATAGGAGCAAATTAACTGGGCGAAACGTGGATGTGCTGCCGTGCAGCGTGCACTGCGTGGGCGTCCGTCCCGCCGTGGCACTCACGCCGGGCGCGTGTGGCCCGGGCCGCCGGTCGATTCCCGTTCGGCAATCCAAAAGCCCACATCCACGATGGGCTGTTCTATGGCCTCTCCCCGGCAGCGCTGGGTGATCATCTGTGCGGCCAGTTGGCCGATGCGTGCGCCGTCGATGTGCACGGTGGTGAGGGAGGGGTGCATGTGCTGGGCAAAGTCTGCGTCGCCGAATCCGCACACGGCCAGGTCCTCAGGCACACGCAGGCCCCGGGCCTGGGCTTCGACGATGACGCCCTGGGCCATGGCGTCGGAGCTGCAGTACACGGCCTGCAGGGTGGGGTCTTGGGCCAGCAGTTCGGCCAGGGCGCGGCGGCCCAGGGCCAGGCTGCTGGGGGCGGGCACCATGGCCGTGGGCACGTCGCGGCCCATGGCGGCCACAAAGCCGTCGCGGCGCAAGGCGGCGCGGTGGTCGTTGCCGGTGGCAATGCCCACGCGGCTCCAGCCGTGGGTCAAAAAGAACCCGGCAATGGCCGCACCCACTTTGGTGTGCGAGAAGCCCACCACCATGTCCACCGGGCGCTCGCTCAGGTCCCAGGTCTCCACCACCGGAATGCGCAGCTGCCCCAGCCGTTCGCGCGCCTTGGGCGAGTGCACCAGGCCTGTCACCACGATGCCGTCGGGCTGGCGCGCAATCAGGGTGTTGAGCAAGTCTTCCTCGCGGGCGTAGTCGTAGCCGCTTTGGCCCAGGATGAGCTGGTAGCCCTGCGCGGCCAGAGCCTCGGTCAGGGCCTCTACCGTGGGCAAAAACTGCTGTACCGAGATGGCGGGCACCAGCGCCGCCACGGTTTTGCTGCGCCGCGACTTGAGCCCGCCCGCCAGCAGGTTGGGGATGTAGCCCGTCTCGCGCACCGCCTGCTGCACGCGGGCGATGGTTTTTTCAGACACCAGCGAGGGGTTGCCCAGCGCACGCGATGCGGTGATGAGCGACACCCCGGCCACACGGGCAACGTCGTGGAGCGTGGCGGCTTTGAAGGGAGTGGGCGAGGACATGGGGCGCGATGGCTCTGCAGTGAACGGCTCTAACAGGGTGGGCAACGTAGGGTAGGCAAAGTGCGGGAGGGCGGCGTGCTGCACGCTGCCCGGGTGGGATTGTCGGTCATGCCAGGCCTTTGTCACGCCGTCCTGCAGGGTTGACATTTTAAAAATGACAACGTTATCATTGCTGCGGCTGACTGGTTTCAACCGAGTCAGTGCAATCACTTAATAGGCTGAAATGTGGGTAGAAGCGGAGCGCTTCGGGAGCTGTGGGATTGGGTCTATTTTTTTATTTGAAAATGACAACGTTGTCATTTTCGGGGAAATGAACCCAGGTCGCCCGCCTCGCACCGAGACCCATCCCGCCGCCGGCACAGCCTTCAATCAGGAGACAAGCAATGCAATGGATGAAAAACGTTTTGGCGGTGACCGCCTTGGCCTGCAGCGCGATGGCGTGCCATGCGCAGGCGTGGCCCGACAAGCCGGTGACGTTGGTGGTGCCGTTCCCGCCCGGGGGCTCTACTGACCAGGTGGCCCGGGCCCTGAGCACACGGCTGAGCGAGCGGTGGAAACAGTCGGTGGTGGTGGACAACCGGGCCGGGGCCACGGGCACGATTGGCGCCACGTTTGTGAAGCGGGCGGCGCCCGACGGCTACACCTTCTTGGTCAGCTCCCTCGGTCCACTGGCGATCACGCCGCATTTGCTCAAAGGTTTGCAGTACGACCCGCTCAAGGACTTTGACCTCATCACCGTGGCCGTGCAATCGCCCAACGTGCTGGTGGTGCCCGCCAACTCGCCCCACAAGTCCGTGGCCGATGTCATCGCCTTTGCCAAGGCCCATCCCGGGAAGATGAGCTTTGCCTCGGCGGGCAGCGGCAGTAGCGACCACCTGACGGCTGAGCTGTTCTGGCAGCAGACGGGAACCAGCGGGGTGCACATCCCCTACAAAGGCGGCGCCCCCGCACACACCGATTTGATCGGCGGGCAGGTGGATGCGTCGTTCCAGAACATCAACGCCATCGTGCAGTACGTGAAGAACGGGCGCATGCGAGCGCTGGCCATCACCAGTGCCCAGCGCTCGCCCGTGCTGCCCGATGTGCCGACGCTGGCCGAGGCGGGCGTGAAGAGCGTCGAAGTCACCTCCTGGCAAGCCGTGGTGGCGCCAAAGGGCCTGCCCCCCGCCATTCGCGATAGCGCCTATGCCGCCGTGGCCGAGGCGCTGAACCACCCTGCCGTGCGCGAGCAGTTTGTCTCCATCGGTTTTGAGATGGTGGTCAACACCCCGGCGCAGTTCGCGGCCTTCCAGCAAGCCGAGTCTGCGCGTTGGAAGCGGGTGATCGAGGCCGGAAAGATTTCGCTCGACTGAGCACGCCGTGGGGCAGGGCGGTGGGCAGGCCTGTGGGCGATTTGGCCCGCTGCTGCATTCCCCGCGTGCTCCGCTCCCTGCCCAGCCCCGTTCTGCTTCCTGTTCCCTTTTGTTGTTTTGAAAGACTCGCCGTGACGACTGCTTCTTCCCCTCTCGCTTCCGCCGCCGCTGCCCCGGGCGACCGCATCACCTGGCTGCGCGTGTCGTCGTGCTACCTGCCGCTGGCCCAGCCCATCAGCGATGCCAAGGTGCTGACGGGCCGCCAAAAGCCCATGACCGAAATCGCCATGCTGTTTGTGGAGGTGCAAACTGCGCAGGGCCACCAGGGCTTGGGGTTCAGCTATTCCAAGCGCGCAGGTGGGCCCGGGCAGTTTGCGCATGCGCGCGAGATCGCCCCGGTGCTGATCGGCGAAGACCCCAGCGACATCGCCAAGCTGTGGGACAAGCTGTGCTGGGCCGGTGCCTCGGTGGGGCGCAGTGGCCTGTCTACGCAGGCCATTGGTGCGTTTGATGTGGCGCTGTGGGACCTGAAGGCCAAGCGCGCAGGCCTGTCGCTGGCCAAGCTGCTGGGTTCGCACCGCGACTCGGTCCGCTGCTACAACACCTCGGGCGGCTTTTTGCACACGCCGCTGGAGGAGTTGCTGGTCAACGCCTCACACTCCATCGGCCGGGGCATTGGCGGCATCAAGCTCAAGGTGGGCCAGCCCAACGGCGCGCTGGATGTGCGCCGGGTGGAGGCCGTGCGCAAGCACCTGGGCGATGCGGTGCCCATCATGGTCGACGCCAACCAGCAATGGGACCGGCCCACCGCCCAGCGCATGTGCCGCACCTTCGAGCAGTTCAATCTGGTCTGGATCGAAGAGCCGCTGGACGCTTACGACCACGAAGGCCACGCCGCGCTGGCGCTGCAGTTCGACACCCCCATTGCCACCGGCGAGATGCTGACCAGCGCGGCCGAGCATGGCGACCTGATCCGCCACAAGGCGGCCGACTACCTGATGCCCGATGGCCCGCGCGTAGGCGGCATCACGCCCTTCCTCAAGATCGCTGCCAAGGCCGAAGACGCTGGCCTGATGCTGGCCCCCCACTTTGCGATGGAGCTGCATGTGCACCTGGCCGCGGCCTACCCCAAAGAGCCGTGGGTAGAGCACTTTGAGTGGCTGGAGCCCTTGTTCAACGAGCGCATCGAGATCGCCAACGGCCGCATGTTGGTGCCCCAGCGCCCGGGCCTGGGCATCTCGCTCAGCGACCAGGCCCGTGCCTGGGTGCGCGAGTCTTGCGAAGTAGGCGCCAAAGGCTGAAGTCCGCCCGTGTGTTAGTGGCAGCTATTGGGGGGGAGGGCGCCGGTGCGCTACCACGGCACCTGGGCAAACCGCTGCACCAAAAAGTCCAGCAGCGCACGCACGGCGGGTGACAAGTGCCTGCGCGAGGGGTACAGCGCATAAATCGTCATCATCGGCAAATCCCAGCCCGGCAACACGGCCTGCAGCTCACCGCTGTGCAGGTGCGGGTTGACGAGGTAGGTGGGCTGCAGCGCAATGCCACCGCCCGCCAGCGCTGCACGCATCAGCGTGGTGGCCTCGTTGGCGCTGAAGTGGCCTGACACGCCCACACGCTCCACCACCTCGCCCCGCGAAAGCTGCCACACGCTTTTGCCAAAGTTGGCATAGCTCAGGCAGCGGTGCTGGGCCAGCTCGGCGGGCTGCTGCGGGGTGCCGTGCGCGGCCAGGTAGGCGGGCGATGCAACCAGCACCGATGTGCACGGCGCCAGCGGGCGGCCAATGAGCAATGGATCGGGCTCGGCGCTGATGCGGATGGCCAGGTCGATGCGCCGCTCCACCAGGTTCAGCGAGCCTTCGCTGGCATCCAGATCAATCTTGAGCTGCGGGTGCTGGGCCAAAAAATCGGCAATCGCCGCACCCATCTGCGCAAACGCAAACGACACGCTGCAGGTCAGCCGCAGCTGGCCGCGCAGCTCGCCCTCGGCGGTGGTGGCGGTTTCTTCTTCCAGGTCTTCGCTCAGCGCCAGCATCTGCTGGCAGCGGCGCAGGGCCAGCTCGCCCGCATCGGTCAGCGTCACGCTGCGGGTGGTGCGCTGCAGCAGGCGGGCCTGCAGCCACTGCTCCATCTCGCTCACATAGCGCGTGACCATGGCGCGCGACATATCGAGCTTGTCGGCCGTGGCGCTGAAGCTGCCACTGGTGGCCACTTCAGCAAATACGCGCATGGCGGTCAGGCGGTCCATAGGGTGTTTATTTGATCGATTTGTGAAACAAGTTTGCGCATTTTATGGTGTTTATTAGATCGATTGGCGCAAATAAACTGCATCCTGTGATCGACGCAACCCCCTCAAATTCTGGAGAAACCGCCATGTTCCGCACCACCCTCATCGCCGCCACCCTGTCCCTGGCTTTTGCTGGCGCTCAGGCCGCCCAGCCCCTGCAAGTCAAGGTCTACAACGCCGACGGCAACAGCTTCAACGTGAACTCGACCCTGGTCTACGGCGAGAAGGAAGCCATGGTCATTGACGCAGGCTTTACCCGTGCTGACGCGCTGCGCATCGCTGCCAACGTGCTCGACAGCGGCAAGGAACTCAAGACCATCTACGTGAGCCAGGCCGACCCTGACTACTACTTTGGCGTGGAGACCATCAAGGAAATCTTCCCCAAAGCCGAGGTGGTGACCACCCCCGCCGTGCTGGAGAAGATCAACGCCAAGCTCGCAGGCAAGCTCGGCTTCTGGGGCCCCAAGATGGGCGCCAATGCACCACGCACGCCCGTGCTGCCCAAGGCCCTGAGCGGCAACACCCTCACGGTGGACGGCCAGACGGTGGAGATCCGTGGCACCACAGGCGCACTGGCGCACCGCCCCTACGCCTGGATTCCATCGATCAAGGCCGTGGTGGGCAACATCGGCGTGTTCGGCACCAACATGCATGTGTGGACAGCCGACACCCAGACCGTGGCCGAACGCAGCGCCTGGGTGGCACAGCTGGACGAAATGGCTGCCCTGCAGCCCACCGTGGTGGTGCCAGGCCACATGCCCGCAGGCACTGCGCTGGACGTGAGCAACGTGACCTACACCAAGGGCTACCTGCAAGCGTTTGAGAAGAATGCTGCGGCCACCAAGACCAGCGCCGAACTCATCGACGCGATGAAAAAGGCCTACCCCGCAGCCCCCATGGGCCTGTCGCTGGACATTGGCGCCAAGGTGAACAAGGGCGAAATGAAGTGGTAAGCGCGAGGCCAATGCTGCCCCAGCCCACCGTTTGAAAGGAACCAGACCGTGACCGCAACGCACCCCCTCCAGCAAGTCCTGCAGCACCTGCACGCCGGGCGCTGGAACGCGGCGCACGATCTGGTGCAGCAAGACGGCTCCCTGCTGGGCGCGTGGCTGCACGGCATCCTGCACCTGCAGGAAGGCGACCTGGAAGACGCCGAAAACTGGTACGACCGCGCCGCCCGCCACTTTCGCAGCCGGGGCACGCTGGCCGAAGAAATTGCGGCGTTGGAGGCCG
The DNA here is from genome assembly GCF_003669015.1 of Acidovorax sp. 1608163. NCBI lineage: Bacteria > Pseudomonadati > Pseudomonadota > Betaproteobacteria > Burkholderiales > Comamonadaceae > Acidovorax > Acidovorax sp. 1608163. Next base: position 1,541,023 of record NZ_CP033069.1, read on the forward strand.
CGCTGGCCGCATCCTCCGCACCAGCAGCGGCGCCGTCTGCCTCCACGCCGCCTCACATTTAAAGAGAGACTTTCATCCATGACTTCCATGCCCACCGTCACGGTGACCTACCTGTTCGACCCCCTGTGCGGCTGGTGCTATGCCGCTGCACCTGCGCTCCAGTACCTGCAGGGCGTGGAGGGTATCGATGTGGCACTCGCACCCACCGGCCTGTTTGCAGGCGCGGGCGCCCGGCCCATGGACGCGCAATTTGCCGCCTACGCCTGGGCCAACGACCAACGCATCCAGCAGCTCACGGGCCAGCCCTTCACGCAGGCCTACCGTGATCGCATCCTGGGTGCGGCGAATGGCCGTTTTGACTCCGGCCCCGCCACGCTGGCCCTGACCGCTGTGGCCCAGACTGCGCCCACGCGCGAGCTGGATGCGCTGCACGCCCTGCAGCACGCCCGCTATGTGGATGGCCGCGACAACACCGACCCCGCTGTGATCGCTGACGTGTTGCGAGCCATAGGACTGCAAGAAGCGGCTGATTTGGCCCTTGCCCCAGACACCGCATTGCAGCGCGCCGCCGCCGAACGCACGGCCACCGCCCAGGCCATGCTGCGCGCCGTGGGTGCGCGCGGCGTGCCGCAGTTGGTGGTTGCAGGGAAGGGCGGGGCGCTGCAGCTGCTGGGCGGCGATGCGCTGCTAGGGGCGCGCGAGCAGTTGGTGGCGCTGGTGCGTGCGGCGGCGGCTTGAAGGCAGCGCAGCGCGCCACTTTTAAGCACCAAGAACCGTTCACGCTGAGCCTGCCGAAGCGCCGCGCAGGGCTTCGACAAGCTCAGCCCGAACGGTAGGGCGTGATCGCCGGTGGAGTCGCAGAAACCCCGTTCACGCTGAGTTGGCGCAAAGCGCGGCGCAACGCTTCAAGCGGCTTCGCATCGCACGGTCCGCACTTACTCCATCGATGGGTCGATCAACACCTTGGCCCCCGTGTTGCGCGGGCCATAGAAGGCAATCGCCTCGGCGCTCAGTGCCCCCGCCAGCGACACCGTGCGTGCGTAGTGGCTGGCAAACGTTGTCTTGAGTTCAGCGGCCACACGCGCACGCAGCGCCTGGGCCGCCTCTTCGCCAATCTTCTGCAAAAACGGAAACAGCAGCCACCCGCCCATGCCCCAGGCCATGCCAAAGGTGCGATGCACTTCGGTGGGCCGCGTGTCCAGGTGGCCATACAGATACACCTGCTTGTGCACGGCCGATCCGTAGCGGCTGTATTCCTGGGCCTTGCGGTTGATGGCGGCTTCCATGCACTGCAGGATCTGCCCGGCCAGCGTGCCGCCGCCCGTGGCATCAAACGCAATGGTGGCGCCCGTGGCAGCCAGCGCGTCGGTCAGCTCGGCCATGAAGGTGGGCGCACTGCTGTCGCACACATGCTGGGCGCCCATGCCGCGCAGCAGCGCCGCCTGCTCGGGCTTGCGCACGATGTTGACCAGGCCGACACCGTCTTTCTGGCAAATCTTGAGCAGCATCTGGCCCAGGTTGCTGGCTGCCGCGGTGTGCACCAGCGCAGTGTGGCCCTCGCGCTTCATGGTCTCCACCATGCTCAGCGCCGTCAGCGGGTTGACGAAGCACGATGCGCCTTCAGCCGCCGTGGTCCCGGGCGGCAGCGGCAGGCACTGCGACGCAGGCATGGCGCGGTATTGCGAATACATGGCGCCGCCAATCACCGCCACCGTGCGGCCCAGCAGCGCCTGCGCGGCAGGCGAGCTGCCTGCGGCCACCACCAGGCCCGCCCCCTCGTTGCCCACCGGCATGCTCTGGCCCAGGCGCGCCGCCATGTTGGACATTGCGCGCTCAGGGATGCGGGCCGTGGCCACCGGCCGCTCTGCCGTGCCGGTGACCTGCACGGTAGACAAATCGGCCGGGCCCAGCAGCAGGCCGATGTCCGACGGGTTGATGGGCGTGGCCTGCACCTGGATTAGCACTTCGTCGGGCCCTGGTGTGGGCACGGGTGTCGGCTCCAGGCTGATCTGCAGCGTGCCATCGGGCTGGACGAGGGAGCGCAGTTGCAGGGCGGTGGTGGGAACGGCAGTGGTGGTGGTCATGGCTCGCTTTCGGTGAAAAGACGGAAGCGCCATTCTTTCAACGGCGCGGCTGGGTACTGCGCATTACAACTTGGCTGCGCCGCAAGCACGGTCGCGTAAGTGCCTTGCTGCACAAGGCTCACGGTGGTGCCGCTGCGGCAGTCGGGCAAGGCCGCAGCGGTGCGCGAGTCAGCCTTCTTGACTCTCCACACCCGCTCGGGGGCAGCCTGTCGAAGCCTTGCATGGCGAGTCAACAAGCTCAGCGCGAGCCGCGTCAGGTGAGCGCGCGCCTCATGGCCCGACGCGGCAGTCACACCCCAAACACCAGCGCCTGGTGCGCCCCTGTGCCTGCCAGCACACCCTCAGCCGACGCCAGCGTGGCGTTGTGGCGCATCAGCGTCAGGTCGCCTGCGGCGTACACGCCGGGCACGGTGGTCATCTTGTTGGCATCGGTGCGCACATACGGGCCCATGGGGCCTTCGTCGAATGCGCAGCCCAGCTGCTCGGCCAGCGGGCTGGCGGGGCGGGTGGCGCTGGCCACGTACAGCGCAGCCAGTGGCACTACACGCGCATCGCCGCCCTCGGCCGCTTGCAGGCGCACGCCCGTCAGCGCTTGGCCTGGGCCCTCCAGTGCCGCAATGCGCGCAGTCTCTACGGCAATTCCTAGCGCCAGCAGCCGCTCGTGCTCGGCGCGGTCCAGCGTGGTTTCGCCGTTCAGGAAGAGGGTGGTCGGGCCCCAGTCGGCAATCAGCTGCGCGTGCATGCCCGACTGCGGCGAGTGGTACAGCACGCCCAGCCGCTGGCCCGCAAACTCATAGCCGTGGCAATAGGGGCAGTGCAAAACCGTGGCACCCCAGCGCTCGCGCAGGCCCGCAATCTCGGGCAAACCATCCTGCACACCAAAGGCCAGCACCAGCTTGCGCGCGGCCAGTTGTTCGCCACCTTGCAGCGCCACGGCAAAGTCCTGGCCGCTGTGGACTGCAGCGGTGGCCGACACCACCGTGCCTTGCACAAAAGTCACTGTGGAGTAGGCCGCCAGCTTGCGCCGCGCCTGCGCAATCATCGCCAGCGGCGGCTCACCGTCTTGCCCAAAAAAGCCATGCGACGCTGCGGCAAACCGGTTGCGCGGCTGGCCTGCGTCCACCACGCACACCCGCCGCCGGGCGCGCGCCAGCTGCATCGCGGCCGACAGGCCCGCAAAGCTGCCGCCCACCACGATCACGTCATACGTTGGGGTCGTTGTTGTCGTTGCCATGGGCAATCTCCTTGTGGCCGTGGCACCCAGCCACCATGCGTTCATGAAACTCGGCCGACAGTTGCGCCAGCGTCACCGCGGCCAGCCGCGCCAGCAGCGCTTCCTCTGCGGCTTGGTAGGCATCGGTCAGCGCGCGGTTCACCGCCTGTTCGACGATGCAGCCCGGGCTCTCGACCCTGTTGCCCACCGCCAGCAGCGTGGGCGCGCCCAGCGCCTCATAAATGTCGCGCAGCGTGATGTCGGTGAGCGGGCACGACAGCACCCACCCCCCGCCATGCCCCTTGGCCGACGACACAAAACCCGCATACCGCAGCCCCGCCATCAGGCGGCGCACCACCACCGGGTTGGTCTGCATGGCCTGCGCCATCACCTCTGAAGTGGCGGGCCCCTCCATCTCTGCCATGTGCAGCAGCGCGTGGAGAACGTTAGAAAGTCGGCTATCTCGTTTCATGCAACATTAAAAGTTGCGTGATACTAGCATGGGTCTGAAAACTGCGCTGACAGAAGGGCAGTGAACTACTGAATTGATAGCTGCCAGCGCTTATCGCATAAGCGCTAGAGGCCAATTTGGCTCAAATTCCCATGACACGCGCCGCATACCCCGCGCACCCCGCCCGTTCGGGCTGAGCCTGTCGAAGCCATGCACCGCCGGTCAAACCCGCAGGCCAAGCGCAGCCCAAGCGCCATACCCGCCACAACCCACTGCACACCATGACCCAACCCACGGCATCCCCCTTCACCGACCCCGCAGCCGTCGCCCGCTACGCCGAAGGCCCCCGCCGCAACGTGCCCGGCTACGACAGCCTGCTGCGCATGTCGCGCATCCTGCTGGCCGAGTGCGTGCCGGCAGACGGCCGCGTGCTGGTGGTGGGCGCAGGCGGCGGGCTGGAGCTGGAAGACATGGCGCTGGCGCACCCTGGCTGGCGCTTTGACGGTGTGGACCCCAGCCAGCCCATGCTGGACCTGGCAGCGCAGCGGCTGCACAGCGCAGGCGTGGGAGACGACCGCGTTGCGTTGCACCACGGCTATGTGCACAGCGCACCCGTCGGGCCGTTTGACGGCGCAACCTGTCTGCTAACTTTTCACTTTGTGCCGCGCGAGGAGCGCGTGCTCATGGCGGCGGAGATCCGGCAGCGGCTCAAGCCCGGCGCGCCGCTGGTGGTGGCACATCTGAGCGCGGCGGATGGTGGAGGCCCTAGCGGCGAGGGCGGGGCAGGGGAGCGCGACCTTTGGCTGTCGCGCTATGCCGCGTTTCAGGTGGCGTCTGGCGTGTCGCCAGAGCATGCGGCCAGGGCGCGAGACAAGGTGGCTGCGGAGCTGGCGGTGCTGACGCCGGAGGAGGATGAGGCGCTTCTTCGCGAGGCTGGGTTTAGCGATGTGCGGATGTTTTATATGGGGTTTGCGTTTAGGGGATGGGTAGCGGGACGTCATGCCGGAATTCACCGACTGCCTCCCGTCAAACAACAACGCTAGCGACAGACCCATCCAACAAATGGCTTTGTTTCGAGTTAGCAAATAGTGTCTTTATCAGTTTACCAAGCCGGCCTGTGTTAGGGTCTTGCGCGAGATTTTTGCATGCCTCAACGAACCGATCCGTGGCTTGGCCGAAATGCTGGCGATAACCGTCGGGCTGCATCGTCATCTCCAGCATGCGCCGCATAAACATGCGCAGATCATCAATATCAATATCTCTGATGGTGCTCTGGAAGTCGGCTACGGTGGCCGCCTTCATGGCTAGTTCTTGACGCGTGTTCCATCCGCTGTTTTTCGCAATAAATACACACGCGTCGAGTAACGTCACCGTGGCCTGAGCATGATTCTTTACCAATTGGAATTCAGCTTTGATCGCCGGGTGCAATTTGCGTCCGAACATGTCATCGTCGTCAAAGTCTTCGTGCTTTTTTGTTCTGAACTCTGTGATCCAGCGTTCCAGCATGGTTTTCGCCACGACATCGCCGCCCGGTAACTCTTCGACCGATTCGCAAAGGGCGGTGAGACTATAGGCGTCGATGAAGTTGATCCGCGGAATAAGAAACTTCGCTTCTTCGAGCAACTCCGCCTCAGTGAGGCGGTGATTCCAGATCAGTCGCTTGAAAAATTTCTTCAGATTATCCCTGGCAGTCATTGCCTCTTCTTCTGTGGCGTATTGGCCAACGATTGCTTTCACTTTGGTCGGGTCGAACATGCCCGATTGCAAAAATTCAATTACCAACAACTCGTATTCATCACAACTATGGATATCAAGATCATTGAGTAGTAATTTCCACTTGGACTTGCGTTGGCTTTCTTTATCAACGTCTTTGTCTTCGTTCTGATTTAGATATTTGCTCCAGTCGTTGGGTGTGCCTTGTGCTAAAACGAAATCAAAGTCAGGGCCATCCTCAATACCTTTGTAATGAATGGCGGAGAGCAGAACTGTAGACGGCACAACCCGATTTAAAAGTACATCTGATAAGTTCGCCTGATTTTCTAAGACGCGGTTCACCGCTTTGATGACTTTGCGAATGATCCTTATGTTCGTAATGTCGCACCGTTGGATGGCATCACGTATACGCTCCCCATACGCTGGCGGTGTGAGCCCGCAGGCGATGGTAAATGCCTCTTCGGTAGACGTGCTCAATCGAAGTTCTTGGTCGACAACTTTCTCTCGAAGCACATCCCAAACATTGCGGTTGTCGAGCTGGTCACTATTGAGGATCAGCACGAAGCGAGCTCCATGTTGCTGCGTGAACTCGTCGATGAACCCGAGAACTTCTTCGATACTGAGTTTGTCATGCTTGCGCTCAATATCATCCAGAACAATGACCCTGTCTTTTAGCAGCGTAGGTATTGCAAGCAATGCTAGTTCGTCTAGTGCGGAGAAGCCTTTATGCAACGAGTTCAGCATTTTCCTTGCGGCCTCTGCTCCGAGCCTTAATTTCTCCCACATTGCGTTGTTCTTTTCCGCACTGGGAAGTGCACTCTGGACGAGTTTGAGCTTGATCTGATTCATATGATTCAGACCGAAGAGCGAAACATACAGAGCGCCCTTAACTGCATTGTCAGCTGAATCAGTTTTTACTTCCCGCCAAAGGTGGCTTTTTCCGGTTCCCCATTTCCCCGAGAGTGCGATCACTTTGCTGTCTTGATCCGCTAGCAATTGGATCAAATTTTCTTTGGTTATCTTCAGCGTCACGATATTTCCTTTGAGGCTCTCGCCAATCCTGCTCCGGTATGTGTATGAGTTGTTCGGTCAATAGGGACCTATCAACACCTGAGATTGCTGCAAGGAGGGTACGACTCAATTGCGGTCTATTCAAAGCAGAGGTCTACATACGCCATCTTTGGACTAATTTAGACCAAAGTTCAGTCTTGCCCGGCCAAAGTAGACCGAATAGCGTCCCTGTCAAGCACCCACCCCCATGAGGTGCTGCACAACAAAACGACAGGAGACAAGCCTTGCCATCCACCCGCTGGAGTCACTGCGGCACTGAAGACCTGAGCGTCTTGCAGGCCATCTTCTGATCCACAGGCGCGTCGCGCAATGCGCTGGCGCAGCGCCTGGCCTATTCCAAGAGCAAGGCCAACGCCATGGTGGCGGCGCTGCTGGATGAAGGCCTGCTCGACGAGGTGGGCCTGCAGGAGTCCTCTGGTGGCCGCCGTGCCGAGACCCCTCGATTGACCGAAACCCTGAGCGTGGTCCTTGGCCTCTCCTTTTGAGGTTGCACTGCCATACCGGCGCCGCGTGTGATGGGCGCCCCCAAGTTGCTGCATACCGGCCCGGGCACGTCCCGCAGCCCTCTAGGGTTTGCCCTAGTCATCGAATAACGTACTAGTTAGTACATTGCATGCACTTTCATCAAACAAAGCGCTTTTTTGCGCCGGATGTGCATGTCTTCCAACACTTCTCCGTCGGCCACCCACGCTGGCACCGCCAGCCACAATCCTCGCAAGGCGGCCCTCGCCAGCTGGATTGGCAGTGCTGTCGAGTACTACGACTTCTTCATCTACGGCACGGCCGCTGCGCTGGTGTTCGGCAAGCTGTTCTTTCCGTCGATTGACCCGCAACTGGCCAACGTGGCGGCGTTTGCCACGTTTGGCGTGGCCTACATCACCCGGCCCTTGGGGGCGGTGCTGCTGGGGCACATTGGCGACAAGTTTGGGCGCAAGAAGGTGCTCACGCTCACGCTGTTGCTCATGGGCTTTTCGACCTTCATGATTGGTGTGCTGCCCACGTATGAGCAAATCGGCTTTGCCGCGCCTGCGCTGCTGGTGGTGATGCGTTTGCTGCAAGGCGTCTCGGCGGCGGGCGAGCAGGCCGGGGCCAATTCGATGACGCTGGAGCATGCGCCCGACCATCGCCGCGCCTTCTTCACCAGCTTCACGCTGTCGGGCACGCAGGCGGGGCTTATCCTGGCCACGTTGGTGTTCATTCCCATCTCGGCTTTGCCTGAGGACCAGTTGTTGGCCTGGGGCTGGCGCATTCCGTTTTTGCTGAGTGCGGTGGTGGTGGCGGTGGGCTTTTGGGTGCGCCGCACCTTGCCTGAGACGCCCGCTTTTGAAGAAGACGCCCAAGCCAAGGGCAAGGCCAAGTTGCCGGTGGTAGAGCTGTTCACCCAGCACAAGGCCCAGGTGCTGCGCGTGGTGTTTGCCGCGCTGGTGTCGGTGGTCAGCACTATCTTCAGCGTGTTCACGCTGTCGTATGCGGTCAACACCATCCACATCCCGCGCGCCACCATGCTCACGGTGCTGGTGCTGGCCAACCTGGTGGCGCTGGGCGCCATCCCGCTGTGGGCCACGCTGTCAGACCGCATTGGCCGCCGCCCGGTGTTCATCCTGGGCGCGCTGGGCTCTGCTGCGCTGATCTGGCCCTACATGTGGGCGCTGAGCACGGCCAATATTCCGCTGATTTTTGCGCTGGGCATTTTGCTGTCGGGCGTGGTGTACAGCGCCGCCAACGGTGTGTGGCCCGCCCTGTATGGCGAGATGTTTGACACCCGCGTGCGCCTGTCGGGCATGGCCATTGGCACGCAGCTGGGCTTTGCCTTGGGTGGCTTTGCGCCCACCATCAGCGCGGCCATTTTGGGCACCGGCCCCACGGGCTGGATTCCGGTGGCGGCGTTTACCACGGGTGCTGCGGTGGTGTCGGCCATCTCGGCCTTCACCGCGCGTGAAACCTATCGTGTGCCCATGGCACAGCTGGGCAAGTACGGCGCCGCATCGGCTGCCCCAACCAAATCTTCGCAACGTGGGGCACAAACCGCATGATCTCCGGCAAAACCGCACTCATCGCCCACCTGGGCTACCCCACGGAGTCGTTCAAGGCCCCGATGATCTACAACCCCTGGTTTGAAAAGCAGGGTATTGATGCGGTGGTGGTGCCCATGGGCGTCAAGCCCGATGACTACACCGCCACGCTGGCCGCGCTCTCGCGCTTTACCAACCTCAAGGGCGCCTTGGTGACCATGCCGCACAAGGTCACCACCTTGTCGCTGGCCGACGAAGTCACGCCCACGGCCCGCATTGCCGGTGCCTGCAACGCGCTGCTGCTGCGGCCCGATGGCACCTGGCTGGGCGACCAGTTTGATGGCGCGGGCTTTGTGCGGGGGCTGCTGCGCAAGGGGCGCACGCTGCGCGGGGCGCGTGTGATCGTGTCGGGCGCGGGCGGCGTGGGCTCGGCCATCGCGGCCTCTTTGGCGGCCGAAGGCGTGGCCCACATCAGCCTGTATGACACCTATGCCGCCAGCGCCGAAGGCCTGGCCGAGCGCCTGCGCGCCCACTACCCGCAGCTGGTGGTGCAGACGGGATCGAACGACCCGGCGGGTTTTGACGTGGTGGTGAACGCCACGCCGCTGGGCATGAAGGAGGGCGACCCGCTGCCCTTTGATGTGGCGCGCATCGACGCTGGTGCCATGGTGGGCGAGGTGGTGATGAAGACCGAATACACGCCGCTGCTGCAAGCCGCGCTGGCCAAGGGCTGCGGTGTGCAGGTGGGCACCGACATGCTGTTCGAGATGATTCCGGCCTACCTGGAATTCTTTGGCTACGGCACCGCCACGGCCGATGAATTGCGCGCTGTGGCGCAGATCAAGTATTGAGCTAGATGCTGGAAACCAGTGGGGGCGGGGCGGCAACGCCCGGCCCTTTTTGCATTGAGAGCGCTCGTTGCAAGAGTGCTGAAACAACCGAAGGTGTACGCATGCGCCGATCCATTGCCACCGTCTCCCTGAGCGGAACCCTGCGCCAGAAGCTCGAAGCCATTGCCGCTGCGCGGTTTGATGGCATTGAGCTGTTTGAGCCCGACTTCATCAGCTTCACCGGCAGCGCGCGTGAGCTGCGCCAGCAAGCCGCCGACCTGGGCCTGGGCATTGACCTGTACCAGCCGTTTCGCGACTTTGAAGGCATGCCCGACGACCTGTTTCGTCGCAGCCTGGACCGTGCCGAGCGCAAGTTCGATGTGATGCAGGAGCTGGGCTGTCCGCTGATGCTGGTGTGCTCCAACACCTCGCCCGCATCGCTGGGCGATGCCGAGCGCGCGGCGGCGCAACTGCACGAGCTGGCCGAGCGCGCCAGCCGCCGCAACCTGCGCATTGGCTACGAGGCGCTGGCCTGGGGCAAGTGGGTCAACCTGTACCAACAGGCGTGGAACATTGTCGAAAAGGCCGACCATCCGCACCTGGGGCTGATTCTGGATAGCTTCCACACCCTGTCGCTGCGCGACGACCCGATGGGCATTGCCGACATTCCGGGTGAGCGCATCTTCTTTGTGCAGATGGCCGACGCGCCGCTGCTGGCCATGGACGTGATCCAGTGGGCGCGCCACCACCGCAACTTTCCCGGCCAGGGGCAGCTGGATGTGGTGACGTTTTTTGAGCAGGCGCTGCTGGCGGGCTACACCGGCAACCTGTCGCTCGAAATCTTCAACGACGTGTTCCGCGAAACGCCCAACCGCCGCACGGCGCTGGATGCCATGCGCTCGCTGCTGTTCTTGGAGAGCGAATGCAAGAACCGGCTGATGGCCCGCACGCAGGCCGCATCGAGCGAGGCCCGCGCCCCCGCCGCCACCCGCGCCCTGCAGCGGCTGGACCTGGCCGCACCGCCCGCCGTGCAGCCCGTGGGCGGCTTCAGCTTCATCGAGTTTGGTGTGGACGAGCCCACGGGCCAGGCGCTGGCCAGCACCTTCACCGCGCTGGGCTTTGAGCACACGGGCCGCCACCGCAGCAAGGCGGTGGATTTGTACTGCCAGGGCGATATCCAGTTCGTCATCAACACCCAGCCGGGCTCGGAGGCGCGCCAGCGCTTTGACGAGCTGGGCCCCTCGGTGTGCGCCATGGGCCTGGTCGCGCCTGACCCGGTGCAGGCCGCCAACCGCGCAGCCGCCCTGCTGTCGGCCCGGCACGTGAGCCCGCTGGGGCCGAATGAGCTGCAACTGCCCGCCATCATCTCGCCCGGCGGCGCGGTGGTGCACTTTGTGCACGCAGGCTCCACGCTCGATGCCGACTTTGTGGCGCCTGTGCCCCGTGCGCCCGTGCCCGCGCAGTGCGGCCTCACGCATGTCGACCACATGGCGCTGGCGCTGGCCAACGACCAGCTCGATACCTGGACGCTGTTTGCCCAGTCCATCCTGGGCCTGAGTGCGGGCGAGAGCCTGGAGCTGGCCGACCCGTTCGGGCTGATCCGCAGCTGCGCGCTCACCAATGCCGAGCGCAATCTGCGCCTGGTGCTCAATGTCTCCAAAAGCCAGCGCACGCGCACGGCGCAGCAGGTGCGGGCCACGGGCCGATCGGGCGGCGGCGTGCACCACATCGCGCTGGCCACGAACGACATCTTTGCCACCGTGCAGCGCCTCACGGCCCAGGGTGTGAAGTGGGTGCCCATCAGCCCCAATTACTACGACGACCTGCTGGCCCGCCTGGACCTGGACGAGGCCCTGGTGCGCCGCATGCAGGCGCTGAACATCGTGGCCGATGTGTCGCCGGGCGGCGGGCGCTTTTTGCACGCCTACACCGAGCCCTTTGCCGACCGTTTCTTCTTTGAAGTGGTGCAGCGCGAAGGCGGCTACGACGGCTATGGCGCCGTGAACGCCGCCGTGCGCATGGCCGCACAAGAGCAGGCGCAGCACGCAGACGCGGCCCGCTGAGGGTTGGGGGAGGGTGGGGGCGGCAGTGCCTTGCTGGCCGCAGCGAGGGGAAATTGCCCCCTTTCCCCTCGCGGGAGAGGGTTGGGGAGAGGGGGCTGCACAAGCACCGCGCCTATTTCACCCCCTCTCCCCGGCCCTCTCCCCGGCCCTCTCCCACCAGGGGAGAGGGAGTGAGGGCCATCGGTGATCGGTGGCTCATCAGCAAAAATGACCGCTAGCGCTTGCAGAGTAAGCGCAAGCAGCTATTGATTTGATAGTGAATGGGTAGATGGCCACAGCCACGGCCTAGCCCCGCGTCTCTGCAGTACAGGCGGGTGGGACGCATCTGCTCTGCCTGTTTGCGCCACCACTGCGCCTGTTCGGTGGTGCGTCGGGCGCGTAAAGTGGCAGGCGGCCGCAGGCCTTGCTCTGTGTTTGTGCCGTCCCCTACAAGCCTTCACACAACGACCCCATGACCGAATTTGTTCGCACCCGGCTGCGCGCCTTGGCGCTGTGGGGCGCCGCCCTGGCCTGCAGTGCTGCAGGGGCTGCACCCGGCGCTGTGGATGCCGCTGGCGTCCAGCCCGTGCCTGCTGCCGCTGCGCCAACTGCTGCGCCCTCGGGCATGGCGTCGCGCGTGCTGGCCTGCACCGCCTGCCATGGCAAAGAAGGCCGCGCCACGCCCGAGGGCTACTTCCCGCGCATCGCAGGCAAGCCTGCTGGCTACCTGGCCAACCAGTTGCTCAACTTCCGCGACGGGCGGCGCAGCTACCCGCAGATGGCTTACCTGCTAGAGCACCTGAGCGACGACTACCTGCGCGAGATGGCCGCCCACTTTGCGGCGCTGGACGTGCCCTACCCACCGGCCCCCGTGCCCCAGGGAACGCCTGCGCAACGGGCCCAAGGCCAGGCGTTGGTGCAGCAGGGCGATGCGGCGCGCAAGATTCCGGCCTGCGTGCAGTGCCACGGAGCGGCCCTGACGGGGGTGGCCCCGTCCATCCCCGGCCTGCTGGGCCTGCCGCGTGATTACCTCAATAGCCAGCTCGGCGCCTGGAAGACCGGCCAGCGCAAGGCCCATGCGCCCGACTGCATGGCCGATGTGGCCCGCCAGCTCACGCCCGAGGATGTGAGTGCGGTGTCTGCCTGGCTGGCCGCGCAGCCGGTGCCTGGCCACGGCAAGCCTGCCAGCAGCCTGCCCGCCGCCATGCCCGCGCGCTGTGGCGGTGTGGCCGAAGGAGGCCGCCCATGAAACGGATGAACCTGCGGCGACTTTTGCGATGGGTGTCCGGCACCCTGGCCACGGTGGGCGTGGCGGCTGCCGCCATCGTGGCGCTGAACCTGCGCGGCGAAGATCCTTTGCCCACGGCCGAGACCCTGCAGACCACCCCCGCGCTGGTGGCGCAGGGCGCGTACCTGGCCCGCGTGGGCAACTGCATGGCCTGCCACACCGCGCAGGGCGGCGCACCGTGGGCCGGTGGCCGGGGCATTGAGACGCCGTTTGGCATGGTCTACAGCCCCAACCTCACGCCCGACCCAGCCACGGGCCTGGGCGCGTGGACATCGGCCGAGTTCTGGCGCGCCCTGCACCACGGGCGCAGCAAGGATGGGCGCCTGCTGTATCCGGCGTTTCCATACCCCAGCTACACGCACGTCACGCGTGAAGACTCTGACGCCCTCTACGCCTATCTGCAAAGCCTGAAGCCCGTGGCGCAGGCCAACACAGCGCACGCGCTGCGCTTTCCGTACAGCACCCAGGCGGCGCTGGGGGTGTGGCGGGCGCTGTTCTTCGCACCCGGTGCCCCGGCGGCGCAGGCGGCCTCTGCAACCACCGCCACCACCACCTCCGCTCCCGACTACCAGCGCGGCGCCTACCTCGTCAACGGCCTGGGCCACTGTGCGGCGTGCCATACGCCGCGCAATGCCATGGGCGCCACCAGGGATGGGCAGGCTTTGGCCGGGGGGCTGATCCCGGTGCAGAACTGGCTGGCCCCGGCGCTCACTGACCCCGCCCAGGCGGGCGTGCAGGCGTGGAGCGAGGCCGATGTGGTGGCCTTGCTCCAAACCGGTGTGGCCCCGCACGGCTCGGTCATCGGCCCCATGGCCGAGGTGGTGTACCGCAGCACCCAGTACCTGAGCGATGCCGACGCCCGTGCCATGGCCGTGTACCTCAGGGCTTTGCCGCAGCAGGCCAAGGAGCCATCCGCGCCGCCAGCGCCACCCGCCGCATCGGCCATGGCGCGTGGGGCCAAGGTGTACGAAGCCCAGTGCGCCCAGTGCCACGGCGCGCAAGGGCAGGGCGCCAAGGACGAGGCCGGGCAACCCGCCTTCCCGCCCCTGGCGGGCAACCGCGCCGTGGTGCTGGCCGACCCGACCAACCTGGTGCGTGTGGTGCTGCAGGGCGGCTACCTGCCCGCCACGGCGGGCAACCCGCGCCCGCATGGCATGCCGCCCTTTCAGCACCTGCTGGGCGATGAGGATGTGGCCGCTGTGGCCACCTTTGTGAGGAGCAGCTGGGGCAACCAGGCCGCCGGTGTGGGTACCATCGAGGTTTACCGCGCCCGCGAACGGCGCAGTCCGTGATCCCGTTGTAGCCCTGGCCCTTGCCTTGCGGGCTTGAGGAGTTGAACCGATGCCCAGCCCTGCCGCCTTGCCTGTTGATTCCACCACCACCGCCCAGTCCAGCGGCTGGTGGGCCGTGTGCCTGTGTGCGGGCTGGTGCGGCACCTGCCGCGACTACCGGGTGCTGTTTGACACCCTGGCCCAGGCCCACCCCGACGTGCGCTTTGAATGGGTGGACATTGAGGACGAATCGGAGCTGGCAGGCGACCTGGATGTGGAGACCTTCCCCACACTGTTGATTGCCGATGGGCGCAAGGCGCATTTTTTGGGCCCCTTGCTGCCCCAGGCGGCTGTGCTCGATCGATTGCTGGCCACCCTGCGCAGCGGTGCCCCTTCGGGCGCCGCCACCGACCCCATGGCGCAAGAGGTGTTTGACCGCGTGCGTGCAGACCGCGCTGTGCGCACTGTGGCGGGCGCATGATGCTACTAAATGTATAGCTGCTGGCGCTTATTTATCAAGCGCTAGAGGCCATTTTTACCTGTAATGTCTGACACCTTCTGGTTCGACCCCGACTCTTTGCGCGCCCTGTGCGAGGACGGCCCCTGGATGCGCGGCAAGGCCCTGCTGGCGCAAGGTGTGGTGAGCGAGCCGGACATTGAGCCGCTGGACGAAGGCTGGCGGATACAGGCCCTGGTGCAGGGCACGCAGCACATACCGTATGAGGTGGCCGTCACCCTGGCGGTGATGCCCGATGGCCAGGTGGACTACTGGCGCAGCGTGTGCGACTGCCCCGTGGGCCGCCAGTGCAAGCATGCAGTGGCGTTGATGCTGAAGGCGGCCCGCCTGCCGCTGAGCGATGAAGCCCGCGCTGCGGCGGCCCCGCGCAAGGATGTGAGCGCGGCGGCAGCGTCCTTGTCGGCCCGCGAGCGCATGGCCGCCGTGCAGCAGGCCGAGGCCCAGGCCCAGCTGGTGAACTGGCTGGCCGCGCTGGACCGCGCCGCAGGGGGCGATGTGGTGCTCAGCCCCACCGACCGCAGCGCGCGGCCTGAGCAGTATTTGTATTTGGCATCGGTGGTGGGTGGCGCGCGCCAGCCCACGCAGTTGCAGCTCGAAGCCGTGGTGTCCTACCCCAAGCTGACCGGCGGCTGGGCCAAGCCCAAGCAGGTGCGCACCCAGCCCGCCAAGGGCCAGGCGGTGTACGACCAAGCCAGCGAGACCGATCGCCAGGTGCTGCAACTGCTGCGCGCCATGCCACGCAGCCAGGGGTATTACTCGGCCTACAGCGGCGCGCCCTGCGCGGTGCTGGAGGGGCAGGTTGGCTTGCTGGCGCTGCAGCAGGCGGCCAGCACCGGGCGGCTGTTTGCCGATGCCGGTGGCTCCACCGTGGGCGAGCCGCTGCGCTTTGCCCCTGCGCGCGCGCTGCAGTGGCTGTGGCGCGAAGTGCCCGCGCAGCCCGGTGCCTTGTCGGCCGAGCCCGCCTGGCAACTGCGCGCTGCCCTGGCGGGCGATGGCGGCACGCTGTGCCACAACAGCCCGCCCTTGTTCGTCGACGCCGAGCGGGGCGAATGCGGGCCGGTGGACCTGGGCACGGTCACTGCGGCGCAGCTGGATGTGCTGCTCAAGGCCCCCGCGCTGCGGGTGTCGGCCATCGAAAAATACCAGGACGAAATGGCCCGCAGCCTGCCCCATGTGCCCCTGCCCCCGGTGGTGCAGGGCGTGCAGCGGGTGCAGGGCGTGGTGCCCCGGCCTTGCCTGCACCTGGCGCCCACACCGCTGGCCCAACGGCCCACGCTGGGCTTGGTGATGGCGCGGCTCAGTTTTGACTACGCAGGCCACCGGGGCTGGTGGCCGGGGCAGGGCGCGCAGGTGATGGTGGTGCCGCTGGACGGGGGCGATGGCCCCAGGGTGCTGCTGCAGCGCCACCCGCAGGCGGAGCTGGAAGCCATCCAGAAACTGATGGCGCTGGGCCTGCTGGCCACCGACGACGGCGTGTTTGGCCTGCCCGGCGAGCGCTCGCAGCAGGCCTGGATGCCCTGGGCCGATGCGGGTTTTGTGGTGTTCAGCGAGGCGGGGTTTGACGTGACCCAGGACCCGGCCTTGCAGGGCTGGGTGAGCCATGCGCAGAACCTGACGGTGGCGCTGGCACCGCAGCCCGTGGCCCGCACTGCGAAGTTGGGGCATGAGGGCGGCGGCGAAGCGCAGGGACTGCCCAGTCCTTTTGAGCCGGACGCCGGGCGCACAGGAGTGTCTGATGCACTGCCGAATGTGATGCCCGACGAAGCCGCAGACACTTCGCCCTGGTTCTCGCTGTCGCTGGGTGTGGAACTGGACGGCCAGCGCCACAACGTGCTGCCCTGGCTGCCGGACCTGATCGCCCAGGCGGCGCAGCACCCGCCCGATGCAGCGACCGGGCAGCCGCAGCTGCCGCCCTTTGTTTACGTGCCGCGTGGCGATGCGCAGGGCGGCTTTGTGCGCCTGCCCACTGAGCCGCTGCGCCCCTGGCTGGCCGCCTTGCTCGAACTGGTGGGTGAGCGGGGGGCGGATTTTGCCCAGCCCAGCCTGCGCCTGTCGCGCCTGGAGGCCTTGCGCGCCAGCGCCGCCCTGGGTGAAGGCGCGGTGTGGCAGGGCGCGGCTGCGCTGCAGGCCCTGGTGCGGCAACTGCAGGGCGCCAGCCCCATCGCAGAGGTGCCTGTGCCCGCCAGCGTGCACGCCAGCCTGCGCCCGTACCAGCAGCAGGGGCTGAACTGGCTGCAGTTTCTGCGCGCCCAGGGCCTGGGCGGCATCCTGGCCGACGACATGGGCCTGGGCAAAACGCTGCAGACGCTGGCCCACATCCAGGTCGAAAAGGACGCGGGTCGCCTCACAGCCCCGGCCCTGGTGATTGCCCCAGTGAGCCTGATGGGCAACTGGCACAGCGAGGCCGCGCGCTTTTGCCCGGGCCTGCGCACCCTGGTGCTGCACGGCGCTGGCCGCCATGAGCTGGCCGATTCGGTGGCCGAGCACGACCTGGTCATCGCCCCCTATTCACTGTTGCAGCGCGACCGTGAGCGCTGGCTGCAACTGCAATGGCACCTGGTGGTGCTGGACGAGGCGCAAAACATCAAGAACGCCAGCACCAACGCAGCCCAGGTGGTGTCTGCGCTGCAGGCGCGCCACCGGCTGTGCCTGTCGGGCACACCCATGGAAAACCACTTGGGCGAGATCTGGAGCCTGTTCCACTTCCTCATGCCCGGCTTTTTGGGCAGCCAGCAGCGGTTTCGGGAGCTGTTTCGCAACCCGGTGGAAAAGCAGGGCGACAGCGGGCGCCTGGCGCAGCTGCGCGCCCGGGTGGCGCCGTTCATGCTGCGCCGCACCAAGGCGCTGGTGGCGTCCGAGCTGCCGCCCAAGGTGGAAACCGTGATGCGCGTGGAGCTGACGGGCGCGCAGGCCGATTTGTACGAAACCATCCGCCTGGGCATGGAAAAGACCGTGCGCGAAGCCCTGCATTCCAAGGGGCTGGCCAAGTCGCAGATCACCATCCTGGATGCGCTGCTCAAGCTGCGCCAGGTGTGCTGCGACCCGCACCTGGTGCCGCTGGAGTCCGCCCGCCAGGTGCGCGAGTCGGCCAAGATGGCGCAGTTGATGGAGCTGCTGCCCGAGATGCTGGCCGAGGGGCGGCGGGTGCTGCTGTTCTCGCAGTTCACCAGCATGCTGGGCTTGATCGAGGCCGAGCTCAAGGCCCGGGGCTTGCCCTGGGTCAAGCTCACCGGCCAAAGCCAAAAACGCGATGAGATCATCCAGCGCTTTACCAGTGGCGAGGTGCCGCTGTTCCTGATCAGCCTGAAGGCGGGAGGTGTGGGGCTGAACCTGCCCCAGGCCGATACCGTCATCCACTACGACCCCTGGTGGAACCCCGCTGCCGAGGCCCAGGCCACCGACCGGGCCCACCGTATCGGTCAGACGCAGCGCCTGTGGGTGGTGAAAATGGTGGCCCAGGGCACCATCGAAGAGCGCATCCTGGCGCTGCAAGAGCGCAAGGCACAGCTGGCGCAGGCCATTTATGGCGGCGATGCCGCGCGCAAGGAGCCGCTGTTCACCGAGGCCGACTTGCACGAACTGCTACAGCCCCTGTCGGCGCTGTGAGTGCCGTGCGCCTGGGTGGGCCATGCCACGTGCCATGGCACGGAAATGGCCGTTTGGCAACAGGCTGGCTTTGCAAATCAAGGCGTTACAGGCTACAATACGTTTCTCACGACCAAGCGGGCGGGTACCAACCGCCCGTTTTTTTTGGCCGTTTGGTTTTGGAGCTCGAAGCTGTCAGAAGGGGGAGTCTTCTGGGGGTTATCGGGTTTTTTGTTTTTCCCGGGATTGAACTGAACACGTGGCACTGCAGCAAATCGTTGAACAAATTGTGATCGGTCTGGGCTATGACCTGGTAGAGATTGAGCGCTCTGCCGGTGGCCTGCTGCGCATCACCATTGATTTGCCCTGGGTGGCGCCTGTTGTGGATGCTCCCCAGCCTGTGCTGGATCAGTTTGTTACGGTGGAAGACTGCGAAAAAGTCACCCGCCAGCTGCAATTTGCGCTCGAAGTGGATGGCGTCGAATACAAGCGCCTGGAAGTGTCATCCCCAGGCATTGACCGCCCCCTTCGCCACGAGCAGGACTTCGTGCGCTTTGAAGGCTCGGTCATTGACATCACCTTGAAGGCGCCCATGGGCGCAGCAGCGGCGGGCCAGGTCAGTGCCAACCGCAAGAAATTTCGCGGCACGCTCGAGCGCGCCGAGTCCGGGGGCTGGCAGATCGTCTGGAGAGACGAGCCTGCGGTCAAGCCCGGCCAGAAAGTCAGCAAAAAACGGGTGCCTGCACCATTGCAGGCACTGGGCTTTGCCCTGGATGAGTTGCGTGATGCGCGCCTGGCGCCCATCGTGGACTTCAAGGGGCGTGCCGGCAAGGCAGAGCAGGGCGCTGCCTGAGCTGTTCAGAACAATTGGGATGGCAGGCCGCCCGCTGGGGCCTGCGTCTTCGGGTGATTGAAATAGGAGAGTCGTCGCATGAATCGCGAATTGTTGATGTTGGTTGAGGCCATTTCGCGCGAGAAGAACGTGGAGCGTGATGTGGTCTTGGGTGCGGTGGAATCGGCCCTGGCCCAGGCTACCAAAAAGCTGTACCAAGGCGAGGTGGACATCCGTGTGTCCATCGATCGCGACAGCGGCAACTACGAGACTTTCCGCCGCTGGCTGGTGGTGCCCGATGACGCCGGTCTGCAAAACCCCGAAGCCGAAGAGCTGCTGATGGATGCCCGCGAACGCGTGGCCGATATCGAGGTGGGTGAGTACATCGAAGAGGGCGTGGAATCCGTGCCCATCGGCCGCATTGGCGCCATGGCGGCCAAGCAGGTCATCTTGCAAAAGATCCGCGACGCTGAGCGCGAAATGCTGCTCAACGACTTCATGTCGCGTGGCGAAAAGATCTTCACCGGCACCGTCAAGCGCATGGACAAGGGCGACATCATTGTCGAGTCTGGCCGTGTGGAAGGCCGCCTGCGTCGCAGCGAGATGATCCCCAAGGAAAATCTGCGCAGCGGCGACCGTGTGCGCGCCATGATCATGGAAGTGGACCTGACGCTGCGTGGCGCTCCCATCATCCTGTCGCGTTCGGCCCCTGAATTCATGGTCGAACTCTTCCGCCAGGAAGTGCCCGAAATCGAGCAAGGCCTGCTGGAGATCAAGAACTGCGCCCGTGACCCCGGCTCGCGCGCCAAGATCGCCGTGCTGAGCCACGACAAGCGCGTGGACCCCATCGGCACTTGCGTTGGTGTGCGTGGCACCCGCGTGAACGCTGTGACCAACGAGTTGGCTGGCGAGCGTGTGGACATCGTGCTGTGGTCTGAAGACCCCGCCCAGTTTGTGATTGGTGCGCTGGCGCCTGCCAACGTGTCCTCCATCGTGGTGGACGAAGAAAAACACGCCATGGATGTGGTGGTGGACGAGGAAAACCTTGCCATCGCCATCGGCCGTGGTGGCCAGAATGTGCGCCTGGCTTCCGACCTGACGGGCTGGAAGATCAACATCATGGACGCTGCCGAGTCTGCCCAAAAGCAGGCCAACGAGTCCGATGCCTCGCGCCGTCTGTTCATGGAAAAGCTGGATGTGGACGAGGAAATCGCCGACATCCTGATCTCCGAAGGCTTTGCCACCCTGGAAGAAGTGGCCTATGTGCCGCTGCAGGAAATGCTGGAGATCGAATCGTTTGACGAAGACACCGTGAACGAGCTGCGTGCCCGCGCCAAGGATGCGCTGCTGACCATGGAAATCGCCCGTGAGGAAAGCGTGGATGAGGTCTCTCAAGACCTGCGCGACCTCGACGGCATCACCCCCGACCTGATTGCCAAGCTGGCTGAAGGCGGTGTGCACACACGTGACGACCTGGCCGATCTGGCCATTGATGAGCTGACCGACCTGACCGGGCAGTCTGCAGAAGATGCCAAGGCCTTGATCATGAAGGCCCGCGAACATTGGTTCGCGGCGGGGCAAGAGTAAAGGTCAGGGAGGCACGAACCAAATATGTCCAGTAATACTGTCGCCGAGTTCGCAAACGAACTCAAAAAATCGCCTGAAACTCTGCTCGACCAGCTCAAGGCTGCGGGTGTGAGCAAGGCTGCCCCTTCGGATGCCCTGACCGAGCCCGACAAGCAAAAGCTGTTGGCTTACCTGCAGGCCAGCCACG
Organism: Acidovorax sp. 1608163; assembly: GCF_003669015.1. Taxonomy (NCBI): domain Bacteria; kingdom Pseudomonadati; phylum Pseudomonadota; class Betaproteobacteria; order Burkholderiales; family Comamonadaceae; genus Acidovorax; species Acidovorax sp. 1608163. Next base: position 1,561,706 of record NZ_CP033069.1, read on the forward strand.
GCACCGCTTCGGGTGATCGCAAGAAGATCACCATGGTCAAGAAGTCCACCAGCGAAATCAAGCAGGCCGATGCCACTGGCAAGGCCCGCACGATCCAGGTGGAAGTGCGCAAGAAGCGCACCTTCATCCAGCGCGATGAAGGCGTCGAGTCCGCTGCGGAATCTGCAGCGCCTGCCGCCGAAGAAGCCGCTGTTTCCAGCGAGGACATCGAATTGGCTCGCCGCGAGGAAGAAGCCCGCCGCCAGGCCGAGCTGATTCGCCGCCAGGAGACAGAGCTCGCTGAAAAGCGTGCCGAGCGTGAAGCCCGCGAAAAGCGTGAGCGCGAAGCCGAAGAGCGTGCCGCCGCCTACGCAGCCCAGGAAGCCGAAAAGAAGGCGCAGGCGTCTGCTGTCAAGCAGGAAGCCACCCGCGAACAGGCTGCTGAAGCTGCTGCGCGCAATGCCGCCCAGACCGAAGCCCGCGAAAAGGCCGCTGCCGAATCCAAGGCGCGTGCCGACGAAGAAACCGCGCGCGCTGCCGATCTGGATGCCCGCCGCCGCAAGGCCGAGGCCGAAGCTGCAGCGATCCGCTCCATGATGGCAACGCCCAAGAAGGCGGTCATGGTGGCCAAGAAGCCCGAAGAACCCAAGCCAGTGGCCAAGCCCGCTGCTGTGGGTGACGCCAAGAAGGGCACCTTGCACAAGCCTGCCGTTGGTACCGGCACAGGGCCGCGCAATGCGGGTGCTGCTGCACCTGCTGCGCCTGGCGCAGGGGCTGGCAAGGAAGTCAAATCGGCCAAGCTGTCCTCCAGCTGGGCGAATGACACGGCCAAGAAGAAAGAAATCAAGACCCGCGGCGACAGCAGCGGTGGTGTGGGGCGCAACAACTGGCGCGGTGGTCCTCGTGGCCGCCGTGGCGACAACCGCGATCAGCGCGATGACCACCAGCAATCTGCGCCGGTGGAAGCCCGCATCATTGAAGTGCATGTGCCTGAAACCATCACGGTGGCAGAGCTGGCGCACAAGATGTCGATCAAGGCCTCTGAAGTCATCAAGGCTTTGATGAAGATGGGCCAGATGGTCACCATCAACCAGCCGCTGGACCAGGACACTGCCATGATCGTGGTGGAAGAGTTGGGCCACAAGGCTGTGGTGGCGGCACTGGACGATCCAGAAGCCTTCACCGACGAAGATGCAGGCCAGCAAAACGCAGAGCTGCTGCCTCGTGCCCCTGTGGTGACCGTCATGGGCCACGTGGACCACGGCAAGACTTCTTTGCTGGACTACATCCGCCGCGCCAAGGTGGCTGCGGGCGAAGCCGGTGGCATTACGCAGCACATTGGTGCCTACCACGTCGAAACGCCACGCGGCATGGTGTCGTTCCTGGATACCCCTGGTCACGAGGCCTTCACGGCCATGCGTGCCCGCGGTGCCCAGGCCACCGACATTGTGATTCTGGTGGTGGCAGCGGACGACGGTGTCATGCCCCAGACCAAGGAAGCCATCAAGCACGCCAAGGCGGCTGGTGTTCCTATCGTGGTGGCCATCACCAAGGCCGACAAGCCCGATGCCAACCCCGACCGCGTCAAGCAAGAGCTGGTGGTGGAAGAGGTGGTGCCGGAAGAATACGGTGGTGATTCGCCGTTCGTGCCTGTGTCTTCCAAGACGGGTATGGGCATTGACGCACTGCTGGAGCAAGTGCTGTTGCAAGCTGAAGTGCTGGAGCTGAAGGCCCCGGTGGAATCGCTGGCCAAGGGCCTGGTGATTGAAGCCCAGCTGGACAAGGGCCGCGGCCCTGTGGCCACGGTGCTGGTGCAATCCGGTACGCTCAAAGTGGGCGATATCGTGCTGGCTGGCCAGACCTATGGCCGCGTGCGTGCCATGCTGGACGAAAACGGCAAGGTCGCCAAGACCGCAGGTCCTTCGATCCCGGTGGAAATCCAGGGTCTGACGGAAGTGCCGCAGGCAGGCGACGACTTCATGGTGATGACCGACGAGCGCCGTGCGCGCGAAATCGCCACCTACCGTGCAGGCAAGTTCCGCAACACCAAGCTGGCCAAGCAGCAAGCCGCCAAGCTGGAAAACATGTTTGCCGACATGACGGCGGGCGAGGTCAAGACCCTGCCCATCATCGTCAAGGCCGACGTGCAGGGTTCGCAGGAAGCGCTGTCGCAATCGTTGCTCAAGCTCTCGACCGACGAAATCAAGGTGCAACTGGTGTACGCCGGCGTGGGCGGCATCAGCGAGTCCGACATCAACCTGGCGATCGCCTCCAAGGCCATCGTGATTGGCTTCAATGTGCGCGCCGATGCCGGCGCTCGCAAGACAGCCGAAGGCAATGGCGTGGACCTGCATTACTACAGCATCATTTACGACGCTGTGGACGAGCTCAAGGTCGCTATGTCGGGCATGCTGGCCCCAGAGCAACGCGAAGAGATCATTGGTACGGCCGAAATCCGCACTGTGTTCGTGGCAACGAAGATTGGCACGATTGCCGGCTCGTACATCACGTCCGGTATGGTGCACCGCAATGCCAAGTTCCGCCTGCTGCGCGACAACGTGGTGGTCTACACCGGCGATGTCGACTCGGTCAAGCGCCTCAAGGACGACGTCAAGGAAGTCAAGGAAGGCTTCGAGTGCGGTATCAAGCTCAAGAACTACAACGACATCAAAGAAGGTGATCACCTCGAATTCTTTGACATCAAGGAAATCGCACGGACGCTGTAAGGCGTACCAGGCAAGAGCGACGACATGGCAGCGAAGAAATCCTCCACTCCCAACCGCGCCTTCAAGGTGGCCGATCAGATCCAGCGCGATCTGACCGAGCTGATTGCGCGCGAGCTGAAAGACCCGCGCGTGGGCATGGTGACGCTGCAGGGTGTGGAGGTCACCCCTGACTACGCCCATGCCAAGGTGTTCTTCAGCCTGCTGACGGGCGACCCTGTGGAGACACAGGTGGCGCTGAACCAGGCCGCGGGCTTTTTGCGCAATGGTTTGTTCAAGCGCTTGCACATCCATACGGTGCCCACGCTGCACTTCATGTTCGATCGCACCTCTGAGCGTGCGGCCGATATGAATGCGCTGATTGCGCGCGCCGTTGCTTCTCGCGCCAAAGACGACGAGGAAGCATGACCGAGCGCGCTCCCCGCATCCGGGTGCAGCGGCGCCCGGTGCACGGAGTGCTGCTGCTCGATAAACCCCTGGGCCTGTCCAGTAATGACGCCTTGCAAAAGGCGAAGTGGCTGCTGCGCGCCGAAAAAGCGGGCCACACCGGCACGCTGGATCCGCTGGCCTCCGGCGTGCTACCGCTGTGCTTTGGTGCTGCCACCAAGTTCAGCCAGTTGCAGTTGGAGGCGGCCAAAACCTACGAAGCCATTGCGCTGCTGGGCACCACCACCACCACCGGCGACGCCGAGGGGGATGTGCTCGAGCGCCGTGAGGTGCTGCCTGAGCAGGTGACGCCAGAGCGCATTGCTGCCGTGCAGCAACAGTTCACGGGCCCGATCAGCCAGGTGCCGCCCATGCACAGTGCGCTGAAGAAGGACGGCAAGGCGCTGTACGAATATGCCCGCGCCGGCATTGCCGTGGAACGCGAAGCGCGCAATGTGGTCATTCATGCATTGGAATTGACCCTTGTGCGCACAGAACAAGCGCAGGTAGCTATCAAAATGATAGTGACTTGCAGCAAGGGAACGTACATCCGTACCCTGGGGGAAGACATTGGTGCTGCGCTGGGGGTGGGGGCTCACCTGACCTTTTTGCGCCGTATTGATACGGGGGGTCTTGGTGTCGAGCGCTGCGTCACACTGGCGCAGCTGGAGGCCATGGACGATGCAGGGCGTCTGGCCTGCCTGGAGCCCCCTGAGTCGCTGCTGGTGGGGCACACGCGTGTCACGTTGGACGGCGACAATGCGGCCCGGTTCCTGTCGGGCGTGCGTCGCCGTGGATCCTGGCCGGACGCCAGTGCCGTGGCGGTTTTTGGTGACAAGCCACCGGCATTGCTGGGGGTGGGCCATATCGTTGGCGGGGAGCTGGTGCCGGGCAGGCTCCTGAGTCCGCTGGAAATTCAACAAATTTTGGAAGGCACGCCGCATTCCGCGTCCATGGCGCACAGCGGCACATTGGAAAAACTATGACTAAACAAATCCGCAATATCGCGATCATTGCCCACGTTGACCATGGCAAAACCACCATGGTGGACCAGCTGCTGCGCCAGTCCGGCACCTTCGCCGACCACGAGAAGGTCGTCGACACCGTGATGGACAACAACGCGATTGAAAAAGAGCGTGGCATCACCATCCTGGCCAAGAACTGCGCCGTGAGCTGGAAGGGTACGCACATCAACATCGTGGACACCCCTGGTCACGCGGACTTCGGCGGCGAAGTGGAACGTGCCCTGTCCATGGTGGACAGCGTGGTGCTGCTGATCGATGCGCAGGAAGGCCCCATGCCCCAAACGCGTTTCGTGACCAAGAAGGCCCTGGCCCTGGGCCTGCGCCCCATCCTGGTCGTGAACAAGGTGGACAAGCCTGGTGCCAACCCCGACAAGGTGGTGAACGCTGCGTTTGACCTGTTCGACAAGCTGGGCGCGACCGACGAGCAACTCGACTTCCCCGTGGTGTACGCCTCGGGCATCAACGGCTGGTCGTCGCTGGAAGAAGGCCCTCCGGGTGAGCAGTGGGGCCCCGACATGTCGGCCCTGTTCGACACCATCCTCAAGCACGTGCCCCCGAACACGGGTGACGCGAGCGCGCCGCTGCAACTGCAAATCTCGGCGCTGGACTTCTCCACCTTCGTGGGCCGCATCGGCGTGGGCCGTATCAGCCAAGGTACGCTGAAGCCCATGATGGACGTGGTCGTCATGGAAGGCCCCGATGGCAAGGCCGTCAAGGGCCGTGTGAACCAGGTGCTGACCTTCCAGGGTCTGGACCGCATGCAGACGCCAATGGCTGGCCCTGGCGACATCGTGCTGATCAACGGCATCGAAGACATCGGTATCGGCGTGACCGTGACCGACCCGGCCAACCCCGCACCGCTGCCCATGCTGAAGGTGGACGAGCCCACGCTGACCATGAACTTCTGCGTGAACACCTCGCCCCTGGCAGGCCGCGAAGGCAAGTTTGTGACCAGCCGCCAGATCTGGGACCGCCTGCAAAAGGAACTGCAGCACAACGTGGCCCTGCGCGTGAAGGAAACCGACGAAGAAGGTATCTTTGAAGTGATGGGCCGTGGTGAACTGCACCTGACCATCTTGCTGGAAAACATGCGCCGCGAAGGCTACGAGCTGGCTGTGTCCAAGCCCCGCGTGGTGTTCAAGGAAATCAATGGCGAGAAGTGCGAGCCTATCGAGCTGGTGACTGCCGACATTGAAGAAGGCCACCAAGGCGGCGTGATGCAAGCCCTGGGCGAGCGCAAGGGCGAGCTGGTGAACATGGAGTCCGACGGCCGTGGCCGCGTGCGCCTGGAGTACCGCATCCCGGCCCGTGGCCTGATCGGTTTCACCAACGAATTCCTGAACCTGACGCGCGGTTCCGGTCTGATCTCCAACATCTTCGACAGCTACGAACCGCACAAGGGCGACATCGGTGGCCGCAAGAACGGTGTGCTGATCTCCATGGACGACGGTGAAATCTTCACCTACGCCCTGGGCAAGCTGGACGACCGTGGTCGCATGTTCGTGAAGGCGAACGACCCCGTGTACGAAGGCATGATCGTCGGCATCCACAGCCGCGACAACGACCTGATCGTGAACGCCACGCGCACCAAGCAGCTGACCAACTTCCGCGTCTCCGGCAAGGAAGATGCGATCAAGATCACGCCCCCGATCGACCTCACGCTGGAATACGGCGTGGAATTCATCGAGGACGACGAGCTGGTCGAAATCACGCCCAAGAGCGTGCGCCTGCGCAAGCGCCACCTGACAGAAAACGAGCGCAAGCGCGCTGGCCGTTCCTGAGCGGACCGCTGAAGCTCGCGCACTGAGCCTTTGGCGGGTGTGCGTTGCTCTCGCAGAAAAAGGGCCCAGCCATGCTGCGGCCCTTTTTTTCATTTGATTTGATGGTTTGACACAACCGATCCATGTTGAAACTCACACATTCCCGCGCGGTGCTCCTGATGGTGGTTGTGACCCTGCTGTGGTCCATCGCCGGGGTGGTGACCCGCCACCTGGAACAGGCGCGCAGCTTTGAGGTGACTTTCTGGCGCAGCCTTTTCACCCTGCTCAGTCTGTTGATCCTGTTGCCCGCTGTACAGGGACGAGGGGTGTTTGGGGCGATGCGCAGGGGTGGAGCGGCCCTGTGGCTGTCTGGGCTGTGCTGGGCGGTGATGTTCACCGCCTTCATGGTGGCCATGATGCTGATGCCTGTGGCCAATGTGCTGGTGACCATGGCGGCAGGCCCGCTGCTCACGGCGCTGTTTGCGCGCATGTTCATTGGCCATCGCATTGCACCGCGCACCTGGGCGGCCATTGGCCTGGCCGGGCTGGGCATTGGCTGGATGTATGGCTCGCAGATGGCGGGGTTGCCGCTGTCGGGCACCCTGGTGGCGCTGTGTGTGCCGGTGGCCGCCGCTGCCAACTGGACGGTGGTGCAACACTCGCAGCGGCACGGTCACGCCGTCGATCTGGTGCCTGCGGTGTTGGTGGGGGCGGTGCTGTCGGTGCTGGTCACTTTGCCGTTAGCCCTGCCGTTTCAGGCCACGCCGCATGATTTATTCTTGCTGGCTTTGCTAGGGGTGTTTCAACTGGCCATCCCCTGCGTGTTGGCGGTGCGCTGTGGCCGCGTGCTGAAGGCGCCTGAGATGGCTTTGCTTGGCCTGCTGGAGGTGATCTTTGGCATCCTCTTGGCCTGGCTGGGAGCGGGTGAGCGCCCGGCACCCGCCGTGTTGGCTGGTGGCGCCCTGGTGATTGGTGCCTTGGTGTTGAATGAAATGCTGGGTTGGAAGGAACAAAAATGATGGAGACAGTGATGACGGAAGTATCGAAAGACGTGGTGAGTGACGTTGTGAGCGAAGTGCGCGGTCAGGTCGGGTTCATTACCTTGAACCGGCCCCGTGCGCTGAATGCGCTGTCGCTGGGCATGGTGCGCGAGCTGATGGGCACTTTGCTGGCCTGGCAGGCAGACCAGCGGGTGCTGGCCGTGGCCATCCGGGGCAGCAACAAGGAAGGCCCCTTTGGCGCCTTCTGCGCGGGCGGTGACATTCGCTTTTTGCACCAGGCAGGCAGCCAGGGCAATCCACAGCTCGAAGATTTTTTCACCGAGGAATACGCGCTCAACCACCTGATCCACAACTACGCCAAGCCCTACATCGCCTTCATGGACGGCATCGTGATGGGTGGCGGCATGGGCATCAGCCAGGGCGCAGCGCTGCGCGTGGTGACTGAGCGCACCAAGATGGCCATGCCTGAGACGGCGATTGGCCTGTTCCCCGATGTGGGCGGTGGCTACTTTCTGAGTCGCTGCCCTGGCAGCGTAGGTGAGTGGTTGGCCCTGACGGGCGACACCATTGGCGCGGGCGACGCCATCGAGAACCAGTTGGCCGATGGCTGCCTGCCGTCAGACCAGCAAGCTGCCGTGTGGGAGGCGCTGGGCAGCCAGCCGTTTGCCGACGGGCAGGCGGTCCGGTCGTTTGTTGTTTCAAAATTTGTAGCTGCTAGCGCTTATCACACAAGCGCTAGGGCCCAAATTGATCAGTATTTTTCGCTCTCCACTGTCGGGGCGATTGTCACGGCGCTGGAGGCGGCGGACACCGATTGGGCGCGCACTGCGGCGGCCACGCTGCGCAAGCGCTCGCCGCTGATGCTGCACGTGGTGCTGGAGCAGATCCGCCGGGCACGCGGCATGGGCCTGGCCGATGATTTGCGCATGGAGCGCGATATGGTGCGCCACTGCTTCTATCTGCGCCCTGGGCAGAGTGAAACCGTGGAAGGCATCCGCGCCCTGGCGGTAGACAAGGACCACGCCCCGCAGTGGAACCCCGGCCGCATTGAAGACGTGACGCCTGAAATGGTGGCGCCGTTCTTTGCAAGTCCCTGGCCGGCGCATGCGCACCCGCTGGCCAACTTGGCCTGATTTTTGGCGCGGTACGGCTTGCGTTGGCATGAAAAAGCCGCTCGACGAGCGGCTTTTTATTTGGGGCTGAGCGGCTGCAAGGGTCAGCGGTTGCGGCTTTTCATGGCCCGCTCCACCTCTCGTTTGCCCTCGCGGTCCTTGATGGTGTCGCGCTTGTCATGTTCGGCCTTGCCCTTGGCCAAGGCAATTTCGCATTTCACAAACCCGTTCTTCCAGTGCAGGTTCAGGGGGACGAGGGTGTAGCCCTTTTGCTCGACCTTGCTGATCAAGCGTTTGATATCGTCTTTTTTGAGCAGCAGCTTTTTGGTGCGTGCCGACTCTGGGTTCACATGGGTGGAGGCCGTCTTCAGCGCCTGGATCAGGCAGCCCAGCAGGTACAGCTCGCCTTCGCGGATGAGCACGTAGCCATCGGTCAGTTGCACTTTGCCCTCGCGCAGCGCCTTGACCTCCCAGCCGTGCAGCACCATGCCTGCCTCGTGGCGTTCTTCAAAGAAGTAGTTGAAAGCCGCTTTCTTGTTGTCAGCGATGCGGGACGATGGATCGGGTTTTTTGGCCATGAGGAATTAGATAAGACGCAAACCGGAAGATAAAAGGCCTCCCTACAATTGTCGTTGTCTCGCAGCTGCGATTCTAATTTCCTCTGACCCCTTGCACCCGCCAGCCATCACGCTGTGTGTAGTGGTCCTGTTTGCATGAAAACCGTTCAAAAGTCTGTCCTCATCTGGTATTCCCCCGAAGAAATGTTTGCCTTGGTCACTGGCGTGGAGCAGTACCCAGAATTTCTCCCTTGGTGCGACCGGGCCCGGGTCCTGGAGCATGTGGAGGGCGGGATGACAGCCGAAGTGGGCATCGCCCTGGGCGGGATTCGCCAGACCTTTGTGACCCGCAACACCCATGTCCCTGGCCAGAGGGTACAGATGCATTTGGTGAAAGGCCCGTTCTCGCAATTGGAGGGAGACTGGCGCTTTTTGCCCGTGGGCGATGGCAGCCAGCGGGCGTGCAAGGTGGAGCTGCAGTTGAACTATGGATTTAGCAGCATGGCGCTGGCCGCGCTGGTGGGCCCGGTGTTTGACCGCATTGCTGCCACCATGGTGGATGCCTTCGTCAAGCGTGCGGAGCAGGTGTATGGGTGAATCGCCCACCAAGAGCGGCGACGCAATGCAGCCGCTGAGGGTTGTGCTGGTGGCGTGCACGGCACCCCGTCAGACGCAGCAATGGCAATTGAGTTTGCCCCAGGGGGCTACCGTGGCTGATGCCCTCAAGGCCTGCGGACAGGGTGCTGCACTGTCTGCACTGTCTATAGGATGCGAAGAGGGCAGGGGGCTGATCGGTGTATGGGGGCGGTCTGCGGCCCCAGAGACGGTGCTGCAAGACCTGGACCGGGTGGAGCTGTACCGCCCCCTGAAAGTGGACCCCAAGGTCGCCAGGCGCGAGCGTTTTGCCAAACAGGGTGCCCGCAGCACCGGGCTCTTTGCCAGCAAACGCCCAGGTGCCAAGGCAGGGTATTGAACAGAGTCGCAGCCTTGTCTGGCTGCGCGGCGCTGGATCAGCAGCGCATTAGCGTGCGCAATCCGTTGCCATAATCTCGCTGGCACGCTTGATTTCAGCGTTGCGACTGGCTTCATCCATAAAGACGCGCTCGCCTTGGGCGTTGACCTGCATGGTGGGGCGACCCATCTCCAAGTCGGCCTTGGCGCGGCGGGCGCGTGCGCAGTTTTCTGCCTTGGCGCGCGCCAGCTTCTCTTCCTCGGCCTTTTTCTTGGCGGCTTCTGCGGCCTCTGCCTGAGCTTTTTTCTCTTCCAGCTCTTTGTCCTTGCCTGCACTGGCGGGCTTGGTGGGTGCTTTGGCTGCCGTGGCCGGTGCGGCATCGTCGGCACCGGAGGCTGCGGCGCCAGCGTCTGGCGCAATGCGCACTGCAGCGGACCCACCGGGCTGCTTCAGGATGCTCTTGACGGGGATGTCGGACGGAGGTGGACGGTCGCTGAACACCTTGCGGCCGTCTTTGTCGATCCACTGCCACTGAGCGGCGGCGCCCAGTGCCCAAGTGCAGGCCACGGCCAGCAGGAGAAGCTTGTGCATTTTCATGGCGATGAGTTTAGCCGTGCACGCTGTTTGTTGTCACAGCAATAGCACATGGTTACAGATGGACGGACGCCTTGATGCAACGGATGGTAGGGCTCTGGCCAGCGTGTCACGGAGCAGTGCGGGTACAATCCGTCTTTTGGAGCCTTCTCATGCGCCTACTTGGAAAAGCGCTCACCTTCGACGATGTGTTGCTGGTGCCAGCGTACTCCCAGGTCCTGCCCAAGGACACGTCCCTCGCGACGAAACTCTCCCGCAATATCCAGCTGAATCTGCCGCTCGTGTCCGCCGCCATGGACACCGTGACCGAAGCGCGCTTGGCCATTGCCATCGCCCAAGAGGGCGGTATCGGTATCGTTCACAAAAACCTCACCCCGCAAGAGCAGGCAGCGCATGTTGCCAAGGTCAAGCGCTATGAGTCCGGCGTGCTGCGTGACCCTGTGGTCATCACCCCCGAGCACACGGTGCTGCAAGTGCTGCAGTTGTCAGAGCAACTGGGTATTTCTGGCTTCCCGGTGTGCGATGGTGGCAAGGTGGTCGGCATCGTCACGGGCCGCGATCTGCGCTTTGAAACCCGTTACGACGTCAAGGTCCACCAGATCATGACGCCGCGCGAGAAGCTCATCACCGTCAACGAAAAAGACGGCACGACGCCTGAGCAAGCCAAGGCTTTGCTGAATAAGCACAAGCTCGAACGCATCCTGGTGATCAACGATGCCTTTGAACTCAAGGGCCTGATCACGGTGAAGGACATCACCAAGCAAACCAGCTTCCCCAATGCAGCGCGCGACCCCTCGGGCCGCCTGCGCGTGGGCGCGGCGGTGGGTGTGGGCGAGGGCACTGAAGAGCGCGTTGAAGCGCTGGTGCGCGCCGGTGTCGATGCCATCGTGGTGGACACCGCCCACGGCCACAGCAAGGGTGTGATTGACCGCGTGCGCTGGGTCAAGCAAAACTACCCGCAGGTGGATGTGATTGGCGGCAACATCGCCACGGGCGCTGCAGCGCTGGCGCTGGTCGAAGCCGGTGCCGATGCGGTCAAGGTCGGTATTGGCCCTGGCTCCATCTGCACCACCCGCATCGTGGCTGGCGTGGGTGTGCCCCAGATCATGGCCATCGACAATGTGGCCACGGCACTCAAGGGCACCGGGGTGCCACTGATTGCCGATGGCGGCATTCGCTACAGCGGTGACATCGCCAAGGCTTTGGCCGCTGGTGCCAGCACCATCATGATGGGCGGCATGTTTGCGGGCACCGAAGAAGCTCCTGGCGAAGTGATTCTGTTCCAGGGTCGCAGCTACAAGAGCTACCGTGGCATGGGCTCCATCGGCGCCATGCAGCAGGGCAGCGCCGACCGCTACTTCCAGGAATCGACCACCGGCAATCCTAATGCCGACAAGTTGGTGCCTGAGGGCATTGAAGGCCGCGTGCCCTACAAGGGATCGATGGTCTCCATCGTGTTCCAGATGGCTGGCGGCGTGCGCGCCTCCATGGGCTACTGCGGTTGCGCCACCATTGAAGACATGAACAACAAGGCAGAGTTCGTCGAGATCACCACCGCTGGTATCCGCGAAAGCCACGTGCATGACGTGCAGATCACCAAGGAAGCACCGAACTACCGCGCTGACTGATCGTTGCTGATCTAATCTGGCTAGATTGAAAAAATCTAGTCAGACTGATATAGTCTGGTCTGAATTAACCATTCAGGCCAGACTTTTTTTACTTATGCAGTCCGTCGGCATCTACGAAGCGAAAACCCGGTTCTCTGCCTTGATCGAGTTGGTCGAGCAGGGCGAGGAGGTGCGCATCACCCGCCACGGCAAAGAGGTGGTGCGCATGCTGCCCGTGCGCCGCCGCCCCGTCATCTCGGACGAGCAGATTGCCCGCGAGCTGGGCCAGATGGACGCACTGCATGCCAGCATCCAGCCTGCCGGGCCGTCGACGGTGAAGGCTCTGCGCCACACAGGGCGGAGCGCCGCATGACCGCTTTCGTGCTCGATGCATCTGTCACCGCCGCCTGGCTGCTGCCCGATGCCTCCAGCGACCACACGCGCCGCCTCTACACCCTGATCCGCCGCGATGAGGTGGAGCCCCAGGCGCCCAACCTCTGGCACTGGGAGTGCCACAACATCCTTGCCAGCGGTGTGAACAGTGGGCGCATCCCCGCCGCATCGGTTGAAGGCCTGTGGAGCGTGCTCGAAGCCATCCGCCACCGGGTGGAACTGCACGAGCTGGCCCCTGCGCAGCACAAGGCCGTGCTGGATGTGGCGCTGGAGACCTGCCTGCCCACTTTCGATGCGGCATACCTGTGGCTGGCCCGCTCGTTGCGCCTGCCCTTGGCCACTTTCGATCCCCAACAGATCGCTGCCGCTCAGCGCAGCGGTGTCCCCCTTCTTGACCTCTCCCGCCTCTGACGGAACCCCACCATGCAACACCAGAAAATCCTCATCCTCGATTTCGGCTCGCAAGTCACCCAGCTCATTGCCCGCCGCGTGCGCGAAGCCAATGTCTACTGCGAAGTGCACCCCTGCGATGTGACAGACGAATGGGTGCGCGACTACGCCAAGGACGGCTCGCTCAAGGGCGTGATCTTGTCGGGTAGCCACGCTAGCGTGTACGAGGTGGATGACAAGGCGCCGGATGCGGTGTTTGAACTCGGCATCCCGGTGCTGGGCATCTGCTACGGCATGCAGACCATGGCCCAGCAGTTGGGTGGCAAGGTCGAAGGCTCCAACACCCGGGAATTCGGCTATGCCGAAGTGCGCGCGCACGGCCACACCGAGCTGCTCAAGGGCATTGAGGACTTCGCCACGGCCGAAGGCCACGGCATGCTCAAGGTGTGGATGAGCCATGGCGACAAGGTCACCACCTTGCCCCCAGGCTTCAAGGTGATGTGCTCCACCCCTTCGTGCCCTATCGCTGGCATGGCCGACGAAAGCCGCCGCTACTACGCTGTGCAGTTCCACCCCGAAGTCACGCACACCGTGCAGGGCAAGGCGCTGCTGGAGCGCTTTGTGCTGGGCATCTGCGGCACGCGTGCTGACTGGATCATGGGCGACTACATCGAAGAGGCTGTGCAAAAGATCCGCGAGCAGGTGGGCGATGAGGAGGTGATCCTCGGCCTGTCGGGTGGCGTGGATTCGTCCGTGGCTGCCGCGCTGATCCACCG